>NZ_JAAJBU010000001.1 GCF_011392125.1 Flavobacterium lotistagni
ACCCACGCCTACTGAAATTGCTTCGGTAACTAACACCAAAACTCGTTGAACTTACACTTTTTTCAAATCTGAAGTATTTCGGCTAAAAAAAGTGCATTTCGTGGAGCATTTTGCTGCTGCTAGGCGGTGAATGAACCTTTTTTAGACACAAAAAAACCTTTCCGTATCCGAAAAGGTTTCTTTTATTTAAATCAACTACAAGTTAACGCTTTACTATCCTAAGGGTTTTGACTTGTTGACCTTGTGAAACGATTACATTGTATACACCAGACGGATAACCTGCTCCGAGTTCATTTTCAGTAGCTAAAGCTAAACTTAGCGATTTGACCTCCACTTCTCGACCTAACATATTATATACTTTCAATCCAATAGCTTCATCACTGGAAGTATTGACAGACAGCTTAAAGGTGTCAGAAAACGGATTTGGATAAGATTTTACCTCAAACATCTCAACAGCCTGATTGGTTTGTCGAACCGCAGTAGGCAATATATTTAAAGTACACCATTGCAAGCCGGGCACATAACTGTTATCATAAAGCACATCGACACGAATAGTATAAGTAGTTCCGGGTATCGGGCCGCCAGGAATGCTGTGAATGCTAAACGAAGTACTCGATGTGACAATCTCATGGAATTGCACTCCGTTGTTAATCACAAATTTATAGCCTTGAGCACCGGTCACCGGAACAGCAAAAATCGTGGTCCAGAGGTTATTGGTGCTGCTACCACAACTCGGACTAGTCACTCGAGACGGGCTTGGTGTGGGTGGCGTTACAATCACGCAAGAATTGCCGTATTCTGTATCAGGCCGCCAAATGCCATTAATTTGCAACAAAACATCAACAGTGTAGGCTGTAGCAAAAGCCAGATTGTTGATTCCCACATTGGGTAAATTAAATCGATTCAAGGTAGTATCAAAAGTACCTATTAGGGTCGATCCTAATCTTACCCTAAATCGATAACCAGTAGCGCTTGGAATATTGTAACAAAATATGGTATTCCAGATATCATTCAGAAAAGAGCCACAAGCCGGACTGCTAATAGATGTAGAATTGGGAACCGGCTGAGTCGTCACAATACAAGGCGCGCCATAGGAACGCCAATAGCCATTGGTTTTAACCGCTACTCTCACCGAGTTTACCGTGCTAGTAGTTGAGTAAGTTACTCCAGGTGTAATATTAAGCAAATTAAAACGGCTTAGGGTAGTTTCATAAACGCCAATCGAGGTTCCGTTGGTGACTTCAAAACGATAACCTTGTGCACCTGATACAGACTGCGCAAACAAAGTAGCATTCAAATCTGAAATCGTTACTCCACAACTAGACGATATTAAGTTGGAAGTTGTAGTAACTTCATCGATTACGCCATCGCAATTATCGTCAATACCATTACCCAATACTTCCACCGCATTCGGATTCACGGTATTGTCGGTATCATTACAATCAGTACCGATATTTACAGCCGTATATCCGGTGGGAATAGCTGCTCCGTAACACATAGCGGCTGCCGGAAAACCATTATTATAACCATCCAAATCTTGATCGATGAATAGATTAGAACTTTTCCATTTATTAGGATCTGTTGGAGCACAATCGGTATTGTTGGTAGAAGTACCTGCGGGTTGCCCTGTACAAGAAACCGTTGCTACACCCGAACCATAGCCATCACCGTCGGTATCAGCATAATAATTGGTTCCTGAACTCACTGCTATGTAAATCACTTTGAGCGTAGAACCGCAAGGATTCACCAATATCACAGTGTAATTGCCCGAAACGTCTTCCGTAGGGGTTCCGCTGATGGTTCCGTTAGTCATGTTAAAACTCAAACCGGTAGGCAAATCTGGGCTGATGGTAATGCTTGTATATGTGGATCCGGAATAACTCAACACATTGGGAGTAATCGGAATGCCTGTGCAATAAAACGCATTATTCACACTGTAAGTCATGCCACTAGGAGCGACACAAGCTAATTCTGAATGCCTATCGTGGGTTGGTTCAAGATAGTTTTGCGCATTTTTAGACAACGGTGTTTGCGCCATGACTGTACTCCAAAAAGCAAAGAATAATAGAGCAGCTAGGGCGTTTCTGCCGGAATCTAAAACTACTAGAAAGGGAGACTTTAGCATTGTAGTAATTTTTGGTTCCTGTGTTCCTTAATCAGTTAAGGAAGTGAATGATTGACAACAAGTGTTAGGGCACTTGTGCTATCAAATTCAATTCAACAAACAAATCTATAACTATTTAGTTTGTACTGTAACTTAAAACATAAGAATAATTAAAAGTTTATCAACAATTAACCTATTGATAATGAAATTTATGAGATTTAACTCCTTGGAAATGATTTGCGCCTTTTAAAACAGATAAAACATCAAGAAAAAATAAAGCGCTCCGATTAAGAAGCGCTTCATTTCTATTGAATTAATAATTATCTTTTTATCACACGTAAGGTTTTAGTTTGCTCGTCTTGGCTGACAATCACATTGTAAACACCAGACGGATATTGTGAACCGATTTCAATTGTAGTCATCAAGTCAAGATTTCCTGATTTAGATTCTACTTCACGGCCTAACATATCGTAAACTTTTATGCTAACCGGGCCTTCATCTGAAGTATTGATGCTCAACTTGAATGACTCTGCACAAGGATTCGGATATGTAGCCACTTCGAAAATACGCAACACTTGGTCGATTTGACGACTCGCTGTTGGCAAAGTTGTAATGCTGCAAGTCGAAACACCTTCAACATAACTGCTGTTGTATAACACATCCACGCGAATGGTGTAAGTGGTGTTTGCCGCAGCAAAACCAGGAAGATTACGCAGAGAGAATCTTGGATGTGGCGTTGCATATTCTCTGGTCTGCACCCCATTGCTCACCACAAACTTATAGCCTTGTGCTCCCAAAACTTGTTGCGCAAAAATTGTAGTCCAGAAGCTATTAATGGTCGATCCACATGTAGGCGCAATGACTCTTGATGTAGCCGGAGTAGCCGGAGTTGTAATCAGGGCAGTTGGGCCGTACTCGCTATCGGGTCTGAATTGGCTGCCGAATTTCAACAACACATCAACAGTATATGTAGTTCCGAATTGAATGTTGGTAATTCCCAAATTCACTAAAGAGAAACGGTTGGTGTGACTGTTGTAAGTTCCTACTACAGTTTCGCCATTTCTTACTCTGAATCTGTATCCTGAGGCTGAAGGCACCATTCTGCAGAAAATGGTATTCGAGATATCGCTCAACGTACTTCCACTAATTGGATCTGTAATGTATGTGGCATTAGGTACAGCCGGAGTAGTCACGATACAAGGAGAACCATAGGCTCTAAAGTATCCACCTGTTTTGGCCGAAACCTCAACAGTATAAGCAGTTGCATAAGCTGCACCTCCCGGCAAATCAGACAATCTAAATCTACTTTCATTAGTAGTATAAACTCTCACATTCGAACCATCGGTCACTCGGAATCGATACCCTTGTACTGGACCAAGTTCGTTCATAAAATTGGTCAATTGGTAAGCAAAAAGAGTATGTGATAAACTTTGTAAAGTCACATTACAATTACTTTCGATTAAATAGGAAGTTGGAGTTACTTCATCAATTACACCATCGCAGTTGTCATCGATACCATTACCTAATACTTCTGAAGCATTCGAATTGATAGCCGCAGAAGCATCGTCACAATCGGTTCCGAAGTTCACCGCAACATATCCTGCAGGAATTGAAGCGCCGTAGCAGACTGGTATAGCAGGGAATCCGTTATTGTATGAATCGCCATCTGCATCGATAAACAAATTACCGGTTCTCCATTTAGCAGCATCATCCGGAGCACAATCGGTATTGTTAACGGAAGTATTTTCAGGTTGACCGCTGCAAGATAAGATTGCTGCACCTGAACCATATCCGTCGCCATCAGTATCCGCATAGAAAGTTTCTGGAGCTGTGTTAACTGTCAAGTTCAAAATCGCAGTATTACAACCTACAGTATGCATGTAGATTCCGCTTGAAGTATAGGTTTGTCCGTTTTCAGCCCATGTATAAGAAATACAAGCAGTTTCAGTAAGACTTCCGTTGGTAGTGCTTGGCGTTACCGTTAAATCTAGAGTTGCTGTGTTACAACCTACTACATGAGTATAAACTCCGCTAGTTGTATAGGTTTGACCATTTTCTGACCAAGTGTAAGAATCACATACTGAAGTAGTCAAGCTACCGGCAGTCGTACTTGGGGTAACCGTTAAATCTAAAGTAGCTGTATTACAACCTACAACATTTGTATAAACGCCGCTAGTAGTATAAGTTTGACCGTTTTCAGCCCATGTATAAGTATCACATACCGAAGTAGTCAAGCTACCGAAAGTAGTACTTGGTGTAACGGTCAAATCTAAAGTAGCTGTATTACAACCTACCATGTGAGTATAAACACCTGTTGAAGTATAGGTTTGACCATTTTCAGCCCAAGTATAAGTATCGCAAACTGAAGTAGTCACGTTACCGTTGGTAGTGCTTGGAGTAACCGTTAAATCTAAAGTAGCTGTATTACAACCTACAACATTTGTATAAACGCCGCTAGTAGTATAAGTTTGACCGTTTTCAGCCCATGTATAAGTATCACATACCGAAGTAGTCAAGCTACCGGAAGTAGTACTTGGTGTAACGGTCAAATCTAAAGTAGCTGTATTACAACCTACCACGTGAGTATAAACACCTGTTGAAGTATAGGTTTGACCATTTTCAGCCCAAGTATAAGTATCGCAAACTGAAGTAGTCACGTTACCGTTGGTAGTGCTTGGCGTGATAGTCAAATCAAGTGTGGCAGTATTACATCCTACAGTATGAGTGTAAATACCAGTTGCGGTATAAGTCTGTCCGTTTTCAGCCCAAGTGTAGGTATCACAAGCTGAAGCTGTCAAGCTACCATTAGTAGTTGTAGGATTAATGGTTACGGACAATTCGCTGGTTAAATTGTATGTCACATCGAGTTTAGGTGCATTGGCTCCTGATGAAAAACCAAAGAAATTATAGATGGCAGTTCCACCTCTAGCCAATCCCATGGCAATATAACCTTCATTGTCATATCTAGATTGGATATCAGCTATCGCATTGGCACCCAAAGTAAGATTTACGGTTCCGGTATTGCTCCAGTTGGTACGGCTATAAAAAGTACCACTGTTTTGAACACCGATTGCATTAAACAAAGTCGATGCAGTAGCAGTAGTTGGATCGGTATTTCCTAATGGTTTAATATCGTTGTTGGCCGAACTCAAAGTAGTGCTGGAATTGTTTACCAAACTCAAAGTCGACGAAACAATGGTAGCACCGCTTGGAATCGCTGTTAATGGGAACTTCACAAAACCTCTGCGTTCACCGCCTCCATTATTACATTGAATCCCATTTGAAGTCTTCGTGGAACTAGTCGTAAAACCGGTATTATTGGTTGCGTTCACAGGGAAGATACTAACGGTTTGCGTAGTTGTATTACCACAAGAATTGCTTGCTACTACTGCCACACTTCCTGTTCCGGCTCCGGCAGCTGTAGCGGTAATTGTAGTCGTTCCTTGACCATTAGTAATGTTCCAACCTGATGGCACAGACCAAGTATAATTGGTAGCGTTTGGAACGGCATCGATGCTATAAGTTAAAGAAGTTTCACCTGCACAAACCGATGCTGAACCCGTAATTGTTCCGGGAACCGCTGGTGCAGCTGGGCTTACAATTACTGAATAAGTCGCTGTAGCCACCGTACATGGGCTATTGGTAACCGTCATAGTTAAAGTTACTGTATTTCCGGCATCGCCCGCTACAGAAGTATAAGTTGGGGTTAATGAGGTTCCGCCGGCTGTAATTGAACCCGCGCCATCCTCTGTCCACGAGATAGTTCCATTAGAAGAAGACGCGCCACTAACTACAGTTGCCGTTCCCGGACAAATAGTAGCCGAACCACCGGCACTAGCTACAGGAGCCAATCTAATAGTGATAGTCATTGTATCAGAAACCGCATTACAAGGTCCGTCAGGATCATTTGTAGTTAAGGTGAGGACGACATTTCCTCCAGCTAAAAATTCTGCCTCAGAAGGCGTGTAAATTGCATTTAAAGTAGTGTTATCAGGACTAAATGTCCCAGAGCCTCCAGACCATGTAGCCGATGCAGCGCTTCCGCCAATCACACCTGCTAACTGCACATTTGGAGTAGTGGCACAGATAGTTTGTGCAGCTCCAGCATCGACAGTAGCTAAAGGATTTACTGTAATGGTGTAAGTATCGGTATCAGAGCTACAACCTGCTGCGCTTACCGTCATAGTCAAAGTGACCGTATTACCGGCATCGCCCGCGGCAGAAGTATAAGTTGGGGTTAAACCTGTACCTCCAGAAGTAATGCTTCCCGCTCCGTTTTCAGACCATGAAATATTTCCGTTTGCCGAAAAAGCTCCGCTTACTGTTGCTGCCCCGTTGACACATATCGTTTGGCTACCACCTGCAATAGCTATTGGAGCCGCATTCACCACTTGGTTCTTTGAGGCATTAGCAGTTCCGCAAGAGCCGCCGCTTGTAGTTAAAGTTAAGGTAGCGGTACCTGTATATCCTGATGGCGGTGTCCAAGTTGCGTTGAGTGTTGTGGCACTTGGATTGAATGTTCCACCTATACCACCGTCAGACCATACTCCGCCAGTAGCAGAGCCACCGACATTGCCTCCTAAAGCCGCTGATGTTCCTCCTTGACAAATTGCGCTTAATGCACTTCCGGCATTGGCTGTTGGAGCCGCCAAAACAGTAACACTAACTGCTAAACTATTTCTACAGCCCCCAGCGGTAATAATCGAAAGTGTTCCGTTGTAAGTACCTGCAGCAACGTTAGCTGGAATATCAACACTCGGCATGATGCCACCGGCACCAACAAATGTATGCGAAGTCACGCCCTGATCAGCTAATCCTGCAGTATTCGCAGCAGCATTCCAGTCTATAGAATATGAAGTTGGGCTACCCGTAGCAGCCGAATAAGGCATCGTAGTGGTTTGTGCACTAGTACTAAAACAAACTGGTAGAATAGAAGCCACAGGCGTTACTGTTGGATTCGAAGTACAAGGACGAAGCGCTAAAAACATCGCTCCGTTTGGATCGTTTTCGTTAATGCTTAATTCTCCTGCTCCATTTCCGGTAGCTCCTGCAGTAGTTCTCAATGCCCAAGCCATACCCATGCCCATATCGACACTAGCATTAAAAGGAACATCAAAAATTTCTGTTAACGACGAAGGATTAGTAGCAGTCCAAGAATCAACATTTCGGTTGTCGCCGATCATTCCAATCATAACAATAGCTGCTCCAGCGGTTGTGGTTGTAATACCAGGGGCACTTAAATCATCTGTATTGATGTTATTAATAGAACCCGGAGCCACATCAAATGGCCCGTCAGAAACACCACCAGTAACGGCTACGCCTGAAAAGGCTGCAATACCACCTTCGATATCGTCCGCATCAGTATCGCCTGTGAATGTAAAATTCGTAGCAGCAACATCAGCAGCTGTTGCTACTTTGTAAAAAATAGTGCCCCACCAGCTATCGCTACCAGCGCTACCGAACTGCTCTCCGGCAACAAGCGTCCAACCCGTTGCAGTTGCGTTTGATAAAGATTGACTCATAGAGTTCTCACTTTGAACAATATTAGCAATCATTAAATCGCCAACAGCTAAACCAGTAGGCTTGGTAATGGTAACCGATGTACTAGTGCTTGTGTTGGTTTGCGATCCTCTTAAAGCGATTTGCGCATTGATAGTATTCATCCCGAATACCATCAAGAGTAAAACGAACGGCCAGGCTAATTGCCGGGGTCGTAATGCTCTTTTGTAATTTGTTTGTTTAGTGGTTTTTTTCATTGCTCATCCATTTATTGGGGTTAAAAAAATTCAAAAAAAATCCTGTTCACACTATAGCGCATAGGTGAATATTATAAAACTAATTGACTAGGGAAATAAGCTTTCTTTAGCTTACCGACCGCAACTTATAAGAGTGGGTCATCGAGAATAAGTAGGTTTAGATTCATAGGCTTGTTTTTATTATTAACGTTTTGCTTTTGTTAATCCTAAGAACGTGTTGAACGGAATAACTAGATGTATTACAATCTACAGAGACAAAGTAAGTTCCTATATATTTCAGATTAAAAACAAACCGATAAAAACACCAAAAACTCGTTTAAAACATAGCCCGAAGTCGTTCATCCGTGGAAATTTGCATTTTATCCGACTACCAAAACAACAAAATGACCCGTCCGAACATAAAATTATAACTTACTGATAAACAGTATCTAAAAAAAAGCCCTTCCGTTTCCGAAAGGGCTTTCTGTTATAATGTGTCCATTTTTAGAATGGATAGTTCGCGAAAATAGAATTCTCGATGTTGATAAAAATATTATCAAGATCCGCGTTATCCACAACACCATCTCCGTTCAAATCCGTAGCTAAAACCCCGAAGTTTGAATTCTCGATATCTGGGAAAATCGAATCCAAATCAGCGTTATCGATTACCTGATCTAGGTTCAAATCTCCTGTATACATAGCAAACACTCCAGTTTCAATCTCTCTCATATTATCACCATAAGCTTGTGAAGCACCTGATGAGAAGTCATAAGAAAGTGGCGTAGTACCCACTGCCTGAGCAGTAGCTGACCATGTCTCGATGATGTTCGAACCTTTTACTACGATGTAGTAGGAACCTGCTGCTGCAGTATTGAACGTACAAGTTAAAGTACCATCGGTTTTCAAAGTACCAATCGCAGTATCAACCAAAGCATAACTTGTAGCATCATGCAACTCGATAGTCAAATCTTCTACTTCGTCTGCTGGTGATACATAATCTTGGTTCAACTTCACTGAGTTCATCGTGCTGCCTCCAATGTAGTAGCCTTCAATAAACAAGGTCAAGTTTACTACTGAACCTGCTGAACATGGGTTCGTTGGGTTAAGTGCTGGGTTAGTATCATCACAATCCAAATCATTGGTTGAATATCCGGCTGGCGTATTCACCCCTGAACAAACTGATGCGGTAGCTGTACTTCCGTATGTATCTCCATCTGCATCTATATAGAAGGTAGCGAATTGGTAGATAGCAGAGTTTGTATCGTCGCAATCAGTGTTGTTAGTAGAATAACCCACTGGGGCTAAGTTCGGATTAGACGTACAAACCATGACTAAGCTTCCTGCTCCGTAAGTATCTCCATCTGCATCCAGATAAAAATCAAATGTTTGGTATGCATTAGCATTGTTATCATCGCAATCAGGCCCAGATGAACTTAAAGAAGTTCCTACAGGCAATGAATTTCCGTAACAAACTGTTGCAGAACCGGCATCGTAACCGTCGCCATCTACATCAGTATATAAAACATCGGTTCTGTACACTTGCGCATCGGCATCGTCACAATCCTCAGTTAAAGATGGTGTGAGTGAGAATCCGTTAGGCAAGCTAGTGCCATAACAAATTGTTTGTGCAGCACCAAAAGTGTAGGTATCCGCATCGGCATCTGTATAAACGGTAGCGCTTTGATAAATGGTCGCATTGGCATCATCACAATCTTCTGTTGCAGATGGTGTTAAGGAAACTCCCAAAGGCAAACTCACCCCATAACAAATCGTGAAAGACGAACCAACTGTGTAGGTATCATTATCTGCATCGGTATATACACTGGCCGATCTGTAATAGACTGAATCACTATCATCGCAATCAGTATCGTTGTTAGAATATCCTGTTGGTGGCGTTGTCGCGTTAACTGCACAAACGGCTACCAAACTTCCGGTTCCGAAACCGTCGTTATCTACATCAGCATAAAACTCGAAAGTACTGTTTTTAGTAGCATCGGCATCATTGCAATCGGTGTTGTTACAAACGAATTTTTGCAAGGAAGTCGGACATTGGTCATAAGCCGTATTAAATGCTAAGAATGTAGCTGGCAAAACGACATTTCTGTTTCCGGAAGCCCCACAATCATTCGGGATGTTTTGCTCACTGAGTTGATTGCCATCAAACCAAGTATTGCCTCTAAGGAACTTGAATTCTAAAGTTTGTCCTGCCGAACTAGCTGGGAATAGCACCGTAATTTCGTAGATGTTATTTCCAATCGGTTGCAGTTGGCTATTAGCCGCATTAGGAGCCCAATCTGAAGTGATGGTAGTCGAACCACGAGTTGCAAAATTACCGGCGATATGAACACCGCCAGCAGTAATGGTTTGACCCGTCATATTTACTCTGAAATTGATTGCTATCGTATTGGAAGCACAACTTACAGGAGCACAAACCGTCATGGCTGTAACCGCTCCAAATCCGTCATTATCAGCATCGGCATATAATTCTGTGCTTTGGTGCACCGCTGGGTTCAAATCGTCGCAATCGCTTCCGACAGAAGTCAATGATTTTCCAGCAGGCAAAGTGGCTCCGTAACAAACTACTACTGAACCTACATCATATCCATCAGCATCCACATCAGTGTACAAGAGATTGCTCTGGAAAATGGCTGGGTTAGCATCATCACAATCTTCGGTTAAAGATGCGGATAAGGCAGTTCCGGCTGGCAAAGTATTTCCATAACAAACTTCAGTTCCTGAGCCTACGGTATAGGTGTCTTGATCGACATCCGTATATAAAACAGCACTTTGATAAACTAGTGCATTGTTATCATCACAATCAGTGCCCGAAGTAGTCAATGAAGTGCCCGCTGGCAAGTTAGCACCATAGCAAATTACGGCTGAACCTACGTTGTAGCCATCGGCATCAACATCGGTGTAAAGTGTAGCACTTCTGTATATAGCACTATCGTTATCATCGCAATCCGAATTATCGTTAGCGTAACCCGTTGGAGGTGTATTTTGGTCAATGGCACAAACTAAAGTAGCGGCTCCACTACCGTAATCATCACCGTCAAGATCGGGATGAAAATAGAAAGCGGCATGTGTGGCCGGATTGTTATCATCGCAATCAGTTGGGTTATTGAGCAAAGTGGTTCCCGCTGGAATCGTAGCACCAATACACGAAATAGGAGAAATACCGGCAGTATATGTATCGCCATCCTCGTCCACATAAAGATTAACGGGTTGGTAAATTGCCGGATTGTTGTCGTCGCAATCAATTCCCAAACTAGTCAGCGAAGTTCCCATCGGTAGCTCGGCTCCGTAACAAGTTGGCGTTACTCCGGCCAATGTATGACCGTCTCCATCGACATCAACATACAAATCTGCGCTTCTGTAGATGGTGTCATCCGAATCATCGCAATCTGAACCTAAGGTAGTCAATGAGCTTCCAAAAGGCAATGCACCGTAACAACTTGGCGGAAGCGTTCCGTTATCATATCCGTCGCCATCGAGATCTACATACAAAGTATCATTTCGGTAGATGCTGTCATCGCTGTCATCACAATCGGTTCCGTCAAGCGAGTAACCACTAGGCGGTGTCACACTATTCTGACCACAAACCGATGTAGGCGAACCGGCTCCATAGCCGTCTGCATCTTGATCTTCATAAAACAAATACAAATTGAATTTTAGTGGATCGTTGTCGTCGCAATCGGTATTGCTAACTGAATAACCCGAGGGCGGAGAAACCGCATCAACCGTACACCACTGAACTGTACTTAATCCGCCATAACTGTCATTATCTGCATCGACATAGTAAGGATACAAAACCGTTTTTAACGCATCGGTATCATCACAATCGGTGTCATTTACCGAATACCCCACTGGTGGCGATAAAGCATCTACAGCACAAACAAAAGCAGTTGCGGTGCTTCCGTAGGTATCACCATCAGTATCAATATAGAAAGAGAAAGTAGTGTGTTTCAATGCATCGGCATCATCACAATCAGTATTATCTAGAGAATAACCCGTTGGTGGTGCAACATCGTTAATGGCACAAACTTGAACCAAGCTTCCAGCACCAAAAGAATCTCCGTCTGCATCAGCATAGAAAGGGTAAGTAATGGTTTTTCTCGAATCAGTATCGTCGCAATCGGTGTTGTCTAGAGAATAACCCAGCGGCGGAGAAAATTCATCGCTAGCACAAGCCTCCACTAAAGAACCAAAACCAAAACCATCAGCATCAGCATCGAGATAAAAAGGGAAAGTAGTATGTTTCGACGCATCGGCATCATCACAATCAGTAGCATCAGCAACCGTTCCCTCGGGAGCAGAACCGGTACAACTGATGACCGGATTCGCCAGATCGCCGTAAGTGTCCATGTCAGCATCTGTATAGAAAGTACTCGAGGCATTCACCGTAATGGTCACACTACCAGAAGCCGAAGCCGTGCAACCGTTTGACTGAACGTTGACCAAATCATAGACAAACGTACCAGTGGCACTTGTAACCACGGGAACCGTAATGCTGCTTGCTGAGTTAGTACTCAAGGTTTCTAGGCTTGGAGGAACAATACTACCCACTTGGTAAAAAGAATATTGAATTTGATAAGGCGCAGTACCATCAGCTCCAGTTAAAGTTATAAAAGCCGGAGCATTTTGACAGACCGTTGCTGTACCTGAAATCGTAGCTGTAGGATTGCCATTGACAGTAATCGTTCCCGAAGAACCGCTGGTAATACTTGGAGCAGTGCCGCAACTTCCCGCGTAACTCACGACGCAATAGTAGGTGTTTGAACCCACAACATTTGTAGGTGGTGTAAAGCTTGAGGCTGTTTGTCCGCTGAGTAGAATCGCACCAGGATTACTATACCACTGATAGCCTAAATCATTGCCTGATGCCGTTACGTTTAATGCGGTTGCAGCTGCGTTCAAACATTGGTTTTGCGCACTAGTCGAAGGATGACTAATTACCGTAGGATAACCAATGCTCAGAGCGTTAAAGAAAACATCTCTGGTAGATCCACCGCCGGCATTGCTGTTGAAAAATTCAATTTGCGCCGGAACTTGTCCGCCAACTGCTGTAGCAAAAGTTCTTCCTTCTAAAACCGTGGTGACGCTACCTCTAGTTATTGAAAGTGTGTAAGTGTTGGCACCAGTGTAGGCAAAAGTTACTTTACTGAGACCGGTAGTAGTAAAGTTTACACCGGTATTTGTAGTGCTGGTTCCGTCGAATAACGAATATTGTGTATCGCCGCCGATAAAACGGAATTCTGATAAAATATTATTGCTGGAATTTCGCAAACGCACACCCACCTTATTCCCGTTGACTTCAATTTCACCGTTGTCAAAGGCAAAACTCACATTGCTACCAATGGATAATGGCGCTACAAACGGACGTACTGCCGAGGTCAAACCACCAGAGTTGGCCCAAATTCCCCAGGCTTGCCCGATGTCTGAACCACCATTGAAAGTACCTCCACTTCCACCACTAACAGCAAAGCCCCAAGGCCCAAAACCTTGCCCTGCATTTCCTCCGTTGGAAATTGTATAAGTTCCCGTATCAAATGGCAAACCGCCTATAGTAACTCCGCCAGACACATCACTTGTCACAGAAGTCGGAGCACAAGAACCCTCAACAACGCAATAATAATATTGGGTAATTCCGCCAGCGTATGTAGGCGTATAACTTGACGATGTAGCACCGCTAATCAAAGTGCCTCCTGAATTGCTGGCTGCAGTGTTGCTATACCATTGATAGATAAGCGAACCGCCCACTGCCGTAACAGATAATGGCGTAACCGAACCGCCCAAACATGCCGATTGTGAACTAGCTGAAGGTTGTGAAGTAATCGAAGTGGCGTCACCCACGGTCACAATTAACGAACTGGGCAAGCTGTCTCCGCTAGCGTTTTGAGCCACTACAGAAATACTTCCTCCCGGAGCGGCCACCGTTGTCGTAATACTATTGGTAGTGCTGGTTCCAGTCCAACCGCTCGGCAAAGTCCAGAGATAGCTCGTGGCGTTGGGATCATTTGTAACGCTGTAAGTTTGTGAAGTGCCATTGCAAACCAAACTAGCACCTGAGATGGCACTGGGTTGTGCTGGCGCTGATGAAGGTGGTGAATACACTAAATTAATAGTATTTCCGCCCGTTAATGTTACGGCAAATGTTCCGGTGAAAGTGGTAAATCCGGTTGTGTTGATAGTAAAATTACTCGAATTAAAACCTGAAATACTACTAGCTGAAACAATAGGCCAAGTATATGAATTGGCTGGATTGAAATTCGCCACAGATAAAGAAACTAACGTCAGCGTTATAGGAGAAGCTGAACAAGTTACCGCTCCAGTAGATGTGATTCTATCCCAACCGCTAGCTGAACCGGCAGTTCCTGTAGCATCGTTCATTTCAATTCTGTATGAGGAATTCGCGTTGAAAGTCGTGGCACCCATTGTAAGATTGGCGGTAGTAGCCGATGTCCCGCCGGGCGAAACGATTCCTGAAAGTGATACTGTGCCACCTATGGTTCCGTTTCCGGCTATGGTAGCTCCGTTGGCCACAGTTACAGAAGTACTGGAAGAAGTAGTACCGTTGACGAAAAGCGTTCCGGCTTGTACTGTAGCCGTACCGGTATATCCAGAATTATTTCCGGTGATGGTCACGCGTGTATTGGCCTGATTGGCATCGAGATTGTCCCGGCCGATGATGATGGGTTTAGAGCCTGAAAATGTATTGATACTGATGGTTCCGGCTGTGTTGGTTCCGGCAATGCGAAGACCGGTGATGTTGCCGCCCGTGCCCAGATTTCCAACAAAAGTTAATGGCCCTGAATTTCTGGTTGTAATCCAAGAAGATCTTGCTCCATTGTCGTTGAAATTGACAGCAAAATTAATGGTCTGCGAGACAGTAGCATCACTAAGAATCCAGCTGTTGCTACCGCCGTAATCGAAAAGGTTGACCGAACCACTTCCGGTAAGGTTGTAGGAAGCGCCGCCCGAAAAATACAAACGCCATTGGCTCATGCCGCTGACATCGTTTACACAGTTAGTAGTGTTTCCGCCGCCGGTGAACTGCAACTGTCCGTAGCCGGTTCCGCTAGACCAGTTGGCATTGTTGCTCCAGTTGCCCGAGCCTGTCCAGTTCGAGAAATTCTGCGACTGCACTGAGAAAAAAACTACTAGTAAACAAAGGGTAAATAGAATTCTTTTCATGTTTAATTGAGTTTAGTAATTGATATCCGATAAAAAGGACGTCTCAAACCCATACTGACTCGAAACATCCTTATAATCTTTGTTTTGACTTCATAAACTTAATAGTTTTTTAACATAAAGCGAATTGCGAGATTTAGGATGCGCCTAACTAAAACGTTTTCGTGTTGATAAATAATAGATTTTAAGTTAATTAATTCCCATATTGTCATTTTTTTGTAAGGAAATTTAGAGAAATAATCGAGCGCTTAACATCTTCATGAGCGCCAGCAAAACCGAAAAACAAAAAGTGCTTTTTAAAGCGTAAAAAAGTTTCAGACAGTCAGTTTGTTCGTAAATAGCTAAAACTGCTTTTAAATCGCTTTAAAACGTCAAAAACTATTGCATAAAAAAACCTCCCAGTTTCCTGAGAGGTTCTTGATTGTGTTTGAAAAAATAATTAAGCTTGTCCGGCTGTTCCAAAATTTAGCGGAATCGGCGGCTGTTCACTGTCTTTGATTTCTCCGTGGGAAACCTCGTAACGGTGTACGTTTTCTGCCAGCGCTTTCACTAATCTTTTGGCATGCTGCGGCGTGAGTACAATTCTCGACTTCACTTTGGCTTTCGGTGTACCTGGCATGATACACACAAAGTCTAAAACAAATTCTGATGCCGAATGGTTGATGATGGCCAGATTGGAATAAATGCCTTCCGCGGTGGCTTCATCGAGTTCGATATTGATTTGTCCTTGCTGTGGTTGTTTTGAATCGCTCATAGCTTAGTAAATATATTCTTCTTTATTGGCCATCATTTCATTATAGTCATCTTTCGACCCTACAATGGAGTTGTCATACTCTCTCATACCGGTTCCGGCTGGAATTCTATGCCCTACAATTACATTCTCTTTCAAACCTTCGAGTTCGTCTAGTTTTCCGGCCACCGCTGCTTCGTTGAGCACTTTAGTCGTTTCTTGGAACGATGCCGCAGAAATGAACGATTTGGTCTGAAGCGACGCTCTGGTAATTCCTTGCAAGACCGGAGTAGCCGTAGCAGTAATTACATCACGCGCTGTGATCAAGTTCTTATCGTTGCGTTTCAACAAAGAGTTTTCATCGCGCAACTGACGTGGCGAAATGATTTGACCCGGTTTGATGGTTTCAGAATCTCCGGCATCTTCAACGACTTTCATTCCGTATAGGTTATCGTTTTCGATGATGAAATCTTTGGTGTGGATCAATTGCTCTTCTAGGAACAAAGTATCTCCCGGATCTTCAACGCGAACTTTACGCATCATCTGGCGGATGACTACCTCAAAGTGCTTGTCGTTGATTTTTACCCCTTGCAAACGGTACACTTCCTGAATCTCATTGACCAAATACTGTTGAACAGCGGCTGGCCCTTGGATTCTAAGAATATCTTCCGGTGTGATCGCGCCATCAGACAATGGAACTCCTGCACGCACAAAGTCGTTCTCTTGAACCAAAATCTGGCTAGACAATTTCACTAGGTATTTCTTCACTTCGCCGAATTTAGACTCGATGATGATCTCGCGGTTACCCCGTTTGATTTTACCAAAAGTCACTACTCCGTCGATTTCAGAAACTACCGCTGGGTTCGATGGATTACGCGCTTCTAAAAGTTCGGTAATTCTTGGAAGACCTCCGGTGATATCGCCCGCTTTAGACGAACGACGTGGGATTTTTACCAATACTTTACCGGCTTTAATTTTCTCGCCGTTTTCTACCATCAAATGCGCCCCAACTGGCAAGTTGTAGGAACGAATAAGCTCGTTGTCTTTTCCGTAAACCAATAAGGTTGGGATGAGCTTTTTATTTCTAGATTCAGAGATTACTTTCTCTTGGAAACCGGTTTGTTCGTCGATCTCCACTTGGAACGATTGCCCTTGTTCCAAATCTTCGTATTCGATTTTTCCGGTGAATTCCGAAACAATTACCCCGTTATATGGATCCCATTTACAGATTACGGTTCCTTTGGTCACTGCATCGCCGTCTTTAACAAAAATGCTCGATCCGTAAGGAATGTTGTGCGTGTTCAGAGTGATTCCGGTCTTCTGGTCGATCAACTTCAATTCTGTTGAACGAGAAACCACGATGTCTACTGAGTTGCCTTCGTTATCTTCTCCTTTAACGGTTTTAAGGTCTTCGATTTCCAAACGACCGTCGAAACGCGTCACGATGCTTGACTCTTCAGAAATGTTACCCGCAGTACCTCCTACGTGGAACGTACGCAGCGTCAACTGGGTTCCTGGTTCCCCGATGGATTGGGCAGCGATAACTCCGACTGCTTCTCCTCTTTGGGTCATTCTTCCGGTGGCCAAGTTTCTTCCGTAACATTTCGCGCAGATGCCTTTCAAAGCCTCGCAAGTGAGCGGCGAACGTACTTCGATTTTTTCTACCGGAGAAGCTTCGATATCTTTCACGATTGATTCTGTGATTTGCTGTCCGGCGTATACCATAATTTCAGAGGTCAACGGATTGATCACATCTTGCAAAGAAACACGTCCTAAAATACGCTCTCCTAAGCTTTCTACAATCTCTTCGTTTTTCTTCAAAGCGGAAACTTCGATACCTCTCAAAGTACCACAATCGTCAACGTTAACAATAACATCTTGAGAAACGTCATGCAAACGACGGGTCAAGTAACCCGCATCGGCTGTTTTAAGTGCTGTATCGGCAAGACCTTTACGCGCACCGTGCGTCGAGATGAAGTACTCCAAGATCGACAATCCTTCTTTAAAGTTCGAAAGGATCGGGTTCTCGATAATTTCTCCACCTCCGGCGGTTGATTTTTTAGGTTTCGCCATCAATCCACGCATACCAGTTAACTGACGGATCTGCTCTTTCGAACCACGCGCTCCGGAATCTAGCATCATGTACACCGAGTTGAAGCCTTGCTGGTCTTCGCGGATGTTTTTCATGGCCAATTCAGTAAGCATCGCATTGGTCGAGGTCCAGACGTCGATGACTTGGTTGTAACGCTCGTTGTTGGTGATGAGTCCCATGTTATAGTTCATCGTAATACCATCTACTTGTTCGTTGGCATCAGCGATCAATTCTTCTTTTCTTTCCGGGATGATGATATCGCCCAAAGAGAACGACAATCCGCCTTTGAAAGCGAAACGGTAACCCATGTCTTTCATCGAATCAAGGAACGCAGCCGTTGTTGGAACGTCGGTTACGGCCAAGATTTTTCCGATGATGTCACGAAGCGACTTTTTAGTCAAGACCTCGTTGATATAACCTGCCGCTTCCGGCACCACTTCGTTGAAAAGTACACGGCCCGCTGTAGTCTGAATGATTTGGTAAACCAATTCTCCGTTTTCGTTGAAATCTTTCGCACGGATTTTCACACGAGCGTTCAATTCCAATCTTCCTTCGTTCAAGGCGATGTTGACTTCCTCCGCAGAATAGAACGTCAATCCTTCACCCAAGATTTGGTGACCCGGAACAGACAATCTTTCTTTGGTCATGTAGTACAGACCCAAAACCATGTCCTGAGAAGGTACCGTGATTGGCGCTCCGTTGGCAGGGTTCAAAATGTTGTGTGAGGCGAGCATCAAAAGTTGTGCTTCCAAAATAGCCTCTGGGCCAAGTGGCAAGTGCACCGCCATCTGGTCACCGTCGAAATCCGCATTGAACGCCGTACAAACTAACGGGTGCAATTGAATCGCTTTTCCTTCGATGAGTTTTGGCTGGAACGCTTGGATACCCAAACGGTGAAGCGTAGGAGCACGATTGAGTAAAACCGGATGTCCTTTGATTACATTCTCCAAGATATCCCAAACTACTGGTTCTTTCTTGTCGATGATTTTCTTAGCCGATTTTACCGTTTTTACAATCCCTCTTTCGATGAGTTTACGGATCACAAATGGTTTGTATAATTCAGCGGCCATGTCTTTGGGCAAACCGCATTCGTATAATTTCAATTCTGGTCCAACAACAATTACCGAACGTGCAGAATAATCAACACGTTTACCCAAAAGGTTCTGACGGAAACGCCCTTGTTTTCCTTTCAATGAATCTGAAAGTGATTTCAACGGACGGTTCGATTCGGTTTTTACCGCCGAAGCTTTACGTGTATTGTCGAACAATGAATCTACTGATTCTTGCAACATACGCTTCTCGTTTCTCAAGATCACTTCAGGAGCTTTGATCTCCATCAATCTTTTCAAACGGTTGTTACGGATGATTACTCTACGGTAAAGGTCGTTCAAATCAGAAGTCGCAAAACGGCCTCCATCAAGTGGCACCAGCGGACGCAATTCTGGCGGAATAACAGGGATTACTTTCATAATCATCCATTCAGGACGGTTCTCGCGGTTGATGTTCGACTCGCGGAAAGATTCTACCACCTGAAGTCTTTTTAAAGCCTCAGTTTTACGTTGCTTGGACGTTTCGTTGTTGGCCGAGTGACGCAATTCGTATGACAACGCGTCCAAATCGATACGCGCCAACAAATCCATGATACACTCTGCTCCCATTTTCGCTACGAACTTGTTCGGATCGTGGTCGTCAAGGTATTGGTTTTCCTGTGGGAGCGAATCCAAGGTGTTCAAGTATTCTTCTTCGGTTAAGAAATCTAATCTTTCGATTGGGTCGCCTTCTGCATTTTTTGCAATACCCGGCTGGATGACTACATATCTTTCGTAGTAGATAATCATGTCGAGTTTTTTCGATGGCAATCCTAAGATATAACCGATTTTGTTCGGGAGTGAACGGAAGTACCAAATGTGCGCAATCGGCACCACCAAATTGATGTGCCCCACACGGTCACGACGTACTTTCTTTTCAGTTACTTCCACACCGCAACGGTCGCAGATGATGCCTTTGTAGCGGATTCTTTTATATTTTCCACAAGCACACTCGAAATCTTTTACCGGGCCAAAAATTCGCTCGCAGAAAAGACCATCACGCTCTGGTTTGTGGGTTCTGTAATTGATGGTTTCCGGTTTTAGCACCTCGCCTCTTGATTCAGCCAGGATTGATTCCGGAGAAGCCAATCCGATAGAGATTTTGTCGAATCTTTTTACCAGATTTTTTTCTTTGTTATTTCTATTATTCATCATAGTCGTTACTATTGATTTATTGAAATTGAAAACTTTGTTGTATGTTGTATGTTGTATGTTGTAAGTTAAAAAGGATGAAACCTACAACTTACAACCTACAACTGTCAACTTATTTATTCCTCTAAACGAATGTCAAGGCCAAGACCTTTGAGTTCGTGCATCAATACGTTGAAGGATTCTGGCAAGCCTGGTTCTGGCATGGTTTCTCCTTTTACAATCGCCTCGTAAGTTTTGGCTCTTCCGATTACGTCATCCGACTTCACGGTCAAAATCTCACGTAGCGTGCTCGATGCACCGTAAGCCTCGAGTGCCCAAACCTCCATCTCTCCGAAACGCTGACCTCCAAATTGAGCTTTACCACCCAATGGTTGTTGCGTAATAAGTGAGTAGGGTCCGATAGAACGCGCGTGCATCTTATCATCTACCATGTGACCGAGTTTCAGCATGTAAATCACACCGACTGTCGCTGGCTGGTGGAAACGCTCGCCAGTACCTCCATCGTAAAGGTAAGTATGTCCAAAACGCGGAATTCCGGCTTCGTCTGTAAGTTTGTTGATTTCGTCTAGCGTTGCTCCGTCGAAGATTGGCGTGGCGAACTTCTTTCCTAGTTTCTGACCGGCCCAACCCAATACGGTTTCGTAAATCTGACCGATGTTCATACGCGAAGGTACGCCCAGCGGGTTCAATACGATATCGACTGGAGTTCCGTCTTCTAGGAATGGCATGTCTTCGTGGCGAACAATACGGGCCACAATACCTTTGTTACCGTGGCGTCCTGCCATTTTATCACCCACTTTCAATTTACGTTTCTTAGCGATGTAAACTTTCGCGAGTTTCAAAATTCCTGCTGGCAATTCGTCACCAACTGTAATCGTGAATTTCTCTCTGCGCAAAGCACCTTGCAAGTCGTTGAGTTTGATTTTGTAATTGTGGATCAAGTCATTGACCATTTTGTTGGTGGCGTCATCAGCAACCCATTGGCCTTTGCTCAAGTGTGCAAAATCTTCTACAGCGTAAAGCATTTTTTGGGTGTATTTCTTTCCTTTCGGTAAGACTTCTTCGCCCAAATCGTTCATGACTCCTTGCGAAGTTTTTCCGTTCACAATCAAGAATAATTTCTCGATTAGTTTGTCTTTCAATTCTACAAATTTGGCTTCGAACTCCATTTCAAGCGCGCCCAAATTGTCTTTGTCTTGGGTCCGTTTGCGTTTGTCTTTCACGGCTCTGGCGAACAATTTCTTGTCAAGCACTACTCCGTGTAATGATGGCGAAGCTTTAAGTGAAGCATCTTTCACATCACCGGCTTTGTCTCCGAAGATGGCTCTCAAGAGTTTTTCTTCCGGTGTTGGATCTGATTCTCCTTTTGGGGTAATTTTTCCGATTAGGATATCGCCAGGTTTTACCTCGGCCCCAATGCGAATCATACCGTTTTCATCCAAATCTTTCGTAGCTTCTTCTGAAACGTTCGGAATGTCGTTGGTGAGTTCTTCGTTACCTAATTTCGTGTCACGTACTTCCAACGAATAATCGTCTACGTGGATTGAGGTAAAAATATCGTCACGCACCACTTTCTCAGAGATCACAATCGCATCCTCGAAGTTGTAACCTTTCCATGGCATGAACGCTACTTTAAGGTTTCTTCCAAGGGCAAGCTCTCCGTTTTGGGTCGCGTAACCTTCAGACAATACTTGACCAGGAACCACTCTGTCGCCTTTTCTAACGATAGGCTTCAAGTTGATCGAAGTACTCTGGTTGGTTTTTCTGAATTTAATTAAGTTATAAGTCTTCTCATCCGGCTCGAAACTCACCATTCTCTCTTCTTCCGAGCGGTCGTATTTAATAGTGATAATATTTGCATCGACGTATTCTACGACACCGTGGCCTTCAGCATTAATCAAAACACGCGAATCAGAAGCGACTTGTCTTTCGAGGCCGGTTCCTACAATCGGAGCTTCAGGACGCAACAATGGTACAGCCTGACGCATCATGTTCGATCCCATCAAGGCACGGTTCGCATCATCATGCTCCAAGAAAGGAATGAGTGATGCAGAAATCGAAGCAATTTGGTTCGGCGCTACGTCAGTGTAATGTACTTGGTGCGGATCAACTACCGGGAAATCACCTTCCTCACGAGCGATGACTTTATCTGCAGTAATGGTCCCGTCATCGTTCATTTCGATGTTGGCCTGTGCAATCATTTTTCCTTCTTCTTCTTCGGCGCTCAAATAAATCGGCTCGGCATTCAAATCTACTTTACCATTAGTCACCTCGCGGTAAGGCGTTTCGATGAATCCCATTCCGTTCACTTTCGCATAAACCCCAAGTGACGAAATCAATCCGATGTTTGGTCCTTCCGGTGTTTCAATTGGACACAAGCGACCATAGTGGGTATAGTGGACGTCACGCACCTCGAAACCGGCTCTTTCTCTGGAAAGTCCGCCTGGCCCAAGGGCTGATAATCTTCTCTTGTGCGTAATCTCGGCCAGTGGATTGGTTTGGTCCATGAACTGAGACAACTGGTTGGTTCCGAAGAAAGAGTTAATCACAGACGACAAAGTTTTCGCGTTGATCAAATCAATTGGCGTAAATACTTCGTTGTCGCGAACGTTCATTCTCTCACGGATGGTACGTGCCATACGCGCCAAACCAACGCCGAACTGTTGAGACAATTGCTCGCCTACAGTTCTCACACGACGGTTGGACAAGTGGTCGATATCGTCAATTTCCGCTTTAGAATTGATGAGCTCAATCAGGTATTTCACGATGGTAATGATATCTTCTTTGGTCAAGACTTGCTTTTCCATTGGGATATCAAGGTTCAGTTTCTTGTTCATTCTGTAACGACCTACTTCACCTAAGTTGTAACGTTGGTCTGAGAAGAACAATTTATCGATGATGCCACGCGCCGTCTCTTCATCTGGCGGTTCGGCGTTTCTTAATTGTCTGTAAATGTGCTCGACGGCTTCTTTTTCAGAGTTGGTCGGGTCTTTTTGCAGCGTGTTATGGATGATTGAATAATCCGCTTGGTTGGTGTTCTCTTTGTGCAACAAAATCGATTTCACGTTAGAGTCGATGATTTCCTCTACGTTGTCTTTGTCGATGATGGTGTCACGATCCAAGATGATTTCGTTACGCTCGATCGATACTACTTCTCCGGTATCTTCGTCTACGAAATCCTCGTGCCAAGTGTTCAATACACGCGCGGCAAGCTTCCTGCCGATATATTTCTTAAGTCCTGTTTTTGACACTTTGATTTCTTCAGCAAGGTCAAAGATTTCAAGAATGTCCTTGTCTCTTTCAAAACCGATGGCACGGAACAAAGTCGTTACAGGTAATTTTTTCTTACGGTCGATATAGGCGTACATCACACTGTTGATATCGGTCGCGAATTCAATCCATGACCCTTTGAACGGGATGACACGGGCTGAATAAAGTTTGGTTCCATTGGCGTGGAAAGACTGTCCGAAGAACACACCAGGAGAACGGTGCAATTGCGACACCACGACACGCTCGGCACCATTAATCACAAAAGTTCCGCTCGGGGTCATATAAGGAATCGTACCAAGATAAACGTCTTGTACGATAGTTTCGAAGTCTTCGTGCTCCGGATCGGTACAATACAGTTTCAAACGCGCTTTGAGCGGCACACTGTAGGTCAATCCTCTTTCAATACATTCTTGAATGGTGTAACGTGGCGGATCCACAAAGTAATCGAGGAATTCCAATACGAAGTTGTTTCGGGTATCGGTGATTGGAAAGTTTTCCATGAAGGTATTGTAGAGCCCTTCGTTGCCTCTTTCGTCTGATTTGGTTTCAAGTTGGAAGAAATCTTTAAAAGACTTCACCTGAACATCGAGAAAATCCGGGTAATCAGGAATATTTTTCGTAGAGGCAAAATTCAATCTTTCAGTCTGATTTGTTATCATCAATGGACAAAATTTTGATTAAAAAAAAGTAGTTTTTTGTGTAAAACACTGCTTTCTTTATAAAGCCGGAACCTCTTAAAAATGAACCAAGCTCGCTCATTTTTTTCTTCGTACCCGACTTAAGAAGTAAAATATTTTGAATGATTTTATAATAAAATTAAGAACAGAATTTTATTATACGAAAAATGGTTTAGGCCTTTGAGCGTCGCTGCCCAAGGCCTAAACCTAGTTTTCAAAACCGTGTAAGCTTATTTTAGCTCAACAACAGCTCCAGCTTCTTCTAGAGATTTTTTAAGACCTTCAGCCTCATCTTTAGAAACGCCTTCTTTAACGTTTGCAGGAGCAGCGTCAACTAAATCTTTTGCTTCTTTAAGACCAAGACCAGTCAATTCTTTAACTGCTTTTACCACTGCCAATTTAGAAGCACCAGCATCTTTCAATACTACGGTAAATTCAGTTTGCTCTTCAGCAGCACCACCATCGGCACCACCAGCAGCAGGACCAGCAGCAACAGCTACAGCAGCAGCTGCAGGCTCGATACCATACTCATCTTTCAAAATTGTAGCTAGTTCGTTAACTTCTTTTACTGTCAAGTTAACTAATTGTTCTGCGAATTGTTTCAAATCTGCCATTTTTTCTATCGTTTTTAATAGTTTGTAAAAAATATAATTTATTTAAGTGCGCGCGTTCGCTAATGTTATCTTTCCGATAACGTTTTGACAATTCCAGCGATTTTTCCACCACCTGATTTAAGGGCAGAAACAACATTTTTAGCTGGAGATTGTAAGATTCCGATAATCTCGCCGATAACTTCTTCTTTAGATTTAAGTGCGATTAAGGCATCTAATTGGTTGTCACCGATAAAAACCGCCTGGTGGATGAAAGCACCCTTAAGGATTGGTTTGTCGGATTTCTTGCGGAACTCTTTGATAATTTTAGCAGGAGCGTTTCCGTTCTCTGCAATCAGGATAGAAGTGTTTCCTTTCAAAACTGACGGCAAGTCACCGTAGTCATTATCAACCGCTTCCATCGCTTTTTCAAGCAAGGTATTTTTCACTACCGCCAATTCGATTCCTGCTTTGAAGCAAGCTCTTCTCAAGTTAGAAGTAGTTTCTGCATTTAAACCAGAAATGTCTGCTAGATAAACAACATTCGTTCCCGCTAACTGTGCAGTTAAATCCTCAATAACTCTTGATTTTTCTTCTCTAGTCATGATTTCTAATTTATACCGCTTTAGGATCTAAGGCAATCGCAGGACTCATTGTGCTTGACAAGTGAATGCTCTTGATGTAAGTTCCTTTAGCCGCAGTGGGTTTAAGTTTAATTAATGTTTGAATGATTTCGTGGGCGTTGTCGGTAATCTTGTCGGCGTCGAAAGAAACCCTTCCGATTCCGGCGTGTACGATTCCGGTTTTGTCCACTTTGAAGTCGATTTTACCAGATTTAATTTCAGTAACTGCTTTACCAACTTCCATAGTTACAGTACCAGTCTTAGGGTTTGGCATCAATCCGCGAGGACCCAATACACGACCCAAAGGACCTAATTTACCCATAACCGCAGGAACCGTAACAATGACATCGATATCTGTCCAACCGTCTTTGATTTTTTGCAGGTAGTCATCCAAACCTACGTGGTCTGCACCAGCAGCTTTAGCTTCCGCTTCTTTATCCGGAGTTACAAGCGCAAGAACGCGAACGTCTTTTCCTGTTCCGTGTGGCAAAGTCACTACGCCACGTACCATTTGGTTCGCTTTTCTAGGGTCAACACCTAATTTCACAGCGATATCCACTGACTCGTCAAATTTCGCAGAAGCGACTGTTTTGATTAGTGCAGAAGCATCTTTCAAAGAATACAGTTTGTTCTTCTCGATTTTAGCCGCAGCCTCTTTTTGTTTTTTAGTCAATTTCGCCATGTCTTACGCTTTTTTAAGAGGAGAATCTCCTGATACAGTTATACCCATAGATCTTGCCGTACCAGCGACCATGCTCATTGCAGATTCGATAGTGAATGCATTCAAATCAGCCATTTTATCGTCGGCGATTGTCTTGATTTGTTCCCAGGTTACACTGGCAACTTTTTTACGGTTTGGTTCTCCTGAACCTGACTTCAGCTTGGCAGCTTCCATCAATTGAACGGCAGCTGGTGGAGTTTTTACGACGAAATCAAACGATTTGTCTTTGTATACCGTGATTTGCACAGGGCATACTTTACCGGCTTTATCCTGGGTTCTAGCATTAAATTGCTTACAGAATTCCATGATGTTAACTCCGGCAGCTCCAAGAGCAGGTCCAACCGGCGGCGATGGATTCGCGGCGCCTCCCTTTACTTGTAGTTTAACTACTTTACTAATCTCTTTAGCCATTGTTTAAAAAATGTGCATTGGTCTGTGGAAGCAAACCTTTGCGGTTTATAATAGTGTAACAAATTATACTTTTTCTACTTGCATGAAGCTGAGTTCCAGTGGCGTTTTTCTTCCGAAGATTTTCACCATCACTTCAAGCTTGCGCTTTTCTTCATTGATTTTCTCAACTGTTCCGTTGAAACCGTTGAAAGGACCGTCGATTACTTTAATCGTTTCGCCTACATTGAATGGAATTGCATGGGTGTCAGTTTTCACAGACAACTCATCTACTTTGCCGAGCATCCTGTTCACTTCAGACATTCTGAGTGGCACAGGATCGCCTCCTTTGACTTCTCCAAGAAAACCAATAACTCCTGTAATGGATTTGATGATATGCGGGATTTCCCCAGCCAAATTGGCTTCCATCATTACGTATCCTGGGAAATAGACTTTGTCTTTGGTAATCTTCTTTCCCTCACGAACCTGTACCACTTTTTCAGTAGGCACAAGCACCTGAGAAATATAATCGCCCATTCCCAAACGGTTGATTTCGGTTTCGATATAAGCTTTAACCTTATTCTCCTGACCACTTACCGCTCTTACCACGTACCATTTTTTCACATTACTGTCTGTCATCACCTAAATATTAAGCTTTCAACCAGTTAAAGAAACCAGCGATGGATTTTGCGAAAAGTTCATCAACACCCCAAGTCGCCAAAGCGAACAATACCGAGAACACGGCTACCACAATTGTCAGCCTTTGAACTTCTTCCCATTGTGGCCAGGTAGTGTTTGATTTCAATTCTTCAAACGCTTCTGAAATATAATTTCCAATTTTCATTGTCATCTTGTTTTTGCACGGGCGGGAGGATTCGAACCACCATCAACGGTTTTGGAGACCGCTATTCTACCCTTGAACTACGCCCGTAGTAAAAGCCAGCAGATGTCCAAACGGCTATCTGCTGGCTCTATTAAGTGTACTTAATAATTAGTCTAGGATTTCAGTAACCTGACCAGCACCTACTGTTCTACCACCTTCACGGATTGCAAAACGCAAACCTACGCTCATCGCGATTGGGCTCAACAATGATACTTCGATGGTCAAGTTATCACCTGGCATTACCATCTCTACACCAGCTGGTAAAGCAATAACTCCGGTTACGTCAGTTGTACGTACGTAGAACTGTGGACGGTAGTTATTGTGGAATGGCGTGTGACGACCTCCTTCTTCTTTTTTCAAGATATAAACCTCAGCTTTGAATTTAGCGTGTGGCTTAACAGATCCTGGCTTAATGATAACCATACCTCTTTTGATATCGGCTTTATCGATACCTCTCAAAAGAAGACCTACGTTATCTCCAGCTTCTCCACGGTCAAGGATTTTACGGAACATCTCAACTCCAGTGATAGTAGAAGTCAATTTGTCTGCACCCATACCGATGATTTCAACTGGATCTCCAGTGTTAGCAACACCTGTTTCGATACGACCTGTAGCAACAGTTCCACGACCTGTGATGGTAAATACGTCTTCAACTGGCATCAAGAAAGGCTTGTTAACGTCACGTACCGGCTCTTCAATCCAAGTATCAACTGCTTCCATCAATTCAAGGATTTTAGGAACCCAGTTTGGATCAGCATTCAACCCACCCAAAGCAGAACCTTGGATTACAGGACCATTATCTCCATCATACTCATAGAACGACAACAAATCACGGATTTCCATTTCAACAAGCTCTAAAAGCTCAGCATCATCAACCATATCCACTTTGTTCATGAATACTACCATTCTTGGAATACCTACCTGACGACCCAAAAGGATGTGCTCACGAGTTTGTGGCATCGGTCCGTCAGTAGCGGCTACCACCAAGATAGCACCGTCCATCTGAGCAGCACCAGTAACCATGTTCTTTACGTAATCCGCGTGACCTGGACAGTCAACGTGTGCGTAGTGACGGTTAGCTGTTTCGTACTCAACGTGCGAAGTGTTGATGGTGATACCTCTTTCTTTTTCCTCAGGAGCGTTATCAATCTGGTCGAAAGATTTTGCACCAGTTTGAGAGAAACCAGCCTCAGACAAAACTTTAGAAATTGCTGCAGTCAAAGTTGTTTTTCCGTGGTCAACGTGCCCAATTGTACCAATGTTCAAGTGGGGCTTATTACGGTTAAAATTTTCTTTTGCCATTTTACTTAATTTTAAACTTAGTTATATATTAGTGTTCGAAATTCTCTTTATTTTTTGAGCCAACTACGGGATTTGAACCCGTGACCTCTTCCTTACCAAGGAAGCACTCTACCCCTGAGCTAAGTCGGCAGGATTTTACTCTAATTTTGAATCCTAAACAAGTGGAAGCTGTTTAAGATTCAAAGGTTTAGAGTTTGATTTCCGAAGAAACCACAACTTCCAGCAGACACTGAAGGTTGATTTTTTTGTGATGCTTTGACCCCAAGATTATGAACCCTGCGCTCTAACAATCAGATGCTTTTCGGATTACCTTTGGCGATCCTGTAAGGCGGTGCCTTACTCAAACTTTTCAAACGTAATTTCATCGAAGCGAGATTCATGAAATTACTTAATAAAAATTTTGTGGGGAGAGCAGGATTCGAACCTGCGAAGGTCTCCCAGCAGATTTACAGTCTGCCCTCGTTGGCCGCTTGAGTATCTCCCCAACTTTTCTTACTGTCCTTAAACTCATTCCTGAGCCGGCAGAGGGACTCGAACCCACGACCTGCTGATTACAAATCAGCTGCTCTAGCCAACTGAGCTATGCTGGCTTGTAACAATAAAAAAAGTCCGCTATTTCTAACGGACTGCAAATGTATAGGATTTTGTTTTTTAAACAAAACATTTTTTATAAAAATTTTTATTTAAATATGAGCCCTAATTTTTTCCTTTCTTTTTACCAATAAACGTTCTAAAGATTCCGCTGAAAGCTCCACCGCTTCTTCAAATGTCTTGCATTGTTTCTTGACCATGAAATCATCTCCGGGAACGTGAATTTTCACTTCAACAATCTTATTCTCTTTGTCGCTAGTGTTATCCACTTTCAAAAAAACATCCGAAGAAACAATTTTATCGTAGTATTTTTCTAATTTATCCATACGTTCTTGGATAAAATCGACCAGCTTTCTGTCTACAGTAAAGTTAACTGCATGAACATTTACCTTCATAAAAAAATCATTTTAATGGTTACACTTTGAATTATCTGCGGTTTCTCGGATGGGCGTTACCATATACTTTCTTGAGTTCTGACAAACTGCTATGCGTATAAACCTGAGTAGATGCCAAACTAGAGTGCCCTAATAATTCTTTAACTGAATTGATGTCTGCCCCATGATTCAGCAAATGAGTCGCAAAAGTATGACGCAATATATGCGGGCTCTTTTTTACTTTCTCTGAGACATTACTAAAGTAGTGATTAATTAGCCGATACACAAACGAATCATTCAATTTAACGCCCTTTTGTGTCAAGAAAAAAATACCACCGTCTTTAATTTGCTCTAAACGAGAACGTTCAACTATATAATCCTGCAACTGCTTTTCAATGACAGGTAAAATCGGAATAACTCTTTCCTTATTTCTCTTGCCTAAGACTTTTATGGTCGATCCTGAAGTCAGCACATTAGCCATTTCCAAATTAATGAGTTCCGCTCTCCGAATTCCGGTGGTGTAAAACAAATCAATAATCAGTTTGTCGCGAACGCCTTCAAAACCTTCAGGAAATTGCAAATGATTCAGAACAGCATCAAGTTCTTTCTCTGAAAAAGGGATTTGAATTTTCTTAGGTGCTTTTAGTGCTTTGTGTTTCAGTAGCGGACTCACCTGAATCTGCTTCGACTTCAAAAGAAATTTATAGAAGCTTTTCAAAGACGAAGTCTTGCGGTTCACCGAAGCATTGGAAATGCCCGAATCAACCAACGAAACAATCCAACTTCTAATTTGACTATAGTTAGCCTCCAACAAATTTTCCTGATCAAACTCCTCGCGAAGAAACCGCTCAAAAAAATCCACATCGGCACAATAGTTCAAAACGGTGTGCACCGAATAATTCTTCTCGAGCTGCAAGTAATCGTGGAACGCCTGTTTGATTTTATCCATAAAAAAAACCGTTAGCCCAAAGGTATTAAACTTTGTAAACTAACGGTTCTATGCTTGAAAAAGTTGTATTAACTTTCTAAACGGTCTTTCAATGTTTGGATGTAAGCCGCTTTCTGGATTTTCATCCTGTGCGTTACAGAAGGTTTAATGAAAGCTTGTCTGGCGCGCAACTGACGTACAGTTCCGGTCTTGTCAAATTTTCTCTTATAGCGCTTTAGTGCTCTATCAATATTCTCTCCGTCTTTAATTGGTATAATCAACATAATATAGACACCTCCTTTCGTTAAGGCGGCAAATGTAATTAATAATTGATAATTAACAATGAATAATTAAAAAAAAAACCAAATTATTAATTATTAACTATTCATTATTAATTAATCTCGGGCGTGTCGGCGGCATTGAACTTCCGACTAGCTAAAAAGATTCCGCGCCGCCGTCAGGCTGTCCGCTGTAGTCCTCGCTGGGCTGCGGGCTGCCGCTTCCATCCTTTACGCAAAACAAAAGAAAGAAGCAAGACACCTAGCCCCACTCTTATCTCTTTCGATTATCTTGAAGCAAAGCGATCTTGCTTCTTGCAGCGTAGCGGTGTATTCTCTATTTCACCGCGGGCTTATAATTTTGTTTGTCAATAATCATCTTTGACAAAATCTCTCTCAAAATTTCAGAAGTTCCACCTCCGATTGGCCCTAAACGGCTGTCTCGCAGTAAACGTGCTAGCGGATATTCTTCCATATAACCATAACCGCCGAGCATTTGCAAACAACTATAAATCGCTTCGTCTGCAACTTTAGTTGATTTGAGCTTGGCCATCGTAGCTTCTTTCACTACATACTCGCCTTGATTCAATCGCGCGACTGCAGCATAATTGAATACTTTACAATGTTCTACTTCGGTCGCGTGATCTACCATTGTATGTCTTAACGCTTGAAACTTATTAATCTTGGTTCCGAAAGCTTCACGCTGCGACATATATTCTATAGTATAATCAATGGCGTATTCAGCGCGCGCATGGGCGTTAATGGCCATCACTAATCTTTCGAGCGCAAAGTGCTGCATAATGTATGGAAAACCTTTACCTTCTTCACCCATGAGATTCTCAACTGGAATTTCTACATTGTCAAAAGCAATCTCAGCAGTATCGGAAGCTCTCCAACCCAATTTATCGAGTTTGGTGGCAGATATTCCTTTCAGGTTGGTATCCATCAAAAAAATACTAATTCCCTTGTTGCCTAACTCAGGGCTGGTTTTGGCTGCGACCACATAATAGTCAGCATAAACTCCGTTGGTGATAAAAGTCTTTGAACCGTTGATGATGTACTTATCTCCTTTTTTCACCGCAGTGGTTCGCATCCCAGCCACATCGCTACCTCCAAAAGGTTCGGTAATACACAAAGCACCGATTTTATCGCCTGAAATGCTTGGTGCCAAATAATCCTGTTTGATGCGTTGGTCACCTTCTGCATTGAGGTGCGTCATCGCTAAATAAGAATGTGCCCACATGGCTGCAGCAAACCCCGAAGATTTAATTTTTTGAAGTTCCTCTAAAAACACAACGGTATAAAATAAATCTAAGTTTAAACCGCCATAGGCTTCAGGATAAGTAAGACCGAAGAAACCCATCTCGCCAAATTTCTTCCAGATAAACCGTTCAATGGTTCCTGTTTTTTCCCATTTTTCAATATGAGGCACTACTTCCACTTGGAGGAAATCGCGGAAACTTTTTCTGAACAATTCGTGTTCTTCTGTAAAGTAAACTGAATTCATTTTGGCTAATTTTTGTGTGTATTTTTTAGAATTCCAAATATAAGGCAATAATTTCTATTCTATCAACCGGAAAATTGGGAATTTTTGACAAATCCTCAATGCTCTTGATACCATTGTTCATGCTTCTAAAAGTAACGATAGACTTGGCAATTGGATATTTAAAATAAGGAAAAGTCATTAACTCTTTAATGCCAAGTTGGTTAATAGAATATTTCTTGACTTCAGGCAAAGCCGATACTTTGAAATCTTGATTTAGTTTTTCAATCACTTCGGGTGATAACCCCCAAATATCTTGTAATTGTTGCATACTTACAAAACCACCCAATTTTTCTTTTTCTTTCAGGATTCTAGCAGACAAGCCATCACCTATACCATACACTTTCTTCAAATCTTCAGCGGTAGCCAAGTTGATGTCTTTGATTACCTTAATTTCTTTCATTTGAAATGAATTGGATGCAGAAATTTTGTTGGTATTCCGCTTGTTTACCCAATCTGGAAATTTAAAATAAGGCGAAATGACTTTGAGCAGCGAATCTGAAACTTTTGTAACCTGTTGGAATTCTTCGGCCGAATTGACATAGCGATTGGTTTTTCTATACGCGAACAAACGATCGATTTCCTCAACAGACATCCCAAGTTTATAGCCCTTAAAATCAGTAATAAAATTCGGGTTGAAGGGCCGCATGACGTAACTGTGCCTAACGTACGAACTAGCCGTATCTGTTGGCAAAGCGACCCATTGCTGCTTGGAGGCAACCGGCTTAGGCTTCGTTCGGAAATCGACACTGAAATAAACAAGTTGAAAAACAACTATAACCGAGAACAAAGCAAAAATTCCGGTGCGTTGTGATTTGGAGAATTTAAAATACGAGTAGATTGGATTTGTTTTCATTTTGCATGGCGTTGAAATTAGTAAATGGCGTTGATAAAGAATGAAATTTCAAGAAGAAGATGGTAAGCTAGAGGTCAAAAACCGAACTGCGCTTGGCGCGAATAAGATCTTTGAGCCGAATCCAGAAAGCTAATGTCAAATAGACTCCGAACCAAAGGCCGGCGGTCACAAATGAAATATAAATAAAGAAAAGCCGAACACTATTGGCTCGCATTCCGAGTTTATCGGCCAAACGGGAAGACACATGAAAGCCGTGCTTTTCAAAAAAATATTTGAGATTAAGAATAAAAGACATGGAAGTGTATTGGAAGAATTTTCATAACTGATTTTGGATGGCGTTTATTGCAATACTAAGGTAATAAAATTAGCCCTAAAAAAACAATGAACCATCCACTTAAAAAAGCGAATCGTTCATTGTTATGGTGATGGATTAATCGGGTTATTTGATTGTCCCGATAATATCGTATTTGGTAATGATGTGGTGTTTGCCGTTTCCTAAATCAATCAACACTGCTTGGTTGTCTTTGGTGATGAGTTTAGAAACTTCTTCGATAGGCGTTCCCATTTTGACTATCGGGTAAGGTTTGCCCATGACTTCGCGAATCGGTTTATCGGCCGCATTTTTATCAGAAACATACATTTGGAACAAATCCGACTCGTCGATTGAGCCTACAAAACCAGAGGTGTCGATGACCGGAATCTGTGAGATTTTGTACTGGCGCATTCTTTCAATAGCATGTGAAACTAGTTCTTCGGTTCGAACAATCACTAAAGGTTTGTCAATATGATCTTTGATTACGTCTTCGGCCTTTTTGATTTCTTCGTCTAGGAAACCGCGCTCGCGCATCCAATCGTCGTTGAACATTTTGCCTACGTAACGGCTGCCGGAATCATGGAAAAGCACCACTACTACATCGTCTTTCTTGAAATGATCTTTAAGCTGAATCAAACCTTTTACTGCCGAACCGGCCGAGTTGCCTACGAAAATCCCTTCTTCGAGAGCGATTTTTCTCGTGTATACCGCAGCGTCTTTATCGGTCACTTTGGTAAAGCCGTCAATTAACGAGAAATCTACATTCTTGGGCAAAATATCTTCGCCAATACCTTCAGTGATATACGAATAGATTTCGTTCTCATCAAAAATACCCGTTTCGTGGTATTTCTTGAACACCGAACCGTAAGTATCAACGCCCCAAATTTTGATGTTTGGGTTTTTCTCTTTGAGGTATTTGGCCACACCAGAAATGGTTCCGCCGGTGCCTACCCCGACCACGAAATGGGTGATTTTACCTTCGGTTTGTTCCCAGATTTCTGGACCTGTTTGTTCGTAATGTGCTACGGCGTTAGATGGATTATCGTATTGGTTGACGTACCAAGAATTTGGTGTTTCTTCACCCAAACGTTTGGACACCGAATAATAGGAACGCGGATCGGTGGGTTCTACATCGGTCGGGCAAACGACCACTTTGGCGCCCACTGCGCGCAATATGTCCATTTTTTCTTTGGATTGTTTGTCGGTAATGACGCAGATGAGTTTGTAGCCTTTGACGATAGCTGCAAGCGCGAGGCCCATTCCGGTATTTCCAGAGGTTCCTTCAATGATGGTTCCACCAGGTTTTAAGCGACCGTCGGCTTCTGCGTCTTCGACCATTTTGACGGCCATACGGTCTTTAACCGAGTTGCCCGGATTGAACGTTTCTACTTTGGCCAAAACCAGCGCATCGACTTCGGCTGTGACTTTGTTTAGGCGAACCAGCGGCGTATTACCAATGGTGCCGAGTATGTTTTCTGAGTAATTCATTCTTGAAAAGGTGATAAAGTTCTTAGGCTCTGAGGCACTAAGTTTTTTTTTTAAGTTACAAATATATTGATAATATGAAGGTTTGCAAGTTCAGATAACGTTAATTCATGAAGGTTTGCGTGAGGGATTACCTCACTAAAGTTTTTATTTTCATAGGTGTTCGGTGAATGCTGCGCATTTGCAGCGGAAAGCCCGACGGTGGCGCGGATTGTTCAACCATTAGCTAATTTAGATGGCCGCCGGCACGCCCTATTATTGAAAGAAATTCCAGACCAAACCAAAACGCACGATGAAATCGCGGTAAGGATAATCGGGCGCGGAATAGAATTTATTCTTGCTGGAGAAAGCCGAATTGAAATGCTCGGCCTTGAGAAAAATGCGGCACTGACGAATCCGGGCGTTGATAAAGAAATCGAGCATCGGGAAATCGCCTATTTTTTGGTTGTTTTGCACAAAGAAATCGGAAACCACAGGGTTGTAGCCGTTGGCGTAATATTTCGTGAAATAATTCAGCGTAACACCGCTTTGCAGGTAAAGCGCCTTGGTAAAGAAATAGCCCGAATAATAAAGCGTATTGCGGGTTACAATTTTCGGCACATTAAGCACCTGGTCGTCTTGCTGGGTTTGCTGGTAAAGTATCGTATTGTCTAACGCGAAACGCCAGTACTTGATTTCCTTATTGACCTTAACCGAAAAGTATTGAATGGATTTTTCATACTGCTTGGGCGAAATGAGTTGCACACGCGGATTGGCACTGTCATCAGAGAAGAACAAATGGTTGTCATAGTTAGACAATTGCATCGAGACTTCTGCCCATTGGGTGCGCGCGGTAGCCGTCAGTGTATTGATTTTCTCGTTCTTGAAGTTATTAAACCAATTGTAGTCGATAAAACTGCTTTGGTGCAAATTATAAAGATGGTCAGGAAGTTTGTTCGTATTCTGGTAGCCGAGTAGCAGTTTGTTCTTGGCGTTGAACTCGTAGGCGAGATTAGCTTCAATGTTTGTAAGGGATTGGTTGGTAATGGAATTGGTGTAGGCCAGTGTTCCTCTCCATCTGTTTTTGAGATAGTCGTATTGGGCACCGAACCCATTTATTTTATCGTTGATAGCATTTGGAATCAGTTGATTTTCTCGAATGACAATGGTGTTGTAAAAATAGTTGTAACGGAAATCATCGAGGAAGAAGTGGAATTTTCCCAAAAGATTGCTTTCGTATATCGCACCGACTTTGTTGTACATGCGATTGTATCGAAGATGATCGTTAACTCCCGAACTTACATAAGCATCTCCAAAACGGTTAACGAACGTATCGCCAATGGTAGATGTTACGGTCGGTTGGTAGTATTCGTAAAACTTGGTTTCGTAGTTGAATTGGTGTGTAAGGTAAAGATTATTGTTGCCTTTGGTTGGGTTGATTCTGAACTGATGATCGAAGAAAAAACGTTTGCCTTTAAGGAACGAGGTAGCATCAAGCAAGTAAACTTCGAGTCGGGGGCGTTGTTTGAAGGCAGGATCTTTACTTTCGAAATCTTCTGGCGTGGTGATTCCTCCGTTTTCTCCGTTAAGAAAATCTTGTCCGGTGTAGTGGGTATCGATGGAATATCTAAAAGATTTAGTATGGTAGCTAGAAGTCACGCGAAAGTTTCCTGTGCTAGACAGTTGGTTGATATATTTACCCAGTGAACGAAGCCCTTTGTATGCTATTGAAAAATTGAACTGCTCAGAAGTATTAACGGTAAGAAAGGCATCTAGCGACTGGCCTTGCTCCATGACCGTTTTGAAATACAGGTCTGTAAGCGGCGTAGCGACTGAATAATACTTTACCTGATTGGCTTGGATGTAGTTAAAATGCTTCCCCTGATAACCGATTTCCGGATAGGGCGAAATCCGATTGAAACTATGCTGAAGCGTAGTGTACGTTTGGCCTTCATTGAGAAATGGCATCAATCCAAAAATATCTTTACGCAGGTAATTGTATTCGTACTCTTTTTTGATGGTCAAAGAAGTATCGACATAAGTAGTGTCACGGTCGAGTGAAATCATTCTGTAAGAAGTTATGGGTGCTTTTCGAGCTAATTCTTTATCTTTTTGCTCTTGGGATTTGAGTAAACTCTTCTTGGGCTCTTCTTGTTTAGGCTCTTGTGAATAAACCAAACTGAATGATAAGAATAGAAAAGAGATGAATAGGATTCTCATGGGAAAGTTATCTGAGACAAAAATAGCCATTTGTTTCTAAAATCCATTAGCTTGACACCAAGTTGTAGGTTTACTTAAAACAAAAAACCACCCGATTGGGTGGTTTTATATGAAAGAACTAATGAATTAGTTTTTTACCACTTTTACTGTTGAAGCAGCACCAGCGTTATTAGTAACTTTTACTAAGTAAATACCGCTGTTAAAGTTGTTAGCGTTTATAGCAACTGTGTCAACTGAAGCGAAGTTACCGTTGTAAACTTGCTTTCCTAAAACGTCGAAAACAGAAATAGAAGAAATATTCTTGCCATTAACTTCTAAGTTTCCAGTAGTACTGTTGATAAAAGCACTGTAAGCTTTATCTTTTGAGAAACTTGAAGTAGATAAAGCATTAGCTATCCATTTCCAAATACCTCCACTCACAGAAGATGCGGTAAATCCGCCTGATAAACCGTTTGTTGGATCATAGAACGATAATGAGTTAGCTCCATCGTTTGGAACTTCATCAGTTTCATTGATATCAATCCAATTAAGTCCACCATCATAGCTGTAAGAAGAACCTCTACCAATTCCATCTGGATCCTCACCAGTAGTTACATAAAAATCTTGGGTTCCAGGAACGAAAGCTACTTCAAAATTTCTGAAATAACCATTTGGCACTTCAGGATTCCATGTAACTCCACCATCAGAAGTTCTGAAGAATCTAAAATCTTGAGCTACAATAATACCGTTATTCTCATCTTTCATTGCTAAACCTCCTCCTGCATCGCCACTCCAATCAGTCAAAGGAGATTGTGTTACAGTCCATGTCAAACCAAAATCAGTTGACTTATACACTCTTCCTTTGTTAGTTTGAAACCATAAAACGTTATTATAAACTTCAAAATTGTGTGTGTATCCGTACTCTCCATCTAGAGGAGCTGGGATGTTAGCTGATGGCACTCTAGTCCAGTTTGTACCTCCATTAGTAGTAGTATAAATTTCGAAATACCCGCTTGCTGGATCTCCCATAGTCATTCCTTTTTGGGCATCCCAAAAATGAACAATATTCGCGAATGATTCAGTTCCTGTGTTATAAGAAGCAGTATTCTGTCTTTGCCAAGTAGCTCCCGAGTCAGTAGTAATCCAAATACCTCCTGTCACACCAGCTCCATTAGGGAATACAGCAATGTATGCTGTAGTTGCATTGATTGCACAAATATCACCAATAGCTAAATCAGTTGAACCGATTTCGATGTTGCCAACTGTCCAAGTTTCTCCACCATCAGTCGAACGACCCCATTCTTGATAAAAATCTCCGCTCCCGTCTCCAGCAGAAGCATAAATCCATACAACATTTGGATCATTTGGCGCATAAGAAATATCGGTTTCGTTGGTTGATGGGGTCAAAAATCCTGTTGATTTTTCTTCCCAAAAAACTTGCTGGGCATTCGAAGCAAACCCACCAAGAATAAAGGTTAATAGTAATAATTTTTTCATAATAAATTGAATTAAGTTAAAGAATAAAACAAATGTAGTTATTAAAATTAGTAAACACAAAAAAGTACAAGAATATCCTTATACTTTTTTGTGTTAAAACTATAGTTGACTAGAGGTATATTCGACTTCCGAACCGTTCTCAGTTTTGGTAACTTTGAAAATTGGAACTAGAGGCGAACTTTCAGTAAGCCCGTTATACGTTCCTTGATACACCTCAACCTTCCCGTCAGGAAAGACTAAAATAGCTCTGTAGGGCATATCAACTGGCTGACTCAAAAGCGTACCTGCACCATCACCCCCAATACTAAAAATATATTCCCCAGGAGCTGTTGATAAGGCAGAGCTGTTTGTTGTACCACTATTTCTTATTACGTGCTCTCTTCCGCTATTAAAAGCATTAACAACAACATCTGCTAGAGTAGGCCTATCAATACTCATTCTTAATTTGTTATTGCTTCTAGGATTTAGCCAAGTTACAAATATCTTCAATCGATCATCAGCTACCTCAGGGATAGAAGTACTGCCTGTATTCACCAAGACTTTATTGGAAGTCATCAGAAAATGCTTTCCAGGAACAACAGTTTGCAAATTAATGGCAGTAATAGAAAGTTCAAAAGTTGTATTAAAAACAAGCCCGCCTACTGCTTCGATTTTATCAGTAACTGAGGTTTCTCCGGGCATAATATCAAAATACTCACGAATTCTTCCGCCGTCAGACCTTAATGTTGTCACTTCAATGGTAGTGGTATCGTTGAAAGTCACACCAACTGGGAGCGAAGCTGTAAAATCAATTTCCTGACCTGTCAATGCATTCACAGCAGGAGTAGATATTGTTCCAACTAGTGTCTCAATTTGCATGTTTCCAACTGGGGAACCGCTAAATTTATCATCAGTTGAACAGCCTATAACCGTTAGCAATACTAACGAAACCATCATTACAATTATATTTTTTTTCATTATTTCAAATTTACGATTAAACATAATACCAAATCAAGCATCCAATTTTAAGGTGTTGTTTGATAATTATTAATAGGCGATGTAAGATTAGTCTCTACAGAAGTATTGAATTTGTAGGCTTGCTTGTAAGCAGGTTCACCACGAATTGTAGCAGACAAATCTCTATAACCAGCACGTACTCCTTTGGCATCATACGAATAAGCAATAAATCTAAGAATGTCTCCTTGTTGAATTGTGATTGTACGTCCAATTGCTGCATATGCATCTTGCACATCCTGAGCAGTAATAGCTAAATCCACAGGAAAAGAAGTTATAGTTTTCAATGGAATGTATTCAGAGGAAAGCTCACCTGATCTAACCCATCTTACAAATAATTCATAACGAACTACAGTATTTGAAGGATTTGTCAACATACCACCAAACGACGAAGTAGAAATATTATTAAAATCTATTCTGTCTCTGGTAATATCCAAACGCATATATTGACCATTTACAATCAATGGACGTGGATCTAAACTATCATCTTGCTCGCATGATGAAAAAGATAATAATGCAATCAAAAGAATGGGTATAAAAAATAATCTTTTCATGATATCTATATTAATGTAAAGTTAAACCTGCTTTATCCCAAAAAACTCTTCTAGTTCTAACATTTGTAGGCGTATTAGGGTTATTAACAGCACTGTCACTAGCATAGTAAGCTGTGTAGTAAAAATCACCTGATGCTGGTTCTAATGTAGGTTGTAAATTGCTTGGATAACCCGTTCTTCTGTATGCGTTATATGGCTCTATACCATTACCCCATGCTGCCAAAAAGTACTCCTTAATAATCAATTCAAGCTTATTAGTAGCAGCATTATTGTACTTATTCAATACGAAAGTAACATACTTATTCTCATGAGAAGTTAAAGTAGCAGGATTTGGCTCAGCTCCAGCAGCATAAGGATAGTCCGGTATAAGATTGACTGTTTTCTTAATTGATTCTCTAATACCTGCCTCCAACTCACCTGCTGCAGTTAATGAAGTACCCGCTACAGATGCAGGAAGCTCTAATGCAACCTCAGCAAGCATGAAATGAACGTAAGATGACAAAATCATTGGCATAATTCCAGCTCCTAAAGCTCCTTTATCACCTCCAGACTGAACAGAGCTGCTAAGACCGTAGGCGCCACCAATTGGATATATCCCAGCTACAGTTCTTTTATCAGCATCAGGCGGAATACCACTAGCATCACCGTGATCTCTACCTAAATAGCCATTCCCAGGCATTCCTGTTTGTCCAACCCAATTAGAAACCAAATAAGGTGTGCGAATATCATCTGCTCCTGTGGGGAAATAAAATGAAAAATACTCTTCATTATTATAATGATCGGGACGAGTTCTTCTAGGCAATGTGAATGAATCTAAACCAGAAGGATCAACTACCTGCTTACAGAAATAGAATGGAATTCTGGGGTCATAAGTAAGGTTTGCATCAGTTACCACTCCATTAGAACCTACAAGTAAATCAAACTTCTTTTCAGTAGTCATAGCCCATAACATATAGTTTGCTATGTATGCTCCACCACCAGCTTCATACTGATCATTGTATAGCGGGTGTCTGGTATTTGGAGTAAATCTTGAATTACCATACTTAAATGCAAAGTCTTCAGATTGTTGATCGATATAATTATTTGCAACAAGTATCTCATTAATCTTACTTGAAATATTAACTCCCAGATCATCACCAGCTAAACGTGCATTGCAATACATCTTTAGTTTAAGAGTATTTGCAAGAGTAATCCAGCTCGCTTGAGAAGAGTAATACAAATCTTGAATTGCACTTTTACTATTATTGGTTTGGCCTAATACTGCAATAGCTTCATCCAATTCTAATAACAATCCTTTGTAAACATCTTCACCTTTATCAAAATGAGGGGTAAGATTAGCATTACCCATTAAAGCCTCACTATAAGGAATGTCACCATACATGTCTACCAAAGTCATTAAAACATATACTCTTATAACCTTAGAGGCACCAAGAGCATAAAACTCACGGTTAGTTATAGCCTTAGGCTCCATAACTTTGACAGCATTCAATAGATTGTATCCAATATTCCAATTGGTATTGGAATTAACAGGAGCAAAAGCATTGTCATAAGTGTTCCCACTAGTCATGGCCATCTGCCTTGTTACACGTTGTGTAAATGAATTAGCTGAATCAACAAAATCTGGCAATTGCAACTGCACATAATTAAAAGCATAAACCGGATCGAGCAAATTTACAGAGGGCTGGCTCGGGCTTTCAAGTTGGTCTAAGTCCATTGTTTCACAACCTGCAAAGGCAAAGACCAAGGCACATAGTGACCATTTTAAAATATTATTCTTTTTCATTTTTTAGAAAGTTAAGTTAAAGTTGAAACCATACCTTTTAGCTGTTGGTCCCGTTAAGTAGTCAAATCCCTGACCATTCCCAACTCCTAAACTCATCACTTCAGGGTCAAAATTTAGATATTTAGGGAAATTAAATGCTTTGTACCACAAGTTTTGTCCAACAAACGAGATAGAAATCTTTCCAAAAGGAGTTCTTTCAAGCATTTTCTTAGGTAATGAATAAGACAATGAAACCTCTCTTAATCTCAAATTAGTAGCATCATATATAGCTTGTTCATTGATAAAGAACCCAGAGTTATTGAAACCATATTGAGTCCATCCGATTTGAGTAGTATTGATATTTCCTGTAGTAGTAACGCCTGGTAAAACAACCGTACCCGATCTATCGAAATCAGTATCTTTTGTCAAACCTCTAGACAACAATGCTGCAGCAGTAGTAGAATATATATCACCTCCTTTTTGATATTCTAATTGGAATCCAAGAGTGATATTCTTATATGAAATTTCATTAATCAAGGTTCCTCTCCATTCAGCATTTGGATCACCTATTTTCTTAAGTTCATTATCCACTAAGTAGTTCCCATCATTACCTACAATATAGTTTCCATTACCATCTCTCTTGATTGAGCTTCCATAAATAACACCATAAGCTTCACCTGGAACTGCAAAGTTACCAAGATTGGTAAAACCAGCAAATGGAAGCTGCTTTACATCACCCAACCCTAACGATTCAACAATATTTTTGTTCTTGGTGAATGCTGTTGTGACATCCCATGAAAATCCGTCATCTTCTTTAGACTTGAAAACTGCTAAATTAAGTCCTAACTCGATACCTTTATTACTTACCTCTGCAATATTGTCTGCTGTGGTATCGTATCCTGTAGCAGGATCCAATGGCCTATCGATAATCAAGTCTGTAGATATTTTACTGTAAATAGACAAATCAACTCCAATTCTGTTGTTGAAAAACTTACCTTCAAAACCAAATTCGGTTTCTTTCACTAATTCTGGCTTTAAGTTTTCATTTCCAAGTTCGTTTCTTGGTGCAAGTGTATTGATTACTGTTCCGTCTGTCTGAAGGAAGGCACTTGTACGTGCTATAAGACCAATTCTAGTTTTGTATGGGTCAGGAAAACCAGCTGAGGACCCATAACCTAAACGAAACTTCATAAAGTTAATGTACTTGTTTCCTTTCAAACTTTCAAATGCGTCTGTTGGAACAAAAGAAAGAGAAGCAGAAGGATAAAATAGAGATCTAGTATTGGTTGGTAAAGAAGAATAAGTATCATTTCTTCCTTGCAAGTTCAAGTATAAGTACTTTTTGAAACCAATAGTAGTACTTCCATATAGACCAATAATGTTAAAACTTTGACTTTCTGAATAACCATCGTGTTTTTCAAAGTTTTGATGTTCAAGAAAACCATACAAAAACTGAACTGTGCTAGCTAAATAATTGTATCTGTATGACTCAAGCCTTGGGTTAAAACCAATAGTTCCTTCTATATTCCAATTCTCAGACTTCCCAACCTTTGTATCAAAGTTATAACTCAAGGTATGGTCATAAATCAAGTTTTCATTCACTGTTGTTCTCATGAAACCTTCATCATCAAAGGGCTGTCCGTTACCTCTGTTGATATAGTAAACTTTAGTTTGTGTGTAGTTATCCGTAGACAATCTGTAAGACAAATTAGACCATGAATTCAACTCATAGGAAGCGGTAAAATTACCAAAGAAACGTCTAACTGATTCGTCGTCACTTGAGTTTTTCAAAGTCCACCGCGGGTTTGGAATATCAGTCCTGTAGTTCACAGAAGAACGATCTAGAGGATTTTCGTAAGGAATACCAAACAAGTCTAAGCTTCTAGGAGTATACAAAATATTTGCAAAAACCGATGGCGCTGCCGCATTTGACCCAAAACCTGCCGCTGTTGGCGGCGCAGACTTATCAGTCTTAACGTACTGCATGGTAGAACTTAAAGTCAAGCCATTAGAAAGTTTTGTAGTACCTCCCATGTTAAGATTCAAACGCTGGTATGTGTTATTTTCAATAAAACCTTCATCACGAGTATGACCTACGCCTAAATTATAAGTTGTATTTTCAGCACGACCTCCAATGTTCAATGAAGTAGTACTCACCACACCTGTTCTGAAAAAAGGCTCAACGTTGTTTTGAGGCGCGTACAATACTTTTTTAGGCGCTTGATTCGACTGTCCTACATTATCAAAGAACTGAGGAAATACTTCAGCACCATAATAAGCCAAAGGATGATTAACCATTCCATTCTCATCAATACCCTGAGTCCCTCTCGTTCCAAATCTAGGCCCCCAGTTAGAAAAAGCCTGAGTAAATGCATTATCAAAACCATTCCCGTAATTGTTTTGATATTCTGGTAAATCTGAGATTTCAGTCATATATAAAGACTGCGTAAAATTAACCGACATCTTTTTGTTGATGTCTTTAGTGTTTCCTGATTTTGTTGTAATCAAAATTACTCCGTTTCTTCCCGCAGAACCATACAAAGTTGTTGCACTCAATCCTTTCAAGATGTTTACAGTCTCGATACTGTTAGGATCTAAATCAAGAAAGCGGCTCGAAGCATTTGTTGCCCCTTCTAAAAAGTTACCATCAGAGTTTGTATCTGCGTTAAACGGAATACCATCTACCACAAACAAAGGCTGGTTACTACCTGTGATTGAAGAATAACCACGAATAATGATGTTAGTTCCCGAACCCGACAAACCGCTAGTTTGTTGAATATTTACCCCAGGAGCTTTCCCTGTAAGCGCACGAGCAACGTCGGTTGACGGTTTGGAAGCAAAGTCTTCAGCTTTAATAGTAGAAACCGCATAACCCAGAGCTTTCTTTTCTTTCTTAATTCCCTGACTGGTTACCACCACTTCACTCAACTCCATCCCTCCGGCTTTCATCGACATATTAACAGTATTAGATGCCCCTACCGTAGCAGATACATCCTTCATCCCGATAAAAGAGAAAACCAATACATCACCGGTTTTGGCTTTTATGGCATACTTTCCGTCTATGTCGGTCTGAACACCGTTTTTAGTGCCTTTAACTATTACGTTGGCACCCGGAAGCGGCCCAGTTTCATCAGAAACGACTCCCGTTACAGTTTTCTCCTGTGCAAAAGCAAACTGCATTGATAACGCTAGTAATAGCGCAAAAATCCATTTGAACTTCGATCTCATATAAATTATGTTTGAGTTAGATATCCCGCAAACTTCTTAATTAATTCTTAAATAAACAAATATAAATTCCCAATATATTTTTTAGCACGCTGTTAAAAACTATTGAAGATTGTTTATGTTATTCTAGATTACCCAATTAAAAAGCAATTAAATGATTAAATTTGTCTGCTTTTTTTTAAATTTCCACAAAAGAAGATGCTGCTACTGAAACACTCAGTCTTTGTTCTAGAAACCGGAACTGATGAAGCCGGACGGGGTTGCCTTGCAGGCCCGGTAACCGCAGCAGCCGTGATACTTCCCGAAGACTTTCAGAACGAAACACTCAACGATTCCAAACAACTTACCGAAAAACAACGCGAACAATTACGGCCCATTATCGAGCAACAAGCCCTCTGTTTTGCCGTCACGCATTTGGAACCGGCAGTTATCGACCAAATCAATATCCTAAATGCCTCCATCAAAGCCATGCAGGAATGTATCTTGAAGCTCAAACCCGAGCCACAATATATTATAGTAGACGGCAACCGTTTTAAACCTTTGCACATTCCACACAGTTGCATTGTCAAAGGCGATTCAAAATATATGAGCATTGCCGCAGCCTCGGTGTTGGCCAAAACCTACCGAGACGAATATATGAATCGAATTCACGAAGAATTCCCAATGTACAATTGGAAGCAAAACAAAGGTTACCCGACACCCGAACACCGTCAAGCCATCAAAGAATACGGCCCGACTCCATACCACCGAATGAGTTTTCGCTTATTACCCGAACAATTAACGTTCGAATTTTAGACAAACCTCAATACTTACCTAATATATAGTATTCTCAAACAAACTCACATTCAAACAAAACTCGAAAGTGCTTCAATATTTTCTGTTTGACTTCGGCTTCATCTACTTTCGCCAGACCAAGTTCGACATTTAAAGAAGTTACTGCCTTGCCGCGAATCCCGCACGGAATAATATTGTCAAAATAACCCAAATCTACATTCACGTTCAAAGCAAAGCCGTGCATCGTTACCCAACGCGAGGCCCGAACGCCCATCGCACAGATTTTCCGCGCAAACGGAGTTCCTACATCTAACCAAACACCGGTTTCTCCTTCACTCCGACTCGATTCCAGACCGTATTCCTTTAAGGTAAGAATGATGGCCTCTTCCAGAAAACGCAAATACTTATGAATATCAGTAAAGAAATTCTCCAAATCCAAGATCGGATAACCCACAATCTGTCCTGGCCCGTGATAGGTAATATCGCCGCCCCGGTTGATTTTATAATAAGTCGCACCTTTGGCCGCGAGCTGATTTTCATTCAGCAACATATTCGATTCATCGCCACTTTTGCCCAAAGTATACACATGCGGATGCTCCACAAACCAAAAATGGTTGGGCGTTTCCAATTGGGCTTCTTCCCGGCGGTTGCGTATTTTTAAATCAACGGTTTCCTTAAATGCCGCTTCCTGCAAATCCCAAACTTGCTTATAATCGCGCAGGCCCAAATCCTGAAGTTGAATCGTTTTGTTCATGGCTAAAAAATCATGCGCAAATTTACGCAATTAATCGGGCTGATGTGGTTTTAAATTTTCAGGAGCAGCGCTATTGTTTTCATAAGAGCAAATGTCCCGCTATCCGCTCTATCTTTTCCTGCTTAAAGAAAGCAGCAAAAGGATGCCGCTGCTATCGGGGCTAATCAGGGCACTTCATCCAAACGCCGACTTGCTTCTTGTTCTGCTATTAGAAAAAACGTTCTTGTCAACTATACAACTATTGCCTACATTTGCAGCTTCAAAACCAAAAAAATCATGGCTTTATCCGAACAAGAAATACTCCGCAGAGAAGCACTTACCGAATTGCGCAACTTGGGTATCGAACCTTATCCCGCCAAGGAATTTGTCACCACTGCCCATTCCAAAGATATCCTTGAAAACTTCGAAAAATACGACGGTAAAGAAGTAACACTTGCCGGCCGTTTGATGGGAAAACGCATCATGGGAAAAGCTTCTTTCGCAGAACTCAAAGATTCGGAAGGCCGCATTCAGGTGTACGTTTCGCGCGACGATATTTCTAACGACGAAGAAAAAACCATGTATAATGTAGTGTTCAAAAAACTACTCGACATTGGTGATTTCATTGGCGTACGCGGAAAAGTCTTCAAAACCCAAGTGGGCGAAGTATCCGTACATATTGAAGAACTCACAGTATTGTCAAAAGCTTTGCGCCCATTGCCGGTGGTGAAAATCGATGCCGACGGAAAAGCCCACGACGCTTTTGCCGATGCCGAACAAAGATACCGCCGCCGTTATGTTGATTTGACGGTAAATGATCACGTAAAAGAAACGTTCATCAAACGAACCAAGTTGTTCAATGCGATGCGCTCTTTTTTCAATAACAAAGGTTACCTTGAAGTAGAAACTCCGGTTTTGCAACCGATTCCAGGCGGAGCAGCCGCGCGTCCGTTTGTCACGCACCACAATTCGCTCGACATTCCATTATATATGCGTATTGCTAACGAACTTTACCTGAAAAGATTGATTGTTGGTGGTTTCGAAGGCGTTTACGAATTCTCGAAAAACTTCCGCAACGAAGGCATGGACCGCACGCACAACCCCGAATTCACCGCGATGGAAATCTACGTAGCCTACAAAGATTACCACTGGATGATGAACTTCACCGAACAGTTGCTCGAACATTGCGCGCTGGCTGTTAACGGAACGACTGAAGTTACTTTCGGAGAACACAAAGTCGATTTCAAAGCGCCGTATGCCCGCGTAACAATGACCGATTCGATCAAACATTTCACTGGTTTCGATATCTCGGGAAAAACCGAAACCGAACTATATGAAGCTGCTAAAGGCATGGGCATCGAAGTCGACGCCACGATGGGCAAAGGCAAACTGATTGATGAAATTTTCGGTGCGAAATGCGAAGGCAATTACATCCAACCGACTTTCATCACTGATTATCCGAAAGAAATGTCACCGCTTTGCAAATCACACCGCGACAATCCGGAACTCACCGAGCGTTTCGAACTCATGGTTTGCGGAAAAGAAATTGCGAATGCTTATTCCGAGCTAAATGACCCAATTGACCAACGCGAGCGATTTGAACACCAAATTCAACTTGCTGAAAAAGGCGACGACGAAGCCAACGGCCTGATCGATGAAGACTTCCTCAGGGCCTTGGAATACGGAATGCCACCAACTTCCGGTTTAGGAATCGGCATGGATCGTTTGATGATGTATTTGACCAACAATAGTTCTATTCAAGAAGTGTTGTTTTTCCCGCAAATGCGCCCAGAGAAAAAACAAGTCCAGATTGAGCTTACCGACGAAGAAAAACTCATAGTGGCGTTGCTAAAAAGCAACGACAACAAAATGGATTTGGCCGCCTTGAAAGTCAAATCAGAACTCAGCGGAAAAAAATGGGATGCGGCAATGAAAGGCTTATCCAAACACGGAATGACCAAAGTAGTTGTCGATGGCGAATTTAAAACCGTCGAACTCGCAGGATAATAATGCTAACACGAATTATCACGAACTAAGACTTCACAATTCGTGTAAATTAGTGTAATTAGTGTTAACCAAAAAAAAGGAACCCACTTGAGTTCCTTTTTTTTATTGTTTGGTAATCTGTGCCATCTGTGTTTATAAACTGTAATTCAGATTCACCGCCAAACGATATTGCGACTGCACATTTCCGCCCGCCAAATTTTGACGGATGGGCAACATCGTATTCACTCCAAAAGACCATTTGTCTTTACCCATTTCTACCCCAATTTTACTAAACAAAATATCGCCCGACGTATTCACAAGCTCTTGGCCGTGCTGGAAATTACTGGCGTAAACTTCTCCAGCCAAACCGATTTGCGGCGCCATAGAAAAGCTGTTTTTCTCATGCAAGTAAAACAAAGTCGCTGCATAATTGAATTGGTTGCCAAAACGATAAGCCCGTTCATTTTCGTATTTCATAATGTAGTTTAGCGTGGTGTTGAGCCCGAATTGCTTTCTGCGCAAGATATACTCGCTGGCCAAAAGATAATCCCAACTTCCGGTTCCGGCCTGAAAGCTTGGGTTTAAACTTCCTGAATTGGTTTCGTTGAACTTTCCCGTTGGTGCTTTGATTCCGCCGCCCAATTGCAAAGTATGCGTGACAATTGTACTGTCGCGATGGGTTTGATAAACGCGGTACATGGCCAACACGGTCACATCACCAAAACCTTCTAAACGTTGGTTCCCGGTTTTAGTATCGCGCGAATGAAAGTGATACGGAACCAACACCGAAACTTGAATGTTCTTTAGCACCGGAATTCTGGCCCACAATTGCAGCGTATTAAAGTTTTCTGTGTACCAAGCAGAGTTGCTGTACAAACCATCTGAACTTTTGTATTGCTGGTTCAAGTAACGAACCCCTACAAAATTAGTATTGAGCATCGAGGCAAAACCCATGCTGCCGCCACTGGCCGAACAGCCGCAGGCATCGCAATCGTCATCGTCGTCAAGAATTGCGTAACGGCTGAAATGGTATTTCGCAATGGTATCTTTCACCGCTGCTTGGGTCGCCACTGATAAAAGCAAAAAAAACAGTATTTTTCTCATGAATGCTTCTTTTTAAAACTCTGAAAACTTCGGATTAGTCAAGAATTCTTCATCAGTGAGTGTTTTTAAAAACGCAATGATTTTGGCTTTTTCCTCAGTGGTTAAAGCAATTCCTAAAGTGCCATTGGTGTTCAATATTGGGTCTAAATTCTCGGTATTACCGACACCAGACTGGTAGTGATTTAGCACTGCTTCGAGCGTAAAAAATCTACCGTCGTGCATATAAGGCGCCGTTTTCTCAATATTGCGCAAGCTCGGCACCTTGAACTTGAACTTGTCTTGTGGGATTTGCGTCACACGGTACCGCCCCACATCATTAATTTGCGGATTAATCGTAAGCCCGTTGTTTCTGAAAGTGTTGTCTGTAAATAAATCTGTGGCATGACACGTCGCGCATTTGGCATTGAAAAGCGAATAACCTGCTAATTCGGCTACAGTAAGAGCACCACCTGTTTCGCCTCTGCGATATTTATCAAAACGGGAATTAGACGAAGTAAGCACCGTCATGAATTGCCCCAAAGCCTTGAGTAGGTGTTCGGCATCAATAGGCGCGTTGGGAAAAGCTTGCTGGTAAAGTTGCTTGTACTTGGCATCATTCTTCATCATATTGATGATATCGATGATATTGCCATTCATTTCTATCTCGGAAGAAATGGGCGCCATAGACAGCATTTCGATATGATCTGAAGCGCCATCCCAGAAGAACTGAGATTGGTAAGCCATGTTTTGTACCGGCGGTGCATTCCGGGTTCCTGAAGCGTCGTTTACGCCATGACTAAAAGTGTGCCCGTGATGGGTAAAGGCATCGCTTTGTATGTGGCAAAAACCGCAAGAAATAGTTCCGTCTGAAGAAAGCCGGCCATCGTAGAATATTTTCTTTCCGAGTTCAAAACCTTTTTCGGTGAGCGGATTGCGACTCAAGTCATAGACCAAAGGCGGAAAGTTAGACGGCACTTGATAGTCAATGGGTAGATTCTGATACTCGGTATCATCGTCTGAACTGCATCCGGCTATGGCCAGAAAGGCAGTCAATAAAAGTATTTTTTTCATTTTAGGATTTTATGCTTTGGGACTTCTAGCCCAAATTAGCCCTGATTGTAATGAAAAGCCCGGAGTCTCAAAAACGTGACGGCAAGAGGTGGTGGTGGCGACCAACGGAAGCCAACAGCGCCCTGCACCGACCACTTTTGAGACGAGGACTTGTAGTGAAAAGCAGGAATCAGCTCCTGATCGAATTAGTCGTTATGCACGTGATGTGCTTCGAACATAGTGGGTACATTATTGGCCATGATTTGCTGCACTTTGGTACCGCCCATCACATCTAGACCTTCTTCAAAGTTAATGACGGTAGTGCCATCGATGATTTTTTTCACATCGGCCATAATATGAACCTGTGGCGTAATGTTGGTTCTAACCAAAGCATTGTTTGGAAAATCAAGAGTAGCCTCGGCATAATTGTAAATGCTTCCTGTTTTTCCGGTATGTACTTTATAAGGCGCGTCGGTATGCGTTGTAGAGGTTACTGTTCCTTCGAACTTCACGAACTTGTAGCCTGAAGCCCAAGACCAAGTCATTCCTAAACTAGGCAATGCAGCGGTGGTCCATAGGTCGCCTTGTCCGTCTGCACCGGCATCGTATTGCGCTTGATCTACGCCGATACCGAACTTGACTTTAGTGTAATCTCCGGCCGGAATGTTAGGCAAAGTAATCAGTGTGCTAGCCTCATCTGTTTCGTTCACAAAGAAGTAGCTGCTGCTTTTTGGAACCGTGTAAGTGGAACCATCTGCTTTTGTAAGCACGACATTGCTGATGATGTAAATCACGTTATTAGGTTTTACTTTCTCTCCGTTAGAGTTAGTATATTCGGTGTTGAGTGCTAAATCAGCCGCGCCGTATACGTTGTCGAATTCAAGTTTCAAACTTCCGTTTCCGGTAGCTGTTGTATCGTCTTTGCTATCGTTAGAACAAGAAGTAAGGGCAATAGTAGATATGGCCAAAACAGCCAAAAATATTTTTTTCATTTGGTTTTAAATTTAATGCGTGAATAGAATATCCTGCCTTTAAAAAGCGGATTGGTTTTTTGGATACAAATATCCGGTTGGCCTCAATCAAGTGGCCAACAAAAGGTTTCAATTACGCATTAAAAGTGGGCGGATGAAAAATAGCGCCGTCAAATTGATAGCAGTATAAGTTGCGATAAGAAGTTTTGGCAACTTTTGTATTTGCTGAGTAAATAAAGCTAGGTGTAAGTGGTGTAATGTCTTGAAAAAACAATTCTTCGATAGCTGATTTAGCGTGGTCTTTTTTGTCGGAAGAAAGTGGTTTCTCTGCCTCGGCTGCCTTGGCTAGTTCTTTCATTAAATGGCATTTACCATTACAATGCATTTGTGGTTTGGCTTTGTTCACGCAAAGGGTTTTAGTGATGTAGTCATAATTCAGGACGTATTCCATCACCGGGAAAACCGGCTTAAGAAATAATGCCAAAGCTATGAGAACTACTAAATTTTTCACGCAGCGAATTTACGAAATCAAAACTGTTTTTGTTTTGTTAAAAACAAATAAAATTTCCTAGGGTTTAAACTATCTTCGGGGCTGCTTGTCATAGCGTTTCATTTTAAAAAAACATCATTATGAAAAAACTAGCGTTAATCGCGTTGTTGGCTGTAGGAATCTCGGCCTACGCACAAGAAAGTAAAAAAGACAGAAAAGGAGCCGATATCGAAAGAATGTCGCCTGAGCAAAGAAACCAACTGATGCTTAAAAGGCTCACCAACGAACTAGACCTGAACGATGCCCAACAAAAAGAAGTTGGAAAAATCATTGCCCAGCAAAGTGAAAAAAGAGAAAAGATGAGAGCCGAGCGCATGGCCCAAAAAGAAAAAGGCACCAAACCGACCGCCGATGAAAAATTCGCCAGACAAAACCAAAAACTAGACGACCAAGCCGAACTCAAAACCCAACTGAAAAAAGTACTCAGCCCAGCTCAATTTGAAAAATGGGAGTCGATGAAAAAAGAAAAGCGCGAACACCTGCAAGAGCGCATGGAAAAAAGACGCGAGAAAAAATCTCAGGAATAATCGGGTGTAAATTTTGAGGTTTGGAAAATTAAAATTAGATTTGGTTGCTATTTTAAATCCAACAATTATTATGAAAAAAATCATTGCAGTTCTAACAATGGTATTGGCCTTCACAGTGAGTGCCAACGCTCAAGATAAAAAAGTATCAAGTCAAGATGCCGCTCAGAAAGACATCACTGCCCTAGCCGCAAAAGTAACTTTGTCTGAGACCTTAAAAAAAGACTTAACCACTTTAATGGTCATGAAGCACGATGCCAAAGCAGACACGAAGCTAACACCAGAACAAAAAGTAAATGCGCTGAAGCAATATGAAAGAAAACTGTTGAGCGCCTTGACCAAAGAACAAAAAGAAACCTTGATGAAAGATCCTGCTTTGTTGAAGAAGCTTACAAATTAGTAATCAAATCAATAACAAAAAGCCCGCTATGTTTAGCGGGCTTTTTGTTTTTATAAACTAGCAGCAACTTTTCTTACGGCTGCAATGGTAGCATCTAAATCTTCATAGGTCAATGCATCAGTAATGAACCAAGTTTCATATGCCGACGGTGCGATGTAAATACCTTCTTGCAACAAACCGTGAAAGAACTGCTTGAACCGAGCGTTATCTCCTTTGGCGGCGCTTTGAAAATCAGTCACCTGCTCCGCATCAAAATGCACAGAAATCATAGAACCCACTCTGTTGATGGTGTGATCAAGGTTGGCCTCAGTTAATGCTTCACGAATACCATTTTCAAGGTAAGCCGTCTTTTCTTCCAGCCTTTGAAATAGACCCGCATCTTCATTAATTGCTTTAAGCATTGCGTAACCGGCTGCCATCGCGAGCGGATTTCCCGATAATGTTCCGGCTTGATATACCGGCCCAAGCGGAGCCAAGTGGTTCATGATTTCAGCTCGGGCAGCAAAAGCACCTACCGGCAATCCACCACCTATGACTTTTCCAAAAGTGACGATATCGGCTTGAATGTTATACAATTCCTGAACGCCACCTTTGGCCAATCTGAAACCAGTCATGACTTCATCAAAAATCAATAAAATATTGTTTTCGGTACACAGCTTTCTCAAACCATGCAAAAATCCCGCTTTTGGAACAATACAGCCCATATTTCCGGGCACCGGTTCTACGATAATGGCGGCAATTTCGTTTGGATTGGCAGCAATCAACTCCGAAACGTTATTCAAGTCGTTATAGCACGCTAATAAAGTATCTTTTGCGGTTCCAGAAGTCACTCCCGGGCTGTTGGGTGTTCCAAAAGTGCTAGCGCCACTTCCGGCCTGAATCAAGAACGAATCAGAATGTCCGTGATAACAGCCTGCGAATTTGATGATTTTGTCCTTTTTGGTAAATCCGCGGGCCAAACGAATCGCACTCATACAAGCTTCTGTTCCTGAATTCACAAATCGGATTTTATCGATATTCGGCACCATCGAAATCGCTAAGGCAGCAATTTCTGTTTCCAGTGCTGTAGGCGTCCCGAATGAGGTTCCGAGTTGCGTACGGTCGATGATGGCTTTAACAACCGGTTCGTAAGCATGACCAAGAATCATCGGCCCCCAAGAATTAATGTAATCGATGTAACGGTTTCCGTCTTCATCTGTTAAATAGGCTCCTTTGGCACTCTTAATAAAAATTGGTGTTCCTCCTACGGCTTTAAACGCGCGCACAGGTGAATTCACACCGCCAGGAATCACTTTTTCAGCCTCGACAAATAGCTGACTGCTTCTTTGGTATAGCATTTTATTTTACTTTAATGTTTTGTCCGATGGAAATGGCGTTGTCTTGAATGTTGTTCATTCTCTTGAGTTCGTCGACCGAAATGTTGAATTTCTTGGAAATCGAGTAGAGCGTATCACCTTGACTCACTTGATACAAATCGGCGCTGGGTGCCAACTGTTGGTTGCTAAAATTCACGGGCGTGAACGGTTTACCCAAAACTTCTGCATCGTATTGGTAGAGTTGGTAACGCTCAATAATGGCGATGAGTTTCTCCGGGTATTTAGGATCTGTAGCATAACCTGCGTTTTTCAAACCTCTGGCCCACTGTTTATAGTCGTCCTTTTCGAGTTGAAACAGCGGCTCATACCATTTGCGCCCTAACAAAAACTGAGAATGGTCTTGAAACGACTCCATCGACTGGTCGTACTTTCGAAAACACTCTTGCGCTTCATCATCGTCATAGCGAATACTTGGACCGTTCCAATCTTTGTGGCATTTGATGCCGAAATGGTTGTTCGCAAGTATACTCAGTGGCCCGGTGCCTGCGCCTGATTCTAGAATGCCTTGCCCGAGAATGATACTGGCCGGAATACCGAATTGACGCATATTACTTTTGGCGATTTCACGGTACGTAGCAATATAATCGAACACCATTGCGGTAGTCACTTTCACGCGAGTCGTGGCTTCGAGGATCTCGTTTTTAGAGTAGACTTCAGCGTTGCCGGTAGATTTGTTTTCTTCTTTGGCCGCCTCGTACTTTTCTTCAATTTTTTGCAATTCTGTGGTGGTATTGCTTTGTTTGATTGGCTCCTCTTCTTTCTTTGTCGTCACTACTACCGGATTGGTTTTAGCCGCCACAGGTTTAGCCGATTTGGAAGGTGTCGGGCTGTTTTTAGAGACCGTCGTTTTAGAAGGTGTTGTCTTTTTGGGAAGTGGTTTGGCAGGCGCAGGTTTTTTTGTAGTGGTGGCTACTTTCGGGGCCGGTTTGCGATAAGTGGGTTTGGTAGTTCTAACCACTGTTTGCGTGGAGTTGCACGCCGCAAGCAACAGCAGAAAAACCAAAAGCAAGATGCGTTTATACATTGGTAATCAGTAAAGGTGATTGTTTGTTTTGTAGCCTAAGGTTCATTCCTTCGATACCCTGCAATCCGCCGGTGTGTATTATCAAAATCTTGGAACCTTCGGGGAAATATTTCTTTCGAACTAAATCCAAAACGCCAAAAACCAGCTTTCCAGTATAAATCGGATCTAGCGGGATGTGGGTTTTCAAATAAAAATCATTAATGAAATGAATCAGCGCTGTACTGACTTTACCATATCCGCCAAAATGATAGTCCAGAATCAATTCCCAGTTGTCGGCTGCGGCAAACTTACGAATTTCTTCTGTTAAAAAATCACCTTTAAGCGCAGGAAACCCGATGACCTTTTGATGGGGAAACGCACTATTGATCAGACCTGAAATCGTGCCGCCAGTACCGACCGCGCAGCAAATAAAATCAAACTCAGCATCGGCTGGCAGAAGTATTTCCTGACAACCTTTTACCGCCATATGGTTCGTACCGCCTTCAGGAACAAGATAAAAATCACCAAATTCTTGTTTGAGTTGCGTAATGAATTCTGGTGAAGTTTTGTTTCGATACGCTTCACGTGAGATGAACTTAAGTTGCATTCCTGAATCACGCGCCAAACGCAATGTTGGGTTTTGATCGATTTGCATCGCCAATTCTTCACCTCGAATCACTCCGACGGTTTTAAAGCCTCGAAGTTTTCCAACGGCAGCAACGGCAGCGATATGGTTAGAAAAAGCGCCGCCAAAAGTGAGCAGTTGTTGCTGGCCTTCTACTTCGGCCTGAATTAGATTGTATTTGAGTTTGCGAAATTTATTACCGGAAATCAGCGGATGAATCAAATCTTCACGTTTAACGGCGAGACGAACCTCTGAAAAAGTTTCGATAAATTGGTTGGGAATTGCTACGAGCAAGGCTTAACGACCATTATAAACTTGAATTTTCTTGCCAAAATCCTGATTGTTTTTAGTGATAATCTTTACGATATACATCGCATCGCTGTAGGCCGAAGTCGAAAGTTGGTATTGATCTTTCACTATAGGCTTATCGTCGGCAAAAACCAATTTTCCGGTGATATCATACAAGCTGATCGATTTGATCTCTAAACGATTCGGATTCGCAACAGTAAGGGTTTGCGTGGTGTTATTTTGCAAGACTTGAAAACTGTCGGCGGCCAAAGTCGGAATACTCAGGGCAGCATTGACAAAAGTAATTTCATATTGCGATTCGTTCGAACCTGCTGGCAAATTGGCTTCGAATTCACCGTTGACGATATCGTGATAAATATCGGTATTCTTATCGTGAACATACACGTTTTGTGTACCTTCGAAGTTGATGATTCCACCTACTTTCAAACGGAAATTAGCCGGAACCGCATTTTTAAAACCAATCGGAATGCGTTTGTTGATTTCAAAATCAATGACATCGATGACGTAAGGAGCATTATCCACTAGAAAATACATATCTAAATCGCTGCTGGTGTCGGGCGACTTGGCATCCATGGCAAAATCGGCTCCGTCAGTTGCAGCCGGATGAAAAGCCAATGCTACTTGTCTGATGGCCTGATTGTTCAACAAAGCATTGAGTTGGATTTGCGGAATCGGTTTCGTGCTCACTGTAGAATAATCAAGTCCGGCAACATTAGGAATCTCAGGCAGAAACTCACTTGCTTCTGAATTCAATCTACTTGGAGCCGCAACTCTATTGAATTGAGAATAATTTGCTGCACCTTCTTTCTGATACACTCTGAAATTATTAGTCATTGTTACGGTTCCGGTTGCCGAACCTTCGAGCATAAAACCTTGACCAATGGGGCAAAAACGTCTTTCATAATTACTGCCACTGCCCACACTGCCCAATTGCGTGCCTGCACCGTCATAAGCATAAAAAACAGCCGGAGTATAGACGCCCATATTACCATATGGCCCAACCACCGGACCGCCTACAGGTGAATAAGTTCCGTAACCGCCTTTGTATGCTGCCAAAACATGTGAATTAACACTTTGGTCTTGTTCCCAGAAATAAGCTACACCAGTAGAATTGGTAGCTGATAGAAGAAAAGCTTTTAAATCAATGGCCGAAGGATAAGGATTTCCGGTTAAAGTGCGCATACCAGTAGCCAAATTGATGGTAATATCGCCATCGTTCGGACGACCACGAAAATCATAACGTTGTTTGTTTCCCGGGTTGTTGTTCACGCCAGCATCAGCAAAACTAGCATCAGTACCTGCGGTGCCTTTCATAGTAAAACCTTCTCCCGGATTGATGGTACTAGCACCATACACTCCAAACCACTGCGAATACAACGAAGAGGATAAAAACTTAAAAATCCAGCCTTGAGAGATACTTAAAGGATTCGCGATTCCGTTGTAGGAATTCATTGGAAGCATGGTTGCTGGGTTACTCGATATGGCTGAAATGGGCTGGTGCAATTGCGTAATCCCGAAACTTTCATTTCCTGAAGCCAACAACGTATTTCCTACAGGCGAACACCAATAATTATAAGTGTAAGGCGTGGCATTGCCTTCCTGAAAAACCGACAATTTACCACTGCCTGAGTTGCTCGAACTTCCACTTTTAGCTTGAAGTAACTGCGATTCATTTCTCAAATAAAGATTGCCGCTACTCTGAAGATTCACGTCTTGTTTCACATACAAATACTTATCAGCCACATAAACATAATTGTTGTTTACATAGAGTTGCGCCCAGTTATTTTGACAAGCCAACAAAAACAAAAACAAACCACAGCAGTGGGTAAACTTTCTCATTTCCATAAATTTAGTGGATAAAAGTAAAAAAGATATTTTGAAAAAAAACGAAACTTTTTCAGAAAATATCCGCTTTCCGACGCTCGTCGAGTTTAACGGTTATTCGTCGATGAAAAGTTTAAAAAAAGCCTCCCGTTACTTAATTTTATTTTTCAATGACTTAATGCTAAATGCCTTGTGAGAAAAAAAATTTACCTCTTGTTGACTCTTGTCTTACTTTTAAATGCTGGAACCCCACTATGGGCTCAGGTAGGAATTGGCACCACCACACCCTTCAGCCAACTCGACATCCGTTCCAGCAACCAAGCTACACCAGCCAATACCGACGGAATCCTGATTCCTAAAATCGATGCCTTCCCGGCTACGAACCCAGGCGCAGACCAGCAAAGCATGTTGGTTTACCTCACTACAGCGACGGTTTTCTCCGGCAATGCGAAACCAATCGGTTTTTATTATTGGGACAATACTTCAAGCGATTGGATCGGCATCACATCCACAGCCAACAGCGACCACGATTGGTATGAAGAAGGCGCATTGACGGCGCCAAACGCCATTACTGACGATATGTTTCACACCGGAAATGTCGCTATCGGAAAAAATACTGCAGATTATCCTTTAGATATTGAAACTTCTGCATTGCCCACGGGAATCAATAACTTAGTGAACAGCAACACCTCAGGAACCACTAAAAACGGCATCAATAATACCCTCAATGGAACTTCTACCGATACTTATTATGGAATTAGCAATAATATTTTAAGTTCCGGTAGTGGCTTTCATTACGGAACATTCAACAATATTCCTAACTCTGGTAGCGGAACGCATTGTGGCACTTATAATTATTTAGGAGGCACAGCTTCTACTTTGCAATATGGAACTTATAACAGTATCACGGCGAATACCGCTGGGTTACACTCAGGCACAAGCAATAACTTTATTGGAAATGGTTCAGGCATCATCATTGGAACCGAAAACAACGTGACCAATAGCGGCTCCGGCGCTCATTACGGATCCAATACCATTTTGTCAGGCACAGGAACCGGCGACCAAATTGGCGCAAACATTACAGTAAATAATACCGGAGGCGGAAATCACAGTGGCCACGTCGTAACTTTATCTGCCTCATCGCCTACAGGCACCAAAACAGGATATTTTTCAACTATTACCAATGATGGAAATGGTATCGGGGCTGGATACAGGTCAATCTTGTCGGGGAACAGCAGTGCGGGAAACAGTGGCTTTTCCTCCACAATAAGTACTTCCGGAACCGGAAATGTATTTGGTTTCAACAACATCGTCACCAGTAGTACTTCAGGAACCAATTATGGCATTTTTTCTTCAATGACTGGGTCCGGAGCCGGCTTGAAATATGGTATTCGCAACGAGCTCTCCGGTGGAGGAAACCAATTCGGGGGCTACAACTTGTTAACAGGATCTGGAACGGGTATACAAACAGGCCTTTACAACGAAATTTCAAATTCAGGCGGTAATTCGCATTATGGTGTGGTGTCTAGTTTAAGCGGTGCCGGAACAGGCACGAAAATGGGGCTCTATTCCATCATTAATACTACTGCGGGCGGAACCCATTACGGTATTTACTCTGAAGCGCTCAAACCCGGAGCCACCAATTTCGCAGGTTATTTCTTGGGTAATGTCGGCATCGGAACCACTACCGGCAATACCTACACTTTGCCCGCCTCCCGTGGCACCAACAACCAGATTATGGTCACTAACGGAACCGGAACCGTGAGCTGGCAAAATGCCTCAGCCATCCAAGACCACGACTGGTATGAAGTAGGCAGTACTCTGGCTCCAGATGCGATTACCGACAATATGTTCCATACCGGAAACGTAGCCATCGGAAAAAACACGGCCAATTACGCCCTCGATGTAACTTCCACCGGAAGAACAATCCATTCTACTTCGTCTTCAGGAACCAATGCCGCCTTATGGGGTTTCAACACTGCTGCTTTGGGAACCGGAACCGGTGGGTACGGGATTGCTGGCCAAACCAATCAAAGCAATAGTGATGCGGTACGCGGCGAACAACTTAATCCGGCAGGCCAAGCCATCTCGGGAATTAATTTTGGTGCTTCGGGAACCGACGTCGGCGATGGAATATACGGTCAAACATCACAATCCAACGGCTTCTCTATTTTTGGATACAACGGCAATGCAGCCGGAACTGGCACTGTGGGCGCCGGCCAGAATGTCGCTGCCCAATATCTCACCACCGGAAGTGGAGGCGCTTTCACAGGGTACAACACCGGAGTTTATGCCAGGACTACTACCGCCGGAGTTTCAGAATGCCTTTACAGCAACAACTTCGGAAATATCGTCAGAGTTAATTATTGGAACGGCGCTACCCAATACAAGATCTTTGGTACTGGAACGGTTTCTACCATCGCCAAAGGCCTCAACGATGAAAAAGTCACCTTACATTGCACCGAAGCACCTGAAATTTACTTTGAAGATTACGGGCAAGGCCAACTTGTAAACGGCCGCGTCCATATAGAAATCGATCCGATTATCGCTAAGAATATTACTGTGAACGAGAAGCATCCCTTGCGTGTTTTTATTCAATTGGAAGACGAATGTAATGGCGTCTATGTCACCAATAAAACCGGAAACTCTTTTGATGTAGTCGAACTGGCAAAAGGCCAAAGCAACGCCAAATTCCAGTACCGGATTGTAGGCAACCGCGCCGATGAAGTGCTTCCCGACGGCCGCATTTCCAAAAATGCCGATACGCGATTCGAACGTGTTCCTGACGATTACGAAACCAAAGAGGCCAAAAGAATATTTGCCACCAGCCCTACAAAACCTTAACTAAAATACTTTAAAAAATTCCATAAAGGCCTTGATTTTAAATAGTCAAGGTCTTTTTCTTTGGCATAGGCCTCGCGCTCAAAAATAATGTTCCGATAAGCGCTACTCCTATCTCGGTAGCGGATTAATTGCACCAAAAATTCCAATGCATACCATACAAAAAAAGGCAGCACCAGCAACTCCAACTGTTGTCTCAAATGAATCCGTTCGTGGTTCAGCAACACGACAAAATCATCCACTTTCTTTTCACGTACCAAAACGAACGGAAAAACCGTCATCCCGCGATAGCCTTTCGGCACCAAAAATTTTGTAACGATAAGCAACATATTCATAGCTTTGCATCATGCCAGAACAAAATAACGAAAATAAACCCATCCCGGGCGAAGATTTCTACTTCACGCCCGAAGGCTACAAGTGTTTCACCGAAAAATACCACCTCAAGCGTGGCTATTGCTGCAAAAGTGGCTGTCGCCATTGCCCGTATGGCTTCGATAAAAGTAAAGGTTTTTAGTGGGGCGTTGCCTATCGGCCGGGCTTTCCGCTCTAGTCCTCGCAGGCTCCGGGCTGCCGCTGCAATCCCTAACGCGGCTATTTCCAAAACCAGAAAAATCTCTTAAATTAGCGACTCAAATTCAGTCAATCCACTAACCACATACAACATTCAACATAAAAAAATGACTTTCCAACAACAAATACAACAAGGCATCCCAAGCACTCTCCCACAACCCAAACCCTACGACACCGCGGTCAACCACGCGCCCAAACGCAAGGAAATCCTGACCGAGGAAGAAAAAAAACTCGCGCTTCGCAACGCCTTACGGTATTTCGAGCCGCAACACCACGCGACTTTGCTTCCAGAATTCAAACAAGAACTCGAAACCTACGGTCGCATTTACATGTACCGTTTCCATCCCGATTATAAAATCTACGCACGCCCGATTTCAGAATATCCCGGAAAATCAGAGCAGGCCAAAGCCATCATGCTCATGATCCAGAACAACCTCGATCATGCCGTGGCGCAACATCCGCACGAACTCATTACTTATGGCGGGAACGGCGCGGTGTTCCAGAATTGGGCGCAATACCTGCTCACGATGAAATACCTTTCGGAAATGACCGACGAGCAAACTTTGGTGATGTATTCGGGTCATCCGATGGGCTTATTCCCGTCGCACAAAGACGCACCGAGAGTTGTGGTCACCAATGGAATGATGATACCGAATTATTCCAAACCCGACGATTGGGAAAAATTCAACGCGCTCGGCGTATCACAATACGGACAAATGACCGCCGGGAGCTATATGTACATCGGCCCGCAAGGCATTGTTCACGGCACAACGATTACGGTTTTGAACGGTTTCCGCAAAATCAAAAAAAATCCGTCGGGTAGCCTATTTGTCACTTCCGGATTAGGCGGCATGAGCGGTGCTCAACCCAAAGCCGGAACGATTGCCGGTTGCGTGACCGTTTGCGCCGAGGTCAATCCGAAAATCACGCGCATCCGTCACGAACAAGGCTGGATTCACGAAATTGTGGAAGATATTAACCTGCTCGTAGCGCGCGTTCGCAAAGCACAAGAAAACAAAGAAGTCGTATCGATTGCCTATTTGGGCAACATCGTCGAGGTATGGGAACGCTTCGATGCCGAAAACCTCCACATCGATTTAGGTTCAGACCAAACTTCCTTGCACAATCCTTGGGCGGGCGGTTATTACCCAATCGGTTACAGTTTTGAACAGTCCAACGAACTCATGGCCACTGAACCCGAAAAATTCCGTGAAGAAGTACAGAAAACACTGCGCCGCCACGCCATCGCGATCAATAAACACACCGCTAAAGGCACTTACTTTTTTGACTACGGAAACGCCTTTTTGCTGGAAGCTTCCCGCGCCGGAGCCGATGTCATGTCGGACCATCCGACCTTGGGGCGCGAATTTAAATATCCGAGTTATGTGCAAGATATTATGGGGCCAATGTGTTTCGATTACGGATTTGGTCCGTTCCGCTGGGTTTGTACCTCGGGAAAACCTGAAGATTTGCAAAAAACCGACGATATCGCCTGTGCTGTTTTAGAAGAAATGGCGAAAACCGCACCCGAGGAAATCCAGCAGCAAATGCAAGACAACATCCAATGGATCAAAGGCGCACAACAGAACAAATTAGTTGTAGGCTCTCAAGCCCGGATTTTATATGCCGATGCCGACGGAAGAATGAAAATTGCCGAAGCGTTCAACCAAGCCATTGCCAAAGGCGAAATTGGCCCGGTGGTTTTAGGCCGCGACCATCACGACGTTTCGGGAACAGATTCTCCTTACCGAGAAACTTCCAACATTTACGATGGTTCGAGATTTACCGCCGATATGGCCATTCATAACGTGATTGGCGATAGTTTCCGCGGGGCTACTTGGGTTTCGATCCACAACGGCGGCGGTGTTGGTTGGGGTGAAGTGATTAACGGCGGTTTTGGAATGTTACTCGACGGTTCTGCCGATGCATCCAGACGTCTAAAATCAATGCTGTTCTGGGATGTCAATAATGGAATTTCACGAAGAAGCTGGGCCAGAAACGACGGCGCTTTATTCGCTATTAAACGCGCTATGGAAGCCGAGCCTTTGCTCAAAGTGACTTTGCCGAATCTGGTAGACGATACATTGCTGGGACAATAGATTTCAATTTTCGTTTTGACGGATTGTTAAACAATTTAGAAAGTCTGCGACCGCTTCAAGGTTTTCATTAATTTTGAGTGGCCTGAAATCTAACGTTTTAAATTCCTTCAAATGAAAACAATAAAATTATTACCGCTGGCATTTTTGTTCCTGGTTTCCTGCGCTTCGGTTCATGTGAATACTGACTACGACAAAAAAGCCGACTTTACGCAATACAAAACTTTCGCTTACTACAAAACCGGTATCGATAAAGTCGAGATTTCTGACCTAGACAAAAAAAGGATCCTGCGCTCGATCGATGAAGTGATGTTGGGCAAAGGTTTCACCAAAAGCGATACGCCCGATTTACTGGTCAACATCAACGCGAAGGCCGAAAAGAACTACAACGTCAATCAATTCTACGCCGGTTACGGCTATGGTTGGGGTTGGGGCTGGGGCCCGGGTTGGGGATACAACACCTCACTGTACACGACCACGGAAGGTATTTTGACCATTGACCTGATCGACGCCAAAAACAAAGAACTCATCTGGCAAGGCGTCGGAACGGGTTATCTGACCAAAGACACCAATGAAAAAGACGAGAACATCAAGAATTTTGTCGTGAAAATTTTAGAGCAATATCCGCCTGGAAAGAAATAGTAGGTAGCTCAAATTAAATAGTAAGCCGTAGCATCACGTTACGGCTTACTCTTTAATTTGAGCTGGGCTGTACTTAGTTTTCTGTAAAGTTGAAAAGTTAAGCTTAAACAACTGCATTGTTCGGATCGAACTCGATGATCCATTCGATGCCGAATTTGTCGCGGAACATACTGAAGTAGGAACCCCAAGGGCTGTCTGCGATTGGCATTTCAATTTCGCCACCTACCGAAAGGATATTGTATAGTTGATCAGCTTCTTCTTTACTAGCTGCACTGACTGAAATTTTGCTTCTGTTTTCACGCTCGTTTACTTTTCCAAGAAATTCAGGAACATCATTACCTATCAGTATATTCGGGCCGATGGGCAAAGAGATATGCATGATTTTGTGCGCGTCATTCGGGTCGACAGGAAATTCGTCGCTCGCCAAATCTTTTAAACGAACGACTTTTCTAAATTCTCCTCCAAAGGCCGCGCGATAAAATTCAAAAGCTTCTAAAGCATTTCCGTTAAAGTTGATGTGTGGATTAATGAGTGCCATAGTATTTGATTTTTTTGTTTAGTTTTCCAAAGATACCCGACTTTCATGACAGAGTTGGTACAAAAACGACAAAAAAGAGGCTTTCTGCGTCAATAGGTTTACACAAGTTTATTGCTTCAGATCAATTCGAACCCTTCTAAAAAAGTATAACTTTCCTTAAAAAATCCAGCAACCAACAACCAGCAACTCAAACCCTAGCCCGGATGGCAATGGAAAGCTTTTTATAAAAACGACTGAGTGGTGCTTGTTTTGGGAACGCAACCAGCGGAAGCGCTTGCCGGAACTTAGCAACACCAGACGGTTTTGTAAAAACTTGCAGTGGACAGCCGGATCAGCTTCTGAAACCGAAACCGTTTTTACTGATAACCCAGCTTTTCGTTGAGCTCCATTTTGCTTTTCATGAAGTTGCCGGAACCTCGGCCCACCACACGGCCTTTTTCGTCCCACAGCGTAGCATCGGCGATAAACAGTTCTTTAGATTTGAATTTGACCTCGCCCACCGCTTTGATTGTTCCGGAACTGACCGGCCGCAAGAGTTGGATATGGAACGAAACCGTGTATACGAAGGCATCCCGGACAATCGAATTCACCGCAAAAAAAGCGGCATCGTCGAGCAATTTGAAATACACCGAACCGTGAATCGCACCTGCCGCATGGAAAAATTTCTCCTCGACCTGAACAGCGATTTCGGCCTTTTCGTGTGTAACCGAAATATGAATGCCCGGATAGTGCTCGTGATTGATCGGCGCTGAAAGGTACATGCGCTCTAGTTTTTTGTAATGTTCCGCGGCGGTGTTCATGGATTTAGTAGTGGAGCAATTCGTCTATTTTGGCGCGGACTTTTTCGGCGCTCGGCACCATAGTTTGCTCCAGCGTGCTGTTGAGCGGAATCGCTGGTAAACTTTCCGAACCGATGACCATCACCGGCGCATCGAGGTATTTAAAGCACTTTTCCTGCACCAATCCGGCGAGGCTTCTGGCGAAAGTGTTATTGACCGGTTCTTCGGTTACGATTAAGCACTTTTTAGCCTTTTTTACCGATTTCATAATCGTTCCCTCATCGAGCGGATAAAGTGTCCTTAAATCGACGATTTCTACGTTTTCTTTGATATCGGCCGAAGCGTTGAGCGACCAATGCACGCCCATGCCGTAAGTAATCACAGAAAGGGTTTCGGCTTCATCTTGCGGCCAGATTTCCTGAACGATGTTGGCTTGCCCGAAAGGCAACACGTAATCTTCAGACGGTTCGTTCACGCGCGCGGCTTCGGTGCCTTTGACTTTGCTCCAATACAAGCCTTTGTGTTCTAAAATCACCACCGGGTTCGGATCGTAATAAGCGGCTTTCATCAAACCTTTGAGATCAGCACCATTGCTCGGATAAGCGATTTTAATTCCGCGGATGTTGGTCAGCACGCTTTCCACCGAAGAGGAATGGTAAGGCCCGCCACTGCCATAAGCACCAATCGGTACGCGCAGGATCATGCTCACCGGCCATTTTCCGTTGGTCAAGTATGACGAACGCGCGACTTCGGTGAACAACTGGTTCAAGCCCGGCCAGATGTAATCGGCGAACTGTACCTCAACAATCGGTTTCAAACCAACAGCAGACATTCCGACGGTCGAGCCTACGATAAACGCTTCCTGAATCGGCGTATTGAAAACTCTTTCGTCTCCGAATTTCTGCGCCAAAGTAGCGGCTTCACGGAACACACCACCTAGCCTTCCGCCGACATCTTGCCCGTAAAGCAAACATTCTTTGTGTTTTCTCATGAGTTCCTCGACCGCGAACAAAGCACAATCGACCATCACGACTTTGTCTTCGCGCTCGGGGTTTCTTTCGCCGGTTTCTTCAGTAATCGGAGTCGGGGCGAAATCGTGCGTGAACAAATCTTCGGGTTTCGGATCTTCGGCCAGTAAGGCTTTATCATAATCGGCTTTGACTTTGTCGATCGCAGCCTTTTTCAGTTTTTCTATTTCTTCCGAAGTAAATCCGGCATCTAAAAGTTGTTGCTGCAACACCGGATAAGGATCGCGGCTTTTAGCTTCATCAAGATCATCGCGGTACCATTCCATCCGGACACCCGAAGTATGGTGGTTCAAAAGCGGCACTTTCGCATGCACCAGAAACGGCCGACGCTCGGCACGCATCGTCTCTAACACTTTTTGAATCGCCAGATAACATTCGGTGAAATTCGCACCATCGATCGAAATCGCTTCGATGCCGTGAAAACCTTTCGCATATTCAAAAGCATTCTGCGCGCGGGTTTCTTTAGCGTTGGCCGAAATATCCCAGCCATTATCTTGTACCAAATATAAAATCGGGAGTTGCTTCAAAGCCGCCATCTGGAACGCCTCAGCTACTTCGCCTTCGGTGACCGACGCATCGCCCAAAGAGCAAACAACAATCGGCTTGTCTTGATTTTTATCTTCAATGCCTACATTTTCCTTGTACCAAAATCCCATCGCAGCACCGGTCGCCGGAATCGCTTGCATCCCAGTCGCCGAAGATTGATGCGGGATTTTAGGTTTATCGGCATCGCGCAAACTCGGGTGGCAATAGTAAGTGCGCCCGCCTGAAAACGGATCGTCGCGTTTGGCCATTAGTTGCAACATCAAATCGTAAGGCTGCATCCCAATACCAAGCAACATCGAATCGTCGCGGTAATAAGGAAACGCATAATCCTGCGGCAAAAGTTGCATCGCCAGCGCAATCTGGATCGCTTCATGTCCGCGCGAGGTCGCATGCACATATTTGGAAACCACTTTAAAATTTTCCTCATACAGCTCGGTCATCGCTTTGGCCGTGGCCATCGTGGCAAACGCTTTCTCTAAAATGGTTTTGTTCAAGGTCTTTTCGGCTACTTCCATATTTTTTGTTTAACACAGATTCCACTGATTTTCACAGATTATTTTTCGCATAAATCTGTCTTTAAATATTTTTTTCATGGCAGACAATTCATGCTATCCGCTATATCTTTTGCTCCATTACATTCCTCAAAAGGATGCCGCTGCTATCATGGCTGCACTTCGGTTTTTCAATTACGCTTTCACCGCCGAGTCCACTTCCACAATCCAACCGAATTTGTCTTCGATTTTCTGCGTTTTAATCGCGTCCATCGTGGCTTTGATGTCTTTGCCCACCGGTGCTTCTGCTGGAAACTTAATTTTCATGTCCTTGTATCCGATTTCTTCTACCGGTGCAATCGACACTGCAGTTCCGGCTCCGAAAGCTTCTTCTAAAGTACCATTTTCAAAAGCCTCGACAATCTCTTTCATCGAAATCGGCCTTTCGGTCACTTCAAAACCCTTGTCGCGCAATAAATCAATCACACTTAATCTCGTCACACCATTCAAAACAGAACCGTTCAGATTCGGCGTAATGAATTTCCCGGCAATCTTGAAGAAAATGTTCATCGTCCCTACTTCCTGTACATACTCAAAATCACGCGCGTCGAGCCACAATACTTGGTCGTAACCTTTGGCTTTGGCCATTTCGGTAGGTCGTATCGCTGCGGCGTAATTCCCGGCGGCTTTCGCTTCTCCCGTTCCTCCGTTAGCAGCGCGGATATACTGAGTTTCCGCCCACAATTTAATCGGCTTGCTGAAAAACGGCCCGCTCGGTGAAGCAAAAATGATAAATTTATACTTGGTCGCGGCGCGCATTCCGATAAACGCTTCGTCGGCATACATGAACGGACGCAAATAAAGCGCGGTGCCTTCTGCCGTTGGAATCCAGTTTTTTTCAATCGCCACAAAACGCTTCAACGCTTCGAGGAACATCGCTTCCGGAAACGCAGGCATTCCCATACGGTCGGCGCTAAAATTCAAACGCTTGGCATTCTGGTCCGGACGAAATAAAAGTGGCGTATCGTCTTTGCCTAAAGTCGCTTTCAAACCTTCGAAAATCGCTTGTCCGTAATGCAAAGCCATCGCTGCCGGATGTGTGGCAATGAGTTCCAATGGCTCGATGCGCGGGTTGTTCCACTGGCCGTTTTCATAATCGCAAATGAACATATGGTCGGTAAAGACCGTTCCCATGACGCTTGTATTGAGGTCGATGTTTTGCTCGCGGCCGCTAGGTTTGATTGTTTCTTTAATCTGCATCATAATCTTGTATTTATATTGTTGTGTTGTAGTCAAATTGTTCTAAATAATCGCCCACTTTTCGCAGGAACGAGCCGCCGAGAAAGCCATCTACGACGCGGTGGTCGAACGATAATGACAAATACATCATCGAGCGGATCGCAATCTCGTCGCCTTTGTCGGTCGTGATTACTTCCGGGCGTTTTTTGATTATACCGAAAGCCAAAATAGCGACTTCCGGTTGGTTGATAATTGGCGTGCCCATCAGGCTTCCAAAAGTCCCGACGTTTGAAATCGTGAATGTGCTGCCTTGAATTTCTTCGGGTTTAAGTTTATTGTTTCTCGAACTATCGGCCAAATGGTTGACGGTTTTGGCCAGTTCGGCCAAGTTCTTTTCATTAGCATTTTTCACCACCGGGACAATCAGGTTGCCGCTCGGTAAAGCGGTCGCCATCCCGATATTGATGTCTTGGTGCGCAATGATATTCCTGCCGTCGACCGAAACGTTGATCAGCGGAAAATCCTGAATTCCTTTCGCCACCGCATCGACAAAAATTGGGGTAAAAGTCAGTTTTTCGTTGTGTTTATTTTGGAAGGCGTCTTTGTTTTTATTCCGCCATTCAACCAAATTAGTCACATCCACTTCGATATACGAGGTCACGTGCGGCGAAGTCTGTTTCGAATACACCATGTGCCCGGCAATCATTTGGCGCATGCGGTCCATTTCTATGGTGCGGTCGTTTTCGCGTTTCACTACTTTCGGAGCCGAATAACCTAATTGTTCGTAGGCTGTTGGCAGTTGTCGGTCGGCAGTCGTCGGTTGGCTTTGTATAGAATACTTGCGGTTTTTCAGATAATTGAATACGTCACTTTTCTGGATGCGGCCGTCAGTTCCCGAACCGGGAATGCTTTGCACTTCTTCAATCGAAAGGTTTTCTTTTTGCGCGATGCTGATGATTAGCGGCGAAAGGAATGCGTCCGGATTGCTTTTTGGTCGTCGGTCGTCGGTCGTCGGTCGTCGGTCGTTGGTTGTCGGTTGTGAAATTTCAGTTGCTGGTTGATTTTTTGACTTATCGACAACTGTTGTGGCTCCGTCGAATTTAATCAGCGCCAATACTTCTCCCACTTTCACCACGTCATTCTTCCCAAAACGGATTTCAGTAATCACGCCCGAAACTGGCGACGGTACTTCACTATCGACTTTATCGGTCGCGACTTCTAAAATTGTTTCCTCTGCATCGACAGTATCGCCAACGTTTTTGAGCCAATTTATAATCGTGGCTTCGGTGATGCTTTCGCCCATCTTGGGCATTTTAAATTCTGTTATCATAGCTGTAAGCCATAAGCTGTAAGCTATAAGCCTCGAAGGCGTTCACTTACAGCATTTATAATTTCAGGTTGAACCCGACTTCAATTTCACAATCTCGCACAGCTTAAAGCCTATTGCCTGTAGCCTATTGCTTTTTAAATTCTTCTAATGTCTTATAAAACGCTTCTTGCGAGGGCCGGTCTTTCGGGATTTCCCTGAGCGGCTCTACTGCTTTTAGTGTTTCGTATAATTCTTTAGGTAACTGTTGGTACAATTCAGTGCCTTTGGTTTTCCACGCGATCATTTCATCCGACACCGTTTTGATAATGACTCCGGGATTTCCGACGACCATTCTTCTGGCCGGAATGATTGTTTCCGCTTTGATGAACGCCAGGGCCCCGATGATACATTCGTCCCCGATTTCGGCATCATCCATAATTACGGCATTCATCCCGACCAGGCAATTGCGGCCGATGTTCGCACCGTGGATTATTGCTCCGTGACCGATATGAGCGCCGGCTTTGAGCGTGATGTTCTTGCCCGGAAACATGTGGATCGTGCAATTTTCCTGAACGTTGCAACCGTCTTCGATGATAATGCCGCCCCAATCACCGCGAATGGCAGCTCCCGGACCAACATAAACATCTTTGCCGATAATCACATTGCCGGTTACAGCAGCTTGCGGGTGGATGAAACTGCTTTCGTGGATGACGGGAATGAAACCCTTGAATTCGTATATCATGGTTGTTGGTTGATAGTTGTTGGTTGTTGGTTTTTTGCTCTCAACTGAGAACTGACAACAGCCAACGGTTATTTAAACTTCTCTAACGTCTTTTTCGTAAAATCACTCAATACCAAACGGCCGCTGATGGCTGCTCGTTCTGCCAATAAATTGTCCCAATCGTCGGTGCCGCGCCAGAAGATTTTTTTCATCTCTAACATGGCTTCCGGATTATAGGTGCATAAGTGCTTTGCGAACGCTTCTACCGCTGTATCCATGGCTTCAATCGATTCGTAAACCTGAGCAAACAAACCTTTACTTCTGGCCCACTCGGCTTCGTAAAAAGTGTTGGCGTCGATTGCAATTTGCGACATAGCCGAAACGCCCATTTTTCTTTCAATCGCCGGCGAAACTACAAACGGCCCGATGCCGACGTTGAGCTCGCTAAGTTTGATTGCGGCGAATTTGGTGGCAAAGCAATAATCCGTTGAAGCTGCTATGCCTACGCCGCCGCCGACGGTTTTACCTTGGATTCTTCCGATGATGAATTTCGGGCATTTCCTCATGGCGTTGATGACGTTGGCAAACCCTGAGAAAAATACTTTTCCGGTCGCTGCGTCGTTGATCGCGATGAGTTCCTTGAAACTGGCTCCGGCACAAAATGTTCGGTCGCCGCCGCTTTGGAGGATGATGACTTTTACTTCTTCGTTATTTCCAACTTCGGTGATGGTTTGGGCGAGTTGCACTAAAATAGTTCCCGGCAGCGAATTCTGATCGGGATGAAAAAACTCGATTGTAGCGATGTTGTTTTGGATGTCTTGTTTAACGTATGCTTCCATTTGGTTGTTGGTTGATAGTTATTGGATAATTCCGTGAGGTTCAACCTTTATTTTCTGTTTGTAATTTATTCTGATGCTCTAGCCCTGATAGTAGTGGAAATCCTTTTGTGTCGGGGTTCGACGCAAAAGATTGCAACGAATAGCAGGTTCCCGGCTACTGATCTAAAAGACCGAATTGCTCGAAATGGTGGTTCAGGTGCTTCCTCTCGAGCAAATAGCTTTCGTAACGGTTCAGGTGGCCGAACACCATGTTTTTCATCAAAGCCTCCGGATTTTCCTTAAATGCGTTCAAATAAGCCTCGCGCGCTTCCCAGAATTTGGCCGTGGCCGTGGCAAAATCGGGATGGATCAAGTCTTCGAGTTCGCCTTTTTTCATCGTAGGGAAAGCCGTGCCTTTCGGAAACGGGTCGTAATTGTATAACGAGTTGTGTACTTTATCTAGGATTTTCTCAGGCGTGGCAATCTCGAAATCCTGCACTTCGCCCGACATGATGCGGTAGCCTTGCTCCAGATGTTCGAGCAGGTGCTGCGGCGTGAGGATGCCCCATTTTGGTTGTGCGTTCTCGGTGAGTTTGCTGAGGCATTCGGTGATTTTCTGCTCGGTCATTTCGGTGAAAACCGTTTGCTTTTTTTGCACCATCGTTAAAATGGTGGCTACAGCGACAAGTTCGTTTTCGGTATCGAATACTTCGACGAACCACTTGACAATACCGCTTGGATGTTCGGCTGAAGCCACATCGCGATCGATTTTCTGTTTGCAGGTCAGGCGCACATAAACCGTGTCGTTATGGTAAATCGGACGCAAGAAACGGCATTCTTCCAGACCGTAATTCGCAGCGACTGGGCCTTTGTTAGGATAGACAAACAAACCAGCAGCAGCGGCCAAAATAAAATAACCGTGAGCTGTGCGTTTCTTGAAAATGCTTCCGTCGAGCGAAGTGATATCGGTGTGCGCGTAGAAATGGTCCCAAGTCAGGTTGGCGAAGTTGATGATATCGGTGTCGGTAACCGTGCGGTTGTGCGTTTTGAGCGACATGCCCGGCTCGATGTCTTCCCAATGGTATTGGAACGGATGATCGGTGATGTCTTTGTATTTGGAATTCGGCTGGTAAATACCTGTGATTTCTGTCAGTGTGGTCGGCGAACCTTGAATCGCGCAACGTTGCATATAGTGTTTGATGCCACGCACTCCGCCCATTTCTTCTCCACCACCGGCGCGACCCGGGCCACCATGAACCAAAAGCGGAAGTGGCGAACCGTGACCGGTGCTCTGTTTGGCATTTTCGCGGTTGAGTACTAAAATTCGTCCGTGGTGAGATGCCGCATTCACAACATACTCTTTGGCTATCTGGTCGTCGTTGGTGACGATGGACGAAACCAAAGATCCTTTACCCATTTGCGCGAGCTCGATCGCTTGGTCTAAATTTTTATAAGGCATGATTGTCGAAACCGGGCCGAACGCTTCAATTTCGTGAACCGCTGTATTTTCAAACGGACGATCTTGGCGCAACAGAACCGGAGCCACGAACGAGCCTTTCATATCCGCGCCTTGTATATTCAGATTGTCCCAATCGCCACCGTAAACGAGTTGGCTGTGTTGGGCTAATTCATTGACCCTGTCTTTGAGAACCTCGACTTGGTCCTTGCTGACCAGCGCGCCCATGCGGACTTCTTTGAGCCTTGGATCGCCGATGGTGACTTTGTCTAATGATTTAGTAAGTGCTGATTGTACGTCGTCTATTAAATTTTCGGGCACAATCATGCGGCGGATGGCGGTACATTTCTGTCCGGCTTTAACCGTGATTTCGCTACGGGCTTGGTTGATGAACAAATCGAATTCTGGTGTTCCTGGAACGGCGTCAGCTCCTAGAATGGATGCGTTCAAACTATCGGCTTCCATGGTGAACGGAACGGCTTCCTGAATGATTCGCGGGTGCGCTTTGAGCAATCTTCCCGTAGCTGCTGAACCAGTGAAAGTAATTACATCCTGGCTTTCAACGGTATCGAATATATTTTTGGCAGTTCCGGAAATGAGTTGTAGCGCGCCTTCGGGTAAAATGTTCGAGGCAATGATTTCACGCACGACAGCTTCTGTTAAATAGGCTGTAACCGGCGCAGGTAAAACTACTGCGGGCATTCCGGCCATCCAGTTCACGGCGCATTTCTCTAACATGCCCCAAATCGGGAAGTTGAAGGCGTTAATGTGGATGGCGACACCTTTTTTCGGGACGAGAATATGATGTGCCATAAAACGGCCGCCTTTCGAGAGATCGATCGGGTCGCCTTCTACGTGGTAAGGCTGATTGGGAAATAACTTGCGCAAAGAAGCATTGGCAAATAGGTTCCCGAAACCGCCTTCGATGTCGATCCAGGAATCTACGCGGGTAGCTCCGGTGCGGTAGCTGATTTCGTAAAATTGTTCTTTGCGTTTAGTGAGATACAGCGCCAAGCTTTTGATCATATTGCCGCGCTCCTGAAAAGTCATTTTGCGCAATTTCTCGCCGCCTTTGGTTCTGCCGTATTGCAAAATTGCTGGGATATCCAAGCCTTCGACCGAGGTTGCTGCGATGAATTCGCCGGTGATGGCATCGAACGAGGGTTTTCCTTCTCCGGTGGGTGAAGTCCATTGGCCTAATACGTAATGCTGTGTTTTGTTCATATAGTATTTCTTTGGTCTTGCAGCGCAGCGGTCTTGGTTCTTACAGCGCAGCGTTCTATTTTTTTCCTCGCAAAGACGCTAAGGCGCAAAGCTTGGGTCGATTGTATTTTGATTTGTTTGCCCTAGCCCTGATGGCAGCGGCATCCTTTTTTTGGTTGCTAAACCAGAAAAAGATATAGCGGACAGCAGGTTCCCGGCTCCTAAAAATCAGCGTTCTCTAAAATAGCTGCATAGCCTTGCCCGACACCGATACACATTGTCACCAGTGCGTACCGCTTACCCGTGAGTTGCAATTCAAGCGCGGCCGAATACGCAATCCTCGCTCCGGTAACACCCAGCGGATGGCCGATCGCGATAGAACCTCCGTTGGGATTGAGTCGTGGGTCGTCGTCTTTCAAACCTAAAGCTCGGGTGCACGCCAAAACCTGTGCGGCAAAGGCTTCGTTGATTTCTATGATATCGATTTGATCGAGCGTCAATCCGGCTTTTTGGAGCGCTTTTTTGGTGGCTTCGACCGGGCCGATACCCATAATTCTTGGTTCCACTCCTACGACTGCCGAACTTAAAATTCTGGCGAGCGGTTTCAGATGGTATTTTTTAACGGCTTCTTCCGAGGCAATAATCGTGGCGGCGGCTCCATCGTTGAGGCCTGAGGCATTTCCGGCAGTGACGCTTCCGTCTTTTTTGAACGCGGCGCGCAGTTTTGACAAGCCTTCGAGTGTCGTGTTAGGTTTGACGAATTCGTCTTTGGAAAACACGATCGGGTCGCCTTTGCGCTGCGGGATTTCAACAGGAACAATCTCTTTTTCCAAACGTCCAGATTGTTGTGCTTTAGCAGCTTTCATTTGGCTGTTCATGGCGAAAGCATCTTGGTCTTCACGCGAGATATTATATTTTTCGACTAAGTTCTCGGCGGTTTCGCCCATTGCGTCCACGCCGTACATTTCTTTCATTTTAGTATTGATGAAACGCCAGCCGAAACTTGAATCGTACATTTTGCTGTCGGTTCCGTAAGCAGCTGAAGGTTTGGAAACCACTAGTGGCCCGCGGGTCATGTTTTCGACTCCGCCTGCGATGAACAGATGCCCGTCACCGGCTTTGATGGCTCGGCTTGCATTGATAATCGCCGACAAACCTGAACTGCACAAACGATTGACGGTTTCGCCCGGAACGGTTTGCGGTAAACCAGCCAAAAGCAAAGACATTCTCGCTACGTTGCGGTTGTCATCACCGGCTTGGTTGGCGCAGCCCATAATCACGTCGTCGTAGGCTTCTTTAGGAATATTCGGGTTTTTATCGGTAACAGCTTTGATGACCAACGCCCCGAGATCATCCGCGCGAACGGCTGATAAAGTGCCTTGATAACTTCCGATTGGAGTGCGTGCTCCGTCTATAATGTATGCTTCCATGTATTTTAATTAATAATTAATAATGAATAATTAACAATGTTGAATTCCAATTATTCATTATTAATTATTCATTATTAATTGATTTCACTCCCACTCTTTGCTGGTGCGATAGGCGACGCCCTTGAATAGTGCTACCAGAGTGTCTTGTTTTTTAACTTCTATGACATAAAACCCAACTTTGTTTTTCAGGCTTTCTAATTTGGCTGAGGCTGTAATGTAATCGCCGTCTTCAAGCGCTTCGATGTGGTTAATCGACGTATCGATTGAAACTGCGTATCTTCCGTTGGTATTTGCCGAAAAACCAAAAGCGGTATCAGCTAGCGAATAAGTGATGCCGCCATGAGCCTTTCCCATGCTGTTGAGCATTTCCGAGCGGATTTTCATCCCGATTTTGCAGTTGCCGATTTCACATTCCAATATCTCAATCCCGAGCCATTGGCTGAACGGGTCGAGCGAGAGCATTTTGTATGGTATTTTGGTGCCTTCCATTAGTAGAATGTTTGGTTTTCGCGGTTCATTCTTCGTAGAATAGGACTGCAACGGTAACGGTCTTCGTGGTATTCGTTGTATAGCGCATCGAGTTTCTCCACGCACCAGTTGATTCCTTTTTCATCTGCCCATGCTAATAATCCTTTGGGGTAATTCACGCCTTTGGTCATCGCATTGTCGATATCTTTAGCCGAAGCGATATTTAAAAATAAAGCATCGGCAGCTTCGTTAATCAGCATCACCAAAACGCGTTCGAAAATATTTTGCGCTAAAGCATCATTCGTGGTTGGTTGTGGCATTTCTTGGCTGTAATCGTAAAATCCGCGGCCTGATTTGCGTCCGAGAAATCCGGCTTCGAGCAATCGCTTTTGACTGAACGACGGCTTGTATCTCGGATCGTAATAGAACGAAGTAAATACGGTTTCGGTAACGATATAATTGACATCGTGGCCAATAAAATCCATGAGTTCGAATGGACCCATTCTAAAATTTCCATGGGTTTTCAACGCTGCATCGATGGTGGCAAAATCGGCCACACCTTCTTCGTAAATGCGTATTGCCTCACTGTAAAATGGGCGCGCGACACGGTTCACGATAAAACCCGGAGTATCTTTGGCTACGGCTACAACTTTTTTCCAACTAGTAATAGTTTCGATGGCTTTTTGTAAAGTAGCTTCACTGGTTTGAACCGCCGGAATAACCTCAACGAGTTGCATCAGCGGCGCCGGATTGAAAAAGTGAATCCCTACCACGCGCTCAGATTTTTGGCATGAAGCCGCAATAGAAGCAATCGATAAAGACGAAGTATTCGAAGCTAAAATCGTTTGTTCAGAAACGATGTTTTCGAGCTCTGAAAACAATTTGCGTTTGACTTCAAGGTTCTCAACGATGGCTTCGATGACCAAATCGGCATCAGATAAATCCGCAAGCGAGGAAACGTAAAGCATTCGGTTTTGGATACCGGCTTTGTCTTGGGCGGAGATTTTTTCTTTCTCAACTAATTTAGACAACGTGACTTCTAATGCATTTTGGCTTTTGGTCAAAGCTTCCTGATTCAAGTCAAATAATTTAACGGCACAACCGGCAGTCGCGGCCACTTGCGCAATGCCACTTCCCATAGTTCCCGAACCGATAACAGCTACTTTCATTTTTAGATTTTAGGATTTTAGGATTTTAGGATTTTAGGACATTCCGATTTGGAAACTCAATTCTAAATCTTACAGTCTTATAGTCTTGCAATCTTAAAATCAATTAATTCCCCTTAAATTCGGGAGTTCTTTTTTCCATAAACGCATTCACGCCTTCTTGATAATCGTAGGATGAACTCGCATCAATCTGAAGGTCTGATTCCATGGCCAATTGCTCCTGCAAGTTGTTGATCATCGATTTGTTCAATAACTTTTTGGTCAAAGCCAGAGCGTGTGTAGGCATTTGAGATAAGGTGACGGCCAATTTTTCGACTTCTTCCTCAAAGAAAGCTACTGGATAAAACTTGTAAATCATCCCGATTTCGAAGGCTTCTTTCGCACCGACTTTATCGCCAAGCATCATTAAGGCTGAGGCTTTCTGAAAACCGATGAGTCGCGGTAAAAAGAAAGTCCCGGCGCTATCTGGCACCAATCCGATTTTACTGAACGCCTGGATAAACGAAGCCGATTCGGTAGCCACGACAATATCGCAAGCCAAGGCTATGTTCGCTCCGGCTCCGGCAGCTACACCATTTACGGCCGCTACGATTGGTTTTTCGATGGTTCTGATCCTTTCGATGATCGGGTTGTAATGTTCTTCAAGGATTTTGCGGAAACCCGGCATGAGTTCGGGCGTCGTTACTTCCTTTAAATCCTGGCCGGCACAGAAAGCCTTTCCGGCTCCGGTGATGACAATAGCGCGCACATCCTCGTCAGTAGCGCACTGGTCAAGCGTGGCCTGCAGTGACAAAGCCATTTCACGGTTGAAACTGTTGAAGACTTCAGGCCGGTTGAGTGTAATATACGCGACCTGGTGTTCAATCTTGCATAAAATTGAATTCGTGCTCATACCTATTTTTATTACGTACTGCCGAAGCAGCTAATTTTATTTTAAACATTTAAAGTAGTCAAACGGCTCTTGACAATCGCGGCACTGGAACAAGGCTTTACAAGCTGTAGAACCGAACTGGCTCACGAGTTGAGTGTTCAGCGAACCACATTGTGGACATTGGACTAATTTTTTATTGCCGAGCAAAGCTTCTTTGTCTGCTTCGGGTTGTAAAGGCGCTGCAATGCCATATTTTTCAAGGGCTTCCCTGCCGCGCGAGGTAATCCAGTCGGTGGTCCAGGCTGGCGAAAGCACTAGCTGCACTTTAGCTTCGATTCCTTTTTCTTTGAATGCCAATCTGATATCGTCGGCCATCACGTCCATCGCGGGGCAACCGCTGTAAGTGGGCGAGATTTTTATCTCTGCGATATTCCCGTTTCGTCTGGCGGATCTCACTACGCCCATATCCAAAAGCGATAAAACCGGAATTTCCGGATCGTGTACTGTTTGCAGTACCTCCAGGAATTCGGGTTCTATTTGGATATCGGTGGCGGTCATCTTACCAAGTCATGTTAGGGAAAGTGCGTTGCATATATTGTAAATCGGTTAAAATATAACCCATGTGCTCGCTGTGCCGACCGGTCTTTCCTCCTTTTTGGAAGAATTCTAAGACTGGTGTTTTCAAAGTCGCTTCCGAAAGTACTTCGCTCACATTTTGATGATAAGCCTTTTTAAGTTGCGAAACGTCCACACCAATTCCTTGTACCACCATTTCAGAATCAGCTTGTGTCATCTCAAAAAGTTCTTCGGTGAATTGCCAAAGATGGCAAATAGCTTCTTGGATGCGCTCATGGCTTTCATCGGTTCCATCGCCTAAACGTCTGACCCAATCCGACGAAAAACGTACATGGTAACTGACTTCTTTGATACTCTTCTTGGCAATCGCAGCCAGGGTTTCGTCTTGGCTGAACTGCAATTTCTCCAGCAACAACAAGTGGAATTGGTCAAACAAAAACTGGCGCGCCATCACATAGGCAAAGTCCGTATTGGGTTGCTCCACGAGCAAAACGTTTTTGTAATCGCGTTCCAAACGAAGGAAAGCAACAGTATCTTCGGTGGCTACTCCGCCTTGCAATTGCGCAACATACTGGTAATAACTTCGGGTTTGTCCGAGCAGATCGAGCGCGATGTTGGTTCCGGCAATGTCGGTTTCTAAAGTCGGGCCGTGACCGCACAATTCGCCCAAACGCTGACCTAAAATGAGGGCGTTGTCGGCAATTCCGAAAATATATTGAATGAGTGACTCGTTCATCTTACATGTGTTTTAATTCGTCCGGCAATTCATAAAACGTCGGATGGCGATAGGCTTTGTCTTTGGCCGGCTCGAACATTTCGCCGTTGAGCTCCGGATTCGAAGCGGTGATATATTTAGATTCCACCACCCAAATACTCACGCCTTCCATGCGGCGCGTGTAAACATCGCGGGCATTCTCGAGCGCCATCGTAGCGTCTGATGCGTGAAGCGAACCGCAATGACGGTGCTCTAATCCGTTTTTACTTCTGATAAATACTTCCCAAAGTGGCCAGTTTTTCATGTTGTTTTGCTATAAGCTATAAGCCGTAAGCCATAAGCATATTGCCTGTAGCTTAAAGCCTAAAGCGATTTATACTGCTTTTTCTAATTTCATTTCTTGTTTTTCGGCATAAGCCATCGCAGCATCGCGCACCCAAGTTCCTTTTTCCCAAGCGGTGCGGCGAGCATCCAGACGTTGCTTGTTGCAAGGTCCGTGGCCTTTGACGACTTGCCAGAACTCGTTCCAGTCAATTTCGCCGAAATCATAATGTTTGCGAGCTTCGTTCCATTTTAAGGCCGGATCCGGAATGGTCAATCCCAAAATATTGGCTTGCGGAACGGTTTGGTCGATGAACTGCTGGCGCAACTCGTCGTTGGTTTTTCGTTTGAGCTTCCATTTGACCGATTGCTCAGTGTTAGGTGATTCGGCGTCTTTCGGACCGAACATCATCAGTGACGGCCACCACCAGCGGTTGAGCGCGTCTTGCGCCATGGCTTTTTGCTCGGGCGTTCCGTTACAGAGTGTGAGCAAAATTTCATAACCTTGACGTTGGTGAAAACTTTCTTCTTTACAAATGCGAATCATCGCACGCGAATAAGGTCCATAGGAAGTACCCATCAAAGCCACTTGATTGATGATAGCTGCTCCATCAACCAACCAACCCACTGCGCCCATATCGGCCCAAGTAATGGCTGGATAATTGAAAATGCTGGAATATTTAGCGGCTCCGCTGTGCAATTGCTCGTACATTTCATCGCGGGAAATTCCCAAGGTTTCGGCCGCGCTGTACAAGTACAAACCGTGTCCGCCTTCGTCTTGAATTTTGGCCAACAAAGCGACTTTACGACGCAACGATGGCGCGCGTGTAATCCAGTTGGCTTCGGGCAACATGCCGACGATTTCAGAATGCGCGTGTTGCGAAATCTGGCGGATGTGCGTTTGGCGGTACTTCTCGGGCATCCAATCTTTGGGCTCGATTTTCTCGTCGTTGGCAATGCGCTTCTCGAATATTTCTTCTAAACTTTTGATTTCTTTTTCAGACATAATCTTCAGTTTTTAGTTTGAATAGTTAAATTAGACGCCAAAATCAACGACCACTTTTTTAGAAGTCGGCACGGCTTGGCAGCTCAATATGTAATTTTTAGCAATTTCTTCTTCTTCGAGCGAATAGTTGAGTTTCATCTCCACGCTTCCGTCGACTACTTTGCAACGACAAGTACTGCAAACACCGCCTTTACAAGCAAAAGGCAAATCGGCACCGGCAGCGAGTGCTCCGTCGAGAATGTTGTCAAAATCTTCGCCCATGACAAAGTGGAATTCTTTTCCGCCGTCAATGATAGTCACTTCGGTACCTTCGACTTTTTTCTCTACGATTTTACTGATGCGCTGTTTGTCTTCATCCGATAAGCCCGTATTGAAAAGCTCGTAATGAATTTTCTCTTTGGGCAATCCGGCTTTAGTTAGTTCATCACGCAACAAATGAATCATGTCTTCGGGTCCGCAGATGAAGCAATCGTCGGTATGGGGAATGTCGATGATTTTATCGGTGAGCACTTGAATCTTTTCAGCGGTAAAACGTCCGTTGTAGAGTTCGATGCTGCGGTGTTCTTTAGTCAAGAAATAAAAAATCTCAAAACGGCCAAAGTAGCGGTTTTTGAGTTGTTCGATTTCTTCTTTAAAGATAATGGATTTGACTGTACGGTTCAGGTAAAAAAGCTTAAAAGTACTCTTCGGTTCCGCAGCCAAATGCGTTTTAATAATAGAGAGAATGGGCGTGATTCCGCTACCGGCAGCAAAAGCGATGTAGTTCTTGGCTACCATTGGATTGACTTCCGTGTGGAAAGCGCCGTGTGGCGGCATTACATCGAGTGTATCGCCTTTTTTGAGCGTATCGTTGACAAAGCCCGAGAACAAACCTTCGTTGATTTTTTTGATCGCGACTTGCCATTTGTTTTCGGCCGGACTGGTGCACAGCGAGTACGAACGACGAACATCTTCGCCATTAATGGTTGAACGCAAGGTTAAATGTTGTCCTTGTTTGAATTGAAAATCATTTTGAAGTTCAGCAGGAACCTCAAAAGTCACCACCGAACAATCTTTGGTGGTTTTGTAAATATCGGCAATTTTAAGAGGGTGAAATTTAGCCATGCAACTTGAAATTTAAAAACTAACAATTGTTAGTTTACATTGCAAATTTAAAGAATATTTCTCAAAAGTTACGACAACGTTTGAAATTTTATAACTAATTGTGATTTAAGCACTTTAGCCCTAGCCCTGATGGCAGCGAAAATCCTTTTGCTTCGGGGTTCGAAGTAAAAGATTGCAGCGTACAGCAGGTTCCCGGCTCCTAAAAATCTTACTGAAAGTTTAGATAATTCCGTTGAGTAAAGCTTCGGTCATGGCTGATTTCAGTACCGTTTCGCTCGGGCTTTTTTTCTTTCCGTACCATAAATACAGCGTTCTGAGCGTGGAAAGTGTCGAGAAAATTATCACCTCAACATTAAGATTTTTTAATTCTTTGCTGGCAATTCCTGCTTTGATGATTGTGCGGAAATGTTCTTCATATTCTTCGCGCATCTGGACAAAATAAGCGAGTTTATCTGCTTCGAGATGCATCCAGTCGTTGTTCAAGCAAGCCAGCGCGTCGGGATTTCTCACGGTAATGTCGATGTGAAGTTGAATGACTTTCTTGAGTTTTTCGATGGTGTTTTCCTCGGAACTGACAATTTGCAAAATAGTACTGGTGAATTCTTCGGCAATCTCGATGATGATCAAAACCAAAATTTCTTGCTTGGATTTGATGTGGTTGTAGAGGCTCGCCGCTTTGATATTCATCGCTTGGGCAATATCGCGCATGGTCACGGCACTGTAACCTTTTTCTTTGAACAGGCGGGCAGCGACAGTGATGATTTCGGTTTTGCGGTCGAGTGGCTTCATGGGTTTCAAATATAGAATTTATTCGCATAAAAAAACCACGTCTTTCAACGTGGCTTCTTTCCAAAAAACTAACTATAAAAACCCTATTTCTTGATGACTTTATAAGTTTTGATTTGGTGGTCAACAGTTACTTTCACGAAATAAGCACCCGCAGCATAAGCCGACAAATCTAATTTCGCTTCCGTGGCATTGACGGTCGTAGACTGAATGTGCTGTCCGAGCATATTGTACAGCGCCACTTTTGAAATCGGTTGGTTCGATAGGATATTCACCACATCAAAAGTTGGGTTCGGATACAATTGCAAGGCATTCATTTCAAAGCCTTCCGTACCGAGACAATTGCCAAGGCTAACGGTAATCGCGAGTCGGGTCGGGCTTTCACAACCGGTTTGCGTTTGCGAAGCGTAATATGTTGTTCCGGCAACTAATAGTGTGTTGTCTGCTAATAAATTCCCGGATGTCGGTGCATCGTACCACTGGATTTCCACACCTTCCACATGCAGTAAGCCTACCGATTCGCCTTCGCAGAAAGTTTGGTTCGCAAAACCTGTAGGAGCAGATGTTGGAATAATACTCGCCGTAACAGCCGTTCTTGTAGAAGTACAGGTTCCGTTAGTTGCTTCGACGTAATAAGTTGTGGTTGCTGCAATATCCGGTGTAGCGAAAGTACTTCCAGTTCCCAGAGCCGTTCCGCCAGAAGGCACATCGAACCAACTGATGGTTCCTTCATTGGATACCGCACTTAGGGTTAGACTTCCTGCATCACATCGGGTAGCTCCGTTAACCGAAGTAATCATAGGCAAAGCAAGACTGGTGTAACTCACCGGAACTCTTGCCGAAGTACAACCATTGCTGACTGCCTCGACATAGAATGTAGCCGATGCGCCACTCACGGGAATACTGTTTCCGGTAGCGAACGCTATTCCGCCGCTGGACAAACTATACCAGTAAATGGTTCCTGCGCTGGCCGTAGCCGATAAAGTTCCAGTTTCATTAGCGCATATTGTCGTGTCGGTAGTGGAAGTAATTGTTGGAATCATATTTACTGTAGCCAAAACCGGCACACGAACAGAAGTACAACTGTTATTGACCGCTTCCACATAGAAAGTAGTAGTTTCGGTAATCGACGGTGTGATGAAAGTATTACCTGTTCCTAAAACGCTTCCGCCACTAGCAGCATTATACCAATTCAACTGACCTGCATTGGCAAAGGCCGACAAAGTTACGGTGCCCGAACCACAAACTTGCGATGGAGAAGTTGAAGTGATGCTTGGTGTAACATTGATGGTCGCTAAAACTGCCGTTCTGGACGAAGTACAAGTACCGTCATTGGTTTCTACATAATAATTGGTCGAGCCTGAAAGGGACGGCGTGGTGAAACTGTTCCCGGTTCCGAGCAATGTACCTGCAGTCGGCACATTATACCAACTCAAAGTTCCAGCCGATGCGGTAGCAGCTAAAGTCACTTCTCCGGCATCACAACGGCTACCCGGTGAGGTGGTAGTAATCGTCGGCACTTCATTTATGGTAATGGTTACCGGAATTCTGACCGAAGTACAACCGTTGGCCGTAGCATCTACATAATAAGTGGTCGTGACCACAACGCTCGGGGTAAAATTTGTACCGATTCCTAAAGCACTTCCACCTGTTGCAGAAGCATACCAAGCCAAACTGCCGGAACTAGCGGCTTGCAGTGTAGCCGAACCTGCACCACAACGACTAGCAGGCGTGGTCGAAGTAATTGTCGGAGCAGTATTGACCGTAGCGATTATAGGAATTCTGGCTGAAGTACAACTTGTGTTGACCGCTTCTACATAGAAAGTAGTAGTTTCGGTAATTGACGGAGTAGTAAAGGTGTTACCCGTTCCCAGGACACTTCCTCCACTAGCTGCACTGTACCAGTTCAATGAACCTGCATTTGCGAAAGCCGACAAAGTCACTATGCCTGAACCACAAACTTGCGAAGGCGTGGTCGAGGTAATGCTTGGCGTGATATTGATTGTCGCCAAAACTGAGGTTCTCGGTGAGGTACAAGTGCCGTCATTGGTTTCCACATAATAATTGGTCGAAGTGGAAATAGACGGTGTAGTGAAACTGGTTCCCGTTCCGATCAATATGCCTCCGGTTGGCGCGTTATACCAGCTCAAAGTTCCGGCCGATGCCGTCGCGCCTAGAGTGACAACACCCGAGTCACAGCGGCTTCCCGGCGAAGTAGTAACAATCGTTGGAATACTATTTACCGTTAAGGTCACTGGTGTTCTCGCCGAAGTACAACCATTGGCCGAAGTTTCAATATAATAAGTAGTTGTTCCGATGACATTTGGAGAAAAATTGGTTCCCGTAGCTAGAGCAATACCACCGGTCGCGACAGCAAACCAACTGATGGTTCCCGCGCTGGTCGAAGCGCCTAAGGTTGCTACACCTGAACCACAACGGCTCGCAGGAGTTGTTGCAATAATAGTTGGAACAGTATTGATAGTCGCCACCACCGGAATTCTGGTCGAAATACAGTTTTGTGCTGTAGTGGTTTCCGCATAATAGGTCGTAGACACACTGATATTTGGCGTGGTGAAAGTACTTCCGGTGCTAATTAAGTTCCCTCCGTTAGCTGCATCATACCAACTCACTGTGCCGGCACTTGGGTTTGCACTTAAGGTCAAAACACCCGCACCACAACGACTGGCCGGTGTTCCGGTAATCGTCGGAACTGTATTGATTGTCGCTAAAACGGCAGTTCTTGAAGAAGCCACGCAACCATTGTAAGCTTCAGCGTAATAAGTCGTATTGATGCTGATACTTGGCGTGGTGAAAGTAGCTCCGGTTCCGAGCAAAGTGCCTCCGGTAGCTGCCGCATACCAACGCACGATTCCGCCACTGGTCGCGCCAATGGTTACTGAACCTGCTCCACATCGTGAACCTGGAGTCGTTGCAGTAATTGTGGCAGTTGCTCCGATGGTGATATACGCAGTTTTGGTTTCGATGTCATTTCCGTCCTCGTTCAGCGCTTTGAGTGTGACGGCGTAAGTACCGGCTGTGGCATAGCGCACCACAGGATTCTGGCTGTAAATGGTTGACGGAGCGACAACAGTGCCGCCGGTGAAAGTCCATTCCCAAGCCACTGCATCAGTCGATAAATTGGTAAAAGTAACGTCGGTATTCACACAAGCAGTAGTCGGACTCGCAGAAAAATCGGCTACCGGTAAAACAATGGCACAATTGCGATTTTTGTCCACAGCCGCACCGCTGCCTTCAGCTCCGAAATAAGCATAAAATTGAGGTGGAATCGGACAAACCTGACTCAATAAAGTATGAACGCCTTGCCCGTCACCATTACCTCCGGTATAAGCAAATGCTCCTGGAGGCAAGCCGCAGGAAGTAGTCGAAATAGTTTGAGAAGCACCTCCGTGCCCGTTGCCACCCAGATAAGCGAAACCTCCGGGCGGTGTGCCGCAACTGGTTCCTGTCAGGGTATGAATACTGCTGCCATCGCCGCTTCCGCCAAAATAGGCATAAAAGTGTGCCGGATTGCCACAAATAGAATTGGTGAGTTCTCCGAGCGAAGTTCCGGCAGATCCGCCAGTATACTGAGCATACAGCGGAAAATGAGCCAGCAGCAATACCATCAAGAGTTGATAGATATATTTGGTTGATTTCATCTGATTAGATTTTAATTAATAGTAAACTTTAGCGCATTGCACGCAGGGTAATGAAAATCTAACAAATGCTATCTCACGCCTCTGCCTCCGATGCCGTAGCTTCTATTTACAGATGAATTGATAATGCTATAACGATCTGAAGTGCATATATAAGGTGAAATGTTGTAATACGCTCCTCCTCTGTAGCCTACTCCATTGCTAGCAGAATTAGTTGTCGGCCAAGTGGCTTGGTTCGCAAAACCGATGGCATCCAAAGTACCATCGCCCAAAGTTCCTGTGTAAGTCATACCAGCGGCATGATAAGTTCCGATTACAGTTTCCCATACGTTTCCTGACATATCCATGACGCCATAATAAGCTGCTCCCGAAGACAATCTTCCAGAAGTTCCGCTGGCCATCGCTCCTACTCTCATTGGCCCGTAAATGCTGCTGGCACTATTAAGATTGTACGCACACATTCCGTTGTTTACTGCAATACTGGGCACTTCATTCGATTGAAATGAATTGTTCAGAGCATTGCTATACACGGCGGTAGCTTGCGTACTTCCCCAAGCGTATTCTCCAGAAACTCTAGGTTGTGGGCCACGACAAACTTTTTCAAACTCCAATTCGGTCATCGGACGCAGTGCAGCCCAATCCAAATAAGCAGCTAGGTCGAACCAGCTCAATATATTCATCGCGATGTCTTGCCCATCATTCACGCTGTTGGGCGTTCCCGGAGTAGCATCGGAACCAAAAACCGCCGGAATTGCTCCGTTGCTTCCCGGAGTAACGATTGACAATCCGCAACGGTATTGCAATGCTGTGCCGCTATACATGGCGTAACTTCCAGTGGCACTGATAGGATCGGTCACCACGCGGTTCTTCTGCTGGTCGAAAGTAAGCGAATTCAAAAAATCAGCATATTGCTCTACAGAAACTTCATACTTCATGCAATAGAACGAATTATATCCCATCGGGAAAGTAGCCGGAACAGCCGAAGAATAAGAAGCGCTGATGGCACCTGCAGTCAATCCGCTGGTTTGTGCCGTATTGTTGATGGTAATGCTGTTGTAAGTGTAGGAACCAGCTGCATCGCCAATCTGGAAATCACCTTGCGGAATGTTGACCATCTCGACACCATAAACCTTGAAATTATAGGTTCCGGCTGGTAAATTCATGCTCAACGTTACCGCTGTGGAAGCGATATTTCCGCCACCGACAGCACTGCGATGGATAAAAACGCCTTTGTTGTCGGTCACGGTATCTACTTGCAAAGGCGAACCGGCGCTGTGACCGGAAGTATTTAAGTTAACGTGGTTCCACAATTTGGTGTTGCAATCTTGGTATTTCACAAAAACCCAAACCGCGTCCCAATTGGCCGGAGCGGCACTGGCATACCAACTGTTTTCCCAACTGATGTTAAAAGTAATATTAGAACCGCTAACCGAAGTCCCGGTAATTTGGACATTATTTGCCCGGCTGCTCAACGCAAAAGCAAATAAAAAGAAAAACCCATAAGCGAGGTTTGAAAATAATTTTCCCGTTTTCATTTTGTTGTTTTTTAAAAGTTATAGCGCAAATGTAGAAGCGCCACCTACGCTAAGAAATACGCAGATTTTCGTATTTTAAAAAACGACAACGAAAGTGCTACCCTTTGATTTCCTCTGAAAGATCGGTTTCTGAGTCAATGACTTTTCCGTCATAACGCAAGGTCCAACCTAACGAATGGGTCAGGATGAGCATTTTGGAAAGTTCCGAAACCAACCGGTTTTTAGCATTTGACTTTAACGACGATTTTTCAAGCTTCTTCGCTAAATTTTTTCGAACCGATTGGTTGATTTTGTTGTAGTCGTCGCCCGTAAAAGCGTTGAATTTGCTTTGGTTGACATCGTAGAAACGAATGTCAGGGCTGATTTTGATTTCTTCTTTCGGAATGCTCTTGATTGTGATGATTTTGTTTTTCTCATCGATATCGTATTGCATTTGGTGCAAATCATAACCCACAGTAACCTCAGCATTTACGATTATTAGTGCCTTTTTTTCAAAGGAAAGTACGCCACCGAAATATTGGTCTTGGTCTTTATAAGTGAGCACTTCGGCAAAATGGCCCTCAGTAACCACGAGTTTCCCAACGTTGAGAATTTGCTGCTGTATCAAGTTCGAGTTGTATTCGATCGTGGCCAGGTCATCGTCTTTGCGGAACTGACAATATCGGAACAACAGAAACAAAATAATTCCGGCCGCAACGGCAATAGCGATTCTCTTGAGCATGATGATTTTTTGATAAAAATAACAAAAAGAACCTTAAATCAAATTGTTGTTCTTGGCTTTCTGAATGGCTTCGAGCTTATTGTGCACCTGAAGTTTGGCGTAAATATTCTCGATATGCTTGCGAATGGTGCCTACCGAAAGAAACAAATTCTCGGCAATTAGATGGTATTTCAACCCTTTGCTGAGTTGCTCCAAAACTTCGATTTCGCGCGCGGTGAGTTGAATATCTTCTTGTGGTGCAGCCGACTCAAAATCAATCGGATTGCGGAACAATTTCAGGGTTTTCAACGCAATAGAAGGAGTCATGGTTGCGCCTCCGTTGAGCGTATCGATAATGCCTTGCTGCAAATCATTCGGGTTCACTTCCTTGAGCAAATAACCGTCAGCTCCGGCTTTGATGGATTTGAAGATATTTTCGTCGTTATCGAAAACCGTCAGCATGATGATTTTAATCTGCGGAAATTTCTGTTTGATGGCATAAGTGGCGTCGATTCCGTTCATTACCGGCATTTCAATATCCATCAGAATCAAATCAATGGCGTGGTTTTTTTCGAGTTTTTCAACCATTTCAGCACCATTGACTGCGGTAAATTTAATCGTAAAATCGTCAAAAAATGAAAGCTTTTCCTGAATGGTTTTAATCAGGAACGAATTGTCGTCGGCAATCGCAATTTTTATCATAGCAACTCAATATTAAACGGTGAACAAAATGGTGATTGAAGTGCCTTGGCCCGGCGCGGCTTGCAGTGTAAAAACGCCGCCAATGCTCTCGATGCGTTGTTGCATGTTTTGAAGCCCGTTGCCCAGGATGGCAGTTTCTTTGTCGAAACCGATACCGTTGTCTCGAATTTGAATCGAAACCGAAGCGTCTATTTTTTTAGTAACGATACTAATTTGTGTGGCATGGGCGTATTTGAGCGCATTATTGATGGCTTCCTGCATGGTTCGGTACAGGTTCATTCCGGTAACAGAACCGAGTTCGACGGTGTTCAAATCAGGGTCAATCTCAAAACGGAAATCGATTTGTTCTTGGGCCAGCTTGGCATTTTCGAGGAAATTGAGCATCCGCGCGCGCAAATCCTCAAAAGTCAGTTCGTTGGCATTCATCGCCCAAATGGTGTCGCGCAATTCTACAATAGTCGATTTGGTGAAATTGCTGATGTGCTGCAGTTTTGCGTCGAGCTTTTCGTTGCCGATATTGAAGGCGTATTTGATGTTATCGACCGAGGAAATAATGAAAGTAAGTTGCGCCCCGATGTTATCGTGCAAATCCCGCGAAATGGTAAGCCGCTGCTGCTGAAGCTGGTTTTGGGTTTCAATCTGGGCAATGGCCGATTTGAGCTGAAATTCCTGCTGTTGCTGGCGGTTGCGGAGTTTTTGCTGGCGGTAAATCAGATATCCAATCAAGGCGATAAACACCGCTAATAGCGAAAGAATCAAAATGACATTTTTTTGCTGGCGCGCCTGAGATTCTTTCTCTAACAATAACTTTTCTTTCTTGGCCGTTTGGTATTTGGCTTCAAGTTCTGCTGTGATTTTCTGCGTGCTGAGTTGCAGTATTTTGTCGTTGGTTTCAGCGTATTTTTCGTTGTAATAAGCCACACTATCGGGCATTTTCAGATAAGCATAAATCGGCACAAGCAACTTGTAGGAAATCATCAAATCGTTTCGGGCATTGTTCTCATCGAAAACTTTCAGCCCGGAAAGCAGCAGTTTTTTGGCCTCAGCGTATTTCTTGGCTTTCATCAAATTGCGAGCGATACTGATGTTGAGATTGGCCAAGTCATAAGTCGAACTCACTTGCGTATTGATTTGCCTAGATTTATCGAACAAAGCCTGCGACTGATTAATATTATTTTTGGGTTGCATCAAACCTTTGTTTTGCAAGGCAATCGCCTGTGCCTTTTTGTTAGAAACAAGTTCACAATTTCGGATGCTTTTGTCGTAATAAGCCACAGCTTGAACCGTGTCGCGCATTTCTTTGTAGGCATTTCCGATGTTGAGATAAAATTCACACAAACGGTCAGTAAGTTTGTTTTTTTCGGCAAATTCTATCGACGGTTTCAGGTATTTGATTGCGTTCTTGTAATTTTTAAGCTTAACAAACAATAACCCCAAATTGCCTTTGTTCACTGCGACATTGGCAGCATCGCCCACGCTTTCAAAATACCGCAAAGCTTCTAAAAAGGCTTTCATGGCTTGCGGAAATTGTTGTTGATCTAAATAAACACTACCCAAATTGTTGTTGATTTTGGCCAAACCCTTTTGATCATTCCTGAGTTTTCTAATCGCGTAGGATTTTAAGTAACTTTCCTTAGAATGGTTCAAATCGTTGTTGCGCAAATACACGGCGCCCAAATCGCTATATACTTGTGCCAGCAAAGTCGAATCGCCTAATTTTTTCGATTCCTGAATTGCTTTGCTTCCATAATACAACGCCGAATCCAGCGAAACGTTGGCATAATACCAAGTCAAATCGGAATAAATCACGGCGGTTTTCTGCGCGTTGGGCTTCGCTTTGAGTTCTGTTTTTAGCCCGTCTATAATGTCTTGCGCGTTCTGTGAAACTGCCCACATCGGCAACAGCAACAAGAAAATGGCTATTTTAAAAAACTGTTTCATGTGAGTGGAATATCTATGATGACCGAAGTGCCTTGTCCGATTTTAGAATTTACCTGAAGGGTTCCGCCAATATCATCAATCCGTTTCTGAATGTTGTGCAAACCATTGCCCGCTTCAACTTTCTGCAAATCGAAACCTTGGCCGTTGTCTCGGACGATAAATCGCAATTGGCCTTCGGTTTTTTCTACGACCACCAAAACTTCGGAAGCCCGGGCATATTTAATCGCATTGTGAATCGATTCCTGAATGGTGCGATAGCAGTTCATCCCGACTACAGCGCTGAGCTTGATTTGGTGCAAACCTTCTTGAATTTCGAATTTAAAATCTACTGCATCTTGGGCATCTTTGGCCTTTTCGATGAAATTCAAGATGCGCGATTGCAATTCTTCGATACTGATTTCGGTGTAATTCATCGCCCAAATCGTGTCGCGCAATTCGCCGATGGTAGCTTTGGTAAAATTACTGATTTTGCTCAGTTTAGATTCTAGCTTTGGGTTTTCGATGTTAAAAGCGTATTTCAAATTATCGACCGAGGAAATAATAAAAGTGAGTTGCGCCCCAATATTGTCGTGCAAATCACGCGATATGGAAAGCCGCTGCTGCTGCAACTGGTTTTGCGCCTCGATCTGCGCAATGGCTGACCGCAATTGAAATTCCTGCTGCTGCTGCCTGTTGGTAGTTTTCTGTTGACGGTATATTAGAAATGAAACCAAAGCGATAAAAACAGTTAGAAAAACGGCGGCCACCAGCAAATAATTCTTTTGTTTGGCTTCGGCTTCTTTCTTCAGCAATAGCACTTGGTTCTCGGCGAGTTGTTGTTCTTTTTTTTGGGTTTCATACAAAACTTTAAATTCTGCCAAGGCAGCTTCTTTTTTCTCTGAAATCAATTCGTTGGTAATTTTTTCCTTTTCGAGTTGCGCCGCGAGTGCCTTTTCAAACTTCTTTTGTTCATGGTATAAATCGACTAGATGCGTATAAGCGCTAATTAAGTTGGGTTTCTGACGAATTTCGCGACAAATATCCATACTCTGTTTGAGGTAGCTCTCTGCTTTGGGATACTCTTTTTTCAGCATCGCGAGTTTACCCAAATTGGAATAGGTATCGGCAATTTGCTTTTTCTCGCCCACGGCCAAATCAATTTTGAGACATTCGTTAAAGTAATACGCCGCACTATCGAGTTGGTTCGAATACATGAAACAATTGGCCTTGTTGTCTAAAAAAGTAGATTTATTGCGCTGTGAATGAATTTTATCGGCTATTTCAATTCCATGTTTATCAAGCGCTAATGCACTTTTGTAATTGCCTTCCATACCGTAAACGTTGGCCAGCGTGTGCAATGAAATCAGATAAAACCGATTGTATTTGTCCGGCCCCAAAATATCGATGGATTTCTTCAGGTGTTCTTCGGCTGAAGTCAAATCGTTTTTCTGTAAATATATTTGTGCCATACAACCATAAGCACTAGCTATTCCGTATTTAATGCCGTGCTTTTCGTAAATTTTAAGTGACCGGTACAGATAATCGAACGCTTTCGGATATTCGCCGGTATTCTTGTAACCGTTGCCCAAACCTATGTAGGCTTTGGCTTGAATAGTATCATAGCGAGCATCGGAAATCATTTGGGCACATTGCTGGTAATATTTCTCCGATAAATTATAACTCGAAGAATTCAAATAATAAGTACCGCGCACAAAAGTGGCCATGGCCTTGAACAACTTGGGTTCACTGATAGCCAAGCGTTCCATTTGGTCAGCATAATAACCTAAGGAATCTGGCTGTTCGATAGAAACTGTACCGATGTTTTTATACCAACGAACGATTTGTTTTTGCTTGGGTGAGAACCCTTCAGAAGCTTTCTTTTTGGTTTGGGTACAACTTAGAAAGAGTAACAATAAAGCCAATAGTAGCGGGTTTTTCATGACATTGATTTACTTTCTAAAAATAGTAAAAACAATTTAGCAAGTAAGGTTTCTATCGGATTTTATCATCGCAATAACTGATGATCGGAAAGCCGTTGGAAAAGTTCGAAGTTGAGCTCGAAAATCATTTCGCCCAATTGGGGTTTTCGCGCCTTGATTACTTTTTCGAATTCTTCGTTGATTTGCAACTGCCGGCCTTGCACTGCCGATTGGGCATTGAGCGCCGCCAAGGTTTGTCGCAAATTTTGCATTTGATGGGCAAATGTTTGCTGCTGCCGATGAAACTGCCATTGCAAATAGCCAATCACCGAAGCAAAAACACCTGCTAATATCAAAAAGAAGAATACCATTGTCAACTTGTTTTAAGCTGTGAAATCTTTGCTAAACTTCGTAAGTTTTCACTCGCAAAAAAATACGCATTGTTTCGTATTTAATGCTTCATTAAATCTTGCGCCGCTACCTTTACCGAATGCAACCGAAGTTTTCCAGCTACCGACCGGGTGAAATACAATAGCTCTTGTCGCTCATCGTAAAACGGGCTGCTTTCAAATGAATCGCTATTGATTTTGCTGCCCAGGTTGATGGGCGCTGACCAATTTTTCCAAGTATCGTCTAAACGGTAACTCACAAACAAATCATAGTTGCCCAAACTGCTGAATCCGCAGGAAGCAAATAACAAAGTTTTTGTGTCTGAAAGTAATTGTGGATTCACTTCGTCATCGGCCGAATTGATAGCTTTGCCCATATTTTGCAATAAGCCGTAACTACCGTCGTCTTTTTGGTTGGCGAAGTAAAAATCAGTGCCGCCTTGGGTAAAATCAGATTCTACAGCCAAGACAATAGTTTTCAAATCAGCCGTTAGCGTAGCATCGGCAGTTTCTCCATAATTCGAATAAGCCGTGATGCGAATCGGTTCGGCTGGTTGGAAATCATCTCCGCTTATTTTGTAGAGCTGAAAACCGGTTTCGCCAGTGCCTGTAGTATATCGATTTCCGCCTTTAAGCATTTGGGTTGCCGTGGCAAATTCTACAAAATTGTAATTTTCGTTTTGGCTCAATACCGATTGCAATTTAGGGGCAAACCAGCTTCCCGATGGATTTCGCAACGCACAATACACTTGATCTTTTTGTTCGTCGTTACTGGTAAAATAAAGGCGTTTGCCGTCTGAATCTACTACTGCGGCAGAAATATCAGTGTCGATTAAAGAAAGTTCTTCAGGTTGGGATATCGATTCGAATGCCGCCACAGTATTGACTTGCGCTTTGAGCGGCACATCGCTGTCTGAAATGCCAATCGCGTCTACTTGCTTTTGGCCGGGCAACAACGAAAAATCAAATTCGACTTTAACCGAAACAATATTCGGGTAGCTTTGGTCTAAAATCGCGTTTTCAATTCCGGGGTTGAAAAGTTCCGGCGCTTCCTGAATTTTGCGGCGTTTGCGGCGGTAATAATAATTTCTGTCGGCTGGAATCGAGGCTTTGAACGTTGGGGTTTTCCAATCCCGTTGGCGCGACCAAACTGTTTGATATTTTCCGGATTCATCGGCTAGGGAAATTCGCATCACGCAGCCGGCATTGACATTTTCGAACACCGCGACTTGTTTGACGCTTTGTGGTTTTTCAAAACTGACCTCAACGATTTCGCGTCCGTCTAAGGCGTTTTTCGGTGTCCAGGCGTTGGGCGAAATTCCGGCTTGGGGAAATGCATCGGGTTGGCCGAGAATTCGTTTGATGCCGTATTGCTTGCCGCCGAGATCCGAAGAATATTTGATGAGCTTGTTGGCCCATTGTATTTGTTGCGCATTAGCTGCTAATGAAAACAACCAAAGGCAAAGGATATATTTTTTCATATTGTTGTTCTTTTAGCGCGGGTTCAACCTAGGATAAGGCTCGCGTGAGGGATTGCAGCATTGTCTGAGCTCTTTTTGCGCTGGCGTTCAGCGTAAAAAAGCGAGTGCATTTGATATTAAGAGGAGGAAGTCCATTGGACTTCAGGTATTTTAAATGTTCAATGGCAAGATAAAACTTCCTCGTTGAGAGAGATTTGCGTGAGGGATTGAGCAACTGTTTGAGCTCTTTTTGGGCAGCGCAGCGGAGCAAAAAAGCGAGTGCGAAAGCCCGACCCTTGTGGTCACGCCATCTAGATTAAAAAAAGGCTGCAGAATTGCTTCCACAGCCCGAAACAAATTAAACGTTCAACCTATTTAATTGTTTACTTTTATCTTCTCTACTTTTCTGCCTTTGAAAGCAAAAATGTATTCGCCATCTTCGGTGATATCGATACCGTCGCCGTATTTCGGGCTTCCGCCTTTTCCTTTAGACTGCACAGAACCTTTGGTTTCGCCGTTGGTCATATCGATGCCGTAAATGATGTTCTTGCTGTTGCGTTGGTCGCGCAAAAAGTAGTTGTCGCCGATGTGGTAGAAATAGTCCACGCCTTTGATTTTCTCGGAGGCATAAGCCCGCGTTCCGTCTTTTTTGTTGTAGGCCGCCAATCCTTTTTCGGAAAGTACGACTACCTTGTCATTGAAGTCGATTACGTCGGCTGCTTTTCCTACTCGGGCATCGTTGTGCTTCACGTCGAAGAGTTGTTTGCCTGATGCGATGTCGTAGCTGTAGAATTCATCACCATCACCCACAAATACGGTTTTGTTGTCGTCGAGGATGAAATCGGTGATGCGTTTGTCGAAGCGCTCTGAACGCCATGCCGTTTGGCCAGTTGCATCGTCAAGACACAACACAGAGTTCTTTTGGTTTTTGTAATCCCAGTAGATGTAAGGCACCCAGGTTTTCACTGTTCCGCCGCCACCGAAGCCGCCTAAAGCCATTCCTGCTCCGAAACCTCCGGAAGTTTCCTCCAGACGATACTCTTGTACTTGCACTTTTCCGCCTACTTGTACCAAAACGCGGTTACCTGATTTGTAGATGTTCGGCATACAGAAAGCGCCGGTGATTTTCTCTGAAGCCCAAAGCAATTTTCCGGAATTCAAATCGTGTTTTTCAATGTATTTGGTGCGGTCTCTGCCGCCAAGGATGACCAGATAAACTGCATCGTTAGTAAATAGTGGTTCAGCAATCGCACGGTAAATTTTTGACCTTCTGCCACCGCTGAACAAGCCGCCGTTGGCTCCGTTGATATCGTTGTCGTAGTTCACGTTCCAGATTTTTTGTCCGGTCGCATAATCGTATACTGTAAGTCCGTTCATGTACATCACCACTTTGTCGCCTTTGATCCACATATCGACGATGGCTCTTTTGGTCACTAGTTCTTTTTCGATGGCGCCGACAAAAGTAGCATCCCAAAGGATATCGCCATTAACGGCATTGATTCGAACCAATTGGTTTTTAAACCCGGCGAACAAAGCACCCCAGCCGGTTGGCTTGTAGTTGACCATGATGATTTCTTTTTTCTGGGCATCGTAAATGTATTTTCCGACACCACCTTTGAAACGGTTGGTTTCCCAGATTTTCTCGCCGGTATTGGCTTTCACCAAGATTACCGAGTTCTTTTGCGAAATCAGGAATGCATCCATTTCGCTAATGTATTTCACGGTTTCGAGTTCGCCTTGGTCTTGGCCTTCGAGTCCTTTGGCATCTTTCGGAATCAAGTCTTGGTAGAGCTCTGAATTCCAGAGTTCTTTTCCGGTGGCCAAATCCAGTACGGCTACTCTATCAGTTCCTAATTTACGAGCGTCGAACAGAAATAGATAACCGCCTTTGTCTTTCCAAATCGTGTATTGGTATTCCGAATTGTTGGTTTTGTTGGTTGTGAGTTTTTTGTAATCACCGTTCCAGATGGCTTTACCGTTAGCGTCAAGTACTGATGCCGAATTGTCGTCGGTACCAATAATGTACTGCCCGTCGCCGTCGCAAAGTGCTAAGCGAGTCGCTTTATTGTCGAATTCTGATTCCCATACGGTAGCAAAACTACCTGATTTTTTGCCTGCGCTTTTTTTGCCTAATAGTCCGCCAAGTTGCGCTGAAGCGGTAAATGTTCCGAGAAGGCAGATGGATACTACTGCCAGATTTAGCTTTTTCATGATAATTAAATTTGGTTGAACTTAGAGTTGTTGAACTTAAAATGTAATGCTGTAGCGGATTTTGTACCGCTGTTGTTTTTGTAGTTTGAATTTGAATTTGTGCTGCAAGATGTAGTCTGACATGAAATTGATGAAATCGATGTTTTTGATTTCGCTGTCGACTTTAAAAAACGAAGACACTTTGCCATTCTGTACTACTCCGATATCGACGGTCATGGCTCCGTGCACATCGGCGAATTTTTTGTTTTTGCGTTTGGTAAAATCCTCACCGCGGAACATTTCGTCTACTTCTTTGGTGACCGTTTCGGTGATTTGTTCTTCATCGGTAAGCACCGGACGTTGGGCGTGTAACTTTGCTGAAGTCAACCCTAGAAAGAAAACCAACAGGAGAAAATATTTTGATTTCATAAGATTCTTTTAGGGTTGGTGTGTGATTTCAGAAACCACCAATTTTCCTTCGGTAATATTCTTGGTCGATGTAGTATTGTTTCCTACAAAATTGAATGTGCCTCGAAGCTCATCAGCAGTCAAATCGCAAGTAGTGAGATTCATCGTTCCAGAATCGGAATGAAAATTATCTGCTATCGGATCGGTACCACCACTTTGATAAGTGAGCCAAGAGTTAGTCATGGTAAAACCTGCATGCTGGGCAGGATAATTTCCTACTGTTGCAGGCATGTGAAGTTCGAGTACTTGAACTCCAGCTTTGTAAGCAAACACATCGATGTATTGACCGCCAGCAATTGCGTTGGTATATACAGTGGCTTCGGTTTCGTCTGCAGTGATGAGCACACCGTCGAGTTTGAAAGTGGTTTTGTCTGCCGAGGGTGTTCCGCTAGTAGAGCTTTTAGAATCGTTGCTGCAACCGGTTAAGGAAAATACCAGCGCTAGAACCATTGTTTTTGCCAAAATGGAAAGAGTTTTCATGGGGATTTGATTTATGATTAATTACATCACAAATCTGTGGCAAAAAACAAGGTGCATCAATACGAAGAAATACGTATTTTAAAATTGCAGGTGTGGGAATTGGTTTTGAAGGGTGCTTTTCTGCACCTGCAATTGTTGAAGAAATTTCCGATGGCTTTCGGAGTCGGCATTAAAAGGTCGGTGCGCCATTGCCTTTTGAATTTGACACACCGCTTCCATGGTCGGCAAAGCTTTCGGGTCGATATAAGCTACAACAAATCGCTCCCAAATATAATCGATGGCTGTTGCATTCGGATGAATCATATCGGTATCGTAAAAACGGTAATCGCGCAATTCATCCATCATGATTTCATAGCTAGGAAAATAGTTGACCATGGCTAATTGTTGGTGATTGGTAACCAGTTGCTCGTGGATGGCAGCAATTAAATGGGCCTTGCTGCGCTGGTTCTTTACAAAACCGTCTTTGAGATGCCGCACCGGTGAAACGGTAAAAGTAACGGCGGCTTTCGGATTGATTTGAGCTAGAAAACCCAAAGTATCCGCTATCGCTTTTTCGATTTGGTCGATGCTAAGCAGTTGCTTTTCAAAATGGGTTTGTGGCAACTTATGACAATTGGCTACTATTTTTTGCGAAGATTTCTCGCGGTACACCCAAGCTGTTCCGTAGGTTATGATGATAAGTGTCGTTGATTCGAGTTGCTTTTTTAAATCAGTCAGTTTTTGATTGAGGTTTTGCAGTAAAGCCCCAGCATCGATAGTACTCAAATCGGAATGCGCGTCGAAGCAATGCCAACGCTCATTATGGAAGAACAAGTCGCTTTCGGTGTAAAAATCTTCCTGCACCGCACGCCGAAGCAGTTCACCAATAGCCAACGGATGGAACAAAATCCCGAACGGATTGACCGTGTTTTGAAATTTGTAGTAATCCAGTTTGGCGGCCATATTCACCGCAAAGCAAGAACCTAAACTAACGATTTTCGAATCGTAATCAATCGGAAAAACATTTTTAGAAATCGGAACTGGAGTGGTGAATTGCATGGTTACAACTTATAGATAAACTGACAAATAAACTAAAAATAAAAAAACCCAAACGGCAAAGTCTGGGTTTTAGATATTTAAAAAACTTGATTTATTCATAAAAGAAAGTAGATACTACTTCCGGCAAAGTACTAGTCAAAGGATAATTGTCTGTATTGTAGGTGTAAGTAAAATCAAAATCTGGAGTGCTGCCGGTAGTTTGCAGGATATTCTTAGAAATTCCTCTAGCTTCACCATCTACAAAAGCAATCTTGCTGAATCCGACTACGTTTTTGAACGGATTGTTTTTATTGTCATAAGTATAAGTTATTGTATTTCCGGCTGAAAAGGTAATCCGATCAACTTCGCCATTGGCAAAATAAATCGTTGAGGTGCCGTCGTCTTCGGTTTGGGTATCCAAATCACCTATCAATCTGGTTACATTAATACTGCCGTCAGGGTTGTGAACATAAGTTTCTTTGATGCTGGTATCTTCCCAAAAATCAACTGCTATGTAGGTCTCTAATTTATTGCTAGTGTTGTACTGGAAAGTTTCTCTGTAAACCAATTCACCTTCTTCGCGCTCTTCAATCAGCGTAATATTATCTCCATCGTAGCTGTAGGTTGTGGTGGTTTGCAAACCTTGAGAATCAGTATAAATTTCACTGACTATTTTATTACCATTATAGCTATATACAGCCGTTTGGTCAGCAATTCCTGCACCTGGATAAGTATTGACAATTCTTCGGAGCAAAATCGACTCGGTAGGATCAACTACAGCCGTTGAAGTATAAGGCAAATTCAAAAAAGTTCCGTTGGTAAAGACTTTAGTATTGATGGCCGTTTGCAAGGCATCGGCAAAACGAACGCCAGTGAATTTGAATGTTCCTGAAATCCTTTTGTTTACACGGTCTATTTTGGTGATAACCAATTGAGCCGTGTTGGTGTAATCTGCAAAAGGAGCAAAAGGACCAACGTTGTCTTTGGCCGCCACATAAGGATCTGAACCATTGTTTTGATTGTACTCTAGGACCAGACCCGGCACTTCTTCTGAGGTGTAAGTTCCTAGAATCGGTGCTTCAGGAATACTGATTCTGAAAAACGCACCGGTTTCGTTGGTTCCTTTGATAGTCAATGAGGTTTCATTAAGCACCACAGCCGTGGTAACAGAAGTAAACTGACTGCCGTCAAAATCCACTTTCAAGTCACCAATTGGAGCTACCGGATCCGGATCTTCCTCAGGATTCTCTACGCAAGAAGTTAAAAAACCAATGGAAAGAAACCATATAAACAATATTTTTTTCATGAGTATTTTTTTGAATTTGAATTGGTTTGCACAAATAAAATTAAAAATCGTGAGATAAAAAAAGAAAAAAACAAATTCACCAAAGAACAGCTCAAATCTATTACTTGGATTTATTTTCTGATCACCTTCTCTTTGAAAATACCTTGATCAGATTCAATGGTTAATAGGTAAATGCCTTTTGAAAACACTGACATGTCGATTTGATTAATATTCTCGCTAGTGCTGAAAACTGCCTTTCCGGTCATGTCGGTCAATTGGGCTTTGTTGATTTTGAAATTGTTTTTAGATTGAATTTGAACTGTGTTCTCGGTTGGGTTCGGCAATACCTCAAAAGCTCTATTTGTAAATTCCGTGTTGGAGAGCGTTCCATAGTTAAAAAGATGATCGACCGTGTTGCCCAAATAAGTGAATCGCAAAGTCCAGACACCAGCTTGGTTGAAGGTCGAGGCGGCATAAGTCCAATACCAATAGGCAGCATAATAAAAACCTAAAAAATCATAGTTAAAAGAAACAGCGATGGAATTATCAGGCCTTATTAGCTGAATCAGTCCAGAAGTATTTGCCAACTGGTCTGCAAGATAAACTGAAATGATAACCGGAGCACCCGCAGGAAAATTATCACTAAAGTAAGTCGATTCCGTTTGCGGACATGTATTAAAATTATACAATTGGCTATGGGTTAACACCGCATTGATTTTAGGATCGAGGTAAGGTTTTTGGTTGAGCCACCACGAATCGGTGCTCGAAGTCCAGGTATTGCAATCGCCAAGGTAAGTATCGACCAATTGATTGCTTGCGTTATAAACTTCAAAATGCAAGTGTGGCCCGGTAGAATTTCCTGAGCTTCCCAAAACACCAATATACTCTCCGGCACTGACAGTTTCGCCAACTAGTTTTGAGGTCAATGAACCGCTTTTCAAATGTCCGTACCAAGCGGTGCTTCCGTCGGCGTGTTGAATATACACAGCATTCCAGTTACCGCTGTTGAAGGCACAATTGCGGTCGAAATTTCCATCACTTTTATAAATAATAACACCATCTGCTGCAGCCACAGCCCAAGCCTGATTGTTATCGAGCATGTACCAACTAAATGGCCAAGTAAAGATATCGATGCCTTTGTGGTTGTATCCGCCGGAAGTATCATAAGTACGATCTCCGCAAGCCCAGTCTTGTACTTGATTCGGAAAAGAAGGATTATGATCTACATAATTACTGATGCTCCAAACGTTATTATAAGGTGCACTAGGACTTTTAGTGACTGGCCAAATAAATAACGGGTGCGGCACAATTTGCGGGCTTCTCTTGAGAATGTTGGCTTGTTCTAACTGGGTTCGGCTTTTTTGGATTTCGGTAAAAATGGATTGCCTTTGCGCCTCAGACAAACATTCTCCGTTGTTGAAATGGTATCCGCCGCCACCGCTATCGATTGGCTCTTGTTGTGAATAACAGCAAACGGAAAATAATATTAGTAACGAGTAAAACTTTTTCATAAGGCACATCATTTACATTAGTGAACTGCTAATGTAACAAAAACTCCTTAATAAAAAATAACCCTTTGATTTTCAGATAAAATCCGCCGCTCTTTCCAAAGCTTCCGAAATCCCTAAAACGTCTTTTCCGCCAGCCGTGGCAAAAAACGGTTGTCCGCCGCCACCGCCTTGGATGTATTTACCCAACTCGCGCACCACTTGTCCTGCGTTTAAATTCCGTTCGGTCACCAATTCCTTGGAAATATAACAAGTCAACATCGGCTTTCCTTCTTCAGCGGTAGCCAACACTAGGAAAATATTTTTTGCCGTATTGCCGATTTCATATGCCAAATCTTTCGCGCTCGCTGGGTCAATATCGACTAATTTGGCCAAGAATTGCACTCCGTTGATAAGTTCTAATTGCGGTACCAATTCGGCAGTCATGTTCTTGACTTTGTCTTTCATCAAAGCTTCGATCTGCTTGGCGAGTTTGGCGTTTTCTTCCTGCAAACTCGTAACGGCCTTCATTACATCCTGTGGGCTTTTGAGCGCTTCTTTAATCTCATGCATCATCTTTTCCTGCTGTGCGTAAAAATCGCGAACACCTTGGTTGGTAATGGCTTCAATCCTACGGATTCCCGCTGCTACCGCTCCTTCACTCAAGATTTTGAAATGCCAGATTTCGGCCGTGTTCTTCACGTGGGTGCCGCCGCAAAGTTCCATGCTCTCGCCGAATTTAATGGCCCGTACCGAATCGCCGTACTTTTCGCCGAACAACGCCATCGCGCCTTCATCAAGGGCTTGCTGGAATGGAATATTTCTTCTTTCGATCAGCGGCAAATGTTCTTGGATTCTGGCGTTGACGAAATCTTCAACTTGCTGTAATTCGGCATCCGTGACTTTGGCGAAATGCGAAAAATCGAAACGCAGGTAATTGGGCGCTACGAGTGAACCTTTCTGCTCTACATGCGTTCCTAAAATCGACCGCAAAGCCTGGTGCAACAAATGCGTGGCCGAGTGGTTGCTTTGGGAATCCGCGCGGAGTTTCGCATCGACTTTAGCTACAAACTGAGCCGTCAAGTTCTCCGGAAGTTGCTTGGTGATATGAAGAATTAAGTTGTTTTCTTTTTTGGTATCGATGATTTCGATGGTTTCGTTGGCTGAAACCAAAACACCTTTATCGCCTACTTGGCCACCGCCTTCGGGATAAAATGGCGTATTGTCTAAAACGATTTGATAAAGAATGCCGTCTTTCTTGCTGTCGGTTTTGCGGATGCGCGTGATCTTGACTTCATTTTCAAGCTGATCATAACCGACGAATGTTTCCACATTACCCGGAACCAATACGTTCCAATCTTCAGTGGCAACTTCAGATGCCGCCCGCGAACGGGTTTTCTGCTCGAACATCGATTGCTCGAATTCGGTTTCGTTGAATGACATGCCTTTTTCTTTGAGTATCAAGGCTGTCAAATCTTTTGGAAAACCGAAGGTATCGTATAGTTCGAAGGCTTTCACACCGGAAACTTCTTTAGTGGCGGTTTGAGCGACGACATTTTCAAGCAATTGCAAGCCTTGTTCGAGCGTGCGCAAAAACGACGCTTCTTCTTCCTTGATGACGTTGGTCACGAGGTTTTGCTGCAATTTGATTTCCGGGAAAAACGCGCCCATCTGGCTGGCCAAAACTTCAACGAGTTGGTAAATGAAAGGCTCTTTGGTACCGAGGAAAGTAAACCCGTAACGGATCGCACGACGCAATATTCTGCGGATGACGTAACCCGCTCCGGTATTCGATGGCAACTGACCATCGGCGATTGCGAATGCCACAGCACGCACGTGATCGACCACCACGCGGATGGCGATATTGGTTTTGTTCTGCTCTTCGCTGATATGCTGAACTTCGTTGGAAGTATATTTCAAACCGGTAATCTGTTCGACTTTGCGAATCAGCGGCGTGAACACATCAGTGTCATAGTTGGACGTAACGCCTTGTAAGGCCATGCACAAACGCTCGAAGCCCATACCGGTATCGACGTGTTTGGCGGGCAGTTTTTCTAATGAACCGTCGGCTTTGCGGTTGAATTCCATGAACACGTTGTTCCAGATTTCTACCACTTGCGGATGGTCGTTGTTGACCAGGCTTTTACCGGAAACCTGTGCTTTTTCTGCCTCGCTTCTCAAATCGACATGGATTTCAGAACACGGACCACAAGGCCCTTGATCGCCCATTTCCCAAAAGTTGTCTTTTTTATTGCCGAGGATAATTCTGTCTTCTGAAACGAGTTCCTTCCAGATGTCCCAAGCTTCCTGATCGAACGGAACATTTTCTTCAGCGTTGCCTTCGAACACCGAAACGTAAAGGTTTTCTTTTGGAATTTTATAGATTTCGGTCAGCAGTTCCCACGCCCAATGGATTGCTTCTTTTTTGAAGTAATCGCCGAAAGACCAGTTGCCGAGCATCTCGAACATGGTGTGGTGATACGTATCGAAACCGACGTCTTCCAGGTCGTTGTGTTTTCCCGAGACGCGCAAACATTTTTGAGTATCTGCGATGCGCGGGCTTTTCGGGGTGCCGTTGCCCAGGAAAAATTCCTTGAACTGCGCCATGCCGGAATTGTTGAACATCAGGGTTGGGTCGTCTTTAAGCACGATGGGTGCCGATGGGACGATTAAATGTCCTTTGCTTTGGAAAAAATCTAGAAACTGTTTGCGGATGTCTTGCGAGGTCATTGGAATTTGAAAATTTGAAAATGGATTGATTTGAAAATGATACGGACGAGTCATCTTCAAATTGGCTCATCTGCAAATTTTCAAATCTGCCCCGGATAGTAGCGGCATCCTTTTGCGCCGGGGTTCGGCGTGAAAGATACAGCGAATAGCCGGATCAGGCCCTAAATATTATTATTCTCATAAAAAGCCACAGTACTGGGAAACATTTTATAAATTTGTTCGACCAACTGCGTTTTTGAGCTGCAAAAATAGTTTTTTTTAAAACATGGCGAAGGTAAAATATTATTACGATCCGGAAAAACTGGCCTATCGGAAAATCAAGATCCGCAAGCGTACCAAATTCGCTTATGCCGCACTTTTTTTGGTCGCCGCCGCGCTTTTCGGAGTGCTGAGTTTCGTGGTTTTGCTCAACACGCCTTTTTTTGAAACACCGAAAGACCGATTGCTCACCCGCGAGATCGAAAACTACAAATTGCAATACGCCATCCTGAACAAAAAAATGGACCAGATCGACGAGGTGCTGGAGAACATTGCCGAGCGCGACAACAATATCTACCGTGTCTATTTCAACACTTCGCCGATTCCCGAGGAACAACGCAAAGCCGGATTTGGCGGCGTGAACCGATACAAACAACTCGAAGGTTATAACAATTCGGAGTTGGTGATTAATACCTCGAAACGTGTGGACGTGATTTCGAAAGAACTTGTAATCCAATCCAAATCGCTTGATGAAATTTTGAAACTGGCTAAGGAAAAGAACAAACTGCTTTCGGCCATTCCGGCGATTCAGCCTATCAAAAATGAAAACCTACGACAAATGGCTTCAGGTTTTGGTTATCGCACGGATCCGTTTACTAAGGTGCGTAAATTTCACGAAGGCATGGATTTCTCAGCCAAGACCGGAACTCCGATTTATGCCACTGGCGATGGTGTTGTGCAGCGCGCAGACAATACGGCTTCGGGTTACGGAAACCACATTGTCATCCGTCACGGTTACGGCTATGAAACACTTTACGGGCATTTGAGCAAATACAATTGCCGTGCGGGCCAAAGGGTAAAACGCGGCGACATTATAGGCTATGTGGGCAGCACCGGACGTTCGGAAGCGCCCCACTTACATTACGAAGTACACAAAGGCGGCGAGGTTGTAAACCCGCTGAATTTCTATTACGGAAATATTTCGGCAGCAGAATATGTAGCCATAACCAAACTAGCGAATCAAGAAAACCAATCTTTAGACTGATGCATTTAAACTTATCTCCAGACAAACGCTATTACAGCATTGGCGAATTGGCCAGAGCCTTTAATGTGAACGCTTCCCTGCTCCGTTTCTGGGACAAGGAATTCGAAGTCCTCAAACCGAGAAAGAACGCCAAAGGCAACCGAATGTTCACGCCCGAAGATGTGAAAAACATACAGTTGATTTACCATTTGGTGAAAGAACGCGGCTTTACTTTGGAAGGTGCGAAAATCCATTTGAAAGAAGGCCAGAAAAAGACACTCGACAAATTCGAAATCATCAGCAAACTAGAAGGCATCAAAGCGCAATTGCTACAGATTAAAGGAGAATTGTAAGCTCTGAACCGAGAAATTAAAATAAAACTAAATACTAACATTAAATTTAAACAAACATGAGAAGATTTTTGCCTTGGATTATTATCGGCGGCGTGGTGCTGCTTTTGGTATTTTATTATATCAACGTGAAGAACTCAGCTTTGAGATACAATCAAGCGGTCGGCAAGGAATGGGGAAATGTAGAAACCGCTTACCAAAGAAGAAACGATTTGATCGGCAACTTGGTGAACACCGTAAAAGGTGCGGCCGATTTCGAGAAAAGCACTTTGACTGCGGTGATTGAAGCGCGTGCGAAAGCCACTTCGGTTACTATTGACCCAACAAATGTTACGCCGGAGCAGATGGCACAATTCCAGCAGGCACAAAGCGGCGTGACTTCAACTCTGTCGAGATTATTGGTTTCAGTGGAGCAATATCCGCAACTCAAAGCCAACGAAAATTTCTTGAAACTACAAGACGAATTGGCGAGCACCGAAAACCAAATTTTAACCGCCAGAACGCGTTTCAACGAATCAGTACAAGCTTATAATGGTTATGTGTTGGCGATGCCGCAGAGCATGTTCTTGGGCGCTTATCCTGAGAAACCATACTTCAAATCAGTAGAAGGCGCAGAGAAACCTGTAGAGGTGAAATTTTAAATTAAACACAGATTGCACAGATTTACACAGATTATACTGATTTTTTTTAGTGTGAATTAGTGCAATCTGTGTTAAAACAAATCTTTTATGTCTAAAGTTGAAGATTTCCTAACCCAAGCCGAAGAGCAAGCTATAGTGGAAGCCATTCGTGTGGCCGAAACCGCTACTTCTGGCGAAATCCGGGTGCATATCGAAAAATCGTCGGAGCTTCCGGCTTATGACCGCGCTTTGGAAGTGTTTCACTTGCTCGGTATGGACCAAACCCAACTCAAAAATGGCGTGCTGATTTATGTGGCTGTGAAAGACCGCGCTTTTGCCATCTGCGGCGACAAAGGCATTAACGATTTAGTGCCTACAGATTTCTGGGAAAGTACGAAAGAAATCATGGCGTCTCATTTCAAAAACGGCAATTTCAAACAAGGTTTGATCGACGGAATCACCAAAGCAGGCGAACAACTCAAGACTTATTTCCCTTGTCAGGAAGACGACCAGGACGAATTATCGAACGAAATTTCAAAAGGCGAATGAAAAATTACCCAACTTCTTGTCGTGGGCTGCTATTGATGGTCTGCCTATTGGTTTCTGCTTTTAGTTTTGCCCAGTTCGATATTCCGCCCAAACCCCAATTCCAAACTAGCGTTTATGATTACGCCAATCTTCTGAGCGCCAATGAAAAAGCGCAGCTCGAGGAAAAACTCGTTAAATATTCTGATTCCACTTCATCGCAAATCGTGGTCATTACTATCGAGAGTTTAAAAAACGAAGATGTTTTGGCACTCGCGACCAAATGGGGCCATGCTTGGGGATTGGGCCAAGCCAAAGAAGACAACGGAACCATCGTACTGGTAGCCAAAGACGAACGCAAAATCGCGATTGCCCCGGGTTACGGACTTGAAGACCGTTTGACTGCCGGCCAAGGCGGAGAAATTATCCGGAACATTATCGTGCCGGAATTCAAAGCCGGAAGTTATTACAACGGGCTCGACAAAGGTACAGACGCCATCATCGACGTTTATAAAGGCAAATACAAAGGCGAACGCAAAAGCAATAAGAAAGATTCGTTTCCGGTACTTCCATTTATTATTGTTGTTATTATTATTCTGGTGATTATTTCCAGAGGCAAACGCAATGGCGGTAATTCAGGAGGCTTGGGCAGTGCGCCTAGTTTACTCGATGTGATTATCCTAAGTAATTTAGGACGCAGCGGTGGCGGCAGTTTCGGCGGTTCTTCCGGAGGTGGATTTGGCGGTGGCGGCTTCGGCGGCGGTTTCGGTGGCGGCGGATTCAGCGGTGGCGGGAGTAGCGGCGGTTGGTAATTACAGTTGATGGTTGATGGTTGTTGGTTAATGGATCACGCAGTCTCAATAGAAATCGAAAATAAAAAAAGCTACAATGTTACCGTTGTAGCTTTTATTTTTTAAACCGGTTGATCTCAATTCCTGATGAGCTTAACAGGTGCTAATCTATTGGACGTGCTTTTAAGGATGTAGATTCCTTGTGCCAAGTCTGGTAATTCGTAAATGCCAGTAGACAAAGTCATTGATTGAATCTTATTTCCGAGCAGGTTATAGATTTCGAAATCACTCGCAGACGGCAGGCCTTCCACATAAATTTTGCCGGAAAACGTTTGTGTGATCGCTGGCTTTGTAAAAGTTGCATCCGATGTACTTAAAGTTTCATTCTGGAACAGCCAAGTGTAAGTAGCTCCGAATTCGCCTTTCCAATAATTCTCGGAATGAGTGCCATAGCTGTCAAACTTGGTGAAAGTGTTGGCAGCGGTCAGGCCTTTTCCCATCAGATTGTTCTTTACGGTATTGACATTCGGAACCATGGTGGAGGATTCGGTGGTGCCGCAAACAAAATACATCCGGTGGTTTTGCAAAACCGAAGGCGCAAATGTGTTGATGTAGGCGTTCATATCATTCAGAGCAAACCAATAAGCCGGGCTTAGGTTGCCCACTTTCCGGAAAACATTTGGATATTCACAGGCGGTATAAGTAGCAATCAAAGCGCCCATTGAACTTCCAATCAAAGCGCTCATCGCGGGTTCTGGTCGTGTTCGGTAATTGGCGTCAATGTAGGGTTTCAAAGTATTGACCAAAAACGCAGCATACTCCTCTCCGTCGCCACCACCATAACTCGGGTTGACCCACGGAGAATATTCATTGAGCCTTTCTCCGCCGCCGTTGTCAATTCCGACAACAATTGCACCGTAATCACCTTGATTGAAAAGGTTGTTCAAAGTTTCGTCTACTTGCCATTCGCCAGAAAATGACGTCAGGTTGTCAAACAAATTCTGTCCGTCTTGCATGTACAGCACTGGATAATTTTTAGCCGAGGTATCATAATCCGGTGGCAGATATAACCAAATCCTTCTGGTAGTACTCAGTTGTGGAATACCAAATGCGTTACTTAAAATTTGAACATTGGAGGCCGCCGTTCCGCTGGCACCAGTACCTAAATCTTCCCAAGACTGGATCGTTAGGTTGATGGTTTGCGGAGCACTGGAAAAAGTAAAACTGCGATTGGGCAAATAACTCCCGGTGGCATTTCCTTCCACACTAGGCCAACTGCCACGAGTGAATTTATATTCGACCGTTCCGGTGCCTTGTGGAATAACAATCTGTAGATTTCCCAAACCATCGGGTTGCATGGCATAAGCCGGATCGGCAGGATTCCAGGTATTAACACTTCCCGCAAGATAAATCGTTGCACCCACTGGAGTATTGGCAGGCCAACCCGTAATTTTCAAGGTAACTTGTGCGAAAGTAGCAGACGATAATAGCAGAAGAAAGTAAATCTTTTTCATTGGAATCAATTTCAATTTCATCCAAAAGTAAACGATTTTGAATTCCTGAGCAACGTCGCTTTAGTGCATCATGAACCGACTTCCGCGTGAAGGCTTTTCTTTTCCGGCGAATTTCTCGATTTTATATGTAAGGGAAAACATCACGTAGCGCTTCAAGACTATGTTTTCTTCATCACGAATCATCGTTGAGGTAATGGTTCGGCTGTTGCTTTGGTTCTGATTGAGTAAGTCGTAAACTTTAACTTTAGCCGTAAACTTCTTCTTATAAAAATTGTAAGCCAAGCTAGTGTTCCAGAGGTAAAAGTCTTTTTTGAAACCGTCGGCGATTCTGGAATTGTAGGTGTAGCCGAAGTCATTTCCGAAAACCCAGTTCTTTGGCCAGTAAGCGGTAGTCTGCAAATTAAATTTGTGCAACGTGTTCGAAGTGGCACTAATCACGTAATTGCTATATTCAGTATGATCGAAAGTCACGTTATAAGTTGGATTCAGCGTGAATAATTCACCATATTCGTAGGTGAAATTGAGCCTTGGCGTGATTTCCCAGCCTTTAGCGGTAAAGGTTTCATTGTTGGTAAATCCTTTTGTTTTGTTGAAACCAGCATGACAGCCTATGCCTATTTTAAAAACATGCGCTTCTTTCTTGTACGATTTGTTCCAATTGCCACCAAACCATGCCTCGTAATTCCCTTTGATATTTTCATAAGTAGTGGTGCGTTTCCCGCTGGCATCATAAACTGTCGAAGCAACGATTTGATTTTCGTAGAAATCACCGCTGTAAAACAAGTTGTAACCCGATCGCGTGGCGTAATCATAATCGCTAAAACGTGTATAAATACTATGGCTTTTAATCAAACCAACATTAGGATTTCCCAGATAAGTATTAAGTGGATCGGCACGATTTTCTACAGGCAAAAGTTGGCTCGCGGCGGGCATTTCCCCGTTGAATTGATAATTCATCCAAATGGACTTCGACTTCTCGAAACGAAAACTACCGTATGCACTTGCATAAGGAAAAAGATAATTCTTGTTCAAAGTAACCGTATTGGAAAGGTAATCTGAAAAATTGTCTTGCTGCACAATGGTAGTTCCGCCAGTAAAACTCAAGTCGAATTTCTTCTTTTGAATCGAAAAACCCGATTTAGGTGTAATCATTTTGATATTCGAGAACAGGTAATAAGTGAGTTCCGGATTGTCATTGGTATAGCTTTGGGTTGTGGTATCGAAATCAAATGCTTTGCGGTCTTGGATGGATTTTTCCCTTCGCCAATAAACTCCGAAGATAATCGCGGTCGAATCCCGAAGTGGCTCGCCATACTCAATTTCCGATTCGTAAACGTCTTTCAGCTCGCGGTTGTTTAGCACCTGATTGCGAATGTCATCTGCCACTGCACTTTGGTAAAACCTTGATACCGATTGGTTTTTGGTATTGGTTTTCTCTTGGTTGTTCTCGTTGCCGAACATCAGATTCAAGTAACGGCCTTTCTTTTTGAACGCTTTATTGAAGTTGATTGAATTCCCGAAGTTGGTGACGTCGTTTTCTTCTTCGTAGCGCGAATCGCTGTCATTGAGCAACAACCCATTCTCGTCTTTTGAATTTTGTGCAGAAATATTGCTGTAGCGACTGTGCGCTTTAGTGAATTTCGGGCTGATAAAAAACACCGCAGTCGAATCAAGTTTGTACTCGAAATTCATACTTGCATTGTGCCCGTATCGATCATCGGTGGTTTGTGCCTGCGAAGTGGTATTGAGATTTCCCGTCGGCAACAACGAAACTTGCTGGGTTCTGTTGGTGTTGCGCGTATGCGAATTCGAAAACAAATAACTCACGTTCGAACCAAAATCCTTGAACCATTCATCGGCGTAATTCGCCCCGAACATATTAGATTGCACGATGCCTTTGTTGCCGCCAAAACGCAAGCTGCCAATGCCGTATGAGCCATCGCGGTTGAAATAATAAGCCACGTTTCGTCCGCCGCCCATATTGTCGAAAACCTCGTCCATGGAGAAACCAGTCGAGTTGATGTTGTTTGAGGAAGCCAATACACTGATCTTGCGTTTGTTTTTGAAATAATTCACCAGAGCACTGCTTTCATAACGTTTATCCGAGCCATAGCCACCCATAAACTTGCCGAACAAGCCTTTGTTTTTGTCTTCGTCGATGGTCAGGTTGATGCTCGCCTTGTCTGAACTTGCCGTTTGTTTGGTGAGTTCTTCTTTCTTGGTTTTGGTGTCTGAAATCTGGACTTTGTTGATAATATCGGAAGGCAAACTTTGCAAAGCGATTTTTCCGTCGCTATCGAAAAAAGGTTTGCCGTTGACCAATACTTGATTCACTTCTTTGCCATTGACGGTAATTTTTCCTTCGGACGAAACCTCTACACCGGGCAATTGTTTGAGCAAAGTTTCAACATTAGAATCGGGTCGGAGCTTAAACGAAGCCGCATTGAATTCGAGCGTATCTTTTTTGACCCGAATGGGCGGTGCTTCTGTTTTGATAGTGACTTCACCCAATACGTTGGCATTGTCTGTTAGATACAAAACGCCAAAATCTTGGTCTTCGGTAATGTTTTTTAATGGTTTGACCAAAGTCTGAAAACCGACAAAAGACACTTTGAGTTCGAGGGGTTTATCGAACTTTCTGGTCTTGATGGAGAAATTGCCGCTTTTATCGGTAATGGTATAATCGATCATCGTGGAATCGGCTACTGAAGTTAAGTAAACCGTAGCGGATTCTAACGGCACTTGGGTGTTCTTTTCGAGTACTTTGCCATTAATGGTAATATTGTTTTGCGAAAACGCGAGGGTGCTACAGCATAAAGTCACGAAAAACAGAAATCGTTGAAGCATAAAGTTTTATTTGAATCCAAAAGTCGGGATTTCCGTTGAAAGAAAAAAAATCTTACAATAAATCAGCATGAAATAAAAAAATCCCGAGGGCTCGGGATTCTTAGGAAAGGCATATAAAAAATCTAAACGTTATTCCAATTTTTTAAAAGTTGAAGGCTAGTTCTTGATAACCTTTTCGGTGAAAAGACCATTTGGTGTTTCGATTTTCATTAGATAAATTCCTTTGGGCTGGTTTTGCAAATTGATTTCTATTTCTTTCTGGTCGTTTACCTTTGCTTTAAAAACCATACGTCCATAAAAATCGGCTATTGAAATCAGACCTTGTGATATATTATTTAGAGAAACTCTGAAAACACCGTCATTTGGATTAGGAAATACTTCTATGTGCTTGACCGGTATCTCACGTCCTGTTTGTTCATAATCTGTTTCCGCTAATTCGTTTTGTTGGTTTCTAGCCAAGAACGTACCGGTGCAGCCTGCAATATATGCGTGGAATCTTGCTCCACCGGTAACACTGAACGACGGCTTCAATAGTACCGAATTACCTCCGTGGTAGATGGCCAATGATGTAGTACCGCTGATACTGTTGCTGGCTTCAATGGTGTTGGCAGCTTGCCGGTTATCTGAGCCCGAAGACACGTTTTGAGTTATTACCAATGTATTCGGGCATGCGGACGTAATGGTAGGAATAGGCTGAGGCATTTCTGAAATCGGATGTGCATTCAACGACACAGAATTCAATATGACGGAAGAATTACTATAGGAATCTTGACTGTCAATCTTGTGCAAATAGAAATTTCTGTTGTTGGTCGTGTATGTTGAGCTCAACCAAATGTTGTTGTATTTATCCCTTTGTATATAATTGAAATTGGCCGGAAACGAGGATGTATTCCCAAACTCATTCAAGGTCCTGGCGGCCGCAGCAATATTGCTCAGGTTCTTTACAATAATTTCCCCTAAAGGTGAACCCGGATTGTTTAGGTAAAATGGGAATCTCACCAAATAAACATTGTCTGAATTGGCTGAAAATTCAAACTCCTGTACCATTTTAGGAATTGTAATCGTATTTTCCGAATGAACTTCGACAAAATTGCTGAACTGTCCGGTAGCGCTATTGAAATTAAGGGTGTAAAACGAGCTAGTGTAACTCGGTGCATTTTGGCGTGAAGTAGTTATCAATCCGCCGAGTTTAGCATTGTTGGGCGACATCTTGAATACTGATTCGACCCTGCCCCGCAAATCAAATCCGCCATAGCCTGGGTTAGCAAGATTGACTGCCGGATCATAGATTTGCGCATTGGTAAAAGTTGACTCCACAGGAACAACACTAAAGCCGGTGGTGTCAAGCTTATAGCTAAGCACCTTGTAGATACTTTGCACAATAACCCAATAACCATCATTGGCCGCATTTTTCGCCACAGTTATCGGGCTAAAAGAATAAGCATTTGAAAATTCACTTCCGCTGGCATCTTTAAGCCTTAATGAATAATTCGTTGTAATTGAATTGTCGGGAAATGTATTGATATTCAATAAAATACCCAACGGATTGGCCGTGTTAAATTCAACTATCGAATAGGTGTACATACATGTTGAGGTTGAGCCCAAAGTATTATATTGGATTGCCCTGAAAATATAATACTGATTGCTGTTTGCCGGATTGGGCACAATCATCACATTGTTTATGGAGAGCGGAACCAATGCGCCGCCATTAGTCATTACAGCATGGTTTTTATTCCATACGGTTATACCATTGGTGTAGAATAATAAATTACCGTTGACATCGCTTATCGTAGCGTTTCCATATTGACCGGAATTGGAAACAGTTCCTACCACTGGAGGGTTCGTTGTAAAATCGATATCCGACACACCCAATTGCCAGTGGTTGTTTTGATTCTGTGCCCAACTAGAAATACAGCCTAGAATCAAGGCTAAAATTAACTTTCTCATAATTTCATATTTTAACGATTAAACATGAAATTACTTCTGATTCATTTTAGCTTCAAGCGCTTCGATTCTTTTGTTCTGAGCAATGATATACAAAGTCAACTCTTCGATTTTCTCTTGTTGGATTCTGGCCATTTCCGCTACATTGATGCCATCTTCTTTCACCTGATTGGCTGAAGGAACATTAGGCAAATGTTTGTTTTTGGCTATAAAAGCTTCTAGATCAGACAATGGTTTCAATTCGTAATCATTGGCAAATACATAATCTGCCCATGTGGAGTTTAGCGCTACTCTAACTTCATCGCTCAAAATTCCACCTTTAACAAATAAATTGTAATTGCTTACGCTGGCACTACCAGCCAAAGTTGGAAAATTTCCGAATCCGGTTGTGCCATTGCCGCCGATTCCCACTTTGCCCTGCAGTTTGAGTTGATCAGCCGAAAAATCGCCCCAGATAAGAGGATTCCCAGCTTGTGCGGCCACATTGGCATCTGCAACGACATCGATATACAACTTGTTGTTTCCGGTTTCATTGTAGCCCGCATTCACACCAATCATCACATTGGACGAACCCGCTTTGAACCCTGCCTTTTGCCCAATCAGGGTATTCCCATCGCCCACTGCCTGATTCCCGGCTTGCGTCCCATACATGGTGTTTCCCCACGCATTAAAAAGTCCTCCGGCACCCCAGCCTGTGATGGTATTATTACCTCCGGTAATATTTTCTGCACCCGCACCAAATCCCAAAAAGGTATTCTGTCCGCCGGTAGTGTTTTTAATACCGACCAGGCCGCCGATGAAAGTGTTGTAGAAAGCTGTCGTTTGCGCCGCCCCGGCGGATCTTCCAATCAAAGTATTGTATTCACCTGTGGAAACGTTAGGCCCGGCTGCCCAACCTACAAAGGTATTATTGGCTCCAGTGGTATCGGCGCCACCTGTAACTGTGCCGATAAATACATTATTCGCTCCGGTGGTCAATGCTGCGCCGGCACCTGTTCCTACCCTTACGCTGGAACTGCCTCCTACGGTTGTCGAAGTTGGAGTGGCTGATGTTAGAGATATTGTTTGTGCATTACTGCTAAAGATTCCGGCAAGTAAGAAACCTGCCATAACTAATTTCTTCATGTGTTTAAGATTTAATTGTTATAGAATGGATTTAATTTTTAATGAATTGGATACTAGCGTACATATTGTTGCCTAGATTGAGTTTGAGAATATAATTCCCATTGGCAAAACCAGAAACGTCAATGGTATAACTCTGTATTGGTGGAGCAAAATTCTGTGACACCTTGGAAACACCAAACATGTCATAAATCGTGAAGTTCTCGACTTGATAATTTGACACTGTGAAATTAAGTTCAGTATGCACCGGAACCGGGTAGACCACAGTTAGTGGCGAACCAATTTTTCCTGAGCCGCCAGGTTTAGGTTTGATTACTGTTCCTGGTGGATCACCTGGCGCACATGTCATACATGGACTAGGCATTTGGGGTTTAAAAACAATCGAATAATTCTGGTGGGGCTTGATTACGACCGAATCGTCAGAGTAGATTTTCCCTTGTAAAACCACATTTTGGGTATTGTTGACTATGACGTCATCTTGAAAATCCAAGTCTAGATTTTCGTTGTCAGAAGAGAAAATGACGTAAGCCGAATTGTTAGAGAAATTAATCGTTTGAGCTACTACATCTTTGCTCCATATGACCAGAAAAAAAATAAAATAAAGCAGCCGTCTCATAAGTGTTGGTTTGGATATGCATCAAATGTAGTACAAGCTCCTACTGAAAAACATCCCATAAAAAGGGTAATTTTTATCTATATTTGAAAAAACAAACCATGGCTAGATTTATACTGACAATACTGGTGTCACTCTTCTTTTTTGAAGTTGCCGGCCAGCATGACAAAAAAAATGTAGCGCAGTGGCTAGAACTCTTCACACAGAGTGTTGCCTCAAAACCAGATTCTGCTTTTTATTATATTAGTCGTGCCCATGCAGCATGTCAAAAAATTAACGACCCCTATTTGATGTCACGCTGCGTTTTTAATTTGGGGTATCATTACTATCTGCAACATCAAAGCGACAAAGCTCAAAAATTCTTCGAACAATCTTTGTCATGGGCCGAAAAATCCAAAAACCATAAAATCCTGTCGATGGCGCACAATCAGCTTGGACTGTTATGGACCGATCGTGGAAAATTCAACGAAGCCTTGAAAGAATACCTGCTTGCCATCGATATCGCACAACAACATGACTTGTTTAAAAACAAATGCGCAACTCTAGTTAATATTGGTTCTTTATATGAATACCAAAAAGACACGGTTAAAGCTCTGAAGTACTATCTTGAAGCAGAAAAAATCGCCAAAAAAAATCATCTGAAAGAGATCTTACTTTCCACTTACGGCAGTATTGCGATCATCAAGCGGAAGTCCGATATTCCGTTATCGCTGAACTATTATCAACGTGCTTATCAAATTGCCAAAGAAATTGATGACCGCTACGAGCAATTCAACACGTTAATCAATTTAAGTTATGGTTATCTGGCTTTGAATTCAGAAACCGGAAACCGTCAAGCATTTGAATGTCTGAAAAAAGCAGAACAAACCGCTTTGGCACTCAACGATAAAGAGAATCTATTTTATGTTCATTTCAATATCGGCGCCTATCATTTCAACCTAAAGCAATATGCCAAAGCACTGCAGAGTTATCAGACTTCGTTGTCGTTTTATCAGCCCACGATTAGTATCGATCAAAAAATCAATCTCTATGATGCGTTGATTGAAGTGTATAAAAAAACCGAAGATTATCGCCATGCCTATGATTTCCAACAAAAACAAAATGCGTTGAAAGACAGTATTTTCAACATAGAGAAAACCAAATCATTCAACGAAATACAAACTCGGTATGCTGTAGAGAAAAAAAATCTGAGGATTCGGTTACTCTCCAAAGAAAAACAAATCGAACGCAACCAAAAGAGAACTGCCATTTACATAGGATTGATGCTCATCATTCCTATGCTATTGTTGCTATTGTTCTACAAGCACCGCATCAAGACCCAAAATTTATTGCGCGAAAAAGAAAACAAAATTTTTGTACAGGAAAAGGAACAGCTCAAACAAGAACAAGAGCTCAAACGCATCACTGGTGTTTTACAAGGTCAAGATCAGGAACGCAATCGCATCGCACAAGAAATTCACGATGGTGTTGGTGGGAAACTAGCCGGTATTAAACTACATTTGTCTCAGATCAATACCACTATAGCCAACGACAAAATCCAGGATATCATCAACGGCATTTCGGGTGTCTTTACTGAGCTTAGAGCCATATCTCATGATTTGAGTCAAAACTACATTCACCAACAATCGCTGCAAAATCTCATTCAGGAACTCATCGTCGAATACAACAATAGAAAGGAGTTTCAAACCGATCTTCATCTTTATCCAGTGGACATGTTAGAAACCTTACCGCAAGAGATCAAACACCACCTTTATCGCATACTTCAAGAATTACTAGCGAATATCGCAAAACACGCCCAAGCCAAACAAGTATATATCAATTTGACCCGCCATGAAAATTCGATTAACCTAATTGTGGAAGATGATGGCATCGGATATATAGATACAGGAAAAACAGGTATCGGCATCAAAAATATTCAGGAGCGATTGCAATCACTTGGAGGCACCTTACATATGGAAAGCCACCCGGGTCAAGGCAGCTGTTCAAACATTAATGTTCCCATTTTATGATTAAAATCATCATTGTAGATGACCATCAAATGTTTCTGGAAGGCATGAGTTCAGTGCTTTCCAACGAAGCGAATATTGAAGTGCTTTTTACTGAAAATAGTGCCCGAGCTACACTAAAAAAAATGAAAAGCGAGTTGCCTGACTTGATTATTACCGATATTTCGATGCCCGATATGAATGGAATTGAATTCATCAAAAACCTCAAAAACCATTTCCCAGAAATCAAAATATTGGTACTCAGTATGTATAAAAGCGCGAACCACATCGACGGAATCGACGGCTACTTACTTAAAGACACTGACAAGAACGAACTCATTGAAGTCATCAACGGCATCGTATTGCAAGGTAAAAAATTCTTAATCAACCCGACTTCGGAAGAAGATTTCGTTTTCAAAAGATCGATACTGAGTCAACGGGAAAAGGAAATCATTCAGCTGATTGCCCAAGAATTTACCACCGAGGAAATAGCAGAAAAGTTATTCATCAGCAAACACACCATTGAGTCGCATCGCAAAAATATTTTTTTGAAATTGCAGGTCAAGAATATCGCCGGATTGATAAAAAAAGCGATCTATCTCGGGGTGATCGATTAATTATTTCTCCCGAATATAAATATCAATCGGCACGCCTGAAAAATCCCAATGTTCGCGAATTTTGTTTTCCAGAAAACGCTTATACGGATCTTTCACATACTGCGGCAAATTGGCAAAAAACACAAACTGTGGCGTAGGCGTTGGCAATTGCATGCAGTATTTGATTTTGACGTATTTGCCTTTCAAAGCCGGTGGCGGATGGCCTTCAATCACTTTGAGCATATAGTCGTTGAATTTGGAAGTCGGTACTCTTTGCGAACGGTTCTCATATACTTTGACCGTTGCTTCTAACGCTTTGAGCAAACGCTGCTTGGTGAGTGCGGAAACGAACAAAATCGGCACATCGGTAAACGGCATGATTTCCTTACGGATTTTTTCCTCGTAATCGCGGGTCGACATGGTGTCTTTCTCGACCAAATCCCATTTGTTGACTAAAATGACAACCCCTTTGCGGTTCTTCTCGGCGAGCCAGAAAATACTTTGATCTTGACCTTCGAAACCACGTGTGGCATCGATCACCAGAATACAAACATCGGCGTGTTCAATCGCGCGCACCGAACGCATCACCGAATAGAATTCGAGATCTTCCTTCACCTTGGCTTTGCGTCGGATTCCGGCAGTATCGACCAAATTGAACTCAAAACCAAAACGATCGAATTTAGTGTCGATGGCATCGCGTGTAGTTCCCGCAATGTCAGTTACCATAAAACGGTCTTGCCCAATGAGCGCGTTGATGAAACTCGACTTTCCAGCATTCGGTCTTCCGACTACGGCAAAACGAGGCAATTCGATTTCTTCTTTTACAGGTTCAGGACGTTGCGGGAAAGCTTCGATCAAGGCATCGAGCAATTCGCCGGTGCCGCTTCCTGAAATGCTCGCAAAAGTATAATAATCGCCGAGGCCGAGGTTGTAGAACTCAAAAGCATCTTTCTCACGCATTGCGTTATCAACTTTGTTCACGGCGAGCAACACGGGTTTGGTCACTTTTCTCAAAAGTTTGGCAACCGTTTCGTCCATTGGGGTAATGCCTTCCTCAACATCCACCACGAAAATGATCACATCGGCCTCATCAATGGCCAGTTCGACCTGTTTGCGGATTTCGCCTTCAAACACATCTTCCGAACCGCGCACGTAACCACCGGTATCAATCACCGAAAACTCTTTTCCGTTCCATTCGCTTTTGCCGTAATTGCGGTCGCGGGTGACGCCCGAAACCGAATCGACAATGGCTTCCCTTCTTTTGATGAGTCGGTTGAAAAGGGTTGATTTCCCTACGTTGGGTCTTCCGACTATGGCTACAATGTTGTTCATGCTTTTGAAAATTGTGCGGCAAAGGTAAATAAAAAAAGTGCCTGAGTGCCTGAGTGCCTGAGTTTAATTTTCAGGAGCTAATCCGGCTGTACGCTATACCTTTTTTTGCCGATGTTGCTGAGTATGCGGTAGAAAAAATGCGGCGGCAAAAAAAGGGTGCCGCTGCCATCCGGGCTAGGGCTAACGATTGCCAATTGCATCTGTTTTATTAATTAGTACGTGTTAAAATACCTGAAGCCCACTGGGCTTCCTCCTCTTAATATCAAATGGGCTAGGGCTATTGTGCTAGAACGGCAATAAATCGGGCGGAAGAAATTCTGCCTTGGCTTTGGCGTCGTTGAATATATCGGTGCTGTAATGCTGCGCAATGAGTTCCTTGAAATGCGTTTGCAATCTTGGGTTCTGGGCCATGAAATCCGTAAAGTCAGCAGTACCAGATTGCAATTTGAAATGATTGACTATGTAAACCGCCGCGACGGTCAAAGTGTGGTGGTAAATTTCGGCTTCACCCAAAAAAGTGGCGTAGGCTTTTATTTGTTGGGTGATATTCGAAACCGCGGTTTCAAGGCCGTACTTCTGGATATGAATCCAGGCCAACCGCAAATGGGCTTCGTGGTTAAAAACCTCAGATGGCAACGCACAAGCGGCAAATTGCTGCTCGAACTGCGAATCGGTAAGGTCGAAATGGTGTTGCATGACGAAATGTTTTTATAATTGGATCAACGTAATAATTGCCAGAGAGCCGCGTGAGGGATAGTAGTGAAAAGCCCGGAGCGCAGTGAGGACTTGAAACGCATAGCCCGACCCTTGTGGTCACGCCCAAAAAACTGTTAACTGTAAACCGTCAACTATTGATTATACCCAAACCGCCGAAGCTGGTTCACGTTGCTGCGCCAGTTTTTGTTAACCTTCACGTAAAGCTCAATGTGAATTTGCTTGCCGAAAAATTTTTCTAAATCGGCGCGGGCTTCGATACCGACTTTCTTTAGCGCCTCGCCTTTGTGGCCGATGATGATGCCTTTCTGGGTGTCGCGCTCGACCATAATCACGCTGCGGATGCGGATGATGCTCTCATCTTCGATAAATTCTTCGGTTTCAATCTCGACCGCGTAGGGAATTTCCTTGCTGTAATTCAGTAGGATTTTCTCGCGAATGGTTTCGTTGACAAAGAAACGCTCGGGCTTATCGGTCAAGGTATCTTTTGGGTAATACGGCGGCGATGCGGGCAACAGTTCGATAATGCGCGAAAAAACTTCGGGCACGTTGAAGTTCTTTAAAGCTGAAATTGGGAAGATTTCGGCATTCGGGACTTTTTCGGCCCAGAACGCGACTTGTTCTTCGAGTTGCTCTTGGTTGGAATTGTCGATTTTGTTGAGCAGTAACAGCACCGGGATTTTCGCGTGGATGATTTTGTTGAAAAACGCTTCGTCTTTCAAATCCTTTTCGCCGATCTCGACCATGTAGATCAGAATGTCGGCGTCTTCAAAAGCGGATTTCACAAACTGCATCATCGATTCCTGCATTTCGTAAGCGGGCTTGATGATGCCAGGTGTGTCGGAAAGTACGACCTGGAAATCGTCTCCGTTGACAATACCGAGAATCCGGTGGCGCGTAGTCTGAGCTTTGGAAGTGATAATCGACAAACGTTCGCCAACAAAAGCGTTCATCAGCGTTGATTTGCCGACGTTGGGGTTTCCGATGATATTGACGAAGCCTGCTTGGTGTTCCATAATGCCAGAATTAAAAAAAGCCACTCATTGCTGAATGGCTTACTTAGTAGCGGGAACAGGACTCGAACCTGTGACCTTCGGGTTATGAGTTGTAGTTGTAAACTCAAATCCGATTGGTAAACCAAACCGCTCTATTGAGAAAGCTACCAAAATCGTATACGAAATCGTGTACTGATTTTTAATTGTTTCAGGCTCCAAAGATAAGGGTTTATACGAATTGATTTTTCTTGTGGAAAATATTTTTCAATAGGTAATCAATCGCTTCTTTATCAGACAATAATTTTTTCGATTTTGGTTTAGATAGGGAATGATGATTCATTTTCTTACTGAGCATAGCGTATAACTTTTCCTGTTCCTCTTGGGAAAGATGAATTGCAATGTTATATACTGTTTCAGCAAGCATACAACAAAACAAGCAAACAAGAAATTTTGCTCTGGGATTAACTATGGTTAACTGTGGTTAAAGGGGTATTAACAGGAGTTAACGCAATATTACCTGTATGTTGAAAAAACTATTTCAACGGTTGTTGCCACGTTGCAACGATTGTTGAGATGCTATTGAACGGTTCAATAAACCTTTCTAAAGACATTCTCAAGTAAATAATCAATTGCCTTTTTGTCTGATAGCAATTGTCTTTTTTTAGGTGTAGATCTCAAATGCGGATTGACTTTTTTGTTGAGCATGAGCAACAGTTTTTCCAGTTCCTTATCAGGAAGGTGAATCGCTATTTCATATACTGACTCTGCACGCATAGTGCGAAACAAGTCAATTGAAATTTTACGGGACGGTGTTTTCCGGGTTTAGCTGGGTTTTGTCGATGATTTCGTGTGATTTCCCGCGATTGGCGACTTTTCCCGAGACTTTCCGAGACTTTCTGAGACTTTCCGAGACTTTCTTGTGAGTTCTGGTTTATTGAAGCTTTTCTAAAGTATTAATCAATTCTATTTTTCTTCTCTTCTACTTTATAGTATCCTGATTTAATTCCGAATGGCAATTCTTGACATATTTATCAATTATATATTGAGAAATAGGCTTTAAAGGCTTGTTGGTATTGGGATGCAAACCCGGAGCATTAAAAAACTCACATTTACTATTCTGTTTGACATACCATACCACAGGTTGATTATTCCTAAAAAAAGTGGTGCTGTCACAAACTTCAATTTTCTTAAAATCAAGTAGGTTTTCGTCTCGATCAATTATCGGATTGATGTTAGCAAAACCTAATTTATTGCCCTCACAAACAACTTCTTCATAATGATCATTATTCCACTGCATACATTCCTTGGAAGGAAACAACTCTTTTTTAATGATGTAGCCCAGAAAAACCAATCCAATAAATCCAAAAATAATTATTACCCTTTTTCTATCAAAATAGTCATTTGAAATATTTTTCAAACCTTCTTCTGCTATGTTTTTAGTCTTTTCTTCTTCAACTTCTATTGAATGATCGCTTACAGCTTCATCAAAATTCTCACCTCTAAAAAAAGAAATAAAAGGTCTTGGGGTAAAATCAATTAATACAGCAATCAATTCCAAAACCGTTTGCTGTGGATTGTCTGTTTTTCCAATCAAAAAATACTGCACGGGGCGCAATCTATCGCTATCCGCTTTTTCAATCTGCTTCCTAAGGTTATCTTCTTGACTTAAATTAAAAAAATCCTTAAAGACTCCCCTATCATTTTTACTATTTCTTATCTCCAAATAATTACAACACGCTTTTTTCAAATTCGCGGGTGTTGGATTTAATAACAAACCTGAACTGTCTTGCATTTTTACAAGATTATAATGATGCTTTATTGCACTTGCATAATCTTCAAGGGTAGCTTTATTCATAAGCAATCATTGGAATTTATCGGAAACCTCTGGAAATATCGGAATCATTGGAAATCTACTGCAATCATCCACAAAAAGCCCCATTCCTTTGCTTCAGAATTAGTTCTTGTTTTGAATTGCAATCAAGACAAATGTACAAAACTACTTCTTAAAAAGTGAGCCCAAACAGGATGGAATTCTTATCCGGGAAGTATAACTAAACCCTTCTGCCACAGCTCACTTCACTTCCCAAAAAACAATTAGCGAGTCATCGCAAATCTCCGCATGGCCTATCCAAAATCAATAGCGATTGAAAACGTCGCCAAGCCATGCTATGTCTAATTTTTTAATCTAAAATCATGAAAAAATCTATTGTTTTATCAGCTTTATTTTTGGCTTTATCTTTTTCAAAAAGCCCAGTAAATTCATTGCAATCTTCAACAAAATCAACCGTTGAAATTGGAGGACAAAATGGTCAAATTCCAGTAAATCCACCTAAACCTTAATTTCAAATCAGGTTGAAATAATTCTAATCGAATTTATTTAGCTAACTTCGGGGAATGGCACTTAAAAAGTTACATTTCCCGATTGTTATTTTATTCTCATTGCTAATTCAATCTTGCGATTTTTCTTCTTCCAAAAAATTGCCTTTGGATAGAGGGAATGATTACAACAAAACTATTGAAACTGCTGAAAAATTTAAGCAGAAAAATAAATTTGACAGTGCTTTCTACTATTTCAACAAAGCCAAAACCATTTGTGATGTTGATAATGAAGGTGAACAAATCATTTATGCGCTGATCCAAATGTCAAACATCCAACAAGTGTTGGGAGATTATTCTGGAAGTGAGGCAAGTGCCACCGAAGCTATAGATTACTTCAACAAAAAAGTAGATCCAAACTATCAAATAGCGATTTACAACCTTCTGGGTATCGCATATGAGGAACAATTAGACTATGACAATGCCGTCTTCTACTACAAACAATCCTTAAAACTTGCAACAGATAATCTACAAGTTGCTATTATAAAAAACAATATCGCCGTAGTCAATATATCAAAGAAGCATTTTGACGCTGCAATTCAAATACTTAGGCCTTTAAAGGAAGTCAATGAAGTAGTAAAACATCCTGAAACCCATGCCAGAATTTTAGACAATTTAGGGTATTCCTATTTCAAGACAAATGCTCCAAAGGCTATTAGTTTACTTGAAGAATCATTGGCTTTAAGAAAAAAAACAGGCGACAATTTTGGCATGATTGCTAGTTATTACCATCTATCAGACTATTATCAAAATAAAGATTATGGCTTGGCTAAAAATTTTGCCCTTATGGCATACCAAACCGCAACTGAAATTAAAAGCGCGGAAGACCGGTTAGAATCGCTCAACTTATTGATTCGAATTGCTTCTGCTGAAGAATCAAAAAAATATTCATTGATTCACATTGCGCTCAATGACAGTATTAACAACGCAAAACAAATTGCCAAAAATCAGTTTGCTAAAATTAAGTACGATTCCAAAAAAGAGAAAGCTGAAAACCTGAGGTTGAAATCTCAAACTGAAAAAATCATTATCGCTTTTATCATTTTCTTAATTGTTGTCATTTTCTCCTTTTTATTAATTCGTTCCAAAAATAGGCGACAGCAGCTACTCTCTGCCTACGAAGCAGAAACTAAAATTGCAAAAAAACTGCATGATGAGTTAGCTAACAATGTTTTTCATTCAATGTCTTTTTTGGAAACACAAGACATGAAAATTCCAGAAAAAAAAGAAGTTCTATTAGATGAATTGGAGAAAATATATCGTCAGGTTAGAAATATCTCAAAAGAAAATAGTGCTATTGACACCAGCGATAAATTTTACGCAAATTTGCTTGAAATGCTCTCTGACTTTAATAGTGATACCGTTAAGGTGATCATCAATAAGAATATGATAGATTGGAAAAAAATCCAGCCAGAAAAAAAAATTACAGTGCATAGAATTTTGCTTGAACTGATGGTCAACATGAAAAAGCATAGTAAGTGTAGCCTTGTCTATATTAGCTTTGAAGCCTTGGGCAATCAAATACAAATTACCTATTCCGACAACGGAGTTGGAATTCAAGACCCGCTTTTTTTAGCCAACGGACTCCAAAATGTGGAAAACCGTATTCAGGCCATCAACGGAACCATTAATTTTGAAACTAAAGCCGATAATGGTTTTAAAGTAAAATTTTTGTTCCCGAAATAACCCGACAACATATGTATAAAAAGGTTCTAATAGCAGAAGATATCGATGCCAACAGTATGGCGATTGTCCATACCCTAGAAGAACTTGAAATCTTAGAGGTTGACTATGCGAAATATTGTGATGATGCCTTGCTAAAAATAAGAAAAGCCATAAACGACAAATGTCCTTTCGATTTGCTAATTAGTGACCTATCTTTTAAAAAAGAACACCGAATAGAAAAAATCGAGACCGGAGAAGATTTGATTACTCAAGTAAGGTCAATACAACCTAATATTGATGTAATTGTCTATTCTGTTGAAGAAAAATCCTATCGCATCCGATCCCTTTTTGAAAACCTTAAAATCAATGGGTTTGTCAATAAAGGCAGAAAGAGTATTGGCGAATTAAAAACTGCTATTCATGCCGTTGCCGATGGTAAAGAATACTTATCTCCTGAATTATCATACATATTAAAGGATAAAACCATTCATGAAATTGATAAGTACGACGTAAAAATAATCCAGCTTCTTTCAAAAGGAATGCAACAAGATGAAATTGAAACCGAGTTTAAAACCATAGGCATTTCTCCGAACAGCAAAAGTGCCATTGAAAAAAGAATCAGCAAACTCAAGGATTATTTCAAAGCCAACAATAATGTACACCTGATTGCCATTGCCAAAGACCTAGGCATTACTTAAACTTTATCATTTTAAATTACTTAAAAAATAATTGCGCTTTACGGTTTTCCGTAAGGATAGGATTTCTATTGGATTTAAGTTTGGGTATTAATCTTAAAAATTAAAACTTATGAATGACAAATGGGAATTTTACCAAGATCCATCCGGCAAATGGAGATGGAGAAGAACCGCTTCAAATGGTTCTATTGTTGGAGCTTCAACACAAGGTTATGTTAACAAATCCGATTGCATTGAAAATGCAAGGCGAAATGGATATAAAAATTAGGGCAAAATGGAATATAAAGTTATCCCATTTGTTGCCTCAATTGACCCTAAAAAGGGAACACCTGAGCATGTTGCCGAACAATTAGATTCGCTAATAAAAATATATACTAGCGATGGCTGGAAATATATAAGACTTGAAAGTGTGACCACTTTTGTCCAACCTGACAATGGATGTTTTGGATTTGGTGCAAAACCAGGATATACTACTACTAGACAAATGGTGGTATTTGAAAAATAAAATGAAGCATTTTATTCTGAAATTCATTCAGTTGTATTGGTTAATAATACCTGAAGAGAAAAGACGGAAATGCATTTTTAGAAAATCATGCTCCAAATATGTATATGAAATCGCTAAAAACGAAGGATTCATTAAAGGCGTATTTGCTTTTCATTTCAGATATAAAAATTGTAGATCTGGGTTTGAACTATTTAAAGACCCTATGAACAATCATACAAAAATGCTTCTTCCATCAAAAAAAGTAATTGAAAACGATGATATCGCGGAAAGACTATTAATTCTAGAAAACTATAAATCATGAAAAAATACTACGTAAACAAAAATGCACAACCAAACGGTGATCATGAAGTACATGATCAAGATTGTCCGGATCTGCCTATTGCGGAAAACAGGAAATACTTAGGAGAATTCTCCAACTGCAAAGCTGCTGTTGCCGAGGCAAAAAAGACCTATTCAAAATCCAATGGCTGCAAGACCTGCTCTAAGGAATGCCATACTTCATAACCTAGATCATGGAACTCAACATTCAACTCAAATCGTTGGCTGACAAAATTCATCAGCTCAAGGATAAAATTGAAACGGAAGAATCAACAAAACACGCTTTTGTGCTTCCGCTGATTAACATTTTGGGCTATGACGCATTCAACCCTACCGAGGTCGTTCCTGAGTTTACCGCAGATTTAGGCTTGAAGAAGGGCGAAAAGGTAGATTATGCCATTTTCCAAGACGGTGTTCCCATTCTGATTATTGAGTGCAAAAAATGGAGTGAAAATTTATCGGTTCACAATTCGCAGCTTTTCCGTTATTTTCATGTGACCAAAACACGTTTTGCACTTTTAACCAACGGCATAACCTATCAATTCTATACTGATTTAGACGAGAAAAACAAAATGGATCAAAAGCCATTTCTGGAATTCGACATCACCAATCTCAAAGACAACGTCATTGCTGAAATAGCCAAATTTCACAAGTCAAGTTTTGATGTAAACAACATCGTTACCAATGCAAGCTCTTTAAAATATATCCGAGAAATCAGAAAGCAAATCAATGATGAATTGACCCATCCTTCTAATGAATTCGTAAAACTTTTCGCCAACAAAGTTTATTCGGGAAGATTGACTGAAAAAGTCATGGAAGAATTCAAAGATTTGGTGCAAAGAGGATTCAATCAATTCATTAGTGAAAAAATCAATGACCGATTGAATGCTGCCCTTAGTAAGGAAGCACAAAAACAAAACGAAGAACAAATCGAAACTATACCTGAAGACAATCGTGTTTTCACCAGCGAAGAGGAACTGGAAGGTTATAGAATCATTGTGGCTATTCTCAGGAGAAAGTTACCCACCAAAAGAATCGTTTATCGCGATACCCAATCCTATTTTGGGGTTCTATTAGACGATAATAACCGAAAACCATTGTGCCGATTACACCTAAACGGCGGCAAAAAATACTTAGGGTTATTTAATGAAAATAAAGCTGAAGTCAAACAACCTATTCAATCCATAGACGACATCTACTCTTTTGAAAAAGAGCTGTTGGAAACTGTGGCTATTTACGAAAAAGAATAGGTATGGGCTTTAGATTCCAAAAAAGGATTAATCTCGGCAAAGGCTTAGGGTTAAACATAAGTAATTCTGGCATTTCACCTAGCTTAAGAACCAAGTCAGGAAGTATTAGCTCCAAAGGGTTTTCTGTAAAAACAGGAATTCCCGGGGTGTCTTACAGAAAATCGTATAAATCGAGTGGATGCTTATTATTAATTGTTCTCTACATCAGCCTAGGCGGAATCATATTCAAAGCACTACTATAAAAACATCAAAAAAATGGAAAGCAACATCATGACTATTGAATTGAAAAGTCATTTTCTCCGATTATATCAGATGGCATTAACCGATGATTCATTTAATATTTTAGAACTGCAAATGCTTTATCATCTGGCTGATGACAGAGGAATTCCAAGAGAAGAATTAGACCGATTGTTTTTAAATCCTGTCGATCATCAATCAGCAATTCCAGAAGATTTAAACATGAGGATTGAGTATCTCTATGATTTGACGCGAATCATCTGGGCAGATCAAAAAATCACCGATGACGAGTTGGCTACTTTAAAAAAGTATTGCAAAAAGTTTGATTTTCTGGATGACAACATTGATGATTTGGCCAATTATCTCATTGATTGTGTGCAAAAAGGAATTCAAAAAGAAGAAATAATTAATCTTTTAAAGGCATAGGCGATGAAATCACTACAACAACTATTCAGTCTCAAAAAAATAGAACAGCCTGAAGAAAATGCTATTGTGGAAGTAGAAGAAGACAGAGAGCAAATTAGAATTACTTACTATCAAAGTGGGTTCGCGGCCTCAGTTAAAGCCAGCGGAAAGCCAATTGTCTTGAAGGCCTGTTTACAAAACTTATATAATAGTTTTGAAGACCAATGCCGCAAACAAAAACTGGAACAAGACCGGTTAAAACAGCCCTTTAGAGAAGAACAAGAAAAAAATAGAACTGAACTCAGAAAATGCGAAACCGCCATTGGAGTTTACGAGAAAAAAGAGCAGGAAATCAACGAAAACATTAATCAGGTTAAGCGTGATATTGTTGAGGTCAAACACAATCCCGACAAATTCATAGAACACGGAAAAGGACTCAAAGCACAATTCAATGTGGGGTTGGTCGTTTTGTTGCCCATCACTCTCTATCTATTGGTTTTTTATGTATCGGCTTCCTACTCTGCCTTTTTTAAAGAGTTCTCCGATGACAGCTTATCGGCGGCAATATTTGATGCAAATGCCTTGACCAATTCTTTCAAAGCAAGTTGGTTGGAAGGCGTTCTAGTGATTACGATTCCTTTTGTTTTTATGGGATTAGGCTATGTAATTCATATGCTCCAAAAAGGCAAAGGCGTCAAAAATGTCCTTAGAATAATTGCCTTGTTCATTACCACTTTTTTGTTTGACGGACTACTAGCCTATCAAATAGAAAGAAAAATCTATGAGTATAATAAAACTCCTGATTCCTTACCATACAACTTGAATATAGCTTTGGGTCAATCTGAATTTTGGATGATCATCTTTGCCGGTTTTGTGGTTTACATTATCTGGGGATTGGTCTTTGATTTTGTGATGAAAGAATACGAGAATTTAGATAAGATAAGGGTATTCATCCGCTCCAAAAATGAAGAACTAATCAATCTTGAAAAACAAAAACAGGATAATGATAATAAAATCAATGACTTTAAACAGCAAAGCATTACAATCAATGGAACCATAACCTTGTTGCAAAATAAAATTGATGGATTTGTATTTCCAGTTAAGGAATACTTGCATTACCACCATCAATACAAAGAAGGTTGGTATCAAGCCATCAATACTGAAATTGCACTACCTCATAAACAAAAAACAGAACTGCTCGAAAACTGCGAACAACTCACCACTGAACATTTAAAAGAATTGAATTTGGTGGATCCAGATTACCAACATCTGGTTTATTCGAAAAACTGACATCATGAGAAAATTAAACCTATTAATTGTCTGCCTTACTGTTACTTTATTTTTCTCTTGTAAAAATGATGAAGTAGCACCTGCAATTCCAGCCGTGAAAGATCACTCAAACAATCTCAATATTAGTATTCTTCTGGATCTTTCTGACCGAATAAGTCCGAGGAAATATCCCAATAAATCCATGGAATATTACCTTCGAGATGTGGGCTACATCAGTTCCGTTGCTGAAGCTTTTACCAATCATTTGAGGAATAAGAAAGTGCGCCAAGTCAATGATAAAATGCAGCTCTTCTTTGATCCTGCTCCGTTGAACCCAGAAATTAATGCCTTATCAAAAGCACTAAAAATAGCTGTTGACAAAAACAATGTTTCAAAAGAGTTCATCGATAAAATCAAAAAAACTTATGCTTCAGAACCTCTGAAAATATATCAGTTAGCCATTGATGACGATTACTACATTGGTTCGGATACATGGAAGTTTTTTCAAAATAAAGTGAATGATTATTGCATTGAGAATAACTACAGAAACATTCTAATTGTACTGACAGATGGCTACATATATTATAAAGACTCCAAAATCAAAGAGAACAACGCAACCACCTATCTTACGCCTGAAGTTATTAGAACTAATGGACTAAACACCTCCGATTGGAGCCAGAAAATGAGAAGCCAAAAATTAGAGTTTATCAAAGCCAACAATGACTTATCTGATCTGGAGGTTTTAGTTTTAGGAATTCATCCTGACCCCAAAAATCCTTATGAAGAAGAAGTCATTAAAGCTTACTGGGGAAATTGGTTCAAGGCAATGAAGGTGAAACGATACGAAATCAGAAATGCAGACATTCCATCAAATATGGATCAGTTAATTCAGAATTTCGTATCAAAAAACAACCTTAATTAACTACTTTTATTTTCCGATACCAGTAAATAAACAAACATGATAAAGAAATTTTTATTGGTTCTCATTGTAATAGCCACTACTTCTTTTCGAAGTCTCGAAACAGAAGTATTCATTTGTGGAAAAACAGGTGCTAAAAAATACCATCTCGAAGAATCATGCCGTGGTCTGAACGCCTGCAAACATGAGGTAATAAAAGTGACTAAAAGTAAAGCACAATCCTATGGCTTGACTTTATGTGGCTGGGAAGATTAACTTAACCACATCAGGGACAAATGCTCAAAAACCTTATCACTTTAATTGCCATTTGTTGTTCTTTCAGCATTTACTGTCAAACCAAAATCCTATCATGGAATCTTGAAGATTTCGGCAAATCAAAATCCGCTCAAACTATAGCGTTTATCGCCAATGTTTCAAGAGATTATGACATTGTTGCCGTTCAAGAAGTCGTGGCAGGAAATGGCGGTGTGCAAGCTATTGCAAAACTTGCGGATGAGCTTAACCGTAAAGGAAGTAAATGGGATTATGTTGTTAGTGACCCGACCTCCAGCAGTGCATACAAAACAGAACGTTATGCCTTTCTTTGGAAAACTGCTAAAGTTAGGAAAATTGGTAAGGCTTGGTTAGAAAAAGAATATCACTTAGAAATTGATCGGGAGCCATTTCTTTGCACTTTTCAAGTTGACGAAAAACAATTTACAATAGCTAATTTCCATGCTATCACAAAAAGTAAACAGCCTGAAACCGAAATAAAATACCTTAAGTTTTTACCCTCGGAATACAAAAAATTGAATATCCTTTTTGTGGGAGACTTTAATTGTCCACAGTCGCATACGGTTTTCAATCCATTGAAGAAAATGGGATACAAATCAATATTTATCGGACAAAAAACATCTCTAAAAAATGAATGCAAAGGCAAGGACTGTCTAGCTTCAGAATTTGATAATATCTTTTATGACTCCAATAAAATAAAACCAATTAAATCGGGTGCAATTCACTTTTACGATAAATTTTCTTCGCTTAAAGAAGCTAGGCAAATTTCAGATCATATTCCAATTTGGTTTGAACTTTCTTTACACTAAAACTACAATTCCCAATTTGACATATTCCTTAGATAAAGGAGAAATACAATAGAAGATTACGTATAAATACGTACAAAATGTAGTATAAATACTGAATCCAACTAATGCTTTTTATCAGTAAATTGCCTACGTAAATTGAATATGAGTTTTAGTAAAACTCATAAAATGACAGAAATTTCATCTTTTAGCTCATGATAAATATTTTCACTTCACTTAAAAAAACAGGTTGCATCCTTCTGCTATTCACATTTCCAAGTATTGGTTTCTGTCAGGATATTCTTTGGGAAAAGTCTCTCGGCGGACGACACGCGGACTATCTCATGGATGCTCAAGCCACACCCGATTACGGTTTTATCCTTGCTGGAAGCTCTCTTTCTAAGAATTCAGGTAACAAAATTGATGACAATGAAGGAGATCTCGATTATTGGATATGGAAGATGGACGAAGATGGTGAACTAGAATGGCAAAAGAGTTTTGGAGGTAGTGGCACTGATTTTCTACAAAGTATACGACTAACCCGAGATGGTGGCTTTATATTGGCCGGCACATCAAACTCTAATAAAAGTGCTCACAAGATAGAAGACAGCAAGGGATTTGACGATTTCTGGGTTATTAAGCTAAATGCAGGAGGTGGACAGCAATGGCAACGAACCATTGGAGGTAGTGGCCAAGAGAAATTGCAAAGTATCTGTCAAACAAAAGACGGAGGTTATATTCTGGGTGGATCATCTGATTCTGACAAATCAGGAGATAAAGCTGACAACAGTAATGGCAGTCTTGATTATTGGATTATAAAGTTAGATAAAGATGGCATCATTGAGTGGCAAAAAACATATGGGGGTGCCTTCTTTGACGAATTACGAAGTATCGAAGAAACCAATGGCGGTGGTTATATTGTAGGCGGATATTCCAACTCCCCAAGTTCTGGAGCTAAATCAGAGGGCAACATGGGAATTGGCGATTATTGGATTTTAAAACTTGACAAGGCGGGGTTGATTGAATGGCAGAAAACGCTCGGAGGAAATAAAGATGATCAGCTATATGCTATTCACCAAACTTATGATAACGGTTTTTTAATTGGTGGAAATTCTGATTCGGATAGTTCCTTTTTTAAAAAAATTGGAAATGGTAGCGGAATCGATTTCTGGATAGTCAAGCTAGACAGCAGCGGCAATAATCTATGGCAACAAACTTATGATATTGGCAAAACTGATATATTGACCTCATTAGTTGAAAATGATGATCATACAATCCTCTTAGGTGGTTTTGCTAAAACCGAAGTAAGTAAAAATAAAATTGACGACAGAGAAATTAACGATTTTGTTGGGATTAAAATTAAGGAAGATGGTGAGGAATTTTGGAGAAGATCGGTAGGTAGTTCTGGTGAAGATATTTTAAAGAAAGCTATTGAAACTAGGGATGGAGGGTACTTACTTGCCGGTTCTTCTAATTCTGCCAAAAGAGGCAATGGTTTATCTTCTAAATATGAAAAAACTAACACTTCTGTTTCTGGGTTGAGTATTGGCAATGGGAAGCAAGTCAAGGCGGTTGAAGATGCTATTTCTTCAGCAAACGATTATGTTAGAGAATTCAATGACGAAATCAATAATTTCTATAAAGAGAAGGTAAACAAAATTACAGATAAAATCAATGAGACAGTTAATAAGGCTAGCCCAGACTCACGCATAAAAATGGGTATGAGTACTTCCACAGGTAACCTTCTTAATAATAATTCTCCTTTAGGAGGAGGCAATGGTGGTGATTTACTAGATGGCTTGACTGGAATGGGAGACAATAGGCTTCCAAACTCAAAACCTTCTGGAGATAAGGAAAAAAATTATGGTTCAAGTGATTTTTGGGTCGTTAAACTCAAAGACAAGGATAAAAAAGGGACTACACAAAGACTAGTAGAAGCTTTTCCAAACCCGACATCCGGTTACACCAATATCATTATTGGCTATAATTATGAAAAAGGAAATGCTACATTGGTTGATTTATCTGGTCATATACTAAAACAGTTTGAAATTTCTAGTAGAACTATTCCATTAGATATGAGTTCCTATCCGATGGGCATTTACATTCTGAATGTTAAAACCGATAAAAGAACCGAAGGGATTAAAATCATGAAGAATTAAAAAATTAATTATCGTAAATATGTTTGTTAGCACCAAAATAAAACAGATTATAATACTCTTACTTCTAGTATTTATAAAATCAACGCTTTATTCACAAAGTACCACATATCCAGATACCTCACAAAAAATATTTCCATCGGCACCGGAATCTTCTAATCTTGGAAGATTTGATATGATAGGTAATGGTAATGGCTCTACTGGTCAGATGAATTATTCAATCCCTCTATTTTCAATTCCAATGAGTGAGCCTTTAAATATCTCTTTGAGCTACAATTACAGTGGGCTTCTACTTCAGGGCAAGCCTTCAATGACCGGGCTAGGATGGACATTATTAGCAACTGGAGTTGTTAATAGAGAGGTGCGCGGGCTACCTGACGAAAGTAAGTTTGGTTATTATGGAACAGAGAGTAAGAGGGCGATAATTAATGATTACATGAACACGGGTAATATGACCCTTACAGATATGAGGGACAAATTCTATGCAGGAGTATGGGATTCACAAGCTGATAAATATACTGTAAGCGTTTATGGAATTAGCTTCTCATTTAAACTTGACGAAAATTACAATCCAGTTTATCTATCACAGCATGACAACAAGGTAAGAATAACACGTAATTTATCGAGACCGAATATAATTGACTCATTTGTGGTAACAGATTCGAAAGGTACAGAGTATACTTTTTCTGCCAAAGAGTACACAGTTCCGCAATTAAATGAGGAGTTTCTCGAAAATAGCATTGATACAGCGTGGTTATTAACTGAAGTTAAATTTCCAAACCAGCAGCTAGTTGTTATAAGTTATAATGATGAAGATATTGTAAGCTATGATTTCCATGCAACAGGTTCTGTAAATCTTGTAGGAAATAATTACGTGGCGCCAAATTATCAGGAATACTACAGCGAAACACATTTAAAAGCTAAAATTCTGGACAAAATTTCGTTTTCAACGGGTGTAGTTATGTTTGATTACAGCTTGATTAATGGGCGACTGTTGTATCAGAGCATAACAGCTAAGAATTATCTTGCTGAACAGATTGAAAATTACCAATTCACTTACCTAGGACATAGGGATCTTCTAACCGAAATAAAAAAGAATAATAAACCATTCTATAATTTTGAGTATTATGATCAAGATAGTTTACCTCCTTTTTTCAATTCAATAGCCACTAAACCTTTGAGTCAGGATCGTTTCGGCTATTACAATGGAGCTCCAAATACTAGAGCAATAAATGTTGGCATTACTAATGGGGCTATTGCAGATTTAAATCCGAATTTCAATTATACTAGAAAAGGTGCTTTAAAAAAAATCATTTACCCTACAAGAGGATATACGGAAATTGAATACGAGCAAAATGAGATAAAAACAGAAAATCTTTTTGGTTCAGAATACTACGAAAACGTTGAAATGAACCCTCACGAATTCAGATGGAAACTCACGGGGCAAATAGGCAACCCGCAAACCGTTCCTCAATATCAACATACCGCAAGACCGTTTGTTTTTCAATATCCTACAGCTGCAACCATAAGCCATAAAATAGCTGCAGAAAGGACAAATACGCATATCACAATAAAGATATCGAAAGAAGGAAGCGATTGTAATTATCATCCCTATTACCCTCCTCAATTTGTTATGCCACAACCTCTAAATGGAGTTTTATCTAATTATAATAATTACATTCCAGCAATAAGAAATGCTCTCGCAGCATATGCAAATGGTAATCCTGACGATTATTTAAATTACAGAACACCTTTTTTGTGCCCAACTATGGCATTAGAGTACGGCCCTGATGACGGCGCTCCTGGATTTAATACAATCACGGGTGATTCAGGAGGCAGGATAGTATTGGTTCCAGGCACCTATTTATTTGAAACCGAAATGGAATTTTCGGGCACAACTGAGGGTTCCGTTGAACTTGTTGCAAGATTTCAAAAAGATTATCATTTACCCCCAAGCCAATATGCCAATTTGAAAATCGGAGGAATTAGGGTTTCTAAGATGATTTCCTATGATAAGAGTAATAGTGTTGCATTTGAAAAGGAATATAGTTATAACGATGATAACAGCTATTCTACAGGTGTTTTGGCATTATCCCCATTTAACGAATCTAAAAGAAGAGTCCAAACCACAAATAATGGGCAAACAACATTAAAGACCGTTATAGGATACTCGACAAGTTTCTATAATTCACTAAATCCTTCATTTGGAACTCCTGTATATTATGCCACGATATATGAAAAGGTCATTAATGGATCTGAATATTATAAAACCAAAAGAAATTTTTCAGCACCTATAAATCTGAATCAGACCATGTATCCAAGAGTGCCTCTTGGTGATGACATAACCAAAGAAAAAATGATAGAGGAACATCATTTCAACGCAAGTAATATTGTTATTAAGTCAACAGTTAATAATTACCAGCAATATCGCGGCCTTTTAACCAGTGACGGCAACCATTTTGATGTCAATCCGAACCATCCTGCAAGTTTTGTTGTCGCCCCTCACAAAAACGTCTCTATTAATTTTGATTTACACAACTATGATTTAAACCCCACAGATCCTGCAGAAATTCAAGCAGTAAAGGACTTATACGTCATTAAACCCTACAAAGAACTGGATTCGGAATATAGGATTATCGAGACTGAAGAGACTGAATTTTTTAGCGGTAACCAAAAAATAAATAAAACCTTTTTTGACTATCTAAACCCACAAATTCACAACCAATTATCGAGTCAAAGAAACATTCTTTCCACTGGAGAAACAGCAGAGACGAAATACTTTTATGCAAAGGATGTCGAATCTTCAAATGAGCCACAGGTAGGCAATCTTATTAGTGAAAATATTGTTGGTGTTCCCCTAAAGACAATATACTACAAAGCGGGCGAACAAGTTTCTGAGGCAAAAACAGAATATGGTATGTTTCCAGGAGCATTAGGGAACACTTTCAACTTTCTTCCTCAATTTGTGTATACAAAAAAAGGCAACTTTTTAAATGGAATTGATCCTGAAAGAAGAATCGAATATGAATATGACCAATATGGAAATCTAATACGATATATCAGTGAAGGAAAGATTGTATCTATAGTATGGGGGTATCAACACAGTCTGCCAGTTTTGAAGATTGAAGGAGACATTACCCTCCCAACTAGTCTAACTAGCAGTATTACACAATTATCAGCACTTGCTGACAGTCAAGCAAACCTGCTTAGTTTTTTTAATCAGTTGTATATTGATTTGGCAGACGCAAATGTAATGATTAGTGCCTATACCTATAAGCCATTAGTAGGCATCACCTCTGTCACAGATGCAAAAGGCATGACCCGTTTTTATGATTATGATGATATGAACAGGCTTAAATCAATAAAAGATTCGCAGGGAAATTTATTAACCGAACAGCATTACAATTATAGACAATAAAGAAGAAAAAATGAGAAATTCGGTTTATATAATTATCGCTATATTCCCTTTGCTAGCTTCTAGCCAGTCATTGACTCAGAATTTTATAGAGACAAAAACTTATAAAGTCCCTACATCATCATCAATCCAAAATCCAACAGATGACCAAATTTCATCGACAATAACATATTATGATGGTTTAGGCAGACCACTTCAGATAAATAATCACAAACAATCTAACAATGCTCATGACATTATAACTCATCTCGAATACGATGGCTTCGGAAGACAAGCAATGGAATACCTACCATATGTCGGAGGAGAAACAGGGAAATTTGATGACGCATCGCTTGATAATACGCTAAGTTACTATACAGAGATTCCGTTCAGTAAAAAACATTATGAATCCTCAGCAATGAACCGAGTTCTAAAACAGTCGGCTCCTGGTGATTCATGGGAGGGGCATTTAACCGATGACAGTGATAACACAATAAAATATCAATACAATACAAATACTGATAGTGAAGTACTTTGGTTCACCGCTGAAACTTCATGGTACGCTAGTTATAATGTCTATGATGCTATTTTAAAAGAGGGAACAAGTAAATATTATAATCCAAATACACTTTACAAGAATATTATAAAGGACGAGAATTGGAAGCCAACACAGGGAAATAATCACACAACGGAAGAATTTATAAACAATGAAGGCCAAGTAGTTTTAAAACGGACTTATAATGATGGAGAAGTTCATGATACTTACTATGTTTATGATGTTTATGGAAATTTAAGCTTTGTAATCCCGCCAAAGGTTCAAATAAATGATGTTTTAACCGATAATAATAACCAACTTAACGCCTTATGCTACCAGTACAAATATGATTATCGCAACCGATTAGTAGAAAAGAAAATTCCGGGAAAAAAAGATTGGGAATGTATTGTATATGATAAACTTGATAGGGTGGTTGCTACTGGACCAGCTTACGACCCTTTAGGCGAAAATTCTCTAGGCTGGTTGATTACTAAGTATGACATATTTGGCAGAGTTATATATACTGGATGGCATAATTATAGGGTAGATTCAGCAAACCGATTAAGGCTTCAACAAAATAGAGATGGTGACTCGATTCTATTTGAAACTAAAATTGACACGCCGAACTCAATTGATAACGTTGACGTATATTACACAAATGATCATTTTGTTACTGACATCGAATTGCTATCAGTTAATTATTATGATAATTATAACTTCCCCGATGGACCATCCTCAGAGGATTTGAACTTGAATATTTTTAGTCAAGAAAAGTTAACCAATTGCAAAGGATTACCTACTGGTACATGGCAAAGAATCTCGATGCAAGATGGTTTCGTTCCTATGGCAGAAACAACTTATACTCTATACGACAGAAAAGCGAGACCGATAAGAGTCTGTAAAAAGAATCATCTTGGAGGTAATACGATTACGGACACTAAATTAGACTTTCTAGGTAAACCTTTATATATTGAAACAAATCATAAAAGAAACCCTGATGCTCTCAATTTAAAAACATTAGAAAGTTTTTCGTATACTCAACAAGACCGTCTATTATCTGTAACTCACAAAATTAACGACCTCCCGGAGGAATTACTTGCTTATAACGAATATGACAACCTAGGAAAACTAATAGGCAAGAAGACTGGTGGGCAAGATTCTAGTGCAGCCAACAGCTATCAGCATATTAACTATTTTTACAACATTCGCGGATGGCTCACAGCAATAAATGACATTGACAATTTGATGGTAAACGGTGATCCAATAGATCTCTTTGCATTTAAGATTTCATATGACAACCCTTCAAACATCATCAATGGAATAGAACCTCTATATAACGGTAATATATCCGAAACATTCTGGCGTACGTCTTCAGATAATATTCAGCGGCAGTACGGTTATCAATACGATGATCTTAACAGATTGTTGAACGCTGTATATAATAAACCGGGCATGGCCACTATGAACAATTATAATGAAAGTTTGACCTATGACAAGAATGGGAATATTAAATCTCTAGATAGATTTGGAGGGCTTGATGCACAGGGAGACACCTACCAAATTGATCACCTCAATTATTTTTATGGTAATGAAGGAAAAAGTAATCAATTGATGAAAGTTGTTGATTCGACAAATAGTTCGTTGGGATTTGATGATGACAGTTCAGGTATCGACCATCAGGATGACTATACATACGATGATTTAGGGAATATGACTTCAGACCAAAATAAGGACATAATTGAGATTTCTTATAATCACTTAAATCAGCCAATCAAAATAAAATTTTCCTCAGGTAATACTATTACATACGCTTATAACACAGCGGGAACTAAAGTAAAGAAAGAGATTGCTACAACTACTGAACTAATCACAATTGATTTCATTGACGGCTACCAATATAAAAACCAGACATTACAGTTTTTTCCAACCAGTGAAGGATATGTCAACTATGTGATTAATGTAGATTCAGGTGACCAAGGTAATACTGGACGTTCTGGCTGGTATAATTACGTATATAATTATCTTGATCATCTTGGGAATGTAAGAATGAGTTATGGCTTTGACCCGAAGACAGAACAAATTAAAATACTCGAAGAAAACCATTATTATCCTTTCGGACTCAAGCATACCAATTATAATTCTACAAAGAATGTTTACGAGAAAGAAAATGAAGAGATTGCGATAAAACCGGCTCCTCCTTATATGAAATCGACGTACAACTATAAATACAACGGAAAGGAGTTTCAAGATGAGTTAGGGCTTAATGTTTATGATTATGGTTGGCGTAATTATTCTCCAGATATTGGGCGTTGGACACAGATAGACCCTTTATTCAATGATTTGAAATTTGCTCACGATAATTTAGATGTAGACCCAGATGATGAAGAGGAAGTTTATATGGCAATTATTAATGATGCCGAAGTCGGTGGTGGAATATATAATACAGATAATTTAAATCCATACGGATATGGTTATAACAATCCAGTAAGTTTTGATGACCCAGATGGTAGATGCCCTTCATGTGATGATGACCCAATTAGCGGTTTATTAAGCTGGACAGATGTTGATGATGTAGCTGTAGCTGTAACAACAGTAACTCGTGGTGTACTTGGAATGTATGATGGTAAGCCTAAACATATTGATGGAACTGATGCCTCAGCATCTGACACTGGTTTTTTAATTGCTGGAGCATTACTTCCAGTAGTTAGTGGTGGTACTGTTAAAAAACTATTTAATAAAGCCGTTAATTTCCTGAAAAAAGACCCAGGGTTAGGCAATCAATTTAAAAACAAAACTCTTAAGCAAGTGGGCAAAGCAATGGATAAACAAGTAAAAAAAGGAAAACTTGAGGCTAAACCATCTGCTCCTGGTAACAAAGCTTATCAAAACAAAAAATCAAAATATTCATATAACGTTGACCCAGGTAAAGTAGGTAAAAAAGGAAGAAAAGAAGCACCTCATGTAGATGTCAATTACCCTAATCCAAAACCTAAAAACGTTCCTAATAAAAAGAAATTATGGATAAAAGACAAAAAGAAGTAACAAAAAAATAAAAAATTATGATAACAATTCAAGGTTTTAAGAAATCAAAAGATAGTATTTTCATCCTTCTTGATAATGAAGGAATAGAAGAAATGATTGGATATTTAAATTTTATAAAAAATCAAGATTCGAGCATTCATCTTAATGAAGGAAATGAACTTATAAGGGATAATGATATTGATGATGATATGTATTTTGTTCCTCATGTAAAGATTGTTAATATTGACAAACTAATTGAAGATTAAAATGGCATAAAAAGTCATAAAGTCGGTAATGTGGTAATGTATCAAAGTTAGTGATGACGGTAGTGTTTCAAAATTAGTGACAAACCACTTTTAAAACATAACTCTTTGAAAAACAAACAAAAAAAGAATAACTTTATAAAGACGAGCTATTAGGTTCGTCTTTTTTTATGATTCCTTTTTACCCTTAAACCATTTAAAAAGAGTATTATCATGACCAGATGTTTCAAAATTAGTGATACTAAAATTTGCCCACATTGTAGTACTAAAAATTTAGTGCGAAATGGTCATACTAAAAACCTGAAACAACAATTTTATTGCAAAAACTGTCATAAGAGATGTATCGATTATTACTGTAATTTCGCCTGTCATCCACAGACAAATAACAGCATAGTGCGGCTTACTAAAGAAGGGCTGGGCATTAGAAGCACGGCACAGATGTTGGGCATTTCAACCACTACGTTATTAAAAAGAATAATTGATATTGCAAAAACAATTACCCAACCTATCATCAGCTATCGGAAAACTTATGAAGTGGATGAAATGAGAACTTACATCCGAAAAAAACAAAAACCGATCTGGATTGTTTATGCCCTAGATCGCGAAACCAAAAATGTAATCAGTTTTAATATTGGCCGAAGAACCAACAAGACATTGAATGTTGTTCTAACCTCTTTAAGAATATCAAAAGCCAAATCAATTTATACTGACGGGCTGAAAAATTACAAATACCTGATTGAAAGCAACATTCATATTTGCAAAAGATTTTCTACCAATCTTATTGAAAGAAAAAATTTATCCGTTAGAACCCATTTAAAAAGACTTCACAGAAAAACCATTTGCTTTTCAAAAAGTCGTGCTATACTGAATGCTGTTTTGAAAATTTATTTCTGGTCAGAATTCACAAATACTCCGAATAATCCTCCGGCAAAACCGCGTCAATATCTCTCAAGTATTTTTCTAAAGCAACCATCGTTGCATGTCCGGTAATAAGCATTAATTTACTTTTAGCCTCATTTGGGGTCATGGTTTTCACAAACTCATGGTACAGCTTGGTAATAAAGGTATGTCTAAAGCTATACAAACCGTAATCTTTACCTAACCCAAAATAATCCTTTACCTTTTTGAAACGTTTGGAGAAATAATCGCGTTTGTCCTTTTCGTTGGTTTCCCATCTGCCACCGATTTTTTCGGGCGTAAACACGAAGTCGTTTCTATTCGCTTTGGACAAATCCGGCAGGTCATTCAGCAGAATTTCGGGAATGATCTTAATTTTCACAGGAATGTTTTTCGCTTTCACATAGAGCTTTCTGTCTTTCAAATCCAAATCTTCTACTCTGAGCCTACAAACTTCAATTGGTCTTAAATAATTATAGGAAATAAATTTCACAAACAGCAATAATATTGGGTCATGTATTTCCATATACTGATAAATATCTTGCTGTAAGCTGGGCGTATAGGTTTTGTTTCTTTCGGGCGTAGCTTTAAGCACGTTGATTTTCTTGATGAAATTCTCGTTGATGATTTCGTTGTCTTCCAATGTTTGGAATAAAGTGCTCAAATCAATTCTTGTGTTATTCCTAGTGCGCGCACTTGTATTATCTAAAACAGTATTCAAATATGAAATAACTGTTTTCTTGTTGATGGTGTCGATAGTTTTATTCTCGAAACCATTTTCAAAAAGCCAACGCTGAAAACGTTTAGTGTTGCTGGAGAAATTAGGAAATGAAGTCGCGCTTAAAATATTCTTTTTGATATTCAATGCCAATTGAAAGGCATCTGGAATGCTCTTTTCATTTGTTGCAACAGTTGTTGAAATGTTCGTTGCAACAGTCGTTGGAATAGTCGTTTCTGTCGTTTTAGATACCGTTTTTGCGGGAATTTCAACCGTAACATCACTATTTAAGCCTTGCAACAACTGTTTTTCCAATTCCGAATTATCGGCATACGGGCTGAATCCTCTATCCAACAAGAGTTGCAAATTGCGTTGCAGCGATTTTAGGATTGACAAACGTTCATTTTTGGTTTTGAACTTATTTGCTCCAGCTTTGATGTTGGGTTGCCGCGTGAGTTTTCCAGTTTTAGGATCGCGGAAGGAATAATACAGATACCAATCTTTTTTCAGTGCTTCTTCTTGCTCAGTTTTACTAAGGTTTTTCCAGTCGGAAATTGCTACCCCGCCAGTGAAGATTTTAGGTTCTGAAAAGTGGTGCTTCATGGTAAAAACGTGTACGATACCGTGTACGTTCTGTAAAAATAGCGAAATAGCAGCCATAAAAAAACGGATTGCGTACACAATCCGTTTGATTTTTAAGGCTTTACCTTAGTAGCGGGAACAGGACTCGAACCTGTGACCTTCGGGTTATGAGCCCGACGAGCTGCCTACTGCTCTATCCCGCGCTGTTTCGAGGGCAAATATACAACCAATATTGACAACCGCAAGTTAAATTGGTAAAAATATTTGTTTGAATAACTGTTTCTGAACTTTTGAAATAAAAAAAACCGCCAATTCCCATCGGCGGTTTTTAACCCAATTTAATTTTAATTACAAAAAACAATTATTAACTATAAAAAACTATTTATTCTTCGTTGGTGAGTGCGGTATTCTTATCGATTACCTTCAGATTGGTTGCCAAACCTTCGTTGTTGAGCATGGTCATGTTGAGCGAATCCATTTTGGAAAGGTTTCTCGATACCGGCCCATTGAACATATTATAAGAGATATTCATTTCTTTGAGCTTGTTGAGTTTCTCCAAGTCGAAAGGAATTTGGCCTTCCATATTGTTGTCGAACAAACTGAATACTTCGAGTTGGTTTAAGTTTGATATTTCCCTTTCCAACTTCCCGGAAAATTTGTTGCTATTGAGTAACAGTATTTTCAACGAGCGCATTTGATAGAGCGAAAGCGGTAACGAGCCTTGCAGTTCGTTGTTATACAGCGATAACTTTTTTAATTTTTTAAGATTTCCTATTTCATTCGGCAAGGCACCAGAGAGCTTGTTCATGAACAATTCGAGTAAAATAAGATCTTGATTCTGGCCGATGGTTGTTGGAATTGTTCCCGTAAGTTTGTTGAAAGAAATATTCAAGATTTTAAGGCTCTTCAAATTCCCAATGGTTTGTGGGATAGTGCCGGAAATGGCATTTCTAGTCAACTTCAGTTTTTGTAAGTACACCAAGTTCCCGATTTCGGCTGGCAACTCGCCTACTAAATTGTTGTTGGTTAAATCTACCGAAATCACTTTATCATCGCTTAACTTCACTCCGTACCATTTAGATACCGGCGCGTTCAAATCCCATTTGTTTTTCCATTGGCTGCCGTTGGTGGCAATGTAAAGCTTAATCAGAGCATCTTTCTCAGGTAGCGAAACACTGGCCAAAACAGGCATAGAAAGGACCGCTGTTAAAAACAGTAAGGTAATTTTTTTCATGTGAAGGTGGTTTTGTTTTGAGACTATTTTCTGTGGGGCAGAAAGGGTTGACCGTTAATCTTCGTTGGCGTAGGCCGAATTTCTATCGACTACAGTCAAGTTGACAGCCAATCCTTTTTCGTTGATCATCGTCATGTTGAGAGTGTCAAGTTGGGCTAAGTTTTTAGAGACTAAGCCACTGAACATATTGTAGGAAATATTCATTTCTTTCAGGTGATTCAATTTCTCCAAATCGAATGGTACTTGGCCTTCCATATTGTTTTCGAATAAACTCAAGTTTTCAAGTGAAGCCAAATTTGCCACTTCTTTATCCAATCTGCCGGTTAGTTTGTTGCTGCTCAATAATAATACTTTGAGCGATTTCATGGTGTACAAGGTAGCTGGAATTGTACCTGTCAATTCATTGTTGAACAAAGACAAGGTCTTAAGGTTTTGTAGGTTTCCGATAGAAGCTGGCAATTCACCTGTCAAGCGATTCATGAACAACTCAATCGACACCAAAGCTGTTGCGTTGGTTAAATTTGCAGGCAGGCTTCCAGACAATTTATTGAAAGCGATATTCAAGGTTTTCAATTGCTTTAAGTTGCCAATGGTTGAAGGAATCAAACCAGAAATATCATTTTTGAACAGGTTAAGATTTTGCAGATGCGCCAAATCACCAATTTCGCTGGGCAATTGTCCGACCAAATGATTGTTGGGTAGGCTCAGACCGATTACTTTATCGCCGACGATTTTTACTCCGTACCATGATTCAACCGGTGCGTTCAAGTCCCATTTGTTGGTCCATTGACTTCCGTTTGTAGCTTTGTATAATTTTACTAGGGCTTCTTTCTCTGAATTAGAGATGTTAGCCAACATTGATGCTGAAGCAACAAAAGACAAGATTAAAGTAGCTAAGTTTTTCATGACAAATGATATTAGGTTGATTTGTTGGTGTAAAAGTAGAAGCATAATCGATAATGTGCAAATAAAATCGATGAAATGCACATTTTTTTAATTTTAAAGTATAATTTTCTTACAATAATAAAATTTTGAGCCGGTTTAAAAAACATCATTAAACTGAAAAAGACAATCAAAAAACCACCGTTACAGAAAAAAAAGTACTTTTGAGATACTAACAATTAAATCGAAAAAACATGGAAATTAATTTTTTAGCACTTTTTGTCGCGGCTTTATCGACCTTGGCAGTGGGTTTTATTTGGTATCACCCAAAAGTTTTCGGGAATACTTGGATGCGTGAATCTGGTACAACAGAAGAAAAAATGAAAGGCAGCAACATGGCCCTGATTTTCGGGCTTTCAGTGCTGTACGCTTTTTTCATTGCCTTTATCATTCAAATGCTGACGATTCACCAATGGGGCGCATTAGGAATGATTGGCGGCGATCCGGCAGTTGCTAAAGCCTCTTACACCGAATTCATGGCGGATTATGGTTCGGCGTTCCGTACGTTCAAACACGGCGCACTGCATGGTTTTATGACGGGTTTGTTTCTAGCCATTCCGATGGTGGGTACCAGCGCGTTGTATGAAAGAAGAAGTTTCAAATATGTATTGATTAGCGGCGGCTTCTGGACAGTTTGCTTCACGATTATGGGCGGCATCATTTGCGCTTGGCAATAATTTCGTTTCAAAAAATTACTCCATCCCGTTGGCTTATAGTTGACGGGATTTTTTTTGCATTCGTTAAATAAATGCCAACGACGGCAAGTTCTACCTGAAATGGCTATATTTGAACGGCCTAGCAAAAACAGTTTGAACCCATATTCTTTTAAGTTATACGCTTCTGCCAGCGAGCTTCCCGAACCATGGGATCAGTTAGCCGCTACAAATGTTTTCCTGAGCAGCAACTACTTTAGAGTACTTCAGGAATCTGCTCCGACCAATATGACTTGCCATTTTATCGGATTATTTGATGGAGAAGAACTCATCGGCATTGCTTTATCGCAGTTTCTGGACCTGAACCAATTGGAGTCATTTGGTGAGCGCGATCAATGTATGAAAACTTATGTGCGAAATTTTGTGTTCCGGAATTTTGCTTCGCATGTGTTGTTTATCGGTAATAATATGCTTACTGGTCAGAATGCTTTCCTACTTTTGAGAGATTGTGATATTACTCAAGCCTTGAGAACAATTCATAAGGCCACCGAGGCTTTAGAGGATTTGTTCCGGTCGAAAGGCAAACCGCTACACATCATTACCTACAAAGATTTTGAATCAGGTGAAATTGCTTTATTCGACACACCGGAATTCAAGCCGTTTTATCGTTTCAGTACACAACCGAATATGACTTTCCATATGCGAAAGGATTGGAACAGCGTTGCAGACTATGTAGCCTCGTTGCACAAAAAATACCGTGACCAATACAAGCGCGCCAACAAAAAGGCACAAGGCATACAGAAAAGACCGTTGGCGTTAGAAGATATTCTTAGTAACGAACAGCGAATCTACGAGCTCTATTTTCACGTGGCTAAAAATGCTCCGTTCAATACTTTCTTTCTGGAGAAAAACCACTTCAGCGCTTTCAAACGCCTATTCGGAAATCAGTTTTTGTTTTATGGCTATTTTCTGGATGGGAAAATGATTGGTTTCAACACCATGATTAAAAACGGAAATTCCCTGGATACTTATTTTTTGGGCTACGACGAGACTTTGCAGCGCGAGAAAATGCTTTATCTGAACATGCTTTACGACATGATTGCTTACGGGATTGAAAATCATTATGAAGTGATTATTTTTTCGAGAACGGCACTGGAGATTAAGAGTTCGGTAGGTGCGCTTCCGGTGAAAACTTATGGTTTGATCAGGCATCGCAATGGGTTAATTAATCGCTTCATGTCGAGGATTTTTCCTTTGATGGAACCTGAAGTGATTTGGCAAGAAAGAAGCCCGTTTCAAACAGCGCACGCGAATGTAGCCGTGATGCCTAGCCCCGATAGCAATGAAAACCCTTTTGTGGCGGGGTTCGACGCAAAAGGTTGTAATGAATAGCGGGATCAGCTTCTAAAATTAAGCATTCTCAATCTCAAGCTGCACTTGTTCCCAATCTTCGAGGAGCTGGTCTAAATCTTTTTTCTTTTTGTTGTAGGCAATGAAAAATGCAGCGTCTTCGATATGTTTGTCGTAGTTGGAAGCCAGCGCCTTATCATCGTTCTGGATATCGATTTCGAGCTGCTTGATTTGGCTTTCGATTTTACTCAATCGGTTTTGCAAGGCTTTGTTTTTCTTTTGGTCTTCGTAGGAAACTTTGACCGCTTCTTTTGGCGCTTGTGTTTTGACAACCTCCTTTTTTTCGACTTCGCGCATGTTTTCTAGGTTGCGCTGCTCAAGGAAGAAGTTGATATCGCCGAGATATTCTTTGATTTTCTGGTTTTTGAATTCGTAAACGATGTTCGACATGCCTTGCAAAAAATCGCGGTCGTGAGAGACAATCAGCAAGGTACCTTCAAACTTCTGCAATGCCGCTTTGAGTACGTTTTTAGATTTGATATCGAGATGGTTCGTCGGCTCGTCCATTAGTAAAACGTTGATCGGTTGCAGCAACAATTTACACAAGGCCAAACGATTGCGCTCGCCTCCGGAAAGCACTTTCACTTTCTTCTCGACGTCGTCGCCACGGAACAAAAACGCCCCAAGCATGTCGCGCACCTTCATGCGGTTGCTGTCTGAAGCTGCACTTTCCATGGTTTCGAGCAAGGTGACTTCTCCGTCGAGGTATTCTGCTTGGTTCTGGGCAAAGTAGCCAACTTGAACGTTATGCCCAAGCTTGATTTGCCCTTCGTATTGAAACTCGTTAACTAAGGCTTTAATCAAAGTGGATTTGCCTTGGCCGTTTTGCCCAACAAAAGCGATCTTGCTGCCGCGCTCTACTAACAGGTTGATGTCTTTTAGAATAGTTTTATCGCCGTATTTTTTGGTGACGTGTTCTGCTTCGATAACAACTTTGCCCGGTACTTTGGAAAGCGGAAACGAAATGTTCATGACCGAATTGTCGTCTTCATCGACTTCAATGCGTTCTACTTTATCGAGCTTTTTGATGAGTGACTGCGCCATAGACGACTTGGTCGCACTGTAGCGGAAACGATCGATGAGCTTTTGTGTTTCCTCTATTTTCTTTTGCTGGTTTTTTTGCGTAGCGAGTTGTTTCTCGCGAAGTTCCTGACGCAGTTCGAGATATTGTGAATACGGTTTATTGAAATCGTAGGCTTTACCCAAGGAGATTTCTATGGTTCGGTTGGTAACGTTGTCCAGAAACATTTTATCGTGCGAGACAATCACTACCACGCCAGGATAATTGCGCAAAAAGTTCTCCAGCCAAATAATACTCTCGATATCGAGGTGGTTGGTTGGCTCGTCAAGTAGTAAAACGTCGTTATTTTGTAATAAGAGCTTGGCCAATTCAATACGCATACGCCAACCGCCGGAGAAAGTCTCGGTCAAATTATCGAATACTTCGCGTTTGAAACCTAGCCCAAGTAGGATTTTTTCGGTATCGCCCACGTAATTGTAGCCGCCCAACAATTCAAAACGGTGAGTGTAATCGGACAAGTCTTCTATAATTTGAGAATAGGCTTCACTCTCGTAATCGGTACGGCTGACCAATTGGTGATTGATGTCTTCGAGTTTCTTCTCGATGGCTTTAATCTCAGTAAAAGCTTGATAGGCTTCTTCAAGCACCGTTCGGCCATGTTCAAAATCGATATCTTGACGCAAGAAACCAATCCGAACGTCTTTCTCGGTGGCAATGCTTCCAGAATCTGGTGCGATATCTTTGGCTAAAATTTTCAACATCGTAGATTTCCCGGCTCCGTTTTTTCCGACCAATCCTACCCTATCGCCTGCTCCCATTCTGAAAGTGACTTCTTCAAACAAGTAGGTGCCTCCAAAGGAAACCGACAAATTGTGGATGTTTAGCATATCTTTATGAAGTTAAAATTCTTTAGCGCTACACAAAAGAATATCTTTGTGAAAATTTTTTGCAAATGTTAAAAAAAGGATCCAAACTAAATAGCATTTTAACAGGAACTTGCCCGCAGTGCCAGTCTGAAAATATGTATGTGAACGCCAACCCATATGCGCTAGACAAAGTGCTTAAAATGAATGAAAATTGCAGCCATTGCGGATTGAAATACCAGATTGAGCCTTCGTTTTTTTACGGCGCGATGTATGTAAGTTACGCGCTCAACGTGGCAGTAGGAATAGCAGCTTTTATTATTTCCTATCTTTTTATGGGGCTTTCTGTTAAAACCTCATTTGTGGTGATTATAGCTGTTTTGGTCATTTTTGCTCCAGTAGTGCTGAGGCTTTCCAGAAACATTTACATCAATATGTTTGTTTCGTATCAGTCAGAACTGAAAAACTAAAGCACTGCTTTCTCAAATCTTTTAATGTCTACTTCTGATGGTAAAGGTAAGCCAAATTCGATATGCTCATAAAGGTTTTTAGCCATCATTGGAGCCAACATCACACCGCGACTTCCAAGCCCGTTCAATACGTGAATGTTATTGTATTGCTGATGCGTTCCTAATAGCGGCTTTCGATCTATAACAGTAGGTCTGATACCAGCGACTTGATCAATCACTTCGAAATCGCAGTTAAGAATCTCCTTTACTTTGGAAATCAACTCTTCTCTCGCAAAAGCAGTGGGCTCAGTAGTTTTGTCTGCCCAATTGTATGTCGCTCCCACCTTGAACAATTCGTTGCCGATTGGCAAAATAAACACATTCGTGTTAACGATAACGTCAAGATTTAATTCTGGCGCTCTAATTAACAGCACTTCTCCTTTTGTGCCTTGCAGTGGTAAATGACAAAAAAACGGGTTTTGAAGCATACCAAATCCTTCAGTGAAAACAATATGTTTAGCTTTGATATCTTTATAAAATAGATGGTCGTTATGGATTTTCAAAACTGAATAATCAAAACTTTCGCTACGCAAAGCATCTATTTCTTTTAAGTATGCCTTGTAAGATGTTAGCAGAGGAATGATATCTAAAAAGCCGGTGCTTTTAACTTCACCATATCCAAATGATGCATCAATGCCATTGTATCGATCCCACCGCAATTGAGTCGACAAAAATGAAGAAAGAGAAGGTTGATCGGCTGCCAAAAACCAATTGTTTTGCTCTTCTACGGAAAAAAACTTCCGCAACATCGGCTTTCTGTGATTAAAAGTTTGTTGAAGTTTCGCCTGAATTAGCCCGTAGAAAATTTCGAGATAGGCAAGTTGTTGCGCAGCGTTCCAAACTGCGCTATATCTTTTTAATATGACAGGATTATACAAGCCAGCCGCCACTTGGGATGCAGGTGGTTTACCGTCATCAAACAAAATAACTTTCTTTCCGTTTTGCAGAGCAGTTTCTAAAAAGGTAACACCAGCCAAACCAGAGCCAACTACTATATAATCTATCATAGTTAAAAATAAAAACTCCCATCAAAATGACAGGAGTTTGTTTGTTTAAAATGAAACCCATTTAGTAGTTCCACATATCTTGTTCGAAATCACGAATCTTATCTTTGACACGTTCCGATTCTAACAGTTGCATTTGAGAATTCTCTTTCATGTATTCTGCTATCTGACGGTCACCATAAACGTTTTCTTCTTTATATATTACAGCATTGAAACGCCTCGAATTCAAAACATGATCGAAAGTAAATGGCATCGCAGAGTTCCTATCGTTGAAAGCTTTGGCCTCATGCAAAACATTTCTGATTGCAGGGAAATACACCCAAAACAACTCAATAACATCTGGATTTTCTGCTCCTATATCTCTGGCCTCAGGTGACACTGGACAAATTCCAAGCATACGGTATTTCAATTCACTTTGACGCTTGTCAAAATACCAATATCCTTTTATTTTGTATCCTGAGATATCTTGAGCTGTCAAATCTTTTGTATTGATAAATTGAGGATCTAGTATTTTTCTACCAGCCTTGTAATCATCATAATAGTTGTTAATCTCATCGATTCCAGCTTGGGTTGTATCTACATACTTAAAAGATGATTGCATATCCTTAAGGGTCTTTTTGGTGTTGAAATAATCATCAGCATAAACCTCAGTAATCTTACCCGATTTAATACCGTTTAACAACACACTAAACAAAGAACGTCTGTCTTTACCAATATTGGCAGTATCAATTGGATAATACAATGGAAAATTGATTCTTTCATCTAAATCGATTATTTCCCATACGGTTTTACCCATCAAGACATCTCTATCATGAACATAACCATAAGGCAGAGGCTTATCATTATCAGAAATCAATTGCGCAGGTGTTTTCTTGCCAATCTCGTCAGGGGTTTTAGCATTGAGCAAATTCGACTGAGCAGAAGCTGAAGTAGCTCCGGCAGCAAAAAGAATTACCAATAAACAATTTCTTAATTTCATCTTTCTATATTCTAAGTTACTAAGTAGGTACAACCAAAACTTAAATTAATTATTGTATTTCGTAAATAACTGGCGCACATTTACCAGTTTGAATATTAGCCGATACACCAACAATTTTAGTTTTAATATCGTAGATTGTAATTTGATCTCCTCTACCTGCTCTTGCCAAAGCAGCTTTACATTGACCATTAACTCTATCTCCGTTCACAATGATTGCAGCTTGTCCAGGAACTTTGAATGTAAACTGAGTTACTTGGAAATTAAGGTCATATAAGAAATCTGGCAACTTTGCCGAAATCTGTGAAACTTCAAGACGAGATTTAGCACCTTTGTCATTTCCAATTGTACCCCCAATAGCTCCTTGTGGGCCTGGGATGTTCTTGATTCTAAATGCTTTTTTATCTGACACTTTAGTTTTATCTGGCAATTCTCCGGTTACACTAACCGTAACTTCAGTCCCAGAACCTGGATTAAGGTTATATTGACCTGGTTTGGAGCCTCTGGTCATACCAGGAGCAGATGCCGTAACTTTGTTGTCAGGAATACCAGCAAACGATATAGTCATTGGGTTAGGTAAACCTCTGTAAACGACATTCATTTTATCTGCAGAAATATTAGCAGAATTAGGCCTTGGAACTACTACGTAATTACCTTTAATTGGGAGGCTTACCACTTTTCCGTTTTCGTCAAAATTGAATGAGCCATTAATTTCATGCTCACCAACTGCACCAGCTCCAAAAGAGAAATTAGCTTGACCGGCTTCAGCCTTAACGGAAGTACCATTAACGATTACTGATTTAGCAACAAGGTTTGGATCAAACTTACCTAAAATAATTTTTCCTTTAACTGCTTCTCCTTGGAAGAAAGCAGTTTTTTCAGGAACAACAATCGGCTGATAAGCTGTTAATGAAGCTGCTGCTACAAGGTCAGATTGGAACATACCGTTAATGATATCACTTTCTGTAGTTTTGATATCTGCTTGCAATTGAGACAACTTTGTTACAGTAGCAATTAAAGGGAAACCTTTGTAGTTGTACTCTAGCCATTCTATGTTTTTGTTTTCTGTTTTAGAGAAAACCGGTTTTGTTGAAAATCTATTCTCGATTTTTTTCATTTCAGCGTCAGCTATAGAGCTACCACCAATTTGCTTTAATTGCGCAACATAGGAAGCAATCTTATCTAAGAATTCTTTTCCTGCTTTTGAAGGCTTATCGCCTTGAAACCACTTCTCATCCACCTTGTCACCTTTGTCCATTTGCTCAAAAGGCAAATTACCATTAGCATCTTTCACAAGTTCTTTTGTGAAATTGTCTTTTGCGGATTCAATGTATTGATAAAAATCCTTTGAAAGGGCACGAATTTTCTCAACCTTCTCTTTTTTAGGGCCATATTGTAATGGTTGATCAGAGGCTTTTTGTGCCAACTGCTCAAATGAAGATTGGTTACGTGCGTCAGTGATTTTATTTGATTCTACAATTTTATTATTCAAAATACCGAAAGCCGATAAAACTTCTTTCGACATGTTTAATGCCAACATCGCGATGAAAACCAAATACATGAGGTTAATCATCTTCTGTCTAGGGGTTAATTTTCCTCCTGCCATTTTTTCTAATTAGTTTGTTTTGTTAATTAATATATTAAAAATGCAGTAGGCTTTAGTTCCCTCTGTTGTTGCTCATTGCAGAAAGCATACCTCCATAAACATTGTTCAAAGATGACAAGTTAGACGTTAAGGACTGCATCTGATCTTTTAATTTCAAATTGTTTTCAGCTACTTCGTTATTGATTTGAGCATTTCTAGAAGCGCTGTCCAATTGAATTTTGTATAAGCTATTCAAAGACTCCATTTGAGCAGCAGCAAGTGTTAATTCTTCACTATACTTTTTGGTAGCAGCAATTCCATCTGCAGCAGGAGAAATACCTTTTGCTGCTGATTCAAAATTTTTAATACTATTTCCTAGACTTGCCATCAATTCACCATCAATTTTTGCTTCTTTCAACATAGCGTCAAGTTTTTGAGAAAGCATACCTTGAGCATCTTTAGGCTCTTCTTTTTTCTCTTTTTTACGAGCTTCTCCACCCGCTAATTCAGGATATACTAATGACCAATCTAGTTCGTCGTCTGGTTTATCAAAAGCTGAAAGCCCAAAGATAAATGCTTCAGTACCCAATCCGATGATCAACATCGCGCTCGCACCTGGCCAGTGCATCAATTTAAAAAGAGCTCCGATGATTACTACTGCCGCTCCCATACCGTAAGCGAAATTCATTGCTTTTTTGCTTAATAATGCCATAATAAAAAAAAATTTAGTTAGTTAAGTTAAATTATAATAGTTGGTTAATATTAATTATCTTTTAGGCGCTTTACCTGTAGTAACTGTACCCATATAATCCTGAACTGTTCTGAATCCTATGTAGCTTCTTGCAGTATCGGCATATTCAAAATCACGGGTACTCACTTGTAGAAAATAAGCAACATCTTTCCATGATCCTCCACGAACCACTTTACGCATATTCTTGTTGTCAGGGACATTAGGGTTCATCGTAGACACATACTCATAAGCTCCCGCATCATAAGACGAATCTGTCCATTCAGCTACGTTACCCGCCATGTTGTATAGGTTATAACCATTAGGCTCAAACGATTTTGCTTCTACGGTGTATAGTGACTGATCCGCAGCATAATCCCCACGATTTGGTTTAAAATTAGCCAAGAAACAACCTCTATCGTTCTTCGTATAAGGACCTCCCCATGGATAAGTTCCTGATTCTAAACCTCCTCTAGCTGAATATTCCCACTCAGCCTCGGTTGGAAGACGGAAAGAGTTGGTCAAATCTCTTCCTTTTTTCTTCGACTTAATCCAAGTATTCTTTTTCAAAGTTCTCCAAGCACAAAATGCTTTTGCCTGTTTCCAATTTACACCAACCACTGGATATTCAGAGTAAGCTTGATGCCAAAGATAATCATTATGCATCGGCTCATTGTATGAATACGCAAAGTCTTTAATCCAAACAGTTGTATCTGGATAAACTTTAGTTTGTTCAGTTTTTATGAAGTCTTTTCTTTTTCCAGTCTTAGCCTTTGCAGCAGCCTGAATATCCATCCACGAATAACGAAACTTTAATTTATTTACATCAATAGTACGCAAACCATTGTAGGATTCAGCCACAGGTAAATACATAGTATCCATTACTTCAGTATAATATTCATCAGGATACTTTGAAGTATCTTTAATGAGTTTTACTTTTCTGTTAAGTTTTCTTCCCGCATACGGATCATCATCAGTACCCACACTGTAATAGTTTTCATACATGTATTTATCGTATGCAGTCATTTTAGCAGGATCAGCATCATTAAAAGCGAAATCAGAAATACTTCCGCCTTTTCCTCCTTTTCCACCTTTAGCACCAGCACCAGCAGTTCCTCCTCCACCAACTTCATCAGCCAAAATAGCCAAACGAACCCGAATGGTCGAGTCTTTCACCCACTCGACAAATTCTCTATACTCACTATTAGTTATTTCAGTTTCATCCATATAAAAAGAACGAACCGTTACGGTTTTCGTAGGCGCATCTTGAACATTCGCTAAATCATCATCGGATTTACCCATAATGAACGAACCTCCTGGAACCAAAGTCATTCCATATGGTTTTTCAGGATGCCATTTCTTTCCTTTAACGCCTACCAATTCACCTTTATCGCTCGAACCTCCACAGCTCGCCAACATAGCTAAAATTACTGAAAATGAAATGAATTTCTTCATATAAATTGGGGTTATGTATGTGTTCATAATTTAAGGGCGTAAACCTATTTATTATTTTTTAAAAAAGCAATTAATTGTTATTAAATTTTATTGCCTTGAAATGATAACACAAATTCACATTCCAAAAGTAGAATTAAATTTGATATCAAAAAAATATTTTATCGATAAAATGCAAAAAACAACGACAAAATGCGCTTTTTTGTATTAATAATAAAGAAAAATATTACAATTAGTTGATTTAAAAAGACTAACAACTATATAATATTCTTTCTTTGTGCTTTCCACCATCTTTCTGGCAGTTGTTGATTGCAAGCTGCCAGGTATTCCTCATGTGAACAGGGTAACAACGTGCTTTTCTTTAATTTATTATTAGACGAGGAAACAAAAGGGATTTCAATCCACCAGCGTTCAGTTCTATTGCTCTTGTAAAACACTAGCTCATCATCCTCTAGGGGTATAATGTACTTTAAATAATGCTCTTTACTTCCAAAAGGATATTCATTAGACCTGTAATGAAAACCTTCAATAAAATACCAAACAATTTGCGCTATTAAAACTGCCTCTTGACTCAAACCCTCATGATTGAAAACTCCAAAAAGGGAAACTTTGTCGCTAATTCCTGAATACCTAGCCAATGCGCAAATTTCTTTTCCATTAAAACCGTTTGGAGTAAAAGTAATGAAATTTCCTGAATCTGAAGACTTTACACTATGCAAATCCAAACTCACAATATCTGCATCGCGAAAAACCGGTTCCGTTATCGAAATAGAATGTGTTGCATCGCCCAATCTATACGCATCGAAAAACAACTTTTCAATAAGATCAATTTCTTCCTGAGAATTATAATATGTTTGAAACCCCACATTGCTAAAATTGAACAAGTTGTTAGGCTCGTCAAGTACAATTCTGGTTAAATAAGATGAGGCTGAAATCGGATCGCTTTCCTTTCCAAAATCAAACTTACTATCAATGGCAACCAAATTCACCATTTGTTCAAGATTGTCATAAGCCCGATAAAGCGCATAGGTCAAATCTTGTGAACCACCAATAATTATAGGTATGATTTTTCTTTTAATTAAAGAAGAAACGGTCATTTGCAGCGCAAAATAAGTGTCACTTTTAGTATTCCCTGGTAATATGTCGCCTAAATCAGCTATGGAACTTTCCCAGTTACCCGGAAACAGCGAGTATAAAGCCTCCCGAAAATGACTCAAATCAATTTCAAGATCATTCAAACCACGATTATCGCAGACTCCAATAATTGCAATTTTAATTCTTTCCATATCCGGAAAATCTTCCTGTGTATGAAAAGTCACTTTACTTCCAAGTTGTTGCGAAGACAATTCCTTAAGAAAACTTTGCAATTCAAGCGATACTGGTTGCAGAAAATTAAACTCCATCAACTATTTCTTTTTACTGTTTGAAGTTTTCTTGGGTGCCGCTTTTTTGGCGGTAGCTTTTTTTGCCGGCGCCTTCTCATCTATAAGTTCTTGCACTTGCGCCAGAGTAAGCTTTGAAGCGTCGACTTCTTTGCCCAATTCGATTTTTATTTTTCCTTGCGTAATAACCGATCTGCCCCAACGCGCTTTCTCCACCACGATGCCTTCCGACTTCCATTCGTGAATCACTTTATCGAGGTCTTTTTGCAATTTATCCTCAATCAATGCCGCCACATCTTGAGCAGATAAGTTGTCAAAGTTGTATTTTTTACTTACGTTAATAAAAAGCCCATTCCATTTAATAAAAGGTCCAAAACGCCCTACGCCTTTTTGCACATCTATTCCTTTATATGTTGCAATCGGAGCATCTGCCTTCAACTTCTGGTTAATAATTTCCTGGGCAAATTCCATCGAGACATCCAGTGGATCTTTTCCTTTGGGGAGCGAGATAAATTGGCTGCCAAATCTAACATAAGGTCCGAAGCGGCCATTGTTGACCTCTATTTCTTCACCTTTATAAATGCCGAGTTGTTTCGGAAGTAAGAACAAATTCAACACTTCTTCTAAAGTCACATTACCAATATTTTGATCGGATCTTAAACTCGCAAATAATTTATCATTGTCTTCCGCTTCTCCGATTTGAGCCATTGGACCAAATTTACCCAATCGCACACTAACCTGACGTCCGGTTTTCGGGTCGGTTCCCAATATACGCTCACCACTTTCGCGCTCTGCATTGGCTTCTACTTCGGTCACATTCGGATGGAATTGATTGTAGAAATCCTGCATCATGCGCTCCCAATTGACGTTTCCTTCGGCAATTTCATCGAAGTCTTGCTCTACTTTTGCGGTAAAATTATAATCGAGAATCGTTTCAAAATTCTTTACCAAAAAGTCAGTCACGATGGTACCAATATCTGTAGGCACAAGCTTTCCTTTATCAGAACCTGTATTTTCTTTTAGTTGCTGTCGATTGATTGTTCCGTCTTTGAGCAACAACTGCACATAATTTCTTTCCTGGCCTTCGAGATTACCTTTCTCTACATAGTTTCTGTTGATAATCGTAGAGATAGTAGGCGCATAAGTCGACGGACGGCCAATCCCCAATTCTTCGAGTTTCTTCACCAGGGCTGCTTCTGTGTAACGTGCTGCTGGCCTTGTGTATCGTTCAGTAGCCGTAATCGAATTATTGAGCAACTTCTCATTAATTTTCATTGCCGGCAGCATACCTTCTTGTTCTTCATCGTCATCGTCATTGCCTTCGAGATATACTTTCAGGAATCCTTCAAAAAGCAATACTTCTCCCGACGCCACAAATGCCTCATTGTGATTGTTTGCTTCGATTCTCACGTTGGTTCGTTCCAGTTCAGCATCACTCATTTGAGATGCCAAGGTACGTTTCCAGATTAGGTCATACAACCGAGATTGATCACGATCTATGTTCACTGAATGTCTAGACATATCCGTTGGGCGAATAGCTTCGTGGGCTTCCTGTGCGCCTTTACTTTTAGTAGCAAAAGCCCGCGGTTTAGAGAACTCCTTACCATAAGATTTGATGATTTCTGCTTGGGCTGCCTCCATCGCATCCTTAGAAAGGTTTACGCTATCGGTTCTCATATAGGTAATAAGTCCGGCTTCATACAAGCGCTGGGCGAGTTGCATGGTAATTCCTACCGGTAAATAAAGCTTTCTGGCCGCTTCTTGCTGAAGGGTTGATGTGGTAAAAGGTGCCGCCGGTGATTTTTTGGCGGGTTTGGTTTCGATGTCCGATACTTCATAGGATGAGCCGATGTTCTGCTGCAAGAAATCTTCGGCTTCTTTCTGGGTACTGAAATTCTTTGGCAGTTTGGCTTTTACAGACTTTCCGGTTTCGGTAGTGAACTCTGCGCTAACCGAAAAACTGGCTACCGGCTTGAAATTTTGTATTTCTCTTTCGCGCTCCACAATCAATCTTACCGCGACCGATTGTACACGACCGGCCGACAAACCACCTTTGACTTTGCGCCATAAAACTGGTGATAATTCGTAACCGACCAAACGGTCAAGCACGCGGCGGGCTTGTTGGGCGTTGACTAAATTATAATCAATTTCGCGTGGGTTTTCTATGGCTTTTAAAATGGCTGATTTGGTGATTTCGTGAAAAACAATCCGTTTGGTTTTGTTCTTATCGAGTTTCAGTTCTTCAGCCAAATGCCAGGAAATGGCTTCTCCTTCACGGTCTTCATCGGAAGCGAGCCAAACCATATCGGCATTTTTTGACAAAGTCTTGAGTTTGGTAACCAGCGCTTTTTTATCGGACGACACTTCGTATTTCGGTTTAAAGCCATTGGCTACATCCACACCGATTTCTTTTGAAGGAAGGTCGGCAATGTGCCCATAACTGGACTCCACCTGATAATCACTTCCGAGAAATTTTTCGATTGTTTTTGCCTTCGCCGGCGACTCCACGATCACTAAATTCTTTGCCATATTGCTGTGGTTTGGTGCCGCAAAAGTATCTAAATTTTTTAAATATCGTCTTTTCGACCGAAATTTTGGGTATTTCACCGAGATTTGCCATTAGAATCTGCAGCCCAAGCCCTGACTCAAATTGAATTCAATACAATATTCAATGATGTTACGGTCACCCTAGCCCTGATGGAAGTGGAAAGCCCGCAGCTCAGCGAGGACTTGCAGCGTACAGCAGGTTCCCGGCTCCTAAAAATTAACAACCGCTACCGCTGACATCTTGTCATATTTTTACCTATTTGTCTTATATTTGCAGTTCGAAATTGCACAATCAAAAACATGGAAAAGACAATCGAAGAAAGCAAACAAGGAGAAAGCCTCACCCTAGAACACAAACCGCAGAACACCAAGAAATTGTTTATTGAAAGCTACGGCTGTTCGATGAATTTCTCTGACAGCGAAATCGTGGCTTCGATTCTTTCTGAGAATGGTTTCAACACCACGCAAATACTTGAAGAAGCGGATTTGGTTTTGGTAAACACCTGTTCCATTCGAGACAAAGCCGAACAAACCGTTCGCAAACGCCTAGAAAAATATAACGCCGTGAAGCGCGAAGTGAACCCGAAAATGAAAGTCGGGGTTTTGGGTTGTATGGCAGAACGCCTCAAAGAACAATTTCTGGAACAAGAGAAAATAGTCGATTTGGTTGTCGGGCCAGATGCTTACAAAGATTTGCCAAACTTATTGGCAGAAGTCGAAGAAGGCAGAGATGCTATCAATGTAATTTTGTCTAAAGAAGAAACTTATGGCGATATCTCACCGGTCAGGCTCATGACCAACGGGGTTTCTGCACTGGTTTCCATTACGCGCGGTTGCGATAATATGTGTACTTTCTGCGTAGTGCCTTTTACTCGCGGACGGGAACGCAGCCGAGAACCGCAAAGTATCATGAACGAAATTCAAGATCTCTGGAACAAAGGCTATAAAGAAATCACGCTCTTGGGTCAGAATGTTGACAGCTATTTATGGTACGGTGGCGGGCTCAAGAAAGATTTCGACAAAGCCTCTGAAATGCAAAAAGCCACGGCCGTAGATTTCGACCAGTTGCTCGATATGGTGGCGACGGCTTTCCCGAAGATGCGCATTCGTTTCTCGACCTCGAACCCGCAAGACATGCATTTGAGTGTCTTGGAAGTGATTGCCAAACATCCGAACATTTGCAACCATATTCATTTACCGGTACAGTCGGGCAGCAATAGAATTTTGAAAGAAATGAATAGGCTCCATACCCGGGAAGAATATATGACACTGATTGACAACATCCGTCGGATCATTCCCGAATGTGGCATTACCCAAGACATGATTGCAGGTTTTCCGACTGAAACCGAAGCCGACCACCAAGACAGTTTGAGCTTAATGGAATACGTGAAATACGATTTTGGTTATATGTATGCCTATTCGGAAAGACCGGGAACTTTGGCCGGAAGGAAAATGAAAGACGACGTGCCTGAAGAAACCAAGCTACGCCGTTTGCAGGAAATTGTCGCTTTGCAACGCGAGCACAGTGCTTTTCGGACCGCTCAATTTGTGGGTAAAACCGTCGAAGTGCTGATTGAAAAAGAATCTAAAAGATCAGAAAATGATTGGTCTGGACGCAATTCTCAAAACCTGACGGTCGTTTTCCCGAAAGAACAATATAATATAGGTGAATTCGTAAATGTCGAAATCACTTCCTGTACCAGCGGCACTTTAATAGGAAAAGCTGTTGGCTATTCAGAAATGAACGTAAAATAATTAACAGAAATAATGAATGATTGATATTGGGTACAACCTCTTAATTATTAATTATTCATTGTTCATTATTCATTGAAAACATGGAAAGTGTACAAGCCATCAAGCAACGTTTCGAGATTATCGGCAACGACCCGAAACTCAACCGTGCGATAGAAAAAGCGATTCAAGTGGCCCCGACTGACATTACCGTTTTAGTAGCCGGGGAAAGTGGCGTAGGAAAAGAAAGCATTCCAAAAATCATCCATTCCTTATCGCATCGCAAACACGGAAAATACATCGCCGTGAACTGCGGAGCAATTCCTGAAGGCACCATAGACAGTGAACTTTTCGGCCATGAAAAAGGCGCTTTTACCGGAGCGACCAATACGCGAGAAGGTTATTTTGAAGTAGCCGACGGCGGAACGATTTTCTTAGACGAAGTAGGCGAACTGCCACTGACCACGCAAGTCCGTTTGCTTCGGGTATTGGAAAACGGGGAATTCATCAAAGTAGGTTCGTCGCAAGTACAGAAAACCAATGTTAGGATTGTTGCGGCCACCAACGTGAATCTGCAAGATGCGATTGAAAAAGGAAAATTCCGCGAAGATCTTTATTACCGATTGAGTACAGTTGACATTCAGCTTCCGCCGTTGCGCGACCGAAAAGATGACATTCATTTATTGTTCAGAAAATTCGCTTCAGACTTTGCGCACAAATACAAAATGCCACCACTCAGACTTGACGAACAGGCCGTTCAGGTGTTGCAAAAATACCGTTGGAGCGGGAACATCCGACAGTTACGTAACATGGCCGAGCAGCTATCAGTATTAGAAACCAATCGCGATATTTCAGGTGCAACCCTTCAATCTTACTTGCCGAGCGAAGGCAGCAATTTGCCACTAGTGATTAAAAACGAAAAATCCGAAAGCGATTTCAGTACCGAGCGCGATATATTATATAAGGTATTGTTTGACATGCGAAGCGATTTGAACGATTTGAAAAAACTCACGCTCGAGCTCATGAAAAACGGAGGCGGAAAAATGCAAGACATCAACCCGAATTTGATTCAGAAAATTTACGGTTCGAGTCATAGCGAAGATGAAATTTCGTTTGAGGAAACACCGAGAACTTCGGTGATTCCGTCTACAAGTAAGCCTGTGGTTTTTGAATCCAACGATGACCATTTTCAATTTGCCGAAACCGTTGAGGAAGAAGAAAACCTCAAACTCGAGCAAAAAGAAATTGAGATGATTAAAAAATCACTCGAGAAAAACAAAGGGAAACGAAAAGCCGCCGCCGACGAACTGGGCATTTCAGAAAGAACTTTGTACCGCAAAATCAAACAGTTTGATTTATAATCCGACTTAGCCCGAATTTAAATATCTTTGGCTTTTTAATTTTGAAATGAAACACCTCAAATATCTTTTACTGCTTGCCATCGCTTTCTCCGTTAACAGCTGTTCGGTTTACAACTTTACCGGTACCGGAAAGATCGATGCCAAAACTTTTCAGGTGAATTATTTCCAGAACAATGCGCCGCTGGTAGAACCCGGAATTGAGCGCACTTTTACACAAAGATTGCAAAACCTGATACAGAACCAAACCAACTTGAATCTGGTTAACACCAATGGCGATTTGCTTTACGAAGGCGAAATCATCGATTACAGAATTAGCCCGACTACCGCTACCGCAGATCAATTGGCTGCCGAAAGCCGATTATCGATTACAGTCAACGTCCGGTTTTCTAATAAAAACAAAGAAACAGACAACTTCGAGAAGAAATTCAGTTTTTTCTATAATTTTCCCGGTACCGAACAATTGGTTGGCTCTAGGCTGACAGCGGCACTCGACGAAATTTTCGAAAGAATTACCCAAGATATTTTTAATGAATCACTGGCGAAGTGGTAAATGAAAAAATTCGTTTCTTTGCCTTACCTTAATATAGTGTGCTGATTAGCTTTATGAATGTAACCGAATATACTCACCTGCTCAACAAGCCCGAAACGGTCCAGGAAAAACAGACCGAGGCGCTCGAGAAAATCGTGCAGGAGTTTCCGTACTTTCAAAGCGCGCGGGCCTTGTACCTTAAAGGTTTGTATAATCAGAACAGTTTTAAATACAATTATGCGCTAAAAATTGCAGCGGCGCATACTACTGATAGAAGTGTGCTGTTCGATTTTATCACTTCGGATACTTTCACGACCATCAACAAAGAATTGTTCGATAAGAACGAAGCGGAATTGCTCAACATTCAGGTAGATGACAGCGAAATAGTCGATGCAAACCAGGAAATACCGGCTAGAACGGATTACGCCGAAGAACCGCAACTCGAAATCCGTGAGAATACAATAGAACAATCATTATTGTCTTCGATTAAAGAAGCAGAAATCCCAACGGTAGAACTGGAAGTTTCAAAAATCACCATTGACGATTTTGTGCAAGCGCCCGAGGAAACTCAAAACAAAGAACCAGAACCTGCTGAAATTGCCGATGAAATAGAAGATACCGTAATTAAAGAAGCGGTTTCGGAACCGGCACCTGAGGCAACTCCGGAAGCCATCTCAGCCGAAGAAAAACTCGATTTGGGCAAACCCCTTGAATTTTCAGCAGGCGAACGGCACTCTTTTCAAGAATGGCTACAGCTTTCAAAATTGAAGCCGATTGAGCGTGAAAACCCGCCTACTACAACTCAAGAACCAACACCTACTTCAGAAGCCCACTTCGAGAAGCAAAAAAAAAACGTCTTGATTGACCGTTTCATAGAGGCCAACCCAAAGATTCCGCCAATTAAGAAAGACGCCGAGATTCCGGCTGTTTTTTACGAACCGAGTTTTGCCGATAGTTCTTCGCTGATGACCGAGACTTTGGCCCGGGTTTACCTCGAACAGAAAAAATATCAGAAAGCGATTCAGGCCTATGAAATTTTAATTTTGAAATATCCGGAAAAAAGTTCTTTCTTTGCAGACCGAATTTTGGATATCAAAAATTTACAACAAAATAACAAATAATAGCAATGAGCACATTTTCAATTTTTTTAGTCTTGATCACCATAGTTTGTTTTCTATTGATCATCGTTGTCATGGTACAAAATCCTAAAGGCGGCGGCTTGTCTTCTTCTTTGGGTGGATCGCAAATGATTGGCGGCGTTCAAAAAACAACAGACTTTTTAGATAAAAGCACCTGGACTTTAGCCACCATTTTAATTGTCTTGATTATGCTTTCGAGCTTAAGCTTTAATGGAGCTATGAGTGACAACGAATCGAAAATCATTGACCAAACTGAAACTGCGGCTCCAAAAGCAGCTACTCCTGCACCTGCTAAAACTGAAGCTCCTGCAACTGAGGCTGCACCTACAACGGAAGCACCTGCTACTGAAGCACCTGCAACGCCAGCTACAAAATAATTATCCGTATCGATAAATACAAGAAGTGCCAGCTTGACAATGCTGGCATTTTTTTTAGGTAAAATTGTCAGTTTTTCGCTGTCGGCACAATTTCTGAAAACCGGCGGTGCGTTAAAAAAATAATCTTAAAAAATATTTGAATTATGGCATTACAAATCCAACCGCTCGCAGACCGAGTACTCATCGAGCCTGTAGCCGCTGAAACCCAAACCGCTTCGGGTATCTTTATTCCTGACACCGCGAAAGAAAAACCGCAAAAAGGAACTGTCGTTGCTGTAGGCAAAGGCACTAAAGACCATGCAATGACCGTAAAAATCGGGGACACCGTACTCTACGGAAAATACGCAGGCACCGAACTCAAACTCGAAGGAAAAGATTACTTAATGATGAGAGAAGACGATATTCTCGCTATTGTATAGCACCAAGCTTTAAGCCAAAAGCAAGAAGCAATGAGAGATTTCAAAAAATATGATATTTGGCAGTTAAGTCATTCCTTCACGTTAGAGATTTATAAAATCTCAGCAAATTTTCCAAAAGAAGAGTTGCACGGCTTATCGAGCCAAATTCGTAGAGCAGCTACTTCAATTCCGACTAATATAAGCGAAGGCTGCGGAAGAAGTAGCGATAAAGAATTCAATCAATTTCTCAATATTGCTATTGGTTCATCTAATGAAGTTGAATACTTATTGATTCTTTCAAAAGATTTAAACTACATCAACATTGAAGTATTTGAATCTCTCGGAAAAGACATCAATCAAATCAAAAGCAAAATATATAAACTAAAACAAATACTTAATCTGCAGTAGCATGAAGCAAAATCGCTTAAAGCCTACTGCCTAAAGCAAAAAAAATATGGCAAAAGATATTAAATTTGACATCGAAGCCCGCGACGGACTCAAGCGCGGCGTTGACGCATTAGCCAATGCAGTAAAAGTAACTTTAGGCCCAAAAGGCCGCAACGTGATTATCGGAAAATCTTTCGGCGGACCGAACGTGACCAAAGACGGAGTTACCGTTGCGAAAGAAATCGAGCTGCAAGATCCGTTGGAAAATATGGGCGCCCAGATGGTGAAGGAAGTCGCTTCCAAAACTAATGATTTGGCCGGAGACGGAACCACAACCGCCACCGTTTTAGCCCAAGCTATCGTAAAAGAAGGTTTGAAAAACGTTGCCGCCGGTGCCAATCCAATGGATTTGAAACGCGGTATCGATAAAGCCGTTGAAGCCATTGTGGCCGATTTATCAAAACAAGCCAAAGTAGTCGGTAGCAGCTCTGAGAAAATCAAACAAATTGCTGCAATTTCTGCCAACAACGACGAAGTTATCGGAGAATTGATTGCCAATGCTTTCTCGAAAGTCGGAAAAGAAGGTGTAATTACTGTCGAAGAAGCAAAAGGAACCGAAACCTACGTAGATGTGGTGGAAGGTATGCAGTTCGACCGCGGTTATTTGTCACCGTATTTCGTGACCAACGCCGAAAAAATGGAGGCTGAACTAGACAATCCGTACATTTTATTGTATGACAAAAAAGTCTCTTCACTTAAAGAATTATTACCAGTTTTAGAACCGGTAGCCCAATCTGGAAAACCGTTATTGATTATCGCTGAAGATGTCGATGGTGAAGCGTTGTCAACTTTAGTCGTCAACAAATTGCGTGGTGCGCTTAAAATTGCTGCTGTGAAAGCTCCTGGTTTTGGCGACCGAAGAAAAGCAATGCTCGAAGATATTGCCATCTTAACTGGTGGAACTGTCATCTCTGAAGAAAGAGGTTATACTCTAGAAAACACAACTATTGACATGCTCGGTTCGGCCAAGCGCGTGAACATTGACAAAGACAATACAACTGTGGTAAGCGGTGCCGGTGATGCCAATATGATTAAAAACCGCGTGAACCAAATCAAAGGCCAAATGGAAGCGACGACTTCTGATTACGATAGAGAAAAATTGCAGGAACGTTTGGCAAAACTAGCTGGCGGTGTTGCAGTTTTATATGTCGGAGCAGCTTCAGAAGTTGAAATGAAAGAGAAAAAAGACCGCGTAGACGATGCGTTACATGCAACTCGTGCCGCGGTTGAAGAAGGAATCGTGGCCGGTGGTGGTGTGGCATTGCTTCGTGCAAAAAGCGTCTTGAAAAACGTGAAAGCTGACAACGCCGATGAAACTACCGGAATTCAGATCGTATCGCGCGCGATTGAAGCTCCGCTGAGAACGATTGTTGAAAACGCAGGACTTGAAGGTTCTGTGGTGGTTGCAAAAGTATCAGAAGGCAAAAACGACTTCGGTTACAACGCGAAAACCGACCAATACGTAGACATGCTCAAAGCCGGAATCATCGATCCTAAAAAAGTAACCCGTGTGGCTTTAGAGAACGCGGCTTCGGTATCGGGTATGATTCTTACTACCGAATGCGCTTTGGTCGATATTAAAGAAGACAATGCTGCTGGCGGCGGAATGCCAATGGGCGGCGGAATGCCGGGAATGATGTAATATCCCAAATTCATTAAAACAAAAAATCCGTCAGGTAATTAACTTGACGGATTTTTTATTTTACACTTGATCGGATGGCTTGACGGTTCGCTTCTTCAGTAGCTTCATCAACACCGGAAAGGTCGAAATAAAAATGATTCCGATGACAATCCATTCGATGTGCTCTTTTAAGTCAATACCACGCTCTAAGAAGAATCCGTAAAGATAATGCCCGGAAAAAATCAGAATGAACGACCATAAAAACGAACTCAGAATGTTGAAGAACATAAATCGTTTTTTATCCATCGACACGATTCCGGCCACAATCGGGGCAAAGGTTCTGAAAATTGGTAAAAATCTGGCGAATATAATCGCTTTCCCTCCATACTTCTCAAAGAAATCCTTTGACTGCAACAGGTATTTTTTCTTGAACCAAAAAGTGTCCTCTTTCTTAAATAGATAATAACCGCTTTTGGCTCCAAACCAGTAGCCCATCATATTGCCAAACACTCCGGATATGGCTACCAACACAGACAAAAGCGTCACATTGACAAAATCAGCGGGAATATTTACTACGTTCTGAATCAAATCGCGGCTGTAAATTCCGGCTAAAAAAAGCAAACTATCTCCGGGAAGAAAAAAACCGGCGAACAAACCCGTTTCGGCAAATACAATAAACAAGACAATATACAAACCGAGTTGGATGCCGGCGATTTCAAAAGTGATGTAAAATTCCGGATTCAAGAGCTGCGTCCACTCAAAATTGTTCATAAAGGCTGGTTATTGGTTGAGCCCGTGAAAGTAATAATAATTTAATTTAACCGCAATTTATCGGTGTTTTTTAAAATTAAGTTAACGCTTTTATGGCTTTCTTTCATAAAGACAGCAACTGTGGAGCTTTTCATACACCGCATCTTCTGCTTTGATTTCGTCCGTATCATGACCGACCTTAGCAATGGCTTTTTTAACTTCGACTACTGAAGTCTTTTCCTCATTAAGGATTACACTCAACTCATGTGACTCTAGATTCCAAATGGCCGACTTTACTCCAGCAACGCTGAAGGCAGCTTTTTCAATTCGTTTTTTACATTGTTCGCAATTGCCATTGACCTCAAAAGTGTATTTGGCATTTTTATTTTTTTTCTCTTGTGCCGGCATCGAAATTCCGAAGCCAATCAGGCACAAAACCATGATGATATTTTTCATTGTCGTTTAATTTAATGGATTCAAAAGATTAAAGTTACCTAATTTTATAACGCAGACCGGCATAAAACATTTGACCAAAAACAGGCGCATAAACAATCGAGGTGTCGAAATTAGACCCGAACGGATTATCGCTTCCCAAAATGGCTTTGTCTTGACGGTAATTGCCGATGTTTTCTCCGCCGATGTACATTTCAAAATTCGACGAAAAAGTTCTGGTGATTTGGGTGTTCATCACCAAAAATGCGGGCGAATATTTACCTAACTGATTTTCTGGTGCATTAGATTGCGTATTGGGCAAAGCTTGCTTTCCGAGCCAGTTGAAGGTATAATCGAACTTCCATTGCTTGCCTTTATCGACAATGTGTGTGGCGTATTCGAGGTTGGCAAAAAATCGGTGCTTGGCCTGCAAAGGTCGTTCTGCAGTGGTAGATAAATAATCTGTGCGGATATCATAATACTTATAAGCGGTTCGAAGGTTCAGATGCTTGATAATTTCCAGATTGAAATCGAGTTGCAAACTATTGGCGTAGGATTTTCCTCTTAGATTGTAAAACAAAACCTGCTGCGGCCCGGCATATAAATCGACTACGACTTGATTTTGAAAATCGGTGCGATAAAAATCAAGGCCAATGTCGGCACTTTTGCCTAAAAGCTTGAACTGTTGACTAAAGCTAAAACCATAATTCCATGCAATTTCCGGATCTAAGCCATAAATCTTTCCCGAGGAATCCAGCACCGAGAAATCCCTCGAACTCGCCAATAGGCTCTGGTTTTCTGCAAAAATATTAGCCGCTCGTTTGCCTCGACCCAACGAAACCCGAACGACGCCTTTTTCCCAAGGAAGGTATTTCGCAAAAATTCGCGGGGTGACAAAGACGCCCAATCGGTTGTGGTAATCTATTCGTCCGCCCAAAACCAGACTGAAATTATCCGTATTGTCATAGGTATATTCGAAGAAAGTACCGACAGAATTATCAATCCGCCCGAGATCATTCTGTGAAATTACTTCCGAATAGGCATCATAAGTGAAATTCATTCCCGTGGCAAACTTATGCATCGTATTACTGATGATGGAATTGAAAATCAGGTTCGAATAATAGCTCTGTTGCTTGATATTGTAGGTGCGCAATCCGAAATAGGAATCTTGGTTGTGGCTGCTAAAAGCATTCTGAAAACCAATGCTTTGAAAAGGCATATCTTTAAATACATACCCAACTTTGGAGGTTAAATCAAACCGCTCAGTGTTGACCTCTGAACCCCAGAACTGCGTGGAGCCTTTGTGAAGCGTCCGGTCATAATCGAGTTGGCCGGTTTGCTTTTTATCATTCATATAGCGAAGGCTCAAAAATGTGATCCAGCCCGTTTCGGCACAAGCATATTGCCAACGATTAATTAAGTTGATTTGTTGTCCAAGCGGATTATCGAGAAAACCATCATCGTTCATGTCATTCTTGGAAACGCGAGTGTTTCCGTGAACATATAGGCTGGTGGCCCAATCGTCAGACACTTTCTTGTTGAAATGCGTGTTGAGTTCAAAGCGCGAATCAGTCGAGCCGTACGCATTGACAAATACCGGAACATCATTAAGCGGCTTAATCAGTTCGGTATTGATTTGGCCCGAGATGCTTTCATAACCATTCACTACCGAACCCGCGCCTTTGGTAACTTGAATACTTTCTACCCAAGTGCCGGGCGTAAACGATAAGCCATAAGCCTGCGAAGCACCACGAACAATCGGGATATTCTCCTCGGTAATCATCAAATACGGACTCGTGAGCCCAAGCATTTTGATTTGTTTGGTGCCGGTCAACGCGTCGGCAAAATTAACGTCGATGGACGGATTGGTTTCGAAACTTTCCGCCAAATTACAGCAAGCGGCTTTGAGCAATTCTTTGCTGCTCATTACCGTTGTATTCGAAGTCAGATTAGAGGACTTCTTGAGGCTTTTGCGGCTGGCTTCTACTTGAACGGTTTGCAGCGTATCTTGTTTGACAGGCTCTTGGGCAAATCCGTAGTAAAAAGTAAAGCACCACCCGAAAAGCAGTACGTTTTTTTTCATAAAAGGAATTTAATGTTAATAATCATTTGGCCACCGAAGTGGATTCAATTAAAAACATTAAACCGGGTCGTAAAATATGTATTGGGAATAAAGCTTGAAAAGCGGCGGTGCGTGTGAATCGCAACAATAAGCCGCAGACTGCTTTGGAGAATGAAATACCGCTGGAGCTAAAAAAACCGGGGACGAAAAATTTGGCAAGACGGCTACAGCCCATTCAAAAACAAATGATTGAAGTAACGCTTGGTCTGATTTTTTTTCAATAAAAACTACTCTGTCTTTACAGCAATGCGAAGTTTCTTCTACAGCACCACAGCAATCTTCTTCTATTTCAGCGGGTTTAGAAGCGTTCAAAGAGACCGATGCAATCTCATTATCGCAATAATGCACGTTGAGTGCTAATCCTACGTTGGAAAACAACAGCAGAAAAGCGAGCAGAAGCACTATGGGTTTCTTGAATTGCATATGGCAAAAGTATTCAAAAAAATGGAGGTGTTTCTTAAAATGGTGTTAGAAAAAAACGCCTCCGGTTTGAGAGGGAGGCGTTGTTGAATCTGAAAATATTCAATCCAATGATAAAAATCAATTTCATTTATTGGCTTGTTCTTCCATTTTTTGTTTGAGTTCTTCCGGCATTTTCCACGAATATTCTTTGGCAATCTTTCCAAAAATAGCTTTCCAATCTGACTCATTAATCGACTTGCTATCATAGCCTTTTAAAAATTTAGATATTTCGAAGGCGCTTTTGTATTGCGGCGATAGTTCGTCCAATTTTGAAAAGGTAGAAGTGGCATTGAGTAAGTCTTTGTTGAGAATGAAATTATATCCTTTCCTTTCAATATCGGCCAAATCAACTGTTTTCATCAATTCAACATTTGCATTGATTTTATCAGCCTCGGCTTGAACCTGTTGTGCTTCCGCCTTGGTTTTATCGGCCAGCGCAATAGTTTCGGCCACCTTTAATATTCTTCTGAACAACGCCGAAGAAATACTGTCGATAGGAACGTTGTTGTGATTTACGTTCATTTCATTAAGCCTGAATAAGGCATCTCTTAACACATTCACCGCCACAGTTCTTTGCCCTAATTGAATAACGCTTTCAGTAAGTTTAACCGACTGCTCCGTATCCACTTTAGGATCTAACTTCAACTTGTTTACTAAATCCGTTGCTTGTTGTATAATAGCGTCTGGCGGTGGTTCTGACAATGTAGTAAAGCGGTTGTTGACCTTGTCATAAACGAAGTAAGCATTTCTTTTCGACCCGTCAACATTAGCAACTTGAGCTTCCAAATTTTCTGTTTTGACCAATTGTTTCATTAGCATTCGATGACTGCAACTCGATAGAGACAATACCGATGACGCTAGAATAAAATAAATCCATTTTGTTTTCATAATTAAATTGTTTTAGAATTACTGATTCAAAACTAATTTTCGATACTTGCTTTCATATAGGGAAAGCCCCAGAACGTTAGCGGGATTTCCCCGTAAATAATTGTCATTGAAAAGTTTGGAGGTTAAATCGGAAGTGTTAAATTTATCTTGTGAAACCGATTGTGGTTTTTCCCTAAACCAATTAGGGTTTTCCCCAATGACGCAAATACAGCCATTTGCCATCTTTGTGAATATCAACTTTTAAAAATTTTAGACATGGCAGATTTTAACATTTTAAAGACGGTATTCATTCAGATGAACCAAAAACCAGCCGGATGGGATAATTTAACCTACGGAAACCCGGCAGTGAAAAACAAAGACATGGTATTAGGAAGTTCAAAACTCTCTAAATGCGGGGTCGACGTGGAGATTGTCAATCTCTCTAAAATAACAGACGCGAACATATTGGTGGGCTGGCTGGAAGACAACTCGTCAATCATTTGTTATGATGACAGCTATGATTTCATTGAAAAGGTGCATATCATCGACAAAAAAGGTGCCGACGACAACACTATAACAGCTGCTATTCAAGATCCAAGTCATGTAAGAAAAGCCTCTTTGACTGCCGCAGATTTAACCAACAAATTAGGTGCTAAGTTTCAAAATCACAATTATGACAAAAACGCCTACATCCGATTGTACTTTGATACTAACGACCAGTTTCAATACGAGACTGCCGCTTTTAGCAGTACAGATGGAAAGACCTATCATTCCTATCCTTTTTTTAGAAGCATTCTAGTGAACAATGATGTGGTGACCTTAGCAGACCTTCAAAAATGCATATTTGATTTTGCAGAAGTGACCATCAACCTACAAACCTCTGCTGGACAAAGTCCGGTTCTTACCGTAGCTTTTAGAGTCACTTTCCCCAATGGCATTTCCACCACATTTTATGATTATTCCCAAAACCCGTCTCCCGCAATAGGACTCGGGCCATTATTTACCTCAATGAAGTTGATAATTTAAATGTCAAATCTATTTATATGTACAAACTCCATTCGCCTTTTGGTATTCGCTACCATGGCATATGGAGTTTTACATCTAAATTCAAAAAATAAAATCCATCGCCTAGTACAATTAATCTTGGTGGTCAATTGCCTGACAGAGGTACTTTCTGTCATCTTATCGATTTATGGGATCAATCTGTTCCTATTGTATTCGATAAGCTTTATTTTCCACCAATTCCTTTGGTTATGGTTGCTCTCTAAATTCAGTTCATATCGATACTCATTGGTAATTCCTATCCTTTTTCTATGTTTTGGACTGTTTAATTTGTTCTTTTGGGAGGGTAGAAATCTGAATCAGAAAACTTTTGTCTTTGGCGCTCTGATCTACATTGCCTTATTTATATATGAAAGTTTCAAGAACCTGAGCAAAGAGAATCTTGCTTTTTTTTCAAACAACGATTACACCATATTGTTTGCGCCGGTTTACTTTTTCATGGGTATGAGCTTCACTTTAGGCTTTGGGGATTTCAAGTTACTGGACTACCTGATTTACAACGACATCACTTTATATTCACTTATCAATTGCTTTGTCAATATTGTTTACTATGGGCTCATTGACTTCTATATTTACAAAGAACAAAAACTAAAAAATGCTTAAAGACATCGCCCTGGGCATCATCATTAGCCTACTTTTTATCAGCCTCGTGGTGTTGTTCTGCGCAGTGCTCATCAAACTCTACATCCAGAAAATCAAAGAACACAACCAAAAAGAACTGGCTTTTCAGAAAACGCTCAACAGTGCCATTCTGGAAAATCAGGAACAGTTGCTCACTTCTATTTCCCAAGATTTGCACGACGATGCCGGACAGCAACTCACGGTCATCAATTTCCAACTCGAAAATCTGAAACTCGACCACCCTGATTGCGAAGGCAGCCTCTCGCCTATTTCTACTTCTGTATCCAATCTTTCGCAATCGCTCAGGCAAATCAGTCATTCGCTCAACAACAACTGGCTTATTGTCAATGGCTTAATCAATGCCATACAAACCGACATCGATCGAATTAAAAACCTCAAAAGCCTCAATGTTTCGTTTGAATGCCAAGACGAACCTGCGCGAAAATTTAGTGTCGAGCAACAAATAGTGATCTTTCGAATTTTTCAGGAAAGCATCAACAACCTACTCAAACACGCCAAAGCCAGCTCGATTTCAATAACGATAAAAACCTTACCCGTTTTCGAAATGGTGCTTATAGACAATGGCATCGGCTTCGAAGCTAACGTTAAAAACCAGAACAGTATCGGCCTTGAAAATTGCAGACAACGGGCAGCAGCCATCGGACATAGTTTCCGCATCGAATCTATTCCTAACCAAGGAACCACCATTACTTTAATAGAAAACCCATCATGAATACCATCAACGTTTGCATTATCGACGACCATAAAATCGTGCGTCAAGGCCTAATTGAGCTTTTAGAAAAACTAGGCAACATCAAAGTGATTTACGAATTCGAAAGCGGCGTAGAATTTCTCAATGCCTTGCCCTTTGAACAAAAAGTCGATCTCTGCATTCTCGATTATTCGATGCCTGAACTCAATGGAATCGAAGTACTCAAAGTCTTGGAAGAAAAACAAGAGGAATATCGGGTTTTACTGCTCACCCAACACTTCGACGAGCACATCATTGACGAGGCCTACAACTTTGGCGCGCGCGGCTTTTTGAACAAGAACTGCACGGCGCATGATTTGAAATTCGCTATCAACAACATCGTGACTATCGGCTACAATAACGTTTCAGAGATTTTAAAACGGGTTCGCCATTACGAGGAAAACCATCGCCAACAGAAAAAAACCATTGAACTCACCGCGCGTGAACACGAATTCTTAACGCTGGTTTGCAATGAAAAAGAATTCACCTACGAACAAATGGCCGAAAAAATGGGCTTGTCGGTGAAATCGCTTGAAGGTTATCGCGCGGCTTTGTTTGACCGCTACGGCATCAAATCGAAAGTGGGATTGGTTTTGTTTTCGTTTAAGAATAAGTTGACCGAACCGTTTTTATGATTTTTGCGTGAGTCGCTGATAATAAAAAGCCGGTACAAAAAGCAAAACCAATAAAGGCTGGATTAAAAAACGCCTCAAGTAGAACAACACAAAGTACTGATGTTGCTCTCCGAAAGTAATCAGCACAAAGAAAGGTAACATCAGCAGCACGAAAAAAATCGCATACAAAACTGCTGCGAATTGGGTCAGCTTTACATCGGTAAACAAAACCCAAATGATGCCCAGCGATAAAACGGTATTCAGCGCATAACGCAAAGTCATGCTGCCCAGCAACGGCCAAAATTCAAAATCGGGAAAAGCCAAATTGAGGTAGTCGTTTTTGAAATAAGCCGAAAACGGATCATAAAAAAGCACATTCTCGAAAGCGCGCACCGATGCCAAAAGCACAACCAGAAGCGCAACCAATAACGCCTTGACTTTTTTATCCATTTTTCCTTGCTGCATAATCCGAGAATTGATTCACCCAAAACACCCAAAGCAAAAACACTACACCATAAATAAACAGCGGAAAAACCACGCCGTGCAATAGCGGTTCTTGCTCCGGATTGTAATACAAGGCTACCGAAAGCAAAGCAATGCGCAACACATTCAAAACGTGGATCAACAAAGAGCCCAGCAGTACATACAGAACGGTCGTTTTCCATTTCCCGGAAAAAGCCACTACAAAAGCCACGAAAAGTATCATGACGCTGATGGCATTGCAACCTTCAACCACACGCGATACGTATACGTTTTCCAGAATCAGTTTTACCGAAGCCTGCGCCGGATGTGGCTCTAACTGCGCCTGAAAATCCAAAGCTTGCAAAACCCATTGTACCTGACGAGCAACTGATTGTGTAAAACCATCGACTTCAAAAGACAACACACTCTCGAAACCGCTTAAATACCAACGATACAAAACAGTCAGAACCACATACACGCCGAAGAACTTCGCCAAAAAAACAAAGAACGGCCGATAAAGCGAAAGGTATTTTTTCAAGAAAGAATTTTTAACAAATTTATAGAATTAAAGCCCGAAGCATTGAATACTTTTGCGAAAAAAAAGCCATGACCTTCTCCGAACTTCAGCCAAAAGTACTCGAAATTTTAGAACAACCCAGCTTGAATCGCGACGAAAAACTACTTCAGCTTTGCGCTTTACTCGAAAAAAACGTGGCGCATTACAATTGGGTCGGGTTTTACTTCGCCAATCACGCGAGCCGAACCTTGCACCTCGGGCCATACGTAGGCGCGCCAACTGACCATACCGTGATTCCGTTTGGCAAAGGCATTTGCGGGCAAGTGGCCGAATCCAACCAGAACTTTGTTGTACCCGATGTTCAGGCCCAAGACAATTATATCGCGTGCAGCTTCACCGTGAAATCTGAAATTGTGGTGCCGCTTTTTGTACGCGGGGAAAACATCGGCCAGATCGACATCGATTCCAATGTGCTTGATCCGTTTACGCAGGCCGATGAACGTTTCCTGGAATTCGTCAACGAACAGGTCGCGAAATTGTTTTAGTTTTTTCAGAAGCTATTCCGGCTGTCCGCTATAGCTTTTGCGCCACTGAAACCTTCAGCCAAATTGACGAAATATACCCCGACGCAAAAGGCTGCCGCTACCATCCGGGCTAGGGCTTGCAGGAAACCGTTCACCTCCGGATGAAATTAAAAGCAAAATAAATTCGCGATTCGGTCTTTGTAATTGGGATTTATTTTTACCTTTGCGCACGAATTAGGAAAATCCTAATCGATACATAAAAATCATTTAAACAATATTGGCATGTACTTAACATCAGAAGTAAAAGCGGAAATTTTCGCAAAACACGGAGGAAAAGCAGAGAACACCGGTTCGGCTGAAGGGCAAATCGCCTTGTTCACTTTCCGCATCAACCACCTTACGGAGCACTTGAAAAGAAACCGTCACGATTACAACACCGAGCGTTCGCTTGTGAAACTCGTAGGTAAAAGAAGGGCTTTGCTCGATTATCTGAAGAAAACAGACATCAGCAGATACCGTGAGATCATTAAAGAATTGAATATCAGAAAATAATCAATCGAAAAAGAGGTGCCCACGCGCCTCTTTTTTTTACTACATATCGGCAAAAAAAAGTTTGGTTTTTCATTGGGTAACACAACAACTACAACAACAACACAACTACCCATTGTTTAATTAAGAGAATTAAAATTTATGATTCCAAACGTAAAGAAAGAAGTGATCGATTTAGGAGATGGCAGAAGCATCTCAATCGAGACAGGAAAATTAGCAAAACAAGCCGACGGTTCGGTTGTGGTGCGCTGCGGCGACTGTATGCTCTTGGCAACAGCGGTATCGGCAAGAACGGCAAACCCAGGCGTAGACTTTTTGCCTCTTACGGTAGATTACCGCGAGAAATTTGCAGCAGCAGGGCGTTTCCCTGGCGGTTTCTTCAAAAGAGAAGCACGTCCGAGCGATGCCGAAGTATTGACCATGCGATTGGTTGACCGTGTATTGCGCCCGTTATTCCCAGATGATTACCACGCAGAAACGCAGGTCATGATTCAATTGATGTCGCACGACGAAAGTGTTATGCCTGATGCACTAGCTGGTTTAGCAGCTTCAGCAGCTTTGGCAGTGTCGGACATTCCGTTCTACAACCTGATTTCAGAAGTGCGTGTAGCACGTGTAGACGGAAAACTGATGATCAACCCAAGCAAAGAACAATTAGAGCAGTCAGACATCGATATGATGATTGGTGCCTCATTAGATTCTGTGGCGATGGTGGAAGGCGAGATGAAAGAAATCTCAGAAGCCGAAATGATCGAAGCCATCAAATTTGCACACGAAGCCATTAAAGTTCAAATCCACGCACAACAGCGCCTTAGAGAAGCAGTAGGCACACCGGCATACCGCGAATATGAAGGCGAAGTGGAAGACGAAGCTATTTACGCTAAAGTAAAAGCAGCGGCTTACGATAAATATTATGCGATTGCTCAGGAAGCATCGGCCAAAAGCGAAAGAAGCGAGAAATTCTCTTTAGTAAAAGACGAAGTAAAAGCTTTGTGGAGCGAAGAAGAATACGCCGAAAATGCCGACTTGGCAGAACTCGTAGGCAAATACATCTACAAAACCCAGAAAGAGGCAGTTCGTAACGTTATCCTTGAAAAAGGTATCCGCCTCGATGGTAGAAAAACTACAGAAATCAGACCGATCTGGTGCGAAGTAGATTACTTGCCATCAGCACACGGTTCGTCTTTGTTCACCAGAGGAGAAACCCAAGCTTTGGCAACGGTAACTTTGGGAACTTCCAGAGAAGCTAACATTATTGATTCACCATCAGAGCAAGGAGAAGAAAGATTCTACTTGCACTATAATTTCCCGCCATTCTCAACCGGTGAAGCCCGCCCGCTCAGAGGCACTTCACGTCGCGAAGTAGGACACGGAAATCTGGCACAACGCGCCTTGAAAAACATGGTACCGGCCGATTGCCCTTACACCATTAGAATTGTATCGGAAGTATTGGAATCCAACGGTTCGTCGTCGATGGCTACCGTTTGTGCCGGAACAATGGCGCTCATGGATGCCGGAGTTCAAATGACCAAACCAGTTTCTGGAATAGCAATGGGATTGATTACTGACGGACAGAATTTCGCTGTACTTTCAGATATCTTGGGCGACGAAGACCACTTAGGAGACATGGACTTCAAGGTGACTGGAACCAAAGACGGAATTACTGCTTGTCAAATGGATATCAAAATTGACGGTTTGCGCTACGACATCATGGAGCAAGCGCTCAACCAAGCGCGTGAAGGCCGTATGCACATCTTAGGTAAATTGGTAGAGACCATCAAAACGCCTAGAGCAGACGTTAAGAAACACGCACCAAAGATCATTATGAGAACCATTCCTGGAGCCTTCATCGGCGCGTTGATCGGACCTGGTGGAAAAGTGATTCAAGAATTACAGAAAGCTACCGGAACTACGATTGTTATTAACGAAGTCAATGAAGAAGGTGTCGTAGAAATCCTAGGAACCGATCCGGATGGAATCGCAGCAGTATTGGCGAAAATCGATTCTATCGTATTCAAGCCAGTTGTGGGTGAAACTTACGAGGTAAAAGTCATCAAAATGCTCGATTTCGGAGCGGTGGTAGAATATACTCAAGCTCCCGGAAACGAAGTATTGCTTCACGTTTCGGAACTCGCTTGGGAACGCACCGAGAATGTGTCTGACATTGTAAAAATGGGCGATGTGTTTGAAGTAAAATACATGGGCATCGATCCTAAAACCAGAAAGGAAAGAGTTTCTAAAAAGGCTTTATTGCCGAGACCTCCAAGAGATGAAAACCGCCCACCTAGAGACGAAAATCGCCCTCCAAGAGATGGCAATCGCCCACAGAGAGATGGCAACAGATCGCCAAGAGAAGAGAAAAAAGACTAATTTTCTCCATTTCAAAACGATAGAAAAACCCGCTTTTCCAAAAACGAAAGGCGGGTTTTTTGTTTCGGCTCTTTTCGACGATTTTAATTTGCGTTTATCGATTTTAACTAAATCCTTTTCCTGCAACCCACATAGAATGGCTATCTTTAGCTTCAACTAAACAACAATCCTTAATTATTATGAAAAAAATCTTTACCCTACTCTTAATTGGTATTTTTTGCATCGGTTGCTCAAGCGATTCAGATAGCAGCAGCAGTAGCAGTTTATCAAGTACTCCAATGGCTAAAGCTGAATTCGACACCAAAAATTTTGGGATTTACAAAGGCGTATTTAGCGGATCTTCAGGCACAGTACTGATTAACATTAAAAATGACAGCGACGTTATTAAAGCGGTTTTGGTGATTGACGGAACAACTTACAATTTCACTTGTACAGAAGACGCTACCTTAGGCCAAGCAATCACTGGTTTGACCTTTACTAGCGGCGACATGAGTTTTGATGTGAATGTATCGGCAACCGGTGATGATATCGCAGTGGTATCGTCGACCATTCCGGCGCATCCGGGTGCTACTTTTAATATCATTAAGGAATATTCAACTGATTTGGTGCGATGCTATCAAGGCACTTATACTGGCAGTGCCCAAGGTACGCTTAACTTGATTCTAATCGATCAGGAAATTTATGGGCTTTCACGTTCTAATGAAGAAGGAAGCGAAGCTCAATTTCTTAATGGCAGCTTTATTGAAAACCAAATTAATGGTAGCTTCAACGGTGGTGGTTTTAGCGGTTCAATGTCTGGAAACAACATCAGCGGACAATGGCAAAACGACCTGCAAGAATCTGGCACCTGGACCGGGCGCCGAACTTTATAGACGCTCAGAGAAACTTAAAACACGAACCCATTTCAAATTCAGAAGTGGGTTTTTGTTTTTAGAGGCTATGCAATAGGGATGGAAGCAGTTGTCTGAGCTCTTTTTGCTTAGGGAAACTTCTTGAAAATCTAGTCTGAAATTTTTTAGAAAAAGCCCGAAACAGCAAGGGCAAAAAAGCGAGTGCGACAGCCCGGCCCAAAGGGATTGCCCCAAAAATCACAATAAAAAAATAAAATTTCGCGCTTTTGTAACTTTATCGTAGCCCGCGCCGTACAAGCCGGGTATGCTCTAAAAAAAGAAACGAAAACATGAGACAACTTAAAATCACCAAGCAGGTAACCAATCGTGAAACCGCTTCCCTTGACAAGTATTTACAGGAGATCGGGAAAGTCGATTTGATTACCGCCGATGAAGAAGTAGAATTAGCACAACGCATCAAAGCCGGAGACCAACGCGCCTTAGAGAAACTCACCAAAGCGAACTTGCGTTTCGTGGTTTCGGTGGCCAAACAATATCAAAATCAAGGATTGACTTTGCCTGACTTAATTAACGAAGGCAACTTGGGTCTCATTAAAGCAGCACAACGTTTTGATGAAACCCGCGGTTTTAAATTCATTTCCTACGCCGTATGGTGGATTCGTCAATCGATTCTGCAAGCTTTGGCCGAACAATCACGTATCGTTCGTTTGCCGTTGAACAAAATCGGTTCGATTAACAAAATCAATAAAATGTATGCGTTGCTTGAACAATCCAACGAGCGCCCGCCGTCTGCCGAAGAAATTGCCAAAGAACTAGACATGACCGTGAACGATGTCAAGGAAAGCATGAAAAATTCCGGTCGTCACTTGTCGATGGATGCGCCGCTGGTTGAAGGAGAAGATTCAAACTTATACGACGTTTTACGTTCAGGCGAATCTCCGAACCCGGACAGAGAATTGATCCACGAATCATTGCGCACCGAAATCGAGCGTTCATTGGAAACATTAACGCCTCGGGAAGCAGACGTGGTAAGATTGTACTTCGGACTCGGCGACCAACACCCGATGACGCTTGAAGAAATTGGCGAAACTTTTGACTTAACGCGTGAGCGTGTGCGCCAAATCAAAGAAAAAGCCATTCGCAGGTTGAAACACACCTCCAGAAGCAAGATTCTTAAAACCTACTTAGGATAAGTTTCAAAATACCCATTTTCTCGGGCGAGAATTTGGAATTCAAGTTGAAATTTATACTTTTACCGCAACAACAGTCTGATTAACTGTTCGTTTTTTGATTGATGATTGAAACTCCGGCTGATTACCGGAGTTTTGTTTTTATTATATCTTGCCGGTTGAGCATTTGTGAAAACACCGGTCAGTTCGCACTTTGTGCTCGGGTATAGCTTCGCTCAGTTCGCTATCGCTCGTGTCCGGAGTTTTGCTTTTTCTAATGCTTCTTTCAATTTCAAAATAATTATATACTACTAGAACTTTGCGCCTTTGCGTCTTTGCGAGCGTTATTTTTGGGCTCGCAAAGACGCAAAGGCGCAAAGCAATAATTTGGAAATGTTTATTTAATATTTAGGGCGTGCCCACAAGGGTCAGGCTGTCCGCAGTGCACGGCACTTAGCTCCCATCCTTCACGCAACCCGAGGCACCAACAACTTTTCTGCATAACCAAATTACCGCATCCACAAAAACCTTATTTTTGCACCATCAACACAACTACTACTATGAGCAATACCATCATCGCCCCGTCGATTCTAGCCGCTGATTTCGCGAACCTGCAACGCGATATTGAAATGATCAACCAATCACAAGCCGACTGGTTCCACATCGACATCATGGACGGTGTTTTCGTGCCGAATATTTCCTTCGGTATGCCCGTTTTGGAAGCCATCACCAAACACGCAAAAAAAACCATCGACGTGCATTTGATGATCATCGACCCAGACCGTTATATCAAAACCTTTGCAGATTTGGGTGCCAATATCCTGAGTGTGCATTATGAAGCCTGCAATCACCTGCATCGCACAATACAAGCAATTAAAGCAGAAGGCATGAAAGCCGGAGTGGTTTTGAATCCGCACACGAATGTAGATTTGCTCGAAGACTTAATCAGCGACATCGATTTGGTTTGCATTATGAGCGTGAATCCTGGTTTCGGCGGGCAATCGTTTATCGAGAATAGCTACACCAAAATCGAAAAACTCAAAGCGATGATCAGCCGTAAAAATGCGTCTACACTCATCGAGGTAGATGGCGGTGTGACCAACAAAAACGCCGCACAACTCGTGGCTGCCGGCGCTGATGTTTTAGTAGCTGGAAATTTTGTTTTTAAAGCAGAAAACCCTACCCAAACCATTGCTGATTTGAAGCAACTGACTTCAAAGTAATTATTCCTTGATGATTTTAATGACTTGTGATTTATTGTCAGATTCGAGTTTAACGAAATAGTTTCCAGTTCTGAGTTGGCTCATCGGCAAACTGAACTCTAGAGTATTTATGTTTTGCTGCAAGATTTTTTGACCTATGAGATTCAATACCGTCACTTTCAGAATCTTGTCTTTAGACGAAATCTGTAGCGCTTCACCAACCGGATTTGGGCCAAATTTCAAATCTTTGAAAGCAAAAGTATCATTTGCAAGAAATTGTATCGTGATGCTAAAGGCGGACGGACTTTCATGCCCGTTGATAGTTTGTGTCGCGTAGTACGTAACACCTTCTTGTAGAACCGTGCTTAAAGGTAGCGGCACCGAATTCGGCCCTCTGTTCAACGAATCATACCATTGGATATTTTGTCCATACACTACCACGTCGGCCAAAGTTTGCCCCAAAGTAAAAGTTTGATTCGGATCGCCTACCGGAGCCGGAACTGGTGTTTCGAAAACATGAAATTCTGAAGATTCCGTAGTACAACCGCCCATTAAATGGGTCACCTTTACCGTATAAGAATGTACCCCTTGAACCGTGGTATTGACCAAATAGGTCGGCCCATTTGCCCCAAGGATATCGTTTCCGAACAATGCCCATTGATAGCTATAATTGCCTGACATGGTTGCATTAAGCAGTAGAGTTTGAGCGACTTGATTTCCATCAACATAAATATAATCCACGTTATTATCTGTAGCAATTACTGGTATTGTGGTTGGAATAACTGTTACTTGAAAAGCATCTTCAACTGAACTGCAAGAATTACTTAAGTACACATATATCATACTGCTAGCGGTAATCACATCTCCAGCTTGAAGCATCGGCCCATTGCCGCCTGAGAGCAAATAATAATTTCCTTGTTGCAATGGCGGTAATGTATACTGATCACAAACAGTAACATCCGGCATTGGCATAACCACCAAAGGAGGTAATACATTGATACCTGCACATCCACTTAGGCTTGTAGTACAATTTAAAATACCACTACTGGTAACACTCACTAAACAAAACATGCTACTAGCACTTAATGCTGGGGTAACTATGGTAGCGGTTCCTGAAGCATTTAAAACAATCATCTGCATTGGGCCACTGTTATAGGTGTAAGTGACTACCGCGTTTGGAGTTCCGTTAAAGTTGACCGTCGCAGACTGCCCTTGACAAATCGGAGAAGTGGCCGAAATCGTGGCGGTAGGCGATGGATTTACTGTAAAAAAATCTGTTCTTGGTATCGCACATTGCCCGGCATCTGGGGTAAAAGTATAAGCACCGCTGGTAGTGACAACCGATGGATTCCAGCTCCCTGTGATTCCGTTGAGCGAAGTAGTAGGCAAAGTGGGTGCTGTGCCTTGGCAAAAACTATTGCCGTTAAAACCAAACTCGGGCTGAATAGTATCTTCAATAAAGATGGTAATGCTGGTGGTATTGGCGCATTGGCTAGCGTCTGGTGTAAAAGTATATGTCGTCGTGAACTGGTTGTTAATTGCGGGCGACCAAGTACCGGTTATGCCATTATCAGAAGTGACCGGAAAATTCGGGATCTGACTTTCTGTACAATAATTGGTAGGGAACGAGAACATCGGAATCATCTCTGCCAATATAACCACCGTTGTCGTACATACAAACGCAGGGTCTTCTGGAGTTGAGGCAATAGTGTAATTCACCGTAAATGTCCCTGCTGCGCTTTGCCCGGGCGATATGGTTCCCGTAACTGGATTGATAACTAAGCCCGGTGTGGCAGAAAAAGTGCCGCCAGTTGTTCCCTCAAGGATGACCTGTAAATCTCCCCATCCAGTACACCAAGGATATGGATAGTAAATCGTCGCGTTGGGCGGTGCGGCTGCTTTGGCTACAGAGAAGATTAATATTAAAAACAAACTGAATGGCAATTTTATCTTCATAAGGTTTTGATTTTTAGTCTGATTCAAAGATAGATAAATAAGGAATCTATGCTATTTTAATATAAAAAAAACAGGAAAAAGTCCGAATGCTTTCTCCTGTTTCGCCAATTCTACCAATTAGATAAATAAATGAAAAATAAACTAATACTGTTCAATCAGGTAACGAATCAAATCTGTAGTAGAAACAATCCCTACCAACAACTCGCCCTCCACGACCGGCAAAGCGTGAAATTCGTTAACCGACAGAATTTCTGCAGCTTCCTTAATGGTGGTTTCGGGAGTAATGGTGACTAACTTGCGAGCCATGACCTGTTCAATCGAAAACATATTGTATACCGTCACATCTACCGCGATTTCATTTTCATCCACCGCGTCGGCATAGGCAATCCTGAGAAGGTCGGTATAACTGAGCATACCCAGAATTTTATTGCCGTTGACCACGGGAATATGACGGATATGGTGTTTTTTAAAAAGTGCCTCGGCTTTGGTCAAGTCATCAGAAAGGTTAAGCTTGATAAGATTTTTGGACATAATGGTCGATACCGGAACGCGTTGTTTCATAATACTGAATTTTAGGTTACAGTATTAAAATTACGATTTAGCCGATTGACAGAAGATGATTAATATCAGGTAATCGAAAGTTGTCTGTGATGATTGCTTTTTGATATTAAAGAGATCAAATTACCTGCGTACAAGATTGACTGCGCCGGGCCTCAAATGCTCCGCTTTGAAAAACAAACTGCTCTAAGAAAATGCTCAAGCGAGCTTGGAACTTGTTCTAGTTTTGACACGAGAGGATTGACTACGTCGGGCCTCAAATGCTCCGCTTTGAAAAACCTAACACCCTAAGAAAATACTCAAGCGAGCTTGGAACTTGTTCTAGTTTTGACACGAGAGGATTGACTACGTCGGGCCTCAAATGCTCCGCTTTGAAAAACCTAACACCCTAAGAAAATACTCAAGCGAGCTTGGATATTTTCTTAGGGTGTTAGGTTTTATTCGTGACCGCGGGAGGACTCGAACCTCCATCATCAGAACCGGAATCTGACATTCTATCCGTTGAACTACGCAGCCGTTTTTTGGGGATTGTAAGACTGTAAGATTTTGAGACTTTAGGATGATCAATCTTATAGTTCTGTAATCTTAAAATCCTATTTACGCCAATAGTTTTTTGACTACTGTGGATATGGTTTTACCATCGGTTTTGCCGGCTAGTGCTTTGGAGGCGATGCCCATGACTTGACCCATAGCCGCCATGCCTGACAAACCGTTTTCTGAAAGTATTTTCGCTACTGCAGCTTCTACTTCTGACTCGGTCATTTGAGCGGGTAAGAATTTCTCGATAACAGCCAATTGGGCTAGTTCGGGTTCGGCTAAATCGGCACGGCCTTGCTCGGTATAAATCGCGGCGCTGTCTTTTCTTTGCTTGACCAAACGTTGTAATAATTTGATTTCTTCTTCTTCAGAAATTTCTTCTTTGGCACCGCTTTCGGTTTGGGCCAGCAATAAGGCTGACTTAACCGCTCTTAAAGCTTCGAGTGCTACGGTATCTTTGGCTCTCATGGCATCTTTGATGTGCTCCATGATGGTGGTGGATAAACTCATTTTGAGAAAGTATTGGTTATGAAAACTGTAGCCCTGCCCCGGATGGCAGCGGCATCCTTTTTAAATGTGTTGGGTTTTTTGAAACCCAGCACATTTAAAAAGATATAGCGAACAGCCGGATTAAGGCCCGACAAAACTACAAAAAAATGTTAGACCACCACACCCGGCCAAAAACAAAAAACCCCGAAAACCAATTAAATTTTCGGGGTATTTTTTAAAGGATTCTAGGTGGATTATTTGCGCTCCATCCAGAAGTAATTGTTCCAGCCTTCTACCAAAGCTTTTGGATCGGTGTTCTTAGCTCGATCTTGTTTGTCGCACTGAACAATGTTGCCACCAGCCATTTTGAAATCGTACATTCTTGGGGCTGCTTCTCCATCAACGGTAACTTTCATGGTGTAATTGCCATCTTTAAGTTCGTTGATTTTAAGGAAATCTTTACCGCCAATTAATTTGACTGAAGTAGAACAATCTTCCCACTCGCCTTGTTTGACGATAGAAGTTTTCTTGTTTTTCTCGGAGATTACTTTTCCGTTCTGCATCAACTCAGGATACCAATTGATACTTTTAGAAGTCTTCCTTGGGTTGTTCGGATCTGGTTTGGCATCGGTATGCATCAAATAAAAACCAAAGATGAAATTCCCAGAAGTTTGTGGTGTTACATATGCCCATTTTTCCCATGGCCCTTTAGAGAACCACAGAGTATTGTTGGCTGCGTAGGGATCTGAATCGACTTTCTTGAACACATCGAAGTCAAAGCTGTAGAAATGTTGTCCGCCTGCATAGAAATCAATACGGTATTTACCTTCTTTGCTGAGCTGGATGTCTGAGTCGTTTCTGTCATCCTGATAAGTATTTTGCTTGCCTTCGTTGAAGTAGCTTCCGTTAGGATAAGTAGCTTCCTTTTCTAATTGGTCATTGATGTAGATTTTGGTCGTCAAAACATTTTTGTCGTAAATCATATCTACATTTCCACCAGAAGCTTTTTTGTTGGGAATGAAAGTCGCGCGGTAGAAATTCATTCGGAGGTTTCCGGTTGGCGAAACTTCTGTGCCTTCAAGCAAAGATTTCATGGTGATGGCTGGTGTCATTGGATATTGTTTCCAGTCCAAAGCAACACTTCCACCGCCCACTCCTGCAATACCTGAACCAGAAGACGAGGAAGTTGCATTTCCTGTAGCGGCTTTAGTAACTTGTTCTGTAGCTGCATTCTTAGCGGCTTTTTTAAGCATGCCGCCCAATTGTGCTTGCGAAGCTGAACTTACAGCAACCGCTGCAATCAGTGTAAAGATTTTTTTAGTGTTTTTCATTGGGTTTAAATTTGTTTTTAGGTAGTAACTTTTGATTGTCTGCGCAAGGTAAACTAAAAAAGCTATCCAAAAAAATATCCCGAAAATTCGAGGGGATTTTCGGGATATTTGCAGCGATTTGGGAAATATTCGCTAATCTACATTGTCGTGCAAGAAGGAATTATTCGAACGCAACTGGATGTCGTCATTGCTATCTGTGCCCAAGGAAGTACGCGAAGTACTATTGTCTTTTGGACCGGTTGAGATATCGATTCCCAATCTTTTGTAAGCGGGTTCTTTTTCAAATTCTTCCATGCGCGATGGGTTGTTATGGAATTTGTAATTGAACTCTTTCAACTTTCTTCTTCTTTCATCAGCGCGTACTCTGAGTGACTCTTCGATAGACATTTCTACAGGTGAAACATCTTCAAATGCAGCAGAGAAATTTGATACTTCCTCTACTTGCTTCATGGTGATGTCAAGTTCTGGTGCTACTGGCTCAGCAGCAATATTATCAACGGGCTTTGAATTGAGTAGCTCGTTCTCCAATTCCATATACTCCTCAAGCGAATATTTGATAATGCCATTCTCGTTAAGCTCTGTCATTGGCACCACCTGAACCGCTTGGTTAACCACAATATCTTTGGTTTCGCTAGTGAGTTCAAAAAGCACTTTATTTTCGTCTTCTAGAGGTGTTTCAATAGGTTTGCTGATAGGTAAATCAAAAGTAAACGACACTTGTTCTTGTTTCACTTCAGTAGCGTCGATGACTTTGATGTCATTGGTATTTTTGATTTCAGCCACAGGTTTTGAAATTTCAAAATCAAGCGGTCGCTCTGGTGATACGATTTCGAAAGTCACATCCAAGCTTTTGATGAACTCGGTCATGACAATGAGTTCGTTATTGTCGATCATGACAGGCTCTTCAACCTGTTGAACAACCGACGTTTCCTCTACTGCTTTAATTTCATTCGCCTCGTCTTCAATGAGTTCAAAAACGATTTTCTCCTCTTCTTGTGCCGTAACTACTGGTTTTTCTACTTCAGTATCCAATTGGAAAGCTGCCACAGGTTTGTTGGTCAAATCACGCTCTAATTTGTGCTCACCATCAAGCGAGTGAATGATTTTCTTCGGCTCAGTATTGACGATTTCGTTTTGTTGCTCGACGTTGAAGCCTGTAGCGATAATAGTTACCGCGATAGCATCTCCAAGGGTTTCGTCTTCTCCGACACCCATAATGATGTTGGCGTTGAAACCGGCTTCAGTTTGGATATGGTCGTTGATTTCTCCGATTTCGTCAATGGTAATTTCGTTGGTTCCGGAAACGATAAGCAACAATACGTTTTTGGCACCGGTGATTTTATTGTCGTTCAAAAGTGGCGAATCCAATGCAGCGATGATGGCTTCCTTGGCGCGATTCTCCCCCATAGCAGTAGCCGATCCCATGATGGCCGTTCCGCTGTTAGAAAGCACGGTTTTCGCATCTTTCAAGTCAATGTTTTGTGTATAGTGGTGTGTGATGACTTCAGCGATACCACGTGAGGCTGTAGCCAAAACTTCATCGGCTTTAGAGAACCCGGCTTTAAAACCTAAATTGCCGTATACTTCTCTTAATTTATTATTGTTGATGACAATCAAAGAATCCACTTGCTTGCGCAGTTTTTCCACACCTAAAAGCGCTTGGTCTGAACGAACTTTCCCTTCGAACTGAAAAGGAATTGTCACGATACCCACCGTAAGAATATCTCTTTCTTTGGCCAGTTGCGCAATCACAGGAGCAGCACCGGTTCCTGTACCTCCGCCCATACCAGCGGTAATGAAAACCATCTTGGTGTTGGTGTCGAGCATTTTCTCGATATCGGCAATACTTTCGATTGCTGATTGTTGGCCTACTTCCGGATTCGCTCCAGCGCCCAAACCTTCAGTGAGGTTCACACCCAATTGAATTTTATTGGGCACGGCACTGTTCTGTAGCGCTTGTGAATCGGTGTTGCAAACGATAAAATCTACTCCTTTGATTCCTTGACGGAACATGTGATTAATAGCGTTGCTCCCGCCACCACCTACTCCGATGACTTTAATGACGTTGGATTGATTTTTAGGTAAATCAAACGAGATGTTTCCAAAATCTGAGTTGCTTGTCATAATTTTTGGTTTTTGATATTCTTATTCTATTGTGCTTCTGGTGGGACTATTCTGCGTTGTCTAAAAATTCTTTGATCTTGTCTACGTATTTATCGAAGAACGATCTTCTGATTTTAACCTCAGTCGATTCTGGCCTGAAAACAGCTTCTTCGACTACTGCTTCGGTTTTGGGCTGAACCACTTCTTTGACTTCTTCGGCTTTCTCGAATGTAACTTCGGACTCCGCTTTCGGAATATCGAAAGGCTCAAAAGTGCGCTCCTGCTGGAACGTAACTTTTTCAGGAACCACAGTAGTTTCTTTCTTGACCGCGCTTTGGGTCTTGTTCTCGATGCTGTTCATTACGAGCCCAACTGCTGTTGCATATAATGGACTTGAAATTTCTTCGTCTGAATTACCGGCCAAATGCTCGTTCGGATAACCGATTCTGGTGTCCATTCCGGTGATGTATTCTACGAGTTGTTTGAGGTGTTTCAGATTCGCACCGCCGCCGGTTAAAACGATGCCGGCGATGAGTTTCTTGCGTGGATCTTCGTGACCGTAGGCTTTAATTTCGGCAAACACTTGCTCAATGATTTCCACCACTCGGGCGTGAATGATTTTCGAAAGGTTCTTCAATGAAATTTCCTTAGGTTCTCTTCCGCGCAATCCTGGAATGGAAACGATTTCGTTGTCTTTATTTTCTCCTGGCCAAGCCGAACCGAATTTGATTTTCAGAAGTTCCGCTTGTTTTTCGATGATAGAACAACCTTCTTTGATGTCGTCCGTGATGACATTTCCTCCGAACGGAATTACTGCGGTATGGCGAATAATGCCATCTTTGAAAATGGCTAAATCTGTGGTTCCGCCACCAATATCAATCAGTGCTACTCCGGCTTCTTTTTCTTCTTGACTCAATACGGCATCAGCAGAAGCTAGTGGTTCCAGAGTTAATCCTGACAATTCAATGCCGGAACTCTGAATGCATCTTCCAACATTTCTGATGGATGAAGCTTGCCCAACTACTACGTGGAAACTGCTTTCCAAACGGCCGCCGTACATACCGATCGGCTCTTTGATGTCAGATTGTCCGTCGATCTTGAATTCTTGCGGCAATACGTGGATGATTTCCTCACCGGGAAGCATCGCCAATTTATGGACTTGGTTGATCAGCATGTCGATGTCTTTGCCACCAATCACTTCTTCGGCATTGCTGCGGCTGATGTAATCGCTGTGTTGGATGCTGCGAATGTGTTGCCCGGCAATACCAACTACCACATCTTTGATTCTGTAACCCGAATTGTTTTCCGCCTCGAGAATTGCTTGCTGGATAGAATGAATGGTTTGGGTGATGTTATTCACAACACCGCGTGCCACACCAAGGCTTTTGGATTTTCCTACCCCGAGGATTTCCAATTTGCCGTATTCGTTTTTCTTGCCAATCATGGCCACAATCTTGGTGGTTCCTATGTCAAGACCTACTGCAATATTTTCATTTTCCATAATCACTTATTTAGTGCAAACAACCTGCTGGGTAAAGGTCAGATTAATCTTTTTGTATTGGTGCAACGAACTATCCTGAACAGCCTTCTGATAAAACGCTTTATAGTTGTTGAATTTTCGTTCGATATTGACCGTTTGGCCAAATTCAATTTCATAATCGAAATTCCTATTGCGCATTTTCAATCTACCAGACGGCGAGATTTGGATACCAATGATGTTTTTTTTCAAAAAGTCATCGTCGTAAACAAACCTTAATAATTGGCTAAATTCGTCCTGATGTAATTTGTTAATTTCCCCCGAAACAATTGGAACTCTCGCCGTAAATTCGTCAGACAAAGGCATAATACTTCCCTGATAGTCAATATAAAACGAACCGGTTTCATTGAAGAGCCTGGCAATGGGCGTTTTCTGTTTCACCACTGCTTTAAGAACCCCGTCTATACTGACAAAAACCTCAGATTTTTCAATCATTGGGTTGGCATTGATAGACTTTTCCAATTGGTTCAAATCTAAATCAACTTTTTGGATGGCTGAAGCGTCGGTTTTATTTTCTATTAACAATTTATTAACCGCTTCCTGCCGAATAAACGGGTTCGAATCATCTGTAAAAACCACGACAGATTTGGCCAATTTACGGTGCTCATTTCGCATCGAAGTGAACGAATACAAAAACGCCACTAATGCAAACATTAGCACCAATCTCAGGTTATCCCATTTGAAGATTTTCATGACAATAAAGCTTTTTTAATGGGTTTGACTAATTCTCCTATATCGCCCGCGCCAATGGTGGCAATCACTGTTGCATCGCTGTTTGAAATGGTATGGATCAAATCGTTTTTTGAAACTAATTTCACATTCGGATTGGTCATTTTTTTCATGAGCCAAGAAGAGGTAATTCCTTCCATCGGCAACTCGCGCGCCGGATAAATATCGAGCAAAATAATCTCGTCGAACTTCGATAAACTCTCAGCAAAACCATCGGCAAAATCTTTGGTTCGGCTAAACAAATGCGGCTGGAAAACCGCAAGTACTTTTTGCCCCGGATACAACTCGCGAACCGCTTGGTGCACGGCATCAATTTCGGTCGGATGATGGGCATAGTCATCAACATAAACCAAATCATCGGTTTTAATCTGGAACGAAAACCTTCTGCGGATTCCGGTAAACGAAGCCAAGGCACGCTTGATATCTTCTGAATGCACACCATAACTGCTAGCCATCGCCAAAGCCATAAGCGCGTTCATCAAATTGTGTTTTCCGGGCAAACTGAATCGGATGTCAGTAATTATTTCGGAAGGAGTTTGCACATCAAAAACATATTGGCTGTTTTCAATTCTGACGTTGAACGCTTTGAAGTCTGCATCTTCATTAACAGCGACAGCCATTCCTTTTAAATGCAATCCTTTCGCTATAAACAGTTTGTTTTTATCTTCGACTTTATCGGCAAACTCTGCAAACGATGCTTCAATCGAGGCTTTATCGCCATAAATATCCAAATGATCGGCGTCGGTTGAAGTGACACAAGCAATATCCGGATGCAAATGCAAAAACGAACGATCGAACTCATCGGCTTCAACTACGGTAACCGTTTTGCCATTTCCAATTAGATTCGAGTCGTAGTTCTCCACGATTCCACCTACAAAAGCCGTCACATCCACGCCGCTTTGAAACAAAACATGCCCGAGAATGCTTGAAGTCGTTGTTTTCCCGTGTGTGCCGGCAACTGCAAAACAGAAAGTATCTTTGGTAATGATGCCCAGCACTTCTGCTCTTTTCTTAATTTGAAAACCTCGTTCTAAGAAAAAGTTCCACTGCGAATGCGCAATCGGAATGGCCGGCGTTACAATCACCAGTGTATTTTCGGTGTAAAAATCTTGCGGAATCAGTGCGATTTTGTCTTCAAAATGAATGTCGATACCACTTTGTTGCAATTCTTTAGTAAGCTCGGTTTCGGTTTTATCGTAGCCACAAACGTTCTTGCCGATGGTTTTGAAATACCGGGCGAGCGCGCTCATACCGATGCCTCCGATGCCGATAAAGAAAACGTTATGGATTTGGTTCAAGTTCATTTTTGAGTGTCTTAGTTGCTGAGTGCTTTAGTGCCTGAGCTTTTACTTTATTAATTTGACTATTTCTTCTACGATATCTTTGGTCGCGTTGGGTTTTGCGAGCGATTTGATGTTTTTGGACAAATCTGCTTGTTCACTTTCATTTTCAATGAGATGACTGAAAACGTTCTCAAACTTTTCATCGAGTTCGGATTCTTTGAGCATCAGCGCACCTTTTTTGTCAACAATAGCTTTAGCATTTTTGGTTTGATGGTCTTCTGCCACATTCGGCGACGGAATAAAAATCACCGGTTTACCCACCAGACAAAGTTCTGACACCGACGAAGCTCCGGCGCGAGAAATGATAACATCTGCGGCGGCGTAAACCAAATCCATTTTGTCAATGAATGCCATCACCTGAACGTTTTCGAGCTCGTTGAAATGTTGGTATTCTTCAATATAAAACTTACCGCATTGCCAGATGACCTGAATGCCCTGCGATAAAAAGAAATCAAGTTCTTTAGCAATGAGCTGGTTGATTCTTCTGGAACCTAAACTGCCGCCCAAAACCAACAAAGTTTTCTTGGCCGCGTTGAGTTTGAAATAGGCTATTGCGTCGATTCTTTTCTCATCGATACCAATCAAATCCTGACGCACCGGGTTTCCGGTCAATCGGATTTTATCCTTTGGGAAAAAACGCTCCAGGTTTTCATAAGCCACACAAATTGATTTCGCTTTTTTGCTGAGTATTTTATTGGTAATGCCCGGATACGAATTCTGCTCTTGCACCACGGTCGGAATGCCCGCACGATTGGCCGATTGCAACAATGGGCCGCTGGCAAAACCGCCGGTTCCGATCACCACATCTGGTTTGAATTGCTTAATGATCGAACGTGATTTTATCAAACTACTTATCAATTTTATCGGAAACAATGCATTGTCTAAAGTGAATCTACGCTGCAAGCCTGCAATCCACAAACCGATAATAGGATAGCCTGCTTGTGGCACCTTTTGCATTTCCATTTTGTCTTTGGCTCCTACAAATAGGAATTCTGCATCGGGAAAACGTTGCTTCAATTCATTGGCGATTGCAATAGCCGGATAAATGTGTCCGCCTGTGCCGCCGCCGCTTAAGATGAATTTTGGATGGGCCATTTTCTAAAAGGTGCTAAGGTTTGCCGATAACAGCGTTCATCGGGTTGGATTCGTCTTCGATGGAATAACCGTTTACTTTTGCTGCTTCTAGTTCGCGCAATTCTTGTTCTGCTTTTTCTTCACGTTCTATTTGCGCATCGATCATGCGTTTGAGAGTTTCCTCGCGTTTTTGTTTTTCGTCTAGTTCTGCGGCAATTTCTTCTTCTTTTTTGGTGACGCCGATGATGATTCCCAGAGCGATACAAGTCATCCAGATCGAACTTCCACCGCTACTGATTAGCGGCAGGGTTTGTCCGGTAACCGGTAAAAGTTCGACCGCTACAGCCATGTTAATCAGCGCCTGGAAAACAATCGGGAATCCGAGCCCGACTACGACCAATTTTCCGAACAGCGAATTGGCTTTGTGTGCCGCGACGATGAAACGGAAAAACAACAGCATATACAACCCCAAAACTGTCAAACCGCCGATGAGGCCGTATTCTTCAACAATGATAGCATAGATAAAATCTGAGGAAGACTGCGGTAGGAAGTTTTTCTGTACGCTTTTTCCCGGCCCGAGCCCTTGTATTCCGCCCGATGCAATCGCGATTTTGGCTTTCTCGATCTGGTAATGTTCGTCATCAGTATCTTTTTCTGCGTCTTTTGAGGTAAAACTCTCCAAACGGCTTTCCCAGGTTTTCACGCGGCTGAAGAACTTCGCATCGGGAAAAGCCTTGCTGATTAGAACAAAAAGCACTAAAGCCATGACACCGGCTGCGATAATCAGCCCGATATATTTCAGTGGATATTTGCCGATGAACACCAGCATTAACACCATCGAAAACATCAAAGCGGCTGTTGAAAAGTTCGCCGGAAGTATGAATCCTAAAGTGATGAAAACCGGCAGCCACAATTCCCACAACGAGTTTTTGAAAGTAACGGGTGTTTCTCTTTTCTTGGATAAATAACGCGCGACGAACACCATCAGCACAATCATCGCTAAAGTGGAAGTCTGGAAAGTGATTCCGATGAACGGTACTTGAATCCAGCGACTGGCGTTGGCTCCGGCGATGACTGTTCCTTTAATTAAAGTATAAGCCAGCAAAGCCCAAACTACCGGAAGCGCCACTAGTGATAATGCCCTGAAATAATGATACGGCACTTTATGTACCCAGTAAATAATCATAAACCCGATGCAAATGTGCGCGAAATGCTTCACCAGATAACCCAGAGTATTTCCGGTACCGTGACCCATATAGGCCAAGTTGCTACTGGCACTAAAAACCGGCATAAACGAGAAAAGCGCCAAAAGGGCCACGAAGGTCCAGATGACTTTGTCTCCTTTGAGGTTTTTAATGAGTTGCAACATGGGTTGATAGTTCTTTGTTGATTGTTGTTGGATTTATTTTTGGGCGTTCCCCTATGGGTCGGGCTTTGCGCAGTACACGGTACTTGCTGCAATCCCTAACGCGGGCACTCGTTGTAAAATTCAAATCACTTATTCAATCGACGTTTTTTATACCTGAAGCCCACTGGGCTTCCTCCTCTTAATATCAAATCCGGCTCCTGAAAAAATTATAAATTCTGCACCGCGTATTTGAACTGGCGGCCTCGGTCTTCGTAATTCTCGAACAGATCGAAACTCGCGCAGGCCGGTGACAACAACACGTTATCGCCTTTCTCAGCTAGTCTTTGCGCCATTTTCACTGCAGCGGCCATCGAATCGACCTCGACCATCACATCGACCACGTTGCCGAACGCATCGATGATTTTTTTGTTGTCGACGCCCAAGCAAATGATCGCCTTGACTTTCTCGTGCACGAGCGACATCAGTTCTGAATAATCGTTGCCTTTATCGACACCACCGACAATCCAGACTGTGGGCGCGTTCATGCTATCGAGAGCAAAAAAAGTCGCATTGACGTTCGTGGCTTTCGAATCGTTGATGTACTGCACGTTCTGAATTTTGAGCACTTTTTCCAGACGGTGTTCAACGCCTTGGAAATTCGACAGGCTCTCGCGGATGGTTTCCTTGCGAATCTGCATCAGTTTGGCTACCGATGATGCGGCCATGGCGTTCTTCATATTGTGCTTGCCTTCGAGCGCAATATGTTCGGTGTCCATGATGAATTCTTCTTCGTTGATGTTTACTTCCATTTTATTTTGGTTTAAATAAGCTCCTTTTTCGAACTTCTGGGTCAGCGAGAAAGGAATCAATTGAGCATTAGTTTTGTTTTGTTTGAGCCAGGTTTGGATGGCCTCGTCGTCTGCGTCATAGATGAAATAATCATTGGCGTCTTGATTCATCGTGATGCGGAATTTCGAGGCGATGTAATTTTCGTATTTGTAATCATAGCGGTCCAGATGGTCCGGGCTGATATTCGTTAGCACTGCGATGTGCGGCTTGAAATCGATGATGCCGTCGAGCTGGAAACTGCTTAATTCGAGTACATAATAATCGTACTGGTTTTCGGCCACCTGCCAGGCGAAGCTCTTTCCGATGTTGCCGCCGAGCCCGACATTCAAACCTGCTGATTTGAGCAAGTGATACGTGAGCATCGTGGTGGTTGTTTTGCCGTTACTCCCAGTTATCCCGACGATTTTGGCCTTGGTGAACGGCGCAGCGAATTCGATTTCTGAAATCACGGGAATGCCTTTTTCCTTGAGCTGTTTCACTATCGGTGATTTGTCTGGAATACCTGGGCTTTTCATGACCACATCGGCACTGAGGACTTTTTTTTCGGTGTGGGTTTCCTCTTCCCACTTGATGCCATTAATAGTAAGAACTTCTTTATAGTGATCTTTGATCTTTCCAAAATCAGACACAAAGACATCATAACCTTTTTGTTTTCCGAGGATGGCGGTTCCGACACCACTTTCGCCTCCGCCAAGAATGACCAGCCTTTGCATTATCTCAACTTTAAAGTCACAATGGATAGAATCGCAAGCAAAATCCCGACAATCCAGAAGCGCGTTACAATTTTACTTTCATGGTAACCTTTCTTCTGGTAATGATGGTGCAGCGGCGACATCAGGAAAATCCGGCGACCTTCGCCATATTTCTTTTTGGTCCACTTGAAATAGGAAACTTGCAAAACCACCGAGAAATTCTCGACCAGGAAAATCCCGCAGAGTAGCGGAATCATCAATTCCTTGCGCACCGCAATGGCCAAAACCGCGATAATTCCGCCGATGGTCAAACTACCGGTATCGCCCATAAATACAGATGCCGGATAAGAATTGTACCAAAGAAACCCAATCAATGCCCCGACGAAAGATGCAATGAACACGGTCATCTCGCCCGAATTCGGGATGTACATAATGTTGAGATAACTAGAGAAAATAATGTTACCCGAAACGAAAGTGAAAATCCCGAGCGCGAGTACCGAAACGGCTGAAGTTCCGGCTGCTAATCCGTCAATTCCGTCGGTGAGGTTGGCTCCGTTGGATACTGCGGTGATGATGAATATCACAATCGGAATGAATACAATCCAAGCCCAGTTTTCGTAGCCGTCGCCCATCCAAGAAAGCAGTTCGGCATAATCTAGTTCGTTATTCTTAACAAACGGAATCGTCGTCGCAGTTGATTTTTCTTCGAGCGGCACTTGCGAAATCACGTTTTCGGTTTGATTCAGCATGATACTTTTCGGTGCTTCTTTTCGAATCGTGACTCCGGGATGTGTATAAAGTACTGTGCCGACAATCAACCCTAAACCGACTTGGCCGATGACTTTGAAAATCCCTTTGAGACCTTGTTTGTCTTTTTTGAAAATCTTGATATAATCGTCGATAAACCCGATCGTTCCCATCCAAAGTGTCGTAACAATCAACAAGATGATATAAATGTTGTTGAGTTTGGTCAGCAGCAACACCGGAATCAAAGTTGCAAAAATGATGATGAGTCCGCCCATGGTTGGCGTTCCGGCTTTCTCGTTTTGCCCTGCCAATCCTAGTTCACGCACGGTTTCGCCCACTTGTTGGTTTCTCAAAAATCCGATGATGCGTTTCCCGTAAATGGTCGAAAGGGTCAGCGAGAGCAATATGGCCAGCGCCGAACGGAACGTAATGTATTGGAAAACCCCAGCTCCCGGGATGTTCATCGTTTTGTCGAGGTATTCAAAAAGATAGTACAGCATAATTCCAGTTTTATTTCCCGAGTTGCGTTAATAGTTCTTTTACAATTTTCATATCGTCGAAATCATAGCGCACGCCCTGAATTTCCTGATAAGTTTCATGGCCTTTGCCGGCAATGAGAATGATGTCGCCGGGTTGTGCCATTTGACAAGCGGCTTGAATGGCTTGTTTGCGGTCGGTAATCGACATTGATTTTTTATAGTGCTGGGGCTCGACGCCTTTTTCCATATCGGCGATGATGTCTTCTGGTTTTTCCGTTCTCGGATTGTCAGACGTGATGATGGTTTTGTCGCTCATGGTAGTAGCGATATTGGCCATCACCGGGCGTTTGGTTTTATCTCGGTCGCCGCCACAACCTACAATGGTAATGAGCTGCTCGTTTTTGGTGCGGATGTCGTTGATGGTTTTCAGTACGTTCTCGAGTGCATCCGGCGTGTGTGCATAGTCGACCACCGCGGTGATTTTGTCTTGGGAAACGATGTATTGAAAACGCCCCGATACACTTTCAAGTTCTGAAAGCAAGCGCAAAGCTTCAAGAGAATCCATGCCCAATTCTACCGCTGAACCGTATATCGCGAGTAAGTTATATGCATTGAAAGTACCGATCAATCGTACCCAAACTTCATTATCATTAATCTTCAGTAAAAGGCCGCTCAACTGATTCTCGAGAATCTGCGCTTTGTAATTCGCATAGGATTTTAGCGCATAGGTGAGTTTTCTGGCACTCGTATTTTGCAACATCACCAAACCGTTCTTGTCGTCGATGTTGGTCAGAGCAAAAGCGGATTTCGGCAAGTAGTCAAAAAACGACTTCTTCACGTCGCGGTATTCGGCAAAATCTGCGTGATAATCCAGATGATCGTGCGATAAATTCGTGAACACGCCGCCTTCGAAATGCAAGCCTTCAGTTCGCTTTTGGTGGATGCCGTGCGAGGAAACTTCCATGAAACAATGCCTTACACCACTATCGACCATTTCGCGTAAGTAGCGGTTGATGGTAATAGAATCCGGCGTGGTGTGTGTGGCTTTGTGCTCAATATCATCCACCATGATTTTCACCGTGGAAAGCAATCCGACTTTGAAACCGGCCTTTTTGAATAGTTGATATAATAAAGACGCAATTGTGGTTTTCCCGTTGGTTCCGGTAATGCCAACCAGTTTTAAATGCTGCGATGGATTACCGTAAAAATTGGTTGCCATAAAAGCCAAAGCCTGATTGGTGTCTTTTACCTGAACGTAAGTTACTCCGCCCACAATCAGCTCCGGGAATGTATCGCACACAATGGCTACTGCGCCTTGATTGATTGCTTTTTCGATATAATCATGGCCGTCGGAAACCGTACCGCGAATCGCAATAAATACGTCGTCTGCACCAATCTTGCGCGAATCGAAATCGATTTGGTTGATTTCCATTTCGGTCGATCCTTTGACGGCTTCGATGCTTACTTTATATAATATGTCTTTTAAAACAATCACGATAGTTCGAGTATAATAGTGGTATTCTTGTTAAAAATCTGTCCAGGTTGGATGGATTGCGATTTGACCTTTCCGGTCCCTTTAACTTTTATATTTAACCCTAAATTTCCAAGCAGTGCAACCGCATCCATCCCAGACATTCCTTTTACATTCGGAATTGTATTTTGTTTTGTTTGTGCTTTCGTATAATAATTCGCGTAACTATCTTCTTGAACCTTGTTTTTGAGATTCAGGTTTTTGATTTCGTTCATCGACGGAGCATCAGTGAAAATCTTCTGTGCGATGCGTTTGAATACCGGCCCGGCGACATCAGCTCCGTAGTAATTATTGCCTGAAGTATTCGGTTCATGTACTACGACAATGCAGGAATACTTGGGTTGTTCGGCTGGAAAATAACCAACGAATGAAGAAATATAGTGCTTCTCGGTTCCTCCATTTTTTGCGTAATTTGCCTGTGCGGTTCCGGTCTTTCCTGCCATCGAAAAATCTTTGGAATACAGTTTAGAACCGGTGCCTTTCTTGACAACATTTTTCATCACCGCTTTGAGTTTGGCAATGGTTTCCTGCGAACAGATTTTCGGGTTGATGACTTCCTTGTTGAACTTTTTGATGGTTTTGTTCCATTCTTTAATTTCAGAAACGAATTGTGGCTTGACCATTTCTCCGTTGTTCGCTACGGCATTATAGAAAGTCAAGGTTTGAAGCGGCGTGATGGAAACCCCGTAACCGAAAGCCATCCAGGGTAAGGAAATTGCGCTCCAGCGTGGTGTTTCAGGTTGCGGCACAAACGGAATTCCTTCGCCTTTAATCGGAAGCCCGAGTGGTTTATTGAGTCCGAAATTGTTCAGGTGATCTACAAATGCCTTCGGATCGTTTTTGTAATTATTGTAAACTGCTTGCACCAGAACAGTGTTTGACGAAACTTCAAAACCACGGCCCAAAGAAATTTTGCCGTAACCGCCTTCATGCGAATCGCGTACTTTTTTGCCTGAATAAGTGATGATTCCACCATTACTGTCAAACACAGTGCTGGTATCGACTTTTTTGTCTTCGAGTAAAGCCATCAAATCAGCCAATTTATAAGTAGAACCTGGCTCATGAGATTCTGCAATCGCGTAATTGGTAGTTTCGAAATAAGTGCTGTCAGCAGCTTTGTTGGCGCTGTTGGGGTTTTTTCCGAGGTTTGAAATGGCTTTGATCTTGCCGGTTTTGGTTTCCATTACCACAACACAACCATGGTCGGCGTTGTATTGGCGGAGTTGCTTCAGCAGCGCATGGTGCGCGATGTCTTGAATGTAAACATCGATAGTCGAAATGATATCGTAACCGTCTTGCGGATCCACTTCATTGACATCGCGAATCGGTTTCCATTGGCCTTTGGCGATTTTCTGCTTGAGCACTTTGCCATCTTTGCCATTGAGGTATTTGCGAAAAGCCCATTCAATACCTTTACCATCGAGTGAGCCATTGGGTGTGACGCGTTCGTAGCCGATGGTTCTCTCGGCGATTTTACCGATTGGATGTTCGCGCACGGTTTTCTGTTCAGTGATAATTCCACCTTTAAAAGCACCGAGATTGAATAGTGGATAACTTTTGATTTTCATGTATTCGGTATAGCTCAAATCACGCGCAACCAAGAAATATCGGTTTTTATGTGCACGCGCTTTTCTGAGTCCGGATTGAAATTCACTACTCGGTTTATGAAGCAATTTCGCGAGCGAATCAGACAAAGGCTTCACATTTTTCTCAAAGGCTTCGGCTTTAGGCGCCACCGCATCAAAACGAATTTCATAATTCGGGATTGAAGTAGCGAGCAAACTTCCATCGGCAGAATAGATATTGCCTTTGTTAGCCGGAATCACAAAGTTGCGGACGGTTCTTTCTTTAGCAAGATGACGATAATAATCGCCTTCGACCCACTGAATATTGGTCAGCTTGACAGTGATCGCGATTGCCATGAGAAACATGGTAAAGGCCACCAGGTACATCCGGTAAGAAATGTGCTTGTCTTCTACTGCCATATCCTTTTAAAGAAATTGGGTTCTTCTTGTTTTTTTATTTTGATTTTCACCGGCGGCACTGAAGCCGGAAAAATATTCTTGGCTTCCATTTTGGCCGCAACGGTCGACTCCATTTTGAGTTTCATCAATTCTGAACGGCGATCTACAAACTCAGAGCGCAATTCTTTGACTTCGCTGGTCAGGGCCACGATTTTAAAAACCTTTTGCTCGTAGCGCTGGGTGTTGGCAATCATGATAATCGCCAGTATGATTAGAAACACAATGAACCGCCAGTTCTTGGCTGCATTGGCTTCTTCGTTGATTAGAAATCTCGCTTTTAATATGCTGTAAACTCCGCTCTTCATCTTCTTTTAAAAGCTTTATATTTTTTCTGCGATTCTTAATTTGGCGCTTCGGGCGCGATTATTCATTTTGATTTCCTCATCGCCGGGAACAATCAGTTTCTCAATGGTTTTGAATGGCACCGAATAATTACCATAAAAATCACGCTCGGGCTCTCCTTCAAATAACCCGTTTCTCATAAACCGCTTGACCAAACGATCTTCGAGCGAGTGATAGGAAATCACGCTGAGCCTGCCGCCGGGTTTGAGAATCTCTAAAGATTGCTCTAAGAATTCCTTGAGCACTTCCATTTCTTGATTGACTTCTATGCGAATGGCTTGATAAATCTGAGCCAATATCTTATTGCTTTTATGCGCCGGAAGGTATTTCCCTAAAATCGTCTTGAGCTGCTCTGTGTTTTTGACAGGAGCATCCATTCTGGCCTCGATAATTGTTCTTGCCAACGCCGGTGCATTTTTCAGTTCTCCATAATCAAGAAACACTCTAGTGAGGTTTTCGTGATTGTACTGGTTGACCACTTGATAAGCATCGAGTTGGTTTTTTTTGCTCATCCGCATATCGAGTTCGGCGTCGAATCTGGTAGAAAATCCGCGTTCAGCCACATCGAATTGGTGTGAGGAAACCCCTAAATCTGCCAAAATCCCATCTACACTCTTTACTCCGTGAAACCTTAGAAATCTTTTGAGGTACCTGAAATTTTCATTGATTAGTTCGAAACGGTTGTCATCAATAGCATTCTCCAGCGCATCTTCGTCTTGGTCAAAAGCAAACAATTTCCCGTTTGGCCCCAGCCTTTTCAGCATTTCTTTGGAATGTCCGCCGCCGCCAAAAGTCACATCAACATAAATTCCATCTGGTTTGATGTTGAGCCCGCCGACAGTTTCTTGTAGCAGTACCGGATTATGATATTCCATGATCGTCATCAGTTACATTCCCCATTACATCTTCTGCCAAATCTGCGAAATCAACGACCGAATCATCAATCGCTTTTTCGTACAAATCTTTATCCCAGATTTCGATGATATTCACCGCCGATGACAACACGATGTCTTTCGAAATATTTGCAAAAACCACCAAGTCTTTCGGAATCAACAACCTGCCGAGATTGTCAATTTCAACGACTTTCACACCGGCAGTAAAGCGACGAATGAAGTCATTGTTCTTTTTGACAAACCGATTGAGCTTGTTGATTTTCTGCATCATCAGGTTCCATTCTCCCATAGGATACAATTCCAGACAAGGCTGAAAAACAGACCGCTTGAGGATGAAACCCTCCTGCAATCCGGCAGAGAGTTGCTTCTTGAGTGGCGCCGGCAACAGCAACCTCCCTTTGGCATCTACTTTACATTCATATGTCCCGACAATGGCGTTCAAGAAAATGGTTTTAAGTGATTTGGAGCAAAAATATAAAAATAAATACCACATTTTACCACAAAATACCACTTTGTTGATAAGTTTTACCACTTAACCTTAATTTAAAATAGAATTTGACGATTGGAATTCAACAGATTAAAATTTCGCAGCCACTTTAATAGTGACAGAATTTTGAACAACTACGGATTTTTCTAAATAAATAATACTGCTTTCATATTCTCGATAAAATCATATATTTGTGCGCACCAGAAAGGGCAGCAAAAGCAATGAACGAGAACTTAAAAAAGGAAGGCAAGTACAAGTATTTCGAAGCTGGAGAAGGTACGCCCATCGTGATCCTGCACGGGCTAATGGGCGGTCTTAGCAATTTTGACGGCGTAGCAGAATATTTTCCGAAACACGGCTACAAAGTGGTCATTCCTGAATTGCCGATTTACACACAAAACATCCTGAAAACCAACGTAAAAGCTTTTGCGAAGTTTGTGAAGGATTTCATTACCTACAAAGGTTTCGACCGTGTGATTTTACTCGGGAATTCGCTAGGCGGGCACATCGCTTTGTACCACACTAAAATGTATCCTGAAAAAATGCTCGGTTTAGTGATTACGGGGAGTTCCGGATTGTACGAAAGCGCTATGGGCGACAGTTACCCTAGAAGAGGCGACCGTGACTACATCCAGAAGAAAGCCGAAGCGGTGTTTTACGACCCGAAAATTGCTACACCAGAAATTGTAGAGGAAGTCTACACCATGGCCAACGATCGAATCAAACTGATTAAAACTTTGACCATCGCCAAGAGTGCCATTCGACACAATATGGCCAAGGATTTACCAAAAATGCACGTGCCAACTTGTATCATTTGGGGAAAAAACGACAATGTTACACCACCAGATGTAGCCGAGGAATTTCACAAATTGTTGCCCAACTCAGCGCTATATTGGATTGACAAATGCGGCCACGCAGCTATGATGGAACACCCGGACGAGTTCAACCGACTGATGCACCAATGGCTTAAAGAAACGCATTTATAAGAAATATGATGACCGCTGTTGAGAAATGGCGGTCTTTTTTTGGCTACTTTTACCAACAAATCTTTTTCAATGAAAATCAATTCTGCAGAATTTGTCATCAGCAACTCAGAAGTAGACAAATGTCCGAAAGAGCCTTTGCCGGAATACGCTTTCATCGGCCGGTCGAATGTCGGGAAATCGTCGCTGATTAATATGTTGACCAACAACAAAAACTTGGCGAAAACTTCAGGAAAGCCCGGAAAAACGCAACTTATCAACCACTTCAAGATTAACAACAATTGGTTTTTGGTGGATTTACCTGGTTACGGTTATGCGCGCGTTTCGAAAAAAACCAAATCGACTTTCCAGCAATTCATCACTGATTATTTCGAGAAACGCGAACAATTGGTTTGTGGTTTTGTATTGATCGACATTAGGCTCGAAGCCCAAAAGATTGATTTGGAGTTTATGACTTGGCTTGGCGAAAGCGAAATTCCGTTCTGCATTATTTTCACCAAAGCGGATAAAATCAGCCGCACCAAAGTCGATTCACATATTGCGGCCTATCGCAAACAAATGCTGATGAACCAATGGGAAGAAATGCCGCCTTATTTCGTGACCTCATCGACTGAAGGCACCGGAAAAGATGATTTGTTAGGCTATATCGATTCGATTAACGAAGAAGTTTTCAAAAACAACAACCGTTTTTAATTCCCGTTTTTACCCTTTCAATTCCAACTTCTCTGCAAAATAATCACAGAAGTCTTTCATGGTAGCAGCCATTTTTTCGTCGCCGGTCGCGCGTTGGAAAGTATCGGTCATCGCTACTAAAGTCTGGTGGAAAAACTGTTTCATCTCGTCTACCGGCATATCTTTAGTCCAGAGGTCGATGCGCAGGGTTTCTCGGGCGTTGCTGTCCCAGATGGAGAGCAACATGGCTTTGGCTTCTTCTGCTTCGATACCGCCATCTTGGGCTGTCCAACTGAGTTTTTCGGGAACACGGTTCTCGTCGAGTTCTACAAGGAATTTTATTTCGGAGGTAATTTTATTACTCATTCTTTTTGGGTTTGTAGTGTGATTTTTCAAACAGTTCTTTGGCATCTACTTTTAAAAGTTGGCCTACCGAAACTTCATTGTTTTCCATGTACGAGCGTACCATTTGCCAACCGATCCACGCTCCTATTCGACCTGGAGAATCGTTATCAATCTCTAGATAGAACTTAGAAAAAGGCGCCGGGTTGATAAAACGCGGAATCAATTTCTGGTCGGTATCGTAGAGCATTTTGTTGTCGATGAAATAACGCCAAATATAGCCCTCGTTTTCTTTGGCCCAAGTAATTTGCTCATTTTTGTAACCCATCTTCTCGGCATCTGAAGCTTCGGGCAACAAAATATCTTTGAGGTACAATTCTTTTCCGGCGTACACCATTTGTGACAGGAACGAAGTATCGGTGGGCGGCAAAATCTTGGTTTTGGCAAAACTAGAAGCGATATCAGGCATCATTTGGCTGGGTTCGAAATTTTGCTTGAGATATTGAGGAAATTCGTAAAAGCGGTGGTCTTTGCCGAGGTATAATTCGAGTGAAATCACGAGCATATTTCCGGTGTAAATTACTTTATTTTGATAATCCATCTCGGCGATGATGGTGTAGACTTTTGGGATTTTTGTTCCGGGGAAATAGTATTTGATGTGTTTAAATAACTCCTCGATTTGCGTGGTTTCTGTGCTGAAATTGCCGTAGCGTTTCTGCACTTCGGTGTAAAGTTCACGCCACTGCGGATTCTGCATTTTCTCGATCCAAACCTGATCGTCATTACCGGCCGGAAAGAAGAAAGGATATTCGGCTTTGAGTTTGGGCAAATCTTGTGGTTGGGTTTCGAAGAAGGCTTTGTCGAAGCGATTGACTTTGATTTGCAGCGGAATTTCTTCAACGGCTTTTTCTACTTTGGATTTTTTGTCGCAGGAAAGCAGCACCCAACAGCACAAAAACGGCAACAATAAACGATAGTTCTTCATAGACGGTAACGCATTAGCCCTGATGGCAGCGGCATCCTTTTTTGCCTTGGAAAAACTCGTGGTTTACCTTATAAATACTGGCGAAAAAGATATAGCGGACAGCAGGAAATAGCTTCAAATTATTATTATCTTCGCAAAGATACATTCCCGAGAACTAAATTTTCAGAAAATATGCCTAAAAAAAGTACAATCGATGTTGAAAAAGTGAACCAGCAAATTGTGAATTGGTTGAAAACGTATGCCCAAAACGCGAAAGTGAACGGCTTTGTGGTCGGGATTTCGGGCGGAATCGATTCGGCAGTTACCTCAACCTTGTGCGCGCAGACCGGAATGCAAGTAATTTGCGTGGAAATGCCGATCCATCAGGCGATAAGTCAGGTTTCTCGTGGGCGCGAACACATTGAGCAACTCAGGAAACGTTTCCCGAATGTGGGCCATGAGCAGATTGATTTGACTTCGGTATTTGAAACTTTTAAAACCCAAGTACCCACTTCAACCAATGAAGCCATTTTGAATTTGTCATTAGCCAATACGCGAGCACGACTTAGAATGACATCGTTGTATTATTTGGCAGGAATTCATGGCTTACTAGTGGCCGGAACGGGAAATAAAGTAGAAGATTTTGGAGTAGGCTTTTATACCAAATATGGCGATGGTGGCGTCGATTTGAGCCCGATTGCTGATTTGATGAAATCAGACGTGTATGCTTTGGGCGACTATTTAAAAGTTCCTGAATCTATCTTGAAAGCTGCGCCAACCGATGGCTTGTTTGGCGATGACCGCACCGATGAAGACCAACTCGGAGCTAGTTATGATGAACTGGAATGGGCGATGCTCGCAGACGAAGCGGGGAAAAACGAAACTGATTTTGCCGGACGCGAAAAAGAGGTTTTTAACATCTATAAACGTTTAAACCGAAGTAACCAACACAAAATGAAGCCGATACCGGTTTGTTTAATTCATCGGGATTAATGACGTTTTATCTATAATTTTTTAGTGTTTAAGTTTTTTTTAACTAAATTTATGCACTTCTAAAAATAACCCTTAAATGATACAGTTATGATTAAAGTTTGTTTGGCAGACAACTACCCGGTTGTGCATTTTGGCGTTAAGTCTTATTTTAAGGAACATTCCGATATCAGCATCGTGGCCAATGTCGGGAATTTCTCAATGGTGAAAGACGTGCTCTACACCAAAGAAATTGACGTATTGGTTTTAGATCTTGACCTTGACGGTTTATCGAGTATATACGAACTCAAAGCGATTATCAAGAATTACACGAAAACAAAAATCATTGTTTTCAGCAGTTATTCGGAACAGATTTATGCGCCGAACGCTATCAAGGCAGGCGTGGCTGGATATGTCCACAAAACGGCAAAACTGGAAACTTTAGGAATCGCGATTATGAAAGTACACCAGGGGCAAACTATCCTCAACGATACCATCAAACGAAACTTGGCCTTGATTGCCAAGCAAAATAAAAGCGAAAGATTATATCGTAAGCTCTCTAACCGTGAAATTGAAGTGTTGCGTTATTTGAGCAACGGAAAAAAGAACAATGAAATTTCGTCTATTTTAGGTTTGAACGAAAAAACCATTAGTACTTACAAACTCAGATTACTCACCAAACTCAACGTGACCAACTTAGTAGATTTGGTCAACAAAGCCAAAACGCTCGAAATCGTTTAACTATAACGAGACATTACCCGCCCAAGTTTTTTCGAGAAAGAACCAATTAGTTTGTAATAATCCATTGCCATAGACAACGGTTCAGTGTTGTCTGCTTCAGGCTCTTGGGCAATACTTACTTTCAAATCCTCAATAATTCTATTGACCAAAAACCATCGCAAAGTCAGAATGGTTTCAGAAACGTATTGCGCTACGGTTTGGTCTTTGCCTTTAACGATAATTTGTTTGGATTCCCAGTTGTGCAAAGCCATTTGCTCTTCCAACATTAATATATCGGTGATTTCTTGAGTGAATTCGGGCTCAAGGTGCATTAGGTATTGGTCCATTTGGAAATTTTCCGCTTGGTGATAATAATTAATCAGATGATTGTATATATTCAGGAATAATGGGTTGGCGAGTTCGACCTCGTCTTCCTGCAAACTCAAATAAATGCGTTGATAGACTTTGTAGTCTTTCTTCTCGGTACTTTCGACGATTTCGCCTTCTTCATTGGTTTTCAAAATCACATCTTCGAATTCTTCGGTTCTATCTCCGTAAAGCAATAGGATTTCTATAATCTTGCGTTCCAGTTCATAGAGTACATCTACTTTCTGGGTCACAATGGGGTTTTCATCTTTAATGACTTCAAACGCTTTCTGCTCTTGTTTGATTTTCTTTTCGGCTTCGGAAATATCCTTTTGAACCAGTTGCGCCAAAGTATTCAGCAAAACCTGCTCGGAAATATCCATGATGCGCGCACATTCCTGCACATAAATTTCGCGTTTGATTCGGTCCGGGATTTTGGAAATACTCGTGACCATATCGCGGATTAAGTCCGCTTTTTTGATTGGGTCGTTCTGAGCTTCATCCATGAGCAATGACGCTTTGAACTGAATGAAATCCTTGGCGTTAGTTTCTAAATAAGCGACCAAATCTTCGTAGGATGATTTCCGAGCAAAACTATCTGGATCTTCGCCTTCGGGAAAAGTGCAAACGCGAACGTTCATACCTTCTTCCAGAATCAAATCGATTCCTCGAATGGAGGCGCGCAAACCAGCCGCATCACCGTCATAAAGCACCGTAATATTTTTAGTGAGCCGATTGACTAATCGAATTTGGTCTGGCGTAAGCGCCGTTCCTGATGAAGCGACTACATTCTCGATTCCGGCTTGATGGAACTGGATCACATCGGTGTAGCCTTCTACCAAATAACAATTGTTTTGCTTGGCGATGGCTTGTTTGGCCTGAAAAATACCGTAAAGTACTTTGCTTTTGTGGTAAATTTCGCTTTCGGGCGAATTGAGGTATTTGGCGACTTTTTTATCGTTGGTAAGAATCCTGCCGCCGAAACCTAAAGTTCGTCCTGACATGCTATGGATTGGAAACATCACGCGGCCTCGAAAACGGTCGATTGGGGTTTTGTCTTCGCGCACGATGGTGAGCCCGGTGCTTTCGAGAAACTCAAGATTATATGCTTTGCCCAGAGCTTCTTTAGTGAACGCATCCCATTGTTCGGGCGAATAACCGAGTTCGAATTTCTTGATGGTTTCGTGGGTAAAACCGCGTTCCTTGAAATAAGAATAACCGATAGCCTTGCCTTCTTCGGAATTGATGAGCGTATCGTGGAAGTATTTCTTGGCGAATTCCGAAACCAAAAACATACTCTCGCGCACATCGGTAATGGCTTTTTCCTCTTGGGTTTGCTCGGTTTCTTCTATGGCGATATTGTATTTCTTGGCCAAATAACGAATCGCTTCCGGATACGTAAAATGCTCGTGTTCCATCAAAAAGGCTACGACATTACCGCCTTTGCCCGAGGAGAAATCTTTCCAGATTTGCTTCACTGGCGAAACCATGAACGATGGCGAACGCTCGTCTGAAAATGGGCTCAATCCTTTGAAGTTGCTACCGGCCCGTTTGAGTTGCACAAAATCGCCGATGACTTCCTCGACGCGGGCAGTTTCGAATACAGTATCGATGGTGGCTTTTGAGATCAACTGGCAAAACGGTTAGGGCGTCAAAGTTACAAAGTTTTTGTTGTGTTTGGACGCGCGAACATGGAAGGATTTTGCCTTAGCCCTGATAGCAGCGGCATCCTTTTTCCGGTAGCTTGCGGACGGGAAAAGATATAGCGAATAGCAGGTTCCCGGCTACTAAAAAACAAAAAAAAGCGCCCCTTTTGAGAGCGCCTCTTACTATTTAAACAAAGGTGGAACATGCTAGTTGAAATCGAAACGAACGCCGAACGAAATGTTGTTCTGGTCTACGGCATTGTCGCGAAACAGTGGGCTTAAATCGTATTTGGCATACAGAGAAACTTCTTTGTAGCCGATGTAAGCACTGGCTCCGTAGATGAAATCGTTGACGTTGAAATCGCCTTTGGTTTTCTGCTTCACTTTGTTGCCTTCTTCGTCTTCAAATTTAAGAATTTGCTTTGATTTGATGTTGGCCCCGAAGTAGCCGCCCAAACCAACGCGCATGCTTTTGTGGGTGCGGAAAAGGGTTTTGTCGTTTTTGATTTCCTTCTTAGAAAAATCGAATTCGAGGTGTGCCGGAACTACCAGATATACATTACGAAAACGCGAATCGTTCAGATGCACTGTGCTTTTAACGAGCTCGGTCTGCTTGCCGTTTTCTTGGAAATAACGGTTCTCGGTTGGGCGCAAATTGTTGTACATTAAAGACAGTCCGTATTTGGCATGGAGCAAATTGTCGTTTTTGAAAATCCGGGTGTTGGCGGTAAAACCCCATTCGTAGAAGTGTGAACCCCAATAACGATAATCGGAATGGGCCAAAGCTTTGTCTGTGACCAAGTTGTTCAGACCAAAGGCAAAAACAAATTGTGAAGTAGTTCTGCGCTCGCCGTCGTGGTTCCAATTTTTGCGTCGTTTGTTGTCGAAATGAATCACCCAAGTGCGTGATGAATCGCTTTCTTTGATTTTGCCATCTACTTTTTCCTGAACCAAATCTTTGAGTTCGTCTTGCGCTACGGCCACTCGGGTTTCGATGTTTTTAGCTCTAGCTGCTGCAAGTTCTTGCTTTTTGACCTCGGCTTGTTCAGTAGTGATTTCTTTTTTGTCGAGTTGGTTGTTAATGGCTTCAATTTCTGCTTTCAAAGCGGCTTTTTCTTCTTTGGTAATGTTCTCGATTTTGTTGGCGATTCCTTTAGCGCGAGACTCAAAAGTTTCCGAGACTACTTCGCCTTTTTGGTCTTGAGCGAAAATTTCGGTTAAAAAAAGTAATAAAAATCCGGTGAGATAAATGGTAAAGTTTTTCATGATGTTTTGATTTTTCTGATTATTGATTGATGTTAGATGATTTGATTTATTCGTTAGGGTTTTGATTGCGATTGGCCAGTGCCACTTTGACGTTTTGGTAATTGCGGTCCAGACGGTTGATTACTTTTTCGCGAAACGAAAGTTCGAGTTCTCCGTTGACTTCAGAGAGCAGGTTGGAAGCGTTTACTTTAATCGGGGTTTTGCCGATTTTTGGAGCGACTTCCAATTGCGCTACCGCTTGCTGATTAGGCTGATTGATTGTATTGAACAGTTGATTAGGCTGTTCGTTTTTTGATGGTTGATTGATTTCTGAGTGATTGTGGGTAGCGATTGCATCATTTTGCTGATTCGCAATTGGATTTTGCATTTTTCTTTTTTCCGGTAGGTTTTGATTTTGGATAAAACTTTTATTAACCCTTGGCGATTGAGTCTCGGAATTACTTTGAGTCTCGGCGACTACTTCTTTGGTTTTGGGCAGCAGCACTAGGTCAGTTTTGTTTTCGGGTTGCAATGAATCTTTTACCGTATCAGAGGATTCATTTTGATAGACCACTTCGTCTCTTCTGACATCGACCAATTGTTCGGTTTTACTAAGAAATACTACTGCAATAGCAATAAAACCTAACAAGGTCGCAGCGATATATAACCAATTATAGTTGGTTGTTGCTTTCTTTTCCTCGGCAACGGTTAGCATCGCATCGAGCCTGTCCCAAGCGGCCGGTGTTGGTGCAATTTCCCGCTCTTGTAGCGCTTTGCGAAATTTCTTGTCTAATTTATTTGGTTCCATTGCGGTAGTCTTTTAATTTGATGATTTCGTTTTGAAGCAGCCTTCTGGCATGTGACAATTGCGATTTCGAAGTGCCTTCGTTGATGTTCAACAGCGCCGCAATTTCGTGGTGTTTGTAACCTTCAATGGCGTAGAGGTTGAAAATCATTTTATATCCGTCGGGCAAAGCATCAATCAGGAATTGGATTTCATCTACGGTGAATTGGCTGTCGATATTGTTGAAACTGTCTTCTTTGTAATATTCGTCTTCCAGAAAACTGACCTTTTTATTAGCGCGGATAAAAGAGATGCACTCGTTCACCATGATGCGCCGAATCCAGCCTTCAAAGCTGCCTTTATGTTCAAAATTCTTGAGATTAGTAAACACTTTCATAAATGCGGTAATCATGACATCTTCTGCTTGGTGCACGTCTTTAATGTATTGACGGCAAACTCCGAGCATTTTGGAAGCATAAGTGGAATAGATTTTATGCTGCGCCTGACGATTGTTCTCGGTGGCCAACTGAACCAAATCCTTCTCTTGCTGATGTAAATCGATTACTTTCAAAACCTTTTGTCAAGTATTACTATTGGCATAGACGCAAAACTGCCAAAAACGGTTGCATGAAGCCGTAAAAAAATGAAAATATTTTTATAGATTTTAAAAAAACTCCCGTAAATAAAGCCCTGAGCAACTAAAAAAAACTGAAAAAAATTAAATTTTTCTTTCGATGACGTAGTTGACCATCAAAATTAAAGCTTCTTTGTAGTCAGAATTCGGGTAAGCATCTAGCAGTTGAAGCGCTTTTTGTTGGAATTCGCGCATTTTTTGTTCGGCATAAACCAGACCATGGTTGTTTTTTACAAACGCGATGACTTCCTTGATGCGCTTTTTGTCTTTGTTGTGGTTCTTGATTGAATTTATGAGCCAAGACTTTTCTTTCGGCGAACAATGATTCAACACATAAATCAAAGGCAAGGTCATTTTTTGTTCCTTGATGTCAATACCTGTTGGTTTGCCGATTGCGTCTTCGGTATAATCGAACAAATCGTCTTTAATCTGAAAGGCCATTCCAATGAGTTCGCCAAACTGTCTCATATTCTCAACTTGCATCTCGTCTTCAATGACTGATTTGGCGCCCAATGCACAACACGAAGCAATTAATGTAGCGGTTTTCTTTCGGATGATTTCATAATAGATATCTTCGACAATATCCAATCGGCGTGCCTTTTCAATTTGTAACAACTCACCTTCGCTCATTTCGCGGACCGCCACCGAAATAATCCGCAGCAAATCAAAGTCACCGTGGTCGATAGAAAGCAACAAACCTTTAGACAATAAATAATCGCCCACCAATACTGCAATCTTATTTTTCCACAAAGCATTAATGGAAAAAAATCCTCGCCTGCGGTTACTGTCATCCACCACATCATCATGAACCAAGGTGGCAGTGTGAATCAATTCAATCACTGATGCCCCGCGATATGTTCGTTCATTCACCTGACCATCGTGAAGCATCTTGGCGGTCAGAAACACAAACATCGGGCGCATTTGTTTTCCCTTTCGGTTAACGATATAATAAGTTATGCGGTTGAGCAACGCCACTTTTGAAGTCATCGACTCGTAGAACTTTTTCTCGAAAAGCTCCATTTCGACCTGAATCGGGCGTTTTATTTGCGAAGTGATATTCATTCGTCTCCAAAGGTAAATATAACTTTTAAGAGTGGCAAAGGTAATAAGACAGGTTTTTTTCTGTTTGTATTAAACGATACCAAACCCAAAAAGTCTTAAACGAAACTTAAAAATTTTTAGGATTATGAAAACAAGAATTTTAATGCTCGGATTGCTTTGCAGCTTTTGGTTAATTAGCTGTAATAAAGACGATGACAAGAACTCGTCCAACGGTTCTTCTGAATTTATTTCCAGTACTGATGTCGATGTTATTAGCGATGATGTTTCTCAAATTGTAGAACTGGAATCTGACCAAACCGCATCAAACCGATTGACCTCAGCCACTGAAAATTTCTTAGGCAATTGCGCTCAAGTGACTACCAGTGTTTCAGGTAACATCGTAACGAGAACCATCGATTTCGGAACTAGCAACTGCACACTCAACAATGGCAATACCGTCAGAGGTAAAATCATCCTTACTTTCACCAACGATTGGGATGCCACTACCCGAACCATCAATTATTCTTTTGAGAATTTCTATCACAACGACAACCACGTGGAAGGTAATAGAAATGTGGTGAAAACCATTTTGCCCAGCGGCCATCCGCAAACGACGATTTCGCTCGACATGACCGTAACCACACCAAGCAACGCGGTTTATACGGTAACCGGAAATCGCGTCCGTGAATTTGCAGAAGGTTATGGCAATAACATTTTAGCTGACAATGTATTTTTAGTTCACGGAAACTGGACTACCACCTTGCCCAATGGAAACACACACAGCCATTCGGTGAATGAAGAATCTCCGCTCAGAATTATTTACAGTTGCGACCAAACTGTAGGCCGTCGTCGGTTCGAAATAGTAAGTGGAATTGCCACCATCACCAGGAACAATAACACTGCAGTAATTAACTACGGCGACGGACAATGCGACGGTGTAGGCACTATCAGTATCAATGGAGGCGCAGCTATTACTTTCACGTTAAGACGTTAATTCCAGAAAAATATAAACGATAAGAAAAATAGGTTCCAGATTATGGAGCCTTTTTTTATGCTTCTTTGTTAGCGAGTTGTCCACAAGCGGCATCAATGTCTTTGCCTCGACTACGACGTACTTTAGCTACAATTCCGTTGGCTTCGAGCGCATCAATGTAGGCCTCTATGGAGACTTGCGAGGCTTGTTGGAATTCACCGTCATCAATCGGATTGTATTCGATGAGATTGACTTTACAGGGTACTTGTTTACAGAATTTCACCAAAGCGTCAATACAAACTTTAGTGTCATTGATTCCTTTCCAAACTACATATTCATAAGTGACTTTGCTTTTAGTTTTCTGATACCAGTACTGCAAAGCTTCGCGAAGTTCTGTCAATGGAAAGTTTTTGCTGAAGGGCATAATTTGATTGCGGATTTCTTCCACAGCGCAATGCAGCGACACGGCGAGTTTGAATTTCACTTCATCATCGGCCATTTTTCGGATCATTTTCGGAATACCTGAAGTGGAAACAGTAATCCGTTTTGGCGACATTCCCAAACCTTCTTCGGAAGTAATCATTTCGATTGCTTTAATGACATTGTTGTAGTTCATCAGCGGTTCACCCATACCCATAAAAACGATATTCGACAACGGATGATTGTAGTACAAACGGCTTTCCTTGTCAATGGCCACTACTTGATCATAGATTTCTCCGGGTTCAAGATTGCGCATTCTTTTGAGTCTGGCCGTGGCACAGAAATTACAATCTAGGCTACACCCGACTTGGCTCGACACACAAGCTGTAGTTCTGGTTTCGGTTGGAATTAGAACTGATTCGACCACTAACCCATCGTGCAAACGCACCGCATTTTTCACTGTGCCATCATCGCTTTTTTGCATCTGATCTACTTGGATGTGATTGATTACAAAATGTTCTTGAAGCATCAAGCGTGTGGCTTTGGAAAGATTGGTCATATCTTCGAAAGTATGCGCGCCTTTACTCCAAAGCCACTCGTAAACCTGATTCCCACGAAACGATTGATCGCCTTGCGAGGTAAAAAAGTCACGCAGTTGTTGTTTGGACAAAGCCCGAATATCTTTCTTGGGTGTTTCCATGATTGGGTTGTTAAAGGTTTTTTAAGAATAACCTTTGAACGGCACTTCGGTTTCTTTAAAATGAATACCAAAATTTTCTAGCTCCTTAAGGATTGGGATATACACTTCTTTATTAATCGGTAACTGCACTCCCGGATTTGTAATTTGTCCGTTAAGGATTCGCAGCGCTGCTATAGCTACTGGTAGTCCGACCGTTTTGGCCATCGCAGTATAAGTTTGGTCATGCCCGATACATACCATTTGGGAATCGATTTGCTTTTTCACGCCGTCAATTTCGTAACCAAATTTGTGGTACATCACAATCATGTCTTTATCGTCAGGTGCCAAGGTCCAGCTCTCGGTGAGAATTTTCTCGAGAATTTGCGCCGGAGTGGCATTTTTGAGGCCGACGGTTTTAGAGTTACTAAATAAGTCGAGCTCTTGGAATTTTATCCACATGGTGTCGTTTTGCGTGAGTCCAATCGTTTGGCAGAATTGTTTTTCCGTGTTCTCGGGCGTATCAATCGGTAAAAACAATCGTACATAATCCTGATAAGTAAGCTGTTCAGAATTATCAATCACATAACTGTCATCGGTCATTCCCAACTGCACAAACGCATCCCAAGCTTTGGAATAACCCGAACGCCGAATCGTGCCGCGCAATAAGGTCTGAATATCATTCAAACCGTAAACACTCCGGTATTTTAATGAATCGCGGTTGGCATAGGTTTCGAAATTACCATAACCTTCCACCTTTAAAATGTCAGTCCGCTTAAACAATTGTTGGTACGGAATGTATTTGTAAGTGCCTTCCTGAATAAATTTAGCAGCGCCGCCTTGACCCGCCAAAACTACATTTCTCGGTGCCCAAGTAAATTTGTAATTCCAAGCGTTGTTGTCTGATTCAGGAGCAATCAGTCCGCCACAGAAAGACTCAAACATAATCATTTTCCCGCCTTGTTCGCGAATTTCGTCAATAATTTTCATGGCGCTCATGTGGTCAATGCCCGGATCCAGCCCGATTTCGTTCATGAAAACCAAATTATTGGCTTTGGCTTCAGCATCAAGCTCTTGCATCGCTTCTGAGATATACGACGCGGTAACCATGTGCTTTTTGTAGGCAATGCAATCTTTCGCTACTTCGATGTGCATGTGCGCCGGAAGCATCGAAATCACCAAATCGGCACGTTCTATTTCAATTTGACGTTGTATAGCATTGAAAATATCGAACGCAATCGCCCTAGCGTTTTTATGATGGGCAGTTTTTTTCTGGGCCAGTTCCAATGACAAATCACCAATAGTGATATGCAGATTCTCCGCCTCAGATTGGTTCAAAAGATATTGTATTAAAGACGAAGCCGAACGTCCGGCCCCGATAATCAAGATTTTTCTCATGAGCTAAAAAATAGGCTCCAAAGGTATAAATAAGAAACAAAAAAAGCCCACTTAATGTGAGCTTAAAACAGAATTATAAAACTATCTGTAGTTTATTCTATCGCTTCTAATTCCTCGAGGTCTTTAAGGTCTTCTTTTTGCGATTCGATTTTTTGTTGTTCCATTTGAACATCTTTTTCTACTTCATCAGGCGTCATGCTTTTTGCAATCACTACTACCAAAATCAAACCGGCCACAATAAGCAACCATTTCGGAACAGTTCTGTCATTCGCTGCAGACTTAGCGTAAGCCAATCCGCTGAAAACCAGCGCCAAACCTACCGGTAAAAGACCTAAAGTTCCCATGGGTAAAATGGCGAAAATGACACTCAATAGAGTGAAAATAAAGGCTAAAACGATTAGTGCTTTTCTCATAATTATATTCCGCTTGCGTTAGTTAATGTGAGTTGTCCTGTTCCTACCGGAATGCTGAACTGAATTAGAGCCGGAACTCTCGCGTTGTCAGCAGTAAGGTAAATAATGTTTTTATCGGTGCCTTTAAGCTTGTTGGTTTTGGCTCCAATCGAGATTTTATAACACGTTTTTGAACCTAAATTTCCAGCTTTCACGGTTTCCTTTCCCATGTATTTGGCTGTCACGCCCATTTCTTTCTCGTCAAAAACCACTACGAACGATTTAGTTTGCCCTGGTGACATTTTGCTAAAATCCACGTTGCGCAATTGGTAAATAGTAGCCACTACATCACTTGCCGAACCACTAATTTGAAAGGCTTTGGTAGTTTCCGGCATATTCTTGCGTTTCAAGGTGCTCTGAATCGTATTGCCTTTGAACAAATACTTCTCTTTTTTGGTGTAAGTCCCTTCGAGGATGTCTCTTTTGTACAAACTTGGCTTCAAAGTAGTTGGATTTACATAAGACTCATAATTGTCCCTAATTTTAAAGAAAGTATCCCATTTAGTATAGGTAGTGGCGTTGCAACTAAGATGCAGCAAGGTGTTTTTAGAAGTTTTGACGGTTTGGGTTTGCATGGTCACTTGGGCAAGTGGCGTCATCAATCCGCTCATATTATAGGAAGCCGCGTAGGTAAGTTTCTCGCCAGATTTCACAGCCTTGTTAGTTTGGGCGCTTGTGATGCTAGAGATCAAAACAGCCGCAATCATAAATAATTTTCTCATGATGTTCCTAATTTTTAAGTGCAAATGTAATTTTTTTTTGTTTAGTAGCTTGTTCCGGTTTTCCGCTAACACGAGCGAAGCGAATTGACCGAACACAAACTAAACAAAATTATAACGTGTGAGGTAATCTTTTTTGGTCAAAAAAAGCCCAAAAAAGGATGCCGCTGCAACCCGGGCTAAAAAACCTCGAATATCTTTGATGTCTTACCCATAACCCATAATTTTACGACTTAGTATCAAATCTTCAATAAAAATGGATAAAAAAATAATCTCGACCGCGGCGCTTCTTGGGGCGTCAGCAATCATATTAGGTGCTTTCGGGGCACACGCTTTGAAAAAAGTTCTTACCGATTCGCAACTCATTACTTTTGAAACCGGTGTGAAATACCAAATGTACCACGCTTTGTTTTTGTTGTTTGTCGGTTTCTCGACAAGCATTAGCGTGAAAGCCAAGCAAATTATTTACTACTGCGTGCTTACCGGAGTTTTGTTTTTCTCTGGTTCAATTTACCTTCTAGCTACCGATGAGCTCAACAGCTTTAACTTCAAAACCATCGGATTCGTTACACCCATCGGCGGTTTTTTATTAATCATCGGTTGGTTCTGGCTGTTCGTCGATTTTTACCGAAAAAAGTGATATTATTTCCAGAATTTCGGCGTCGATAAAATTTTATTTTTACTTTTGTCGTTGATAAAAAACAACAATACAAACTCATTTCTATGGATAATTACGCTCAAGTTACGAAATCGATTTCGCTTGAAAAATACGGAATCAAAAATGCAGCAGAAGTTATATACAATCCGTCCTTTGACCTACTCTATCACGAAGAATTGAAGCCTTCTTTACAAGGTTTCGAAAGAGGGCAACTCACTGAATTAGGCGCAATCAACGTAATGACTGGCGATTTTACAGGCCGCTCGCCCAAAGACAAATACATCGTTAAAGACAGTATCACCGAAAACACCATTTGGTGGAATTCAGAAAAAGCCGTCAACGACAATAAACCCATCTCACAAGATACTTGGAATGCCTTAAAACAAACCACCGTCGAGCAACTTTCAGGAAAAAGATTATTCGTAGTTGATGCCTTTTGTGGCGCCAACGAAAACACAAGACTTAAAGTGCGCTTCATTATGGAAGTGGCTTGGCAGGCACATTTTGTTAAGAACATGTTCATCCGCCCAACGGAAGAAGAATTAGAAAACTTCGGCGAACCAGATTTTATCGTGATGAATGGTTCGAAAACCAGTTTCAAAGATTACGCAGCTCACGGCATGAACTCGGAAGTTTACATCGCGTTTAATCTAACCGAAAAAATGCAACTTATTGGCGGCACTTGGTACGGAGGCGAAATGAAAAAAGGCTTGTTCTCGATGATGAACTATTATTTGCCACTCAAAGGAATTGCTTCCATGCACTGCTCGGCCAACAAAGGCAAAGACGGCGACGTGGCAGTTTTCTTTGGTTTATCTGGAACCGGAAAGACCACGCTGTCAACTGATCCGAAACGCGAACTTATCGGAGACGACGAACACGGCTGGGACGATGAAGGCGTATTCAACTTCGAAGGTGGCTGTTATGCCAAAACCATCGATTTGAGCAAAGAAAATGAACCAGACATTTACAATGCAATCAAACGCGACGCCTTACTAGAAAACGTAACAGTAGATGCTGACGGAAAAATAGATTTTAAAGACGGTTCAGTAACTCAGAATACTAGAGTTTCTTATCCTATTAATCACATTCACAATATAGTAAAACCTGTTTCTAAAGCCGGGCACGCCAACAAAGTAATTTTCTTGACCGCCGATGCTTTTGGAGTAATGCCTCCGGTTTCTAAACTGACACCGGAACAAACTAAGTACTATTTCCTTTCAGGATTTACCGCTAAATTGGCCGGAACCGAAAGAGGTGTAACCGAGCCACAACCGACATTCTCAGCGTGTTTTGGAAAAGCGTTCTTATCGCTGCATCCTACACAATACGGACAAGAGTTGGTAAAGAAAATGGAACAACACAAAGCGACTGCTTATATGGTCAACACTGGCTGGAACGGAACAGGTAAAAGAATCTCTATCAAAGACACTCGTGCCATTATCGATGCGATTTTAGATGGTTCTATTGAAAATGCTGAAACCACAATGATTCCGGTATTCAATTTCGAAGTGCCTACAGCGCTCAACCAAGTAGATGCGAGCATTCTAGATCCGCGAAATACTTATGCTAACGCTTCAGATTGGAATACAAAGGCCGAAGATTTGGCAGCGCGTTTTATTAAAAACTTCGCCCAATATACAGACAATGCCGAAGGCGAAAATTTGGTAAAAGCCGGACCACAATTGTAAAAGTTTCAATAACAAACCGTTATAAAATGTCGGTTTTTGAAGTCAGATGTGCCATTTGATTTAGAAAACCGATTTTTTTGGCTTCAAAAGTCTTTACCGCGAAAACGTTTTCTGTTTTAGGATTCTAATTTCCTCTGGCTAAATATTGGCAATCAGATTTGTTTTTTAGATAGTTTTTGCCATATTCTCAAATCGTACCTCTGGCGATGGTTTCTATGGATGAATTCTTTTTCTTTGCTGCATAATTCTAAAAATGAAATAGTTATGTCAGTTAAGAAACAATTTATAAAGACTAAACCGGTTTGCAAAGTTACTTTTACCGTTGATGCTAAAGAGGCAAACACCGCTGCGGTTGTCGGCGATTTCAATAATTGGAATCCAAAAGAAGGCGAATTGAGCAAACTTAAAAACGGAACTTTCAAAGGCGTTTTCGATGTGAACAAAGATGCTTCTTACGAGTTCAGATATATCGTTGACGGTGCTTACACCAACGAAGCTGAAGCCGATTCTTACCGTTGGAACGATTTCGCAGGTGCAGAAAACAGCGTGTTGGAAGTATAATTCAGCTCGTTTTCAAAAATAATTCACCGCTGATTTACAGAAATACAAACTGTGAATCAGCGGTTTGTTTTTATAATTTTCCTAAGAAACTCAAGTCGCTGCCGCTTTCAAATTCTTCCGGAGTTTGGTTTTTTCGAAACAACCGCGCCGACAAATTTCCTTTTAGCGTGATTTTCTCACCTTTGACTTCGAGCCAACTGCCTTCGCGTAAGCCCAAAACCGGAACCGTATTGAACGCATGAAACTCAGTAATTCGCGTTTCACGAGTTTCGCCCATGTGTTTAGACTGCAAATCCGGGTCGAGATAATGCGGATTCAGGTTGAACGGAATCATCCCTAAAGTATCAAAACTCGGCGGATAAATAATCGGCATATCATTGGTCGTTTGCATCGAGAGCCCAGTAATATTACTTCCGGCACTGCATCCTAAATAAGGCGTTCCCTTTTTCAATGTATCCGACAAGACCGTCATCAACTGATGTTTATACAATTGAAACACCAGCAGAAAGGTATTTCCTCCGCCGGTAAAAATTCCCTCAGCATTTTGAATCGCATGAGCCGCATTCTCAAATTCATGCAAACCTGCTACTTTAATATCGATTTGAGCAAAAGCTTGAGCCACTTTCTCGGTATACTGTTCGTGCGATATTCCGCTGGGTCGGGCATACGGAATAAACACTATCTTTTTACAGTTTTTGAAATGTTGCCGGAGTTCGGGCAAAAGATATTCTAAATATTGGCTGCCATGAAGCGTTGAAGTGCTGGCAATAATGAGGTTTTTCATAAACAAGATCAGGTTTGGGTTAAAGATAAAACCTTTTTTAAATTAACATACCGTTATCATTATTTTGGTGGTGGTTTGTTTTAAATTTGGGAAAAAACCACACGCTATGAAAACCTTTCTCTCACTCCTGTTTAGTTTTGTTTTCATCTCCACCGGCTTTTCGCAAGCTTCCAGAAAACAACTGCGGGCGCAAGCAGTCAACGACTCGCTCAAAGTGGAAAATCTAATTATTTTCAACGTCAATGCCCACGTAGGAACCGTTGCCAAATACGAAGGCGCTTTCACAATTCCTGCCAGAGTGAATGATACTTTGGTGTTATCGGGATTCGTTTTCAAATCGAAGAAAATTGTCATTACCCAAGATGACTTAGATCAAGATGTGCTTAAAATTCCTATGCAAGCTTATCCGAACCAATTGGCCGAAGTCTTAGTGGAACAAAAAATGATCAAAGCGCCGAAGATTAATCCACGGGCTGAATCAGACAAAAAGTATTTTGACGACCGCCAATCTTCGCCAAAAAATACCGTAATGATTAACCATAACGCCATCGAAAACGGAGCCGATTTCGTTCGGATGTACAAAGACGTATTGAAAATCCTGCGGAAGAAAAATCCGAAAAAGAGCGAATTGAACTCTGGTGGCGACTTTACGGAACTGGTCATGCAAAAAATCAATTATACTTTTTTTAAAAACAGTTTGAAATTGCCCGATGACCAAATCCGGCTGTTTTTAGTGTTTTGCGAAAACGATCCGAAGGCAAAAAAAATTACCAAAGCCAGCACAAATTTCGAGTTGATGGATTTTTTGGTAAACGAGAACGAAGAATTCCAGCAAATCGTAGCCGCTCAGAAAAACTAGATTATAGTGCTAAGAACAATACTATTTTTTCTGTTCGCATTCTCAACGCAACTGATTCAAGCCCAATCTGAAGAAGGGTTGCAAGGGAAAATCTACAACGAAGGTCATCCGGTAGAAAAGGTCAATATCGTAAATGAAACCACGGGCAAATCAACCGTTTCAGATGCTCAAGGCCAATTCAATATAGCCGCTAAAAAAGACGATATTCTGATTTTATCTGCTATAAATCTCGAAACCAAACGCATCATCGTCAACCAATCACACCTAGATCAAAAGGAATTGTCGGTAAAAATGAACACCTCGATCCTGCCGCTAGAGGAAGTGAAAGTCAATGAAAATTCAGGTGTAAATGCAGAAAACCTTGGGATTATTCCGCGCGGCCAAAAAAAATATACGCCTGCCGAGCGAAGGTTGCGCGAAGCCACCACCGGAAGCGGGATTGTTCCTTTAAACCCGATACTCAATGGTATTTCCGGACGAACCAAAATGCTCAAGAAAGAACTTCGGGTTGAAAAAAAAGAGCGTTTACTGTTGCAACTCGATGGCTGGTTTGAAGACGATTTTTACGAAAACACCTTAAAAATATCGAAGCAATACGTTCGCGGATTCCACTATTTTCTGATTGAAGACACTGATTTTGTGAGGGCGCTTAAAGCCAAAAACAAAACCTTGACCAAGTTTCTAGCGAAGGGCCTAGGATTAAAATACAACGACATTCTGGCCGTTGAGCAGAAATAAGTACTTTTGAAGCATGAGAAAAACGTTGGGCTTTATAATAATTTTTGTGGTTTTGTCTGGATTTGGCTGGCACAAATTCTACGTCTCAATTTTCCAACTTCATCATTCCCCAGACAAAAAACGGCTCGAAATTACCACCCGTCTCTTCGTCGACGACCTCAACAAAGCGCTCCAAGACCACTACCATCAAACGACGCATTTGGGTGAAGAAACCGAAACTGCAGCCGACATTGCACTGATGAATCGGTATCTTGCAGAAAATTTCACTATCGAGGTCAACGGGCAAAAAAAATCTTTTGCCTTTGTGAGCAAAGAACTCGACAATAATGTGCTTGTTGGCTATTATAAAATCAATGATATTCCGAAAATTAAATCGCTTAAGATTCTAAACACCGTCTTGACACAAACTTATGCGGAACAACAAAACATGATTCAGGCTGATTTCAACGGCAAAAAACAAAGCTTGTTGCTAACGGCCGAGAAAACCAGCGGCGTGTTAAAGTAGCTTCCGGTCGCTAACAATTTCTGAAAATCCATTACTTTTAGCGCAATCAACCTCCTTGACACTGAATTATTTTATGAAAAAACATATCCTTTTTATCTGGCTCTTTATTGCAATAACTCCTAGCATCATAGCTCAGGAAACCTCAAAAGCAAAGGAAAAAGGCCATACCGACCAAAACAAATTCAGGCAAATGTATGATTTGCTTGCCACACCCAACAGTTACCGAACCGCTTCAGGTGCGCCCGGACCAGATTATTACCAACAACAAGCCGATTATAAAATCGATATAGAACTCGATGATAAAAACACCAAACTTTATGGCACGGAAACCATCACTTACACCAACAATGCCAAGGAATCTCTTGATTATTTGTGGCTACAGCTCGACCAGAATATCGCCGCAAGAACTTCTAAAACACCACTGGTCGACAATTCGAAAATCGACCCATCGATTAGCGCGGCCGGTTTTTCTAGAAAATACTTAGAAGCAAAATTCGATGGCGGTTTCAAACTCGATTACGTCAAAGACGCTAAAGGCAACCCGATGTCATACACGGTCAATGAAACCATGATGCGCATCAATCTGGACAAACCTTTGCAACACGGTGAAAAAATCGTGCTCAATATCAAATGGAACTACAACATCAATAATTATATGATTGATGGCGGGCGTTCGGGTTACGAGCATTTCAAAGACGGCAACAATCTCTATATACTAGCGCAGTTTTACCCTCGAATGGCCGTTTATAATGATGTTGAAGGTTGGCAAAACATGCAATTTTGGGGCGCGGGCGAATTTGCTTTAACGTTCGGAAATTACGAAGTCAATATCACGGTGCCTGCCGATCACATTATGGAAGCTACCGGGGTTTTGCAAAACCGTTCGGAAGTGTTCACCCCAGAACAATTGAAGCGATACAACCAAGCGGAGAATTCGTTCGACAAACCCGTCATTATCGTAACCCAAGCGGAAGCTATGGCCGCTGAGAAAGGCTTCTCTGCGAAAAAGAAAACTTGGAGATACAAAGCCGAAAACGTGCGTGATTTTGCCATCTCGACTTCCAGAAAATTCATCATGGACGCGATGGCCGTGCAGTTCGAAACCAAAAAAGCCATGGCCATTTCACTCTACCCAAAAGAAGGCAATCCGCTTTGGGAAACCTATTCGACACGCGCTGTGGCCCATACTTTAAAGAGTTATTCGAGCCATACTTTTGAATATCCTTATCCGAAAGCCGTTTCGGTCAACGCGCAAGACCAAGGCATGGAATACCCGATGATTTGCTGGAATTTCGGCCGTCCGCAAGAAGACGGAACTTACACCGACCGAGTAAAATACGGCATGTTGGGCGTGATTATCCATGAAGTCGGGCACAATTATTTCCCGATGATTGTCAACTCCGACGAACGCCAATGGACCTGGATGGACGAAGGTTTGAACACTTTTTTACAATCTTTGGCACAAGCCACTTTTGACCCAAAGTTTCCTATTGACCGCGGCCCGGCAAAAAATATTGTGCCTTACATGAGTGGCGATCAGTCGAAACTTGAACCTATTATGACCAATTCGGAAAGCATCAGCCAATTCGGAAACAATGCCTACGGAAAACCTGCTACTGCACTGAATATTCTTCGCGAGACCATTATGGGACACGATTTGTTCGATTATGCTTTCAAGACCTACGCGAACCGTTGGAAATTCAAACACCCGACACCGGAAGACTTTTTCAGAACCATGGAAGATGCCTCAGCCGTCGATCTGGACTGGTTTTTCCGCGGCTGGTTTTACACCACCGATTATACCGATATCGGCATCAAAGAAGTCAAGCAGTTCTTTGTGAGCAACGACCCGCCGAAAGATTTCAAAGCGCCTGAAGTCACACGCAGAAACCGCCTAAAAGCTTCTGGGCCATTAGTGTATATGATTGCCAATGACAGCCCCGATTTCAAACCGGAGATGAACAAACCGCTCGACATTAAATCGGTTACCGCCTTAGATGAATTCATCCAAACCAAATTCACCGCCGAGGAGAAAGCCAAACTCGACAGCCCAAAATATTTCTACCAAGTCACTTTCAACAAACCCGGCGGATTGGTCATGCCGATTATTGTCGAACTCAGTTTTGAAGACGGTACAAGCGAAACCCAAACTTTTCCGGCACAAATCTGGCGATTCAACGATGCCGAGGTGAGCCGAATGTTCGCCACCAAAAAGCCAATAGCTAAAATCACCGTCGATCCAAAACTCGAAACCGCCGATATCGACACGACTAACAATGTTTGGCCTAAAGCTGAAGTCAAGTCGAAGTTCGATTAAATAATTAATACAATTTTGGCAGAAAACCTTTTGGTAAACTTTGTAACTTTGCCGCAAAATCAACCTATATGTTCGGAATCGGAGGAGGAGAATTAATTTTTATACTGTTCATCGCGCTGATGCTTTTCGGTTCAGATAAAATTCCGGAAATCGCCCGAACTTTGGGTAAAATCATGGCGCAACTCAAGAACGCTACCAACGATATCAAGAGCGAAATCCAGAAAGGTGCCGAAGCCAATGGTTTAGACAAAACCTTCCGCGAACTCCACGGCGATTTCACCGGTGTTTCAGAAAACATCAACGCAGAAATCACCAAAGCCAAAACCCAAATGCTCGCCGATACCACCGTGAAGACCGACGTGGCAGAAGAAATCGAAGACATCGTCGGCCCCATCAAAAGACAACGCTAAATGCTTGAGAAAATCATTGCCGCAGACAAGCAACTGTTCGTTTTTCTGAACGGTTTGGGTGCTGAAACCTATGACGGGTTATGGCTCGGCATCACGCACCAATTCTACTGGATGCCTTTCTATTTGCTGGTTTTCTATCTGCTTCAGAAAAAAGTCGGGCTCAAAAACACTTTGATTGTTTTACTCTTCGTAGCGGCGCTTATTACAGTGGGCGATCAAACCGCGAATCTTTTCAAGGCTTTTTTCCAGCGCTTGCGCCCGTGCAACGACCCGGAAATCAAAGACATCATCCGCATTGTCAAGTCGAGCGATACGTTCAGTTTCTTTTCAGGACACGCGACCAGTTCGATGGCAACGACAGTTTTCGTGTTCCAGATTTTCAGGAAATACTACAAGTTTGCGTTTTTACTGTTTGTTTTTCCTTTGTTTTTCGCTTACAGCCGTATTTATCTTGGCATGCATTTCCCGCTCGATATCTTAACGGGTTACACAGTGGGTACGACTTACGCCTATTTATTCCACCGATTGCATTTGTATTTGCAGCCTAAATATTTTCCTTCTTTATAATCAGAAGCTGATCCGGCTGTACGCTATATCTTTTGCTGCGAACCCCGCAACAAAAGGATGCCGCTGCCATCCGGGCTAGGGCAACTAACCCAACTGAATCGCTGCGTCAGACAATAAATTTTCCCTTAATAAAAAACCTTAATGTCTTTATGAGAAATCAAATTGCTCGCAAAGACGCCAAGGCAAAAAGAAAAATCTTTAAAAATCAGCTTATCAGAGCACTCGAGTCACTGTGAGTCCGTCGCGAATGGGAAGCAGCACAGTTTCCACTCTAGGGTCATTATTAAGCCGCTGGTTGTATTCCAAAAGGATTTTGGTGCTCAGGTCATTGGGTTGCAAAGGCTCGACCACTTTGCCACTCCAAAGCACATTGTCCGAAAGGATAATCCCGCCGCGGTTTATTTTCGGAACAATCAGTTCGTAATAATTCAAATAGTTTTCTTTATCGGCGTCGATAAAGACCAAATCGAATTTCAAATCCAACGTCGGAATCACATCAATCGCTTCACCCAAATGCTGCACGATTTGATTGCCCCAAGGAGAGCGGTCGAAGTACTTGCGCTGGAAATCCACGAGTTCTTCCTTAATATCAATGGTATGCAACGAACCATTTTCCTGCATGCCTTCGCACAAGCACAACGCGGCATAACCGGTATAAGTGCCGATTTCCAGAATATTCAAAGGCCGGATCAGTTTAGAAAGCATACTCAAAACCCGCCCTTGAAAATGCCCGCTGAGCATTCTGGGCAATAAGATTTTCTGGTAAGTTTCCTTGTTGAGCGCTGCCAATAGTTCAGGCTCCGGAGCCGAATGTTGCTCGATATAATCTTCAAGTTCTTGCGAGATGAAATGCATAAGTAGAAATTTCGCCAAAGGTATCAAATTGGCCGGAACTGTCAAGACCAACTGGGTGCCGAGCCACTTCTTAAACCATTATCAATAAATATTAAAAACCGCAGTTTAGTTTCAACTTAAAATCAAAACTGTATTTTTGACTTCAAATTATTAATCATGAAAATCAATCAGCTACAAATTGAGATCGACGGCATAGACAAAGAAATCCTGCGCGATTTGATGGAAGATGCCCGCAAACCCATTCTGCAAATTGCGCATAAAATCGGCATTTCCGGCGCAGCCATTCACCAACGTTTGCGCAAACTAGAACAGGCCGGCGTGATTTCAGGTTCTAAGTTTGTGGTTAATACAAAAGTTTTGGGCTATAGCACGATGGCTTTCGTCGGTATCTATCTTGATAAAGCCGCGCGAAATTCAGAAGCCGTGCGCGAGCTCAAAAAAGTGCCCGAAGTGCTCGAATGTCATTATACCACGGGAAATTGGTCGATCCTAGTCAAGATGATTTGCCGCGACAACGAACACCTGATGCAACTGCTCAACACCAAAATCCAAGCTATCGAAGGCGTTTCCAGAACCGAGACATTCATTTCGCTGAACCAACAAATCGATCGGCAAATTCAACTATAGACTATACTGAAAACCAACAAAAAATCCAGATTCCAAAGAGTAACACCTGAAATCTGGATTTAGTTTTTTAACGAGGCTCTAGTTACCTTCTATTCATGTAAATCATCACATAATAAAGTAAAGTTGCAACGGATCCGATGGCAGCTACAACATAAGTTCTTGCAGCCCATTTTAATGCATCTTTGGCGCCGTCGTGTTCTTCGCGGTTCAGCATGCGTTTGTTTTCCAGCCAAGCTAGGGCGCGGTTGCTCGCATCATATTCTACCGGAAGCGTAATCACCGAAAACAAAGTAGTCGCGGCAAAAATCACGATGCCAATCAAAAGCAATTGCGGGAACGTTTTAATCATTAAGATTCCAGCGATCAAAATCCATTGTACAAAGTTGGAAGCCACAGAAACCACCGGAACCAATTTTGAACGCATCTCAAGCCAACTGTAAGCCGTGGCATGTTGTACCGCGTGACCACATTCGTGAGCCGCTACTGCAGCAGCCGCAGCATTCCGTTGGTTGTAAACGGCTTCACTCAAGTTGACTGTTTTATCGGCCGGATTGTAGTGGTCGGTGAGTTGCCCTTCGACCGAAATGACTTTCACATCGTAAATTCCGTGGTCGGCGAGCATTTTCTCGGCAATCTCTTTTCCGGACATGCCATTTTGCAATTGCAGTTTCGAATACAGTTCAAATTTGCTTTTGAGTCGGTTGCTGACCAACCAGCTCACCAACATAATCGATCCAATTAATATCCAATACATAGTTTGTTTTTTAAAATTTAAAAGTACGAATCGCTTGTCAATTTACAAGCCAATTTGATTTTTCTTAACCTTCGTGCAATTTTGTCAGGTTAACCCACCAAATTGATGATTTTACCTGGCACAATAATCACTTTATTCGGCGTTTTGCCATCGAGTTGCTTGATCGTGCGCTCGTCTTTCATCACGATTTCTTCAATCTGAGCAGCAGTTAAATCCAGTGGCAATTCTAAAGTAAAGCGCATTTTTCCGTTGAACGAAACCGGATATTCCTTGCTGCTTTCCACCAAATGTTGCGCATCGAACTCGGGAAAAGCTACTGTTGAAATTGATCCTGAATGGCCCAATTGGTTCCACAATTCTTCTGCGATGTGTGGCGCGTATGGCGAAATCAGAACCGCCAACGGTTCTAGAATCGCGCGCTCATGACAATTTTGTGCAGAAAGCTCGTTCACGCAGATCATAAACTGGCTTACTGAAGTATTGAACGAGAAATTCGAAATATCTTCATTGACCTTTTTGATGGTCTTGTGCAAAGTTTTCAAACTGTCTTTCGATGGCGCATTGTCGGTTACAATCAAACCGTTGTCGTCGAAATACAAACGCCACAGTTTTTTCAGAAACCCGAAAACGCCTGTGATTCCGGCAGTATTCCAAGGCTTGGCTTGCTCGAGCGGGCCGAGGAACATCTCGTACAAACGCAAAGTGTCGGCGCCATATTCGTTGCAGATGTCATCCGGATTAACGACATTATATTTGGATTTGGACATTTTCTCGACTTCGCGCCCTACAATGTATTTGCTGTTTTCACCCTTCAAAAAGACTGCATTTGAATACTCTTTGTATAGATTATGTTTTGTGAATTCAGTCTCGTTCAATTCGTCAGTAAGATTAACTAAGGACACATCAACATGGATTTTATCGACCTTGACGAGTATTCCGTCCATTAAAGTTTCTAAGTACGGAAATCTCTTTACTAACGCCTTTTCCAAATTGGGAAATTTCGATATTATAGTTAGTTCTCCGCTTCCAAAATCAGCATTCTGATGCATCGCATTTGAAAGAAGCGTCTTCGAAGCAAAAATATTATTGTTATAACTATCAATAAATCCCTCAATTATTCCTTTCTCCTCATTCGTAAATTCCTTGCCAATTATTTGATTAGCTACAGATTCAATAAAGTCTGAAAAACTTAATCTATATATAAAAGCGCTCATCCCTAAAATCATCCCTTGATTGATCAGCTTTTTGAACGGTTCTTCTGTTGGCGCAAAACCTTTGTCTTTCAAAAACTTGTTCCAGAAACGCGAGTACAACAAATGCCCGGTCGCGTGCTCGCTGCCGCCGATATATAGATCGACGTTTTGCCAGTAGTCAAGCGCTTTTTTGCTCGCGAATTCTTCGGTATTGTGCGCGTCCATATAACGCATCCAGTACCAAGAGCTTCCCGCCCAACCCGGCATGGTGTTGAGCTCCAAAGGAAATACGGTTTCGTGGTCAATCAAATCGTTGGAAACAACTTGATTTGCTTTGGTATCCCAAGCCCAAACGGTGGCATTTCCCAGTGGCGGCTGGCCGTCTTCGGTCGGTAAATATTTTTCTACTTCGGGCAGAACGATGGGTAAATATTGTGCCTCAATCATCTGCGGCAATCCGTTTACATAATACACCGGAAACGGTTCGCCCCAATAACGTTGGCGGGAAAATACGGCATCGCGCAAACGGTAGTTGGTTTTGCCTTTTCCATGGTGGATTTTTTCGAGTTCGGCAATGACTTTTTGCGTGGCTTCTTTGTAACCTAAGCCATTCAGGAAATCAGAATTGACGAGTTCAAAACCACCTTTTTCTCCGAAGGCGGCCTCTGAAATATCTTGATTGAATATATTCTTAATTTCAGGCATTCCGAGTTGTCCTTTGAAGAAATTCGCGAACGCATAATCGCGCTCATCACCCGCCGGTACTGCCATCACCGCTCCTGTTCCGTAACCTGCCAGCACATAATCGCCAATCCAGACCGGAATCAATTCTTTGGTAAACGGATGTTCGGCATAAGCGCCGGTAAAGACGCCGGAAATCGTTTTGACATCGGCCATGCGTTCGCGTTCGGAGCGTTTGGCGGTTTTCTCGATATACGCTTCGACTGCCGCTTTTTGCTGGTCGGTCGTGATTTGCGAAACCAATTCGTGCTCGGGCGCGAGTGTCATGAACGTCACGCCGAAAATGGTGTCAGGCCGCGTAGTGAAAACTTCGATATGACTGTAATGCTCTTTTACTTTGAACGTCACCATTGCCCCGACCGATTTCCCGATCCAATTGCGCTGGCTTTCCTTGATGCTTTCACTCCAATCGATCGTGTCGAGGCCTTGCAGCAAGCGTTCTGCGTAAGCCGAGATGCGCATGCTCCATTGGGTCATTTTTTTGCGGATCACCGGATGGCCGCCGCGTTCTGATACGCCGTTGACAATTTCGTCGTTGGCCAGTACGGTTCCGAGCGCCGGGCACCAATTGACTTCGGTTTCGGCGAGATAAGTCAAGCGGTATTGGAGCAATATTTTTTGCTTTTCTTCGTCGGTGAAAGCGTTCCATTCTGACGGAAAAAAAACAGCTACATTGTCGTCGCAAACTGCATTGACTGTGGCATTCCCGGCTTTTTCAAAAATGGAAACCAGTGTGGAAATATCTTCGGCGCGATCGGTCTCTTTGTTGTACCAGGAGTTGAACAATTGGATGAAAATCCACTGTGTATGTTTATAGTAATCGGCGTTGGAAGTGCGCACTTCGCGGTCCCAATCGAACGAAAAACCGATTTTATCGAGTTGCTCGCGGTAACGGGCGATGTTTTCCTTGGTGGTTTTGTCCGGATGTTGCCCGGTTTGGATTGCGTATTGCTCAGCCGGCAAACCAAAGCTGTCGTAGCCTTGCGGATGCAGCACATTGAAACCCTGATGGCGTTTGAAGCGCGCATAGATATCCGAAGCGATATAGCCCAGCGGATGCCCGACATGCAGACCGGCGCCCGAAGGATAAGGAAACATATCCAGCACGTAATATTTTGGTTTTTGTGAATCGTTGCTTGCGGCAAAGGTTTTTTGCTCTGCCCAGTATTGTTGCCATTTGGCTTCGATCTCGTTTGGAAAGTATTTCATTCGGGTTTAATATTGTTTTGTTTAAGGTCTCATGCAGTCGCTGTCGCTCGTGTCATTTTTTAGTGCCTGAGTGCCTGAGTTGCTGAAGTCGGTTCGCACGGTCGATGCCATTTTGTTTTCTCGCAAAGGCGCAGAGACGCAAAGTTTTTTTGTTATTAAAATTGGAATTCTGAACGGAAAGCCTAGCCCCGATAATTTGATATTAAGAGGAGAATGCCTGATGGACATCCGGTTTTACCAGAAGTCCTAGCACAAGATCCTTCAATTTTGAAAACCCAACATCAAATATTCCGGAAAGGCCTAGCCCCGATAGTAATGGAAATCCTTTTGCGGCGGGGTTCGCCGTGAAAGATTGCGATGAATAGCGGGAATAGCTTCTAAAAATCCGAACGCAAATTTACGTTTATTGACCGAACGGCAAAACTTTGGCTGGCAGAAACTGTGATTAACCAATTTCTTTTTTATTTTTACGCCAAATTACAACCGCTATGAGTTCTTCTTTTGAAAAATTTCAAAAACGCCGCTTGCTTTCTTCTTATTTTTCGGTGGTTTTGAGTATGTTTCTCGTACTTTTCCTGTTGGGCATTTTGGGTTTTTTCGTGATCAATTCGAAAAGGCTTTCGGATGATTTCAAGGAAGAAATCGTGATGACCGTATTTTTCAAAGCCGAAGCCACAGACAGCGTAACGACCGCTTTTGCGCAAGAACTCAAGGCCGCGCGTTTCGTGAAATCGAGCGAATTTGTGACCAAAGAACAAGCGGCCAAGCAACACACTGAAGTGATTGGCGAGGATTTTATGACTTTTTTGGGCGCGAATCCGCTGCTGAACTCATTCGATATTCATTTGAAAGCCGATTATATCGATACAGAAAATATCAGAAAAATTGAGAGCAGTTTCCGCACCAACGAAATGGTCGCCGACGTGGTTTATGACAAACAATTGGTGAGTTTGGTGAACGACAACATCAAGAATATCAGTATGTGGATGCTCATTATCAGCGGTATTCTGGCGCTCATTGCGATGCTGCTGATCAACAGTTCGATGCGTTTGTCTATTTATTCGCACCGCTTCATCATCAAGACGATGCAAATGGTGGGCGCGACCAAATCGTTCATCAGAAAACCATTCATCTGGCAAAGTATCAAGTTAGGTTTTATTGCAGCGGTTTTGGCGGTTTTGGCCTTGATTGGAACTTTGTTCTACGTGAATACGAATTTCCCCGGATTGCACATTATGGAAGACCAATTGCTCATCGGCGCGGTACTTTTGGGCGTTTTGTTGTTGGGCATTTTGCTGTCGTGGATTAGTACATTCTTCGCGACACAGCGCTTTTTGAATTTGAGAACCGACGATTTATACTAAAAGGATTCTAGTTATGAAAGAGAAAGAAACACAAAAACAGGAATTCCTTTTCGATAAAGGCAATTATACTATTTTACTCATTGGCATTGCCGTGATTATTTTGGGTTTTATCTTAATGTCGGGCGGCGGCAGCGACGATCCGAACGTGTTCAATGAAAGTGTTTTCGATTTCAGACGGATTCGTTTGGCGCCAACTACGGTTTTGATCGGCTTCGGCATTACCATTTATTCGATTCTAAAAAGCCCGAAGAAAAGCCAATAGTTTTTTGGATTGTAAGACGGTAAGACTATCGGACTATAAGATAAAATCTTAAAATCCTAAAATTCTACAGTCCTAAAATCCTACAATCACATAGTTCTCACCATCTAAAACCCCCAATGAATACACTCCAAGCACTCGTTCTGGCCATTATTGAAGGCATTACCGAATTTTTACCGATTTCCTCTACCGGCCACATGATTATCGCGAGTTCGTTTTTTGGAATCGAGCACGATGAATTCACCAAACTTTTTACAATCGTGATCCAGCTCGGCGCGATTTTGTCGGTCGTCGTATTGTACTTCAAACGATTCTTTCAGACGTTGGAATTTTACTTCAAGCTGTTCGTTGCGTTCCTTCCGGCGGTGGTTTTTGGTTTGTTATTTAGTAAAAAAATCGATGCTTTACTGGAAAATCCTGTAACCGTGGCCGTTTCGTTATTGCTCGGCGGGATTTTACTTTTGAAAGTAGATGATTGGTTCGGCAATTCCAAGAATACGGAAATCACTTACGCCAAAGGTTTGAAGATTGGTTTGTTTCAATGTTTGGCGATGATTCCCGGCGTGTCGAGAAGCGGTGCGAGTATCGTGGGCGGTATGTCGCAAAAACTATCGCGTACGGCAGCGGCGGAATTCTCTTTCTTTTTAGCGGTTCCGACGATGTTGGGCGCTACGGTCAAAAAATGCTACGATTATTATAAAGAAGGTTTGGTGCTTACAGACGACCAAGTGAATTTACTCATCATTGGAAACATCGTAGCTTTTATCGTTGCGCTGTTGGCCATTAAAGGTTTTATCGGCTATTTGAGCAAGAACGGCTTTCAAGTATTTGGCTATTACCGGATTATTGTCGGGGTAGTGTTGTTGCTGATTCATTTTTTTATTCACCCGCTTAGTGTAATCTGATGACGGCCGAAGATTTTCAAAACGGGCAAGTATTGCTCATCGACAAACCTTTGCATTGGACTTCTTTTCAAGCGGTCAACAAAATGAAATGGGTTTTGAAGAGCAGGCTTGGGTTGAAGAAAATCAAAATCGGACACGCGGGAACACTCGACCCTTTAGCCACCGGATTACTGCTGGTTTGCACCGGAAAATTCACCAAAAAAATACCGGAACTCCAAGGCCAAATCAAAGAATACACCGGCACTTTTTTTATCGGAGCCACCACACCATCGTATGATTTGGAAACTGAAATTGACCAAAGATTTCCTACTTCGCATCTTACGGAAGAATTGATCCACCAAACTTTGAATCATTTCCTTGGTGAAATTGACCAGAAACCACCTATTTTTTCTGCCATAAAAAAAGAAGGCGTGCGCTTATACGAACATGCGCGTGCGGGTGAAACGGTTGAAATCGCTTCGAGAAAAACTACCATCCACGAATTTGAAATCACACGCATCGCTTTGCCGGAAGTGGATTTCCGCGTGGTTTGCAGCAAAGGCACTTACATTCGCTCGCTGGCTTTTGATTTCGGGAAAGCATTGCAGTCTGGCGCGCATTTGACAGTTTTGCGCCGTACCAAGATTGGCGATTACGATGTTCGAGATGCCCAAGCAATCACGGCGTTTGAAGATTCAATTGTTCGCAGTGCAACATAAGATCGACGAGTTCTCTTTGAGTGCTCAAACCTTGATCGTGCAAATACCATAGTTGCAATTCTTTTTTGGCAGTTTCATCAATTACTCCGTATTGTTGTTTGTAGCTTTTGATTAAATCTGCAGCGCCTTTGGGTCGAGCGCCCCAGCTTCCGAGCACTTTCTCGGTGGCGGTGTCCAGCACAATCAGTTTGGGAATGGCCCTGCTGCCGTTGGTCAAGAACTGATTCATCAAGTTTTCATTCTCGTCGCGGAAAGCAATCTTTAAATGAAGGTTCGGGCTGAATTCGGCCATTTTGTTCATAATGGGCAATAGCTGCGCGGCATCGCCACACCAACCTTCGGAGAGCACTAGCCAAATGTATTGCTTCTTCAAATTCAGCAACTTCTGAATGTACTCTGGCGCAATCACCATTTTTTTGTCTAAACGGTTCATTCGGGCTTGGTTCAAGTTCGTGTAGGCGAGCAAATCTTCACTTTGGATGTTGCCTGAAACCTTGCCCTGATCAAACAATTCAGAAACGATAGCGCGGTATTTAGAATAGGAATGACTGTTGACCAAACCTTGTGCGACAGCAATTTTCATGAGCTTGAAATTAAAGCGTAAAGTTAGCGATATTAACGTCATTTAGGGCTGATTTATATCATCAGAATCACGTTAAAAATGTCTTTAATTCGGGCCATCTTTTTTTGAACGGATATTTCACGGAAAAAGAATATGACTATATTTGCACCACTTAACCACAACACAGATGACTCGAGCGCAGCGACAGCATTTGACCCTTGAAAAACAGTAAATGCGACAAATGAAATACAAAAGAATCCTCCTGAAATTAAGCGGCGAAGCACTCATGGGCGACCGTCAGTACGGAATTGACCCGGCGCGTTTGGCCGAATACGCAGACGAAATCAAGCAAATTCACGACCAAGGTGTAGAAATCGCAATTGTAATCGGAGGCGGAAATATTTTCAGAGGAGTAGCCGGCGCCAGCAACGGTATGGATCGGGTTCAAGGCGATTATATGGGGATGTTGGCCACGGTAATTAACGGAATGGCGCTCCAAGGAGCACTCGAAGACAAAGGCATGTTGACCCGTTTGCAAACGGCTTTAAAAATTGAAGCGATTGCTGAACCTTATATCAAAAGACGCGCAGTAAGACACTTGGAAAAAGGCCGTATCGTGATATTCGGAGCCGGAACCGGAAACCCGTATTTTACTACAGATACAGCGGCGGTTTTGCGCGGAATTGAAATACATGCCGATGTGATTCTAAAAGGTACAAGAGTAGATGGCGTTTACACTTCAGATCCGGAGAAAGATCCAACGGCCACCAAATTCGATTACATTTCTTTTGAAGATGTAATTAAAAAAGGCCTCAATGTAATGGACACTACCGCTTTTACTTTAAGTCAGGAAAACAAACTGCCGATTTTAGTTTTCGATATGAACCAACGCGGCAATTTGCTTAAAATCTGCAACGGAGAAAACATCGGAACTGTAGTGAATGTATAATAAAATGGATTGTAAGACTGTAAGATCACATGACTGTAAGACGTCTTGAAATCTTAAAATCCTAAAATCTTAAAATCATAAAAATGACTGAAGAAATTGAATTTATCCTAGACAGCACCAAAGAATCCATGAACGGTTCGATTGCGCATTTGGAAAAATCATTCCTGAACATCCGCGCCGGAAAAGCTTCTCCTGCCATGTTGGGCAGCGTATTTGTAGATTATTACGGATCGCAAACCCCACTGTCGCAAGTCTCGAATATCAACGTTCCCGATGCCAGAACCCTGACGATACAACCCTATGAGAAAAGCATGTTGCAACCCATTGAAAAGGCCATCATGGTCGCCAATTTAGGTTTCAACCCGATGAACAACGGCGATGTAATTATTATTACAGTTCCGCCACTAACCGAAGAACGCCGCCGCGATTTGACCAAACAAGCCAAAGCGGAAGCCGAAGATGCAAAAATCAGTATTCGCAATGCTAGAAAAGATGCCAATACGGATATCAAAAAGTTAGAAAAAGAAGGCACTTCAGAAGATATTTGCAAAAGCGCCGAAGACGAAATTCAGAACCTGACCAACGCTTTCATTAAAAAAATCGACGAGCACCTGGCCATTAAAGAAGCCGAGATTATGAAAGTTTAAGTTCTTTCGAAATCATATTCAAGAATCCGTCACGTTAAATAACAGGGCGGATTTTTTATTTGCCTATCTTTAACCCGTTTCATCCGTTCAATCTTACATGAAAAAACTCTGCTGGCTACTGTTGTTGTGCTGCTTGGTGAGCCAGGCCCAATTTCACCTCAACGGAATCGTCAAAGACAACCTGAGTGGTGCGCCGCTGGCTTTTGCATCAGTTTTTTACGCCGGAAAACAAAGCCTCTGCGATGTAGACGGAAAATTTTCAATCACTACTTCAACAAAAGCTCCAAGTTTCAAAGTAGCTTACTTAGGCTACCAATCGCTGGAAATTACTACCAACGAACTCACAAAATTCTATCCGGTTTGCTTAATGCCCGAAACTGAACGCTCCGATCGAAGTGCCAATGCTCATGGCGATGCCGCTTTGAAAATCATCCGAGAAGTGATTGCCAAAAAATCGAGAAACAACCCGTTGCAAAAACTACAAAGTTTCGAATTCAAAGCCTACAACAAACTACTGATTACCGCAAATCCGGATTCTATCGACGGTCGGATCGATACCATCGAAGTGCGCAAAGCTTTTGGAAGAAAGAAAACCAAAATCGATTCTTCAGATTACAAATTCAAGAAAATCATCACCAAACAACATTTGTTTCAAACCGAGAAAATTTCGCAATTTCAATACAACGACAAAGGCTTCAAAGAAACGGTACTCGGCTCTAAAATGGCTGGTTTCAAGAAACCCATATACGAAATACTAGCTTTCAACTTGCAGTCTTTTTCGGTGTATGACCGCCATTACGAGCTTTTTGAAACCTACTACAAAAGCCCAATTTCAAAGCACACATTCAATCAATACCGATTTAAAATCCTAGATACCGTCTCGATTCAGCAGCGTCGCACTTACGTGATTCACTTCAAAAACAAACACAACCGAAAGGCCGCCGGACTCGAAGGTTTGCTTTATGTTGACACGGAAAGTTTTGCCATCGCCAAAGCCGTGATGCGCTCTAAAGGCCTGCTGGATGTAAGTGGTACGCATGAATTTGAATATCTCGACTCTGAGAAAATCTGGTTTCCGTCTCACAAAATTTTCAAAATCGTCAAAGGAAAAAACAACTATGACATTAGGGTTTTGGGCGAAACCATTCCGCTCGACGCCGATGATGACACGCGCGATTCTAGAAAAAAAGTGGCTTCAGATTTCACTTACTTGCTTTCAGAAAGCTATTTTTCAGACATTCACTACAACCAACCGGTCAAAATCCGTAATCCTTTCTTGTCTCTTGAAGTAACTAAAGAAGCTGCGCAAAAAGACGATACCTTCTGGAACCAATACCGCAAAGATACGCTCGACACACGCAGCACCCGAACTTATATTGCACTAGACAGTTTGGTAATGAGTAAAAAAATAGAGAAACGCATTTTCGTAGGCCGCAAAGTACTCAATGGCTATGTGCCTTTCGGGCCTGTCGAACTAGATTTGCGCTCGCTGGTAAGTTTCAACAACTATGAAGGTTTTCGCTTGGGTTTGGGCGGAAAAACGAGCGAGAAATTTTCACATATTTTCAGAATCGATGGCTATACAGCTTATGGCGTGAAAGACGGACGCTATAAATACAACCTCGGTGCAGCCATACGCATCGGCAATCGTTCCGGCACCTGGATTGGCGGTGCTTATACCGATGATGTTCGCGAAATTGGTAGTACTTCATTCGCCGTAGATAAAAGGGTCTTCAAAATCTACGATCCGCGGCCCATCAACGTCAGTACTTTTTATGGCTATAACAGTTGGCGGGGTTATTTCGAAACGAAGATTATTCCGAAAACCGAAAGTATTGGGCAGCTCAACTACAGTCGCATCGATCCGAAATTCGATTATTTATATCGTGTGAACGGACGAGATTATGAAGTTTTCAACATGACTACTGCACAATTTTCGTTGCAATGGAACCCTTTCAGCGATTATATGCAAACTGAAGACGGCCGTCTGGAAGCCAAAAAAAGATTTCCAAGGTTCACTTTTCAGTACACGCAAACCGTTCCGAAATGGCTTAAGAATGATTTTGATTTTGGCAAGTTCGACTTCCGCAGCGAATATGAAAAAACGTTTATCAATGGGCAGAAAACTTCTGTATTGCTGCAAGCCGGTTTTGCTTTTGGCGATGTGCCGCTAACGCATCTATACAGTACTTCGCCCAACAGCCTGACCAACGAAAAAGTAATGCAACGCTTTACTATAGCCGGGAAAAATAGTTTCGAAACGATGTATTTCAATGAATTTTTCTCCAGCGAATATATAACCCTACAAGGCAAACACGCTTTTCGAAAGGTGCGTTTTTCAAGAAAAATAAAACCGGTTTTTGTGTTGGTAACGCGTATGGCTTGGGGCGATATGAAACAAAAAGCCCAACACCAATTTTTTGCTTACAAAACCTTAGACCAAGGTTATTTTGAGTCTGGACTTGAAATCAACCAAATTTATAGCGGATTGGGCATTGTCGGATTTTACCGTTACGGCCCGAACCAATTGCCGCGCTTTGAAGACAATTTGGCGCTGAAACTTTCCTTCGTTTGGGATTTAGGATTTTAATTGGAAACGTATTTGAGCCCAATAATCGAAGCAATCAGAGTACTCAAGAAAAAAATTCGCCAGAAAGTAGCCGGTTCTTTAAAAACGAAAACCCCGACGATAACCGTTCCTACTGCGCCAATTCCGGTCCAGACGGCATAAGCGGTACCGATGGGCAGCACTTGCGTGACTTTATAAAGCAGCGTCATACTGATGCTAAGGCACACGAAAAATCCAAACAGCCAAAGGTTAGCAATAGTTCCTGAAGTTTCTTTTGCCTTGCCCAGACAAGTAGCAAATCCGACTTCAAAGAATCCAGCGATGATCAGCAAAAGCCAATTCATTAGGGTTTGAGGATTAATACCGACGGTACGTTCGTGAGCCAAACGCTTTGTGAATCTACAAGGTTTTTCCAGCTCTCCAAACTAATAATCATCAGGTCTTGTTTAGCGAGAAATTCGCGTTTCATGATGCGGTCTTGCAGCAAACTGATGTGGTCCGGGTATTTGTCTTCAAGCGAATTAAAAGCGCTTTCTAAAACAAAATGGTTTCCGATGATACTGTTACTGTCTAGTACTGAAATCTTAGAGTTGCTGTTGTAAATCAGCTTTTGGCAATAGTCCATTAAGAAAGTATCTTCAGGGAAAAACAAAGGCACAAAAACATTTCGAACTTGTTGTAAATCTTTATCTATGAGAACCCCAAGTGGCATTTTGCTTTTCGATATAATCTGACGGGTGCGCTCATCAAACGGCGAATTCTCGAACAAACCTTCTTTACCGGTGAACTTGTCAATCAGACGGTCTGGATTAATAATTCTTGTGGTAAATCCGAGTACTTTACCGAGTAGTGTGCCTTCAAAAATCGATTTCCCCAAACCGACCAAGAGTAAATCGTAATCGCCTTGATTGGCCATATCGGCGATATCGGTTTCTATATCGACAGTGGCTTTGAAAATCGTCGTTATTTCCTGCTGCAAAGCTTTTGATTCTTCGAGAATTGGCGTGAAGCGTTTGCGTTCTTGTTCCTCTAAATTATAGGCGTGCATTTCATCACTCAATGACAAATGCATCGCAGTAATACTGGAGTTTTCTTTTTGTTTTTGTGTCAGACTGTGTGCCAACCGCAGCAATGATTTCCCTTTTTCATTGTTGCCGAAAGAAATCAAGATTTTGTATTTGTTGCCGTTTTGAATTTCGTGTTCCATGAAAGCATCCTTGCTCTTGAATACATAATTGATTAAATCGAGCGCCGGACCTGTCATGAAAGTAGTCACCAAAGCCATAATCACCATCATCGTGAAAATTTCCGAGGTCAGCACACCAAGGTCAAAACCGATGTTGAGCACCACGAGTTCCATTAGCCCGCGAGTGTTCATCAACGCTCCAATAGTCAAGCTATCTTTCCAACTCTGCCCGACGAACTTTGCCGCAATAGCACTTCCGAAGAATTTTCCGGCGACGGCTACTAATATGATAAATCCGGTAATTTTCCATAGATACGGATCATTAATCAGCCCGATTTGAGTTCGCAATCCGGTAAACACAAAGAACAACGGCAAGAGCAAAATCACCGACACATCTTCGACTTTATTAATGAAAATTGCGCGAAATTTAGCAATATCGGGCATAATCGCTCCGGTCATGAAAGCGCCGAACAACGCGTGAATGCCGATAACCTCAGTAGCATAAGCCGACATAATTAAGGTCAGAAAAAAAATAGCGACCACAGGTTTGTTGAGTTTGCTTTTGGTGCTGTACAAATCGCCTATACGCTTAAGAAAAGGCTTGACCACAAAAATCATAATCGCAACATAGGCCATGGCAAGCCCGATAATGTAGAGTGAACTCACAAACGAACCTGCTTTGACAATGGCAATAACCGCAGCCAAAATACACCAAGCAGTAATATCATCGGTCGCTGCGCAAGTAATGACAATCGTTCCTATTCGGGTTTTGTGGATGCCGCGTTCCTGAACAATTCTGGCCAATACCGGAAAAGCTGTGATGCTCATCGCGATGCCCAAAAAAAGACTGAAAGAAAGAAACTCTACACTCGCAGGAGCAAATCGGTAGTAAACAAAATAAGCCAACCCAATACCAAGGGCAAACGGAATGATAATACTGGCGTGGCTGATCACGAGTGCTTCGTTGGCTTTGTTCTTCAGTACTTTCAAATCGAGTTCCATCCCGATGACGAACATGAAAAGAATCAACCCGATTTGGCTTAGAAACTGCAAATTTCCCAAGGACGCCACCGGAAACAAAACATTGGAAAACTCTGGAAAATACATACCCAATAAGGACGGCCCTAGCACAATACCGGCAATGATTTCCCCAATAACCGTCGGTTGTCCAATCTTGCGGAACACCCAGCCAAAGAATCTGGCGACGATAATAATGGTGATAATCTGCGCCAATAAAATCGCCAGCGGATGTTGCAAGTTGTGTTGCATCGAACTCAAGAACTCCGCCCATTGCGACTTATTCGAATTCACCGAAATGATCTGTCTTCCGGATTCGAGTAATTTCCCTTGGGAAAGAATCAGGTAAATCATCACGGAAAAACCACCGGTGACTAAAACATAAAAAATAGAATTCTTAAAGTTCCTCATAAATCTGTGCAATCATACTTAGGCTTTTGTTCTAGCAAAGATGCGAATCCAAATATAGAAATTATAACCGCAAAAAAAAGCGTAACCCAAATTTAATATGGCCAAAAAAACGCATAAATCTGTGGTGTTTATCAAAGTTTTTTTCTGTGGTTTTATTTACCTTTGCGACCACTTTTAGCATTTATGAAAAACTCTATCAAAGTCGGGTTTTGGGAAAAACTCGCCCGGATTATCCTCAAGAACAGAATTGCCATTCTCGTGGCTATTGGGTTGATTACTGTGTTCTTGGGTTTTCAGTGGCGCCACCTGAGCATGACTTATACCGAGGCCAACTTGTTGCCCGAAAAACACATTGTAAACCAACAGTACGCAGATTTCTTAGGCAAATTCGGCGAAGAAGGCAATCTGATTGTCATTGGTTTTCAAGACCAACAAGTTTTTAACCCGAAAGCTTTCGCCGCTTGGGATAAGCTGATGACAGACCTTAAAAATGCGCCTGAAGTAGAGCTAGTGGTGTCGCTGAGTGATTTGAAAAAACTCGAAAAAGACACGATCGCGCAAAAATTCCAACTCGTGCCTTTGATTGATAAAAAACAAACACACGACGCGGCTTACCTACAAAAAATCAAATACGAGCTTTTCCACAACCTGCCTTTTTACGAGGGTTTGCTGTTCAATAAAAAGTCGGGCAGTATTCGGTCGGCAATTTATTTGAAGAAAAATATCGTCAACACCGAAAGGCGAAAAACATTCATTTTGCAAACCTTGGTTCCGGCCATTGACCAATTCGAGAAAACCAATAACATCGATTTAAAAGTTTCCGGTATGCCTTACATCCGGACGATTAATGCCGAAGACATGAAAGGCGAAATCGGCTTGTTTATTGGCGCGGCACTCGGTGTGGTTTCACTGATTTTCTTTTTGTTTTTCAGGTCTTGGCGCGCGACGTTTATTTCGATTTTTATCTTAATTTTTGGGGTAATGTGGTCTTTCGGGACGCTCGGATTGTTCCACTACCGGATTACCATTTTGACTGCTATCATTCCGCCGCTGATTATCGTTATCGGAATTACCAATTGCATTTTCCTGATCAACAAATACCAGCAGGAAATCAAGCTGCATAAAAATCAAGCTAAGGCTTTACAACGGGTGATTTCTAAAATCGGGGTTTCGACCCTGATGACCAACATGACCACAGCAATTGGGTTTGCCACGTTCATGATCGCCGGAAACGATTTGTTGTTCGAGTTCGGTTTGGTGACTTCGATTAACGTAATTACGGTGTATTTACTGACTTTGTTGGTGGTGCCAATCATGTACAGTTTCATGCCGATGCCCAAAGAAAAGCACTTGTACCATTTGAGCAAGAATTATATTTCGTCGCTGTTGGATTTGGTAGAGAAAATCGTAAAAACCAAGCGCACAAGAGTGTATGTTGTGTACGCGCTATTGCTAGTGTTCAGTGTAATTGGCGTTTCACAGATGAAAGTGTCGGGTAGTTTGATCGGCGAAATGCCTAAATCGGCTTCGTTTTTCAAGGATATTCTTTTTTATGAAAAGCAGTTCAGCGGTGTGATGCCACTAGAAATCATGATCGATACGCACCGTAAAAAAGGCGTGATGAAACTCTCGACCATGAAACGAATGGATGAATTGCAGGAAGCCATTTTGAAAATCCCGGAATTGTCTAAACCGGTTTCGGTGGTGAACTTGGTGAAATATTCCAAGCAGGCTTTTTACAACGGAAACCCGGAATATTACGATTTGCCGACTTCTCAGGAACAAGCGTTCATTTTGTCGTATGCGAAAAACGCCACCAAGAACACCAAGGACAACCTGATGAAAAGCTACGTCGATTCTACGGGGCAATACGCGAGAATCACGACTTTCATGAAAGACATCGGCACCGAGGAAATGGCTCGCGTGGAAAAGCAGCTCAAAACCGAAATCGAGCAGATTTTCCCGGCCGACCGTTATACGGTAACACTCACCGGAAAGGCGCTCGTATTCCAAAAAGGCACTTCGTATTTGGTGGAAAACCTCATCGAATCGTTGATTTTTGCGATTTTGTTGATTGCTGGATTGATGGCCTATTTGTTCCGTTCGGTGAAGATGGTAATGGCCTCGGTGATTACCAATGTCTTGCCGCTTTGCATTACATCAGGGCTCATGGGTTATTTCGGGATTCCGCTCAAACCCTCGACGATATTAGTGTTCAGTATTGCGTTCGGGATTTCGGTAGATAATGCGATTCAGTTTATGGCCAAGTACCGTCATGATTTGATTATGAACAAAGGCGTTGTGCTGAAATCAGTGATCAGTGCATTGCGCGAAACGGGCATCAGTACGTTTTATACTTCGGTGGTGTTGATTTTCGGTTTTGCGATTTTCACTTTGTCGAGCTTCAGTGGAACTATTGCCCTGGGCGGATTGATTTCTTGTACTTTGCTTTTCGCGATGTTTGCCAATTTGGTCGTTTTGCCTTCTTTGGTATTGACCTTTGAGAAGAAGAAGTTGAAGGTAGAAGAAATCCACGATGACGGAATCGTGAAAGATTGACGATTGCCCTAGCCCGGATAGCAGCGGCATCCTTTTGTGGTGCAGCGCCAGCGAAGCCAGAAAAGATATAGCGGATAGCCGGATCAGCTTCGAGAAAACAAAAAAAATTATATTTGCACGGTTTTAACCTCAGAACCATAGAAACTCAGAGCCTTAGAACCTAAAAATCAAAGCACCTTAGAACCTAAAAATATGAAACATACAAAAGTTAAAGACCTACTGCAGAGCAACACAACCCTTACTGAAGTGAACGCCAAAGGCTGGGTGCGTACCTTCCGCAACAACCAATTTATTGCTTTGAATGACGGTTCGACTTTGAATAATATCCAGTGCGTGGTGGATTTTGAGAACACGCCCGAGGAAACTTTGAAAAGAATTACGACCGGCGCGGCGATTTCGGTCGTTGGTGCTTTGGTGGAAAGCCAAGGTGCAGGGCAGAAATATGAAATCCAAGTTTCTAAGCTGGAGATTTTGGGCGATTCTGATGCCGAGAAATTCCCAATGCAACCCAAGAAACACTCTTTGGAATTCCTGCGTGAAAATGCGCATTTGAGGGTTCGTACCAATGCGTTCGGGGCAATCATGCGCGTGCGTTCGGTATTGGCTTTTGCGGTGCACCGTTACTTTCAGGAAAAAGGTTTCGTGTATGTGAACACGCCGATCATTACCGGCGCCGATGCAGAAGGCGCTGGGGAAATGTTTCAAGTGACTTCGTTGCCGCTCGATAATTTACCGAGAACCGAAGATGGAAGCATCAACTACCGCGAGGATTTCTTCGGAAAACACACCAATCTGACGGTTTCAGGACAGCTCGAAGGGGAAACTTTTGCGATGGCTTTAGGACAGATTTACACGTTCGGCCCAACGTTCCGCGCGGAGAATTCCAATACTTCAAGACACTTAGCCGAATTTTGGATGATTGAACCTGAAGTAGCTTTCAATGACTTGGACGACAACATGGATTTGGCTGAGGATTTCATCAAATACGTAGTGAAATATGCGGTTGAGAACTGTGCCGATGATTTGAAATTTCTCGAAGGCAGATTGGCCGACGAAGAAAAACAAAAACCGCAAGCCGAAAGAAGCGAAATGACCTTATTGGAGAAATTGCGTTTTGTGTTGGAGAACGATTTCAAACGCGTTTCTTATACCGAAGCCATTGATATCTTAAGAGATTCGACACCGAACAAAAAGAAAAAATTCAGCTACATCATTGAGCAATGGGGCGCAGATTTGCAATCTGAACATGAGCGTTTCTTGGTAGAGAAACATTTCAAATGCCCGGTAATTTTATACGACTATCCGGCTAATATCAAAGCCTTCTACATGCGACTCAACGAAGACGGCAAAACCGTACGGGCAATGGATATATTATTCCCAGGAATCGGAGAAATCGTTGGCGGTTCGCAAAGAGAAGAGCGTTATGATGTATTGGTAGAAAAAATGCGGGCTTTAGGCATTGATGAAGAAGAATTGTGGTGGTATCTCGATACGCGCCGCTTTGGGTCTGCGGTTCACTCTGGTTTTGGGTTGGGATTTGAGCGATTGGTTTTGTTTGTCACTGGAATGACGAATATTCGGGATGTGATTCCGTTTCCTAGGACGCCGATGAATGCGGAGTTTTAAAAACTTCGTTTTTGAAATACTTTAAAAGTCCAACTTCGTTGGACTTTTTTGTTCTGCTTCTTCTTCTTTGTCTTGATACAAAGAAGCAAAAATCAAGGCTAGCATAAAATCAGCTAAAAATTAAGTCCAAAACCTAAACGGAAAAAACTCGCCTTCGGCTCAAACAGTTTTCCGTTCTTAACGGTTTTGGACTTAATTTTCTTAACGCTGATTTTATGAAGGCCAAACGCGAAGACGATTTATCTAACTAGGCATTTTTTCCCTTCGCGTATCATTTTGGCGCTGCGGGCGAGCCAAAAGCTAAAATGGCATTCCGCTTTTCGGCCTTCATAAAAACAGGCGTTAAAAAAATTAAATTGGAGAGCGTTAAAAACCAGGTTCTGTTTGAGCCGAAGGTGAGTTAAGCTGGTTTAGCTTTCCAATTTAATTTTTAGCCTGTTTTTATGCGAGCCTTGATTTTTTGCTTCTTTTGTATCAAGACAAAAGAAGTCTTTGTAAATTTGACCATCAAATTAAAATACGAAATGCTCAAGCAATCCCTCAACCTCAAACTTTCCCAAAAACTCTCCCCGCAACAAATCCAGCTCATGAAGCTGATCCAGTTGCCAACGCAGGCTTTTGAGCAACGTCTGAAAGAGGAAATGAACGAAAACCCAGCACTCGAAGCCGGAAAAGAGGAAGACGAAAACTACGAGAAAGACGAATTTGACAATGAAGACGAATTCGATGATTTTGATGACAATGAAACCATCGAAGCCGAAGACATCAACATCGATGAATACCTCAGCAACGACGAAACACCCGATTATAAAACCCAAACCAACAACTATAGCGACGAAGAACGCCGTGAATCTCCGCTGGCTTCGCCGGTGAGTTTTCACCAAGATTTAATCAATCAACTGAACACTTTTATGCTCAGTGAAGAAGACCGCGAAATTGCCGAGTTCCTTGTGGGCAGTATTGACGACACGGGCTATATCCGGCGCAGCATTGCCGATATTGTAGACGATATGGCATTTACTCAGGCCATCTACACCGATGAGAAAACTGTCGAAAGAATCTTGCACATCATTCACGAACTAGAACCGGCTGGTGTGGGCGCGCGCGATTTGCAGGAATGTTTGCTCTTGCAACTCAAGCACAAAACTCCTTCGGAATATGTGGCCTTGGCAACCGACATCATCGAACACCAATTCGACGCCTTTACCAAAAAGCATTACGAAAAACTGCAACAGAAATTCAATGTTTCCAACGAACAGCTCAAGAAAGCAGTTCACGAAATAGAGAAACTGAACCCTAAACCCGGCGGTTCTTTTTCCGGGAATTCGCGCATTACCGAGAATGTGGTTCCCGATTTCACCATTCGGATTGTCGACGGTGAATTAGAATTGACCTTGAACGGCCGAAATGCCCCAACCCTTCACGTTTCGCGCGACTATCAGGAAATGTTGCAGACTTACAAAGTGTCCAAAGAAAAATCGGCGGCGCAGAAAGATGCGGTACAATTCATCAAGCAAAAACTCGATGCGGCCAAATGGTTTATCGACGCCATCCGCCAACGACAAGAAACGCTGCTGGTGACTATGACTGCAATCATGGAGTACCAAAGGGAATATTTCCTCGATGGTGAAGAAACCAAACTGCGCCCGATGATTCTTAAAGACATTGCTGACCGTGTGGGCTTGGATATTTCTACGATTTCGCGGGTAGCCAACAGCAAATATGTCGAAACGCCTTACGGAACCAAACTCATCAAAGAATTTTTCTCTGAAGCGATGAAAAACGATCAGGGCGAAGATGTTTCGACTTTGGAAATCAAGAAAATCCTCAAAAATATTCTGGAAGAAGAAGACAAACACAAACCTTATCCAGACGATCAACTCGCCGAACTACTCAAGGAAAAAGGTTATCCGATTGCCCGACGCACAATTGCCAAATACCGCGAACAGCTTGATATTCCGGTGGCGCGGCTCCGCAAAAAAATGTAACCCAACTGATGGCGCTCAAAAAAATCCTGCCGCTTTTTTCGTATTTGTTCCATCCGATATTGATTCCGCTTTTTGGGACTTTACTTTATCTGTTCGGTTACGACAATGGCTTCGCTGGTTTGGCTAAGTTCCTGATTCTGGCGCAAGTGGTGCTGATTACGATTTTGCTGCCCATTACCCTGCTCTATTTTCTGAAAATTACCGGCAAAGCAGATTCGATGATGCTTCCCGATATCAACCAGCGAAAAATTCCTTTGTTAATTCAATTGGTTTTGGTTGGCATTTTACTCTCGCGGAGTTTCACCACCGATAACGTTCCGGAATTGTTTTACTTCTTTCTGGGCGGAATGATGAGCACAACCTTGGCGCTTTTACTAGTGTTTTTAAAATTCAAAGCCAGCCTTCACATGATTGGAATTAGCGCACTTACCGCATTTGTTATTGGTATGAGTATCCACCATTTTGATCATGCCTTGTTGGAAATTTCCGGATTGTTTATCGTTAGCGGTTTGGTGGGTTCTTCGCGGTTGCAGATGAAAGCCCACAGCGGAATCGAACTCGCAATTGGCTATGCCATAGGTTTTGTTCCGCAATTGGCATTATGGGTATTTTGGTTATAAAATGTAGAACATCAGCCCAAAGTGCAAAGCGCGCAGTTTGATGCTCTGGTCTTCTACTTTCGCCGAAGATTTGAAAATCGGTAGAATTCCGTAATAGGCATAGACATTCCAACTGTTGTGTCCGGCAGCCAAATATGCTCCGGCTTGAAATTTATTGAAATCTTTGTTGTTGTAGATTCTTACCCGATACAAATCATCTTCATAAACCGATTTGTTGAATAGCAAATAACTGAATTGCAAACCAGTATAAACGCGCCAAAACTTATGACTTTCCGGGCCCGAAGTACGCCAACGGAACTCAATAGGAAAATCTATGAAAACCTGTTCAAACTTATTTTTGGAATAGCTGCCACCCAGCGCAGTCGTGCTGTAAAAAGGATCGCCATTGACCTCGGTAATGAACAGATTTTGGAAATATTTGTTGTAAGACAAACCCAGACCCGGAGCAATCGCTTTGTTGCGCTGCTTGTTAATAGGAAAATCCCGCAAAAAACCAAGTTTGAAACCCGAGGAGAATTTCTTCTGAGAAACCCCAGCCGGTGCATTAGCTAGCGTATTATAGGTAAAGGTGAAATAAAATTGGTCTTCGCGGTAGAGCGAATCGATTGCAATCATCGGTGCAGGCAATTTGGTGTCTTGAGCCCACACATTCAAAGTAATGAGAAGCAGCCCGATAAAGGAGTAACGCATCGTATCGATTTTGTGGTTTAAAGGTAAAAAAACTGTGCTAAAGTTTGATATTAAAATGTAAATTTGTGTGGCTTAACCCCAATATTATTCTTCCTAGAAAATCAATTTATGGATAAAGAGCAACAAGAACTATACGAAAACGCCCGACGCAGATTGCGCCAGAAAAAGCGGGTATATTTTCATTTTGTATTGTTGATTATTGGTAGTTTGTTTCTGTTTATTTCCAATATTTATTTGGGTTACGGATTGCCAAACCACTGGTATATTTGGGTAGTGACCTTATGGGTTTTCTTGTTTGTGCTACATTTCATTAAGGTTTTCATTACCGACCGATTCATGAACAAAGAATGGGAACACGAACAAATTGCGCGCTTGGTCGAGAAGCAACAACAGCGTATCGAAGCTTTAAAATCTAAAATCCAGAATCCGTAATGATTATCCTGATTGCGGCCGTAGCCGAGAACCTTGCCTTGGGCAAAAACAATGAATTGCTGTGGCATTTACCGGACGACTTCAAACGTTTCAAGCAACTCACCACGGGCCACTACATCATCATGGGACGAAAAACTTTTGAGAGTTTCCCCAAACCATTGCCCAACCGCACACACATTATCATTACGCGACAAAAAGATTACCTCGTTCCTGAAGGTTGCTTTGTAGTTGCTAGTTTAGCCGAAGCCTTAGCAATGGTTCCTGAAAATGAAGACACTTACGTAATTGGCGGCGGGGAAATTTACCAACTGGCTTTGCCTGAAGCAGACGCGATTGAACTCACCAAAGTCCACGCTAGTTTACCGGCGGATACTTTTTTCCCCGAGGTTGATTTGAAGCATTGGAAACTTATTGCCTCCAAGTACCATCCGAAAGACGAAAAACACCAATATGATTTCACATTCGAGACCTACCTTCGGATTTAAAAACTCCGGCAGCGATTAAAGTTTCCAGATTCTTCAGTTTATAGTATATTTGCCGCAGCTAAGCCACCTCTATCGGCTTTTCAACCTAGTATTTATGTCTGAAAAGATTACGCCATATAAATCATCCACACTCAGTAAAAAAGAGCAAGTGGCCCAAATGTTCGACAATATTTCGGGCAATTACGACGGACTGAACCGCGTGATTTCGTTTGGCATAGACATGAAATGGCGCCAGAAAGTGATTCAGCTGGTGGCCGATCAAAACCCGAAAACAGTACTCGATATTGCTACCGGAACCGGTGATTTGGCAATCCTGATGGCCGAAAAAACTAAGGCTGAGAAAATCATTGGTTTGGACATTTCAGCCGGAATGCTCGAAGTAGGCAAACAGAAAATCGCGCACAAGCAGTTGTCGGAAAAAATCGAAATGATGCTCGCCGATTCCGAAGCGATGCCTTTTCAGGACAACACTTTTGATGCGATTACCGTGGCTTTCGGCATTCGAAATTTTGAACATCTAGATCGCGGCCTGACCGAAATTTTACGGGTGTTGAAACCCGGCGGGATTTTCGTCATTCTGGAAACTTCCAACCCGACCAAAACGCCTTTCAAGCAGGGTTACGTTTTTTATACCAAGTACATTCTTCCGCTCATTGGCAAATTATTTTCTAAAGATAATTCGGCTTACGGCTACTTGTCTGAATCGGCAGCGGCATTTCCTTTTGGCGAGGCACTCAACAATATTTTGCACAAAAATGGGTTTATAGAAGCTCGGAGCGAGGCGCAAACTTTTGGCGTAGCAACGATTTATACCGCTTCGAAAAAATAATACAAGGATGAAAAAACTGCTGGCTTTGTTTCTTTTGCTTTCTGCATTTTGCACTCAGGCGCAACATGGTCGGAAGATATTTGGCAAAGACCCGATTATTCACTTGGAGAATTTTGACAAGCAGCGCGTCCATTGGGGCTATTTTCTTGGATTTAACTCTTATGACTACAAATTCGACTACAAGAAAAACGGTCCGGATATCAACGTCGACAGAACTACTGGTTTTAATGTGGGTTTGGTCGGCAATTTGAAACTGATGGAATATATCGACCTGCGTTTTGAACCCGGTTTATATTATACCCAACGCAACCTGACTTACACCACACAAGTTCGTCCGATTGACCGCGACAGAGAAGTAAACGCCACCTACATTCATTTGCCGCTGCTTTTGAAATTTTCTTCACAAAGAACAGGAAATATTCGCCCTTATTTGGTGGGCGGGCTTTCCATGAGTAAAAACCTTGGCAGCAATGAAACCTCGAACAGCGACAATTCTGAGCAAAAATTCCGGGTGAAGGAATGGACCAAAAATTATGAAATTGGTTTCGGTATTGATTTGTATCTAGAATACTTCAAGTTTTCTCCTTCGATTCGCGGTGTTTTTGGTATGGGTGATGAACTCGTGCGCGACAAAGACCCCAACAGCCCATGGACCGGCAATGTAAATTCTATGAAAACTCGGGCGGTGTTTATCAATTTTACTTTCCACTAAATCCGCGACGGAATTCACTCACTACAATCGCGGCAGCAGAAGCCACGTTGAGACTTTCGGTTTGTGAGCCAAAACGAGGAATCGCAATTTTATTTTTGGTTATTTTTCTAATCGATTGGCTAATCCCATTGGCCTCGTTGCCTAAAACAATTATGGCCTCTTCAGGCAAAGTTGCTTTATAAATGTTTTTGCCGTCCATGAAGGTGCCGTATACCGGAAGTTGGGTTTGGTTCAAAAAATCTTCTAAGTCGAGATAATGCACATGCATTCGGGCAATCGAGCCCATTGTGGCTTGCACTACTTTCGGATTGTAAAGATCGACGGTTTGTTCAGAACAAATTAATTGCGTAATACCGTACCAATCGCAAATTCTGAGAATTGTACCGAGATTGCCCGGATCGCGAACGTCGTCAAGCGCAAGCATCAGCCCTTTTTCAATTATGGGTTTGGGCTCTGGAATTTTAAAAACCGCCAAACAATTATTCGCGGCATTCAAAGCACTGATTTTCTGAAGTTCCGCAGCGGTCAACAAAGTTTTTTTATCAGAGACAACCGATTCGAAAATAGCTTCGGTGACTAGCAGTTGTACCAGCTCAAAATCGGCATCGATCAGTTCCTGAATCACTTTCTGCCCTTCGGCGACGAACATTTGGTGCAAGGCCCTGTATTTTTTTTGCTGCAAACTCGCGATTACCTTGATTTGGTTTTTGCTAACCATAGAAAAAATGTACTTTTGAAATTAAATTGTAGAGCACCCTTGAGAAACCCTTGGACAAAAATATCATTATTTCTTCTAATAGGAATCTTTCTCGCTGCCTGTAATACGCTCAAAAGGGTGCCTAAGAAAAAAAGGCTGCTGACCAAATCCGAGATTATCGTCAACGATAAGAAAGTCAACGCTGAGAATATCACTGCTCTGGTATATCAGAAACCCAACACGTCTATTGGCGGCTTTCACTTGCGCTTGCATTTATACAATCTGGCCAAACTCAACCATGATTCCATCTACAAATCGAAATTCATTAAAGATCCGGCCAAATATGCACACCAATCCAAGTGGCTTTCTGCAAAACAAGTCAACCGGTTAGGCAATTCGTTTTGGTATGCGGGCATTCACGAATTTTTGAAAACTACCGGCGAGCCACCGGTAATTCTCGATTTGAAAAGCACCGAAAAATCCAAACAGCGACTCAAAAGCCATTATTTCAACCAAGGTTATTTTAATGTCAAAGCCAATTACGAAGTCGATTCTACTTCCATCCAAAAAGCTAAAATCAAATACAATATCACCACCGGAAAGCCTTACATACTCGATACAATTCGCACTACAATTCTATCGCCAGCACTGGATTCGCTGTATAAAACCCAACAAGCTAATTCGTTTCTCAAACCCGCCAGACAATACAATATCGCTGATTTCGATAACGAGAAAAACCGCATCACAACGCATTTCAGAAACAACGGCGCGTTTTTTTTCCAGCCTACTTATGTGAATTATGCTATCGATACCTTGAACGGAAATTACAAAACCAACGTCAACATCAAGATTGACAATTATTCCTACAGTGTCGGCGATTCTATTAAAACCGAACCTTTTCAACTCTACAAAATCAGCGAGGTGAATATCTACACTGATTACAACGCCAAAGACACTTCATCGGTTTCCGAGAAGAAAACCACTTATTCTAATTTCAATCTTTATAGTAAAGGCAAACTCAAATACAAGCCTAAAGCCATTACCAATGCAGTTTTCATCAATCAGGGCAGTTACTTTTCAGACTTGCGCACTAATCTTTCCACGCGTTATCTGACCAATTTGAAAGTATTCAATTACCCGACGATTCGCTATCGGTTAAATCCGAACGACACCTTGACCGGCTCATTGATTGCCGATATTTATCTGACGCAAAAAGAGAAATACAGCTTCGGTTACGGGATTGATTTTACGCACTCGAACATCCAGGATTTTGGTATTTCCGGTAGTCTTTCCTTCGGGATCAAGAACATTTTCAACGGCGCAGAAACTTTTGAAATTGCAACTCGCGGCAACATCGGTTCGTCTAAAGATTTGGCCAATCCGGACGATCGGTTCTTCAATGTTTCGGATTATGGAGTCGACATGAAGCTCAATTTCCCTCGAATTTTCATGTTCTTCAATACCGATAAGATCATTCCCAAAAGCATGATTCCTTCTACGGCGCTCACGATGGGTTTCTCCAAACAGCGCAACATTGGGCTCGACAAGGAAAATTTCACCGGTGCGCTTACCTACAACTGGAATTTGAACCGACAGACTTCGTTCCGTTTTGATTTGTTCAATGTGCAATACGTGAAGAACATCAACCCGAACAATTATTTCAATGTGTACCAATCTTCGTTTTTGGCACTGAATAATTTGGCAATAAAGTACAATGCGAACCCGGCCTATTTCTCCGGAGGTGAACTTTTGATTCCAAACGGTGTGGAAGCTTTTATTGAAGATGTCAATTCGAATGTGATTTCCCCGACAACCGAAGATGCCAAATCCATAAGCAGTATTCTGGAACGTGCGGCCAGACTCACTGAGAACAACTTAATTTTTGCCAGCAGTTTTTCAGTTTCTAAATCGACCAAACGCGATATTTACCACGAGAATTTTCACATGTTCCGCTCGAAATTAGAATCGGCAGGAAATTTTCTGTCGCTGCTGGCGAACTTGTCTAAACAAACCGGAACCCAAGGTGTCAACCAAACGATTTTTGAAGTCGCTTATTCACAATACATCAAAGGCGAAGTGGAATATATTAAACATTGGGATTTCAAACGCGGAAAAGTACTGGCTTTCCGAAGCTTTGTCGGTTTGGCGGTGCCGTACGGAAATTCAGAAAGCGTGCCTTTCTCACGAAGCTATTTTGCCGGCGGATCCAACGATAATAGAGCTTGGCAATCTTATTCGTTAGGCCCGGGAAGAACTTCGGCGCTCAATGATTTCAACGAAGCCAATTTTAAAATTGCGACCAGTGCTGAGTTTCGCTTCAACTTTTTTGCAAAATTCAATGGTGCTTTGTTTATCGATACGGGCAATATTTGGAATATTTTCGACAATATCGAGGATGAAAAAGCCGTCTTCAGCGGAATCAAATCTCTGGGCGATACTGCGGTCGGATCGGGCTTCGGTTTGCGCTACGATTTTAGTTTTTTTGTGTTCCGATTTGACTTCGGTTTCAAGACTTATAATCCGTCGGATGAAGGCAACAAGAAATGGTTCCGAGACTACAATTTCGGACATTCGGTGCTGAACATCGGAATCAATTACCCATTCTAAAGTTAGCATCGCCTTTCGGACTTGCGCTTAAAAAAAACTCGAATTCATATTAGCCAACTACTTTAATTCTTATTTTTGTACACTTAAATTTTAAACACACAATCATGGCTCACAATATTAAACCAGGCGTAGCAACCGGCGATGCAGTTCAGGAAATTTTCCGTTATGCCAAAGAAAAAGGATTCGCGCTTCCAGCAGTAAATGTTACCGGATCCAGCACGATTAATGGCGTTTTAGAAACTGCCGCCAAACTCAAAGCACCGGTAATTATACAGTTTTCTAACGGTGGAGCAGCGTTCAATGCAGGAAAAGGATTGCCTAACACCAATGAAAAAGCAGCTATTGCCGGTGGAATCGCTGGTGCGAAACACATCCACACTTTGGCTGAGGCTTATGGCGCCACGGTAATCTTACACACCGACCACTGTGCTAAAAAATTATTGCCTTGGTTGGACGGATTGTTGGAAGCCAGTGAGAAACATTTTGCCGAAACCGGAAAACCGCTCTACAGCTCACACATGATTGATTTGTCTGAAGAGCCTATCCACGAAAATATCGAAATCTGTAAAGAATACTTGCAGCGCATGAGCAAAATGGGCATGACCCTAGAAATCGAGCTCGGGATTACCGGTGGCGAGGAAGACGGTGTGGACAATTCAGATGTAGACAGCTCAAAACTTTACACCCAACCTGAAGAAGTGGCCTACGCCTACGAAGAGTTGATGAAAGTTTCGCCAAGATTCACCATTGCGGCAGCTTTCGGAAATGTTCACGGTGTATACAAACCGGGCAACGTAAAACTGACGCCTAAAATCTTGAAAAATTCGCAGGATTTCGTGCAACAAAAATTCAATACCGAGCACAATCCGGTGGATTTTGTTTTCCATGGCGGTTCGGGTTCTACTTTAGAAGAAATCCGTGAAGCGATCAGTTATGGCGTCATCAAAATGAACATCGATACCGATTTGCAGTTTGCTTTCACTGAAGGCATCCGCGATTATATGATCAATAACATCGAATACCTTAAAACGCAGATTGGAAATCCTGAAGGCCCAGATGCGCCAAACAAAAAACATTACGATCCGAGAAAATGGGTACGCGAAGGAGAAATGACTTTCAACAAAAGATTGGAGCAAGCGTTCGCCGATTTGAATAACGTCAACACCCTATAATTATTAATTATTATTTATTAATTGTTAATTAAAAAACATGGCTTGGTTTAAAAGAACAGAAAAAGGGATTACCACCGCAACCGAAGACAAAAAAGACGTTCCGAAAGGACTTTGGTATAAATCGCCCACCGGGAAAATTGTAGATGCCGACGAACTCGAGCGCAACCTTTGGGTGAGCCCGGAAGACGACTTCCACGTTAGGATCGGAAGCGCAGAGTATTTCCAGATTTTATTCGACAACAACGAATTCAAGGAACTCGACGCCAAAATGACCTCTAAAGATCCGCTCGGTTTTGTCGATACAAAAAAGTACTCCGATCGTTTGAAAGAGGTTATGGAAAAAACCAAACTCAAAGACGCTGTGCGCACGGCTGTAGGAAAATCCAAAGGAAAAGATATCGTCATCTGCTGTATGGATTTCGCGTTCATTGGCGGATCGATGGGTGCTGTGGTGGGTGAGAAAATTGCGCGCGGAATTGATTACTCGATCAAACACAAAATTCCGTTTTTGATGATTTCCAAATCGGGCGGCGCACGTATGATGGAAGCGGCGTATTCGCTAATGCAATTAGCTAAAACCTCAGCAAAATTGGCGCAATTGGCCGAAGCCAAAATCCCTTATATTTCTCTTTGCACTGACCCGACCACCGGAGGAACCACCGCTTCTTACGCCATGTTGGGCGACGTGAATATTTCAGAACCCGGAGCACTAATCGGTTTCGCAGGGCCAAGGGTTGTAAAAGATACTACCGGGAAAGATTTGCCCGAAGGTTTCCAGACCGCAGAATTCGTTTTAGAACACGGTTTCTTGGATTTCATTACGCCAAGAAAAGAGCTCAAAGACAAAATCAACTTATATCTTGATTTGATTTTGAATGAGGAAGTGAGATAAACATACATAGCCACAAAGCTCATAAACAGAAGCTCGGGAATTGTCCCGAGTTTTTTTTGCTGTTAAAAAAAAAAAAACATAAATTATTGTTAAAACAATTCCTACCTTTAGTTTCAACAAATGCACAATCAATTCGTTACCGCCATGAAAAAAATACTCTACTTATTTATTACCATTATTTCTTATTACAATCTTTCAGCACAAAATAGAGTGTTTGACGACTCAGAAATGGTAAACTTCGACCGTCTCGACCTCAAAACAGTCGTTTCTGATTACGGCTGGCGAACCTCGCTTGGATTAGACTTTGGCACTTATTCAAATTACAGAAACGCTAGTTTTATTTTTGAGGGAGAAGTAATCAAACTGGAGAGCGAGCCAAGTAAATGGGTCAAAGGTTACGTGAAACATTATGCAAAGTTTCCTTTCAATAAACATGTTTTTCCAATTGGAGATCCTTTCGGAAGGAATTTTCTGGAAACGGACAAAGAAATTGATGGTGAAAGTGTTACTGTCGCTTGGCTTTCAAATGAATTATTGGAACTTAACGGAATGCAGCCTTTTGAGGACTTAACTCCCCCAGAAGAGGGCATCCACGACATTAATAGTTTATACGGACTAAGTAGCATCCGGAGCCCAGGGTTCTGGGATTGGCGGTCCACAAATACTGAGGGAAGCATTATAGTTAAAGTAAATACGCTTGAAAACTCTGACAATCCTGATTTAAGATTGGCAGGCTGGAAAAACAACCGATGGGAATGTTTGTGCGATGCATCCCCTCAAAACGGGATTATTTCTTGTGAAGTGGGCCCGGGTTACACCGCTTTGGCTATCGGAAAAAAAGGAAGTTTTGTGCCAAATTTAACATTTGAGGACACAAATACTAACAGCATTGTCAATGCAAAAAACAATTCAGATAATACTCTTTTTTATGTCAAGGTATATCCCAATCCCATCAAATCATGTTGCTTGACTTTAAATTACCTTATTGACTACACGGGGATTGCCAATGTTTATTTATATGACTTACTAGGAAAAGTCGTTTTGACGCAGCCCTTGCTAGTTGAACCGGGTCACAATAGTAACACTGTTGACACCTCACAACTGGCTTCCGGAGTATACCACTTGTCTTTCAAAGATGCCAATCACTCCGATTTGTTTGCCGGCAAAAAAATTATCATTCAAAATTAAACTTGCTTTGATCAACTATAAACCAAAGAGTCTCTCAAAAAGTAGCTCTAACTAAAACACATACACCATGAAAAAAACGATTTTATTTTTAGCCGCAATCTTAGGAATTGTCCGAGTATCCGCTCAGGTGAAAATTGGGGATAACCCGACCGATATCATTCCGTGCGTTCAATTACAAATCAATGGGGGTAGTTCGATGAACGATATTCGTCCTGGCAGTGACCCTAATGGTTATAGTGATTTCAACACTTTTGTTTTTTACGAAGACTTTCAAGACAATTGCGGAAATGTTGCCGGTAAAGAAAGAGGCTCCAGGGTAGGTATCGGGACTACTTTCCCTCTGGCCACGTTGGATATTGTCAGCAAAGATAGCCACAGTACAGAAATAGGGTTGAGAAATTATTCGAGAAATGGCGTTTCAAAAGCAGGTCACGATTGGGCTATTGCCAGCTTGGGCACTGAGAATGCCAATACGGCTGGGTCATTTATGCTTTGGGACAATAGCGCTTTCAATGGCAATGACTACGGAGCTAATAGATTTATAATCAATCCTTTCGGACATGTAGGCATTGGTGGAATTGAAAGTCCAACTACAAATCTTGACATTTGGAACGACGGGCAATTTAGCTCTAGAGCACAAATCGCTCTGGGAACATATGGCGGACACAAATACTTTTTAAGCTCTAACGGCACATGTTCTAGTGGTAACAATTGTGACGGGCCAAATAAGCCGAATTCATTTATGATATGGGATGGGGAAGTAAGTAAATCAAGGCTTTTCATTTCTTCTGAAGGTAAGATTGGAATCGGAAACAATAACTATGATCCAATGGCGGACTTGGATGTGATGTGTGATGGCATAGAAAAAGAACGAGCGCAATTAGGACTCAGAGCCAATGGAGGCCACAATTACTTTATCAGCAGTGAAGGGCTTTTGAATGGGGCGACGACCCCAAATCCAACTGCTGGAGGACTGGTAATCTTTGATGGTACCGAAAATCAGGGGCGGCTTTTTATAAAAGGGAACGGGAAAATCGGAATCAACAATAACTACAATCCGGCCACAGAATTAGACGTTAATGGAAGTATTACTGCCTTGGCCATTCAAGGCCCTTCAGACATTCGCTTTAAAAAGAACATCAAACCCTTAGAAAATTCATTGGAGAAAATTTCCAAACTGAAAGGACACACCTATCATTGGCGTCGCGACGAATTCCCTGACAAGAAATTCAAATCCGGCACCGATATCGGGTTGATTGCACAAGAAGTAGAGAAAGTCTATCCTGAAGTAGTCTATACGGCAGACGACGAGATGAAATCAAAATCGATTGACTACGCCAAATTGGTTCCGGCCCTGGTCGAAGCCATCAAAGAACTTCAGAAAGAAGTAGAAGAGTTAAAAAGCCAAATGCCACTTCAAAAAAGATAAAAGCCATGAAAACCAGATTTTCTCTGTTGCTTTTGCTCTTGACAAGTTGGGCCAAAGCGCAAACCATACACAACAACGTCGCGGTTCAGGATGGTTATTGGAACGATTGCGCCACTTGGAACTTTCCAAACACAATCTACAACTCGGCTCACGAAGATGATTACTATAAAACCATTCGCGCGGATAAAGTAGTCACACAAAATCTTCCGGAAGTATATGTCAAGAAGATTAATCTTTCACAGGGTTCTAAAATAATCCTTCAATCAAATAACAAGATTAAATTGCAAGGGTATAATACGACCCCCGTAACCTCCACGCCGGCCTGCCCTACTACTCCTTATTTGGATAATGTTTTTATTGATTTCAATGAGACGGTTGCCGCTAAGTCTTTATCGGGGCTTCTGCACGGATTGAGCAATTGGGAGGAAGCAAAGGAGACTAATCCGAATCTTTACAACACCTATCCGATAGAAGACGTTGAGAATAAAATCATTCCCTTAAAGCCTAAATTATTCCGTCAGGGCCGGCCACAAAAATACCAACTCGCCTATGACTTGACCAGAACCATGAACGGAAGCGTAGAATCGGTATCTGGTCGTGTTCATATGGTTCTTTCCGACAGTTGGGCTACCAGATGCTGGAATTCTACAGCGGATTCAGGTGGGTTTCGTTACGAAAATGAATTTCCAAATTGGCCAGTCGGTGGTAATCCGCAACCAGACGCACTTGAACAAGATTGCAAACACTGCTATGTTCTCAACACCGTTATTGAAAATGGTGTGCCAGTAACCTACGATTGTGGAGACTACAGTCCTTATAAAGAAGTTCCTACCACTATTATCCCCGGCCAAGACAATTACTCCCAAACTATGTACAATAATCTTTTGAACAAATGGTTCGCATGGGGAAATGAGCCGGACGCCCATGGACATTCATACAAGCCCGGCATAATCTGGGAATGTTGGAATGAGCCGGATTATTACGAATTTTGGGAGTCAAAAGATACAACTACAGATACCAACTTAGCTGTAGAACCTGACAAATGGCATATCATTGGTGGAGAAAATCTGAAATATTGGCCAGAACAGAAAAAGCAAAATTTCTTTAAGACCTACGCAATGTTTTATAACAAATTCAAAGATTTCAAAAATACTCATCCTGATGCAGAATGCGCCGGACCCAGTTTTGCTATATTCAATGAAACGCATTTTAGGGAATTTTTTGACTATTGTTTGAATCATAAAGATCAAAATGGAAATCCGGAACCACTGGAAGTCAATGTTGTCACTTGGCACGAGCTAGACTATATTCTGGATAGTAATGCCATCACACACCTCCGCGAGCACGTGTCTTTTATACGCGATAATTTTATGAACAATCCAAAATACAAGAAATTGAACATAAAGTCGATCGACATCAATGAAATTGTTGGGGAGAGTTATCGACATAATCCGGCAATTCAAGCATACTATTTGGGAGGACTCGAACAGGCAGGAGTTGATCACGCAAGCAAATCTAGTTGGCAGGTAGACCCAGACAACAGGGCTTCAGGCTTCGATAACAGATTAACCAATTTATTCAATAGAGAAGGTCAAAAAAGACCGAATTGGTGGGTTTATAAATTGTATTCAGATGGTGTGGAAAAACGGGTAAAAAGCTATAATGAAGAAATCAGAAGTATTGTTATAGCGAATAACACAAATGTTAATCCCCCGACTGAAACACATTATGCTCAAGTTTTATTCGGATACACAGATCCCGAAGGCACACGACCCTATGGCGCCTACAAAATAAACTTAAACAATCTGACTGCTATAATGCCTGGGGCAAACCAAGGCACTCATTTCAAAATCAGAATAAAAAAACTTAAAAACCCGGATGACGAAACTGAGTCAGCAGCTAATGAATATGAAAATATCCCTGAAATTGATTATCAAGATGTTTATCGCTATCCGAACACCTATACACCTACTGGAACTGGCCCTTATACAATGGATAGCGATGGCAGCATTACATTGATTGTCAAAAACATAGAAAGAGAGAACTTATACCAGATGGCCATATTTAAAGAGCCATAGCCTCTAGCAACCTAAAAAGTCCAGTAGATTAATTGCTGCGCTCAAATATAATATGCTTATTAAAAATCACATCCCCGTCCTGATCGCCTCCACCGGATCCAACCTAGAAGCCGAAATCGCCGGAAGCACGCCAGACAACAATCCGATAAAAGCCGAAAGACTGGTTCCCAAAACCACATTCCAGAAACCCAAAACGAATTCGAATTCCAGCGCGTGGGTTAAGACCAGCGAAATAATCCAGACCAAAAGCAATCCGACAATTCCACCAATCACTGAAAGTATTACAGACTCGAACAGAAACTGGAAAAGAATGAATTTGTTCTTGGCTCCAAGCGATTTCTGAATTCCGATTAAGTTGGTGCGTTCTTTCACCGAAACGAACATGATGTTGGCAATCCCGAAGCCGCCCACCAGCAGTGAAAAACCGCTGATAATCCAACCGATGACATTCATTTGACCTACTAAATTGTCAATCATATCGGTAAAACCTGACAAGATATTGATGAAGAAATTATCAATCTGGTCTGATTTCACACCGCGGAAATTACGGAGTTTTTGGGCAATCTGGGCTTTCAGCTCGTCGATATCAGTGCCTTTTTCTGGTTTGATGATGATTACCGGAAGCATCGAATCGTTCTTTTCGCCGTAGAGCCTGCGAACGAAATTGCTCGGTAGAAAAGCGGAAGTGTCATCGCCGCCGCCAATTTCAATACTAGAATCGCCTTTCTTTTTAGTCACGCCAATCACCGTAAATCGTTGGCCATAAATACGAACGGTTTTACCGATTGGATCGCTTTGGTCGAACAAACTTTTAGCTACTTCAAAACCCAACACGATTACTGGTTTTCCGGAATTGGATTCGGCTTCGTTGAAAAACCGGCCTTGTGAAAATTCCATGCGCTGGATATCAACAAATTCCGAAGTCACCGGAACCGTATTCACATCCGAAACCGATTTAGACTCAAATTTCACGCTTTCCGTTGGTGCAAAAAACTGGTAGCAAAAAAAGTCGGCATGATTCACCACCGACTTTAGATATTGATACTCTTCGTAATTCACGTTCGGAAATTGCTCCAGTTTCCATCGCGGAATATCGGTCGGGCCAAAACAAACACTGGTGAGGTACATCGTATTTTTATCGAGTGTGCTCAAATCGCTTTTGATTTTACGATCCAAAGAATCCACAGCAGCTAAAACAGCGATAATAGAAAAAATCCCGATGGTTACTCCGAGCAACGATAATAAAGTGCGGAGTTTATTGGTGCGCAGCGCATTCATGGCAAAACTGAAACTCTCTTTGAGCAATCGAAAATAGACCAACATAGCGCTTTATTTTTGTGAAGTAAAATTCAAGATTATTTCGAGAAAAACCTAATGAAAAAATATTGGCCCATTGGTGCGAATTTTTAAAATATTGTTACAACGACCTGACGGATTATCATTCCAAAAAACTACTTTTGCGCTTTGAAAAACAACACTACTACATGAGCACAACAAAAACCATCCAATCGGCACTGATTTCGGTCTTTTCTAAAGACGGTTTGGAGCCTATCGTGAGAAAACTGCACGAACAAAACGTAACAATTTACTCTACCGGCGGCACAGAAGATTTTATTAAAAACCTAGGCATTCCGGTCGTTGCTGTGGAAGACATCACTTCCTATCCGTCGATTTTGGGCGGACGAGTAAAAACTTTGCACCCCAAAATTTTCGGCGGTATTTTGAACCGTCAAGACAATCCGTCTGATGTGCAGCAAATGCAAGAATTCGACATTCCGCAAATTGATTTGGTGATTGTCGATTTGTATCCATTTGAAAAAACCGTCGCGTCTGGCGCTTCAGAAAACGAGATTATCGAGAAGATCGACATCGGTGGCATTTCTCTAATTCGGGCTGCTGCGAAGAACTTCAAAGACACTGTGATTGTGGCTTCGATGAACGAATATGGTTTATTGCTCGATTTGATTTCGTCACAAAATGGAGCGACCACACTCGAAAATAGAAGGCTTTTGGCCAGTAAGGCGTTTCATGTTTCCTCGCATTATGACACGGCAATTTTCAACTATTTTAACACCGACGATGCGATTTACAAACAAAGTATTGCTGACGGACAAGTTTTGCGTTACGGTGAAAACCCGCATCAGAAAGGCTTTTTCTTTGGCGATTTTGAGGCGATGTTCAAGAAGTTGCATGGCAAAGAACTGTCTTACAACAACCTGCTCGATGTAGATGCTGCGGTCAATTTGATTCTCGAGTTTAAAAACGACGCGCCTACTTTCGCTATTTTAAAACACAACAACGCTTGTGGCTTGGCGACAAGAAGTTCAATAAAAGAAGCTTACTTAGCGGCTTTGGCATGTGACCCGACCTCAGCTTTTGGCGGTGTTTTGATTGCCAACCAAAATATCGATAGTGCTACCGCAACTGAAATCAATGCGTTATTCTGCGAGGTAGTTATTGCTCCAGCCATTGATGCGGAAGCCATCGCCATCTTATCAGAAAAGAAAAACAGGATTATTCTGGTGCAAAATGAAGTGGATTTGCCGCAAACCCAAGTACGTACTTGCCTGAACGGATTGCTGGTGCAAGACCGAAATAACCTCACCGACAATAAAGCACATTTAAAAACCGTTACCCAAACAGCGCCGAGCGAAAGTGAAATAGAAGACTTATTGTTTGCTTCGAAAATTTGCAAAAACACCAAATCGAACACCATTGTGCTGGCCAAAAACAAAACTTTGATAGCTTCAGGAACAGGTCAAACCTCGCGCGTTGACGCTTTGAAACAAGCTATCGAAAAGGCACAAACTTTCGGTTTTGAACTGCAAGGAGCCGTCATGGCGAGCGATGCTTTTTTCCCGTTTCCGGATTGCGTGCAGATTGCCAAAGAAGCTGGCATTACGGCAGTTATCCAGCCCGGCGGCTCGATCAAAGACGAATTGAGCATTGAATATTGCAACCAAAATAAAGTTGCCATGGTATTTACAGGCACGCGTCATTTTAAACATTAATTTGTTTAACTTTGTCCGTTAAAATTATATAACCATTATAAACCCTTAAAAGACTTATGGGATTTTTTGATTTCATGACCGAGGATATCGCGATAGACCTTGGTACCGCTAATACCTTAATCATCCACAATGACAAAGTGGTCATCGACAGCCCGTCGATTGTTGCCCGAGATAGAATCACCGGTAAAATTACCCACGTCGGGAAGGAAGCCAACATGATGCAAGGTAAAACGCATGAGAATATCAAAACCATTCGTCCGCTGAAAGATGGGGTTATCGCCGATTTCGACGCTTCGGAAAAAATGATTTCGATGTTCATCAAATCGATTCCGGCACTCAAGAAAAGAATGTTCACTCCTGCCCTTCGCATGGTAGTTTGTATTCCGTCGGGAATTACAGAAGTAGAGATGCGCGCGGTAAAAGAATCCTGTGAGCGCGTTAACGGTAAAGAAGTTTATTTGATTCACGAACCTATGGCTGCTGCAATCGGTATCGGCATCGATATCATGCAACCTAAAGGAAATATGATTGTCGATATTGGTGGTGGAACTACCGAAATTGCTGTAATTGCGTTGGGCGGTATTGTTTGTGACAAATCGGTAAAAATCGCCGGTGACGTTTTCACGAACGATATTGTGTATTACATGAGAACCCAACACAACTTATTTGTTGGAGAAAGCACCGCTGAAAAAATCAAAATTACCGTTGGAGCTGCTTTGGAAGAACTTGAAACGGCACCAGACGATATGTCGGTTCAAGGTCGTGACTTGCTCACCGGTAAACCAAAACAAGTGGATGTTTCATATCGCGAAATCGCCAAAGCGCTAGACAAATCAATCCAACGTATTGAAGACGCGGTAATGGAAACCTTATCGCAAACACCGCCCGAATTGGCTGCCGATATCTACAACACCGGAATTTATTTGGCCGGTGGTGGTTCGATGCTGCGCGGTCTGGACAAGAGAATTTCTCAAAAAACAGATTTGCCTGTTTACATCGCTGAAGATCCGCTCAGAGCTGTAGTTCGCGGTACCGGAATGGCTTTAAAGAACATTCCTAAGTTCAGAAGTATCCTGATTAAATAATAGCCGGGCGCTGTACTAGTCAGCCAATCCGCCGAAACTATAAAACCGAGCTTTATATTTATACTTTAGGAAATGCAGCAAATATTCATTTTTATATTTAAAAACAGCTATCGATTGCTGTTTTTGCTGCTTTTGGTAGTATCGTTAACTTTCACGGTACAATCGCATTCCTATCACAGAAGCAAAGTAATCAGTTCAGCAAATTTTCTCAGTGGTGGTGTATACGAACAAATCAATTCGGTCAGCGAATACTTGAACTTGAAAAAACAGAACGACGAGCTGGCTCTGGAGAACGCCCGATTAAAAAGCATCATCTTCAATACGAAAGATTCTATTCCGCCTGCCCGTTTGGATTCTATTAAAGGCGTGCGTGCAGACGATATCATTGTTTCTAAAGTCATTCATAATTCCTATAGCGTTTACGAAAATTACCTCACCATTCAAGGCGGTTCCGCAAGAGGTATAAAGCCTGATATGGGCGTAATCAATAGCTCTGGAATCATCGGAATTGTAGACAAAACTTCAAAAAATTACGCCACGGTCATCAGTATCCTCAATGTCAAATCGTTAATCAACGCCAAGATAAAAAAGACCAACCACTTTGGCTCTTTGGTTTGGAACGGAAAAAGTACCGGATTTGTGCAGCTCATCGATGTACCGCGTCTGGCTTCGGTCAGGAAAGGCGACACGATTGTAACGGGCGGACAATCAGTAATCTTCCCTGAAAACATCGGAATTGGTACCATTGACAAGATTTATATCGATAATAAGACCAATTATTATACGCTGAATGTGAAGCTCTTCAACGACATGACCAATCTGGGTCATATTTACATTATCAAGAGCAAAGACCGCGACGAAATGATTCAATTACAAAAAAAACAGACTAATAATGAATAGTGCTGTATTGGTCAATATCGCCCGGTTCATACTGCTCTTAGCGGCGCAAATTCTTATTTTCAACAATATGGATTTTCTGGGTTATATTAATCCGTATCCGTACATTTTGTTTATTATTTTGTATCCAGTAAACGGAAACAAAATTGGGTTGTTACTGGCGAGTTTCTTTTTGGGATTGGTTCTCGATATGTTCTGCAATTCCGGCGGCGTTCATGCTGCAGCTTGCTTGATTTTGGCCTATTACCGACCTTATATTTTTAAATTCTCTTTTGGGTTGAGTTACGAATACCAAACCGTGAAGCTCAATGATGTACTCACACCAGAGCGTTTTTCATTTTTGCTTATCGCGGTAGTTTTACACCATTTTACTTTGTTCTTACTGGAGGTTTTTAGAATGACTTTTATTCTTGAGATTATCTTAAAAACCTTCCTCAGCACGTTGTTCACCTTACTGATGTGCATTATTATCATCTACCTAATTAAGCCCAGCAGACGATGAGAAAAGTACTATTGCCGACTGTAATCATCATAGGGACGATACTGCTGGTATTAAGGCTTTTTTACCTGCAAATCGTAGATGATTCTTTCAAACTCAAATCAGAGAACAACGCCATTAAAATCCAGTACGATTATCCGGAACGCGGTTATATTTATGACCGAAACGGTGTGCTTTTGGTGGCCAATCAGCCTTCGTACGATATCATGGTCATTCCGCGTGAGATGAAAAACATCGACACTTTAGAATTTTGTAAGTTGCTCAGCATTCAAAAGGAAGATTTCATCAGGATCGTGGCCAAAGCGAAAGTCTACAGTCCGAGGCTTCCTTCGGTATTTTTGCCGCAACTCAATAAGTTGGAATTTGCTGCTTTTCAGGAAAAAATCCGCAAGTTTCCTGGGTTCTACATTCAAAAACGTTCCTTGCGCGATTATCAGGTGAAGTTTGGTGCGAATGTTTTCGGATTCATTACCCAAGCCAATGAGCGAACCATTGCCAAAAACCCTTACTACAATAGCGGCGATTTGCTCGGAAAACAAGGAGTTGAAGAAAGTTACGAAACGGTTTTACGCGGAATTAAAGGCGTGAAATACATCCAAAAAGACAAATACAATCGTGAAATCGGTTCTTACAAAGAAGGAAAATACGACACCATCGCTGTTCAAGGAAAAGACATTCACTTAACGATAGATGCTGAATTGCAGAAATATGGCGAAGAACTCATGATTAACAAAAGAGGCGGTATTGTTGCGATTGAACCTAAAACCGGAGAAATCCTAGCTTTGGTCACTGCTCCATCGTATGACCCAGCAATTTTAGTAGGTCGTCAACGCTCAAAAAACTACACCAAACTGTATCATGATTCTATTGCCAAGCCTTTATACGACAGAGGTTTGTTGGCCGAATATCCACCGGGTTCGCCTTTTAAAATCTTGACCGGGCTTATCGCTTTGCAAGAAAAAGTAATTGATGAGAATACAACAGTATATTGCCGTCACGGATTCAGTTACGCGCGCGGGCGGTTCATGAAATGCCACTGCCATGGTGGTGCGCAGCAATTGCATCGCGGAATTTACGAATCTTGTAATGCCTATTTTGGTACGGTTTACATGAAAACCATCAACAAATATGTACGGCCCGCTGATGGTGTAGATGTTTGGAGCCGACACTTAAAAAGCTTCGGATTGGGTGAATTCATGGGTTATGATTTACCTACCGGACGACGCGGAAAAGCACCTACGTCGAAAACCTATAAACGAATTTATCCGAACGGTGGTTGGCGAAGTACCGCTATCGTGTCTAACGCAATTGGTCAAGGAGAAGTACTCATGACGCCGATACAATTGGCCAATATGATGGCAGCGGTTTCCAATCATGGGTTTTACTATACGCCGCACATCATCAAATCGATCAAAGGCGAACAAATCGACAAGAAATTCCGCACCAAACACGTCACCACTGTGGATCGCAAATATTTCCAGCCGGTCATCGACGGTTTGTTCGATGTATACAATTTGGGAACCGCACACGCTTTACAAGTTGAAGGCATCGAAATTTGTGGAAAGACCGGTACCGCCGAGAACTTTACTAAAATCAATGGCAAACGTGTCAAACTTCAAGACCACTCGATTTTTGTGGCGTTTGCCCCTAGACATAATCCGAAAATTGCCATCGCTGTTTTGGTAGAAAATGGGTATTGGGGTGCCCGTTGGGCTGGCCCCATTACGAGTTTGATGATTGAGAAATACATCAAGAAAAAAATTACGAGAACCGATCTTGAAAAACGCATGCTCGAAGGCAGTTTGCAAGGAGAATATGCCAAATACACCGGTAAAAAAGAAGTCGACAGTTTGTTGCTCAAACCAAAAGCCGAAGTCCCGAGCAATCCCGACGAAAAACTCAAAGAAGCCAAAACGCCAGAAGAAGCAACGGAAAACTAACCCAGATGAAGAACCAAAGCGTTACCAATAATCTCGATTGGATGAGTGTATTTATCTACATAGTACTGGTCATTATGGGCTGGCTCAACATCTATTCGTCGTCTTTGTCTTTGTCTGAAGATAATTCCATTCTCGACTTATCACAATTCTATGGCAAACAATTATTTAGTATCGGACTTGCAATTCCTTTGATTTTTATTGTTTTATCAGTTGAAGGAAAGTTCTACGAAAAATTCTCAGGTATTATTTATGTCATTGGTTTGTTTGCACTGGCGGGTTTGTTTGTCTTCGGAAAAACCGTTAAAGGTCAGGCCAACTGGTATTCGTTCGGCGCTTTCGGGTTACAACCTTCAGAGTTTGTAAAAGCTGCAACTTCATTGGCTTTAGCAAAATATCTTAGCGATGTGCAAGTGAATCTCAAAGACACCAACCGACAAATTCAAGCACTCGCTATTATTTTTGTACCAGTGCTGCTCATTGCGGTTCATGACCCAGGAAGTGCACTTATTTTCATGTCTCTGTTTTTTGTATTATACCGCGAAGGCTTGCCACCTTGGTATTTATGGCTTGGATTTATCGCAATTATCTTATTTGTGCTCGCGTTAGTTCTAGAGCCTTGGGCTGTTATCTTAATTGCCGCCGGAGTGACTACACTAATTTATTTCAGAAGCCGAATAGTAGACCGCAACTGGATTGCTAGTGCCATCGCAATGGTCATGATTTCAGGGTTTGTTTTCTCGGTAGATTATGTTTTCGAATCGGTTTTTAAACAACATCACCGAGATCGTTTTAATATTTTACTTGGCAAAGAAGTCGACATGAAAGGCATCGGTTACAACACCAACCAATCTGAAATTGCTATTGGTTCAGGCGGCTGGTTCGGGAAAGGTTTTCTCGAGGGTACGCAAACCAAAGGCGGCTTCGTTCCTGAGCAACACACCGATTACATTTTCACTACTGTGGGCGAAGAATGGGGTTTTTTGGGCTCACTAGCAGTAGTGGCATTATTCGTCGGACTGATTTTCCGTATTATCTATTTAGCTGAACGGCAGAAAACGAAATTCAGTCGCGTGTACGGCTATTGTGTTGCCTGTATTTTATTTATCCATTTCTTTGTTAATATTGCGATGGTGGCCGGTATCTTCCCTACAATTGGAGTTCCGTTACCTTTCTTCTCTTACGGTGGCTCCGGGCTTTGGGGTTTCACTATTTTGCTATTCATCTTCTTGAAAATGGATGCCAATAAGGTCAATGAATGGTAGTTGAGAATAACAATACTTAACATAAAAAAACCGCTGATTTATGCAACAGCGGTTTTTTTGTAGTACCAAAATCATCTTAAGATTTGACCAATTTGTCTTTTTTAATCTTGACTTCCTTCTTATCTAGCGTTTTGGGTTGCAAATCGTCAAGGATATTGATGGCTTCCTCTACATAAATATCTTTCGAAAGGCTTTCGTGCCATCTCTCGCGTTTCTCTTTTAAAGAAGCATCTGTTTTCATGAGTTCTTTCTCTTCTGCAAGCGAACTGAATGCCAACGAATTTTTGTAGTCAGCGATCGATTTGTATTTTTTTGATTTCTCCTCGATAGCTTTTTGCTCGGCCTTAAATTGATCGATGTTCAAACTATAGACATTTTCTTTATTGCGTTGATCAATCCACTGCGCATTCTCATCAATGAGTTTGAATTTTGGGTTCTCTAACACGCGTCTCTTGCTCTTATCTATGGCCACATCAAAGTTATTTTGCTTGTCCCAGAACTTAAACTGAGCGGGTTCGATTTTGTCCCAAGGCATGGCGTTGTCAATATCGCGTTCGCCCATTTTCAGGTACGCATAACGATCGGGAATCGCCACATCGCTGCTCACTCCTTCGAGTTGCGTCGAACCTCCATTAATGCGATAAAATTTCTGAGTTGTGGTTTTCAATGCGCCTAAATCACCTACACTACTTCCTCTGACAAATTGGTTCAAATCAATTACATTTTGCACGGTTCCCTTGCCATAAGATTGTTTGCTACCGATGACAATTCCGCGACGATAATCTTGAATCGCTGCAGCAAAAATTTCTGAAGCCGAAGCAGAGAAACTGTTCTGCATGACCACTAGAGGGCCATCCCATTGGATTTTCTTATCACGATCATAAAGCACTTCTTGTTTTCTGCCCGCTGATTTAATTTGCACTACCGGTCCGTCTTCAATAAACAAACCAGCAATATCGACTACCGTTTTCAATGAACCACCACCGTTATCACGCAAATCCATGATGATGCCCTGAACACCTTCTTTCTTGAGACGATCTACCTCGATAGCTACATCTTTTCCGGCATCACGGCTGTCGTTGTTCTCAAAATCGATATAGAATTTGGGCAAATAGATGATTCCGTATTTGATTCCGTTTTTCTCTACCACACTCGATTTGGCGTAAGTTTCCTCAATCTCAACAATATCGCGAATAATGGAAATGATTTTAATCGTGCCGTCTACTTTTTTCACAGTCAAACGCACTTCGGTCCCTTTTGGGCCTTTGATTTTCTTAACTACATCGTCCAGATGCATTCCAACGACTTCAACCGGTTCAGCGTTGCCTTGGGCTACTTTAATGATGATGTCGCCGGCTTCCAGTTCTTTACCGCGCCAAGCCGGGCCACCGGAAATGAGTTCAGAAATTTCGGTGTAATCGTTCTTTTTTTGCAAACGAGCACCGATGCCTTCTAATTTTCCGCTCATGCTTACGTCGAAACGCTCTTTTTCATCAGGTGGAAAATAGTTAGTGTGCGGATCAAAACGGGTCGCGATGGCATTTACATATACTGAAAACCAGTCGTTTTGGTCTAAGTCACCAATAAAATCGAAGTATTCATTAAGTGATTTCAAAGAACTTTCTCGTGTTTCTTTCTCGAGCTGTTCGAAAGATTTGGGCGCTTCGGGCTTTTCTTCGGCTTTTTTCTCCGTGGTTTTTTCTTTTGATTTTTCTTCTGGTTTGATACCATTTTTCAAATCTTCCTGCATTTTGAGCTTGTCAGTCAATGAAGAAAGCGTCGAAAGTTTGATTTGTTTGCGCCATTTGTCTTTTAATTCTGTGGCGTTTTTGGCATAAGGCAGCTTTTCGTAATCTGTGTTGAACTCTTCCTTGACCGAGTAATCGAAAGGCTGAGCAAGAATGTCTTTGTAAAAACTTTTGCTTTCATCGATGCGTTTCATCAAGCGCTCATAAGTCAGGTTGAAGAACGATAAATCTTTGTTCTTGATTTGATCGTCGAGTTGGGTTTCGTACTTCGCAAACTCGTCAATATCAGATTGGATGAAAAATCTTTTGGACGGATCTAGTGCCTCGATATAATCTTTGTAGATGCCTTTAGAAAATTGATCGTCGATAACTGCCGGATCGTAGTGCCCACGCTCAATCACGAAAGTGAGTAATTCGAGCAACATCTTGTCTTTCTCGGGATCTCCTTTGGGTTTCAATGCCGTGGTAAAAGCAAACAACCCCAATGACAGCACTAAGGTTGCCAATACTAGTTTATAATTCCTCTTCATATATTGAATTAAGGTGTTCATTAATTTTTTTGAACTAAATTACACAAAATCGTATGCGTCGCTTCGGTGTAAGGGCTAATTTTTTGTTAAAGATGCTAAAGTAACAACTTCCGGTTAAAAATGCCTATTTTTGCGACGAATTATTTGAACCGATGAAAGCTTCTTATTCATCCTAAAAACCCTAGCCCGGATAGCAGTGAAAATCCTTTTTTGCGCCCCTGATTTGTATATGTGCCACCTTGCACCGACGCAAAAAAGATTGTAACGGATAGCCGGATAAGCTTCTGAAAAATGAACAAACCTTTAATATTAATTACCAACGACGACGGCATTACAGCCCCTGGCGTTCGGGCACTGATTCAAGTCATGGCGGAAATTGGCGAAGTAGTCGTGGTAGCGCCCGACAAACCGCAAAGTGCGATGGGCCACGCCATCACGATTAACAGCACTTTATACTTGAACAAAGTGTCGGCTGCCGATGCTAAAATTCTGGAGTACAGTTGCTCGGGAACACCCGTCGATGCTGTAAAACTGGCCGTTAATGAAATTTTGCACCGCAAACCCGACTTATGCGTTTCGGGCATCAACCACGGTTCGAATTGTTCGATTAATGTGATTTATTCAGGAACGATGAGCGCGGCCGTTGAAGCGGCGATTGAAGGCATTCCGGCCATTGGTTTTTCGCTGTTGGATTACGATTGGAACGCTAACTTTGAACCGGTTAAAGGATTTGTTAGAAAAATTGCACTAGAAGTTTTAAAGAATGGTCTGCCCGTGGGCACGCTGCTCAATGTAAATTTTCCTAAACTGGAAACCAGCCAAATCAAAGGCATTAAAATTTGTCGTCAGGCCAAAGCCATGTGGGCCGAGAAATTCGACAAAAGAACCACGCCTTATGGCAAAGATTATTATTGGCTGACCGGCGAGTTTGTGAATCAGGATTCGGGCGAAGATACCGATTTTTGGGCGCTGGAAAATGGCTATGTATCGGTCGTACCGGTGCAATTCGACCTTACGGCGCACCATGCGATGCAAACTCTGAACAGTTGGAAATTAAACGATACTTCAAATTAAAACCATGAAATACCGCGATTTAATCATCGGAATGTTGCTGGCGGTTTTGGCTTCACTGCTGGGTAGTTTTATTTTTATAAAATTCGTCGCCGGACTGGATTTCGTCAGTGGCTTTATGTTTTACAAATCACATGGCTTACTCGGAAAAATTATCACTTTAGGCGCTGCGGTCAATTTGGCCTTGTTCTTTGTGCTGCTCAAAATGAATAAAGAACTCATGGCGCGCGGAGTGGTTTTGGGTATGTTTGTACTCACGATTATCACCTTGGTCATTTAAATCGATTGCCGATGAAATACTATATTATAGCCGGGGAAGCTTCAGGGGATTTACACGGATCGAACCTGATGAAAGCACTTTACCAGCAAGATCCTCAAGCCAATATCCGGTTTTGGGGTGGCGATTTGATGCAACAAGCCGGCGGCACATTAGTCAAGCATTACCGCGAACTGGCATTTATGGGTTTCATCGAAGTGCTTTTTAACTTGAAGACCATTCTGAGCAATATTAAGTTCTGCAAAAAAGACATTGCCGAGTTCCAACCCGACGCCATTATTTTCATCGACTATCCAGGTTTCAATATGCGGATTGCGAAATGGGCGAAAACCCAAGGCATTCCGACACATTATTATATCTCGCCGCAAATCTGGGCTTGGAAAGAAAACCGAATTGCTGCCGTGAAGCGCGATTTTGATTATTTGTACGTGATTTTGCCTTTTGAAAAAGCGTTTTATGAAGACAAGCACCATTTTCCGGTGAGTTTTGTCGGACATCCGTTGATTGATGCAATTCACAATCGCAAAACAGTAAGTCATTCGGAATTCATTGCTGAAAACCAACTAGAAGAAAAGCCCATCATTGCTTTGCTACCCGGAAGTCGCAAACAGGAAATCACGAAAATGTTATCAGTGATGTTAAGTGTTGTGGACGATTTCAAAGATTACCAATTCGTCATTGCCGGAGCACCGAGTCAAGAGCGCGCTTTCTACGAACCTTTTCTTGAGAACAAAAACGTGCATTTCATCGCCAATAAAACTTATGATTTGCTGAGCCATGCCAGTGCCGCTTTAGTGACTTCCGGGACGGCCACTTTGGAAACCGCTTTGTTCAAAGTGCCCGAAGTGGTTTGTTATAAAGGCAGTTGGGCATCGTATCAAATTGCCAAAAGAATTATTACCCTGAAGTACATTTCTTTGGTGAACCTCATCATGGATCGCGAAGTAGTTACTGAACTCATTCAAGACAAATGCAACACAAAAAACATCAAAACTGAATTGCAGCAACTACTTGAACCTGAATACAGAAAACAACTCATCGCGCAATACGATGCCTTGGAAGAAAAGCTTGGCGGACGTGGCGCCAGTGAGAAAACTGCAGCCCAAATTGTACGAAACCTCAAAGCCCCTCGTTAGTATATTTGCCCAACAAAATCCAAAACAAACTTTGAAACGAATATTTCCATTACTACTGTTGCTAATTCTAGCAAGCTGCAAAACGACCTCACCGATTATCACTTCTAAAGAAGAAGCGATCAAAAAAGGAGTTTACCGGGCACCCGCCAATATAAAAATTGCGGCCAAAGCCAATGCAGAACCCAAAAGCGTCGCAGCCAAAATAGAACCCAAAAAGGCGACCATTTCCGGCAATCGAATTAACGACAAAAATGACGATGACCTTGTAATCAGTGTAGATGATTCGAGTTATTTGGTGCGCCAACTCATCAATTCGGCCTCAGAACAATTGGGCGCGGGTTATCGATCGGGCGGAACCACACCGGAGGGTTATGATTGTTCAGGCTTGATTTACAGCACGTTTAAAAAATTCGACATTACCTTGCCGCGCTCCTCGGTAGATATGGCCAAAATCGGTCGCAAACTCAATGAAGACGACATTCGCAAAGGTGATTTGATTTTCTTTAAAACCAACGGAAGACGAGTCATCAATCATGTCGGAATGGTCACTGAAATTAACGAAGAGGAAATCAAGTTCATCCATTCTTCGACCCAAAAAGGGGTCATTATTTCTTCGACCAAAGAACCTTACTACGGGAAAACTTTTACCCAAGCCAATCGCATTTTAGAATAAATTTTTTGGCGCGTTAACTAAATTTCTATAATTTAGTTCATTATGAACGCCATGCAGTTCCCGCTGACCCGTGTGACAATCGGGTTCACTTTCGGGATTTTATTCGCCAATTACACTACTTTCCTTGCCACTATTGTGGGCTTTGGCTGTATTACTTTTGCATCCATTTTTTTCGCATTCGCATTTTACCGTGCCCGAAAACAATTTTTCCAAGACCATCTCTTCGGAATCGCAGTGTATTTAATGTCGTTCTGTATCGGCGCGGCAACATTGATGCTGCATTCGGCTACCTATCAGAAAAGCCATTACAGCAAATTGATTTCGGATTCAAATACTGAACATGTCGCTCAAATAGTGCTTCGAGAGCGACTAAAGCCGACCGCTTATTGCGAGCGCTATATTGCATTGGTGAACGATATCGACGGAACTGTTTCTCATGGCAAGTTACTGGTGAATTGCTATAAGAATGGCTTGAAACGTCCATTTAAAATAGGTGCCGAATTGCAAATTAGAGGCGAAATACTGCGGCCCACCGCACCACTAAATCCGGATCAATTTGATTATGGCCGATATTTGAAACAAAAGTCAATTCTGGGTCAAACTTATATCAGTTCTCAAAACATTAAAATCAATCCAAAATATTATCGCGACATTTTTTATTATGCCGATCGATTGCGGTGCATGATTCTGGACAACCTGCAAAAACACCATTTTCGTAAAACAGAACTTCATGTTCTGGCCGCACTTATTTTGGGCCAGCAGCAAGACATTGACCCTGAAGTGGTACAAGATTATCAGTTTGCCGGTGCCGTGCATATCTTGTCAGTTTCAGGTTTGCATGTCGGATTTGTGCTACTGTTCATGCAGTTTTTGCTAAAGTGGTTGCCCAACTCCAAAAGAAATTCCTATTTCAAGCTTTCTTTTACTTTGATTGCCCTATGGTCTTTTGCCATTTTAGCTGGTCTTTCGCCGTCAGTAGTGCGTTCTGCAACGATGTTTTCGTTTCTCACAATTGGTTTGCAATTGAACAGACAGACTAATGTATTGCATACGTTGATGGTTTCGCTGCTGTTGATTTTACTTTTCGAGCCATCTTTCCTTTTTGATGTTGGTTTTCAACTGAGCTATCTCGCGTTGTTTTTTATCTTGTGGTTACAGCCTTTGCTAAGTCAAATTTGGCACCCTGAGAATAAGATTGTGAACTATTTTTGGCAAATTCTGACCGTGTCATTTGCGGCACAAATTGGTACTTTGCCATTAAGCTTATACTATTTCCACCAATTCCCCGGCTTGTTTTTTATTACCAATATGGCAGTGATTCCGTTGCTCAGCATTATTATGGGATTAGGTGTTTTGTTGATGGCCATCGCAGCATTGGGTTGGGTGCCGAACCTATTGGTGCGCCTAGTGGAAAACTTGATTTGGATACTCAATAAAATCATCAGTAGCATCGCCTCGGCTGAACAGTTGGTTTGGAAAGACATTCCTTTCAATACGCTAATGACAATAAGCTCTTACTTGTTGATTATTGCGATAGCCTTAGTTGTCAAGAAATTCTCGTTTAAAACAATGGCAATGGTTTTAGTTGCGATTTTATTCTTTCAAGGAAGTTATTTTTCTTCGAGATGGCACTCGCAAGCCCATGACCAATGGATTGTTTTCAATCTTAGAAAAAAGACACTTATTATCGAGAAAAACGCTAACCAAGTAACGGCTTATACTGATGCAGATTTTACCAACAATCATCCGTTGAATAGCTATCTAACCAATCAATTCTGCCAGTTAAAAGCAAAAAAAACAATTCAAAAACTGATGCTATTTGGCCAGAAAAAAATTCTAATTGTAGATCGCTTAGGACAATACCCACAAAAAACTTCTCCTGATGTGATGTTGTTCAGGGATTCGCCACCTGTTAACCTTGAACGTGTTTTAAAAACTTGCCGACCCAAAATACTCATCGCCGATGCCAGCAACTACAAATCATACATAGCACTCTGGAAAGCCACTTGCCTTAAAGAAAAAATCCCTTTCCATGCTACTGATGAAAAGGGATTTTACAGACTTGAAAATTAATTATTTTTTGTTATTCAGGATTTGATTGGCAGTTTCCAACCACTTTGCTGGACCACCAGCTACATAACCTGTACTTCCTAGTTTTTCGAGATTGATTTTGCCGTCTTTGTTTGTTGGTGTGGCCAACCAAATTGTTGGGTATCCTCTCACTTCGAACACTTGTTGCAATTCCATATTTTGTTGCTGAATTTCTGGCAACTGTGGCGAACGGCGTGGAAAATCCAATTCAACCAACACTACATTTTCTTTGGCCCAAGCAGCAAATTCTGGTTTTTTAAGTACTTCATTTTGCAATCGGATGCACCAACCGCACCAGTCGCTTCCGGTGAAAAACAACAAGAGTGGTTTTTTGGTTTTCATGGAAACTTCTGCCGCTTTCTTGAAGTTGGTTTCCCATTTCAATTCTTGTGCCTGAACGGTCATCGATCCTACAACGAGCAGTAAGGCAATCAATATCTTTTTCATTTTTTACGATTTTAATTTTGCGCCTTTTGGCAATAATAGTGCCGAAAGTACAAATTTTATTTTACATCCTGCATTAGTTTTTTTACATAAGGCGAAATCGCAATAAGTACAATTCCGGCAATAAGTGCGTAAATTGCCAATTGTTTATAGCCATCAGCATATACGATAAGTTTTTCTGCATTGGTTGCATTTTCAGATGCACTCGCTATATTGGCGCCAAGCAATCCTGCAAAATACTGTCCGTAAGCGCTCGCTAAAAACCACATTCCCATGATTACTGCTTGGGTTTTCTGTGGTGACAATTTGGTCATAGCCGACATTCCGATGGGCGACAGGCACAACTCTCCGAAAGTGATTACAAACCATCCCAAAGTAAAGATACCAAGCGATGTAATACCTTGTTCGTTGGCAAAGAATTTTGTATAATAGAAAATATAGAATCCGCCGGCGAGAAATAAAAATCCCAATCCAAATTTTACTACGGTATTGGGTTCGATTTTCTTTTTAGCCATCCAAAGCCAAACCAATCCTACCAATGCGGCAAAACCAATTACAAAAAGTGAATTGGCCGAGTTGTTCACACCGTTTGGACTTAGCGGAACGCCAAGTACCGTATTGTTTAGGTTGTTTGCCGCAAACAGACTTAGCGAACCACCGCTTTGTTCAAAGAATGCCCAAAAGAAGATTGAAAAAATGATGAATATTAAGGCAGCCAGCAATTTCTTGTTTTCGTTGGATGAAAAGTGCTTCATCTCATAAAACAAGTAAAGAATCGATGCTGGTCCAATTACCATCATAAAATAATCGGTATATACAGTATTGGCGACCATCAGAATAATTAACGGAACAATTAGTAATGAACCGATGTAAGTAGTAATTTCCCAAAGCCTTCTTTTGGATTTTTCGATATGAGGCAATGGTGTAAGTCCGATAGGGCCTAAAGTTTTCTGCGTCTGCGTAAAAGTCAACAAACTGATAATCATTACGATTGCTGCAAAACCAAATCCTACATTCCAACGCAAATGCTCCGGAACCAATGATTGCCATAGCGAACCTTCTGCTACGGCTATACAGATGTAGCCGCCAATCAAAGCCCCAAGATTGACTCCCATGTAAAAGAAAGAAAATCCGGCATCCCGACGTGGGTCTCCATCTTTATAGAGCTGTCCGACCATCGATGAAATATTAGGCTTAAAGAAGCCGGTACCCACAATGGTAAAACCAAGTCCGATAAAAAAGAAGTTTTTAGGATCTAACGACAAAATCACACTGCCAACAATCATGAGCATGCCTCCCCAAAAAAGCGATTTCCTTAGCCCAAGGATTTTATCGGCAAACAAACCTCCGATAAAGGTGAACGCATAAACCCATGCTTGAGTCGCACCGTATTGTAAGTTCGCCACCTCTTCGTTCATGTTCAAATGACTGACCATAAAAACGACGAGCATTCCACGCATACCGTAGAAACAGAAACGTTCCCACATTTCGCTGAAGAACAAATACCAAAGTTGTTTCGGGTATTTGCCTTTAAAACTTTGAATTGCTTCAATATTGGTTGGTGTTACTTGTTCCATAATAATTTTAGTTGATTCCTTTTTCTTTCATTACCTTGTTGAGCTGTTTGAGCAAGATAAACATCAATAAGGTGGCTGATAACAACAATCCGAAATTGATCCAGAAGAAATCAGATTTGTCTTCATACGTGTCCCAAAGGCTGGCCAAAACGCCACTAAGTTTGTTTCCGATCGAAGTCGATAAAAACCAGCCGCCCATCATCAGTGAAGTAATATTTCTCGGACTGAGTTTCGAGACGACTGACAATCCCATCGGGCTTAAAAATAATTCCCCGATGGTAATCACGCCATAATTGGCCACGAGCCACCAAACGCTGACTTTCTCAGAACCGTTGCCTCCAGCTTTAACTGCGGCGACCATCACCAAAACTGATAAGGCTGAGATGAGCAGTCCGAAAGCGATTTTTGTTGGAGTAGTTGGTTCCTTTTTACGGCTGCGCAAATAAGTGAAGAATGCCACTACCAAAGGTGTGAGTAAAATCACCCAACCCGGATTAATAGATTGGCTCAAATTGGCCGACCAAGTATATATTTTTGAATTTTCTTGTGGCAGTTTGTCTTTGCGGACGTTTCTGAAATACAAAGGATAATCGACTACTTTGACTACTTTTCCATCTTTTTTCTGTATGCGGAAAGCCTCGTCATACAAAGCCACAGAATCTTTTTTGTAAGTCAGGGTATCAACTAAAACCAATTGGGAAGCCATCACTTGTGAAGTGCCTTGCATTTGGCGATCGGTATATTTATCACCCCAATTGTTGAGCGCCGATCCGTTGAGCTTGAACACCGCCCAAAATAAAATCACAACTCCAAAAATGGCTAGTAGCGCACCAATAGGCCTTTTGTCTTCGGCTTTGGCCCGAAAATACAAACTGGCATAAAACAAAATCACCGGAATACAGGCAAAAATAAAGGCATCAGTACTATCGGAACCAAAAATGGCGCAATCCGGATTGGTATCCGACTGCACCCCTTTCAAGAACCAACCGATGACACCAAAAAGTACCGACGGCAACAAAATGAAAAGCACGATTTTGTAAAAAGGCATATCGCCAGGTTGCACGCCCTTCTTTTGGGTTTTATCACCGTAATGCTTGGTTCCTAAAAGGAAAACTAATACTCCAATGATCATTCCGACACCAGCAGCCATAAAAGCATATTGCCAACCGAAAAGGATCTTGAATGCCGCTCCGAAAAAATTACAGATAAACGCTCCGACGTTGATTCCCATATAGAAAATATTGTAACCTTCGTCTTTCTTGTCTTTGTATTGCTCGTCGTTGTAGAAATTCCCGAGCAAGGTGGAAATGTTAGGCTTGAAAAATCCGTTGCCGACAATCACTAGAAACATAGCCAGATAAAGCATCGTCAAATCGTGGATGCCCATCATCATATAACCCGCGCCCATCATCAGGCCACCGATAATAATCGATTTCTTATAGCCCAGATAACGATCGGCAACCAAACCTCCGATGAAGGGTGTCAGAAAAACCAAAGCGATAAAAGTACCATAGAGGTCAGAGGCTTCTTTTTCGGTCATTGCAAAACCGGCTTCCACATCTTTGAGGTAAAGCGTGAAGATTCCGATCATTAAATAATATCCGAAACGTTCCCACATTTCGGATAAAAATAAATAAGGTAAGGCCTTAGGATGTTTGTTCCACATAACCTTTGTTTTAGCGCACGCCGTGCATCATTTTTTTGAGGAATGGTGTGAGCAGGAAAAGTACTACTGATGCAATACCGCAAAGCACTACAAATACCATAAAAAATTCGAATAAATTATGGATCTCAAAACCTGCAAAAATTGGGTTATGATCGCTAATTTGATTGTCGGCCAATAATTTGGCTTGTTCTGGAGTAAGGGTAACTGTTTTATCAAGAACGCCCTGAAGATCAATACCAAGTTCTTTTGCCTTAACGAATTTATCTCCGGTAGCTGGCATAATTGAACCTAAAGTTCCAGCCAAAGCATATCCTGAAGCGTTAGACAAGAAAAATACACCGTATAATAATGATGAGAATCGTTTTGGTGATAGTTTCCCTACGAGTGACAAACCAATCGGCGACAAACATAACTCTGCACAAGTCTGAATCAAATATAAAAGAATCAACCATTTGATTGCCAGCAAACCACTATTACCCAAATCTTTTACATTGTGCGCAATAATGAAATAACTCAGAGCAATCAGAGCCAAACCAATGGATTGTTTCATTGGCGAAATCGGCTCACGGTCTTTACTTCTAAGATAATCCCACAACATACTAAACGGAACGGCAAATGCCACTACAAACAATCCGTTGAAGATTTGCACCATCGATGGAGGCATGTTCCAACCGAAGAAATTACGATCGGTCTGGTTATCGGCAATGAAAGTTAACGAAGAACCGGCTTGTTCAAAGGCAGCCCAAAAGAAAATGATAAAGAAAGCGACAATGTAAATAACAAAAATACGGTCTCTTTCTACTTTGGTTAATGACGAATCCGAAACAATCAATCCGGCCAAAGTCAGACCGCTGGAATAGATTAAGGTATAGATTAAGTTTTGGTCAAATACAAAATGAATTACGGCGCCCAATACTAAGAACATTACACCAGCAACCATTAAGGCAGTGGAAGAAAATACGGCTTTTTGTGACTCGCCTTCTTCGAAATCAGACGCTTCATTTTTAGATGGCAAACCGCCCAAAGGACGACCTTCTGGAGAAACCACATATTTGTTTTTCAAAACGTAGAACAAAGCCGTTCCGATAAGCATCGCTACAGAAGCTGCTAAAAATCCCCATTTGAAAGCATGGATGTCGCGGATGCCGTTAGCGTCTTTCACATCGCCAATAATCGGACAAATCAATTGGCCCAAGAAAGCGCCAAGGTTAATTCCCATGTAGAAAATCGTGAATGCCGTATCGAGTTTGCTCTTCTCTTGTTTCGGGTAAAGGCTACCCACCATACTGGAAATATTCGGCTTAAAGAAACCGTTTCCAAAAATGATAATTCCCAAAGCCGACCACATTAAAGTATTGGCTAAACCTATGTTAGTACCAAAAATACTGGCACTGGCGAAAAGTAAAAACTGACCGATGGCCATCATGATTCCGCCGAGTAAAATACAGTTTCTGTTTCCAAAGAAACGGTCGGCAATGAATCCGCCCAACATTGGAGTAAGATAACAAAGTCCGAGGAAACCGCCGTAAATGAGCGATGCATCTTCTTCTTTCATCATCAGTGAATTCACTAAGAACAAAGTTAAGATGGCGCGCATTCCATAGAAATTGAAACGTTCCCACATTTCGGTTCCGAATAATACCCAAAGTCCTTTTGGATGTCCTGTTTTTACCTGAGCTTCTGTCATTTTAGTTTGGTTTTAGTTTATTTTGGTTAATCGCTAGTTAAAGGTTTTCTTTGATGAAATTCGTGATTTTATTGAAGAGTTGAATTCTGGTTTTACCTCCGAAAATACCGTGATTTTTATCCGGATAAATCTGCGAATCGAATTGTTTATTGGCTTGAATCAAGGCTTCCATCATCTGCATGGAATTCTGAACGTGCACATTGTCGTCGCCCGAACCATGAATCAGAAGGAATTTACCTTTGAGTTTATCGACATGATTAATCGGTGAATTGTCATCATAACCGCTTGGGTTTTCCTGCGGGGTTTGCATATAACGCTCGGTGTAGATACTGTCGTAAAATCTCCAGTTGGTCACCGGTGCCACAGCTACAGCCATTTTGAACGTATCGGCTCCTTTTAAAATACAATTCGAAGCCATAAAACCGCCGTAACTCCAACCCCAAATTCCGATTCGGGCCGGATCGACATATGGATAACTTCCGATGACTTTCGCGGCGTCAATTTGATCTTCGACTTCTAACTTTCCGAGTTGCTTTTGGGTGCACTTTTTAAATTCAGCTCCTTTGAAACCGGTACCGCGACCATCCACACATGCAATGATATACCCTTGTTGGGCCAGCATCGCATACCAATAATCGTCAGTTGTGTTCCATTCGTTGTTCACTTGTTGTGAGCCTGGGCCGGAATATTGGTACATCAGTACTGGATACTTTTTATTCGGATCGAAATCTTTGGGTTTGATCATCCAAGCGTTCAAAGAAATTCCCTTGGCAGTAGTGAGCACGAAAAACTCTTTCAAAGCCACGTTGTAGGTTTTGATTTTGACAGACAAAGCTTCGTTGTTCTCGATGACTTTGACTTGTTTCCCTGATTTGGATTCATTCAAAGTATAAATCGTTGGCTGGGTTGCACTCGAAAAAGTATTGATGAAATACTGGAAATTCGGACTAAAAGTAGCGGCATTGGTTCCGGTTTGAGAAGTCAAACGCAATTTGTTTTTGCCATCGGTTCCGATGCGATACACATCTCTGTTAATCGAACCGTTCTCTACTGATTGGTAATAAATGGTGTTGGTTTTCTCGTCAAGTCCGTAATAATGGGTCACTTCCCAATTGCCTTTGGTGACTTGATTTTTGAGATTCCCTAGTTTATCATACAAGTAAATGTGGTTGAAGCCGTCTTTCTCGCTGGTCCAGATGAAACTGTTGTCTTTTAAAAAAGTTAAGTTGTCGGTCACATCCACATAAGCTTTGTCTTTTTCCGTAAGTATGGCTTTGGTAGAACCACTTCCGGCAGCTACAAAAACCAGAAACAGGTTGTCTTGGTGACGGTTCAAGACTTGTACTGATACAATATTTGCATCATTGGTCCATTTGATTCTGGCTAAATAAAATTCACCATAATTACTTAGGTTAATGTCTTTGGTAGAAGCACTCGTTAGGTCATAAATATGCAAGGAAACTGTTGAGTTTTTCTCACCTGCTTTCGGATATTTGAAAGTTTCCACCGTCGGATACAAATCTTTGTGAAACATCGACATCGAGAACTCTGGTACTTGGGTTTCGTCGAAGCGGATGAAAGCAATTTTTTTACTGTCAGTGCTCCAATCGAAAGCCCTTACAAAAGAAAATTCTTCTTCGTAAACCCAATCGGTAATTCCGTTGATGATGGCGTTTTTCTTACCATCGGTAGTGATTTGCGTAGATTTTTTACTCGCAATATCATACACATATAAATTGTTTTCTTTGGCATAGGCGATTTTCTTTCCGTCGGGTGAAAAAGTGGGCTCTTGCACTTGAAAATCAAAAAGTTTAGTGAGTGTTTTCGCCGCGATATCGTAAAGGAAATAATCGGCGGTAAAAGAATGCCTGAAGATTGGGTTGGAATTGTTCGCAATCAGCATTTGCTTTTCATCCTTGCTAAAAGTATAGCTGTCAATGCCGGCAGAAAGTTCTTTGAAGTTTTTGGTATCGATGAGCGTCGAGACTTTGTTGAGTGTGGCAAAATCGTATAAATCGACTTGCATGCTTTTGGTGGCTCTGTCAAAATTGAGCACCGTGTATTGGTTGGTATTTTTCAAGGATTGTAGTTCATCCATGCCTTTGGCGCGGAAAACTCCAGAATAAATAGATTCGACGGTAATCTTTTCTTGGGCAAAAGTAGCCGCACATACAAAAAGCAAAACAGCCAACAAGCGATAGGATTTCATAGGCAAAACAAGTTATAAAAACCGTCAATTTTAGTGAAAATTTTGCACATAACGCTAGATTTTTGTGTTAAATGCAATTTTTTATAAACAAGACTTGTCCTCATTTTGTTTATTTCCGGTTGGCTACAAAAATTTTAAAAAAGCAATTGCAACTGTCCGCCTTTGTATTGTTCATAAAGCGAAGTATTTAACTTGGGAAATTGCTTGTCTTTGAAATATTTCTTTCGGGCCAATTGCACCTGCGAGCGAATCATTTGGGCCAATTCGCCTTCACCGCGCATACGTTCACCCCAACGACTGTCGTTAAGTGTTCCTCCATGGCATTGGGCAATTTGATGCAGTACTTTATCGGCTCGGTCTGGCATCGCTTTTCGAATCCAATCGGTAAAAATTTCACCAATTGCACCATTGAGCCGAACCACCGTATAGGCAACAGACAAAGCTCCTGCCTCTGAAACTGCTTGGGCTAATGGCAAAATTTCATGGCTGTTGATCCCGGGAATAATTGGAGCAAGCATTACATTAACAGGAATGCCATTTTCAGAAAGCAGCTTCACCGTTTCAATTCTTTTTTTGATAGAAGCGGTTCTAGGTTCAAGGAGTTGCCTAGTCTTTTCTGATAAGGAAGTAATTGAAATGTTCACCCCAACCAAATCGTCTTTAACGAGTGCTGAAAGTATATCGATATCTCGCGCTATCAAGGCATTTTTGGTGATAATCCCTACTGGATGACGGTACTTCAAAAAAACCTCCAAACACTTTCTGGTAATTTCAAATTTTCGTTCCGCCGGTTGATAACAATCGGTATTACCTGATAGCACAATGGTATGGGCTTTCCAATTTTTGCTTTGGAGTTTTTCTTCAAGCAATTGTGGCGCGTTTTTCTTGACCAGAATTTTCCGTTCAAAATCCAATCCGGCACTATAACCCCAATATTCATGGCTGTTGCGGGCATAACAGTAAATACAGCCATGTTCGCAACCTTGGTACATATTCATCGAATAGCCCATGCCTACATCTGGGCTATCGACTTTGTTGACGATGGTTTTGGGAAATACTTCTAAGAAACTGGTTGTATTGCTTTGAAAATCTTCTCCTTCGACAGCACAATAGTTCAAAAAATCATCTCGCCACTCCGAAGCTTCCGAGAAAAAGCGATTGGGCACATTTTTCTGCGCGCCTCTTCCTTTGATATATTGGTTTTCCTGGTTCATCACTTAGTTTTGAAAGTTAAACGATAATGTCTCGAGACAGAAATTCTTTGTGTTAAAAATGTGCCGTTGTTGATAAAATTAATCGCCAGAAAACCCAGCCTTATATTGCATGAAAAACTATATTTGCTAAAAAAGATTGCAGTATGGATCACGCCGTTTCCGGATTCTCTAAATTATCGAAAGAAGAAAAAATTCACTGGATTGCTCGCGAATATTTCTCCGGATCAGACTCGATAATTTCATTACTAAAAAACTACTGGAACACCGACAGTGCCTTGCAAAAACTCCACGATGAATTTATTGAGAACACCATTACCAACTTTTATTTGCCTTTAGGTGTCGCTCCGAATTTTGTCATTAACGGAAGAAAATATACTCTTCCGATGGCCATAGAAGAAAGTTCTGTCGTCGCAGCTGCTGCAAAATCAGCCAAATTTTGGGCTTCTCGCGGTGGTTTCAAAGCCACGGTCTTGAGCACCGAAAAAATTGGGCAAGTGCACTTCATCTTCAATGGCGATGCAAAAAAACTACAGGATTTCTTTGCACAAATCAAACCCCAACTGATTGCCGACACTGAACCAATCACTAAAAACATGCAAAAACGCGGCGGCGGAATTCTCGAAATCGAGCTGCGTAGCCAAACCCATAAACTCGCCAATTACTACCAATTACACGCTACTTTCGAGACCAAAGATTCGATGGGTGCCAACTTCATCAATTCGTGTTTGGAGCAATTTGCCAAAACTTTTAAAGCGGCTGCCCAAGAATACCAAGCATTTACTGAGGCTGAAAAAAATATCGAAATCGTCATGAGCATTCTCTCGAACTATGTTCCGAATTGCTTGGTTCGTGCAGAAGTTTCATGCCCGATTGCTGAATTGGCCGACAAAAAAATCGAAGACCCACAGCATTTCGCCGAGAAATTCATCCGTGCAGTTACAATTGCTCAGGTAGAACCGCACCGCGCCGTGACGCACAACAAAGGCATCATGAACGGCATTGACGCGGTAGTGTTGGCCACCGGAAACGACTTTCGCGCCATCGAAGCCGGAATTCATGCTTACGCCTCGAAAAACGGACATTACACCAGTTTATCGCACGCTGCAATTGAGAACGGCATTTTCAAATTCTGGATCGAAATTCCTTTGGCTTTAGGAACCGTTGGCGGGCTGACATCGTTGCATCCGCTAGTGAAATTTTCATTGGAAATGCTCGAGAAACCTTCCGCCCATGAATTGATGCAGATTGTAGCCGTAGCTGGTTTGGCGCAAAATTTCGCGGCTTTACGCTCACTCACCACGACAGGAATTCAGGAAGGGCACATGAAGATGCACCTGAACAATATCCTGAACCAATTTGAGGCCACAGCCGAAGAACGTCAGCAGATTAAAAACCATTTTAAGGATCATGTCGTATCGCATGCCGGCGTGGTTGATTTTATTAAGCATTTAAGACAAAATCTTTAGGTTAACGCAACATATTGAATATTAACCGAGGATTTGTATTATTTTCGCCCAATTAAAGCATTAGGCATTATCGTTTTATGTATCTATAAATTATGAGAATAACCCTAATATTCTTCTTTTTTTCGTTGATTCTTCATGGGCAGACGGTTAATGATACTATTGATCTGAAATCTTCCAAATCGATTTACAAACATAAGCAATTGACAAATCCGAATAGTAACTATACTTTTTGCGATGATGATTCGGATGGATTGATACCTTTTGACATCTCTCAAATCAATACTGATATTTTGAACGAGAACTCAACGCAAATAGGCTTTCAAAGTGGTATATATATTTGCACGAGTTGGTCTAATGTCTATTTGGTAGATAACGTAAGTACTTCCCCGCAAATTAATTTAGTTTGTCATGTTACATTGGGTGGTTTCGGAACAACTGATATCGCTACCAATTTAAGCCATGAATTATTCGTTTCAAAAGAAAATAGAATATACAAAATTGATGGCGTAACTTGTCAGGTACTGGAAACTTATGACTATAATATTTACGATGACTATACTATTACTTCTTTATCTTTTGATACCAGTAATAATATGTATTATGGAGGATATAATTCATCTGTATATCGTTCAAGCGGTGACTATTCGGCTTCAGAATTGTGGCATGATTTCGGTTCGGGTTCGGCGGCTGGTGATTTCGTGATTTGTAATGGGAAGATGTATATTGCATGGAAGCTTAACGGCATTTGTAGATTATATCAGGTAACAATAGATTCAAACAACAATTATATTTCACATGTCGATTTAGGGGAACTCCCAAATCCAACCTATGGACTGGCAAGTGAGTTGGGAAAACTTTATGGCGTTAATCCCGATTTTCTATATGAAATTAGCTTAAACCCTCTTAATTTCAATACGATATTAACAAACACTAGTACTGAAAATTGGTACGGTTCCGCAGGTAAAAATGAAGGCATAAGTTTCTCTGTTTCAGCTTTTGAAACGCTTTCAAATGCCCAAAACAATGTGAACCCGCTATCAAGCACATGGAGCAACACAGTTCCCGGAGGGCAAACAATATATGTTGTTATTAAAAACTTGATTACAAATCAATCACAAACAATACCTGTCGATTTAATTGTAAATTTTCCGCCAACTTATGTTATTCCGGAGCCAATAATTCATTGTTTGAATGAATTAAACCCTCAACTTTTTGATTTAAGATCAACTGAAAACTTGATCACCGGAAATCAGTCAAACCTTGTGGTCTCGTATCATAACTCGATTACTGACGCACAAAACAATAGCAATCCATTGCCCGACCAGTATACATTGGTTGGAAATAACATGGATGTTTATGTACGGGTTAACAATACTCTTACAGGGTGTTCCAGTTATTTTTCGTTTAAGATCATAGTCAATCAAGTTCCCGTATTTACACAGCCAAATGCGTTAATTTCCTGTACCAGGTCTAATCCCATTCATAGTGAGGTTGCGCTAGAAAATCAAGCAAATGTTATCTTAACCGGTTTAGATCCTGACCATTATGCTGTTCTCTTTTATCACTCAAATCAAGATGCTGTTTTAAAGACGAACCCGATTTCAATCCCTTATTTTACTGCTTTAAATCAAGAAGAAATTTTCTTTAATGTGCTGGATTTACAAACGGGCTGTTCTTCTGTTGGTAGCTTCATCAACAACGTTTATGAAGAGAATCAAAATTTTGTTGAGAGCGTACACATAGAAACATTCGATTGGACGCCGAATCAAAACGCTATTTCAGTAGCAGTTTTAGGAAATGATATTTATGAGTATTCTTTAGACGGAATATCGTATGTATCAGATGGATTGTTTGAGAATTTAATACCCGGGATATATGATGTTTACGTAAGAAATGTTTTAAACTGTGGCATTTTCTCGAAAGAAATTTATCTATTAAATTTTCCTGTTTTTTTTACACCTAATAATGATGGTTATAATGATTATTGGAATGTCAATTTTTCAAATTATGAAGCCGATATTAAAATTTATATCTATGACCGCTTCGGAATGTTAATCACGGAAGTTAATCCAAAATCTGTCGGCTGGGATGGCTCTTTAAACAACAAGCAACTTCCATCTTCTGACTATTGGTTCTTAATTAAGAGAAAAGACAAAAATGAATATCGGGGACATTTCACTTTAAAGCGTTAAATGGCTATTCTACAGAATAAATTTAAGATCAAAAAATTAAAACATTACAGGAAATTATCAACTGAAAGCCCAATCAAAATAGTCAAACTCATCTGTTTAGTTTTAAATTATGTCAATTGAAAATTTGGTGCGTTTGCATCTTTATAACAAATGAAAAAAACATTCTACAGCAACGGAAAATTACTCTTAACCAGTGAATATCTTGTGCTAGACGGAGCCAAAGCCCTAGCCTTGCCTACCAAATTCGGTCAAAACTTAACCATCGAACCCGGAAACAACAAAGAAATTCAATGGACCAGCTACGACGATGACGGCAGTTTTTGGCTCGAAGAAACTTTTGCCTTCGAAACCATCACCAATCAGGTTTTTTCAGAAAATCAGCCTGTAAAAAACATGCTCATTACTATTCTGTATGAAGCTTATCAATTGAATCCAGCTTATCTAAACGATTCCGAAGGTTATACCATTACCACCCAACTTACTTTTCCTAAATCTTGGGGTTTGGGCACTTCATCGACCTTGATCAACAACATCGCCCAATGGCTTGAAATCGATGCATACACCTTACTGGCTCGCACCTTTCTCGGCAGTGGTTACGACATCGCTTGTGCACAAAACAACTCACCGATATTATATCAGTTAGTGCAGGAGAAACCTTGGGTCGAATTGGTTGATTTCAAACCCGAATGCGCTTCGAATATTTACTTTCTGTATCTGAACCAAAAGCAGAACAGTCAAAATGCCGTGAAGGCTTATCGCAGTAAATCCAACGATTTGAAAAACTTAATTCCTATTTTCAACCAACTCACCGAAACCGTATTGCAACACCATGATTTTGAGAGTCTAAAACAAGTCATCGAACAACACGAAAAACAAATGACCGAAATACTAGATTTGCCCAGAATACAACAAGCTTTGTTTGCTGATTTTGAAGGCACGATAAAAAGTTTAGGCGCTTGGGGTGGCGATTTTGCTTTAGTGCTCTCCAGAAAAGACCCGTCGCCATATTTCATCGAAAAAGGCTACGAAACCTTACTGAGATACCAAGATATGATTTTATAAAAAATTAAAAAGCCGGTTTTAAATGACCGGCTTTTTAATTTCTATTATGTAAGGTTATCCTAGTAATTGAATCTGGCTCTGTTGTCGTCAATCTTTGCTTCTTCTTTTAAAGCACCAATCGCACGACCAGCATAACCGGCTGCTTGCGGTTTCAATTTGGCCACATATTCTTTGTGGTCTTTCAAGGCTGGTGCTTTGGTAATTACGGTAGGTTTTACCACAAACACTCCTGCGCTACCTTCAATCGGTGCCGAAACTTTATTGATTCCTGTGGCAAAAGCAGTTCCCACTACTTGTCTTTCAAAACCAGCATTAGGAATATTCGGATTCTCAAGCGTCAAATCAACCGCTTGCTGAACGGTCGAGGCAGCTGCAGTTGCAATCGCTTCCAATGAGCTTCCTTTCATTTTGGCTTTAAGCTTTTCTGCCTTTTTCTTCTTGATTAAAATATACTCAACACTTGGACGAGCATCTGCAACAGGCATCAATCCTTTTTCGTTGATTTTTTTCAATTTCACAATCACGTTGCCTAAGTTCACCACTTCGAATCGCTTAACATCGCCTACATTGGTTTCTTTTTCAAAAGCCCAACGCACTACTTGTCTTTGGTTTCCGACACTTCCAAAGCTTTCATCCATAGCCTTAACTTTAACCGATGGATTCACTGTTAGATTAGCGGCTTTAGCGGTCTTTTCGAAATCTTTTTCATTCACATCCATTTCGAATTTGACGGCTTTAGTGTAAAGTTTATCTGAAGTTGCTTCAGACGGCTCGATTTTACGAGCAATAGTGGCCAAACGAATGGCATCTTGTTTTTCAGTGACGTTAATTACGTGGAAACCAAAATCTGTTTCCACCAAACCAATAGAACCCACTGGGCTGTTGAATACATAGTCATTGAAAGGTTTCACCATTTGACCCGGTGCGAAATAACCCAAATCACCACCCTGCTGTGCAGATGAATCATCAGAATTCATCATCGCCAACATAAAGAAATTACCCGGATTGGCTTTGGCCTGCGCTAACAATTGTTCTGCTTTGGCTTTAGCCTGCTCTTTAGTTCTTTTTTCTTTTTTGTTTGGCACTTGAGTTCCCTCGTAACTAATCAAGATGTGGCTTGCTTTCGCATTGGCTCCTGCCTTTCTACCCATAACTTTTGAAATACAGTACATGTTGCCTTTCATGTAAGGCCCGTAGATTTCACCTATCGCAGTAGCGAAGAAAGGATCTGCTATTTCTGCTGGCAAATCTTTTTTGGCTACATAAGTTGAATCATAAGGTACATCTGAATTTTCATTCACGAATTCAATTGTGTTTGCAGCGCCTTTGAAACCTGGCAAAGTATCATTTTTACCCGTGGCTTGGTTGTAAACCACTCTTTGGTCTAGCAAGGCATTGATTGCTGACTTAGCTTCCGCTTCATCTTCTGGAGAAGCTTTGTCTTCAATGAGAACATACTCGATTTCGCGGCTTTCTTCGGCCTTGAATTTCTTCTCGTTTTTCTTCATGTATTCAGTGATTTCAGCATCGGTGATTTTGAAATCTGTATCTTTCAAGGTCGAATATAAAACGGCCACATAATCAAAATTGACTTTGTTGGCTTCGGCTTCATACTTGAATTTACCTTCAGCATCTGTCGTGTACATTCCGGCTTTAACCAAAGTGTTGTATACCATATATTTTGCGTTGAGTTCCGCGTCCTTTTCTTTTTGCTTTACAAACTCAGCTTGCTCAGGATTTGATTTGAAATATTCCTTGAACTTAGCCAAATCAAAGGCTCCATTGGTTTGAAACATTGGGTTCTGACCGATACTTTGGTCGTTTTTGAACACTTCCATAATGTGCTTTTCAGTCGCGCGGATACCCAACTTTTCGAATTCTGCCGTCACTAGTGCAATGGCTACTTCTTGATCCCAAACACGATTCACAGCTTGCGTAGGCGTCATACCTTGCTGTCCGCTTTTTTCGAGGTTGCTTACTTTAACCCTAAAATCTTCAAAAGCAATGTCTTGCCCGTTAACGGTTCCGATGTTCTTTGGCAAATCATTGAAACCACCTTTATTATACAAATCCTGCACGATAAAAGCCAGTAACGATAGACCAATAACGAGTATTAAGAGTAGAGAACGTTGTCTGATTTTTTGTAAAACTGCCATTTCTATTATTGTTAATTTTTAATTCAGTTTGCGAAAATACAATTATCTATTTAATAACCATAGCCGTAAGGTTATATTTTGAAAGTTTTTTCATTTTTTCCTAAAGTGGCTATTCCAGTAGGTTCATTTTAACCAATTCAATCTTCTTATTGGTAGCTTCTTCAATGGTAAAACGGATTTTATCGATGGTAATTTGCTCGCCCTTTTGCGGGATTTCTGTAGTATGATTGACAAGGTAACCTCCGAGTGTTCCGTATGAATCACTTTCGGGAATTTGGAGCTTGTAAGTTTGATTGAGGTACTCCACATCGAGCCTGGCCGAAAACAGATAAACATTCGGCTCAAGCTTTTTCTCAATGAGCTCTTCCACAGCATCGTGTTCGTCTTCTATCTCGCCGAAAAGTTCTTCCACAATATCCTCCACGGTAATCATTCCTGAGGTTCCACCATATTCGTCGAGCACTACGGCTACACTTTTACGCTTTTTGGTAAGCAAGTTCAGCACGTCTTTGATGAACATGGTCTCGGGAACAAACTCGACCGGAATTAAAACCGACTTAATGCTTCTGGGTTTTTTGAACAACTCAAACGAATGCACATAACCTAGAATGTCGTCAAGCGAATTTTGGTAAACCAACATTTTTGAATAGCCGGTTTCAATAAATTGCTCTTTGAGTACACCCATCGAATCGTGAATTTCGACCGCAGAAATTTCGGTACGCGGTGTCATAATATCACGGGCTTTGACTCCGGAAAACTCCAATGCGTTCTGAAAAATCTGGATTTCAGAATCCATCTCGTCATGATTTTCAACAGTACTGAGTTGTTGATTGATGTAATTTCCGAGTTCGCTTTTGGTGAAAAACAGCGGAATTTGGTCGTCTTCGGTTTTGAAAAAACGCTTCAGAATGAAATTAGAAATCCAAACAATGAAAGCCGCGATATAATAAAACAACAGGTAGAAAAAATAGGCCGGAAGCGCAAAAACCTTGATAAAAGTATTCGCGTAAATCTGAAAAAAAACCTTGGGCAGAAATTCAGAAGTAATCAGCACCAACAAGGTAGAAACAGTTGTTTGCAGTAAAACACTCGAGAGATTGGTGAGATTCAGCCCCAACGACTCCATCCATCGCAAGAGTAACTCGCCCATAAAAAATCCGTAAACTACCAGTACAATAGTGTTGCCGATCAGCATCGAGACAATGAACTGTGAAGGTTTTTCTGTGAGTTTGGTCAGGATTCTGGAAAGGAAATTCTGTTGTTTCTTCTCAATCTCGAGGTAAATTTTGTTCGAAGAAATAAACGCGATTTCCATCCCTGAAAACAGCGCGGCTAGGATTAGGCATAAAATGATAATCCCTATTTCCATAGTTTAGGAGTTCTTTCGGTGTTCTTCGAATTTCTTGGCAAATTTTCTTCGAAAAAAAAACATAAAAATGGCTACAACGCCAATGCCCAGATAAAACCAGTTTTGTATACCCTTTGTCAAATCGACCAAAAAGGCACCAATGAAAAACAAGCCGGCAATGAGGTAAACGTATTGGGTAAATTTTAAATAGTTCATGTAATACAATTTTGATTATTCTGCCTGATCAATCGCGCCGTTGATTCGTTGGGAATTGACGATTTTGAAATCCTTGCTAAAATCGATGCCCTCGCCAAAAGAAATGCCTTTCGGATCGGTAAATTTAAATTTTTTCTCGGTAAAAAACCATTCATTCTTCTGATCGAAATAGAGCTGCTGGGTTTCGAGCATTTGTCCGCTTTCGTTAGAAATTTTGACATTCTTCTGCAAATCAATCAAATCGGTTCCTTTGAAGGTAACGGCATATTCCGAGGTGATGAAAGTTCGTTTGCCTTTATCATCATACATGGTTACATGCACACCTTTGGGAAATTCAGTAAACGGAAACTCCACTCTAGCATAATCGAGCATTTTAGGGCTTACTAAAATCGATTTAATACGACCTGAATCAGTATATTTCAAATTGAAATCGTCTGCTTCACCGCTGGGCATGAATTCAGAGAAATTGATTTTTTGCACTTCTTTGAAATTACTTTCACAGCCTATGAGCAATCCTCCTAAAATGGCAAAAAACATAAAAAAAAGTGCCGTATGTATGGATTGGTTTTTCATCTGCGCGACATCAACTCAGGGTTGATTTTGAAACTTTAATCGTATTTTCTTTTAATAAACCAACGGTCGTTAAGCGAAACACTCAAAATTACGTTGGTATAGTTTTCTTCGATTAACAAAGCTTTGGCTGTGCCTCTTCTACCATATTCTACCCCAAGGTTCAAGTTAGAAAACGCGCCACCCAAAGGCAATCCCATACCTGCTGAAAAAGCATAGTCTCTGATGGTTTCATTGTTGATTTTCATACCAGTATCTTCATAACGAAAACCTCCACGATAAGTGATTTTCTTGAGGTAATTAGAGAACGAAGCATAGTTCGGAATATAATAACCACCTAAGCTATAACGGAAAGCATTTTTGTATTCCACGTTCTGGATGTCGTTGTAGCGGTTGCCGAATTTACTGGTTTGCTGGAAAGTGAATTCGGTTCCTAGCATCCACTTCTTAGCATGACCAGCTCCGAAACCTATAGTCGCTTTTGCCGGAAGTTTGATAGTGTTTTTACTATAAATTGGGTCGAACACATCGTAATTCTGAGGATCGAATACATCAGAATAAAGAACTGTAGAAACCACTCTGGTGTTCTTTGAAGTCAGGTTGCTTTGTGGCGATAAAATCAAGCTAGCGTATCCATCGATTTTACTGTTGATTTTGCGCTTGTACATCAAACTCAAATCAAAGTTTACTCCGGAGAGATCTGAAGTATTGACTTCTTGAGAGCCCAATTGCACTTCGGGAATTTTTTCGATACCGACCGTTTCAATGCGTCCGAAATTATATTGAAGATCGGCTCCAAGGCTAAGATTGTTGTTAATTTTATAACCAAAACCAACAAACACTTTGTTCAATCCGCCAGTAGCATTGTAGCGGTGTATAGTGCCATCCGGATCCGTATTTCTGATTCTGTAACCAACTGCTGAATAAGGTATGAGTCCAAAACCCAAACCCATTTTTTTCATAGGAATGCCTACCGCCATATAATCTAAAGTGGTCCGTTGCGCCTTTTCATTACCATAAAAAGAGTTAAGTCTGCTTGAGTTAAAAGAACCGCCTACCGTATAAGTAGTTAAATTCAAACTCGGATAGGCCGCCGGATTCTGAATATTGACATGCGTACTATCTGGAAACATCGAAATGCTTCCCATCAATCTGTTTTCGGCAGTGCCTTTGAACTTGATATCGCCAATACCGTAAAAAGAATAAGGAGAGGAAGTAGATTGTTGCGCCATCGTTACCATCGAACATAGTAATAAAAGCAGCAGATTGATTTTTTTAATCATTTTTAATCGCGTATTGAAAGGTTTTATTCAGGCTTTCCAACAGAAAATTTGAATGGGCAAAGATGGTATTTTTTAATTGCTTAGCCAAAAATTCTGCATCTCCGCCCGTTAAAATTATGATAATCTTTGGGTGATTTGCCTGATACTGTGAAATAAAACCGTCTATTTCTTGTGTAATTCCACCCACTACACCCACATGCATGGACTGTTCGGTAGTTTTTCCAATCATCGATTCTGGAACTGAAGCAGATAGCAAAGGTAATTTTGCAGTAAACTGATGCATGGCCTGATAACGCAACCGAATTCCGGGAGAAATCGCGCCACCTAAGTATTCATCTTGTTCGTTAATGAAGTCATAAGTGATGCAAGTGCCGGCATCGATGACCAAACGGGCTTGGTTGGGATATTGCAAAACAGCGCCACTGGCTAGCACCATGCGGTCGATTCCAAGGGTGTTCGGGCTTTGGTATAAATTCTCGAACGGAAAATTCGTCTGGCGGGAAATCAGGTGAATCTTGAGTCGGCCTTCAAGAAAAGTAAAGGTTGCTTCTGATGTTTCGGCGACCGAGGCCACAACCAAGTCAGTACATTTCGGATGTTGCATCAGGATAGATTCAATATTCCTCTGCCAAGCTTCTTTTGAAAATACCGAATGATAAACCATTGTATCTTGTTCAAAAACAGCTGCTTTAATTCTGGTGTTACCGATGTCGATCACTAAGCGCATAAGCCTTATTTGGTGCGGCGAAGTTACGAATAGATTTTTTTTAAATATTTGTTTTGGATAAATTAAAAATCATTCTATATTTGCAACCGCTTTAAGAGCATGGTACCTTAGCTCAGATGGTAGAGCAACGGACTGAAAATCCGTGTGTCCCTGGTTCGATCCCTGGAGGTACCACAAAAAAACCCAAAGTTTGCGCTTTGGGTTTTTTGTTTTATTTATTAGCTCAAAACTACACCATCAAACTTCTGGTGTTGTCTGGCAATCGACCTACGTTTTGTAATTTTATGCTGGCCAGTTTTTGTGCCATTGCAATAGCATCTTCCATCGATTTATTTTGCAAGCGAGCGAATAAAAATCCGGTCCAGAAAGCATCACCGGCACCAGTAGAATCTTTCACTTCTTCCAAGGGAATGGCTGCTTGGCTGTAAATTCCATGAAGCAAATCCGATACAACTACACCGTCTTTTCCTTTGGTCAAGCAAATGGTACTCACACCCAATTGATGAAAATAATCAAAAATGGCTGTTTCAGTTTTGACTTCTCCAAACAAACGCAAACAATCGTCTTCACTAACTTTGACCAACGGATTGGTCGAAAGATAATCTTTGAGCACTTGGTGTGCTTCGTATCTGTTTGGCCAAATTTTTTCCGAATAATTGATATCAATGCTCATCTGCAAACCCAATGATTTGGCTTTGTGCGCCCGATTCAAAATGGTCATCCGCGCAGGATCTTTACTCAGCGCAAAACAAGTCGTGTGAAAAATGCTGGCCTTTTCAAGTAAAGTATCCGGTAACTGGTCTTCGAGAATTTCGCGGTCTGCTTCTCGAAAAGGAATAAACTCTGGCGTTTGCGCGGAACGTGAAACAAATATTACTGAGGTTGGTAACGATAAGGATTTGCGCATATAAGCCGTACTAACCTGATTGGTTTGCAACTTCTGGTGGATGTAATCCCCGAAGCCGTCACTTCCGCTGGTGGCCACCAAAACTGAATGCAACCCCAGACGCGCCGCATTTACCGCTACGTTGGTTGGCGAACCGCCCAAAAACCTGTGAAAGTCTTTGGTTTTTTCTAGTGAAGCCATCTCGTGACCGATAAAATCAATCAGTACTTCGCCCACGCAAATGATGTCAACCGATTTGTTCATGAAAACAATAAATTAAATTTCTGATTCTGTATTTGAAAAAGCAGGATTGCGCCGGCTGCACTCCAAGCACACTGCGGTACTCCGTTGGGTTTGATGGTTTGCGAATTGAAATTCTCATAGAAAGAAAACCCTTCTTGCCCATTGGCCCGATGTATCGCCCCGAGCAATTGATCCGCCAAATCTGGCCTTCCAGCAATATACAAGGCCGCGCCTACAAACCCATTGACCATTGGCCAACTACCGCCATTATGGAATTCATAGGGCTGGTTGCGAAACTCATATTTACAATTATTCTCCAACAACAGCCAATCTGCATCGGTCGGGAAAATCGGCGGCCAAAAAGCGGGCACCAAACCCAGCGGTTGCTCTGAAATTAACTTTTCGAAATTTGCAACAATCTCGGCTTTTAGCTTCTCAGGAGCAATTCCTAGAATCAAAACCAAAGCATTGGCAAAGGCATCAAAAGGTTTTTTGTATCCTGCTGGCGTAAAACAACATGGAGCATATCCTTCAAAATGATACACTTCATAGGCTCGCGGATGAAATTTTTCTAGGTTATTCTCAGGAAAAAAATTGGCTTCAATGGCGGCAGTAACCGTTTTTATTTTTTGGGCAATCGAGTCGCTTTTTGCAAAATAGTTGTATTGCTGCAATGCCCACAATCGCAATAACTGATCGTAAAGCACATAGCCTTCAGTGATATATTCATCGGCCCAATTGCCCGAAAGCGGAACGTAAACCAAATGTTTGTTGTTGAATTCCCAAGCTTGAAGTAAGTCTAAACACTGCTCGATGGATTTTTTGTAACGGTTTATCCAAGTAGAATTGCCATTGGCATAAGCATACTGACAATGCCCAATGACATACCAAGTCACGGCATCCACGCGACCCACCAAACCGCCATAACTCACTTCAACACCCTGCTTAGAATAAGCCACATTAGAAGGAATCGTTCCGCTAACATGTTGGTGCTGGGCCAAAGTTTCAAGAGTTCGCCTAAAAGTATCAACCAAAGAAGCATCGCCCGAAGCCAAAGCGGCCAATCCGCAGATCATGCCATCACGTGCCCAAACCCTTCTATAATTTGAAATAGGTTGCGCACTCGCCAAAAAACCTTCTTCAGAAGAACAGGTTTTAAGCAAATCAATACTTTTCTGATAAGCCAACGAACTGGTCATACTACAACCTCGTTTTTATTTTTTACAGTAATCAATAGAGTAAACAATCCGCCGAGAATTAAAAAGGCACCCGCCAAGCGAATCACGTTAATTGGGTTTTGTCCGAGCCAATCAAAGACGAAAAACTGCATCGTAAAAATTTGAATCGCCATTGGAATCACAATGAACATATTGAAAATGCCCATGTAAACGCCTCTTTTTTCTTTCGGAATCGAACCCGCCAAAAGCTGATAAGGCATCGCCATCATCGAGGCCCATGAAATCCCCAAGCCGAAGGAGAACAAATAAATGGAACTCACCTGAATTGGGTCTCCAAACGGATTATATATGGAGAATAATATTGTAGAATTGTCGAGATAAGGCATCAGAAGAAGTCCGCTTCCGCCGATAAGTAAAGCCATGAAGTGAACTCCTTTGGCTCCGAATTTCTTCGCCAGCGGCACTAAAGCAAATGCCACCATAAAGCAAATAATATTGTAGGTGCCATTGAGGTTTCCCGTGAGTAATTGCGCTTCCATAAAACCTTGAGCATGCTGATTAGTGGTTTGAAATATCGACAGTGACAGACTGGATGTGATGTATTCCCAATAGCAAAACATGGCATACCAACTAAAAAATTTCACTGGAATGAGTTGTTTCATTGTCAGCGGCATGGTTTGAAATGCCACTTTGATTTCACGAAAGGTATTTCCAATTAAATTCGAAGCTGCTTTCTGTCGGGCGATTTCTTGAAGTTCTTCCTCAGTAGGCGGATATTCTTTGGTGGTCAGCACCGACAACAATACCGACACAATAGCGGCTAAAGCTCCAATGAAAAAAGCGTAATAAGTGTAAGTAGGAATGCCGTTACTCATTTTATCAGTAAAAGCCAAAACACCAAAAGCCACTAATATGGCCGGAGTGAAATTCGCCAGAGTAATGCCCAATCCGGTGAAAAAACTCTGCATTAAAAAGCCAATCGAGTGTTGTTCGCTGGGCAACTTATCGGCAATGAAAGCACGATACGGTTCCATGGCGATATTGTTGGCAGCATCTAAAATCCAGAGCAAACTCGCGGCCATCCACAAGCTGCTTGAAAAAGGCATCAGCACCAGCGCAATACTAGAGATAAATGCGCCTATTAAAAAGAACGGCTTTCTTCTTCCGAATCTGGGTGACCAAGTGCCATCACTAATAGCGCCAATAATCGGTTGCAAAACCAATCCGGTAATCGGGCCTGCCAACCAAAGCATAGGCAAAGCAGCTTCGTCAGCACCTAAATATTTATAAATGGCACTCATGTTACTTTGCTGTAAACCAAAACTGAATTGGATGCCGAAGAACCCAAAGTTCATGTTCCAGATTTGCCAAAAATTCAACTTACTTTTAGTAGGCAAACTCATGATTTAAATATTAAAAAATTCCTGCATCTCTACTTAAAGATACAGGAATTCATTATTAAAATAAACAAAACAAAATCAATTATTAGAACTTATAGGTGAGTGACATCGATACAGAACGCCCTGGAAGCGGTCTGGCACGAACATAATTTACCTGATTGTTGGTGATACTTCCTTCTTCAGCTTCTGTAATGGCTAAAGTGTCGAATAGGTTGTTTCCGGCTACATTGAGCGACAAACCTTTGGCTACCGGAACTTCTACAAATCCGTTGATAATAACAAAACCATCCATCACCAAATCATTATTGTCTTGCGCATAGGCTTTGGTTTGACCGATAAAACTCAACCCAACGGTACTTTTCTTCTGCCCAAATTTGTAGCTTGGCACAAAGTTGTACATCATTTTAGGTTGTCTTCTAGGCTCGTTGCCTTCGTTGGCGCCAGAAGTAATTTCGGCTTTGGTGTAGGTAAATCCACCACGAAAATTTAAGTTGTCCATGACGTTGTAGGAAGTTTCAAGTTCCAAACCAAATGACTTGTAGTCGTTCTCGATGATGCTGTTCGATGTCGCTTCATAACCACCTTCTTCGGTAGTCACTGCGTTGAACAAAGTCGCATAGAAATAGCCTTTGCTGAATTTTTGCTTGTAACCAATTTCTGTTTGGGTCAAGTAATCCAAAGAATTGATTTTATCGCCATCGAAATAATCTAGATTCTGAAACAAAATACGATCGGCTTTGGCTGAAGCACCGCGGCTATGACGGGCAAAAACAGACTGCTTATCGGTCAATAAATAATTCGCACCTAACGAATAAGACATATAGTTATATTCGTAATTCACGGCTTCTTCTTGAGCGGTGTTTACTGCAAAAACATTGTTTTCAGGAGCAGAAATGTTTCCGTCATTATTGATGTCGAACGCTTTGGAAGTACCACCAGCAAAAGAACCACTTACTGTCCCTTTGTCATAACGCAAACCACCTTCTAAAGACAATTTATCGGTAGCTTCAAAAGTAATATTGGCGTAAGGAGCAGAAACGTCATGCTTGGTATCGTAGTTGCGCGCTAAATTGCCCCAAAATGGAGTTCCGTAGGCATACAAACCGTTTTCAGACAAAAGGTTTCCTCCAGCATCGGTAACATTGATCAGCCTTGGATTGTCATCTGAAACTTCCTGTAGGTATGAATTCCACAACCATGACATTGAGATATTTTGGATGGATTTAAACCAACCGGCAGTAATTCCGACCTTGTCAAATTTTTTGGTCAGACGCAAATCATTCATGAAGTTATTGAAGTCATTGAGTTGGGTATCGAACATGTGAATGCGCGACACCAAACCATTAGCGGTGTTAAACGGTTGGCCGTTGTCAGCATATGTCAAAGTGGAACCTGCTCCGAAACTGGCTGCGATATTAGCCGCGGTGTCAACTTGGGCCGGAAAAGGCGCGATGAATCCACCATTATTAGCCGAATAGCGAATGTTATTGCTGACTTTCCATCCTTTATCTAAATCAAAGGAGGCACTGGCACCAATCGTTTTTGATACCGGATGCATTCCGTCAGCTACAGAAGCACGACGCAACTGACCATCAGGGCCAAGACCTACATTGTGCATCAAATAAGGAGATTGTAAAGCACCGTGTCTAGCGTCAAATCCGGAGATACTGCTCCAGTTCGGGCTAGCATTGGTTCCGGTCACTTTTACCGGCATTGGCATATAGGCAGCTGCACGGTCATTTAGGAATTTAGCATAAACAGTCACTTGCCCATTTTCGAATTCTTTGGTAAAGTTTACTTTGAATTGTCCGCCATTGTTGGCATTGAAACCTGTGGTACGAACGCCTTCGCCAGTTCTATAGAAACCTCCGGCATGAAAATACAAACCGTCGCCGATGCGTGAGCCATACTCGATATCGGTTCTAAAATTGTTGTAATCTAAACCAAAACTAGAACTCATCGAACCGCCTTCAGTTTTACCATTCTTACTGATAAAGTTGATGATTCCACCAGGTGAATTCGATGAAAGTACTGAAGCTGAACCACCGCGAATGGCCTCAATTTTAGAAATATTGCTATCAAAACGCGTGAAGATATCGGCCGTCGCAAAAGCAATATCGCCATACAAAAGCACTGGCAGACCATCTTCTTGTAATTGTAAATATTTAGAGCCGCCTGAAGAAATCGGAACCCCACGAACGGCAATGTTGGCATTCCCTTCACCTCCGGAGGATTCTGAACGAACACCTGGGATGGTTCTGAAAATTTCAGCCGTAGAACGCGGAGCGGATTGCTCTATCTGTTTTACATCTAAAGTAGTAATCGAAACACTTGATTTGATTTTTGCTCTAGGGTTAACCACACCTGTCACTACAACGTCTTCAAGCAAATTGGCATCTTCAGCCATCTTAAAGTCAAGCACTGTAGCGCCCGAAATACTCACTTCTTTCTTTTGGGTTTTATAACCGAGGTATGAGGCAATTAAAGTGACGCTTTGCTCGGATAGGCCACTAAAAGAATAACGCCCACTAGCATCTGTAGCCGTAGATTTGTTAAGATCAGATAATTGAATGTTGACCCCTGACAATGGGTTCCCGTTGCCGTCGGAAACCACACCCGAGAGCGAGGCATTTTGTGAAAAAACTCCTTGGAAACACAGCACAAAGGCTAAGAATCCGAGCGTTTTCAAAAATTGGGTAGTTTTTTTCATGGTTTAAATTGTTAGATTAATAGATTATGCGTTTATTTTTTTCGAAATTAATTTTTAATGTGTTAATTTTTAATAGATTCAAATCGAAAACGTTTTCGAAAACACCGAAAACGTTTTCGATTTGATATTTTTAGTTAAATTGCTCCTATGAAGAACATTACCTTAAAGGAAATTGCAGAAACTCTAGGCATATCCATTACCACAGTATCCAAAGCGCTCAAGAATTATCCAGACGTCAGTCCTAGAACCCGACAAGCCGTAATGAATCTGGCGCACCAACTGCAATACACTCCGAATTCGTTTGCAGTCAATCTTCGCACGCAGGAATCCAAGACTATTGGGCTGATTATTCCTGAGGTGGTGCATCATTTCTTCTCAAGTGTAATTAATGGTATTATCGCCGAGGCCGAAAAAAATGGTTATTTGGTCATTATTCTCCAATCGAATGAATCTCTCGAATTGGAAAAAAAACAAGTGGCCTTATTGTTAAGCAAGCGGGTCGATGGAATTTTGATGTCGCTCTCTAACGAATCCAACGATGACGAACACATTCGGGAAATCATTCACAAAGGAATTCCGTTCGTACAATTTGACAAGATATCCAAGCTCATCCACAGTTCTAAAGTGATTATCAATGATCAATTAGCGGCCATGCAAGCCGTACAACACTTAATTGACAACGGTTGTAAAAAAATTGCCCACATCCGCGGACCAGTAAACCCGCAAAATGCGATTGACCGTTTCTTGGGTTATAAAAAAGCGCTTGAAAAAAACACTATTCCATTCGATTCGAGTTTAGTCTATACATGCCAGCGGGTGAGTTTTGAAGAAGGTTATGCTTTTGCCGAACAAATCAAAAAAGAACATCCGGACGTTGACGGTGTTTTTGTGATTACCGATTTGGTAGCAGTTGGAGTGCTCGCTTATTTCAATGAAAACCAAATCAGAGTACCTGATGATGTAGCGGTAATTGGGTTCAGCAATTGGTTCATGTCACAGGTAATTACACCTAAACTCAGTACTGTGGATCAGCCCAGCGATGAAATGGGCACACGTGCTTTTCAACTATTGTTGGAGCAAATGATTGCACGCCGCGATCAAAAACCATTTCAAGCCCAAACTATTGAACTAAAAACGGCTGTGGTTCAGCGCGAATCTACTCGAAAAAAATCTTAATTAATTTTCTTTCTATTCTCAAGTTAGGGTTTTCTTGTCCGCACTTGTTTTACTGCCCACAACCGAAATTGGGTTTACCGCTATTTATTTGTGGTTTACCTCATTCTTTTTTTTATGCTTTTCTAAATGATTTGATTTGCATCCATTTATAAAACTAAAACTATGAAACCAATCCAAAATTTGACCTTTGTTATTTTGATGCTGCTCGGAGCGTACTCGTGGGCACAAACTGGCATCAGGGTAACTTATTACGATGGCAACATTCAAAATTTCAATGTGACCACCAGTGGAAAACTTTATTTCTCAGCAGACAATTTGTATGTAAAGGCTGATGGAGTGACTACTTCGACAACAATTCCGGTGAACATCATCCGTAAAATTACTTTCGATGGCGCTTTGGCTACAACCAATTTCGGGGAAAACGACCAAGCACTGACTTTGGCACCAAATCCGAGTGCTGATGTGATTCGCATTGGGTCTGAAAACAGAGAATCGCTCAAAACGCAAATCTATTCGCTCACCGGGCAATTGATTCTGCAAGGTGTTTACCAAGTTGGGCAAGACATCGATGTTTCTAAACTAGCCGCTGGGTTGTATTTGGTTCAAGTGAATGGTGTAACGATTAAATTCAGTAAGAAATGAGAAATTTATATCTAATCGCGGTTCTGACTTTATTGGCCCAGTTGTCATTCGGACAGCAAAAACTGCAAGTGCACCGCTCGGGTAATACCATGTATGCCAGAGAACTTTCGACGATAGACAGTATTAAACTTGACAACACTTATGCGAAGTTCAAACTCAGCGATGACAGCAACACACTCAACATCCAGAAAACACTTGTCGACAGTCTTACCTTTACTTCGAACGCGGTCAATCTAGACAAAATTTATATCATCTATAACGGAAACGACAACGCGACCATCATCAATCCGTATGCAAATTCGGGTGTGAACATTACTGCGTTGGGCGGAACTGTGGCGGTGAATGCTACTTCGGGCATCGCGAATTTACAATGCCATATTCTGGGTGCTTCTGCTAACGGAAGTCTAACTATAACTACTGATCTGCCGTTAAATTTGGTGCTGAACAACCTCACTTTGGCAAATCCGAATGGCGCGGCTTTCAACATCATCGGAGGACAAGCCATCACGATATCTTTGGCAAACGGCACTTCATCTACGCTAACTGATGGCGCTGCCGGTATACAAAACGGAACCCTTTCTTCGGACGGCCCAATTACCTTTAATGGCGGTGGAGCTTTGTCTGTGAGCGGACTAAAAAAACAAGCGATATATACCTCTTCAACAGTTATTATAAATAGTGGAACCCTTGCGATTGTTACCGCCGTTTCAGACGGTATCCATAGCGAAGGATTTGGTATTAACGGGGGAAATCTAACTATTACTGCTTTGGGTGACGGAATCGATGCGGGCGATGGAGCAATCTTGATTAGTGCCGGAACCATCGGTGTTACTTCCTCCTCAGCGGATGTCAAAGCAATGAAGACCGGAAATAATACTATCACTATCGAGGGAGGAACACTGAACTTGAATGTCTCTGGAGCACAATCCAAAGCGATTAGTGCCAAAGGCAATATTATTGTGAATAACGGAACTATCAATATTAGCCTCTCTGGCGCCACGGTGCTAGTAGCACAAGACAGTGGTTTTAATCCGTCCTATGCGACCGGTTTGAAATCTGATGCTCAAATTATTGTCACTGGCGGCGACATTATCATTCAATCTTTAGCTGGAGCCGATGGCGGGAAAGGGTTTTCATCAGATGGCGACACCAACATTTCAGGTGGAAATTTCACCATCAGTACAGCCGGAAACGGTGGAAATTATGTCAATCCGCTTGGGGCAGCCGATACCTTTTCTGTATCAGCTTTCTCTACTGATACCAACGTAAATATTTCAGGCGGAACTTTTACCCTGAACAATACCGGAAATAATGGAAAAGCCATTTCTGCAGATGTTGATGTAAACATTACAGGTAATCCGCAGATTTCAATTACCAATTCGGGAAGCGCAGGTAAAGGAATTAAAGCCAATGGCAATACTACCTTTTCTGGTGGCACAACAACCATTGCACTTTCAGGAAATATTGTTCTTGTCGCTTCTGGTAGCGGAATGAATCCTTCTTATGCAACAGGTGTGAAAGCGAATAACATTATTGTCAACAGCGGCTCCATTAACATTCAAGCTACAGCTACGGCCAAAGGTGCTAAAGGTTTTTCTGCCGATAGTAACATTACCGTCAATAATGGAAACATCACCATCAACAATGCCGGAACCGGAGCCACTTATACCAACACAACTGGTACTTTGGATTCATATTCTGCCGCAGCATTTTCTGCCGATGCTAACTTAACTATTAATGGAGGAACCGTGACTGCTAACAGTTCGGGAACGGGTGGAAAAGGATTGAAAGCAGACGGAATTATCACTATCGGTACCGCCAGCTCAAACCCAACAGTGAATTTAACTACAACCGGTGCTCGCTTTCTGGTTTCAGGATCCGATTACAACCACCCTAAAACGATTGTCGCTACTGGTGCGGTGGTGATTAACAACGGAACCACCACAATCAACTCTACCGACGACGGAGTACATTCAGACGCTTCGGTAACCATCAACGGCGGCAATCATACTATTGTGGCCAGCTCCACTACTAATGGTGTTGGTGAAGGAGTAGAAGCACCGATTATTAATTTCACTGGCGGAGTAACTAATGTAACTGCTTCTAATGACGGAATCAATGCGACTTATGGCACCGTTTCGGGAGGAACTGAATCGAATGATGGCAGCCAACTCAATATTTCGGGAGGAATTATTATTGTCGCCGGTAAAGACGCTATCGATAGCAACGGAAACATTACTATCACTGGAGGAACTACCATTGTTTGTGGCGTAACCAACAGCCCTGAAGAAGGAATGGACTTCAATGGTACTTTATTGATGAATGGCGGTGTGCTTATTTCGGCCGGATCAAACTCCAACATGACTAAGAATTTTGGGACGGCTTCTACGCAGCGATGCATGTATTTAAAATCGAGCGCGCAATTGGCAGCGACTTCCGTTTTGCATATTGAAAACGCAGCGGGCACTGAGATGGTGACGTTCAAACCTAAAAACGGGGTTTATTATTTCCATTTTTCAAGCCCGAACATCGCTGCAAGCACTAGTTATAAGGTGTATTTCGGAGGCACTTACACTGGCGGAAATTTTGTAGGAAACTCAAATGGTTGGGGTTTATATACTGGCGGAACTTATTCTTCAACTGGAGGGACTTTAAAAACCACCTTTACTACTTCTGCGACAGCTACGGTAAATACGCAGACTTTCTAAGAACCTAACTGATGCTATTGCATTACATATTGACCAAACCCGATTAGCAATAGTCGGGTTTTCTGTTAGATAGTGTATCGATCAAGGATGGAATAAAACCTAGTTTTACTCAGCAACCAGAATATAAGTATTGCTATTAAAGTTCCTACATTGTTTCTGATTAGGTCATCGGTGCTGGCGTGCCTACCTTCAATGAAATATTCTTGTATCAATTCGAGCAAAGCACCACCGAGAAGACTAGCTATAAAAGCAAACCAGTATTTACTTATCGCATTACGTTTATGAAAAAGAATAGATAACGTTAGAATCAGATAGCTCATCAAATGTGATATCTCTGAAAAGTTGTCTAAAAGATAATAGACCGAAAAAAAATTATTGATCCTCGGCGGAGTGTTTTTCATAGGTGTTTTCTTGCCATCATCGCACATGTCGCCTAACATGGGAATGCTCTGAGCAATTTTGTCGTCTATGGTTTTAATTCCACCGTCTTTATAACTGGTGGCCCAAGAAGGATTTCCATGTTTAAAATAGCAATCTACCGACGAGTATATATACTTGCCTTGTCCGTTATAGTAATAAATTGGGTCTTCATTTTTGCTTTTAAAATTATCTCCCACTTTTGGCATTTCATGATAAACCTTTTTACCGAGCGAAGATTCATACGGAATACATTCTAAAATAGCAATGACGCAATAAATAAAAACCGGATGTATAATCAGAAGAATTGTTTTGCGAAACATAAGTTACTTTTCGATTAAATTACATAATAATTCCTCGGCTGCAGATTAACTCCCAAGAAAATCTATGTTGCGTTTCAAGCCTTCAAATTTAGTGCGTTTTACGGCAGAATTTTTAAACACTTTTTGAAAAGTGTCGGCTGTAATTTCCTGCCAATCTTTTTTGGTCATCGACAATAAATCGGAATGAGGCTCAAACAAAGGTTCTTGGTGGGCTTTTGAAAACCGGTTCCACGGGCAAACCTCTTGGCAAACATCGCAACCGAAAACCCAATCGTCTAACTTTCCTTTCATCTGTAGCGGAATATTGTCTTTGAGCTCGATAGTTAAATACGAAATACATTTGCTGCCATCAACCACATAAGGTGCAATAATCGCCTGGGTTGGACACGCATCGATGCAAGCAGTACAAGAACCACAATGATCGGTAGTTGGCGCATCATAGTCGAGCGCTAAATCAAGAATTAACTCGGCGATGAAATAGTACGAGCCAACACTTTTGGTAATCAGGTTGCTGTTTTTGCCAATCCAGCCCAAACCGCTCTTGGCAGCCCAAGCTTTATCGAGTACTGGTGCAGAATCGACAAAGGCGCGCCCAGAAACTTCTCCTATGTTTTGACGAATGCTCTCGAGTAGCTCTTTGAGCTTGTCTTTAATGACAAAATGATAATCTTGTCCGTAGGCATATTTTGAAATCTTATAAGTTTCCGCCGTTTGGGTTTGTGAAGGATAATAATTTAAAAGCAATGACACCACACTTTTGGCACCATCGACAAGCAAATTGGGATTCAGGCGTTTGTCAAAATGGTTTTCCATGTAAGCCATTTGACCGTGGTGATTGTTCTCGAGCCATTGTTCTAATCGCGGGGCTTCGGCTTCCAGAAAACCTGATTTAGAAATACCGCAAGACAAAAAACCCAAGCGTGCGGCTTCGGACTTTATGAACTTGGTATGGCTTTCTTTGGTGTTCATCGCGAGGCTGTTGCGTTAGGGATTGAAGCGATTGTTTGAGCTCTTTTTGTTCAAGCGATACTGGAAAAGTTAAGAGATTGTGGTCTGAGCAAAAAAGCGAGTGCGTAAAGCCCGACCCAGCGGGAAACGCCCTAAAATAAACCGCCTTGTATATTGTTTCTAATCTTGCCTAAATGGCGATAGGCTTTCTCTGTGACTTCGCGTCCGCGTGGTGTTCTGACAATAAAACCTTCCTGAATCAGGAACGGCTCGTAGACTTCTTCGATGGTTTCGCTGCTTTCGGATACTGCTGTTGCGAGGGTAGAAAGGCCTACAGGACCGCCTTTGAATTTATCGATAACGGTGTTAAGGATTTTGTTGTCCATCTCGTCGAGCCCATGCGCATCTACATTGAGCGCTTTGAGTGCATAGCGGGATATTTCGATGTCGATCTTGCCGTTGCCTTTAATCTGGGCAAAATCTCGTACGCGGCGCAACAAGGCATTAGCGATTCTGGGTGTTCCTCTACTTCGTCCGGCGATTTCGATAGCGGCCTCCATAGTAATTGGCATTTTTAAAATACTAGCACTTCTTTGGATGATGGTGGTCAGTAGCTCGGTGGTGTAATATTGCAACCGGCTCTGAATACCAAAACGGGCGCGCATTGGAGCGGTAAGCAACCCCGAGCGCGTAGTAGCACCTACTAAGGTAAACGGATTCAAGTTGATTTGTACTGATCTTGCATTCGGCCCGGATTCGATCATGATATCAATCTTGAAATCTTCCATGGCCGAATAAAGATATTCCTCTACAATTGGGCTTAACCGGTGGATTTCATCAATAAAGAGCACATCCCTATCTTCTAGATTGGTAAGCAAACCTGCTAAATCTCCGGGTTTGTCAAGCACCGGCCCAGAAGTGATTTTGATTCCTACACCAAGTTCGTTAGCTAGAATATTGGCTAAGGTAGTTTTCCCTAATCCGGGTGGGCCGTGAAATAAGGTATGGTCGAGTGCTTCGCGGCGTAGGTTGGCCGCCTCCACGAACACTTTGAGGTTGTCTAGAATTTGATCTTGCCCCGAGAAATCATCAAAAGAAAGCGGCCTCAATTTTTTCTCAAGGTCAAGTTCTTCCGGGTTGTAACGGGAATTGGTCGGATCTAAGTGCTCGTTCATGTTGCAAATATAATCAAATAGTGAAGCGCAAATAAAAATGCCTCTCGGTCAGGAAAGGCATTCTGGTATATTTTAGAACCAATTAGTGGTGCAGTTGTTCTTCTCCGGGTTTCATCGGCACGTTCTGCGGAACAAAGTCGTCGTCGTGACCTGGCTTGCTGTAATCATAAGCCCAACGGTATACGTGAGGAATTTCTCCCGGCCAGTTTCCGTGAATGTGCTCAATTGGAGCAGTCCATTCTAGTGTATTGGATTTCCATGGGTTTTGAACTGTTTTCTTTCCGTAGAAAATACTGTAGAAGAAATTGAATAAGAACACCAATTGGAACACACCGCCCACTAAAGCGAATGTCGTAATCAAAACGTTTACATTCTGAAGATCATCAAACAATGGGAAGTTGGTGTTGGTGTAATATCGTCTTGGCAAACCTGCTAATCCGATAAAGTGCATTGGGAAAAATACGCCATAAGCACAAACCGCAGTTACCCAGAAATGGATATAGCCTAAATTCTTGTTCAGCATGCGTTTAAACATTTTTGGGAACCAATGGTAGATACCGGCGAACATTCCGTAAAGCGCCGAGATACCCATTACCAAGTGGAAGTGTGCGACAACGAAATAAGTATCGTGAACGTTGATATCCAAAGTACTGTCTCCTAGAATAATTCCTGTAAGACCTCCGGTAATGAAAGTAGAAACCAAACCTATGGAGAACAACATGGCTGGGTTCATTTGCAAATTACCTTTCCAGATAGTAGTGATATAGTTGAAAGCTTTTACAGCGGATGGAATCGCAATGAGCAACGTTGTAAAGGTGAACACCGAACCCAAGAAAGGATTCATTCCCGATAAGAACATGTGGTGGCCCCAAACGATAGTTGAAAGGAAAGCGATGGCAATAATTGACATAATCATAGCACGATATCCAAAGATAGGCTTACGGGCATTAGTAGCAATTACTTCAGAAGTGATTCCCAAAGCTGGTAACAATACGATGTATACTTCAGGGTGGCCGAGGAACCAAAACAAGTGTTCAAACAAAACTGGTGAACCGCCTTGGTAATGCAATACTTCACCAGCGATATAAATATCCGATAGGAAGAATGAAGTACCAAAACTTCTATCCATGATAAGTAATAACGCTGCCGATAACAATACTGGGAAGGAAATAACACCAATAACTGCCGTGATAAAGAAAGCCCAAATAGTCAATGGTAATCTAGTAAACGACATTCCTTTGGTTCTCAAGTTAAGTACAGTAACAATGTAGTTCAAAGAACCCAACAATGAAGAGGCAATGAAGATGGCCATCGAAACCAACCACAAAGTCATACCAGCACCTGAACCTCCAATAGCCTGCGGAAGTGCGCTCAATGGTGGGTAAATTGTCCAACCTGCAGAGGCTGGGCCTGATTCTACGAACAATGAGCAAACCATTACTACACTCGAGGTAAAAAACAACCAGTAAGACACCATATTCAAAAATCCTGAGGCCATGTCTCGGGCTCCGATTTGAAGTGGAATCAAAAGGTTACTAAAAGTACCACTCAAGGCCGCAGTCAATACGAAGAACACCATAATGGTACCGTGGATGGTCACTAAGGCCAAATACATATCATTAGTCATTACTCCGTTTGGAGCAAACTTGTCACCTAAAAAGAAGTTGAATACTTTAAATGACTCTTCTGGCCATGCTAATTGCATTCTGAAAAGCATCGACATACCTACTCCAATAATTCCCATGAAAATACCAGTGATAAGGTATTGTCTGGCAATCATTTTATGATCAATCGAAAAGATATACTTCGTGATAAAGGTATCTTTATGATGGTGTTCGTGATCATGATCATGGGCGTGGTCGTGTGCGTGATCTAGAGCTTCTGCTGACATAATATCTATACTTTATAAGTTTTCTAAATTTATTTTTTTACAACTGCAGCTATCATTTTCGCTTCGGCTGGTTTGGCAGTATCAGCAGGCTTGGAACCGGCTTCTTCAGCTGCTGGAGCGGCATTGGCAGTCTTGACTTCGTTGACGATCGTCGTTTTTTCTTTGAGCCATTTTTTGTATTCTTCAGGTGTATCTACCACAATTTTCATTTGCATGTTGTAGTGAGAAGAACCACATATTTTATTACAAAGCAATAAATAGTCAAAGGTATAGGGATCAAGTGCCGGTTGCCCATTAGCCTGCAATTCAGCACTTTTTTTAGTTCTTATTGCATTGATGTTGGCTACTTTTTCCTGCATAAAAGGCATATCACGCATTTCTGTTGTGGTATAAATCGGCGTGAATGAAAACTCTGTTACCATACCCGGCACACAGTTCATTTGTGCTCTAAAGTGCGGCATGTATGCGGAATGCAAAACATCTTGAGAACGCATTTTAAAGTGGATTTTTTTTCCTTTGGGTATGTGCAATTCGGTAGTAGCGACATCGTCTTGAGCATTTGGATCAGCCAAATCAACCCCTAAAGTGTTCACACCTTCGATGTAACGAACGTTGGCTTTACCTAGTACGTTGTCGTCACCTGCATATCGAGCCGTCCATTTGAACTGTTGGGCGTATAGTTCGATTTCGATAGTATCTTCGTCTTTATCAATAAACATGATATTGGACCAGGCATACAATCCATAAAGAATCAATCCAGCCAAAACCACCGCTGGAATAACGCTCCAGATGACTTCAAGTTTATTGTTGTCGGCAAAGTATAACGCTTTTTGGTCTTTCTTACCTCTGTATTTGAATGCAAAATAGTAGAGTAAAGCCTGAGTAACAGTCTGAACGATGAAAATCAATACCCAAGTAATGTTCATTAAGTTATCTACCATACCGCCATGCGCAGAAGCTGGAGTATGTAATGGCAAACTGCCCCATTTAATCAAACCATAAATAGTGAATATATAAATGAAAGCCAAAAAGCCAAACATTAAATATCCGTGAACATTGTTATCATTATCATCTGCAATTCCAGAATCATTTGAAGCAGCATTGATTTGCGTCAAGTCAAAGATTTTGGTTAATTGCCATAAAGCAACCGATAATAAAAATAGAACTATAATTACCAACAAACTTGTCATCTGTCTTTACTTTAAATATTAATAATGAAAATGTTTACTTTCTTCTATATAAGGATTTCTCTTCGGCAATAGTGGTGCTTTAGTCAAAGCAGAAAATACTACAAAGATGAATAATCCTAAGAAGAAGAAGACTGAACTGATTTCTGAGATTCCAATGAACCACTGATCACCGACTGTTGCTGGCATAATCATGTTGAAGAAATCAATGTAATGTCCAAGTAAAATCACGGTTCCGGCCATCACCAAAACCCAAGTGATTCGTTTAAAATCCGTATTAATGAGAATTAAAATTGGGAACACAAAGTTCATCACAACAGCACCGAAGAAAGGAAGATTGTAGTGTTCAATTCTGGTCACGAAATAAGTCACTTCTTCTGGAATATCAGCATACCAAATCAACATGAATTGAGAGAACCAAAGATACGTCCAGAAAACGCTGATACCGAACATGAACTTGGCTAAATCGTGAATATGGCTAGAATTGACATGCTCTAAATAACCTTTGCCTTTGAGGTAAATGGTAATCATGCAAATAGTGGTGATACCACTCACAAAGAAGCTCGCGAACACATACCAGCCGAACAAAGTACTGAACCAGTGCGGATCTAATGACATAATCCAATCCCATGACATGATAGACTCGGTAACGATAAAGAACACTAGGAACATCGCAGAAATGTTGAAGTTCTTTTTGTAGAAGCTATTATCGTTTGACTCATCTTGTGCCAAACAGTTCCTTCTTGAGAAATAACGGTATAAATTCCAACCCAACAAGAAAACTGCCGCGCGAATAATCCAGAAAGGGAAATTCAAATAACCTGACTTTCCTGCAATAATATGATCATAATTTGCACTTCCATGCTCTGTTACACCTTTGGCTAGCCATGGGAACATATGATTCATGTGCAATCCGCAAAGAATAAGAACTATAAAGAAAATGGTTGAACCTACTGGCAAATAAGCAGTAATTCCTTGCATCACTCTAAATAAAACTGGAGACCAACCTGCTTGAGCCACTTGTTGAATGGCATAGAAAGCTAAAACTCCCATAGTAATTAGCATGAAAAATATACAAGCAACATATAGTGCAGACCAAGGTTTGTTTTGCAATTGGTGCAAGACATGAGCCAAGTGCTCTTGATGTGCAGCATGCGCCTCAGCTTCAGAAACGGGTTTTTCCATTTTATGAACTATTGGAGCAGCAACTACTTCAACTTTTACAGTATCAACTACTTCGTTAACTGAATCCTTAACCGCGACATCATGGGTTGCAGCGTCATGAGATTCTGCTGGAGCCGCTTTAGCAGGTACTGCTGCTTTTGGTGCTTCGGCATGAATTGGTGCTTCTTCATGTGCTGGTGCTTCTGCATGTGCTGGTGCCTCACCATGAGCAGCTGACGCGTGATGGCCGCCGTGTTCGTTAGCCGCCAAGATTTTCTCGACGTCTTCATTAGTTTTAGGCGCAGTTAAAAAACCATATCCTATCCCGAGAATGCCAAGAATCATCAAGATGAAGGAGAATGTTTTTAATTTACTAGAAAATGTATACATATCTATTAAGATCAGTTTGTTCTACAATTTATTATTCGCTTTTAAGTTTCATGACATAAGCAGCCACCATCCATCTCTCGTGAGTATTTAATTGGTTGGCATACGAACCCATTGAGTTCAAACCGTAAGTTTCAACATGAAACACACTTCCTATAGTGATTGGCCTGTCTTTGTAGCTTGGCACTCCAAGGAATTTACCTTGAGTAACTAATTTTCCTTTTCCGTCTCCGGCTGTACCATGACAAATACCGCAATAAACATCATAAAGTTCTTTGGCTTTATCCATATCAATGGAAGCAGGATCAAGAGGAGATTGCAAGGAAGCTCTAGCGGCTTCTAGACCAGCCGTTGTATTGGGATACTCATATACTTCATACCCTCTATTAATAGTTCCTTCAACCGGAAGTTGTCCTTCTTTACCATTCTTGAAAGCTTTCGACTCTGAATACGTTTCATAACCTGCCGATTCATACATGTTCGGCATATACTGATAGTTAGGCTTAGAAGTATCGTGACAAGACGATACCAAAACCGCCGTACAAACTAAAAGTGCTATATTATAGATGCTTTTCATAGGACTAATCATGCTTTTCAATTACTTTAACTTCTACGGCACCTGTGCTTTCAAAAAATGAAACCAACTCCTGTTCGTTGTTGTGAACCGCTACTTCCATCAAGAAATGGTCGTCGGTGGTTCTTACATCAGGGTTTTCAGCAGATTTGAATGGCCATAAACGGCTTCTCATATAAAAAGTGATTACCATTAAGTGCGCTGCAAAGAATACTGTTTCTTCGAACATAATCGGAACAAACGCCGGCATATTCTGAATATAGCTGAAACTTGGCTTGCCACCAATGTCTTGCGGCCAATCTAGAATCATCACATAGTTCATCAAGAAAGTTCCGAAGGTCAATCCGCAAAGGCCGTATATAAAAGCACATATTGCGATTCGGGTTGGGGCAATTCCCATCGCTTTGTCCAATCCGTGAACTGGAAACGGCGTGAAAACTTCTTCAATATGGTGGTGTGCTGCCTTGGTTTTCTTAACAGCATCCATCAAAATGTCATCATCATTATAGATGGCGTGAATAACTTTATTACTCATGATGTGAATGTTTATGTGCTTCTCTTTCTCTGATATAATTTTCTCCGGTAGCTTTCAAAATCGTTTTCACCTCTGCTTGTGCAATTACCGGGAAAGTACGTGCGTACAACAAGAATAAAACGAAGAAGAAACCAATAGTGCCTATGAATATTCCTATATCAACAAATGTTGGGGAGAACATCGTCCATGAAGATGGAAGGTAATCTCTATGTAATGAGGTCACGATAATTACGAAACGCTCAAACCACATTCCTATATTTACGACAATCGAAATAACGAAAGAGAACATAATGCTCGTTCTTAATTTTTTAAACCACATGAACTGCGGAGAGAACACGTTACAAGTCATCATTGACCAATAAGCCCACCAGTAAGGTCCGGTGGCGCGGTTCAAGAAGGCATATTGCTCATACTCTACTCCTGAATACCACGCAATAAATAACTCAGTGATATAGGCTACACCCACGATAGATCCGGTAATCATGATGATGATGTTCATCAACTCGATGTGTTGGATTGTGATGTAGGCTTCTAAGTTCGACACTTTTCTCATAACAATAAGCAAAGTGTTTACCATTGCGAATCCTGAGAATACCGCTCCGGCAACGAAGTACGGTGGGAAGATGGTGGTGTGCCAACCAGGAATTACCGAAGTAGCAAAGTCCATTGATACGATAGTGTGTACAGAAAGTACCAACGGAGTTGCCAAACCTGCTAACACCAGAGAAACTTCTTCGAAACGTTGCCAATCTTTAGCACGACCCGACCATCCGAAAGAAAGAATCGAATAAATTCTTTTTTGGAAAGGATCAATAGCTCGGTCACGAATCATAGCGAAATCAGGCAACAAACCAGTCCACCAAAATACTAGTGACACAGAAAGATAAGTCGAAATCGCGAATACGTCCCAAAGTAGTGGCGAGTTGAAGTTTACCCAAAGCGAACCGAATTGGTTTGGAATAGGTAAAACCCAATAGGCTAACCAAGGACGACCCATGTGGATAATCGGGAACAAACCCGCTTGGATTACCGAGAAAATGGTCATCGCTTCCGCAGAACGGTTAATCGCCATTCTCCAGCGTTGACGGAACAGTAACAGTACTGCTGAGATAAGTGTACCAGCGTGACCGATACCTACCCACCATACGAAGTTAGTAATGTCCCATGCCCAACCTACGGTTTTATTCAATCCCCAGGTTCCGATACCCGTAGAAACGGTGTAAATGATGCAACCCAATCCCCAAAGGAAAGCGGCCAATGCAATTGAAAATACAGTCCACCATTGTTTGTTCGCTGGACCTTCAACAGGCGCTGCGACATCTACGGTGACATCATGATAAGTCTTATCACCTATAACTAAAGGTTTTCTAATACTTGAGTCGTATATATGAGACATAATCCTTTATATTGATTTTAATTTTTCTTAAGTATTTCTAACTTTCACGTGATAAAACACATTCGGCTTGGTTCCAACGTGCTCTAGTAAGTGATACATTCTTTCGTCTTCAGCAAGTGCCGCTACTTTATCAGACTTGTTGTTCACATCGCCAAAAACAATAGCGCCTGAAGAACAAGCTGCCGAACAAGCTGTCTGGAATTCGTCGGTTCTAACCTCTCGTCCTTCGCGTTTGGCATTCAAAATCGTAGCTTGGGTCATTTGGATACACAATGAACATTTTTCCATTACTCCGCGTGAACGTACATTCACGTCAGGATTCAAGACCATACGCCCTAAATCATCATTCATGTGATAGTCAAATTCTGCATTTCCGTTATAAAGGAACCAGTTGAAACGACGCACTTTATAAGGACAGTTGTTCGCACAATATCTTGTACCTACGCATCTGTTGTAAGCCATGTGGTTCTGTCCTTGACGCGAGTGCGATGTTGCCGCAACCGGACATACAGTTTCACATGGAGCGTGATTACAATGCTGACACATTACAGGTTGGAAGGCCACTTGTGGATTGTCTGCAGCTTCTTCCATTTGGCCGAATCCGCCAAGAGAACCTTTATCGCCAAACAAACCTTTGAAGCTTTCTTTCTTTTCGTTGTCGTGTGCGAAAGTATCTTCAGAAGAATAATACCTATCAATACGCAACCAATGCATATCACGGCTTCTCCTCACTTCTGATTTACCGACCACTGGAACGTTGTTCTCAGCATGGCAAGCGATAACGCAAGCTCCACAACCGGTACAAGCATTCAAGTCAATCGACATATTAAAATGATGCCCTGTAGAACGATCGAACGAAGCCCACAAATCAACCGTAGTGGCAGGAACTTCTTTGTGATCAAGGGAAACTTTAGGAACCTCATTCCACACTTCAGCCTCTTCTTTGTTGAAGATGTCCAAAGTCGTTTCTTTAATAATATCGCCGCGACCCATCAATGTCTTCTGCGACTGTACACAAGCAAATTCATGCTCACCTGCCGCCTTTTTGACCGATACCGTTTGGACATTATTGAAATTATTATAAAAAGTGTAGGCATTAACACCTACTTGCATTTCTTCTTTTAAAGCTGCTTTTTTACCGTAACCTAGAGCCAAACCAATAGTTCCTAATGCTTGTCCTGGTTGAATAATTACCGGTACGTTTTCTAGGGTTTTACCATTGACGGTAAGGGTAGCATAACTTCCGTTTAGGCCACCATCAGCAACATTATGATTCTCTAACCCGAGTTTCTCAGCGTCTACTCTAGATACTGTAGCGTAATTGTCCCATGAAACTCTTGTAATTGGATCTGGAAATTCTTGCAACCATGGGTTGTTGGCTTGCTGTCCGTCTCCGAGACCGGTTTTAGTGTAAAGCACCAACTCCATTCCTGCGCTTTTAGAACCAGCTAAAGCAGTTGCGGCAGCAGCGGCAAAACCGGAAGCATTACCAGAGGAAGCGGAAGCCGCGCCAATATAAATTCCATCATGAAGTACTTTATTCCAGCTAGAACCGGCAATGATTCCAGAAGCGTTTGCTTTAAGGTAATCATAAAAAGTACCGGAAGTGCCATTCCAAGACATCAAAGCATCTTGAAATTGCATAGTATCAAACAAAGGACGAATTGTAGGTTGAGTAATTCCATAAGCACCTTTAACGATAGAAACATCGTTCCAGGATTCTAAATAATGCGGTGCAGCAGCGGCAATTGTAGTTACCGATGCCGTTTCATCTTCTTTTAAAGAGAAAGCTACTGACAAAGCAACTTTCTTAAGTGCAGCTGCGAACTCTGCCCCATTCGGCAATGTATAAACTGGATTTACACCGCTCATAATCAAAGTATGAACGTTTCCAGCTTTCATGTCGTTTAGAAATTGAGCCACTTTCTGGTTTGACCCTTTTCTAATTTGACGCGTACCCGCAGTTGAGAAAGCTTCACTAGCTAAAGCTTGGTTGATTGCCAAAACCAACAGTTGTGCGTTAACGTCTTGAATACCCGAAACCAACACCCCCTTAGAACCGGCAGCTTTTAATTGTTGTGCCGCTTTAATCACAGCATCTTCATTATCAATTTTGGAGGTACCTACCGAAGATCCGGTAATCACGTTGTATATCTTTACTAAAGCTTGCTTTTGGCTGGCTACAGTCATTGGAATACGTTTGTCAGCAGCTGCGCCAGACAAAGTCATGTTGGCTTCCAATTGGAAGTGGCGTGACATTTTACCACTTTTTGGAATTCTTCCCTGAGCATACCCTGCATCGTAGCTGCCCCCTTGCCAATCGCCAAGAAAGTCAGCTCCTACAGAAACAATCAATGCTGCTTTGGAAAAATCGTAATCCACTAGCGCTCTTTCGCCATATACAGTCTCAAAAGCATCTAGCGCCTCAGAATCAGAAACCGCGTCGTAAATAACGTGTTTCGCATTTGGGTTTTTAGCTAAAAATTCTGAAATAAGTTTTTCTGTTGACGGACTAGCCAAAGTTCCTGTAAGCAAAACCGTTTGCTTTCCGGCAGCTTTAGCATCAGCAAGGCTCTTTTTGATTTTTGCATCAACATCTACCCAAGTAGCATTCTTACCACCAATTTTTGGTTGCTTTAATCTCAGGCTATCATACAAGGAAAGTACCGAAGCGTGGATTCTTGCATTGGCTGCAAACTTAGCTCCAGGCATAGTGTTGTTGTCAATTTTAATCGGACGACCTTCTCTTGTTTTTACCAGCAATTGTGCAAAATCGAAACCGTCAAAAACAGATGTCGCATAATAATCCGCAACACCCGGAATGATTTGCTCCGGCTGAAGCACATAAGGAATCGATTTGTGAACTGGGCCTTCGCAAGCTGCTAATGTTGCAGCAGCAGTACTGAATCCGACGTACTTTAAGAAATCACGACGTGTTGTTGAAGAAGTGGAAAGCGTTTCCGCATCACTCAAAAATTCGTTGGTTGGAATTTCTTCAACAAATTCATTATTTCTAAGTGCCTCAACAATAGAACTATTTTCGTTTAGCTCCTCAACACTTTTCCAGTATTTTTTGTTTGATGACATATTATATATAAATATTAGCTTCTTAATAAATCGATTAGTAGTGGCATTTACCGCATTCTAGACCTCCCATTTGAGCTGCGGTCAACTTATCAACACCATACTTTTTAGAAAGTTCTTCGTGAATTTTAGTGTAGTACTCATTACCTTCCATCTTAACATCGGTTTCCCTGTGGCAATTGATGCACCAACCCATTGTCAGAGGCGCAAATTGTTTCATGACTTCATAGGTCTGGACTGGCCCGTGACAAGTTTGACACTCTACACCAGCTACAGTTACGTGTTGTGAGTGATTGAAATAAACATAATCTGGAAGATTGTGAATTCGAACCCATTTCACCGGTTGTGTTTTCCCAGTATACTTTTGTGTAGATTGATCCCAACCCACAGCAGCATATAGTTTTTTGATTTCACCATCATAGAATGCTTTTGAATGGTCTGGTGTCGCGGTAGTATCCGAAACTTCCGAGATATTCTTGTGACAGTTCATACAAATATTCAACGAAGGAATTCCTGCATTTTTACTTACTCTAGCTGCAGAGTGACAGTATTTACAATCAATACCATTGCTCCCTGCGTGAATTCTGTGCGAGTAGTGAATTGGCTGGATTGGCTCATAATCTTGATCGACTCCGATTTGCATCAAATAACCGTAAACGTAATATCCACTAGCTAAAAGCAAGAAAATCGAAGCAACCAATACCAAGAACTGATTTCTAGCAAAGGCTTTCCAAATTGGCATCGAAGCCTCTTTTGTCGAAACTTCAACACCATTAGCTTTAGCAATTTTAGTTAGCACCCTATTGACCAATACCAACATCACTACCAACATCAGCATCACTACAGCCAAGGCAAACAAAATCAAGTTGTTGGAAACACCTTCCCCATTACTTTCAGCACCAGCAGAGGCACCAGCAGCAGGCAAAACTTTCGCCGGCTCAGCTTTTGGCTCGGAAGTATAAGCAAGAATGTTATCAATATCAGCCTCAGACAATTGCGGAAATGCAGTCATCACCGCATTGTTGTTCTCTGCAAAAAGCTTAACTGCAGTTGCATCTCCAGATTTAATCAACTCGGAACTGTTGTGGATCCACTTGTACAACCATGCTTTATCACGTCTGGACGCAACCCCTCTTAACGCTGGCCCAGTGGATTTTGCATCGAGCTTGTGACAAGCCGCACAATTGGTATTGAAAAGTTCTTTTCCTTTAGCAGCATCACCTCCAGCAGCAGGCGCAGCAGCATCAGCAGCAGGAGCTGTAGTTGAAGCAGGAGCAGGCGCGGGGTTTTGAGCAATAGAGGTTAAAGAGAATGTTAGCAGTATGGCTAAACTAAAAACACAAATTCTAGAAATCGAATGATGGTTACCCACTTTTTTCATATTTTGAGTGATTATCGACTGAAAATGGCGTGAAAGAAATACCAGAAATCCAGTATTTACGACACATTATTTGAAAAACTTCGACAAAAATACAATTAATGAGCTATTCTTAAAACCTTAAAATACTCTTAAATATCAATTTATATCAATTCTAAATAATGAATGTTCTTTTGTTTAATTTGAGAAATAGTACATTTGTATAAAAATCACTACTTTATGAAAATGCTAACGCTGAGAAATGCTATTTTACTGGCTTCATTTATGAGTTTGAGTTACAAAAATTTATATGCTCAAGACCAAAATTTAACTCTCATTCAAGATGAAAAATTTGAGCAATTGTTAAACGAAAAAAGAAAAATTAACAGCTCAATTACAGTAAATGATCGGTATAAAATTCAGATATATAATGGCGATAGCGAAACCGCTAAAAAAACCTTAGGCGAGTTCAGAAAAGAGTTCAAAAACTATGATGGAACCATTGTTTTTAATACGCCTACGTACAAAGTTTGGGTAGGAAATTTTAAAACGAGAATTGAATCCGAACGCAATTTGGCGGAGCTTAAAAAACGGTATCCAACCGCATTTTTAATTAAACCGAATAAATAGCCTTAGTGCCTTAGTGCCTTAGTGCCTTAGTGCCTTAGTGCCTTAGTGCCTTAGTGCCTTAGTGCCTTAGTGCCTTAGTGCAAAAATAAACAGAAACAAAAAACGTCCTTAATTAGGGACGTTTTTTTATTGATTCATACTAAGATTATTTCAGTTTTTTCTTCACTGCCACTTCTTGGAAAGCTTCGATCAAATCATTAATTTCAATATCGTTGTAACCTTTAATTTGAATACCGCAATCGTAGCCTTTAGAAACTTCTTTAACATCATCTTTAAAACGTTTCAGTGCGGCCAATTCGCCGGTGTGAACTACAACGCCATCACGGATAATTCTGATTTTTGAGGCGCGGAAAATCTTACCATCGGTCACCATACATCCGGCAATCGATCCTACTTTTGAAATCTTGAATATCTCTCTGATTTCGGCGGTACCGGTAATTTCTTCTTTCATTTCCGGGGAAAGCATTCCTTCCATCGCATCTTTCAAATCATCAATCGCATCGTAAATGATAGAGTAATTTCTGATATCGATTTCCTCTCTATCGGCCAATGCTCTGGCGCTAGTTGATGGACGTACGTTGAATCCGATGATAATCGCATCTGACGCAGAAGCTAAATTGACATCTGTTTCTGTAATTGCCCCGACTCCTTTATGGATAATATTGACTTGAATTTCCTCAGTTGATAACTTCGAAAATGAATCTGAAAGGGCTTCAACAGAACCGTCAACATCACCTTTGATAATAATATTAAGTTCTTTGAACTGACCTAAGGCAATACGTCTTCCGATTTCCGCCAAAGTAATGTGTTTTTGTGTACGAACCGATTGCTCGCGTTGCAACTGTGTGCGTTTAGCCGCAATTTGTTTGGCTTCGCGCTCGTCTTCGAATACGCTAAACTTGTCACCGGCTGTTGGTGCTCCGTCCAATCCAAGCACTGAAACCGGTGTTGACGGACCAGCTTCCTTAACCACATGACCGCGTTCGTCGTGCATGGCGCGGATTTTTCCGTGGTGTTTTCCGGCCAACATATAATCTCCGATACGCAATGTTCCGTTTTGAACGAGAATCGTCGCTACGTAGCCTTTTCCTTTATCAAGTTGTGCTTCTACTACAGTTCCTTGGGCCAAACGATCCGGATTGGCTTTCAAATCGAGAATCTCTGCCTCGAGCAAAACTTTCTCTAATAGTTCTTTCACTCCAATACCCGCTTTGGCAGAAATATCATGGGATTGAATTTTCCCGCCCCAATCTTCCACAAGCAAGTTCATTCCAGCCAGCCTTTCTTTAATCTTCTCGGGGTTGGCATTCGGTTTATCAATTTTGTTGATGGCGAAAATAATTGGAACACCTGCTGCCTGAGCGTGACTAATAGCCTCTTTGGTTTGTGGCATAATATCGTCGTCTGCGGCAATCACAATGATGGCAATATCGGTTACTTGAGCACCACGCGCACGCATCGCCGTAAAAGCTTCGTGACCCGGGGTATCCAGAAATGCTATTTTCTGACCATTATCTAAAGTGACTCCGTAAGCACCGATATGCTGGGTAATTCCACCTGATTCTCCCGCGATCACATTCTCTTTACGAATGTAATCCAGCAAAGAGGTTTTTCCGTGATCGACGTGACCCATTACGGTAACAATCGGAGCTCGGTTTACTAAATCTTCTTCGCGATCTACCTCGACCTGAATAGCATCTTCTAGCTCTGTGGAAATAAACTCTACATCAAAACCGAATTCGTCAGCAACGATAGTTAAAGTTTCAGCATCCAATCTTTGGTTCATTGTTACCATGATGCCTAGCGACATACAAGTTCCTATTACTTTGGTAATCGGCACGTCCATCATGGTGGCAATTTCACCTACGGTCACAAACTCAGTAACCTTTAGTGTTTTGCTGCCTTCTTCGATAGAGCGCTGTTCGTCTTCGGATTTCTGACGGTGGGTTTCTCTTTTATCACGACGGTATTTGGCCGCTTTTGATTTTCCGCCTTTTCCTTGAAGTTTCTCCAAGGTTTCGCGAATTTGGTTCTTCACTTCTTCTTCCGTTGGCTCCACCTTGGCTACGGCTGCCGGTCGGTTGCCTTTGTTGAAACCAGGTTTGCCGTCTCGGTTCCCCGGAGCGTTTGGTCTACCATTATTGGCTCCAGTTGCGCCGCCAGGTCTAATCTCGCCGGGTTTGGAAGGAATCCGTTTTCTTTTATTCTTGTTAATCCCTGAATTCGCATTTGGGTTTGCACCTGCTTTCGGGTCTTCTTTTTTCTTTTTAGGTTTATCGAATTGTGACAAATCAATCGTCTGACCGGTTAAGGTGGCACCGGAGAGTTTTTGGTATTGGGTTGCAATGGCCTCATCGGCGGGTGCTTCTTGAACAGTGGGTGCTTGAGTCGGAGCTTCCGCTTTTGGAGCAGGCGATTCAACAGGCTTAGTTTCAGGAGCAACATCGGTCTTTTTAGCAGTAGGTTTTGCAGCATCAAGATCGATGACACCAATTTGTTTTGGGCCAGCAACAATTGCTTTGGCCTTAATCACTTCTTGGCGTTGGCGCTCTTCATCAATTTTACGCTTGTCTTCAATTTCCTTTTCGCGTTCCAAACGCAATGCTTCTTTTTCCTTGCGCTTTTCCTCGCCTACTTCTTTGGAAGCTTCTTTGTTGCCTTTATCGCCAGCAAACTGACTTTGCAGAATGCCATATTCCAAGTCAGAAATTTTGGCGTTCGGATTGGCATCAATCATGATCCCTTTATCTTTAAGATAATCCACGGCCCTTTCCAACGAAATATTGAATTCCCTTAATACCTTGTTTATTCTTATTACTCTTTCTTCAGACATAAAATCTTTTTATTGTTACCTTATAGTTGTGTTGTTGTTGTGTATTTAGGAGTTAAACTCTTCCTTCAAAATGCGCATCACATCTAGGATGGTTTCTTCTTCAAGATCGGTTCTTCTGACCAAATCTTCGACATCTTGTTTTAGAACGCTTCTCGCTGTATCTAAACCAATTTTAGCGAATTCATCAATCACCCAGCCGTCGATTTCGTCTGAGAACTCTGTCAATTCAACATCATCCTCTTCTTCGGCGATATTACCTTCACGAATCACATCGAGTTCATAACCAGTCAGCAAACCAGCCAATTTGATGTTGTGTCCACCGCGACCAATCGCTTTGGAAACTTCTTCAAGTTTAAGGTAAACGTCTGCTCTCTTGGTTTCTTCATTGATTTTGATTGAAGATACCTTGGCAGGGCTTAGCGCTCTGGTTATAAACAATTGAATGTTGCTGGTGTAATTGATTACGTCGATATTCTCGTTGCCCAGCTCACGAACGATACCATGGATTCTCGATCCTTTCATCCCGACACAAGCACCTACGGGATCAATTCTGTCATCGTAAGAATCTACGGCTACCTTGGCTTTTTCACCCGGAATACGAACCACTTTTTTCACCATAATCAAACCGTCAAAAACTTCCGGAATTTCCTGCTCGAACAATTTCTCGAGGAATTTCTCAGAGGTTCTAGACATAATAATTTGCGGCTTGTTTCCTTTCAATTCGACGTTTTCGATAATCCCGCGAACGTTATCTCCTTTGCGGAAAAAGTCTGATGGAATTTGCTTTTCTTTCGGAAGTACAATCTCGTTGCCTTCATCATCAACCAAAATGACAACTCTCGGGCGCACGTGGTGTACTTCTGCCGTGTAGATTTCTCCAATTAAATCTTTGAACTGCTTGTACAAATTGGTATTGTCATGCTCATGAATCTTCGAAATCAGGTTCTGGCGCAAAGCCAAAATCGCACGTCTTCCGAGATCAATCAGCTTCACTTCTTCAGAAACTTCTTCGCCGATTTCAAAATCAGGTTCAATTTTGCGGGCTTCTGTTAGCGTAATTTCTTCATTTTCAAGATCAAGATCATCATCTGCTACGATGACGCGTCTTCTCCAGATTTCCATATCGCCTTTATCTGGGTTGATGATGATATCGAAATTCTCATCAGAACCGAATTTTTTCTTCAATGCATTTCGGAATACATCTTCCAAAATCGCCATAAGCGTCACACGATCAATCAGTTTGTCATCTTTAAACTCTGAAAACGACTCGATTAATGCCAAATTTTCCATGCCAACTTTTTAAATTAAAATGTTACTGTAACAATTGCTTCTTTTATCTCTGAATAAGGAATTTCCATCGTTTTCTGTACCGTTTCTTTTCCCTTTCCAATTTTTTTAGGCTCTCTGGCTTCCCAAGCTAAAGTTATAAAATTATCATTAGCCGCCACCAGTTGCGCTTCTATTGTTTGCGTAGTTAATTTCACAATCAGTGTACGCCCTATGTTTTTAATGTACTGACGAACCAGTTTGAGCGGCGAACCAACACCAACCGACGCCACTTCTAAAGAAAAATCTTGCTCTTCGCGATCTAAATTATGCTCAATGGCACGACTGATATCTATGCAATCCTGCAGTTGAACACCGTTATCTCCGTCAAGGGTTACAATAATTTTGAAAGTATCAGTAATGGTTAAGTCAATGAGAAAGATTGCTGGCTTTTCCTGCAACCCTGCCTCGAGTAATTGACTCACTTTTTCTCTAAATGTCATATCTTTTATAAAAAGAGGGAAGCATTTGCCTCCCTCATTATTTAACTATCAATAAATAACGGGGCAAATATAGTGTTTTTTTAAATCCAAAAACGATTGGTGTTTAAAAAAAATATATTACTTTTATTGTGTTAATGTATCTAACCGATTTTATAAAATTTCTTACACTTTACTTATGAAAAGAATCTTAGTTCCAACAGATTTTTCCAAGCACGCTGAATACGCTTTAAGGGTAGCAGCCCAAATTGCCAGACAAAACGATAGCGAGATTATATTACTCCATATGCTAGAATTGCCTCATCAAGCTGGAGATGCAATTGGCAGCGGCCACCAGATTCCTGAGATTATGTTTTACAAAGACCAAGCAATCAATAATCTTGAAGATTTGATGGATGCGGATTTTCTAGAAGGCCTTAACGTTTCTGAAATCATCCAATTCGAAAAAGCTTTTGAAGGAATTTTAGGCGTCAGCAAAAAAAACAACGTTGATTTAGTAGTGATGGGTTCGCACGGCACCAGTGGTTTTCAGGAAATGTTGATTGGATCTAACACCGAAAAAGTGGTGCGTTTCTCAGAAGCACCAGTTTTGGTTATCAAAAATGAGAACGAAAATTTCAAAGCAGGGAATTTTGTGTTCGCTTCTGATTTCTCTGACGAGATTAAAAAACCTTTCGCGCAACTCATTGATTTTGCCAAATCGTTCGGGTCTAATTTGAGCTTAGTGATGATCAATACGCCAAATAGCTTTAAACCGACGCACATTGCCGAGAAAATCATGACCGATTTCATGAAAGGATTTGATTATCCGAATTACACCATGCATATTTATAACGACGTAAATGTTGAGAAAGGAATCTTGAATTTCTCTAATAAAGTAAATGCTGATTTGATTGGAATGTGCACTCACGGAAGAACCGGTTTTGCACACTTCTTTAACGGCAGCATCAGTGAAGATTTAGTAAACCACGCTGTACGTCCGGTGATTACGTTTAAAATCTAAAGTAAGCTTGACCTAAAATAAAAAAGCCTCCTAGAAGTTAGGAGGCTTTTTTTGTTGGCCCACTAGGACTCGAACCTAGAAAGACGGCACCAAAAACCGTAGTGTTACCATTACACCATAGGCCAATACCATTGCTGATAAGCGAGTGCAAATTTAAAACAAATTTTATTTTTAGCAACTATTTGAAAGATTTTTATATATTTTTTTCCAAGTAAACAAAACTCCCCAACATCAAAGTAACCGATTTGCCTGATACTGTGCAGAATTTTTTGTTAATCCAACTTTCTTTCAGTAAAAAAATAGTTTCTTTGTAGCGCTTAAAAATCATACAATTCTATGACGACATTCAGTTTCAATAAATGGAACACCATCCTCGGCTGGTCGGCTTTTGCCATTGCGCTTGTCACTTATACCTTAACTGTCGAACCAACAATGAGTTTTTGGGATTGTGGAGAATATATCGCTACCGCGGCCAAACTGGAGGTAGGCCATCCGCCGGGCGCGCCCTTGTTTCAAATGATTGGGGCTTTCTTCGCCATGTTTGCTACTGAAGCAAAATATGTAGCCTTGATGGTGAATATGATGTCTGTGTTTTCAAGCGCTTTTACCATTTTATTTTTGTTCTGGACCTCGACGATTATCTTGCGCAAGATAACCGGATTAGGGCAAGACAACAATGAGAATAAAGAAATGACCAATGGCAACGCTTTGGTTATTCTAGGAAGTTCGTTCGTCGGGGCTTTGGCCTTTACTTTCTCAGACAGTTTCTGGTTCAATGCCGTGGAGGCAGAAGTTTACGCCATGGCTACTTTGCTGATTTCATTACTGTTCTGGCTTGGCCTTCGTTGGGAAGAAGACATGCTTACCCCGCGAGGCAACAAATGGCTTTTACTGATTTGTTTGGTCATTGGGCTTTCTTTTGGGGTGCACTTTATGGCTTTATTGACCGTGCCGTCCATTGGGCTGATGTATTTCTTTAAGCATTACAAAACCGTCACCATCAAAAACTTTATCGTCGCCAACTTGATTGTAGTCGCGATTTTCCTTTTTATATATAAATCTCTATTGCCGTGGACAATGGCTTTCTTCGGAAAAACCGAGATTTTCATGGTGAACAATTTGGGCCTGCCTTTCAACTCCGGAACCATTTTCGTGGCGTTGTTGTTAGTGGCCTTCTTTTATTTTGGATTGCGATACACCAAGAGCAAAGGCTTAGTGTTTTATAACACCATCATTCTTTGTATTCTTTTTATTCTGATAGGATTTTCCACCTGGATGATGCTGCCCATCCGCGCCAATGCCAATACAGTGATTAACGAAAACAAACCTTCTGATGCCGCCGAAGTTTTGGCCTATTATAATCGCGAACAATATGGCATCAACCCACTTTTTTATGGCCCACAATACACTGACACTTTTGCTGGTTTGGACGCCGAAACACCTTATTTAGACAAAGCCCCAAACTACGAACGAGATTACAAAACCGGCAAGTATGTTATTACCAACAACTATAAAAATGCCGAGCAAAACAGTGACGACAATCAAAAAGCATTTCTCCCGAGACTTTGGAGCACAGAACATGTAGAGAATTACATCAACTTCACCCGTGTGCCTGAATTTAGAATCAATCCCGAATATTCTGAAGAGAAAGAACTCGTTGATGTTATTGCCGAATTCCGGAAAGCCTACGCCGAGAAACAAATCGATACTGAAGGCTATATCACCTTTTTGAAAAGTTACGGCGAGTATCTCATCATTGAAAAACCTTCTACTTGGGACAATATCAGCTTTATGTTCGAGTACCAGTTTGGCTATATGTATTGGCGTTATTTAATGTGGAATTTCACCGGCAGACAAAACGACATTCAAGGCAAGTATGACAACCTCGACGGCAACTGGCTCAGCGGCATTCCTTTTATTGACGAGCTTCATTTGGGTTCTCAGGAAAATCTGCCGAGCGATGCCCTAAATAACAAAGGGCGCAACACCTACTACTTTTTACCTTTTATATTAGGTCTTATTGGACTCGGATACCACGCCAAAAAAGACCTCAAGAGCTTCTATGTGTTGATGGCCTTATTCCTTTTTACAGGCTTGGCACTCAAGATTTACCTCAACGAACGACCATTCGAACCTCGTGAGCGCGATTATGCTTTGGTCGGATCGTTTTATGTCTTTGCGATTTGGGTAGGCTTCGGAGTTTATTCTCTTTATGAATCCGCGAAAAGCTACTTGCAACCTAAAATTGCCGGGCCTATTGTAATTGCCGGTTCGTTACTAGCAGCTCCGGTTTTGATGGCTTCAGAGAACTGGGACGACCACGACCGCTCTCAAAAGTACACTGCGATCGCCATGGCAAAGGCTTATCTGAATTCCTGCGAGCCGAACGCCATATTATTTACCATTGGCGATAACGACACTTTCCCGCTTTGGTATGCCCAAGAAATCGAACACATCCGCACCGATGTTAAAATAGTCAACACCAGTCTTTTCATGACCGATTGGTACATCGACCAAATGAAGATGAAAACCTATGAGTCTGACGGATTAAAGATTTCCTTTACCCACGACCAATACGTCGGAGACAAACTCGATTATTCGGTACACAACCCCAAAACCGAAAGCCGTTGGAACATTAACGATTTTATCCATTTTATTGCCAGTGACGATCCGAGAACATTGATTGAAATGTCTAATGGGCAGAAGATTCATTTTTATCCGACCAATAAAATCCGCATCCCGATAGATAAAAATGTAATCATTCAAAACAAAGTGGTCAATCCGGCCCAAAACGATTCCATCGTACCTTATATTGATGTGGATATTAAAGGTCAAGCACTTTACAAAAACCGTTTGATGATGCTCGATGTCATTGCCAACAACAATTGGAAACGTCCGGTGTATTTTACCGGTGGCAGCTTCGGCGATGACGATTACCTTTGGATGAAAGATTACTTGCAACTCGACGGCATGGTGTATAAACTGATTCCGATTCGCACACCGATCCCGAAAGATGGCAGCCCGCTGGATATGGGCCAAATTGACAGCGAAAAAATGTATAACATCGTCATGAAATGGGATTGGGGTAACGGCGAACTCAAAACCGTCTACCACGATCCGGAAACTCGTAAAAACAGCATTTCGTACAGAACCAACCTCGCGCGCTTGATGGAGCAACTCATCAACGAAGGCAAAAAAGACAAAGCGAAAAAAGTCATCGATTTGGCTATGGAAAAAATGCCGGTACAGTACTACGGTTATTATTCTTTGCTTGATCCGTTTGCAGGCGGTTACTACGAAATTGGCGAGAAGCAAAAAGCGCGTCAGTTGCTCGAAGAACTAATGACCAAATACAAAGAAAACCTGACTTTCTATAAAGGTTTAAAATCGTCCGAGCAAAGCAATTTAGTGATTGACATTATTACCGATATTGAACGTTACCGCGGTTTACTCGAAGTAATGAAAGACCGTGGCGATATCGAATTTTACAACAAAAACAGGCCGATATTCAACAGTTACAACAAGATGTTTGAGCGTTTCGGCCGGGATTTCGAGTAATAAAAAAACAGATTTATAAAATAAAGTAGTGCTTTTGAAGTGCTACTTTTTTGTTTGGCTCCGCATGAAATGGTATTGGATTAAAACTTCGTGGCTCATAAAAAAAATCTTCCCTAAGTATACTTGGGGTTTTCCGCCCATGGAGAGAATAGTCTACCTGACTTTCGACGACGGCCCGACACCGGAAATCACGCCGTGGGTTTTGGATCAGTTGCAACAGTTCGATGCCAAAGCGACTTTTTTCTGCATCGGTGACAATATTAAGAAACATCCGGATGTTTTTCAACAAATCATTCAAAACCAGCATTCGGTAGGCAATCACACCTTCAATCACCTCAACGGCTGGAAAACCCAAACTGACCAATATCTAAAAAATGTCATGGCTTGCGCGAAAACTATCGAAGCAGCTTCTCAACAACCATCAACCATCAACAGTCAACCGCTTTTCCGACCACCTTACGGTAAAATAAAAAAGTCCCAAGCGAAAGAGCTCTTAAGTAGCGGTTATCAAATTATAATGTGGGATGTTTTAAGCGCTGATTTCGATGGAAGAGTAAGTCCTGAAAAATGCTTGGAAAATGTTTTGAGAAATATTCGCCCGGGAAGCATCGTTGTTTTTCACGATAGCGTCAAAGCTTTTAAAAATTTGCAATATGCTTTGCCCAGAACTTTGGCGTTCCTAAAAGAACAAAAATATCAATGTGAGGGAATCGTTTAGATTTGTTCCTGAACCAAACCGATAATGGTATTGGCGTCCAATTCACCGGATTGTCTCCAAATCATTTGACCTTCTTTGTAAATCATTAAAGTGGGCAGGCCTTTGATACGAAGTGCGTCAGCCAATTCCTGATTTTTATCTACATCGATTTTGATTACTTTCGCTTTATCGCCCAACGCCGCCGCCACATCGCGAATGACCGGATGCATCGACACGGAGGATTCGTTCCACTCTGTGTAAAAGTCAATTAACACCGGAACTTGAGCATTGATAAGTTCTCCAAATTTTGACATAAGGGCAAAAATTTTAATTTCTAATCGCTTGTAATTAACATATTACGTTACAAAAGTAGCGTTTTAAACGAATTATGCTAATTTTTCGCCTTTTTTTAGTTGAATGACCGTTATTTCGGGCATAATGCCAACTCTGCCAGGATACGCGTGAAAACCAAAGCCTCGATTCACATATACGTAACGCCCGAATTCTTCATATAAACCAGCCCATTGCTTGTACATATATTGGGCAAAACTCCACTTGAAAAAACCCGGAATCTCTATGCCAAACTGCATACCGTGCGTATGTCCTGACAAGGTCAAATGAAAGTTTTTGTCGTGATTTTTCACTTCATGTTCCCAATGGCTCGGATCATGGCTCATCAGGATTTTAAAATCTTTATTCTTAAGGTTTTGAGCCGCTTTGTTCAAATCGCCGGCTTGTTTGAAGTTTTTGCCCCAATTCTCCACGCCCACTAGCGCAATCTTATCGTCTCCTTTTTCAATAAAAGTATGTTCGTTGAGCAGCAGTTTGAAACCAATTTGTCGGTGCAAGTCTTTGATTTCTTCAAAGTTTTTGTCTTTCTCACCTTGCGTTGGCCAAGTCACATACTCGCCATAATCGTGATTGCCCAACACAGAGTATTTTCCGTATTTGTATGGTTTGATTCTATTGAAAACATCTATCCACGGATGCATTTCCTTGGCGTGTGTATTGACGATGTCTCCAGTAAACAAAATCATGTCGGCTTCTTGCTCGTTGATTAAATCGATGGCATAATTGATTTTCTCCGGATTGTCGAAACTACCGCTGTGGATATCCGAAATATGGGTAAAAGTAAATCCGTCAAAAGCATCGGGCAAGTCTGGAAAAAAAACCTGCTGTCGAATCACTTTGAAGTTATATTTCCCGATAGTCATCCCATAAATCAATGACAAAAACGGAACCGCCGCCAAACCAAGCCCAATCTGGCTCACGAATTTTCTTCTCGATGGCAAAAACTCTTGGTTGTCATGATTAATAAAATAATTGATGCCGCCCATCAAAACACGATAAACGTCTTCGCCAAGCATGACCAAAGTAATCACGATTTTCGGAATATAAACCAACAGCAACAAGCCTAAAGTAAACAAAGTCTGCTTGGTCTGCCCAACGGAACGATCGAATTGCGTAAACGAAAAAACAATGAAAACCAATGCTATCAAACTAATCAATGCATAGGCAATCAGCATCCATTTGGGTTTAATCAAGGTTTTAAAGGCTTGAAAAGCGTAGAGTTCCACTACCAACAATACGGCAAAAAGGAACAGAAGGCGAAAGAGCATTTTTAGAAATTTTCGTCAAATTAACAAAGAATGTCGGCATAGATAGCCATCTGTTATTAAAAATTTAACTTGTGTTATTGTGGGTTTAAATTCAAGTTATTTCATTACAATGATGACCTATTAAAATATTCCATCTGATTTGATATGCATCGGAAAGCATACCGTCTTCAAACTTTAATTTACCTGAAAAGTTCCGAATTTTTTTTAGCTTTAGCCCAAACTACATCACGCGAACAATGCTTTACAAAAAAACCTGCTTTGTCTTTCTTTTGATCGCGATGCCTCTTTGGAGCCAAAACATTCAGGAGAATTTTAACCGAACGCTCAACAAGGCCAAACTTTACACCGAAAAAGACAATGACAGCGCCTTTTTGTATCTCAAAAATTCAAGAGACTATCTCGCTAATCATTCTCTAGGGATTATCAGCGAAGTAAAACTACTAGAAGCTGAAGGCGACTACTACAGCTTGGTCAAGAGCAACTATAATCTAGCCACTGAAAAATATCTACAAGGAATTAAACTCTGCGAAACCCATAAGCTTTCATACACCAATACCTTGTATCATGCATTGGGCGTACTTTTTCATGTTACCGACAATTATCAAAAAGCAAAATACTACTACAACAAATCCATTTTGCTCTCTAAACAACAAAAAGATACGTTTTTCATCTTGCGCAGTAGTATCAACTTGGCTTCTGTTTATTCGTCACTTGGCAATTACAAAAAGGCTGAAAATTTATACAAAAATGCGCTAACTTATCCCGCTCCATATAAAATTCGGAGCACTCTACTAGCCAATTTGGGCAACATGAAAATTCGAGAGAAAAAATATGACGAAGCGGTCGAGGTGCTCAAGCAAGTAGTGGCAGTATCTGAACCAGACGCCATCGATTTGTCGTTCTATTTGGATGCCAAGTCGCTGGCTCGTGAGTTTTCTGGAGCCGATACCATTATGAAAAAAGCAGACAAAATCTTTGAACAAACTGCTGATTTGCGCGATAAGAGCATTCTTTTGAAATCCATGGGCAATATGGAGCATCGTATGGGCAATTTAGAAAAAGCAGTAGCATACAAAGACCAATACATAGTGCTTTATGACAGCTTAAAAGCCAAACAACGCGACGAAGTAGTTTATGAAATGGAGTCAAAATACCAAACCGAGAAAAAGCAACAAGAACTTTTGCAAAAAGAAAAAGAAAAAACACAATTACTCTATCTGGTTTTTGCAGCGATGGCAATGGTGCTGATGTTGAGTTATTTGGTTTGGGATAACATGCGCAAAAAAAGGAAACTCACCTATCAAAAGCAACTTTTAGAAACAGCTGTAGACGAAAAAAACATTTTGCTCAAAGAAACGCATCATCGCGTGAAAAACAGTTTTCAAATTGTATCAAGTTTGCTGTATTTGCAGTCTGAAAATATGAAAGATAAGGAAGCGGCTCTGGCAGTAAAAGAAGCGCAAAACAGGGTCAAATCAATGGTGCTGATTCATCAAAAACTTTACAGCAAAGACCAACTCATCGGCATTGACTCTAAAGAATACATGGAAGACTTAGTGCGTGACATTATCGAGAACCAAACCGATTCAATTGCCAACTTAGAAACCAAAGTCACAGCAGAAAGCGCCATTTTTGCCATCGACACCATCACGCCTTTGGGTTTAATCATCAATGAACTCATCACCAATTGCATCAAACATGCTTTTACAAAAAATCATCCGAATCCAACCATCGCATTGCGATTTGAAAAAAAAGGGGAAATCTACACGCTCCAAGTTACTGACAACGGTATTGGGCTGAGTGAAACCACTTCTGAAAATTCATTCGGACTCAAACTCATTGCAGCACTTGCCAAAAAACTCAAAGCCAAGTATAGTTTTGAAAATAATGCCGGAACTCATTTTTATATGGAAATCTATAAATTTGAACAAATGCAGTAACCTATGAGCGCCAAAATTTATATTCTTGAAGACGAACCGCTAATTGCCGAAACTATTCGTACAGCGCTGATTAAGGCAGGATACGAAATTATTGGAATGACCGACAATGGCAAAGAAGCTTTATTTGACATCGAGCAAGACGAACCCGATTTAGTGCTGGTTGACATTACCTTAGACGGAAAAATGGACGGCATTGAAATGATCGAACATCTACAAAAGAAAGCAAATATTCCGTTTATTTATCTGACTTCGCATTCAGATGACTTGACTTTAGAAAGAGCCAAAAAAACCGAGCCAGACGGCTATATTGTCAAGCCTTTTAATGAAAACACGCTCAAAACCAATATTGAACTGGCTTTGTATAAAAACAAAATGAACAGACAATCTGTATCGGCCAACGAAGAATTTGATTCTTTTTTTGTCAAGAACAAAGGCGAACTCATCAAAATTGAAATGGAAAACATCCTTTGTTTGGAAGCCTTTGACAATTATTGCTATCTGCATACCGCCGAACAAAAACACCTGATCAGTCACACGCTCAAAAGCCTTGAGGAGAAACTTCCATCACATCGTTTTATTCGAGTACACCGATCTTTTATCATCAACATTGCCAAAATCAAATCACTTCATGATGGTTATGTTTTTATAGACAAACACAAAATTCCTATCAGTAATTCCAATAAAGATGAACTCATGAAGCACATCCATTTGCTTTAAAATGGTTCACCCCAAAAACAGCTGATTTCACTTAATTTTTTGCTTGGTTCACCAAATAACTCAATGGTGAATGCTATTGCTGCGGTACTTTTAAAACAAAAAACATGTTGCAAAAGTCATCGTTGTCCAAAATTGTATTGCCCACTCCGCAAGAAGGTTGGTTTTTACTGACCATTACCAATCAAGAATCTCAAACCGTTTTTGCCGATTCTATTTGTTCGCAAAATCAAAAAATTGTGTTGCGCGGTTTCTCGGCAAAACAACACCACTTTTCGCTAACTCCCATTTTAAATAACATTCAATAATTCTTTAAGCCATGAAAAAAATATTGCTGCTATTGATATTCATGAGTTTACAATTGCACGCGCAAGTAGGCGTGAATACGACCAACCCTGATCCGTCATCAATGCTCGACGTTTCGGCAACCAATAAAGGTGTTTTGGTGCCTAGAGTGAGTTTGGCTAACGTCACAACAACAATGTTAGACGGAACCAACACAGCCGCAACAGGGTTATTAATTTGGAACACCAATGCCGCAACAGTGGGCGGAAACGGAGTTGGCTTTTACTTTTTTAACGGTACACAATGGATGCCGATTACGCAATCAAATTCATCAGATCATGACATTTATGAGGTAGGCGGAACTACGGCTCCCGACAATATTTCAGACAACAAATACACACAAGGCACTTTGACCATCGGAACCAACACGGCTGCAACTGGAGTTTTAGATGTGGATAATGCAACCAAGACAACGAGTGTTGACATCAACAATACTTTTGCCACCAATCCGACCGGAATTGACTTAAACTTAACTTCCAATGCAGCCGGAAAAACCGGTGTTAAAACCCAATTCAACGGTACTGCGGCTACAGGAACTAATTCGTTCATTCAAAATACGGATAATATGGTGGGCAATACCAACCGAACAGCTATTAACAACGATTTTAGCGGAACTTCATCCAGTATTTCCACTTCAATTACTGGTTTGAAAAACGACTTCAAAAGCACTTCAAATTATTATGCTGTTTTATATGGCGTAAACAATTCATTTGCCTCAACCACCAATGCTTGGGGCTACGGAATGTTAAATTCGTTCACTAATGGTGGAACAACACCTTCTTATGGAGTTGTGAACGGTTTTAACGGAACTAGTACCGGAAGTGCTACTGGAATTCTGAATTCTTCGAACAATTATAATGGTTCCGTAACCGGTATGGAAAACAGTTTCTCAGGAACCGGAAACGGCATTCATTACGGCATCAGCAATTCTTTAACCGGAACCGGAACTGGTGATAAATACGGCATTTATAATTATATCCCCAACACTGCCGGCGGAACACATTATGGATTGTATTCGAATGTATTAAAAGCCGGAAGTTATGCGGGCTACTTTTTAGGAAATGTAGCTATCGGAACCACTGCATTAAATAATTATATTTTGCCGGCTTCACGTGGCACCAACGGTCAAATCATGCAAACAGATGGCAGTGGGAATGTATCATGGGCTACTCCGGTGAATACCGATACCGATAACCAACAGATTGATGTATTAACATTAACCGGCGACACTTTAAACATTTCACTACAAGACGATGGAATTCCTACTCAAACTTTGAACTTAGCCGCTATTGACAATCAGGGCACAGATGTGTTCAGTTTGACTGGAACGACTTTAAACTTATCATTACAGAATGATGGCGTAGCTACCCAAACCGTAAATCTAGCCTCTATCGATACCGATAATCAACAAATTGATGTACTCACTTTGACGGGAGACACTTTAAATATTTCATTGCAAGACGATGGAGTAGCTTCGCAAACCGTTGATTTGTCTAGTCTCAGAGACGCTGACTGGTTCGAAGTTGGCGGAACTAATCCGCCTTATTCTATTCTTGACAATAAATTCACTCTGGGGAATGTATCAATCGGCAAAACAACCGCAGCTGTGGGGACGTTAGATGTTGATGCTTCTCTTAAAAATATCACTTTATCTTTATCTAATACGAATACTAATTTAGGCCCTAAACAAGGAATCCAAAATAGTGTAACGGTAGGTTCATTCAATGATTACTCTTATGGCATCTCTAACTCGGTTGCTGGAAATGCAGACTTTAAATACGGTATTTACAACTCAATAAGCGGAGCCTATTCAGGTGGCATCCTTGAATATGGATTGGCAAATATTCATACCAGTAACGGTCCTGTAAATAGTATTGCTTTATACAACTCATTCAATCCAAGCGCAACTCATACTGGACTTTACACAGGCTTATTTAACTCAGTAGAGGGAACTAATCATACAGGTGGATTTTTAGGCGTATCTAACATTGCAAATCAATCTACATTTAACCAAGTATATGGTATGAATAACTCACTTGGTGGTGGTGGCACAGGTGCTCGATTTGGTGTTTATAATAATATGAATGGAACTTCAACTGGAGAGATAATTGGCATAGAAACAAACATCTCAGCGACAGGTACGGGAAATAAGTTTGGGGAACGAATAACAATTACAAACACCTCACCTGGAAATCACTATGGTATTTATTCAAACGTAACCAAAGTGGGTAGTTATGCTGGCTATTTCTTAGGAAATGTTTCCATCGGAACAACTGCCGGTAATAGTTATATCTTACCCGCTTCACGTGGCACCAACGGCCAAATCATGCAAACCGACGGCAGCGGAAATGTGTCTTGGGTAAATCCTGTAGTTGACACCGACACAGATGATCAAACCACCGATGTGTTCAGTTTAACGGGAACCACTTTAAATCTTTCACTCCAAAACGATGGCGTAGCTACGCAAACCGTTGATTTATCTTCATTAAAAGACGCCGATTGGTACGAAGTAGGCGGTACCAATTCACCCGATGCTATCACAGATAACAAATTCACTTTAGGTGATATTTCAATAGGCAAAATAACGGCTGCCAACGGAAAATTAGACGTTGATGCTGGGCTTAAAAACGTTACGACTTCTTTTACGAATAATAATGCTACAACAGGTTCAAAATATGGAATACAAAATAATGTAACAGTAGGCACCAACAATAACTTCTCTTACGGCATCTCAAACACAGTGTCCGGGAATGCCGATTTTAAATACGGGATATCCAATACGCTTGCTGGAGCTGTTACCGGAAGTACCTTTGAATACGGCTTAGTCAATAATTTCTTGAGCAGCGGAGCGGTAAATGGTTTTGGAGTATTCAACTTATTCAATCCTGCTTCAACAAATTCAGGAAGTTATACAGGTTTGTACAATGAAACATCAGGCACCAATCACACTGGAGCTTTTACAGGAGTAAATAATATTGCTTCAAATACATCCGCAAATCCAATGACCGGAATATCCAATACGCTTTCAGGTGCAGGTGCAGGAGTTCGTACAGGTGTAAACAATTTTATTTCAGGTGGAACATTGGGTAATAGTTATGGTGTAAATAATACCATCACTTCTGGTGGTGGAACTAAATATGGTGTTTATTCTAATTTGAATGCTCAAGGCGTGAAATATGGCGTATACAATGACTTGATTTCGTCAGCTGGTGGTAGCGCTATTTCTTATGGTGTATATAACAAAGTGAATAATACAGGCGGAACTATTGGTGCACACTATGGTGTATTTAACGAAATGCTAGCCTTTGACAATCAATACGGAAATTACACTACAATGCCTAATGGAAGTGCTTACGCTCAATACGGAAATTATGTCACTATTTCGGGTGCGGGAACAGGAAGCCGATATGGTTTTTATACTACAATAAGCCCTTTTGCAGGTGGCACACACTATGGTATTTATTCAGACGCTACTAAAGCAGGGAGTTATGCCGGTTATTTCTTGGGAAATGTTTCTATTGGAACATCCACATTTAATAATTACATCCTACCTGCTTCCAGAGGAACGAACGGTCAAATCATGCAAACCGATGGCTTAGGAAATGTATCTTGGGCAAATTTACCAACCTATACCGACACCGATGATCAAGGCACCGATGTATTCAGTCTAACTGGAAATACATTGAATCTTTCATTACAAAATGATGGCGTGGCTACCCAAACGGTAGACTTATCATCACTTTCTAACGATTGGAAACTAACAGGAAATGCTGGAACAACACCTGGAGTCCATTTCATCGGTACTACAGACGCACAAGATTTGGAATTCAAAACAAACAACTTTACCAAATTAACTTTGACGCAAAAAGGACAGTTGGCCATTACCAATACTGGAGGATCTGTTTTCGTTGGGAGCGGTGCTGGAGATGCCGACGATTTATCGTTGAATCAAAATACTTTCATTGGCACTGTCAGTGGTGAAAACACAAGTACTGGTAATGCAAATGTTGCAGTAGGTCACAACTCGTTAAATGATAATACCATCGGGTTTGGAAATACAGCCATCGGAACCAATGCATTAAATGTGAACGTTGACGGTAACAACAATACCGGCTTGGGACGTGGAGCCAATCTTTCTACTACCAACTTATCCAATGCCACTGCAATAGGCTTCAATTCAACAGTCAACGCTTCTAACAAAATTCGCCTAGGAAATACTGCAATAACAGTGATTGAAGGACAAGTAGCTTATACCAATCCGTCGGATGCCCGTTTTAAATTCGATGTAAAAGAAAACGTTCCAGGATTGGATTTCATCAAAAAGCTAAAACCGGTAACGTATCATTTCGACACCAAAAAATTTGACGAGCATTTAAATAAAAATCGCAACAAAAGCGAAGTCGCTGAAGAAGATTTTTCAAAATCTACTGCCATCGTTCGCACAGGTTTCTTGGCGCAAGAGGTAGAGAAAATCTGCAACGATTTAGGGTATAATTTTGATGGTTTACATATTCCGGATGCCAATAACCCAACTGATAATTACGGCATCGCTTACAGTCAATTTATCATGCCAATTGTTAAAGCGGTTCAGGAACAACAAGTTATTATTGAAAACCAAAAAGCCGAATTAACACAGCTCAAATCTCAGCTTGACCAACTCAAATCACTCGAGCAAAGATTAGAAGCCTTAGAAAAAAGCCGCTAGTTTTAAGTTGCCAAATATAATCGCAAAAGAGTGCTCATTTTTGAAGCGCTCTTTTTTATTTTAGCCCATTAAGTTTACTATTTTTGGAAAAAAGAAATCCATGTCACAAAAACGCCTTTTCCTGCTCGATGCTTATGCCTTGATTTTTCGGGGTTATTTCGCTTTTATCAAAAACCCCAGAATCAACTCCAAAGGCATGGATACTTCGGCCATTTTGGGTTTTATGAACTCACTCATGGATGTCATCAGACGCGAGAAACCCGATCATTTAGCAGTAGCTTTTGACAAAGGCGGAAGTGATTACCGATACGAACTTTACCAAGAATATAAAGCCCACCGCGACGAAACGCCCGAAGCGATTAAAATTGCAGTGCCTTACATTCAGCAATTCTTGCAGGCGATGCACATTCCGATTATCGAGAAAGCCGGTTACGAAGCCGACGATCTCATCGGGACGTTATCCAAACAAGCCGAGAAAGAAGGTTACCAAGTTTTTATGGTTACGCCCGATAAAGACTATGCGCAATTGGTTTCAGAGAATATTTTTATGTATAAACCACCGCGTTCGGGCAATGACATTGAAATTTGGGGTGTGCCCGAAGTTTTAGAAAAATTCGAAATTGAGCGTCCCGAACAAGTGATTGACTTTCTGGGCATGATGGGCGATTCTGCCGACAACATTCCCGGCTTTCCTGGCGTGGGCGAAGTGACTGCAAAAAAACTCATTAAAGAGTTCGGCTCGATGGAAAACCTACTGGAGAACACCGACAAACTCAAAGGCGCACTCAAAGACAAAATCGAAAACAACAAAGAACTTGGACTACTCTCTAAAAAATTAGCGCGGATTCTTCTGGATTGTCCGGTTACTTTCAATGCCGATGATTACGAGCTCTCTAAACCCGATATTGAAAAAACCGATGCACTCTTTGTTGAACTGGAATTCCGTCAGATGAAAACCCAATTCGACAAACTTTTCGGCAGCGGTCAGGAATATGATCAAATCGACACCAATGGCAATACTGAGGCTACGCCAGCCAAGAAAGTGATCAAAAAAACCAGCGATGAACAGTTCGATCTTTTTGGTTTTTCGGATGAAGATACTTCGGTAGAAAAAACAAACTCCTTTTACGCGACTTTAGAAAACACTGAGCATTTCTACCAAATTGTTCAGGGTGATTTACCCGTCAAACTGCTTCTTCAGAACCTGATGAACCAAGCTTCAGTTTGTTTTGATACCGAAACCACCGGCATCGATGCTTTACACGCAGAACTGGTCGGAATGTCATTCGCCTACGAAAAAGGAAAAGCGTTCTACGTTCCGTTTGCAGAAGACCAAACGCAAGCACAAGAATTGGTGGACAAGTTCAAACCGTTCTTCGAAAATGAATCGATTGAGAAAATTGGCCAAAACATCAAATACGATTTAAAAATCCTTTCCAATTACGGAGTGTCAATCAAAGGCAAACTGTTCGATACCATGATTGCGCATTACCTGATTAACCCCGACATGCGCCACAACATGGACGTACTTTCGGAAACTTATCTCAAATATTCCCCAAAATCGATTGAAGATTTAATAGGAAAAAAAGGCAAGAACCAAAAGTCGATGCGCGAGGTGCCGCTGGAAGACATTAAGGAATATGCCGCTGAAGATGCCGATGTAACTTGGCAACTCAAACAGAATTTCAGCCCCATACTTGAGAAAGCCGAAACCAAGAAATTGTTCGACGAAATCGAAATCCCTTTAATTCCGGTCTTGGCCGCAATGGAAACCGAAGGCATCAACCTCGACGTGCCCTATTTGAAGCAGATGGCGTCTGATATGCAAAAAGACATTCTGGCTTTCGAACAGAAAATTTATGAAACTGCCGGCGAGCAATTCAACTTGGCCTCTCCGAAACAACTCGGCGATATTTTATTTGAGAAACTTAAGATTGGCGGCAACAAACAAAAGAAAACCAAAACAGGGCAATACGCTACAGGCGAAGAAGTCTTGGGTGAGCTGGCCAACGAACACCCGATTGTGAAAGACATTCTCGAATGGCGCCAAATGGTGAAATTGCAAAGCACTTACATCGAAGCTTTACCGATGCAAGTCAACCCAAAAACCGGCCGCGTGCATACCGATTATATGCAAACCGTAGCGGCTACCGGCCGATTGAGTTCAAACAATCCGAACTTGCAGAACATTCCGATTCGCACCGAAAGAGGCCGATTGATTCGCAAAGCTTTTATTGCACGCGATGAGCAATATACTTTACTTTCTGCGGATTATTCCCAAATCGAGCTGCGGATTATTGCGGCGCTCAGTGGCGAGGAAAACATGATTGCGGCTTTCCAGAACAAGGAAGACATTCACCGAAGTACCGCTGCCAAAGTATTCAACGTGCCTTTGGAAGAAGTCACTAAAGAGCAACGCAGTAACGCCAAAACCGTCAATTTCGGAATTATTTACGGTGTTTCTGCTTTCGGTCTGAGCAACCAAACTTCGCTTTCCAGAAAAGAAAGTGCCGAACTCATCGATGCATATTATGCGACTTATCCGAAACTAAAATCATACATGGCTAACCAAGTGAATTTTGCCCGCGAGAACGGTTATGTACAAACGATTTCCGGAAGAAGACGTTATCTGAAAGATATCAACTCAGCCAATTTTGTAGTCAAAGGCGGTGCCGAACGAAATGCGGTGAATGCCCCGATTCAAGGAAGTGCGGCCGATATCATCAAAATAGCGATGATCAACATCCACCAAAAACTAACTTCAGAAAATTGGAAATCCAAAATGCTATTGCAAGTCCATGACGAATTGGTGTTCGATGTGCATTTATCGGAACTCGAACAAATCCAACCGATGATCAAACACGAAATGGAAAACGCCTTTTCTATGGCCGTTCCTTTAGAAGTCGAAATCGGATTTGGCCACAATTGGCTTGCGGCACACTAAAATACAAAACGATAAGTCGCTTTTAGCAGGAAAATATTCTCGGGCCTGCGCTGAAACAGTTGCTCATTGAGGCCGCTGAACAAATCGTCGCGCGTGTTGGCCTGGCCGAAAATTCCTTGTGACCATACCAGAAAAATTTCTGAGCCGGGAATATACTCCCAACGCAATACCAAGTTAGAATTGAAAGAAACCTGTGAAAAATCGGGGTTCACAAAACTATATTCCGCATTGCCATCGGTATTTTCATCTACCGAATATTGGTTGCTCGCGGCGTCAAAGCTAATTTGATCCGGACGATAAAATGTTACCCTATCTTGATAATACTCCGCACGTGCATCGCTTACGTAATTGAACGATTTATAAGTGCCTTTCGAGATAAACGGCTGCCCGTAATACTGAATGGTCAGGTTCGGATTGATACAATAGTTCATTCGCAAAGTGGCGCTTAAGGTTTGCTGCGAAAGTGCTGCAGTCACGTATCTTCTAGTATCGCCATAACCAGCATCAGGAACAAATTGTGTTTTGCTTTTGTTGATTTGAAAGTTCGGACTTAAAGAAATTGTTAGCGCATTCATCGGCTGATAGGTGATGCCAGCGTCATATTCTAAATAAGAAAACGAACTGTTCCGACCTTCAGAATGATAAATCCCGCCATAAAAACTCACTTTCTTGCGCGAATCGGAATTGAAGTTCACAAACTTGAAAAACTCTTCCGAAAACCTAAAACGCGGGCCGCCTTGCAAGACTGTGTTGGAGTAAATCCGAGGTTTGTAAACCAGTTGTCCATTCACATTCCAGTTGCTTTTTAGATTGATTTCGTGTGTAAGTGAATACTGCATGCGGTTGTAATTGCCCTGAAAGTCATAACTCGAAAACTGCTCAAATCGCGTGAACATTTTGCGATAAATGCCCGCTGGCTTCAAGGTTTGATAAGTCAGAATTCCGTACTGTCGAATTTCATCAGCTTGTCTTAAAAACCCAACATCATTGACTTCCAACTCAGGCGAACGCCACATCATAATCCAGTTGTAACGCCAATGTCCGACACTTGATTTTCCGGCTTCGAGTCTGCCGCCGGTTCCGGTGAGCGAGGTTCGGTTGGCATCTACGGCAACATGATCGGCATCCACTCGCTGAAATAAATGTGTAAGGTTGGTTTGTGTTCTGCGGATGGCCTCTTGGCTACCTTGAACATGGCTGGCGATAATATTCCCCGCGAAATAATACTTACGGTTTTTCCAATTGTGCTGAAAATCAACACCGCCAGTATAAGCTGATTTTCTCAAAAAATCCAATTCATCGTCCTGAAGCCTTCGGTGGGTCGCGGTGAACATTCCACCGATAAAACTGTTGCGGTTATTGAAATCTTTCTGCGCCCGAGCGACCATATAATTAGTTAGTGGCTCGACGATTTCCTTTCTTCGTTCACCTTGGTTATCGACCTCGGCAAATTCCTTATCGGTGACACTTTCCAATAAACCCAGTGACCAGCCATTTTTTGTTTTCCCGCTAAATTTTGCCGCGCCGAGAATGGTCGTATTGACCGGAAGATCAACATACTCTCCGGCACTTGTACTGGGATAACCCTGCGGATTTCTTCCGATGCGCCTGGAATAGAATAAATTGTCCGATCCATCGGCAAAACGAAAATTAAAAATGTTTTTGTTCTCTACGAAAAACGGACGGCGTTCTTCAAAAAATATCTGAAAACCATCGAGCGCAATGGCAGCAGGATCGGCTTCAACTTGCCCAAAATCTGGGTTAATGGTTAGATCTAAAGTCAAATCGTTAGTGATTCCGATTTTTGCATCGAGCCCACCGTTAATTTTTGTGTCTTTCCCATCACGGAACGGATTGCCTTCTTCTTTAGGATAACTGTTGAGTTGCGAGGCAAAAAAAGGTTGAATTTCAAGTTGGCGTTGCGGCTCAATATCTTTCAAACCGCGCAGCTCTCCAAATTCGGAAACCCAACCCGGTGCATCGAGCGGAATGCGTTGCCAGGTCGAACGTTCTTCAGCACGAAAATAACGGCGTTGTACCTGAATGCCCCAAACTTGTTCTTTATCGTTACTGAATTTAAGTTGACTAAAAGGAATTTTTACTTCGGCTGTCCAGCCCAACTCATCGATGTTGGTTTTCAGATACCAAATTGGGTTCCAGCTTCCGTCCCAATTGTTGCCGTTGTTAGAGATAAACTCGTCGCCTTTGACGCCCGAAACCGAAGAAGTGAAAGAGAAGCCCGAGCGTTTGTCGTGGTAACTATCGATGTTTATTTCGACCCAATCGCCTTCAAAACCATCGCGTCGAGACATTCGCTTGACGATACCATCCGGATCTTTGTCAAAACAACGAAAACCTATATAAAGGTATTTTTTGTCGTAAATAATTTTGAATTGAGTTTGCTCGGTAGGCGCTGTATTTTCATCGGGTTCGCGCTCTATGAAATCAGTTGACCAATCTACAATATCCCAACATTTGTCGTTGAGTTTACCGTCGAGCAAGGGCGCCTCTTGGTTGAGAAGTTCTTTAGTGGTATAAGTTTTCTTAGGGATAATTGCCTTCTCTTGCGAATAAAAATTCTGGCAGAAGAAAAGAGTACAGACAAAAAAGATTGATTTGATGATTGGCATGCTGGGATTTTAAATTGTTGAAATAGACCTACGATTCATTTTGATGTTACACTTCTTGTATTTTTTTAACTAATGCCTCTAACGGTTTTAAACCAATAAGTAAAGCTGATGATTTTTTAGTCAAAAAGCACCTATTTTAAGTAGACAAACGGTGAACATTGGCTAAATGCTTGATTTTATTCAAATTCTATTGTCTAATTTTACTTCGCTAAACAAAACCGCCTTGGAAACACTTAAGACCATATTGTACTTTTCGATTTTCAAATATCCGCTGAAAAAAGAGGAAATCCACAGTTACACCAATCACATTGATATGGCGCAAACCGAGGCGGAACTCCAATCACTTGTCGCCGATAAAATCCTGATGCAGGTTGACGATTTCTACGTATACGGCAGCGATTTGGATTGTGTTCCGAGAAGGCTCAAAGGCAATGTGATGGCCCAAAAAGCAATAGTGATTGCCCAACGAAAAGCCGCTCTAATTGCAAAATTCCCTTTCGTGGAAGCTGTGGGCATTTCTGGCTCGCTCTCGAAAGGTTATTACGACAAAGATAGTGATATCGACTTTTTTGTGGTAACCCGGCCAAACAAACTCTGGATTTGCCGAACATTTTTAATTCTGTATAAGAAAATATTTCTGTTGAATTCGCGCAAGTACTTCTGTGTGAATTATTTCATTTCGTCGGCACAACTGAAAATTTCCGAACAAAACCGATTCACTGCTACCGAAATCAAAACATTAATCCCATTGCAAGGCGATATCACATTTGCGAAATTCTATGCGGAAAACAATTGGGTCAACGATTATTTCCAATCATTCCGACCAGACTTAAAACAAGTGGCGCGCATTAAGAAGCCTTATTTCACGGCTGTTTTGGAGTTGTTGCTAAACAATTTCGTCGGACACGGCATTGATTATATCTTTCGCTGTCTGACTTTGTTCCGCTGGCACGCCAAATTTGATTATCTGGCCGACGAAGATTTCCGCGTAGCACTCAAATCGACCAAAAACGTTTCAAAACACCACCCGTCGAATTTCCAAAAAAAAGTTCTCTTATCTTTGAATGCCAAACTCGAGGAAGTACGGCTTAAATTCAATTTGGCTTTACCCAAAGAACATGTCTGAGATTCTTTTTTCGCATTCCTATTATTATAAGCTTGACCCGAAGCAATGGAAAAACAAGATGCCTTTTCCGCCTTTGGGGACTTTATATAGCGCTGCCCTATTGCGGGAAAATGGGTTTTCGGTGGATCTTTTTGACACGAATTTAATTGACAGCCCGAGCCAAATCATTCCGGTGCTTGAGCAAACTTCGCCCAGATATTTGGTGATTTACGACGACGGTTTCAACTACCTCACCAAAATGTGTCTAACCAACATGCGCGAGGCTTGCTTTGAAATGATTGCGCTGGCAAAAAAACGAGATTGTACGGTCATAGTTTGCAGTTCAGACGCGACAGATCATTACGAAAAATACTTGCAAAAAGAAGCCGATTTCATCATTCAAGGAGAAGGCGAACAGACGTTGTTAACGCTCATACAAAATATTGAAAACCAACAACCTACTGATGCTGTTGCCGGAATTTGTTATCAAAAAAACAATCAAGTGTTCCGAAATGCCAAACGCGAGGTAATGCAAGATTTAGACAGTTTGCCACAACCCGCTTGGGATTTGGTCAACATCGATTCTTACAAAAACATCTGGAAACAAAGCGGAACTGAATTTACGCTCAACATCGCCACCACGCGCGGCTGCCCATACAAGTGCAACTGGTGTGCTAAACCGATTTACGGCAACCGATACAACGCTCATTCTCCGGCATACATCGCTGCGCAAATCGAATACCTGCAAAACTATTTCGGGGTGAAACGCTTTTGGATGTGCGACGATATTTTCGGGCTCAAACCCCGTTGGGTGCAGGAGTTCAAGCAGGAACTCAACAAACGTGATTTGAAAATCCGGTATTTCATCCAGAGCCGCGTGGATTTATTGCTCAAGGAAGACACCATTGATGCGCTCGCCGAATCTGGTCTTGAAGAAGTTTGGGTTGGAGCCGAAAGTGCTTCGCAGCCAATTCTTGACGCCATGGACAAAGGCACTAAGGTTGAAGAAATTTATAAAGCCACCGAACTGCTCAAAGCAAAAAATATCAAAGTGGCTTTCTTTCTGCAATTTGGCTACTTGGGCGAAACTAAAAAAGACATTCGCAAAACCATCGCGATGGTCAAGCAACTCCAACCAGACAACATCGGGATTTCAGTTTCTTACCCTTTGCCGGGTACGGTTTTTTACGAAAAAGTCAAAGACGATTTAAAACTCAAGGCGAACTGGTCGGATTCCGACGATTTTGAGATGATGTTTCGCGGCAGTTACAATTCCGATTTCTATCGCAAGCTACAACGTTTCGTGCATAAAGAATTTCGCAAATCACAAGGCATTGCTTACTTGAAAACTGTTTTGCGAAATCCCATGCAGCTAGAGGCCAAAAAGCTACTCTCTATTTTAAAACTGGGTTATTACATCCCGAGCGTTTTCTGGCAAGCCCAAACTTTAAAAATCTACCGCGATGAAAGGTAATTTTGATACTGCGGCTAGCAATTACGACGCTTCGTTTACCTATTCCATCATCGGGAAATTGCAGCGCGATTTGGTTTACAAACAGTTGTTATTGCTGCTATCTAATAGCGAAATTAATTCGATTTTAGAAGTGAATTGCGGCACCGGAACCGACGCGCTCTGGCTGGCAGAAAAAGGCTATCGAGTCAACGCTACTGATGTTTCGGCTCAAATGATTGCCACTGCCAAAAGAAAAGAAAATCCCAACGGCGTAGTCTTCCAAACGGCCGACATTAATAATATTGAGCAGCACTTTGCCACCGAGAAATTTGATTTGATTTTTTCCAATTTCGGCGGATTGAACTGCGTGTCGGAAATGGAACTGCGCTTTTTCTTCAAAAACGCCGCCAATCTTCTGACTGAAAAAGGACAGTTGGTTTTGGTGATAATGCCCAGAGACACCATTTGGGAGCAACTTTATTTTATGGTGAAAGCCAAATTCAGTAAGGCATTCCGCCGGCATCAAGAAAGCGTGCAAGCCAATGTAGACGGCGAAAAAATAACTACTTATTACTATAACCCAAAAGAAGTCTTACCTTTAGCTGATCGTTATTTCAAGCTCAAGCAACTAAACCCGATTGGCTTTTTTGTGCCGCCTTCTTATTTGGAGCCGTTTTTCAAAAATAAGCCGCGTCTGATTGGCTTATTGTCGCGTTTGGAAAAAAAAATTACCCGATTTTCATTCTTGGCGAAATGTGCCGATCATTACCTAATCGTCTTCGATAAAAAATGAGTATTCTGCTGACCCATGCTTATTATCTGTCTTCTGATGTGAAAGAACAGAAAATCATGAAACCCTATCCGCCATTGGGTTTGCTCTATGTATCGGGTTATTTGATTAGTAAAAATGTGGCAAATAATGTTTTCGATTCGACGTTTTACACCAAAGCGCAACAGCTCGATTTTATCCTTGAAAAAAAACCGCAAATCATCGCGATTTATACCAATTTGATGACTAAAATCGAAGTTGTATCGCTAATTAAAATCCTGAAAACCGAACCGTCTTACGGATTTCCAAAAATCATCCTTGGTGGCCCCGATGTCACTTATAATATTGAGAATTACCTCAACACCGGAGCAGATTTTCTGGTGATTGGCGAAGGTGAAGAAACCACTTATGAACTGTATCAAGCCATCGTCGGTCAAGGTGATTTCGACTCCATCAACGGAATCGCTTTCCGCAGAAATGGAAATACTGTTCAAACTCCGGCGCGAACCAAATTCCGCGAACTCGACCAACTGCCGCTTCCAAACCGCGACGCTATTCCAAACGAAAAATACCTGCAAACTTGGAAACAAAACCACGGCGAAAGCTCGATGACGATTTCTACCCAACGTGGTTGCCCCTACACTTGCAAATGGTGCAGCACCGCGGTTTACGGACAAAGTTATCGTAGGCGTCCGGCACAACTTGTCGCCCAAGAGATGAAGATGCTCAAAGAAAAATACAACCCAGACGCGATTTGGTTTGTCGACGATGTATTTACCATCAGTCACAAATGGCTCACAGCTTTTCATGAAGAAGTGGTCAAACAAAACGCGCAAATCAGGTTTGAATGCATCACTCGGGCCGAACGTTTGAACGAAGAAATCTTGAGATTGCTCAAAGAAGCAGGCTGTTTCCGGATTTGGATTGGCGCCGAGAGCGGTTCGCAGAAAATTATCGATCTGATGGACCGTCGCGTTGACATTCACCATGTAAAAAAAATGATCCAGCAAACCAACGCATTGGGCATCGAAACCGGCACTTTTATTATGGTAGGTTATCCGGGCGAAACCGAAGAAGATATCCATGAAACCATTCAATATTTAAAGGAAGCCAACCCAACGCAATACACGATTACCGTAGCTTATCCGATCAGAGGCACTGCGCTGTATAGCGAAATTGAAAACGATATTACTGTAAAACCCGACTGGCAAAATTCAACCGACAGGCAGATCGATTTCAAGAGGAAATATCCCCGAAAATATTACGATTATGCCGTAAAAAAAGTCGTCAATGAAGTGGAATCGTACCGCGAGTTAAAAAAGGGCAACACCATCAAGGCTTTGAAACTAAAAACCAAATCGATTCTGGCCGGCGGATTAATGAAAGTGAACCGATGAGTCTCAAGACCACATACCAACAAATAAAAGCGATTATTCCTGAAGTTGAATTTCAGCAGTTGCTTGGCTTTGTTGGCCAAAGCATTTTGTTTGGCATTTTAGATTTAATTTCTATTGCCTATTTGATTCCCGCTGTCTTGCTGCTCCTTGATAAAAATAAATTGCTCCTCTATTTTGAAAGAAACCATATTGACACCACTTACTTAGATTCGAATAATTTAATCATTGGTGTTTTTGTGTTGGTGTTTCTCTTTGTTGTAAAAAACCTGATGCAAACTCGGTTCAATGTCCGGCTTTATGATTTTTTATACGGCCTTTCACACCGCCTTTCCATGGCAGTTCTTGAGCGCTATCTCGGTGGCGATTATCTGAATTTTCAGCAACAGAATAAAGGAACTGTAATTCAACATGTGACGCGTGTTGCCAATGATTTTTCGTGCAGTTTAATCGCTTCTATGGTGTATCTGATTTCTGAAAGCTTTACTTTTTTGGTCATTCTTCTTGCGCTGTTGGTGCTTTATTTCAAGCTCACAATCATGGCCTTGGTTGCTCTAGGTGCTTTTGCGTTTTGGATCTACCGCATTAAAAAACAACAAATGAAGCTTATCGATGAAACCTTCAAATCTGAATATGCGAAATCCAATGCGGAACTACTCAATATTCTCGACGGTTTTATTGAAATCAAAAGCAGTGGAAACCAAAAGGAATTTCTGGATCGATTCAAAATACACAACAAAGCCTTGAATCAAGTCACGAGTTTACTCACTTCTTCCTCGAGCAATTACTCTAAATTCTTGGAGCTTTTTCTAATCATATCCATAGCCGGATTGATTTTTTATCATTTACTTTCTGGACATAGCACCGAAAATTTCTTACTTATTTCGGTTTTGGCGGCATTGAGTATCAAGATTGTTCCGTCTTTGAGCAAAATATTAAATTCACTCACCATGATTCGTTCGCATTGGTATTCGATTGATTTGTTACAGGATATTTACCAAAGTGAATCCAGACCCAAGGTACATACTGAATTTAAAACGACATTGGAATTCCGTAATATCGATTTTGAGTACCAGCAGCAAACGCCGATTTTTAAAAATCTCCACTTCACCATTGAACGCGGTAAAGTCATTGGCATCAAAGGATTAACCGGCTCTGGGAAAACTACTTTTTTGCATATCGCCGCTGGTTTACTTGTGCCTCAAAACGGAGAAATTATCTTAGATGGAGAAAAGCTCGAGAAGAATCATTTCTTCCCATTTGTAAGTTATCTGGCGCAGCAGCCTTTTTTGTTCAACGGTACTTTACTGGAAAACATTATGATGCGCCAAAATGAAAAACCCAATGTGAAACATCTGGATACCCTGTTGGAAAATCTAGAATTGAAAACGCTGGTGGATGAATTGCCTCAAGGTTTGCAGACTATAATTACACACAACACGCCTAAATTATCAGGTGGACAAAAACAACGATTGGCATTGCTTCGTGCCTTATATCACAAACCGACATTGCTCATTCTCGACGAAGCCACCAACCAGCAAAATGAAGCCTTGGAAAACCGTATCCATCAATTCCTACGAAAAATTGTCACTCAGGAAAACATGGCCATCTTAGCCGTTTCGCATCAGTCGGATATCGATTTGTTTTGCGATAGGGTTTATGTACTCGAAAAAAACAATCTTACCCTTGCGGGCGCAAACTAAAAGCCATGAAAAAACTATTGCTCGTTAGCCCGAGTTTTCCAAAAGATGTTTCTGACAGCTATGTGATTCCTTTTCTACAGCACGTATTTCTTGCGTTTAAAGAAAAATATCCTGAGCTCGAACTGACTATAGTGGCAATCCACAAACCGATAAGCGAGAACTATCTTTGGCATGGAATCAGGGTCATTCCTCTTAAAGGCAATAACGTTAAACATCCTTGGAAGCTGGTCTTTCTTTGCAGGGCATTTTTCAAGCTATATAGATTAATAAGCAAAGAAAAGTTCGATGGCATTTTGAATTTCTGGTATAACGATTTTAGCATTTTTACCCATGCAATTCATTCGAATACTTTCACATGGATGTTGGGCCAAGATGTACGCAAAAGCAATGTTTATTTGCGTATGTTCCAACCCAATCCAAATAATATCATGGCATTATCTGAGTTTAACAATAACGTACTGTTTGAAACTGCGAAAATTCGGGCACACAAAGTCATTCCGATAGCCATCAACGAGAAACTGTTTCCCGAACTCAATCGCGGCACACGCAATATTCAGGTTTTTGGAGCAGGAAACCTGAACAGTGTTAAAAATTATCGTTTGTTTCTTGAAATCATTCTAGAACTGAAAAGTACCTTTCCCAATATCAAAACAGAGATTGCCGGTATGGGCGAAGAAGAATCGAGTCTCAAAGATTTTGTCAAAGCCAATCAACTGGAGCACAACGTCACTTTTCTGGGCATGATTTCGCATCAAGCTACTTTGGAAAAAATGAATGACTCATTGGTTTTTTTACACCCTTCGACTTTTGAAGGTGGCCCAGTCGTTTATTTTGAAGCACTCTACAGCGGATGCCAGCTTGTAGGGATGTTGCCGATGATGGATAAGACTCTTGAGAACTTTCACTGCCACCAGAGCAAAACAGATATTGTCAATAAGATAAAGCACTTGCTAAAAACCCCGATACCAGCCAAAAGAGTGACTTATTACCCGATGGATTACGTATGTCAGGAAATTTACGAACTGTATTTCAAATCAGAATGAAGTTGATGAATCGCTTGAGATGTTTTTTTACCTATGGCCTGAAAAGAAAGCCTTTCCATGAAGACTTCGCGGGTTTTCATCCGTTCGGGTTCGAGCTCGATTCGGGCTGATTCGACTAATTTCTGTGTTAGGTCTGTGGGGCTTCCGGTGTTGAACATTTTCCCTACGGCACCTGCTTGGGTCATATACAGAAATGAAGGAATGTTGGTTACTATAGGAACACAGCCACACGCCATTGCTTCAGCCATTGCCAAACCACTTCCTTCAGAGTGCGAGCAAGCCACAAAAAAATCGGCGGCATTGTACCATGGTTCTAGTTTAGGATTGTCAATTTTTCCTTTGAGAAAAACCACGAATTCCAATTGGTTTTGAGTAATGAAGGTTTCTACTTGAGATAGCAAATCCGTTTTGCTATAAAAAAGATATAACTCGAAGTCATGCCCTTGGTTACGGAACAGTCGAAAAGCTTCTAATAGACACAGTGGATCTTTATTAGAGTCAAGGTTTCCGACCCAAATAAAAATAGTTTTATCTGCCGATAGTCCTAGTGTTTTTCTAGCTGCGGTTTTATCTGAAAGTACAAACGAAGTGGAGCATTCCATAATTTCAAAAACCGAATCTGTTGTGGAAATAATTTTTTTCTGAATAAAAGGTTGGGCTTGAGCTCGGTTGACAAATAGGTAGCCATCTGCCTGAGAATAGGCCAAACGTTGAATAAAAGATTTTAATTTGTTTTTAGACGGATTACCAGCATGATGCTGCACCATCCACTTAAATTGCTTGCCCAGAAGAAGCTTGAACAACAAAAACCTAAAAGGAAATGAAAATCCGTGAAACAAAACCACGGCTGGTTTTCGAGAATTTAAAAACCGTAACAGCTGTATGAGATCATTAAAACGGTAGCGATAAAGACGATATGCACCCACCGTTTCAGAGGCATTTCCAAAACGGATAATCGCAACCTCTATGTTCTTGTCTAGAAATGGAAGATACCCCAATGAGTGCGGTGTCAGATCAATTTCTTGCCCAACAGAAGTTATGTTTCTATTGTAAACAGAAAGATCAATGAAGTTCACAAGCGAGGAGTCAGGCATGGTCAAATTTAAAAAAAATAATCAAAATGCCTATTTTTGCTGGAAGGGCGTAAGAATCAATTCAAGATAAAACGATGGTCGAAAGAATTTTAAAATACACCAATAAGAAAGTGCTGCCACAACACTATTTTTTCTCACCCGAATGGATTGTTTTGGGAGTCAACAATACCTGTAATCTGCACTGCAAAATGTGTGATGTAGGTACTCAAAGCCTCGACACCAACTTTGCCACCAATTTAGTAGGAACCACACCGCTGAATATGCCGATGGAACTCTTTGAGAAGATTGCCGACCAAACTGCACAGTATTTCCCAAAGGCTAAAATCGGGTTTGCTTTTACAGAACCACTCGCCTATCCGGGCATTATCAAAGCTGTAGAATATGCTACCCAAAAAAAACTATACACTGCCATTACCACCAATGCGTTATTGTTACCCAATAAAGCCGAAGCATTGGTGAGGGCAGGGCTCAGCGAAATCTATGTGTCGCTCGACGGATTGGAAACCACCCACAACATGATTCGCGGTAACGAGAAATCCTTTCAAAAAGCACTAGAAGGCGTTCGGAAGTTATTTTCTTTGCCCAATCCGCCGAAAGTGTCAATTGTGAGTGTAATTACCGAATGGAATGTTGCCAACTTGAAAGAATTTGCTAATTATTTCAAAGACTTGCCGCTGCACGAAATTGTATTCATGCACACCATATTCGGGGAGCCTGCTATCGCCATTACCCATAATAAAATTTGGGGCAAAACTTATCCTGCGACAGAATCCAATTTAGACGAAGTAACACTTAACAATATGGATCTACCGCTGCTTCTGGAACAGATTCAAAAAATCCGCAGCGAGAATTACCCGTTCAAAATCTATTTTTCTCCAGAAATCCACGATCTAAAAAATCTGGAAACATACTACCACCAATCAGGGATCATTCTGGGCAAAAGATGTGAAGCGGTTTACTCGAGCATCATGATCAAATCCGACGGATCTACTATTCCCGCACACGGCAGGTGCTATAATTTGCAAGTGGGCAATATTTACGAGACTTCACTAAAAGAAATTTGGAATTCTAATGTATTTGGAAAATTTCGCAAAGACCTTCGCGATGCCGGTGGTTTTCTTCCGGCTTGTAGCCGTTGTTGTAGCGCATTTTAAGTTATGAATAAAATTATTCTGTTCAATCCGAAAAGTGCCAACGCGAAGCACCGTATTCCGAACTCGATTTTGCAAGTCGGCGCTTCGATCCATGGAAAATACGAGTATGTTTTTGTTGACGGAAATCTGGAAAAAAATCCTTGGGAAATCATAGAAAATTATCTCAAAAGTGGCGAGTTTAAATACTTTGGTGCTACGGTTATGCCCGGACCTCAATTAAGACAAGCCATTCCCTTTACCAAAAAAATCAAAGAAAAATACCCAGAAATTGTGACTGTTTGGGGCGGCTACTTTGCCTCGAACCAATACAAAGTGGCTCTGGATTCGGGCTATGTGGATTACATTATCAATGGCCCCGGAGACAATACTTTTCCCGAACTCATCAAAACCTTGGAAGCAGATCAAATGCCTACTCTGATTGGCATTAAAAATTTAATCTTCAAAAACAGCTCTGGTGAAATTGTGAAAACTGCCGTCGAAGCTTTGCTCGATCAAGATACTTTACCGAGATTTCCGTATGACTATCTCAACACATTTTATCCGGTAAAGAACTATCTCGCCAAAACCTTCATGGGTAATACAACTTTGTCCTATCATTCCAGTATGGGCTGCCCTTTTTCGTGCTCTTTCTGCGCCGTGGTGCCAATTTACAACGCCAAATGGAAGGGCATGTCAGCCTCGCGGATTTATGAAGATGTGAAATATTTCAAGAAAAAATACAACATTGACGCAATCGAATTCCACGACAATAATTTTTTCACCGCTAAAAAAAGAGTGCTTGAATTCTCGGAACTCATCATCAATGACAACATCAGCTATTGGGGTGAAGGCCGTATTGACACCATTAATATGTACAGCGATGAAGATTTGAAACTCATGCGTAAAGCCGGTTGCAAAATGATTTTCTTAGGTGCCGAAACCGGAAACGACGCCGTGCTGAAACAAATGAACAAAGGCGGCACCCAAACCGGACAAATGATTAAGGATTTTGTCTTGCGCATGAAAAACGCCGACATCATTCCCGAATTGTCTTTTGTACTCGGCATGCCGGCCAAAACCGAAAAAGAAGTGTATCAGCAGATTTTGTGGGACATCAACTTTATTCGGGAAATCAAAGCCATTAACCCCAGCGCGGAAATCATCATTTACCTTTACAGCCCAGTACCGACTGAAGGCTCGGAATTGTACCTGCAGATCATCGATGCCGGCTTCTCATTTCCGAAACACTTGGAAGATTGGATCTCGCCGAGTTGGGAAAATTTCGATTTGCGCAAAAATCCGCTCACGCCTTGGCTCAAACCTTATATGATTGACACTATTCGGAATTTTGAGACGGTGCTTAACGGTTATTATCCGACAGTATCTGATTTCAGGATTCGCGGGTATAAGCGACAACTGTTGAAAACAATTTCTAGTTTGCGCTACCAAACCGGAATATATCATTATCCATACGAAATCAAAGCGCTACTCAAACTCTGGAAATACCGCCAACCGGAAATTGAAGGGTTCTATTCAGAATAATGCCCTAGCCCCGATGGCAGCGGCATCCTTTTGCAGAGCGGGAGCGGCGCAAAAGATATAGCGTACAGCGGGATCGGCTTCTAAGAAAAAAATAAAAAATGAGAGCAGTCATCAAACGAATTCTAAGCCCGTTTTTGAAAAAAGCCAGTGCGGTGTATTTGGCCCAACCGAGGAAATATGCTTATAAGAATCTCTCGGTCGTGGTCGCGCCGAGCGTGTTTCCGCCGTTTATCACTATTAGTACTAAGTTGCTATTGGAATTCATCGAAACCCTGCCGCTTCAAAACAAAACATTGCTGGAACTCGGCTGTGGTTGCGGAATCATTTCAGTGTTGGCTGCTCAGAAAGGGGCCAATGTTACCGCGACCGATATTAATGATGTGGCTTTGACTGCCTTGGAAAAAAATGCGACCGACAACCAAGTTTCAATAGATATTATAAAATCGGATCTATTCGAAAAACTGCACGAAAAAACGTTTGACTACATTATTATCAATCCGCCTTACTACCCGAAAAGGCCAAATTCCGTAGCGGAAAATGCTTGGTTCTGCGGGGAGAATTTTGAGTATTTTGAAGCCTTGTTTGCGCAGCTGGTTGATTTTCTAATTGCTGAAAATAAAACTTATATGATTCTCTCTGAAGATTGTGAACTCGAAACCATAAAGAAAATCGGGCTGAAAAACCAAATCCATTTCAATCTTGTCCTGGAGAAAAAAGTCGCATTAGAATCGAACTATATTTTTGAGTTGAAGTTATAACTTCCGCGTCGATTCACGCTGGCGCAATTCTGTTTTCACTACCGTAGTTTCATAGTGCACGGTATCGGTTTCCTCATTTTGCAATCTTTGAATCAGCAATTGGGTCGCGGCCTGGCCAATCTCTGGGCCGTGTTGGCTGACAGTCGACAAACTCGGGGTCAATCTTCTGGACCAAACCCCATCAGCAAAACCGATGATCGAGATTTCTTCGGGTACTTTCAGTCCTTTTTTGAGCGCCATTTTCATTGCTGTCACTGAAGCGTGTTCGTCAAGGGCAAATATGGCATCGATTTTCTGAGAATCGAATACGGCCTGGGCTTTGTCGTTGAACTCTGTTTCAGAATCTGTGCGCACTATAATAGTAGGATTGGTTTTCATACCGGCAGCTTCGATGGCTTTGAAATAACCGTCGGCCCTGAGTTTGCCCACGCTCAAATTGTCAATTGCCGAAAACAGTGCAATGTTTTTACAGCCAGTTTTAATTAAATGTTCGGTGGCATTCTGAGCCGAATCAAAATCATCCACGATGACTTTGTCACAAGCCACCTCTTCTGAAATCCGGTCGAACATCACGATCGGCGTGCCACTGTTGATGATTTCATTGAAATGTGCATACTGCCCGAGCTTCTGCGCTTCTTCGGAAATCGAAAGGATGAAACCATCAATGGTGCCATTGTTGAGCACTTCGAGCGTGCTGATTTCCTTTTGCAAAGATTCGTTCGAGATACAAGTAATCACGTTATAGCCATTTTCTTCGGCGACTTTCTCGATGCCGGTAAATACTTTGGCAAAAAACGGGTTCAATATATTAGGTAGGATTACGCCAATGGTTTTGGTCTTGCGGTTTTTGAGGTTCAGGCCGATGACATTGGGCTTGTAATTCTTAAGCTTGGCATATTCGCGGATTTTGATCTTGGTCTGCTCGCTAATCTCCGGGCTGTCGTTGAGCGCTTTGGAAACCGTCGAAACCGACACGTGCAATTCTTTGGCAATTTGTTTTAAAGTGGCTTTGGCTTTCATCGGGCTGTAGTTTTGAGTCGTAAAAGTAGTAAAACAATTTCTTTTTTTCAGAAGCTGTTTCCCGCCATCCGCTATATCTTTTTTGTTTGTCGGGATGCCGTTTGGATTTTAAAAATCCATCAAAACAAAAAAGGATGCCGCTACTGTCGGGGCTAGGGCAGCTGCCTAAACAAGCACTATCGGTTTCATTTCCACCAAAATAAATCACCCGAAAAAAAACCTTAAAATAATCTTTTACAGCCGTTTGGATTTAAAATAAATTAGTGTACTTTTGCAACCCCTTTATTGGGGATGGAATGTTTAATTTAAAATAATTATTGTGGACGCAATTAGTTACAAGACAATTTCAGCCAACAAAGCCACCATTAATAAGGAGTGGGTTGTTGTTGACGCTGAAGGTCATAACTTGGGCCGCCTTGCTTCAAAAGTCGCTATGATCTTGAGAGGAAAGTACAAGCCGAGTTATACCCCGCACGTAGACTGTGGCGATAACGTGATCGTTATCAACTCAGAGAAAATCAACCTTACAGGTACCAAACTAGACGACAAAATTTACATGCGTCATACCGGTTACCCAGGAGGACAAAGAACCCTTACTGCTAAAGTAATGCAAGCCAAAAACCCTGCATTGTTGGTAGAAAAAGCTGTAAAAGGAATGTTGCCAAAAAACAAATTGGGCGCTGAACTTTTCAGAAACCTGAATGTTGTTGTTGGTTCAGAGCACAAACACGGCGCTCAAAAACCAAAAACTGTTAACCTAAACGATCTTAAGTAATGGCAGTAATTCACAAAATCGGTAGAAGAAAAACCGCTGTGGCACGTGTTTACGTTTCAGAAGGAACAGGTAAAATCACGGTCAACAAAAAAGAATTCGCAACCTATTTCCCAACCGCTACTTTACAGTACAAAGTAATGCAGCCGCTTCAAATGACGGACAATGCAACTAGCTTCGACGTAAAAGTAAACGTATACGGAGGTGGTTCAAACGGTCAGGCAGAAGCTGTTCGTATGGCTTTGTCTCGCGCAATGTGCGAAGCAGGCGAAGGCAACAGAGCGATCTTGAAACCAGAAGGTTTATTAACCAGAGACCCGAGAATGGTTGAACGTAAGAAGTTCGGTCAGAAAAAAGCTCGTAAGAGATTCCAGTTCTCTAAACGTTAATATGGCCTGTCTTGTCTATTGTGGGCAAGACATCAGATTAAAAAATTTAATAACAAGTTATTGTTGACCCGTTTGGGGTATTAGTTTAGCATCTAAATGAAGCCGACTGCAAAAAAGCTAACAGCCAACCGCTGACAGCTAACAGCTAACAGGAACATTGCTAATTCAACAGAACGTAAACTAGTAAAAAATGTCACAAAAAGTAGAAGTAAAAGAATTACTGGAAGCAGGTGTTCACTTCGGACACATGACCAGAAAATGGAACCCGAACATGGCGCCTTACATTTACATGGAGCGCAACGGAATCCACATCATCAATTTATACAAAACTGCTGCTAAAATCGAAGAAGCGAACGAAGCTTTGAAGAAAATCGCAGCCTCTGGTAGAAAAATCCTTTTCGTTGCTACCAAAAAACAAGCAAAAGACATCGTTGCTGAAAAAGCAAAATCTGCCAACATGCCATACATCACTGAAAGATGGCCAGGCGGAATGTTGACCAACTTCGTTACGATCCGTAAAGCTGTGAAGAAAATGGCTTCTATCGATAAAATGAAGAAAGACGGCACATTCAACACGCTTTCTAAGAAAGAGAAATTGCAGATCGATCGTCTTCGTGCGAAATTAGAGAAAAACTTAGGCTCAATTGCCGATATGTCAAGACTTCCTGCGGCTTTGTTCGTGGTTGACATCATGGCCGAGCACATCGCTATAAAAGAAGCTCAAAAATTAAACATTCCAGTTTTTGCAATGGTCGATACTAACTCAGATCCACGTGAGGTAGATTATGTGATCCCTGCTAATGACGACGCTTCTAAATCTATCGATAAAATCCTTTCATTGGTAACTGCTGCGGTAATCGACGGTCTTTCAAACAGAAACACCGACGCCATCGCTGAAGAAGCCGATGTTGAGGAAAACGAAGTTGTTGAAACTCCAGCAGTAGAAGAAGTAGTAGCTGAAGTAGCTGCTCCTGAAGTAGACGCTGAAGAGAAAACAGAAGAGTAAAACAATCAAATTCCGATAGGTAAATTCCAAATTCCAAAAAATCAGAATTGATGATTTATTAAACTTGGAATTTGGGATTTGCAGATTGGAATTTCTTTTTTTGAATCAATTTTAAATCCTAATAAAAAATAAACAATGGCAACAATTACTGCTGCAGACGTAAATAAATTAAGAACCATCACCGGAGCCGGAATGATGGATTGCAAAAAAGCATTAGTAGAAGCAGACGGAGATTTCGATCTAGCGATTGAAAACCTACGCAAAAAAGGACAAAAAGTAGCCGCCAACCGTTCTGACCGTGAGTCAACTGAAGGTGCTGCTATTGCTGTGGTAAGCGCAGATAAAAAAGAAGGTGTAGTCATCACTTTGAACTGCGAAACTGACTTCGTTGGGAAAAACGAAGGTTTCGTGAAATTGGCTACCGATTTGGCGAACTTGGCTTTGAACTACAACTCTAAAGACGAATTATTAGCTGCTGATTTCAACGGAATCTCGGTTTCAGAGAAATTGATCGAGCAAACCGGAGTTATTGGTGAGAAAATCGAAATCGGTTCTTTCGAAAGATTGTCTGGTGAATTCGTAGGTTCTTACATCCACGCAGGAAACAAAATCGCTACTTTGACAGCGCTTTCTGCCAATGTAGCCGGTGCTGAAGAAGCTGCTAGAAACGTAGCGATGCAAGCTGCCGCGATGAACCCAATTGCTTTGAACGAAGCTGGTGTTGATGCTTCAATCATCGAGAAAGAAATCGAAATCGCCAAAGAACAATTGCGCGCCGAAGGAAAACCAGAAGCCATGTTAGACAACATCGCCAAAGGTAAAATCCAACGTTTCTACAAAGACAACACTTTGGTAAACCAAGATTACATCAAAGACGGTGCGATGAGCGTTGCTGCATACGTAAAATCTGTAGATGGCGGTTTAACCGTAACTGGTTTCAGAAGAGTAGCTTTAGGTTAATCCCTGAACTTTATACCAACAAAAGGCTGTTTCATTCGAAGCGGCCTTTTTCATTTTCTGAACCATTACAATCGAAATTTAAAGTCAGCAGTATTGATGCTACAAACATTAAAAAAAAAACTAGAAAGTACTCAAAAAAGCCGTTTTTCGATTCACGCTTTTTGCGAACTGACTCATTATTTTCCGCATGCTTATTACGTATAAATACTGCATTTTTAGAATTAATTGCGTATGTAAAAAAAAAATGATAAACTTGTTTGTTCTATCTAAAAAAGGACTTCTTGTAATATTAAATCAAAACAAAAAACGAACATGAAAAAAACAATTATTTTACTATTTGCCTTTTGCTCGGTCTTGGTGGTGAATGCGCAAAAAAACAAGCGTGAGGAAGGCATTAAACTCGGCATCAAAGGTGGTTTGAACATAGCCAACGTTATGGGCGATGTGGAAGATGTAGCCATTAGAACCAGTGTCAACATTGGTCTTGTTGCGGAAATTATAGTTAATGACAAATTCTCGCTCCAGCCAGAATTACTTTACTCAGGGCAAGGAGCCAGCGCCACATTTGACGGTGGAGGAAGATACAAATTAGATTATGTGTTGCTTCCTGTTATGGCCAAATTTCCAATTGCAAATCATTTAAGTTTAGAAGCAGGTCCGCAATTAGGATTCTTAGTTTCGGGGAAATATAAAGACAACAATTCAAACACTACTATTGACGACGTAAAAACCATGGATTTTGGTTTGGGTGCTGGTTTAGAATATGAATTGAACAACGGTGTTTTCTTTCAAGGAAGATATGTTTTAGGTCTAACAGATACCGGATTAGCTGGCGATAACAACAGAGCTAGCAACGCAGTAATTCAATTATCTGTTGGAATTCAATTTTAAAGAACCCTTTGATGAAAAAAAACATACTCTTTTTGGTTGCGGCTTTGGCTTGCATGACCACTATCACAGCCCAAACCGAAGCCACTAATCCAATTACCAAATACCGAAGAAGTTCGCTTTACACCTTGATGATTGATGACCAAAGCAGGCCATATGCGAACGTCATCCGTGCCTCTTTTGAAAAAGGTCCGATACCCGAAAAATTCAACGATCACAACCTTGGCAATCGGGTCATTTCCACCAGCAATGCCAAAGACGAATCGGGGAACATTACTACTTTTCTTGAAAATAATCATGTGGCTCGTGATGTGGTTGCCAAATGGTTCAATCGTTCGGCCAAAGGCGGTTTCAATATGGATTTGATTGCCAAGCGCGGTTCTTATGACGCTTCTGCGCTAGATATTGCCAAAGCCAAAGCCAGCCAAAGAGGTCTGGAAGCTGTAGCCGATGCCGGTGAAGAATTGATTAAAAACACTTTTATTCTTGTGAACGATTATAACTATGTTTCTAAAGAAGAAGTGGCAAAAAAAGTAGGCGGCTGGCTCGATAAAATTGGGAATGTTGCTGCTTCAGCCGGGTTAGGCGATGTAGCCGCTACCACAACACTTACCTCAGGAGCCGTGAAAGTAGCCGGTAAAGGATATGTTGTTAAAACCAACGCTTACCTATACCGATTGGTTTGGAACGAGGAGGTGGCAGCCATTTTCTACAACGATTATTGGGCGGATGACAAAACCATAACTCCAGAAAGAAAAAAAGCTTTTGAAGAATCTAACATTTTTAAATTCGAATTAATTGGTTCCGATACTTCATGGGCGGATGTGCAATCGACGGTTTTTACTAAAAAAACAGAAGAAGAACTGATTGAAAAAGCCACTATCAAGGCCATCGATGCGGTCATTGTTAAACTTCAGAAAAACCACGACGAGTTCAAAACCAAAACCCCTTTGTATACCGGCGAACCCAATATTTCAGCCAAAATTGGTTTGAAAGAAGGTGTCTCTGATAAATCTAAATTTGATGTATTAGAACAGCGTCAGAACAAAGACGGAAAAACGGAATATGTGGTAGTAGGCTCATTAAAAGTAGACGACAGCCAACCGATCTGGGACAACCGTTACGGCGCTGATGAAGAAAATCCCGACAGCAAAGTAGACCGTACCTATTTCAAAAAAACCGGCGGAAAAGACTTCTATCCAGGCATGCTCATCGTTCAAAAGAAAGGAAAATAATCACTTAAAACCACATAAAATGAAAACAAAACAAATATTGACACTAGTGCTTTTGGTACTGACTAATGCTATTTTCGCACAATCAGGGAAACAGAAAAAAGCAGACAAAGCTACTCGTGAATGGCGTTATGAAATCGAATGCGCCGGAATCGGAAAAGACGGTACATACTTAATCAAAGTGTGGTCGTATTCTAAAAAAGCCGACATCGCAATTACTCAAGCTAAGAAGAACGCTATCCACGGAGTAATCTTCAAAGGATTTTCAGGTGGCGGACAAGGCTGTACTTCACAAAGAGCTTTAGCAACCAACCCGAATATCGAGGAAGAAAAAGCAGATTTCTTCGAACCATTCTTTGAGGAAGGCGGAAAATACATGAAATACGTTTCTGAATCATCAGACGGCAACGTAGGTGCAGACGACCGTGTAAAAGTCGGCAAGGAGTATAAAGTCGGTGTTATCGTTTCTGTGCAGAAAGATGCTTTGCGCAAAGACCTAGAAGCAGCCGGAGTTATAAGAGGATTATCATCTGGATTTTAAAAAATAACATTATGAAAATTAGAATAGCACTTTTAGCTTTATTATTGTCGGTTCCGGCGATTCAAGCGCAGAAAAAACTGGCTGGAAATTACGGCTATAAAACCGAATGTATGGGTATTGAAGGCGACGGATCAGCTACCGTGAAAGCATGGGGCAACGGAAGAAACCGCTCCGATGCTGTGGAGCAAGCCAAGAAAAACGCCGTTCGTGATGTGATTTTTACCGGATTGCTGGAAGGCAAGCAAGATTGTAAACAAAAGCCTTTGATTTTCGAAGTCAACGCCGAAGAGAAATATGAAGATTATTTCAATAAATTTTTTGCTGACGGCGGCGAATTCAAGAACTACATCTCACTTCGCGATGAAAGAATCCTAGACAAACTTGACCGTGACCGCAAAAGAGGCCGTGGCAGCGTCACCAACGGATTGATCTTAAGAGTACTCCGTTCAGAACTGAAAGCAAAACTCATTGCTGACGGTATTATCAAACAATAATTAAGCTATTAAAATGATGAAAAATCGATTCCATAAAAGCATTTTTACCCTTTTGGCTTTATTTGCCTTGAACTTTGTTTCAGCGCAAGCCAAAAAACCCACAATCATGGTGGTGCCTAGTGAAGTTTGGTGCAATACCAACGGCTACATGACGACTTACAACAATCAGGGCACGCCAACCAAAATTCCTGATTTCAAAAAAGCCTTTCAAGAAAATGCTAATTTATTGCAAGTAGTGGCCAAGATCAACACATTGATGATGGATCGCGGATTTCCATTGAAAGACATGTCATCAGCCATTAAAACCTTAGAATCCGAGAGTGCTGAAAACGCCATGATGAGTTCAAAATCGGGTGCAGGAATCTCTGAAAGCCCAATTGATCGCTTGAAAAAAGTCGCCAAAGCAGATATCATTATGGAACTCACTTGGACGGTAAACACCACTGGCCCAAAAAAATCAATCACCTATACTTTAAGAGGATTGGACGCCTATACTGACAAACAAGTGGCCGGAGCTACCGGAACGGGCGCGCCTTCTTTTTCTGCGGAATTACCTGTCTTGCTCGAAGAAGCTGTATTGGCTAACATCGATGGATTCAACGCCCAATTACAAGCCCATTTTGACGATATGTTCGCCAATGGTCGTGAAATTATCGTGAGAATCAAAAAATTCGATTCATGGCCAGACGATCTTGAAAAAGAATTTGACGGTAAAGAATTGGGAACTGTCATCGAAGACTGGATGACCGCCAACACTGTTAAAGGAAGATACAGCTTAAGCGATTCTACTGAAAGCATGCAATTGTATGAGCAAGTGCGTATTCCATTGTATGATGCTACCGGAAAAGCTACTGACGCAAGAGGTTTCTTAAAAGGTTTGCAGACTTTCTTGAAAGGTGCACCTTACAACATCACCAACAAATTAACCATGAAAGGTTTAGGACAAGCAGTGATTGTCTTAGGCGAAAAATAAAATCTACACATATGAAAAATTTAATCAGTAAAATAGCCTGCGGTGTTGCTCTATTTGGGTTTTCAACTATGGCAATTGCGCAGGAATCTTCAACGAGTGCTGCTGCATTAGGACGTGTGGCCATCACGGCTTACGTTCCAGATCAGTTGGAAGGCTTACCGGCTGGAGCAGCCAATATGCTCGCTAACAAACTCAACCAGATTGTTTCTGCCAACGGAATTTCTGGCGGGGCCAACACCAGATTCATCATCACTCCAGACATTGATGTGGCAACTAAAGACTTACTCGCGACAGCACCACCAATGACGGCGTTAACATTGAACGTAAATCTATATATTGGTGATGGGGTTGATGGAAAGAAATATTCCTCTCAAACAGTTACAGTCAAAGGAGTTGGTACCAACGAGACCAAAGCCTACATGGATGCTCTTAAAAACATCAAACCCAACGACGCCGGTATTCAGAGTTTTGTGTCGGGAGCGAAAACCAAAATCATCAACTACTACAACGAGAGATGTGGTCAAATCATCAACGAAGCAAAATCTTTAGAAGCCCTATCGAACTTTGAAGGCGCACTAATGAAACTGACTTCAATTCCTGAAGAAGCTACAGAATGCTACAACAAAAGCATGGCAGCTGCCGTTCCGGTTTGGAAAAAATTCATCGAACGCAATTGCAAAATCAAAATGAGCGAAGCCAACACCAAATGGAACGCCAACCAAAGTTGGGAAACCGCTAATGAAGTTGGAGCCATTTTAAGTACGATTGATCCAGAGGCATCTTGCTACAAAGAAGCTAAAGCCTTGAACGACAAAATCGGAAAAAGAGTACTGGAAATCGATAAAAGAGAATGGAACTACAAGATGGAAATTGATGTTAATCTGGAAAGAGACCGAATCAAAGCCATCCGCGATATTGGTGTAGCCTACGGAAACGGGCAACCGAAAAGCATCGCATACAACATCATTGGTTGGGGACGCTAATAATCCTATACCTTAAAAATAAACCTCGATTCCAGCAATCGGGGTTTTTTTATGTCAAATCTTTACTTAAATTTAGCCATGTTTAAATCCAAAAAAGACACCGTTTATGTCGTGCTTGCAGGCATTTTCATCACCAACGCTGTTGTGGCCGAGCTCATTGGAGGTAAATTGATTTATGTAGGCGATGCCGTAATGAGCGTAGGAATTCTGCCTTGGCCGATTGTTTTTATCACCACTGATTTGATCAACGAGTACTTTGGCGAAAAAGGCGTTCGCAAGCTCTCCTTGATCACGGCTTGTTTGATTGCGTATTGTTTCGTTTTGCTTTATGGCGCGCTGCAGATTCCGGCCGTTAGTGGTCCGAACTTAGTGACTGATGCTCAATTTCACGCCGTATTTGGACAGAGTATGTGGATTATCATTGGAAGTATCACCGCCTTTTTGGTTTCGCAACTCATTGATGTAACGATATTCCATTTTGTAAAGAATAGAACTGGCAATCGAATGATTTGGCTCAGAAGTACTGGTTCAACAGTAATTTCCCAACTTTTTGACAGTTTTATCGTGCTCGGGATCGCGTTTTGGATGACCGGAAAAATGACCACTGCAGTCTTTATCTTATCCGCATTTACGGGTTATTTCGTTAAACTCATCATCGCCATATTACTCACGCCGCTGATTTATCTCGGACATTATTTAATCGAAAAATACATTCACAACTAATGGAAAACAAAATTCGCTGCGCCTGGTGCGAAAAAGACGATTTCTACCGCGATTATCACGATAACGAATGGGGCAACCCAGTTTATGATGACGACAAATTGTTTGAATTTCTTGTGTTGGAAACTTTTCAGGCCGGACTGAGTTGGTATACCATTTTAAAAAAACGCGAAAATTTCCGCAAAGCCTTTGATCATTTCGATTATAAGAAAGTGGCACAATACAACGAAGATAAAATCCAAGAACTACTGCAAAACGAAGGGATCATCAGAAACCAACTCAAAATTAGAGGCACCATTGCCAATGCTGTTGCGTTTATGAAAGTACAGCAGGAATTCGGCAGTTTCTCCAAATACATTTGGGGTTTTGTAGACGGCAAACCTATAGACAACAAACACCGAGACTTGATTAGCATTCAAGCCACGACGCCTTTGTCGGATACCATCAGCAAAGATTTGAAAAAACGTGGTTTTAAATTCGTTGGTTCTACGGTAGTCTATGCGCATATGCAAGCTACCGGCATGGTCAACGATCACGTAGCGGATTGCTGGAAAAGGGCTAAATAGTTTCTCGATTTAAAATCTTCATAAAAGCAGCGCGCGGAATTTCGCGACAACCCAAACTTTCGAGATGTTCGTTGTAAACTTGTGCGTCAAGCAATAAATAGCCTTTTTCGTTTAGCGATTGCACTAAACTCAGAAAAGCCACCTTGGATGCATTTGACACCAATGAAAACATACTTTCTCCGCAAAAAACATGGCCCAAGTCGATGCCGTATAAACCCCCAACGAGTTCTTGATTTTGCCATACTTCAACTGATTTGGCGTGACCGAGTTCGTGCAATTTCAAATACGCTTCAATCATCGAATCGGTAATCCAAGTGCCGGTTTGGCCCTCGCGTTTTACTTTTTGGCAATGCGTGATTACTGCTCTAAAATTGTGGTTGAAAGTCACGGTGAAAATGCCTCGATTAAGAATATTGCGCAGGCTTTTCGAAGCTTTGAATTCTTGCGGAAACAACACCATTCGTTGCGGTGGCGACCACCATAAAATCGGATCATCGGCTTCAAACCATGGAAATATTCCGCTGCGATAAGCCAACAGCAAGCGCTCAGGGGAAAGATTGCCACCAAAAGCCAGAATTCCTTCAGGTGAAGCCAATTCGACAGGCGGAAAATAGAGTTCATCAGTGATATGGTACATTAGCTTCAATAAAATTGAGACAAAAAAAATCAGAAACTAGAACTGTCTAACTCCTGATTTTTTATGTATGTTTTTGCTTTACAAAGCCTTTATTAGAAAGGCAGGTCATCGTGCTCTTCTTCGGTAAAGCTAGGAGCGGGTTCAAAAGCGGGAGCGGCCGGCATTTGTGCTATTGGCTGCGGTGCTTCTGCTTGTAGTTTGCCGATTCTCCAACCTTGAATAGTGTTGAAGTAAACCGCTTCTCCTTGAGGATTGATCCACTCGCGGCCGCGTAAATTAATATCCACTTTGACTACATCACCTACTGCATAACCGTTAAGCAACTCACACTTGTCTTGAACGAATTGCACCAAAATGTGCTGCGGATATTGCTCGTCTGTGGTAACAACCACATCTCTTTTTCTGAATCCTGAAGCGCCTACTTCTTTGGTGGCGTCAATCATTTTAATTTTCCCTGTTACTTCCATCTTCTGTTTTTTTTATGTGTGATTATTTTTTTAAATGCTCGGAGCCAAAAGAATTTTCCAAGCGGCTGAAATTTCCTGACGACTTAAATACTCTTTTGCCTTGCGGTGTATTTTGACCTGATCATCAGCACTCAAGAGCGCCTTGGCCTCGAAATTTTCTTTTACAAATATACTGACTTCTTCGGGCGTGGGCAAGGCTTCAATATTGCCCAACATGCCCAAATCATTGCCATCAAAAACCTCGCTATGGCGAATGAAATCTGGAATGGCATCCACGCCGATTCCCAAGTTGGCTATTGGTTTTGGAACTTCGAACAAACCTTGATTGCTGCGCGAATACCAGTTGTTTCCCAAACGGGCGACCAAATCGATCTTGTGTTGGTCGATCATGCCGTTGGCGTCGAGGATTTTTTCGTCAATATGGATTTTGACTACTTCGCAGATAACTAAATTTCCTGCACCACCTTCTGTGCCCAAAGCAATGATTTGATTGACTTTACATTCGAACTGTACTGGTGATTCTTTGACTCGATAAGGTTTTACAAGGTCTGATGGAATTTGAGTCAGCCCTGATTTGACAAACTCGTTGACTCCATCAGCATATTCCGTGCTGGACAAAGAAGCTTGTTGCACCAAATCATAATTCACAATGTTGATGACGACTTCTTTGGTAGCTTCTGCATTCATTAACGTGTGCTTGGTAGTATTGTCGCGTACTCTTCTGGCAGGTGAAAAAATCAGAATTGGCGGATTGGAGCTGAAAACGTTGAAAAAACTGAACGGCGACAAATTGGGTTTCCCTGTGGTGCTAATGGTACTAGCAAAAGCTATCGGACGTGGTGCTATTGCACTTTGCAAATAGGCTTGTAGTTTTAAAGGCGTCAGGTTTTTGGGTTCGAGGCTCAGCATAATTGAAGGCGTTTGCACAAAAATAACGAATCACTAAACACCTTATAAAACGCTGTTAATAAGATGCTGTTTTTTTTGAAAAGTATTTTGATGGTTGCAGCGCCAGCCCTAGCCCTGATGGCAGCGGCATCCTTTTGCGCGATTTTTCTTCGTGCAAAAGATAGAGCGGACAGCAGGAATCAGCTTCAAAAAACAACAAAATATTTATCAACAATTCTCATTACTATAACGTTTTAGTTGCTGTATTGTAAAAAACTTTATGAGGTTATACGAGTATTTCGCAATAAAGTCTGAATTTAATTTATAATTTCATAAAATATAAAACTCTAAAAACCAATTCAATGAAAACAAAGCTCACGCGCATCCACATCGTTTTTGCGCTGGTTGGCTGGTGCTTTTTCGGCGCTACTCAAGCCAGTGCCCAATCGGCAGCAAACGTCAATGACATCATGCTACAAGCTTTTGGCTGGGATGTACACACCCAATCATCGGTTGCCAATGAGGGCGGATTATATAATTATCTCAAGAACCGTTCGGCTGGTTATGCGGCTTCTGGGTTCAATGTAATTTGGTTGCCACCACCGAGCAAGTCTACCGGTGGCGTAGGTTATATTCCAACGGAACTTTTTAATTTCAGTCAAACCGTTTATGGATCTGAAGCGCAACTCCGAGCCATGCTTACTGCTTTCAATGGCAGTTCGCCACGAATTCATCCGATGGCTGATATTGTGGTAAACCATCGAGGCGGAACCACTAATTGGACAGATTTTACCAACCCTACTTGGGATTGCCATTCGATTACCAATAACGACGAGGCGAATTATGTAGCCATTACCGGTGTTCGCCCTTGTGGAAATGCCGATACTGGTGAAGACTTCAACGGTGCACGCGATTTAGACCACACCAATTTACAAGTGCAAAACGGCGTGAAAGAATACTTAACGCGACTCAAAGGGCTCGGTTTTGACAGTTGGCGTTGGGATGTAGCCAAAGGGTTTTCAGCTGGCTATTTCGGAGATTACATTAATGCATCTGCGCCTTATGCTTCAGTAGGCGAATATTGGGACGGAAATGTAAACGCCCTCAAATCATGGATCAACGGCACCGGAAATCGTTCTGCTGCTTTTGACTTTGCTTTATATTACAACGCTTTGCAACCGGCAATCAACAATGGAAATTATGCCGCACTTGCTGGAAATCCGGGCTTGGCTGGACAGTTTGGTTATGCTGACAAAGCTGTGACTTTCATTGATAACCACGATACATTTGTAAAACCAGGTAGCTTTGTGAGCAGCGATAATATCATGAAAGGCTATGCTTTTATCTTAACGCATCCGGGCATGCCCTGTGTCTTCTTTCCACATTACAATGGCGGTACCTATAGCAAAGACGGAGTAACGGTGACTTATACAAATAATAAAGTTGCGATAGACAAGCTCATGGCCATTCGAAGAAACAATGGGATTAATGCTTACAGCTCAGTGGTGGTTTCTAACTCAGGTTCGTTTTATTCGGCCACGATTGACAACAAAGTAGTGGTGAAAATTGGCCCGGGTTTGTGGAATCCGGGAACCGGTTGGGTTTTGAAAACTTCGGGAACTGATTATGCCGTTTGGGAAAGAGAATCTGTAACCGATGTTCCGAGTTTGACCGTAGCGCCGGCTGGAGGAAGTTTCGTCAGCGGCACGACGACAAATGTAGTATTAACCGCGAACAACAGCAGCTCGACTATATACTATACCCTTGACGGATCGACCCCAACAACGGCTTCGGCATCGGCTGTAGGAACCAAATCCCTAGTGATTACGGCAACCACGACTGTGAAAGCTTTTGTTCGAAATACGGCGGGCGCTTCCTCTGCAATAAATACCCAAGTCTACACTTTTAGCACTCCGCCTACTTTTACAGTCTACTTCAAAAAACCGGCAGCATGGAATTCGGCAGTAAAAATTTATTATTGGAATGTCACCGGAACGGCTCCGGCAGCAGCTTGGCCAGGAGTCGCAATGACTTTAGATTGTGGTAGTTGGTACAAATTTACTTTCCCTGCCACTGTGAGCGCTTCGAGTATTATTTTTAACGACGGTACTTCGCAAACCCCAGACTTAACCGCCACAGCAGGAATTCGCTATTATGACAATGCTTGGCTGGCTTCAGAACCGGCGAACCGTTGCCCTGTAGCTGCACCGGTATTATCCGTATCACAAGCGGGCGGCACATTCACTAGTGGCACTTCGATAAATGTCTCTTTGACGGCCAACGTCAGTACTTTTACCATTTATTACACGCTCGACGGATCGACGCCTACCACTGCCTCGCCATCGGCTATCGGTACCAAAGCACTTTCAATTACCAGCAACACGACACTAAAAGCTTTTGTTCGAAATACTGCCGGAGTGAACTCTGCCATCAGAACTGAAGTTTATAATTTTTCAGCACCAACTACTTTTACGGTTTATTTCAAAAAGCCGAGCAATTGGGGCAATGCGGTAAAAATTTATTATTGGAATGTGACCGGAACCGCAACAGCAGTGACTTGGCCCGGCGTGGCGATGACCCAAGATTGTGGCAGTTGGTACAAATATACTTTCCCTGCAACGGTCAGTGCTTCGAGTTTAATTTTTAACGATGGTAGTTTGCAAACTGCAGATTTAGCGGCCGCGGCAGGAATCCGCTATTATGACAATGCTTGGTTGGCTTCGGAACCAGTGAACCGTTGTCCGGCATCGATGACAGTGTATTTCAAGCCGCCGACTAGTTGGACCACCGCACCCAAAATTCACTATTGGAACGCTCTGCCGACAGGAAGTGCCGCCAACACCACTTGGCCCGGAATGACCATGAATGCTGATGTGAACGGATTTTATAAATACACTATTGTGGGGCCGACTTCGGTGAACATTGTCTTTAACAACGGTAATAGCGGTACGGGAAATCAAACTGCTGACTTGCTCAACAAAACTAACGGCTTCTCGTATACTTGGGGTGCAGCCGCGAGAATGAGTGACGAAAATACGAGTGATGCAGCCGCCACGGTTTATCCTAATCCGGTGATCGATTGGCTACAAATTGAAACAAAAGCGGCTATATCTAATTTCAAATTGCTGAACCTTCAAGGTGCAATTTTAAAACAAGGGCAAACCGGAGAAAATTCGATTCAAATGTCCGATTTGACTTCTGGAATTTATTTCTTACAAATACAGTATGAAGACGGTCGCGAAGAAGTGCAAAAAGTCATGAAAAAATAACTCAAACCTACCCTATTGAATCAAAGCCCGAGCAAAAATCCGTTTGGGCTTTGCGCTTTTTGACCGAGTTGATTTTTGCGCTCAAGCCAATTATTTCTCTATATTTATGGCTCAAATTGACTTATGGAATTTTCGACCCGAAAAAACATCACACGCTGGATTCTGATTGCTGCTTCTTTTGTAATCGTGACGATGATTCTATGGAATACTTATACCTTTTTCCAGATTTTCAAAGACGAAGAGCGTGTGAAAATGGAGCATTGGGCCGAAGCGCAGAAAATGCTTAATAACGCTGATGTAGATACCGATATTGAATTGCCACTGAAAATCATTCAAAATGCAACTATTCCTATTGTCTTGACCGAGCACAACAAAGTTCTCAATACGAAAAATATCGACGAGAGTATTGAAAAAGATTCCTTGAGAATTAAAGAATTAATTGCTAAACTCAAAAACCAAAACGACCCAATTGCCATCGAATATACTCCAGGGAAATTTCAGTACTTGTATTACGGCGACTCTTCTTTGTTGAACAAACTCAAATATTATCCGATTGCGCTGGTTTTGATTATTGTACTTTTCGGCGCCTTGGTTTACAATTTTTACCGAAGCACCAAAATGGCCACGCAAAATAAACTTTGGGCAGGAATGGCAAAGGAAACCGCACACCAAATTGGAACACCTTTATCTTCACTGGTGGGCTGGCTTGAAATCATGAAACTCGACAACCTCGACCCGGCAACGGTAACAGAGATTGAAAAAGACATCAACCGCTTGCAAACCATCGCCGATCGTTTTTCTAAAATTGGCTCGGAACCAATTCTGGAGAAACGCGACATCATTAAGGAAACTCAGGATTCTTACGATTATTTGCAGGCTCGGTTTTCTAAGCAGATTGTCTTTTCATTCAAAGCACCTAAGAAGCCGATTGTGGTTTCGCTAAATCCGGCCTTACACAGTTGGACTATAGAAAACTTAGTCAAGAACGCCATCGACGCCATGAGAGGCAAAGGCAAACTTTCTGTAATAATTGAAGACGACGGAAAATTCGTAAAAATTAAAGTAACTGATACGGGAAAAGGCATTCCCAAAAATCAGTTCAAAAGCGTTTTCGAGCCAGGATTTACCACCAAAAAACGCGGTTGGGGCTTGGGTTTATCGCTAACCAAACGAATCGTTGAAGAATACCACAAAGGCAAAATCAAAGTGCTGCATTCTGAGGTCAACAAAGGAACTACTATGCAGGTGAGTTTTACAAAATCGGGATAGATATAAACACAGATTCCACAGATTTACACAAATTTTCTCTGTGCAAATCCGCGGAATCTGTGCTTACTTTTTTACAAGTTCGATTGGATATTTTTCGCTAAAGTCTCGAATTCTTCTGGGGTTAATTTCACTTTATTCTGAAAGCGCATTTCGTCCATTTCGTTGAGTGGAATTAAATGCACATGCGCGTGAGGAACCTCTAGCCCAATCACCGCCATGCCAATTCTTTTGCAAGGAACGGTTTTTTCTAGTCCCGCAGCTACTTTCTTGGCGAATTGCATCAAACCCAAATATGCCTCGTTTTCCATGTCAAAAAGCTTATCGACTTCCTGTTTCGGGATGCAAAGCGTGTGGCCTTTCGCGTTTGGATTTACATCTAAAAACGCCAAATAATGCTCATCTTCGGCTACTTTATAGCACGGGATTTCGCCTTGTACGATTTTGGTGAAAATACTAGCCATTTTATCTGGAGATTTCGAGCACTTCGAATTTCAAAACACCGTTAGGCACCGTGATTTCAGCCACATCGCCTACAGATTTACCAAGTAAACCCTTGCCAATTGGCGAAGTAACCGAGATTTTGCCTGATTTGAGGTCGGCTTCGCTTTCAGCCACGAGCGTATATTTCATCTCGACGCCGTTGAGTTGGTTTTTAATCTTTACGTTGGAAAGCACTAAAGCCTTAGACAAATCGAGTTGCGACTCATCAATCAAGCGGGCGTTGGCATGCACTTCTTCTAGTTTGGCAATGCGCATCTCAAGCAAACCTTGGGCTTCTTTGGCCGCATCGTATTCGGCATTCTCAGACAAATCGCCTTTGTCTCGGGCATCAGCTATATCTTGCGACGCTTTCGGACGCGCCACATTTTTCAAATAATCTAATTCTTCTCTTAGTTTTTTTAATCCTTCTGCTGTGTAATAAGATACTGCACTCATAATTTCCGTCATTTATATAAATAGAAAAAATCCCTTGTTACGGGATTCCTCGCGGCAAAGATAACATAATTTACTATAGATAATTCTATGTTAATCACTGCCAAGCCAAATTTAATTAATTTATATTTGACAACGTTATTATTTCTGATTTTTTTATCGATGCGAAAATACCTCATATTCCTACTATCGATGGTTTTGCTGATGGCTTGTGAAAAAGATTCCGGGCGAACTTACACCAATCCGTATTTGCCCAACTACAGCTTTTCAGCCACGTTGAATTTGAACTTGCCTTCCTATGTGGGATTGCGCTCAAACGGAAATCCGATTGCTTTTACTGTTGATGGCGACATTCATATCGTGATGATTAAAGTCGGCGGAACCGATTACAGGGCTTGGAACGGCAACTGCCCCAACCAAACCCCGACGGCTTGTTCAAAACTTTCGATTCAATCTGGAATTGCCAAATGCAGCTGCGAAGATGGGTATCGGTACAGCTTATACGATGGCATAGCACCCAACGCCCAATATACTATGGTCGCTTATCGCGTGGAGGTCATCAACAGTTCTACAGTTCGGGTTTACAATTAAAAACCCAAAGTTAAACCCACTAAAAAATTCACACCGGCTTGTGGGTAATAGTACGGATAAATGTCATACATGTATCCGTTGGAAATGTATTTTTTATCCAAAACATTGTTGACCAAACCATTAATTACTATCGATTTGAAAACAGCTTTGGGCTTGATTTCGTAAGATAAATTCAAGTCATGAACCGAATAATCGGGCAGTTTTGCAGCTGGTGATTCAATGTTATTTAAGTATTGCTCACCAACGAACTTAAACAACCACGAAATTTTCAAAGGCGCTATAGGCTGATAAGTGAGCTGATTTGCTGCAACGATATTGGGTGAATAGGCAATATTCCTGGTTCCGACGTTTTCACCATTCACTTGTAAATCGACATTTTTATTCTGGCTCAAACTAATATTGGGGCTCGTCGTGAGTTTTTTACCCAAAGTCATCGCCGCTTCGATTTCAATTCCGAGGCGGTAGCTTTTCTCGCTGTTGGAACGGATTGGATTGCCCACATCGTCAAGGTTTCCGGTCAAGATCAATTGGTCTTTATAGGCCATATAATAAAGGTTCGCGCTAAGTTTGAATTTCTCAGAATCATGCCGCCAACCCAATTCGTAATCATCGAGTTGCTCCGGCTTCGGATTCCCACTTTCGTAGTCGGTACGGTTCGGTTCTCGATGAGCTTTGGCATACGACACATAAGCGGTATTTTTTTGGTTTAAACTGTAAGTAAGACCTGCTTTCGGATTGAAAAAACCAAATCGCTCGTATACCAACTGCGGCTGCACTCCGTCGGCGTTGTATGTGACACTTCTGAATTGCAAATCGCCAAACAAGCCCAATTTTGACGTGAGTTGATAGTTGACCTTGGCAAAAGCGGTCGCATCAGTCTTGGTAGCGCGGTCGTCATAATAGCGGTATTGTGGATCTAAAACCAGATTGGTCGAGGTTCGGATAATTTTGCCGAAATGACTTCCGAGGTATTGGTTCCAGCTTCCGCCCAGAATAATATCGAATTTTTCATTCTTGTAATTTCCGGAGAAAGTGGTACCGAAAAAATCATTGTCGAGCCATTTTCGATTGACCAAATCGGCTTCGGTGGTGCTATTGGCGACTAAACCATAATCTGACAAAGTCGCGTCTTCTTTGAAATTCTCGTAATAACCATTGCCTTTGGTATAATGCAAAGCGGCTTGCGTGCTGAAATGCTCGGTATACTGCTGGCTCCAATGTAATTGAAAATGATGTTGCTGGTAGTGGTCGATTTGATTGGCGTAAAAGCGCTCGTTGCCCTCATCATCAAAATAAGAACCTGCAGAATTATAAGTTGGGTCGGATTTGTAAGTATCGGCATCTATCCCGTTCCAAGATTGGTAGGTTTTTTCGACACCGCCAAACAGTAGCGCTTTAATAAGCGTTTTTTTGTCAAGATAAGCCGACTGCAAAAAATAGGATTTCAAATCTGAAGCAGCGCGGTCGACGTATCCGTGAGAATTGATACTGGAGACGCGTCCGGACATTTCAAAATGGTCATTAAGTAGTCCGGAAGTAAATTTAAGTGTGTGTTTGTGCGTATCGAAACTGCCGTAAGTATTGGTAATTTCACCTTGGCTTTTCTTACTTACTGCGTCGGTTTGCAAATTCAGGCTCGCGCCAAAAGCACCGGAACCGTTGGTGGAAGTTCCCACTCCGCGCTGCAATTGAACGCTTTGCACCGATGAAGCAAAATCGGGCATATTGACCCAAAATGTACCGTGACTTTCTGAATCGTTGTAGGGAACACCGTTAATAGTAACATTGATACGCGTTGCATCGGAACCGCGTACTCGAATGCCGGTATAGCCCACGCCATTACCCGCATCTGACGTCGTGACTACCGAAGGCAAGAAATTGAGCAAAATGGGAATGTCTTGGCCTAAATTGCGCGAGGCTAATGCTTCTTTGGAAACATTGCTGAAACTCACTGGGGTTTTCTTTTGCGCGCGTGTGGCTTTGATTAAAACCTCATCGAGTGCTTGGACTTGGGTAGTGTCGGTTTTTTGTTGCTGGGCAACCGCCTGCATGGTCAAGAGTAAACTGGTGGCTAGCACTATAACCGCGTGAGGGATGGCAGCAGAAATCATGGCGCCGAAGCTGAGTGCGCGAGGCGAAGGCGACTTATTGGCGCGAACAGCCCGGCCCACAGGGACACGCCCAAAATGAAATTGGATTTTTTTTGAGTCTGACAGACTCCGTGCGAATAAAGTTTTCATCCGTAAAAGTTTTACGAATAAAAGGGGTAATTATTCTGGTTATGTATAATTGATGTTTCTGGCTTTGCGTAGCATTCCGTCGCGAATTATGGAAAAGTAGCACGGCCAACGCACCACCTGGCTCCTTCGCTAAAAATGTCCACCGGACATTTTTTTTACGCTCGGCCCTCCCTTGGCAGCATTACCTGCCCAGGTTCTTTGGGTATAATCTCAGCTCGTGATTTAGAGCACCCCTTTGAGACGCGGCAAATGTAATTAATAATTAATAATGAATAATTAATAATTGGGCTTTTTTCGCGATTGCTTGATTTCAGATGCGTTGCGTTTGTCTTTGATGCGTTTCTCGATAGCTGCTCTAGGTATTTTTGTTGCCTTTCTGGTTTTGGGCACCACCAGCGCCATTTTGAGGATTTCAAAAAAACGTTGCGTAACCAGCTTTTTGTTTTTGAGTTGGCTGCGGTCTTCTTCGCCGTTCAAAATCAGTAGCGAATCGGTGGTTAAGCGACTGTTCAGCTTTGATTTGAGCCTAGCTTTTTCTTCATCGGACAAACCTTGTGAGGCGTTTACGTCGAAAGTGAGCACTACTTTCGAGGCTACTTTATTGACATTTTGCCCGCCGGAACCTGAACTGCGGACTGCCTTATACTGTAATTCTGAAGTAATTTTATCGGTGTCCATTATTGGGGTTGGTGTGCCGCTTTAAGCAAATCGTTGACGGTTTTTACCGGATTGAAAGTGATTAGCGGCACTTCGACAAAAATGGTGATCCATTTAGCCATCGCGCCGTTCCACAAACCGGGCAGTTCGTAGGCTTTAAGTTCTCGACCGTTTTTGTTTTTATCGACAATAAAGCCGCTGTTGTGATCTACAAATTCGTTCAGATCAAATTTACCGCCTTGGAAATCTTTGATGCCACAAACCAAATCGACCGGATTGAAATGCGTCGAATCTTTCAAAATTTGCAATTGCTGCGGATTGTTCAAATCAATTTGTGAAGTTTCAATAATCTGTAATGATTCATGGCCTTTGATATCGCGAACCCAAAACGGACCGCCGCCGGGTTCTCCTTCGTTTTTGACCATGCCGCAAACCCGAATCGGACGATGCAACACTTCTTTGATGTATAGAATTTTGTGCTCTATAGTATACTTTGAAAAGTCATCAATAACGGCAATATTAAGGTTCTTTTGCGCGAAATCTATAATGTTCGGAATCTCACTTTCAGCCAATAATCCGTTTTCAATTTGCTGCAAAATACCAAAAACACGTTCTTGCAACTCGAGCAGAATTCCAGCCAATGCCTTTTTATACAAAGTGATGGTCTCGATGTGGTTTTGGATGACATTGTCGATATTTTTAATAAAAATGACGTCGGCATCCATCTGGTTTAGGTTGTCAATGAGCGCGCCATGACCGGCCGGACGAAAAACAAGCCTTCCGGATTCGTTTCTAAACGGCGTATTATCGAGCCCGACAGCGATGGTATCAGTAGAAGGATTTTGAAACGAAAATGTAATGTTGATTTTGGTTTGGGTTTTCTGCTCGACCTTGCGGATTTCATTTTCAATAATCTTCTCAAACTGCGATTGGTGGATATCGGAAATCGTGAAATGCAAATTGGCCACGTCTTGCGCACTGGCATACAAAGCACTCTCGTTGAGATGTTCTTCAATTGGTGTGGCTGTATGCGTCGGGTATTTGTGAAAGGGCAAAATCGCTTTGGGCTTGTTGCTAAAATTGAAATATTCTGGATCGAGCAATAGCTTTATAAAATAGTAGTGCTTTTTATCGGCTTCCCAAGATTTGTAATCCGAATGCAGTTCGCGCAAGATGGAATCAATAGTATCGTAAAACGGAAACTTATCAATACCTGTTAAAAAAACCGTCAAACTTGCAGCATTCTTTTTATTGATATAACTGTTGATCGTGTCGTTCTGCGGATCAAACTCATTGAGAAACTCGTTCAAGAACTTAAACATTCTACTGGCTGCTCCGGAGGCCGGAACAAACTTGAGCAATTTGAGGGCTGTTTTTCTTCGGTCGAAATAATTAGAAAAATCGCGAAAAACAACCTCGTCTAGTTTTACAATACCGTCGTTTACTTGGGCAGGACGAACTAAAACCGCCTTTGAAATACCATATCGGAACAGCTCTAAATGATGATTGATATGCGACAACTGAATGCCTTTTTTGTACACTTGCACGAAATCATGCGAATTCAAGCCCATACGTTTGGCTTCTTCAAGAGCGGCAATAATTTTAACGGCCTTGTCAAATCGTTCTTGCGCATTGCCTGTTAAGGTAATATAAGGTTTGTCAAGGTCGATGAGTGCTTGTCTGAAAATTGCGAAAGATTGATCCCGACCCTCAGGTGCATCGCGCAAATCGTCTTTCTCCCAAGGCACATCGATATCGGTTAAGAAAAACAAATCGTATTTATGCTTGCGCGCAGCCTTCTCTAGAGCCGGATCGCAAAAATTGTAATAGATTTCAGAGAATACCTTAGTCACTAGCAAACAAGTATCGCAAAACAAATATTTATTCGCAGTCAGCAAGGCTTCATTTTCCAGACGGGTTTGACCAATTGCTATTGGAATCAAGTCGTCTGGGTCACAAGTTTGCTGGTAGTCGTCCCATTTTTTCTGAAGATAATCTCTAGCATATTCTGGTGCCCAAGCGGTTTGAAAATGCTCGGCAAGTTGTTTGGCCAGTGTTGTTTTTCCGGTAGATTCCGGACCGAACAACGCTATTTTTGAGATGATGGTATGTTGTTGCTTAAGATTTTCTTCCATTCTAAATAAGCCGAAACGGCCAAAATTGTAAAAATTAAATATTGTAAGGCCAGCATTCCTAGTCCGCGGTAAGCATAAAGCGGCGTTACAATTACATCACCTATGATCCAGAGCGTCCAGTTATCAATTTTCTTGAGCGCCATATACCACATGGCCGTAAAAAAAAGACCGGATGCAAAAATATCAATATAGTTGTCTTCTTTGATCGTATTGCCAAAGATTTTATAGATACCGAAAACTACGAAAATCGTCATAAAGAACAATAGCGTGCCAATAACTTTTTCACGCTGAGTAGTCCGGGTGATTTGCAGGTCGTTGTTGGTTTTGCCTTGCGCCCACTTGTACCAGCCGTAGAGGCTCATCACCGAAAAATAAGCATTAACCATCATATCGCCCAGATAACCCGCTTCCCATAAAAGATAAGTCGTAATGACCGTAGCAATTAATCCGGTCGGGTAAACCCATATATTTTCCTTTTTGGCGAACCACACACTTAAAATACCAAACAGAAACGCTGTGAATTCGAGCCAGATTTGCATCAAACTAGCGTCTTTATAGGTGTGGAATAAAAAATCGAGCATGGTTTAGGAATTAAAAAAATCGTTGTCGTTTTCAAACGCAGTTCCGATAACTACCATATCTGCTCCTGCCTCATGTGCTTTTTGAATACCTTGTATACTGCGAATGCCGCCGCCAACAATCAGTGGTATTTGCGTGTTCTTACTTACGGTTTGAATAATTGTTGTTGGAATCGGATTTTTCGCACCACTGCCAGCTTCGAGGTAAATTAGCTTCTTTCCGAGCATTTCACCAGCTTGTGCGGTGTGCAAAATGGCTTCTATATCAGATTGGTCCATCGGCTGGGTTTGGCTCACTCGCGCAACAGCTGTCTGATGACCGCTTTCAATGAGCAAATAAGCCGTTGGGATAATTTCGAGCTTGGTTTTCTTGAGCTTCGGAACCGCCGCCACCTGATGCCCTATGAGATAATCAGGATTTCTTCCCGAGAGCAAAGAAAGTAACAAAATAGCATCTGCCTTGTCGCAAATTTGAGAAGAATCCCCTGGAAAAAGCACTATCGGCAAATTGCAATTTTCTTTAATCTGAATAATTAACTCCTCTAGAATATCTGTTTTTACTATACTGCCGCCGACAAAAATATGGGTAGCCGGCGATTGGTTGATTTTCTGTAGTAGCAAATCCAAAGCGTCCAAATTGATTTTGTCGGGATCGAGCAGAATGGCTAACAATTTCTGGCTTTGTGTTTTGGCTTTGAGTATTTCGTTGTAGAGATTTTTCATGTTTCGCTGGGACGATTATTTTTCAAAAGCATAAACTAACGTAAAATTTTCGACTTCTTCGAAAAACAATTCATAGGTGATTTTATTGCCGGCAAAATTCAAAACGGCTGTAGTTTTTTTCGAAGCAAGATCAAAAGCAGCCACTTCGATGTGGTTGTTGAAACTGATACCGACTTCGTTTCGGATTTTGAAAATCGCTTCCTTAGCCCCCCAAATGATTGTAAGTTTTCGGATGTAATCTGCACTTTCCGGATTTAAAAATCGTAATTCTCTTTCTGCAAATTTGAATCCGATAACCGCTATTTTCTCGCGCTGCATTTCTAGGTCGATGCCTACGTTGCGGTGGGTGATGATGATACTGGAAAATTCGTGGGAATGTGATATGGAAATGTGTTTGCCGTCGTCGAAATACGGTTTGCCGAATGGGTCATAATGTAAATTAAAATCGGTGTAGCCAGCGGTTTGAAGCAATTTGCGGACGCTTAGAAAACCGCGCTGGTGTTGTTCAGACTTCATGCTTTGCAAGCGCTGAAGGCTTTTGTCTTTCAGAGTAACCTCGTCTAGTAATTGGCTAAGTGGCTCGGTGATTTTCCAGAGGTAGATCGTGGTTTGCGCGTCGGGTTGGATGATTTGATGCAGCGGCATTTTAGTTCGTGGTTGATAGTTGGTGGTTGATGGATGCCTTTCGTTGCGAAAACGTCTGGTTTCCCTACAACCCTAGCCCTGATAGTAGCGGCTATCCTTTTGCGGCGGGGTTCGCCGTAAAAGATAATAGCGGATAGCAGGTTCTCGGCTCCTGAATCTTATTATTTTATTGATTTTTAAAATCTTAGGACGCTAAACAACTTATAATTATTAACAAATACTTTTTTAATCTTGGGTTATTGTCTAAATTTGCGCTCAAAATTTAAATAACACAAATATACTATAAATGAGTACGACAACTATGCCTTATGTGGCTTACAAAGTAAAAGACATTTCTCTGGCGGCTTGGGGAAGAAAAGAAATTGAATTGGCCGAAGCTGAAATGCCGGGATTGATGGCACTTCGCAAAGAATATGGCGCTTCACAACCACTGAAAGGCGCGCGCATTGCCGGTTGTTTGCACATGACCATTCAGACGGCGGTTTTGATTGAAACCTTAATCGCTTTAGGCGCTGAAGTAACTTGGTCTTCTTGCAATATTTTCTCAACACAAGATCAGGCTGCTGCTGCGATTGCTGCGGCCGGAATTCAGGTGTACGCCTGGAAAGGTTTGAACGAAGAGGATTTTGACTGGTGTATCGAGCAGACTTTGTTCTTTGGTGAAGACAGAAAACCGCTCAATATGATTTTGGATGACGGAGGCGATTTGACCAATATGGTTTTTGACCGCTACCCAGAATTGGTGGCAGGAATCAGAGGTTTGTCTGAAGAAACTACTACCGGTGTTCACAGATTGTACGAAAGAATGAAAAACGGAACTTTGGTGATGCCGGCAATCAACGTAAACGATTCGGTAACCAAGTCTAAATTTGATAACAAATACGGTTGTAAAGAATCGGCTGTAGATGCTATCCGTCGTGCTACCGATGTGATGTTGGCCGGAAAAAGAGTAGTAGTTTGCGGATACGGCGACGTGGGTAAAGGTACTGCGGCTTCTTTCCGTGGCGCGGGTTCGATTGTTACGGTTACTGAAATCGACCCGATCTGTGCTTTGCAAGCGGCGATGGACGGTTTTGAAGTAAAAAGATTAGACACTGTGGTAGCCAACGCAGATATCGTCATCACCACTACTGGAAACAAAGACATCGTTTTGGGCAGCCACTTCGAGAAAATGAAAGACAAAACCATCGTGTGCAACATCGGTCACTTCGACAACGAGATCGACATGGCTTGGCTCAATAAAAACCACGGTGCGTCTAAAGTAGAAATCAAACCGCAAGTAGACAAATATACCATCAACGGGAAAGACATTATCATCTTGGCTGAAGGTCGTTTGGTGAACTTAGGTTGCGCAACCGGTCACCCAAGTTTTGTAATGAGTAACTCGTTTACCAACCAGACTTTGGCGCAGATTGAATTGTGGAACCACAGCGACAAATACAACAACGAAGTATACATGTTGCCAAAACACTTAGATGAAAAAGTAGCTGCTCTACACCTAGAGAAATTAGGCGTTGAGTTGGAAACCTTGAGAGAAGACCAAGCGGCTTACATCGGTGTGGAAGTCAAAGGGCCTTTTAAGCCTGAGTATTACAGATACTAAGAGTTAATTAATAATTAGACCCTCGTTTTTTCGGCGAGGGTTTTTTTATAACTTTCGCTTCCACTAAACAGAAATTTTATGAGAACAAACCTAAGAACTTTAGCAATCGCAGTAGTTGGAACCTTGACTCTGATTTGCTGCAAGAAAGAAACCGTTGAAACCACAACCACAAATCAGATCGATTCAGATACCGTAGTGACCACAACCACAGAAACCACTTCAATCAGCCCCAATGTAGAAACCGATTCCATCAAGGCCCGTTGGGAAAAAGCCAAAGCCGACCTTAAAGCGGCGATAGAAAAAGGTGATAAAAAGGCTGAAGCCGCGGCTCAAAAAACTGCCGATGAAGCAGAAGCTGCCTGGAACAAACTCAAGGCTAATGTAAAAGAAACCTCCGAGGAAGTAAAAGCAGATCTCGACAAGGCTGGAAAAGATGCCAAGGAAAAGTACAATGAGGCTTTAGAGAAAGCCAAGGCAAAATAAGTTCAGGACCGCTTCGCAAGAGGCGGTTTTTCTTTTATATTTACGAGCCTGACCGATTCATTATCAGGTAACAAACACCATATCTATGAAAAAAATTACTTTATTGGCCTTGCTGTTGCTCAAATTCATTGCTTCGGCTCAAATTGTCAATACCGCACCCTATATTTTAACGATAGACGAGCTCAAAGCATGGACGCCAACAGGCGCCACGGCTTCCGACAATTTAATTTCAACCGTTCCCCTCGCTACGCGATTCATCAACACCGCAACCCAAACCAATCCGGCGTTGTCGAATGACATGAAAATCGCTTATTTGCCCGACGGCATGAACAATTTCGGGAATTATTACGGTGAGCAAAGTCAGTTTAACCTATACAATTTTACGCATTGGCAATACATTGACAAATTGGTTTGGTTTGGAGGCACTGCTTCTCAAACTGTACAATTGCCTTCCTCGCCTTGGGCCAACGCCGCGCATAAAAATGGAGTGAAAGTTTTTGGTAATGTCTTTTTTGCTCCGACGGCATTTGGCGGTTCCACCGCCACACTGACCAATTTTCTGGAACAAGACGGAAGCGGCAATTTTGTTGTGATTCCCAAAATGATTGCGATGATGCAACACTATAATTTCGACGGTTGGTTCATCAATCAAGAAACCGCCACTAATGCTACCACTGCTGGGTTAATGCATGATTTCGTAAGAGATTTGAGCGCACAGGCTGAATCGTTGGGTAAAGAAGTCATGTGGTACGATGCGATGCGACTCAATGGCGTAGTAGGTTGGCAGAATAGGCTTAATGCCGTGAATAGTCCATTTGTACAAGACGATGCTGATTTGGATGGCTCCTTCGAAACTCGTGTCAGCAGCAATATCTTTATCAACTTTTTTTGGAGCAGCAATGCCTTTCCGACAGCTTCCAGAACCAGGGCACAGTTAATCGGAAGATCTCAGTTCGATGTTTTTACTGGCGTGGATATTTGGCCCGGCCGCAACCAAGGTAATTTCGAAACGTCAGGCAATACATTTATGACCAACCTGCACGAGAATGCAACTACACCTTACACATCACTAGGGATTTTTGCTCCGAACTGCGTTTACAACAATTCGACTTTTTCTAATTTCAACAACGACCCTGCCGATTACGCTTCGTTTTACAATGCCGAAAACCATTTGTTTTCTGGCGACGACAACAACCCGGCGAATGTCGATGCAACCGGATTCAAAGGGCTGTGCAACTGGATTCCGGAAGCTTCGGTGATCAATACATTGCCTTTCAACACCGATTTCTGCACAGGGCACGGGCTTAAAAAGTTCGCCAATGGTACACAAATCAGCTCCGATTCCTGGCACGATATGAATGCCCAAGACATTCTCCCTACGTGGCAATGGGCTTTTTCGCAAAACAACACGCTGACGGCCAATTGGGATTTTACCGACGCGTATTCCAAAGGAAATTCGATAAAGATTACCGGAAACCTTCCGACCAGCCAAGCTATCGATCTGCCCTTGTATCAAACCAAACTTTCGATTGGCGAAGGCATTTTCAGATTCAACATCGCCTACAAAAATGCGAATCCCAATGATTCGAAAATGAAGTTATTTCTCATATTCACAGACGAACCCGGCCAAAAATATGAATTCCCGATTACCTATCTGGTTGGTTTGTCCAATAATTGGTCTGCCGGTGAAACAGTCATCGGTTCAGAATACTCCACCCGCGAAATCGCCGTGATTGGCCTGCGTTTCGAAACCGACGAGGCTGTGGCGGGATACAGCATCAATGTCGGTGAAATCTCGATTGAGAATGTGGTTTTAGGAATCGACAACTATATCAGAAGCAATAATTTCGTTACCGTAAGCTATCCGGCAGCAGACAAAAACATCGTCTTCAACCTCAACTGGCCCGCGACAAAAGAACTACAATATGTGGTAAGTGACCTGCAAGGAAAAGTCGTCACAAAAAATACGATTTCGCTCCATGGCCCGATGAGCTATCCGTTTCCAACTGGCGATTTAGCTGCCGGAACCTACATCGTGAAATTCACCGACGCAAGCAACCACTTCGAAACACGAAAGATTATCATAAAATAAATAACACAGATTGCACAGATTACCACAGATTAAATCCGTGCAATTTGTGATAATCTGTGTTCAATAAAAAAACCCGACTCAATGAATCGGGTTTTCTATATAGGATTTAAATCCGGTTCTTATGCTTCGAACGGAAGAATAGAAACGTATGATTTGTTATCCGCTTTTTTCTGGAACTTTACAATCCCGTCCACTTTTGCGTGCAATGTGTGGTCTTTGCTGATGTAAACGTTTTGTCCTGGGTTGTGCTTAGAACCTCTTTGTCTTACGATGATGTTCCCGGCAATAGCAGCTTGTCCACCAAAAATCTTAACACCTAAACGTTTCGATTCTGATTCTCTACCATTCTTGGAACTACCGACACCTTTCTTGTGAGCCATGACGTATTAGTTTTTTAAGATTAATTATTCTTCAGTTTTTGCTTCAGTGGCCTCCGCTTTCTTGGCAGGAGCTTTTTTCTTAGCGCCAGTAGCACTGATGCCTTCAATCACGATTTGCGTCAAAGACTGTCTGTGACCGTTTCTTTTTTTGAATCCTTTTCTTCTTTTTTTCTTGAAAACGATTACTTTGTCTCCTTTTAAATGCTGGAGTACTTTGGCTTCTACTGAAGCACCTTCTATAGCCGGGGCGCCTAAAGTTACGTTGCCGTTATCGTCTAGTAAAAGAACTTTGTCAAAAGAAACTTTTGAACCTTCTTCGTTAGCCAAACGGTGCACATAAACCTTCAAGTCTTTGCTTACTTTAAATTGTTGCCCTGCTATCTCTACGATTGCGTACATAACAATGTGGTTTTATTTGTTTATAAAATGAGCGCAAATATACAACTAAATCCCATCGGTGCAACCTCTTGCAGAAATTTTTTGTAAAATATCCGGATTGGGCAGATTTTTCTTTGGGCGTTGCCTGCGGCCGGGCTGTACGCACTCGCTTTTGGGCTCCGCTGCGCTGCGCCCAAAGAGCTCAAACAATGCTGCCATCCCTAACGCATCACTTCCTCATCCGGTACTTTCACATGTGAAAAACAATTCTTCACTCCATCCATTTTTCCATTTCAACTAAAAAACTACTTTTGGTGAAACTTTCGGCCCAGTTCCGATACCAACACCGAAACTTTTTCTGCATGAAAAAAACACTGTTCACCCTTTGCACTTTAGCCCTTGCCCATTTGGCTTGCGCTCAAAAAGTCACTTTTGAAGAATTCGCCCTCGACAATGGCCTGCACGTCATTTTGCACAAAGACACTTCGGCTCCGGTAGTGGTAACATCGGTAATGTACCACGTCGGCACCAAAAACGAAAACCCGAACCGTACCGGATTTGCGCATTTCTTTGAGCATCTTTTATTCGAAGGCACCAAAAACATCGGTCGCGGCGAGTGGATGAAAATCGTCTCGGGCAACGGTGGCAACAACAACGCAAACACTTCGGTAGACCGCACTTATTACTACGAAGTCTTCCCGTCGAACAACCTCGAACTTGGCCTTTGGATGGAAGCCGAACGCATGTTGCACCCAGTCATCAACCAAATCGGCGTCGATACACAGAAGGAAGTCGTCAAGGAAGAAAAACGCCTCAAGGTAGACAATCAGCCTTATGGTAATGTTATTAAGGAAGTCAAGAGCCATCTGTTTTTCAAACATCCTTACCGCTGGGACATTGACGGCGCTATGGAAGACATCAACGCCGCCACCCTAGAAGAATTCCAAGCGTTTTTCAAAAAATTCTATTTGCCCAACAATGCGGTTTTGGTCGTAGCGGGAAATATCGATGTCGCGCAAACCAAACAATGGGTCAAGAAATATTTCAATCCGATTAAAAAAGGGCCAACTCCGGAGAAAATCAACATCACCGAAGCGCCAATTACCGAAACCTTACGCGCCCGATACGAAGATCCGAACATTCAAATTCCCGGCATAGTAGCAGCTTACCGTACACCATCGATGAAAACCCGCGATGCCAGAGTGTTGGAATTGATTTCTACGATTCTCAGCGACGGTAAAAGTTCGAGGTTGTACAAGAAAATTGTCGATGATAAAAAAATGGCTTTGCAAGTGGGCGCCTTCAGTTTGAGCCAAGAAGATTATGGCGCGTACGTACTTTATGGCTTGCCACTAGGCGAAAATACAACCGAAAGCATCTTAAAAGAAATGGACGAGGAAATCGTGAAGTTGCAAACCGAACTCATCTCTGAACGCGATTATCAGAAACTACAGAATACCATCGAAAATGATTTCGTGAATAACAATGCCTCTTTAGAAGGAGTTGCAGAAAGCCTCGCTACTTATTATTTGCTGCACGGCGACGTGAACCTGATCAATACCGACATGGACCAGTACCGCTCGATTACCCGTGAAGAAATTCGCGATGTGGCCAAAAAATACCTCAACCCGAACCAGCGACTGTTGCTCGATTATGTTCCGGCCAAAGAAAATCTCAAAAATTAAAACCACATGAAAAACATATTTTTAGCCATCGTTTGTTTGTTGGGTTTGAATTTATTTGCCCAAAATGACGCACAACCCAAATCCGGGCCGTCGCCTACCGTTAATATTGGCAAACCCCAATATTTTGAATTGGTCAACGGTTTAAAAGTCATGGTCGTAGAAAACCACAAACTGCCACGGGTAGCCTTTCATCTTACTCTCGACAATCCGCCTTATCTGGAAGGAAACAAAAAAGGTGTAGCTAATTTGACAAGTGCTTTAATGGGCAGCGGCAGTGAAACAATTACCAAAGCGGCCTTCGACGAGGAAATCGACTTTTTAGGCGCCGACATTCATTTTAGCAACAGCGGTGCGAGCGCATCTGGTTTGTCGAAATATTCCAAAAGGATTCTCGAGCTTATGGCTGAAGGCGCTCTGCATACGGTCTTTACCCAAACTGAATTCGATAAGGAAAAATCCAAACTCATCGAAAGCCTCAAAGCCACCGAGAAAAGCGTTCCTGGAGTTTCGCGCCGTGTAGAAAACTTGCTCAGTTACGGAAAAAGCCATCCGTTTGGCGAATTCATGACCGAGGCTACAATCAACAACATCACTTTGAATGACGTTATCTTGAATTACAATACTTATTTTGTTCCTGAAAATGCGTATTTGGTTGTCGTCGGCGATGTGGATTTTCACACCCTCAAGCCTCAAATCGAAACTTTATTCGGGCCTTGGCTCAAAGCTTCCGCCCCGAACAATACTTACACTTCCCCTAAAGACTTGCAATACACCCAAATCGCTTTTGTAGATATGCCCAATGCGGTACAATCTGAAATTTCGGTCATGAACCCGGCGCTACTGAAGATGTCAGACAAAGACTATTTCGCAGTCATCGTGGCCAACCAAATTCTCGGCGGGGATTACAACAGCTATCTGATGTCGAACCTGCGCGAGAAACACGGTTGGACATACGGAGCCGGTTCAAATCTTTCTGCAAGTAAGTACCCTACACGTTTTATTGCTTATTCACAAGTGCGTAATGCCGTTACCGACAGCGCCGTGGTGGAAACCTTGAACGAAATCAAACGCATCCGTACTCAGAAAGTAACAGACACCGAGCTAAAAAACGTGAAGGCCAGTTATATTGGGCAGTTTGTAATGGACACCGAAAAGCCGCAAGCCATTGCAGGTTATGCTTTAAGAATCAAAACACAACAACTTCCGGAAGATTTTTATGAGAACTACATCAAGAACATTAACGCAGTAACCGCAGAAGATGTTCAGCGAGTGGCCAACCAATATTTTCATCCTGAAACGGCCCGCATTCTAGTAGTCGGCAAAGGCGAAGAAATTTTACCCTCCTTAGAGAAACTCAAAATTCCGATTTTCTATTTCGACAAATATGGCGCGCCCACCGAAAAGCCCAATTACAAAAGAGCAGTTCCAACTGGGGCTACGGCAAAATCAGTTATAGAGAAATACATAGAAGCCATCGGCGGAGAAAAAGCGCTTCGCAACGTCAAATCCATCGTGACGATTTCCTCAGGAACCATTCAAGGCGCACCGGTAGAATTGACTTCAAAAACCACCGCAAGCCACAAACAAATGCGCGAGATTAAAGTCATGGGCATGTCGATGATGAAACAAGTGGTGAATGATAAAATCGCCTATGTCATACAGCAAGGCCAACGCAAGGAAATCACTGGAGAAGATTTGAAACAAATGCGTCAGCGCGCTGTGCCTTTCGACGAACTGGAGCTGCTCAATCAGACTGGTTTGACCTTAGAAGGAATCGAAGTTTACAACGACGCTGATACTTATATTCTTAAAGACGAACATTCTAAATATTATTATGATGTGAAATCCGGACTCAAAGTGGCAGAAACCAAAAGCGCAGAAATGGGCGGGCAGCAATTGTCACTGACGACCAGTTTCAGCGATTATCGTGAAATCAATGGTATCAAAATCCCTTATGTGACCAACTTGAACATCGGTATGGAAATTCTACTCACGACCACCGACGTGAAAATCAACGAGAACATTCCCGATGCGGAATTCGAATGATCAAGTTTTATTTCTTACTCGAAAGATATACTCCTATAAGAATGATAACCGCGCCGATACACTGAACAAGCGTTAGAAACTCTCCGTCGAGTACGCCCCAAAAGAAAGCTACTATCGGAATCAGATAAGTGACCGTGGTAGCAAAAACAGGCGACGAGAGATGAATCAACCGGTAAAAAAGAAGGTTGGCTACACCAGTTCCCACAACGCCAAGTATCAGAATAAAATAGGCCGAATGCTGCACCGGCGCTCGATCGATAATACTGAAAAAACCTGAACAGTACAGAATGATAGCCGCAGGAACCGACATCACCAAAAAGTTTCCGGTACTGATGCTGAGCGGACTTAAATCGGATAAATATTTTTTAATCAGATTCACGTTGATGCCGTAACAAACCGCGCCCAATATGGCAAAACCGGCATAGAAATAATTCTGGCTCGGATGGTTCGCCGCACCATTAAGAATCAAAACAGCCGTGCCGACAAACCCGATAATTACGCCTAAAACCTGAGCGCGTTTGTATTCGAGCTTGAATATCAGCAAACCTAAAATCAAGGCATTGAGCGGTGTTAAGGAATTCAAGATTGAAGTAATGGAACTTTCGATATTGGTTTCAGCCAAGGCAAACAAATAGGCAGGCATAAAAGTGCCAAACAAAGCAGTCAGGGCAATGAACTTCCATTTGTGCAACGGAATATTGGGTAGCGTTCTAAAACCAATCAACAACAAAAACAAAGCAGCAAAAATAATTCGGAGTGATCCCAACTGCATCGGGTTCAAGCCCACCAAGCCTTTCTTGATTAGAATGAAAGAGCTGCCCCAAATTAAGGCCAAAACTGCAAGTAAAATCCATTTGAGTTGCCGCGCCATTTTATCTTAATAGTTAGTTAAGAGGCCAAAGTTTGTAATAATTTTATGAAATGTCGCATCTTTTTTTGGTTATTTTTGCTGCAGTTTCTCAGTAGAAAATGTTCTAATTGTTCATTAAAAATCCCCATCATGACTATTTCAAAATTACTTTTAGCCGCTTCGATTACCGGAATATCCCTGATAAGCTGTAAACAAACCGCCAGCGCACCGCCAGTCGATGACAAAGTGGCTACGGTTAAACACACCATTAATCCTGAAAAAGTACAAACCGCATCTTTTACTATCACTGGAATGACCTGCGCCATCGGTTGTGCCAAAACCATTGAAGAAAAATTAACCGATACTGACGGCGTACAAAAAGCCACGGTAGATTTCGACAAAAAACTCGCTACGGTGGCCTATGACTCCTCATTGCAAAACCCAGAAAGTCTGACCAAAATTGTAGAATCTGCAGCAGACGGAAAGACCTATAAGGTTTCTGATATGATTGCCTCAAAGTAAAATTTACAGAGAAAAAGAAGCAAGAGCCAAGAAGCAAGATGTAATATTCTTAGCTCTTGGCTCTTTCCTCTTTAAAAAACCGACTTTACTTCCAACGCAAACTTTCCATGAGCCGTTGCATATCGTTTTTCACGTAGCTCGCTGCCGGCATCACCGAATCGAAATTGGGTTTGGCGTAGAAATAAACCGAGCAATCCAGAAAATGCTTCACGCTATCGGTCACGTAAAACTGTGCATTGGTAGCTGCATTGCCATTAACGCGATAGAACATTCCGTATACTTTGTTTTGAGAGTTGACAAACGGTTGCTCTGAAATATCATCGGCTTTAATTACGTGCTCATAAGTAAGCTTCTGGGCGTCGCGCAGTAATACATTGATGTTGTTGTTTACCGGTTTGTAACTCAAATAAATCGTCGCTTTCATCTTCGGATAGTCGATGGTGAAATTGCAACCGGGTTTCCCTTTGATAATCGCTTGGGCATTCATATCGAAAGTAAACGGGCAATCATTCTCAAAATGAGCATATTCAGCTTCCGGATAGTCGAGCCGCAATTGGCTTGAAGGCTTTGGCAGCACATCATCCTTACAACTTACCGCTGCAAAACACAAAATACAAAGTAAAATAACGGGCAAAGTTTTTAGATTCATGGCTTATTCAATAGTGACTTTTATTTGTTTGATGCGTTTCTTATCGACGGCTTCAACGGTAAAACGGTAATGGTCGAAATAAATTTTCTGCGCCTTTCGAGGGAAATTACCCAAAACTTCTAGAAGAAAACCCGCCAAGGTTTCCGCTTCGCCTTTCCTTTCCTCGAAAACAGCTTCTTCAGCGCCCATAATTCGGTAAAAATCCTTGAGGTTGATTTTGCCTTCGAAAAGGAAATTCTTATCGTCAATCTGCGAATAATTGATGTTCTCGTCATCAAACTCGTCGCTGATATCACCCACAATTTCTTCAATCACATCTTCAAGGGAAACCAGTCCGGAAGTGCCGCCATATTCATCTACCACAATTGCCAGATGGCTTTTCATACTTTGGAAATCCTTGAGCAAATTGTCTAGTTTTTTATTTTCAGGAACGAAGAACGGCTCGCGCATTAGGGTTTTCCAGTCGAACTCTTTTTTATGGATGTGCGGAATTAAATCTTTTACAAACAATACGCCTTCCACTTGATCGATATTGTCTCGATAAACCGGAATCCTGGAATAGCCTTTCTCGGAAATCTTAGGCAAAATCTCGGCAAAAGACTCATCGATTGCTATTGAAAAAATATCAATTCTTGGGCTCATGACTTGCTTGGTATCGGTATTCCCAAACGACACAATGCCTTCCAAGATTTTCTGTTCCTGATGTGAAGTATCTTCTGGCGAAGTTAGTTCTAAGGCCTGTGAGAGCTGATCGACCGAAAAATTGCTTTTCTGTTTGCCGAGCTTCTGGTGTAGATAGACCGAAATGGCACGCATGGGCAAACTAATTGGCGAAAGCAAAGCATCGAGCACCGACAACGGATAAGCAAAAAACCTCGCAAACTTGACGTTGTTGCGGTTGGCATATACTTTCGGAATCACTTCTCCGAACAATAAAATCAGAAAAGTTACCAGAATAACCTCGATAATGAATTTAAGCAGCGGCGAATCGATCGCTTCGAACCAATCTTTGCCTACAACCGAAAACAGAATTACTACGCAGATGTTGATAAAATTATTGGCTACCAACAAAGTAGCGAGCAATTTTTTAGGTTTCTCGAGCAGGGTTTGAATGAGTCGGGCTTTCTCCGGATGATGGGCCGCGCACTGATTCAAATCATTGGGTGTGAGCGAAAAAAAAGCAACTTCCGCGGCAGAAACCATTGCAGAACACAACAGCAGCACAAATATCCCCATAAGACCAAAAAGCAGATTGGAATCGATGGTAGAAATTAAACTGAAACTGGGTTCCGGGTCCAAATTTTGGGCGATTGGTTATACAATTTAGAACGGCATATCGTTCTCTGGCATTGGGGTTTGGTTGGCGTCGTAACTCGGGGCAGCATTGCGGCTAGATTCGATTTCCTTTTTCACGTTTAGAAAAGTGAATTCGGTGACTTGGATTTCGGTAGTGTATTTGGTTACGCCGTCTTCGGTTTGCCATTGGCGCGATTTGATTCGGCCTTCGACGTAGATTTTATCACCTTTGGAAAGATATTTTTCGCAGATTTCGGCGGCCTTGTTACGTACTACCAAATTGTGCCATTCGGTAGAGGTAATTTTCTCGTTGGTGGATTTGTTGATGTAGGTTTCGTTCGTGGCCAGTGGGAATCGACCGATGCAGTTTCCGCCGTCGAAATAATGCATTTTGACATCTTCGCCTAGGTGGCCGATTAACATGACTTTGTTTAAGGTACCGCTCATTTTATTTTGGGATATTGTAATTTATCCAAATGTAGTAAAATTTTAAAAACTACATCCAATCGTTTTTTATAAAATTAAATATCACTATTGGAAAAGGAAGCTCAAGCAAAGAACCATAATCTGTAGCCTCGGGAAGTTTGCCTTCGACTTTGACCTTGATGAATTTAATATGTAAGTGACGGTGTGTCAGCTTGTGGATGATGCTTTTCGTATGAGCTTCAGCGACAGAGATGATTGGGTTTTCAACCCAGTTATTAGCACGCAGCAATTCAACAAAATCATCTAGACCTATTTCAGTTTCAGTTTCAATTAGCGGAAATTCGTACAAATTATGCCAGATTCCTTTCTCGACACGTTTGTTAACCATAGTATGGTGCTGCTGATCTAAGAAAACCACATAATTAAAGTAGCGATGAATAATCTTTGTCTTTTTGGATTTTACCGGCAGCAGGTTTACTTTATTTTTCTGAATCGCAAAACAACTCGAACTTAAGGGACAAATGCTACAATCGGGACTTTTCGGCACACACTGCAAAGCGCCAAATTCCATAATCGATTGATTAAAAATCGCTGCTTGGTGTTTGGACATTAGTTCTTTTGCTAAGGCGGCAAACTCTTTTTTTGCTCCGGCAGACGATATATCGGTTTCAATACCAAAATAACGGGAAAGCACTCTAAAGACATTTCCATCGACCACCGGAACTGGTTCGTCAAAGGAAAATGAAGCGATGGCTGCAGCAGTATATTCGCCGATTCCTTTTAATTGAATAAGCTCTTTATAGGTAGAAGGAAATCTACCATCAAACTGAAAAGCGACTTCCTTGGCCGTTTGGTGCAAATTCCTCGCTCGTGAATAATAACCCAAGCCTTGCCAGAGTTTCAAAACTTGTTCCTCGTGAGCTTGAGCCAAATCAAATACGGTTGGAAAAGCTTCTGTAAATGCTTTATAGTAAGGTAACCCTTGCGCTACGCGGGTTTGTTGCAGCATGATTTCCGAAAGCCAAATCAAGTACGGATTTCTGGTATAGCGCCAGGGCAAATCGCGCTTGTTTTGCTCATACCAACGGATTATTGAAGTGGCAAAATCCATGTTTAATTTTTGGTTCACAAAACTATAAGATTATGTAATTAAATTTTAATCATTTAGGTTGATTATTTGTTTTTTAAATTCCTATATTTGCAACCTCAAAAAAATCAAAAATTATTAAACAAGAAAGAAAATGACGAAAGCAGATATCGTAGCGAAAATTTCAGAAAAGTTAGGTCTTGAAAAAGGAGACGTTCAAGCCACTGTAGAATCTTTTATGGAAGAAGTAAAAACTTCACTAGAAACAGGAGATAATGTTTATTTGAGAGGTTTTGGTAGCTTCATCATCAAGACTAGAGCTGAGAAAACTGGAAGAAATATCTCTAAAAACACGACTATCAAAATCCCTGCTCACAACATTCCGGCATTCAAACCTGCGAAAGTATTTGTTGAAGGAGTAAAAACGAATAACGAAGCAAAATAAAAATATTTATTAATCAAAATCACCGACTCTATGCCAAGTGGTAAAAAAAGAAAAAGACATAAGGTAGCGACGCACAAGAGAAAAAAACGTGCAAGAGCTAACCGTCACAAGAAGAAAAAGTAGTCTCACCACTACTTTTTTCTTTTTAACGTTCATTGAAATCGAATTTGGCCACTGCCTAACAGTGCTGCTAAATTCACCGGGTAAACAAATACCTGTTTAAAATATTGTTTAATCCATCCTTACTTCAAGCAACAAGCAATAAGCAATAAGCATTAGGCCATTCAATTGAGCTTACAGCTTACGGCATACGGCTTACAGCTTCCCGTACGGATAAAAACTTACAGATGAATAAAGAATTAATCATCCGATCTAGTTCTGACGCTGTAGATTTTGCCTTATTAAAAGATGGAAAACTCATTGAATTACACAAAGAACAAGAAGCCAGCAACTTTCAGGTAGGCGATATATTTATTGCTAAAATCAGAAAGCCGGTTGCTGGGCTAAATGCCGCGTTTGTTAACGTAGGCTTCGAGAAAGATGCGTTTTTGCATTACCACGACCTTGGGCCCAATCTTGCTTCCCAACTGAAATTCATAAAACTTGTAAGCACAGGTAAAATAAAAGATTTCTCCCTAAAGAACTTTCAGTTTGAAAAAGAGATTGATAAGAATGGCGCCATAGCCGACGTGCTTAGTGTCAATCAATCCGTTTTAGTACAAGTAGTTAAGGAACCGATATCGACCAAAGGCCCAAGAATCAGCTCAGAGCTTTCCTTGGCCGGACGTTTTATCGTACTGGTTCCGTTCTCAGACCGCGTTTCTGTATCGCAGAAAATCGCAGAAAAGAGCGAAAAAGACCGACTTAAGAAACTCGTACAAACCATCAGACCAAAAGGATTCGGCATCATTGTGCGTACAGTGGCCGAAGGCAAAAAAACAGCCGAAATAGAAAAAGATTTGCAGAACCTGCTCAGCCGGTGGAATGCAATGTGTAAAAAAATACCAACTGCCCATCATCCGTCCAAGGTACTCGGAGAGCTCAATCGGGCTTCCTCTATCTTGCGGGATGTATTCAACGATACCTTCAGTGGTATTTACATCGATGATGAGGAGTTGTATCAAGAAACCAAGGACTATGTGCAGGAAATCGCACCGTCCAAACAATCAATTGTCAAGTTCTACCAATCGCGCGACACGCCGATTTTCGAGAAATACAATATCGAAAGACAGATCAAAACCTCGTTCGGCAAAACCGTATCGATGGCCAAAGGCGCTTATCTGATTATTGAGCATACCGAAGCATTGCACGTTATCGATGTCAATTCGGGCAACCGCTCCAACAAAGCGACCAATCAGGAAGACACCGCGCTTGAAGTCAATATGATTGCAGCGGCCGAAATCGCCAGACAATTACGCCTTCGCGACATGGGCGGCATCATCGTGATTGATTTCATCGATATGCAAAATCCCGACAACCGCAAAGTGCTTTTTGACCGATTGCGAGACGAAATGAGCGACGATAAAGCCAAGCATAAAATCTTGCCACCGAGCAAATTTGGGCTCGTGCAAATTACCAGACAAAGGGTGCGCCCGGAAGTCAACATTAAAACCAGGGAAGAAGATCCGAGCGGAAACGGCGAAATCGAAGCGCCAATCCAAATCATCGACAAGATCAATTTCGACCTAGAAAGAATACTCAAAATCCACAAAAGTGTCGTACTCAATGTACATCCGTTTGTGGCTGCCTACCTCAGTAAAGGTTTTCCATCCTTGCGCCAGAAGTGGTTTCTCGAGCACAAGAAATGGGTGAAAATCATACCGCGTGATGCTTACACGTTCCTCGAATACCATTTCTACGACAAAGAAGGAAATCGCATTCGGGATTAAAAATAAAAACCGCCTTTCACAACGATTGGCGGTTTTTTTATGTCTTTTTTTTTTAGAAGCTGATCCGGCTATCCGTTACAATCTTTTTTGTTTATCATCTTCCGGTTGCCAACGAACTTTTCGCAAACAAAAAAGGATTTCCACTGCTATCCGGGCTAGGGCATTTGGGCCCAAAAAAATATATCGGAAACAAAGAACTCAGGTTAATCCACAATCAAATAATTCGTGCTAATTCGTGTTCATCCATTCACTTCCTTCTTTGCGCGAAAAACCGCAACATCAAATCCGCCGCCTGATCGGCCATCACACCAGAAACCACTACAGTTTTCGGATGCAATTGCGTGCCCATCACCGTAAAACCGCGTTGCGCATCCGAAGCGCCATACACAATTTTAGAAATCTGGCTCCAATACAAAGCACCGGCACACATCTGGCATGGCTCCAAAGTCACATACAAAGTGCAATCCTTAAGATACTTTCCACCTAGAAAATTCGCTGCAGCCGTGATCGATTGCATTTCCGCATGCGCCGTGACGTCATTGAGCATTTCGGTTAGATTATGCGAACGAGCAATCACTTTATTGTCAATCACGATAACAGCGCCTACTGGAATCTCCCCTTTCTCGAAAGCGGTTTCGGCTTCCTGCAAGGCCTTTTTCATGAAGTAAGCGTCGTTGAAAATGTTTTCCATGCCACAAAAATAGGGATTCAATTTCTTACCTTTGCTTCATGCCTGTAAAATTGCTTCCACAGATTCAAAACCCTGCAGATTTGCGCCGTTTGACCGAAGAACAACTTCCCGAACTGGCTCAAGAACTGCGCGATTTTATCATCGATATCGTTTCTGTAAAAGAAGGGCATCTTGGAGCAAGTTTGGGCGTAGTCGAACTCACCATTGCCCTGCATTACGTTTTCAATACGCCGGAAGATTTGTTAGTTTGGGATGTCGGGCACCAAGCCTACGGACACAAAATACTGACCGACCGCCGAGAAAAATTCGATACCAACCGTCAACTTGGCGGGATTTCAGGTTTTCCTAAAAGAAGTGAAAGCGTATATGATACCTTCGGCGTCGGACATTCCTCAACAGCGATTTCAGCAGCCTTGGGTATGGCTTTGGCCTCTCAATTAAAAGGCGATTTTGACAAACACCATATTGCCTTAGTAGGCGACGCTTCGATTGCTTCAGGAATGGCTTTCGAAGGCTTGAACCACGCTGGCGTCACTGACGCTAATTTGCTTGTTATCCTGAATGACAATGCGATTGGCATTGATCCAAGTGTCGGCGCTTTGAAGAATTATTTTACGGCCGTTAAGGAAGGCAAAAACCCTCGGCAGAACAACATGATCAAATCACTGAATTTTGATTACTCAGGCCCTATTGACGGACATGATATCTTCAGCATTATAAAAGAACTTAAGCGTTTGAAAAAAGTCAAAGGACCGAAATTCCTTCATTTGCTGACCACCAAAGGCAAAGGACTACAACAGGCCGAAGAAAACCAAGTGAAATACCACGCCCCGGGAAAGTTTGACAAAGCTACCGGCGAAATCCTTCTAAAATCCGAAGAGAACTTGCCTCCGAAATACCAGGATGTTTTCGGTTTAACGTTGGTCGAATTGGCGCAAAAGAATCCAAAAATTGTAGGCATCACCCCGGCTATGCCCACGGGTTGTTCTTTAAAATACATGATGGATGCTTTTCCAGAACGGGCGCTCGATGTTGGGATTGCCGAACAACACGCGGTGACTTTATCGGCAGGAATGGCCACACAAGGCATGGTAGTTTTTTGCAACATTTACTCTACCTTTTTGCAAAGAGCCTACGACCAAGTAATCCACGACGTTGCGCTACAGAATTTGCCTGTTATTTTCTGCCTGGACCGCGCAGGATTGGTGGGCGAAGACGGAGCCACACACCACGGCGTTTTTGACATTGCCTATTTACGCTGTATCCCGAACATGATTGTCTATGCTCCGAAAGACGAAATCGCGCTGCGGAACATACTTTACACCGCACAATTGGGACTAGAACATCCTATCGCTATCCGTTATCCACGAGGCCGTGGCATCCATACTGATTGGCAAAAACCGTTTGAAAAAATTGAAATAGGAAAAAGTTATTGTCTAAAGCCAGGAACGAAAATAGCAGTTTTAAGTTGCGGCACCATTGGTAATAATGTAATCGAAGCATTGTCTGTAATGGCCAATGCGCAACACATAGCCCACTATGATTTTGGCTTTGTAAAACCCTTAGACGAACCTTTGCTGCACGAAATATTCAAAAGCTTCCTGCAAATCATTACCGTTGAAGATGGCGTTATTAAAGGCGGTTTCGGAAGCGCCATTAACGAATTTGCACAACAGCATCGCTACACCGCCACCATCCAAACTTTAGGCATTCCCGATATCTTTATTGAACACGGATCGGTTCCGGAATTGCAAAAAATCTGTGGAATTGACACTGAAAGTTTGGTTGCTATTTTCAAGCAAGCGTAAAAAAAATCCAAACCTTTCGATTTGGATTTTTCTTAATCAATTAGAAGCGAATTTCTAATTTTTGATGATTTTTTCTGTGTAATTCAAACGATCGCCTGTTACCTTCATGATGTAAACACCTTTCTGTAAAGAACTAATGTTGATCGATTTTTCATTGTTGAACTTGTCATCAGTCTGGTTGTAAACGGAACGCCCGTTGAGATCAACAATCTGAATGCTCACTTTTCCCGCATACTGATTCACATGAACATTGACTGTTCCTGAAGTTGGATTTGGAAATACTCTCACGGCCGCAGGTTGGTCAAAGCCTACTGTAGCCAGCGAAGTAAAATCTTCTACCTGGTCGTTACAATCATTGGCACTACCAGAAGATGCGTTCAATCCCATTCCTCTTCTGCGGAAAACCTCAGCTATTAAGTTGTAATTGGCTCCGCCTGTAATCGCTTGATCTGCTGCAAACAAGTTGTTTCTTCCAGTAATGATACTAGTCTGACCACAAGTTTCTAATTTCAAGGCATCCAATACTAATTGCATTACCTTGTTGTTTCCTCCTGTTCCATTGTAAATATCTGGATCAAAACCATATTGCCCGATATACGCCCAAGTCAAATCCCAAAGTACCGATGCCCATACATCGCCTACATTATACCTGTAATAGGTATCTGCTGGATCTGTCGGAATCGGAATATTAGAGTTTGCAAACGTCAATGGATTAATAGACATATCAGTAGAATAAGGATAATCAGCACCATAAGGTAAAGTTCCTCTTAAACCACCACCATCATTCGGTTGATTAATGGCATACGTTCCTATTGGTTTTGGATCTGCCCCTGAGTCGCCAGCTTTGATTTGCATCATCAACGAAAACCAGTCAGACCAACCTTCTCCCATTTGCTCGTAGTTGCCCATACAACCTGACAAACCTCCACCTACTAAACGGTTAGAAATTCCATGACCATATTCGTGGGAAATAATTCCGTTATCGAAACTACCATCAGCATACAAATATAAGTCTGAAGGCACTTCAATTTTAATATTAACGGTTCCGGTTGCCATCTCGGCCAAAAGCAAATCCGCTTTTTCTTTTGAAATAAAAATCGCAGGAATAGTGATGCCTAACAAACCTGTAGAACTCATTTGAAGACGAACTGGATTATTGACTACAGTATCATAAACTACTGCCGCCAAAGCGCCTGCGTCTTGAGCATTTTTCACTTTATTTGAGAAATTACAATTTCCTCTTCTAATTAAGGCAATCTTACCACTTAAATCAAACACATTAGACGCCGGGATACAGGCATTGTGAATACTGATTGGATTGGTATTCGGATTTGGGTCATTGGTGTAGTGCACCAAATCTGCTGTAATACCATTAGGTGCAACCGGCACCGGAATTCTATCAGTTCCTTCAAATACATTAGTCGTAGCACTCATTGGGCCAGCAATGCTAGAAGGCGAATTGATTTGAATAAAGTTTGTTGGAGGCGCTCCCTCGGTCCACATGAACATTTGGATTCTTGGTCTTACTCCATCGTTAGTTGGGGTAAAGTTAGCGTTGTTGTTGGTTGGAGTAGTTTGTGAATAACCATCCTGAGAATCTGCCTGAACGACATCTCCTGTTGTAGTAACTGCTCCTCCTCTACCATAGTTTTGTTGCTGATAATTCCCGTTAGCTTCATCGAAACCATAGTTATACCAAACGTCATGCATGATGTTGGTCATGTAAAACAAGTTGGTAGTAGATGCCGAAGTGTATGCGGTCGGTTGTTGGGTTTGCGAAACACCGTTCACATATGGAAAGTCAAAAATCAATGAAGCGCCTCCATCAGGACGTAAACCGGTTCCGTTGTCTCCATTGGCATCTTCTTGTGCCCAAATGTTGTTCCCTCTTGTATAAGTGAATATTAATCCAGCAGTTGTTCCTGTTAAGGTATTTGCATTATGCCACCCTCTTGGAGAAGCGGTCAAATTCGCGTAAGGATTTACTAACTCAAAAGGACTATGGTTTGGGCTTACATAGTTGTAAGGAATTACACGATAGGTCCCGGGGTTTTCCAGAGCTGAAAGACTAGTACTTTTACCTCCAAACAATACGTCTGAAAAATCAAACTTTGATTTTGTGCCTTCCTTTTCTCCACAATAGTCATGACTTTCATGCTTTTTACCAAAAGCACAGCTGATTGTGAGATCTTTTTGCTCTAGAACATTCCCATTCAATGCATCAATTTTAATATCCCAGTAGTATTTACCGTCTGGAGCGTAGAACTGATAACCCCATGCCAATTTCAATTTAGAATCAGAAGTAGGCAAATAGGCCAATTTAGCAACAATAGGATCCTCGTGCGTTCCGTCGGAAATGGTAAATTTCTTACCATCTGGAGATTCTAAAATTGAGAAATTAGGCAAAGAATATCCTAATGCAGTATACGCCTTATTTAAGGCCTCAATCACTGACAAAGACGGAGAAGTAGCATTCACCTTCTGCGCCATGTTAGGCTGGAAGTTACTCCCTACTTTAATTACCTCTCCATTCTTAATGGCGATGGTCGACTGTCCGTTAAAAACATCAATGCCATTGTATCTTTGAACTACATAGCAACTAGTTATTTGCGTTCCTTTTCCTTGAAACTCGTTGATAATGCTCAAATCCGAAATGTCTTGAGTACTCAATCCCCATTGTGCACGATGGGTTTCTAAATAATTTTGTATCGTCTTCTTATTGGCTTGTGAAAAACCTATGAAAGAACACAATACAGCGGTTAATAGTGTAATTTTTTTCATAATTTTTTTGTGTTTTGGAAAACAAACTTAATCCAATTTTTTTAATATTTCAAAATTAAAACTAAAACATTAACAGTCTACTGTTTAAAACCGATAATGTTCTGATAATATAGCAAGGCATTACCATCGGTAAGCAGCGAAATAAAGTGGCAAATATGTAGCAAACGGTCGTATAGACTTTCTTTCTCAAAATGGTGCTTTTCAGGCAAAGTCTTCAGTAATAATTTGTCATAATTGGTTGCTCTGCCCTCGAATTGGTTATTGTAAGCAGTGATAAACTTATCGAGTAAAGTATTGATAATCTGATAGCCTTTCAGTTCTTTGTCGATGACCTCACGGCTCTGGTAAATGTTCTTCACACTGAGGGAAATAATATCGTCCATCTGTACTTTGTACTTGCTTTTGTCGGTGAGCGCATACGGAAATTTTCCTTGCAAAATCGCTTCTTCATTTTCGATGAAAACCCGAACCGCGTCATTAATCAAATTCCCGATAGCCAGTGCACGCAAATAACTGATGCGGTCTTCTCGCGTAGTGAGCGTTTTGTATTTCGCTGTATCGATGGTGTCTTTGACAAGTTTAATTAGGTACTCGAGCGCGTAATCCTCCGAAACCAAACCTAAGTTGATGCCGTCTTCAAAATCGATAATCGTGTAGCAGATATCGTCGGCAGCTTCTACCAGATACGCCAGCGGATGCCTTTCAAAACCAATGTCATTACCAGTTTTATTTGGAATCAGCCCGAGTTCTGAAGCAACTTCTGCAAAGAATTCTTTATCGGCTTGGAAGAAACCGTACTTCTTATCAGAAATATTTTTAGTTGGTTTTTTCGGAAGGCTTTCTTTTGGATATTTGATGAACGCGCCTAAGGTAGCGTACGAAATCCTGAGTCCGCCTTCAATGCCCGGACGGCTGCCGGTAAGCACTGAAAACCCGTTGGCGTTGCCTTCAAAATCGATCAAGTCTTGCCATTGCTTTTCGGTGAGCTGGTCTTTGAACCGCAAGCCTTTACCGATCGAAAAATATTCGCCGATGGCTTTTTCACCAGAATGCCCGAACGGCGGATTCCCGATATCGTGCGCGAGTGAAGCCGCAGCCACAATCGCCCCGAAGTCGTTCATATGGAAACCATGCACTTCGCTCAGGTACGGATACTTCTCGATGATTTTCTTGCCAACCAACCTGCCAAGCGAACGCCCGACGACCGAAACTTCCAGACTATGCGTAAGCCGCGTGTGCACGAAATCGGTTTTGGAAAGCGGAATCACTTGTGTTTTGTCTTGCAGGCTTCGGAACGCCGAGGAAAAGATAATGCGGTCATAATCGACTTCGAAGCCCAGGCGCGTATCGTCTTGCTCTTTGCGCAAACGTTTGCTAGTGTCGCCTTGTCGTTTGAGTGATAAAAGTTGTTCCCAGTTCATTGATGAATTTTTAGATTATTAGATTTTAAGACAGTAAGATTACAGGACAAAGATGTATCTCAAAATCGTACAGTCCTAAAGTCTTAAAGTCTTACAGTCCCCAATCCCTAGCCCTGATCGCAGCGACATCCTTTTACGTAGCCTTAACGAAGTAAAAGATACAGCGAAGAGCAGGTTCTCGGCTCCTGAAAAAAATAAAACAGCTACCCAAAGATAGCTGTTTAATCAGGATAGTAATCGTCCCAGTAATTACGATCCACACATTTCGCAGTCGTCCGGCCCTGCGTTTCGGGCGCGTTCGATCATAGCTGCAAAATCTTCTGCCGACATTTCTCCGGTTTCGTTCGGCTCGGCTACCTCAACGGCGACGGCTTCTGAAATTGGTTCGGCTTTTTTATCGTTGTTCAGTGTAAACTTGATGGCGTCTACCGCTGACTTGGTTCTTAGGTAATACATTCCTGTTTTAAGGCCCGACTGCCAAGCGTAGAAGTGCATCGAGGTCAGTTTGGCATAGTTCGCGTCTTGCATGAACAAATTCAGCGATTGCGACTGGTCGATGAAATAACCTCTGTGGCGCGACATGTCGATGATGTCTTTCATAGACATTTCCCAAACGGTTTTGTATAGTTCTTTAAGGTCTGCCGGAATGCCGTCGATGTTCTGCACCGAACCGTTGTGGCGCATGATTTCCTGCTTGATTTCCTCGTTCCACAAACCGCGCTGCACCAAATCTTCGAGCAAGTGTTTGTTCACGACGATGAACTCGCCGGATAAAACCCTTCTGGTGTAAATGTTTGAAGTGTAAGGCTCGAATGCTTCGTTGTTTCCTAAAATTTGTGAAGTGGACGCAGTCGGCATCGGTGCTACCAGAAGCGAGTTTCTAACGCCGTGCGCCATGACTTCTTTTCTGAGCGAAGCCCAATCCCAACGACCGGAAAGCTCTTCGTCTTTGAGGCCCCAAAGGTTGTGCTGGAATTCTCCTTGCGAGATCGGCGAACCCTTGAATGATGAGTAAGGTCCTTCTTCTTTGGCCATTTCCATCGAAGCGGTGACGGCAGCAAAGTATAAGGTTTCGAAAATATCCTGGTTAAGTTTTTTGGCTTCATCGCTAGTGAACGGCATGCGCAACAAAATGAACGCATCGGCCAAACCTTGAACGCCCAATCCTACCGGACGGTGGCGCATATTCGAGTTTTCGGCTTCTTTAACCGGATAGTAATTTCGGTCTATGACTTTATTGAGGTTTCTGGTCACGCGCTTGGTCACGTTGAACAGCAACTCGTGGTTGAATGCGCCATTCTCAACAAACATTGGAAGCGAGATCGAAGCCAAGTTACAAACTGCAATTTCGTCATCAGAAGTATACTCCATGATTTCGGTGCACAGGTTCGACGAGCGGATCGTTCCTAAATTTTTCTGGTTTGATTTTCTGTTCGCCGCATCTTTGTAAAGCATGTAAGGCGTTCCGGTCTCAATTTGTGACTCGAGAATTTTCTCCCACAATTCGCGCGCTTTGATCGTTTTTCTTCCTTTGCCAGCGGCTTCGTATCCGGTGTAAAGTTTATCGAATTCTTCTCCGTAAACATCGTACAACCCCGGGCATTCATTCGGGCACATCAAGGTCCAGGTGGAATCTTCCTGTACGCGCTTCATGAACAAGTCGCAGGTCCACATCGCGAAGAACAAATCACGCGCACGCATTTCCTCTTTTCCGGTGTTCTTTTTCAAATCGAGAAAATCGAACACATCGGCGTGCCAAGGCTCGAGGTAAATCGCGAAACTTCCCTTTCTCTTGCCGCCGCCTTGGTCTACGTAACGGGCCGTGTCGTTGAATACACGCAACATCGGGACAATTCCGTTCGAAGTTCCGTTCGTGCCGCGGATGTATGAACCTGTTGCTCTCACATTGTGGATAGAAAGTCCAATTCCTCCGGCCGATTGCGAGATTTTTGCCGTGTTTTTAAGTGTGTCGTAGATACCGTCGATACTGTCGTCTTTCATTGAAAGCAAGAAACATGAAGACATTTGCGGCTTCGGTGTTCCTGCGTTGAAAAGTGTCGGCGTAGCGTGCGTGAAGAATTTCTTCGACATCAAGTCGTAAGTTTCGATTACCGCATCCAAATCATCTAAGTGGATTCCAACAGAAACCCTCATCAACATGTGCTGCGGGCGCTCTACGATTTTACCATTGATCTTCAAAAGGTAAGAACGCTCTAAAGTTTTAAAACCGAAATAATCGTAATTGAAATCGCGGTTATAAATCACGTGGGAATCCAGAAATTCAGCATTGGCTTGAATCACCCTGTGCACTTCATCTGAAAGCAACGGCGATTGTTTCCCGGTTCTCGGGTTCACGTAATGGTACATTTCGTTCATCGTTTCTGAGAACGACTTGGTGGTATTTTTATGCAAATTCGAAATCGCGATGCGCGCGGCCAACTGGGCATAATCTGGGTGTGCAATGGTCATCGACGCAGCGGTTTCGGCAGCGAGGTTGTCTAATTCAGAAGTGGTCACGCCGTCGTACAATCCCTCAATAACGCGCATGGCTACTTTTACGGCATCAACCAAATCGTTGAGACCATAACATAATTTCTTGATTCTGTCCGTGATTTTGTCGAACATGACCGGCTCTTTGTGGCCGTCTCTTTTTACTACATACATAGAGTTAGGTTTTAGTGGAGCAGCAAATCCCTTCACTGGCCCGGGTATTTGTAATTGATTTTTTTTGGAAGCTGTTCCCGCTGTTCGCTGTATCTTTTGCTTTTTAAAGAAAAAACCAAAAGGATGCCGCTGCCATCGGGGCTAGGCAATCCGGAGTTTAGGCGTGTAGATTTTGGATTGGCGTGTAAGTAAAAATGTCGATTTTGTTATATCTTGCAAAGACGCAAAGGCGCCAATAAAAAACTTTAAAGACTATTGAACTTTGAGGCTCTGCGTCTTTACTTCGTCAGTTCGCTCCGCTCGGGTGCGAGAGAACATTTTTTCTAAAAATCAGCGTCAAATGAAATCTTTTGGGCGTCAGAATCGGTATTCATCACTCCGGCTTTCTGATATTCGGCCACGCGTTTTTCGAAGAAATTGGTTTTGCCCTGAAGCGAAATCATGTCCATAAAATCAAACGGGTTCGAAGCGTTGTATTCTCTAGTACAACCCAATTCAACCAACAAACGATCTGCAACAAACTCGAGGTATTGCGTCATCAGTGTCGCATTCATTCCTATCAAGCTCACCGGCAAAGATTCGGTAATGAATTCGCGCTCGATGTTGAGCGCATCTACGATGATTTCCTTGATTCTAGCTTTTGGCACTTTGTTGACCAAATGGTGATTGTGCAAATGCACAGCAAAATCGCAATGCACACCTTCGTCCCTAGAAATCAGTTCGTTAGAGAAAGTCAAGCCCGGCATCAATCCTCTTTTCTTGAGCCAGAAAATCGAACAAAATGCGCCCGAAAAGAAAATACCTTCTACAGCAGCAAAAGCAATCAATCTTTCAGCAAAAGAATCCGACTCAATCCAACGCAAAGCCCAATCTGCTTTTTTCTTGATGGCCGGAAACACTTCAATCGCATGAAACAACTCGTTCTTTTCGGCTTCGTCTTTCACGTAGGTATCAATCAACAGCGAGTAGGTTTCGCTGTGGATATTCTCCATCATGATCTGAAACCCGTAGAAAAATTTAGCTTCGGCGTATTGCACCTCGTTCACAAAATTCTCCGCGAGATTCTCGTTGACGATACCATCAGATGCGGCAAAAAAGGCAAGTATGTGTTTGATAAAATACTTTTCGTCGGCGTTGAGCTTGTTGTTCCAATCAGATAAGTCTTGGTGAAGGTCAATTTCTTCAGCAGTCCAGAAACTGGCTTCCATTTTTTTATACCATTCCCAAATGTCGTGGTGTTTGATCGGGAATATCACAAAACGGTTCTTGTTTTCTTGAAGAATGGGTTCTATAACTGACATGGTGTTTGTGTGATTTTTGTGAGAATTTAACATCAAAAAAACGCTGCTTTTTGACTGCTACAAAGATGGCGTTTTGTCTCGGATAATGAAAGTCAAACTTATCCACAATCGGTTCTAGTTTTTAACAAAAACTCATTTTAACACGTTTTTTCACTCGCTTTTTAAACTCCTGAAAAACAGTTATTTAAAAATAAAATAAATAAAAAAGCGCCTGTTTTTGGCGCATTCAGAAGTATTGTTGTGCAGGCATAATTTTGCTATTAAGGCAGCATTAGCGCCTACGGTTCGAGGGATTTTTTTTGAGTTCTTCGGCTACTTTTTCAAGCTCTGCATACCAGTCTTCCCCAAAGCGCCGAATGAGTGCTTCCTTGACAAATTTATAGACGGGAACTTGTAGTTCTTTACCAAGAGAACAAGCGTCATCGCAAATCTCCCAACGGTCATAATTTACCGCAGCAAACTCAGTAAAATCCTTAACTCGAATGGGATACAAATGACAAGACACCGGCTTTTTCCAATTCACAACACCTTGATTATAGGCTTGCTCGATTCCGCATAGGGCTGTTTTTCCGTCGAAGATGACATAAGCACAGTCTTTCTCGTCGATTAGTGGCGTTTCAAAATCCTTGTCTGTGCCGATTCTCCAAGTGCCTTGCGCTTCAATTGCGGCAATCCCTTCTGGGCGTAAAAAAGGTTTTATTTTGGGGTAGATATCTTCTAAAATTTGCGTTTCTTCTTTACTTAAAGGAGCTCCGGCATCGCCATCAATACAACAAGCGCCGTGGCAGGCCGAAAGATTGCACACAAACTCTTTTTCTAAAATGTCTTCAGAGACGATGGTTTTTCCGAGTTGAAACATGCGGCAAAGATACTTCAACTTTCATAATGCCAAAGCAAAACAAGTAAATTAACAGCTAATTAATTTTAACGAGAAATGAGGATTTTGTGAACCGATCTAAGCCCATTGCTGTTTTCCAAATGGATGAAATACAGGCCAGAGGAAACATGCTCCACATTCATTGTTTTAATGTCCGTCGCAACCCACTGGCTGATCAGAGCACATCGAATATCGAAAAGGCCTGCTTTGACAATGGCGGTTTGCGAAGATAAACTAATGCTGTTTTGCGCAGGATTTGGAGCAAGAGTTATCATTGGCTGATCGAATCCAAGTACAGCAAAACTACCTTCTGCGCCATAAACCGATGAAAAATATTGCGTATTGTCGAAAGGCCCAGATTTTACACTTGTGATGAACTTGTAAGGAAGCCCGGGAAATGTACTCAGATAACCTGCTGTTGCTTCATTCAGCGATAGCAAAACAGTTCCGTCTTCTTTTACCAAATTGGTATGATAATGACCTCCATCAAGCGTGTTGGAATTAATCGTGTAAGCCACCTCAAGTTGGTTGTCCTGATCTATTATATTTTCTGAAACCGAAACGTTGGTAATGGTTTCATCGAGACTGGACACAGCAACCGGAATGGTTTTCCACAAGGTGTGATCGCTGTTATAAACTTCAATCTGGTCGGCTGCATAGTTGTAATTATCGATATAGTATTTTTCACCGGAATTGTCAAGATTTATTCTTTTCAATGTGCCTGAGTAGCTATGCTCTAAGTTAAAATCCGAAACTGAATATACCTCTGTGCGATAACTCACTATCACATCATCCTGAGAAACATCTGCAAATAATTTGGTCGACATTCCGTTCACCGCATTGACCCACATGTCTCTGACATCGGCAAAGGTCTTAAGTATCGTTCCGTTTTCATTGATTATACTGGCCGGTAGCGGCGGTTGAGTTACCAATGGCAAATAATAGCCATAGCCTAATTCAATCAGATTATCATCATTGATTTGCTTTTCAGACAGAAAATAAAGCCTCGAGAAACTGTAGCCTTGAGGCTTTATGAGCGGAATACTTTTCCAAAAAGAATAATCTGCGTTGTAAAGGTTTACGATTCCACTACCACGGTCAAAAACGCAGTATTTTTCACCCGAAACCTCAAGCCGCAACCTTTGGATATCATAATAATTCGCTTGAAAATAATGTTCCGGGAAAAAATCCGGAGCCGAGTAAACCGTCAGGCCCGACGCAGATGCGGCTAGCACCTTCACCTGAAGCCCACCGGTTTCATCCACATGCAGGTAACTACAGTTATCAACGCTTTTAAGCACCGCACCCGATTCGTCAACAATCTTACTTTGCGGAGACAAAGGAGACGAAGCATAAGAGGTGTAAGAAATCTCAATAGCGTCGTCAGGGTTAATTTTCGTTTGAGAAACATGCGTTACAGCAACGTCGTAAGGATTGGGCAATGTAGATATTGGAACGGTTTTCCAAAGTGAATAATCTGCGTTATAAAAAACAATCGCACTATTGGCCTTGTCATACAGATAATATTTTTCACCTGAATTTTCCAATACAACCCTTGAAACTACACCATCGTAAAAAGTATGTTCATGTCCGATCTGGCAAAAAGACAAAGCGCTAAAGAAAAGAAAAGGAACGAGTAATATTTTTTTCATAAGCCTGCGGATGGTTTTAAATCATAAATATATATAAAATTAACTGCATGTACTACATCCGGAAGAAAAGTTAATCCTTTCAAAATTAACCTCGTTTTGGCATTTGCCCGCTGTAGATTGAATACTTTTGCCAAGAAAAACAACCTATATGAATTTCGATTTAAGAGAAATTGCCACAGTCAGCATGGTGCTTTTTGCAGTTATTGATATCGTCGGAACTATTCCGATTGTCGTCGACTTGCGCAACAAACACGGCCACATCGAATCTGAAAAAGCGACTTTAGCGGCGGCAGTAATCATGATTACATTCCTTTTTGTTGGCGAAGGTTTATTGAAATTAATTGGGATTGATGTGCATTCCTTTGCTGTGGCGGGTTCATTCGTTTTGTTTTTCATTGCCTTGGAAATGATTCTGGGCATCCGGATTTACCGCGACACCGAAGCGAGCTCTGCCTCTATAGTTCCGTTGGCTTTCCCTTTGATTGCCGGCGCGGGCACGATGACCACTTTGCTTTCTTTGCGTTCGCAGTTTTACACTGAAAATATTTTAGTGGCTATTTTGTTGAATATTGTCTTAGTATATGGCGTTTTGAAATCGTCGGCCAAAATCGAAAAAATGCTCGGCCAAACCGGTCTGGGCGTGATTCGGAAAACCTTTGGCGTGGTGCTTTTGGCCATTGCTGTTAAGCTTTTTGCCTCAAATGTCAAAGGCTTGTTTGTTTAATTGATTTGTATTATTTTTCACCCAAATTTCAACCACATGAAAATTTTTACTACGATATTGGTGGTAATCGCCATAGCCTTAATTGTCTTCAATATTACTTTGCTGGATTTTGACCATCTGTTCGAAGGCAATAGCGTCGTTGCTCTAATTGGGATTGTCGCTTCGATTTGCGCGGTTTGCATTTTGCTAATTTTTCGGATGTCGAAGATGATTGTCGAAAAAACCAAAGACCAATAAATGACATTCGACGTCTTAATTATCGGAGGCGGCGTGGCAGGCGTTTCTTGTGCACTCGTCTTGGGTTCTGCCCATAAAAAGCCATTTGTTACCGATAAAAAAATCGGCCTGATTGCCCACCAAAAAACTTCATCTTTACAGGAAGCCTTATTTAATAACGCCTACGGAATAACACCCGGAACGCTCGGCGCTGATTTATTGACCCATAGCCTAGAGCAATTGTCCGACTTATACCCGCACGTTCGTCAAATCGAAAATGAAAAAGTAATACGGATTGAAGGGGATTTTCCTGAATTTAATGTGGTTACCAATAAAAACACTTACGTTGCAAAAACCATTGTAGTGGCTATTGGCTATTCTAACACTTTTGATATTCAAGGATTGATGGACTTCGTTGCGCCGCATCCGAAAGCGGTGAAAGAAAAACAACGCATTTTCCTTCGCAATGATGACCACAAAGTAGCCGACGGAATTTACGCCGCCGGAACACTCGCCGGTTGGCGCAGTCAGCTCTCAATTGCAGCCGGAAGCGGAGCCGCCGTAGCCACCGATATTCTGACTTTATGGAACGACGGCATCGATTCGCAAAGCCACGACAGCATCAAGAAAGTTTAAGATTTTAGTGCGGCCTGCACCATCGGATCTTCTTTAAGGACAATTTCGTAGAACTTTTGCTCGCCGTATAATTGCGAGGCAAACTCAGCCGTCAGATATCTTTTTACCAACATTTTATTACTCGAAAGATTTAACTTCACGCCGCTGGAAGTAAGGTATTGTTGCAAATGATCGAAATACAAATCGGTCGACTTCATCTTGGTAAGAAATTCTGGATACGACATTCCTTTGAACGTTTCGCGGTATTTGTCGAGTTGTTCAAAAACAAAATGATTGACAATGCCCGACTGTTCCATGACATAAACAATCGCCGCTTCACCGGACTTGCCCTCCATGGGAACAAAAACATCAGGCACAATACCGCCGCCACCGTATACAATTTTCCCTTTCGGGGTTTTGAATTTTAAAGTATCTGCGATTTTGATGCTGTCTTTTTTATACAACTCGCCATTTTCGAACCGTTTGGAAAATTCATTTTCGTAAGCCGCTTCATCGCCTTTGACGTAGGGTTTCTGAATTGACCTTCCCGTCGGAGTGAAATACCTGGCAATTGTTAATCTAACTGCAGAGCCATCGTCGAAGTTCATCTCGCGTTGTACCAAACCTTTGCCGAAAGAACGACGGCCGATTATGGTTCCGCGATCATTGTCTTGAATCGCTCCGGCTAAGATTTCACTGGCAGACGCCGAGCTTTCATCAATTAATATGGCTACTTTTCCGGTTTCAAATTCACCTTTTGCAGTAGCGTAGGTTTTCTCGACTTGTCCTTTTTTGTTCTTCATATAAACGATGAGTTGCTTTTGCTTTAAAAACTCATCGGCAATTTTGGTCGCCATTTCTACATAACCACCACCGTTTTCGCGCACATCGACTATTAGTGACATTGCTCCTTTTTTCTTCAAATCGAGCAATCCTTTTTTGAATTCGTCATAAGTGGTTTCTGCAAAACGATTGATTTTGATATAACCTGTATTGGCATTGAGCATCAAAGCAGCATCAACACTTTTAATCGGAACCACTTCCCGCGCCACTTTCACTTTAAATTTCTTGTGCTGGCTTTTGCGGTACACGGTCAACTCCACTACAGAACCTTCTTCGCCTTTGAGTTTAGAAAACAACGTATCCGAAGGCAATTTTCGTCCGTAAAGTTGGGTTTTACCTGCGTACAAAATCCGGTCACCAGGCTCGATTCCTGCTTTTGCGGATGGCCCGTTCTCAAGTGGCTTTACTACGGCAACTGTATCTTTATACATATAGAAATTCACCCCGATACCTACGAAATTACCTTTCATGCTTTCGGCCTCATCGCTTTGGATACTCGGCGGCAAGTACATCGAATGCGGATCGAGTTGCGCCAAGATATTGGTAACGGTCAAATCGACAATAGAGTCAGTATTGACCTGATCGACATATTCGTTGTCAATAAAATCGATAAGTTTGTTGAGCTTATTTCTAGAATGATTTTGCGAAAAACTGGGCCGGTCTACCGGAAAATTGAGCATGCCGCCCAGCAGTACCCCAACGGCCAGCATCAAAAAAAGCAGCAACGGCAAGTAAACAGAACCCTTTTTCATTTTAATCCAAATCTTCAATTTGTTCGACCATGACACCAGCTTTTCTCAAAAAATCAACACCAGTCGTATCGCGGTAACCTAATTGGTAAACGACTCTTTTTATCCCGGATTGGTGAATGAGTTTGCTGCATTCCTTACACGGGGAAAGCGTAATATATAAAGTAGCGCCTTCGCAGCTTTGAGTAGAACGCGCGACCTTCAAAATAGCATTGGCCTCGGCGTGCAAAACATACCAATTGGTGAGTCCTTGCTCGTCTTCACAGCAATTCTCGAATCCGGTGGGCGTGCCGTTGTACCCGTCGGAAATAATCATTCGGTCTCGAACGATAATAGCACCTACTTTCTTGCGCTTGCAATAAGACAATTGGCTCCATTCGTTGGCGATTCTCAGATACGCCTTATCATATTTGTTAAGTTTGATAGATTCCATCAATTCCAAATTTCATTTTGTATAATCATCGGCACTACCACACCGATTATAAAAGCAGAGGTGACGATAGTACAATCGCGCTTATTGAACCTGAAAAATGTTTGCGCCGTGTAAAGCAGCGTCAATACTCCCAATACAATAAGGGCTTGTGACAACTCAATGCCTAGCGCAAATTCGAGCAAAGGTACTATTTTGTCTGAAGCGCTGCCGGGCAATAGGGTTTTAAAATAATTCGAAAAACCCAAGCCGTGAATGATGCCAAAAAACAAGGTAATTAAAACCACCACATTGTTTGAGTCGCTTTTGGCGGTTTTTCCGGCTATAAAAAAGTTCGAAACTGCCGTGATAAAAATAGTAATTGGAATAAGCAATTCTACCAGTTGCGGTTTAATCATCATGATTTCAAAAACCGATGCGACGAGCGCCAAAGTATGACCTGTTGAGAAAACGGTGACCAATACCAGCAGCTTTTTCCAATCTTTGAAGGTATGTGGAACAGCCAAGGCAACTAAAAACAACAAATGGTCATAACAGTTGAGGTTCAGTACGTGCCGAAAACCGATTTCGAGATAAATCCAAAAGTCTGACATTTGCGTTGTTGTTTATGATTCAAGGCGTGTAAACTTACAACTAATTTCAATAGGTAAATCCTTCCGAAATCATAAAAACCAAGTCCGAAAAATAAATTAAATCGAGCCGAAAACCTGACTTGAATACGAAAAAATAAATTTATATTTGCAGCAAATTAAACCTCTTAATATGTCAATCTCCGATTTATTCGATAGCGAATTCAAATCCCGCAACAAAGGGCACTTTTCTGCTATAGCGCGTGTTGCTTTGGCCGATGGAAACGTTTCTGAACAAGAAAAAGAATTCTTAAACAAGTTGGCCAACCGCTTGGAAATTTCAGCTTCGGAATACGAAGAAATTATTGAAAACCCACTAAAATATCCTATCAATCCGCCTTACCTCTACACCCAACGTCTGGAGCGTTTGTACGATTTAGCACGCATGGTGCATGTTGATCACCAATTGGGCGACAAGCAAGACAAACTATTGCGCAAATTCGGAATTGCACTTGGGTTTACGCCAAGCAATGTGAATTACATCGTAGACAAAGCACTTTCTTTGGTCGACAAAAGAGTAGACTCTGACACCTTTGTTTACGAAATGCAAAACATGAACAAATAAAAGCTTTTGATACCAAATAAAAATCCTGCCCAAACCGAGCAGGATTTTTTTATGCTTGAACCGAAGTTATTGAGCAGTTCGCATGAACTCCTCGGCTTTCTCAACCATGTTCAGGCTGCCGCAGAAAAATGGCACGCGTTGGTGCAACTCGGTCGGTTGGATCTCCATGATGCGACCGAAACCATCTGAGGCTTTTCCGCCGGCTTGTTCGGCAATGAATGCCATTGGGTTGCATTCGTAAAGCAGACGCAATTTCCCTTTGGGTGCTTTGGAGCTCGTCGGGTAAATGTAGATTCCGCCTTTGATCATGTTGCGGTGAATGTCTGACACCAAGCTGCCGATGTATCTGGAAGTGTAAGGGCGATCACCTTCTTCGAGCTGGCAATATTTGATATAATTTTTTACGCCTTGTGGGAAATGTACGTAATTGCCTTCATTAATGGAGTAAATAGTGCCGTCTTTAGAAAATTGCATGTTCGGATGCGATAGATAAAAAGTACCGATAGCCGGATTCAAAGTAAATCCGTTTACGCCGTGACCTGTGGTGTACACGAGCATGGTTGAAGTTCCGTAAATCACGTAACCGGCAGCGACTTGATTGACTCCTGGTTGCAGGAAATCTTCTAAAGTAACCGGTGTTCCTACTGGTGTGATGCGGCGATACACAGAGAAAATTGTACCTACAGGAACATTTACGTCGATATTAGAAGAGCCATCGAGCGGATCCATCAAAACGACGTATTTGTTATTGTGGCTTTTATCGGAACCGCTCACCGTGATAAAGTCGTCGTTCTCCTCGGAAGCGATACCACAAACAATTTCGCGGTTGATTAAGGTTTGGATGAAGATTTCATTGGCATAGACATCGAGTTTCTGCTGGTCTTCGCCTTGGATATTTTGTTCTCCTGCTGCGCCGATGATGTCGACCAAACCGGCTTTGTTGACTTTGTAATTGACCACCTTAGCAGCCAATCGGATGGAGTTGATGATGCGGGAAAGTTCACCTGAGGAATACTGAAAAGCATTCTGGTTCTCTATGATAAATTCCCCTAGTGTTTTGTTGCGTTCTTCCATGGCGAAATCGTTGTAGTTAGTGGTGCAAATATAGCGGGAAATTCGAATAATCGATTTCAAAATTTTCATATTTATAAACGCGTTTGCAATTCGTGTTGGAGTGCATTAAAATTCGTTGTTTTCTCTATATTTGTTTTTGGAAACCTGTGCCCTAGCCCTGATGGCAGCGGCATCCTTTTGCGGGAATTTGCTCAACCAAAACCCGATAGTAACTTCGCAAAAGATATAGCGGACAGCAGGAAACAGCTTCAAAAAAATGATTATAAGAAAAGGCCAAAAACATGACATGCCCGCCGTGCTGGAACTCATCCGGGAACTTGCCGTATTTGAAAAAGAACCCGATGCTGTAGTAGTAACGGTTCCTGATTTAGAGCGCGACGGCTTTGGTGATAAGCCTTTATTTCACACTTTTGTGGCTGAGTTAAACAGAGCAATTGTGGGCGTGGCCTTGTATTATTACCGCTATTCAACTTGGAAAGGCAAAACCATCCATTTGGAAGATTTGATTGTGAAAGAGAAAATGCGCGGCTCGGGAATTGGTTTTAAATTGTATGCCGAGGTCATTGCCCAAGGGAAAAGAGACGGCGTTCGCAGAATAGAATGGGCTGTGCTAGAATGGAATACACCTGCTATTGACTTTTACAAAAAATCAGGCGCGAAAGTGCTCGACGATTGGCGTGTGGCTCAGATGGATGAGCATGGAATCGAGAAATTTACGAATACAAAATAAAATCAAAAACAAAGAAATAAGAAAAATCTTGGTTCTTTGCTCTTGGCTCTAAAAAACCCTAATAAAATGAGAGTTTTCAAATTTGGCGGCGCTTCGGTGAAAGACGCAGCAGGAATCAACAATGTTTTCGATGTTTTGCAAAAAGTGGGCTACGACGATGTGTTGCTCGTGGTTTCGGCCATGGGAAAAACCACTAACGCGCTCGAAGTGGTGGTGAAAGATTATTTCGATAAATCGGCCGCCTTAAAAGCCTCGGTGCAGGAAGTAAGAAAATACCACAACCAGATTCTGTTGGATTTGTTCGAAGACGAAAGACACCCGGTGTTCAAAGCTGTGAACGATTTGTTTGCCGAACTTGATTACTTTCTCGGGCACAACAAATCGCCGAATTACAATTTTGTGTACGACCAGATTGTGAGTTTCGGTGAATTGGTTTCCACGACGATTCTCTCGTATTATATGAACCACCGCGGAATTAAAACCCATTGGATTGATGTGCGCCAGTTCATTAAAACCGATGCCACTTATCGCGACGCCGAAGTGAACTGGGAACTCACGCAAAAGAACATTTCCAAGGGAATCAAAAAGAAAACATTGCACATTACCCAAGGATTTTTAGGTTCGGATGAAAACGGCTTTACCACTACCTTAGGCCGTGAAGGCTCGGATTATACGGCAGCAATTTTCGCATATTGTCTCGGCGCAGAAAGCGTTACGATTTGGAAAGACGTACCCGGTGTGATGAACGCCGATCCGCGTTATTTTGAAAACGCCACTTTGCTGAACCAGATTTCCTACCGCGAAGCCATCGAATTGGCTTTTTACGGGGCGAGTGTGATACATCCGAAAACGTTACAACCATTGCAGCGAAAGGAAATTCCGTTGTTTGTAAAATCTTTTGTGGAGCCTTTATTGCCCGGCACCAGCGTTTCTAAAGGCGCTGATTTAGAGCCATATCTGCCTTGTTTCATCGTCAAAAAAAACCAACTTTTAATTTCGCTATCCTCGATTGACTTTTCGTTTATCATGGAAGAAAACATCAGCGAGATTTTTGCACTCTTGCACCAATTCAAGATGAAAGTGAGCCTGATTCAGAACTCGGCGATTAGTTTTTCGGTCTGTATTGAAGACAAATTCGGGAACTTTAACGAACTCAAAAACAAACTTTCGAAAAAATTCAAAGTGGCTTATAATGAGAACGTTTCACTTTACACCATCAGACATTTCAATGAAAAGGCGGCGGAAATGGTGCAAGAAAACAAAACCGTGTTACTCAAACAAAGCAGTCGTGAAACGATGCAGGTAGTGACCAAAGAAATCACTAGCTAATTTTTTTAGTGCGAAAGCAATTTTTATTTCATTATCTATCAAATTATTGCTAATATTGCTTCGCACAATTAACTTCTAACCAACCCTTTAATTTTAGCTCATGAAAAAAATTACTCTTTTGTTGGCGCTTGTAGCCTTGTCATTCCAAAGCAAAGCCCAAATCGCTCCGGGAAGTGTAGCTCCGGATTTTACCGTAACCGACATTAACGGGAATACGCATCACTTGGCAGATTATATCGCTGCCGGTAAAACAGTTATCATGGACATTTCCGCTACTTGGTGTGGCCCATGCTGGAATTTCCATAATTCTAAAGCTTTAGAAGATATTTATAATTCTTACGGACAAGGCGGTTCTAGCGAAGTGGTCGTGCTTTTCGTGGAAGGCGACGGAACTACTGGAGAGGATGACCTCTACGGACAGACTCCTGCTTCCAGAGGTAACTGGGTAGAACATACACCTTATCCAATTCTAGACGCTTCTAGCATCAGTGATTTGTATCAGATTACTTATTTCCCGACTTTGTTCAGAATTTGCCCTGACGGTTTGGTTTCTGAAATTAGCGCCGGAACTGCCAGTTCTATCAGAACAAGTATTAATGCTAACTGCGGCACGTTGACCGGAACCCAAAACAACGTGGGTTCTTTAGAAAATACGAACTCATTTTGTTCTGCTAACGGAAACGCTGTTGCCAAAATCAGAAACTATGGAGAAAATTCCATTACTGCTGCTACGCTTAACTTAAAAGAAGACGGTAATGTCGTGGCCACGAAAAACTTTTCTGGTTTAATGCCAAGATTTACCACCAGAACAGTAACCTTTGACACTTATGCTTACAATCCTGATGCAGATTATTCTGTTGAAGTGGTATCGGCCAACAGTGCTACTCCATTCAATGCAAATATTACTTCTGCCGAAATGGGCGTAAGTATCGCAGTACAAGCACCAACAGACGTTGTGGTTAAAATATACACCGACAATTATCCTACAGAAATTTCATGGAACATTAAAAACAGTGCGGGAACTATTGTTGCCAATGGCGGTCCGTATACTGGAAATGCCAACGGCGGTGGCGCAGATGCTAATACAGTTAAAACACACAACGTAAGTTTGCCTTCTAATGAGTGCTATACTATTAACTTGTTAGATTCTTACGGCGACGGCTGGACTTATGGTGCCACGCAACACGGAGTGGAAGTTTACGACAACAGCAACAATGCAATTTACAGCTATTTGAGTGGTAATTTCACTTCTAGTTTGCCGTTATCAAATGCTTTAACCACAACCGCTTTGGCTAACGAAACTTTTGAAGCAACAACCTTGAGAGTATTTCCAAATCCAACTAGCGGTATGATTAACATCAATACTGAAGAAACGGTGACCGTGAATATCATCGATGTAACTGGAAAAGTAATCTTGACTGCAAACAACGTAACAAAAGATAAAAATATCGATTTGTCAGGTTTCCAAAAAGGAATGTATCTTGCGAAAATCGTTAGCGCTAACGGTACTACCACTGAAAAAATCATTTTAAAATAATTCACAATGAAAAGTTTATTTCTTTCCATCATCGGTTTGGCTTCGTTTATAGCCACAGCGCAAATGTCGCTTAAAAAGCTAGATGGAACCCCAATCAACGATGGTGATGTATTCACTTTTGATACTGCTGAAGAGCCCGGTTCCTACATGGGAATTAAGATTTTCAACAATTCTGACAACGACATCAATATCAAAGTAAAAGTGCTCAGTATTGAAAATTCAACCGGAACCAACTTGCAATTGTGCGTCGGTAATGTTTGTTTGAGTACCATTACAGCAGGAAGTTCGTATCCTAATTTTCCAGCAGTGATTGAAGCCAACGGACAAAACGGAGATTTCGACCACTTCCTAAACCTAAATTCTGGGATTAACCCGGCTTTGCCCGTGGAATACGGTTTGAAATTCTTCCAAGTAGATGAAAACGGTGTAGAAACAGGTAATTCCGTTTCTTTCACTTACCGTTTTGTTTCGGCTTTAGGCGTTTCTGACTTTAACAACTTGGCGCAAACTGGTGTGACTTTGAAATCTAATGTGGTTGCATCGGAAATCGAAATGGACTTAGCCAAAAACGTTCAATACGATTTGTATGATGTTTCCGGAAAATCAATCTTGCACCAAAATGCTACCACTGGGGAGCACCGTGTGGATGTTTCTAATTTGAACGCCGGAGTTTATATCTTATATTTCCAAAATGACCTTGGGCAGAAATCATCAGCCAGAATCATTAAGAAATAAACTAATAAAATTCTTTATCAAAACCGTCTGATTCCTCAGGCGGTTTTTTTATTGCCTATACCTCACATTCAAAATACCACAAAAACACACTACTTTTGAGGTCAATCCGTTATAGCCTTTATGTTTAAAAAAATCCTTTTCGGTTTACTGCTATTAGGCTATGGCTTACAAGCCCAGGAAATCCAAACACCCTATCGGGCCAAGAAAATTGTTGCCACACGCGACACCATTAGGATTGATTCGGTCAGCGTGAATTCAAGTTTTTTTAAACTGCTTGACACCCAATCAAAACCAATCGACACCGCTTATTACCAAGTGAATTTCGAGAAAGGAATTTTAGTTTTTAAAGACAACTATCCGTTCAATAGTGATACACTAACGATTCGATTTTTGAAATTTCCAAAAGCCTTAACCAAAGTTTACAGTATTTATGACCCAAACCGAGTAGTAAAATCCGAAACCGGACAATATGGTCTTTATCAAGTGTCGCGCGATCCGTTCAAAAAATTTGTTCCATTTGAAGGATTAAACACTTCTGGAAGCATTACTCGAGGTATTACAGTAGGCAACAATCAAAATGCGGTGGTCAACTCCAATCTGGATTTGCAGATTACCGGAAAAATTTCAGACAAAGTCAGTTTGCGCGCTTCCATCCAAGACAATAATATTCCTTTGCAAGACAGCGGTTATTCGCAAAAACTGGACGAATTCGACCAGATTTTTATTGAACTTTTCTCAGACAAATGGAGTATCCGCGCCGGTGATTTGTTTCTAGAGAATCGCCAATCCCGATTTCTCAACTTCAATAAAAAAGTTCAAGGTCTATCAACTAATTTTAATTTCGGCAACCAAGGCAACAAGACCAACGTATTTGCTTCGGCGGCTCTGGTTCGCGGGCAATATGCCCGAAGCAACTTCATCGGCCAAGAAGGCAACCAAGGCCCATATAAACTTAAAGGTTCGAGCGGTGAATTGTTTATTTTAGTGGTTTCTGGTTCGGAGCGGGTATATGTAAATGGCATTCTGCTCAAACGTGGTGAAAACAATGATTATGTAATTGATTACAACGCCGGAGAGATTACTTTCACTTCCCTATTTCCGATTACCTCCGAGATGCGAATTTCCATTGAATACCAGTTTTCAGACAGAAATTACAGTCGCTTTGTGACGTATTTTGGAGCTTCGCACGAGCAGGATTCTTGGAGCATTGGCACCAACGTGTATTCAGAAAGTGATCTCAAAAACCAGCCTTTACAGCAAAACCTTTCTGCAGAGCAAGCGCAAATATTGGTCAATGCCGGAGATGATTCGAATTCGATGGTGGCTCCTTCAGCTTATCAAGACGATTATTCCGAGAACAAAATTTTGTATGAAAAAGTCATTCAAGATGGTGTAGCAACTTTCGTTTACTCGAATGATCCGACTGCGGTTCTGTATAATGTGAAGTTTAGTTTCGTTGGAGAAAAACAAGGGAACTACCAACTTTCTAACAGTGCTGCTGTTGGGAAAATTTATAAATATATCCAGCCAGTTAACGGAGAAAAGCAAGGTAGCTACGAACCTATTATTCGTTTGATTGCGCCGACTAAAATTCAAATTGCAACCGTTTTTGGAAAATACGCGACTTCTGAAAAAACCTACTTAGACTTTGAAGCTGCATTGAGTAACAACGATTTGAATTTATTTTCTTCATTGGACGACAAAGACAACCAAGGCGTGGCAGGAAAAGTCAATACACGTCAACGGCTACTGACCAAAAAATGGGAAATCGACGCTTTTGCCAATTATCAGTTTGTGCAGAAAGAATTCCGCACCATTGAACGTTTGTATAACATCGAGTTTGACCGCGATTGGAACCTTTCTTTGGCCACAGGCAATCAGAGTCTTTTGGTCGCTGGACTTGAGTTTAAATTGCCGAAAAAAGGAAATTTGACCTATCAACTAGAAAACCTCAACTTCTCTGAAAGCTTCAATGGCAACCGTCACAGCATGGTTGGCAATTTCGTACTCAATCATTGGAACATCCATCATAAAAGCAGCTTGATGACCAGCAATGGAACCGCTTCGACTTCGCGCTTTTTAAGAAACCAATCGGTAGTGAAATACAATTTCAAGAAAAATTGGGTAGGTTCCTCACTGCGGTTAGAAAACAACCAAGAACGCAATAAAGAAACCAATTTGCTCAATACTCTTAGCCAACGATTTACTGAATACGGTGCGCTTCTGGGTCGTGGTGACAGTACGAAAGTTTATGCTGAATTGGGCTATCTGCATCGTTTCAACGACAGTTTGCAAAACGGAAAACTCCAGCGCGTGAATGTTTCCCAATCGTATTACCTAAAATCGAAATTAATTCAGAACCAAAAAAGTGATTTAGCGGTTTACCTCAACTATAGAAATTTAAAATACGAAGACCCCAATCGCCAAAACGAACCTTCACTAAATTCAAGAATCTTATATAACGATCGCTTTTTCAACCAGTTTGTGCAAACTACAACAGCTTATGAAACCAATTCAGGTCAAATCGCGCAACAGGAATTTACTTATCTCGAGGTCGATGCCGGAAAAGGAGTGTATGCTTGGATTGATTACAACAACAACGGCATTCAGGAATTGCAGGAATTTGAAATTGCCCCTTTTCCGGACCAAGCCAAGTATGTTCGGGTGTTTTTACCCAACCAGATTTTCATCAAAACCCATCAAAATAAATTCTCTGAATCTTTAACGCTCAACCCCAGTCAATGGCAGAACAAAACCGGTTTACGAAAGATTTTGTCGCATTTTTATAACCAAACTTCTTTTCTGATTGACCGCAAACTCAAACGCGACGGCAACAATTTCGACTTGAATCCGTTCAGCTCAACTAAAGAAAATTTATTGGGCTTGAGCACGAGTTATCGCAACAGTTTGTTTTTCAATCGCGGCAAGCAAAGCCATTCGGTAACTTATACTTATCTGAACAACAAAACAAAAAACCTCTTGTCGGTAGGTTCTCAAGAAAGTAAAAACAGTTCCCATCAGTTACAGTATGTGCATCTGTATCGAAAATCGTGGTTGTTCGAACTTTCGGGAAAAACCTTAAAATCGAATGCTGTGACCGAAACTTATGCTTCAAGAAATTACATTATAAAAGGCTACCAAATCGCACCAAAGATTGCCTATTTGTTCTCTGAAAATGCCAGTTGGGATATTTTCTATGAATATCAAGACAAGCAAAACAAAATTGCTGATTTCGAAACCTTGAAACAAACCCGCTTAGGCACTTCGTTTACTTATTCCAGCACTAAGAAATTGACCATGAATGGAGAGTTCTCATTGTACGAGAATGAGTTCGTTGGAAATGCGTTAACTCCGGTGGCTTTTCAAATGCTGGAAGGTTTACAGCCTGGACAAAATACCACATGGCGATTGCTAATTCAGAAAAACCTGACGGATTATCTCGATATTAATATCAATTACCAAGGCCGAAAAAGCGAAAACAGCCAGACCATTCACAACGGCAATATTCAATTGCGAGCTTACTTTTAAATTTTGGTTGCGAGTAAGAATATATTTTCTACCTTTATTTAACGTATAACTTAATTTTTTACCCATGAAGAAAATACTCGTATTGTGTTTGCTTTTCGTATTCTCGACCAGTTTCTACGCTCAGGAAACCAAAGCAAAAAAGAAAGCCAAAACGGAAAAAGCAGCCGAGGCCAAAGAAAAAGCTAAAGCCAAAAAAGAAGCCGCTAAAGAGAAAAAGGAAAAAGCTGAAGCTAAGAAAGAAAAGGCTGAAACCAAAGTTAAAAAGGCAACAGAGAAAGCTGAAAAAAAAGTAGAAAAGGCCAAAGAGGTCACTAAAAAAACTACCGAAAAAGCAGCAGACAAAACCAAGAAAACAACTGAAAAAGCCAAAGAATCGGCTACAAAAAAAGCGGCAAAAGTGCGTGAAACCAACGAAAAAGCACCAAGAGTAGCCGACAAAGTGACCGGCACATACAACGGTAAAAAAGTTTATACCGGGCCAAGAGGAGGAAGATATTATATCAATTCCAACGGGAACAAGACTTATATTTCTGACGACAAATAATTCAAGAAAGAAATTCTAAAAAAACAAAAAACTCCAAGTTAAATTACTTGGAGTTTTTTTGTGGAGAATACCGGATTCGAACCGGTCACCTCTTGCCTGCCAGGCAAGCGCTCTAGCCAAATGAGCTAATCCCCCGTTTCGCCGTGGCAAATATATTAAAAAGTTGTATTTAACGACAAAGAAATTCCGGAACTTTCTGGAACAAATCGGCAAACACCACCTACACAGACCAAACCGCCTCTTTGGCGTCCGTAGTTTAGGGCAATGCGCGTTGATTTTTGCCTGAAGGCTCCACCCACATTATAGTAATGGTTTCTAAGTTCCGGATCATCATTCCCGTAATTATACATGTCGGCTATAAAAAAAGAGTATTTTGAATTCAAGTTGAACTCAATTGTTGAAGCCGTCCAGTTTTTTTTGTCGGTATCGGCCCACATGTGTTCACTCACTATGCGAATCGATTTGTTATCAGTAAACTTGTATGTTGCTTCTGCACCCAAAATATTAGTATTAACAACATCAAAAGTTTCTTCGATGAGTTTTTTGTTATAATACTGATTGATATAAGAAAAAGCTGTTTGCCATTTCGGACTTATTTTTTTTGTGATTTCGATGTTGTAATCCGAGAAGTACTTTCTGCCGAAACCAAGAAAATCGGTTTGATAATCTTTATTTGGCAAATAGAACTTCCCGCCAAGCGCATTCCAATTCGAAATATTGACTGCGACTTTTGTTCCGTACTTTCCGCCGAAAGCGGTTTGCTTTTTAAAATTGTAGAACACATCGATTTGCCCACCGATTTCGCCGGTTTTCAATAAGCTTTCATCGGATAACAATACATTGGGCTGCGATTGATAAACATAAATATTCGCTAAATTGTAGTGGTGCTGCTTGGTCAAGCTCGGAATGAAATTCATGATCCGGTCGTTAAAGGCATTCCCTTTGGCATTACGCTCTGAGAAAAAACCCATGTTTTCAAGTCTTCTAAAAGTTCCATCAAGTCCAAATCCCTTGGTAGAATAACCCATATTGACCAATAAAGCGCTGCCTGGCTTAATAAAATCATGCGCAATCTGTTCTTTTACTTCGACTATAGCATCTTTAGATTTGATATTATATTCCGATGAAAAGTAAAACCCTTGATGGTTAAAATCTACTCTTGCGGCATAACCACTAGTGAGGCTGTTGTATTTCGGATTGACAATAGCACTTTTTTCTTCACGTCCTACGTAGGTAAAGCCCAACGACCATTCAGTAGTTTCGAAATGGAACAAATCCGAGAGTACGATTTCTGCATCGGTACCATAAATCTCGCCTTCACTGATATCAAAACCGGTGCGTTGACGTCCGTAAATTCCTTTGATTGTAAAGAATGGGGCTGGTTTGAAAATCACTCTTGCTCCGCGCAAAGCATTATTAATGCCCAAGGCACGATCTTCCCAGCTGCGATAAAGCAAACCACTACCGAATTGCTCATAAAAGTAACCGCCTGTAATGTCGATTTTTTCGTTTTTATATTGGATGAAATAAGTCGCTACATCCGTTTTGTCATACTTCGGATTGTAGTTCAATAGCGCTTGGTCTTCGTAGGATTCGGCTTGAATACCAGCTGTCCAGTTTTTAAATTTGGTGTTCAGGAATAGATAATTGTTCGAACGCAAAGGAACCTCAGGATGATCCACTCCCAGCGGTTTGTCGTTCAAATACCATTGCGAATTCGACTCAAATCCGCCGTAAAATTGAATTTTGTCTTTTGGCTTTACTTCTTGCGAATGGGAGTAGATTCCGAAAAAAACTGCTAAAACAAGGATGCTGTTTTTCATGCATTATAAGGTTTTGAGTTTTTCCAGCAATTCTTTCTCGTTCCCGGGAACATATCCGTTTTGGATATGAACGATTTCGCCATTCTTGACTACAATCGTATAGGGAATATTCACAATAGACATCGCACGCTTGAAATCTTGGTTGGTATCGAGCAAGACCTGATAGTCCCAGCCTTTGCCATTAATGAGCGGCTTCACTCTTTTCTGAGTTCGGGTATCATCTGTTGAAATGGCAATCACTTCAAAATTGACCGATTTTTTCCAATCTTCCTGCACCTCATTGAGTTCGTCAAGTTCGCTAATACAAGGCGTACACCAAGTAGCCCAAAACGAGAATACATAGAGTTTGTCTTTTTCGGCAAAATTGTTTTTTAAAGAAATTGATTTGCCTTCAAGGTTGTTAAGGCTTAAATCAGGAATTTGCTTTTGAGCGGAAACCGTCCATCCGACAAAAAGCAACAGTAAGCAGAATTTATTCATAATTGCGTTGTTTTGACTGCAAATAAATAAATTATAATCATGAAAATAAAATATAATTTGCTTTATTTGCAATGTAAAATTCAATTCTGGCGCTATGAAAAAATCCGCACTGTTAGGGCTGCTTTTAATCCCTATATTGTTGCTTTCTTGCAGCAAAACTGAAATGATTTATGCCCCAATCGAGGTAGATGATCGCGTAGATGCCGAACCCATCTCAGGCTTGTTTCAGAAAAACATGCTCATCGAAGATTACACAGGAACTTGGTGTGGCAACTGTACGCGTGTTTCTGAAGCCATAGAAAGAGTAAAAGAACAGACAGATCGTTCAGTAACCATTGCCATTCACAACGGACTGGATCCTTATCATTTTGCCGCCATTGGCCCTTTACAAGATTTGGTTTCGCCAGGCCGCGACTTAGAATTGCCCATTTCTCGCTTGAACCGAACCATTGTTTGGACCAGCCCAGAACCAGATCATGTGCAACAAGCCGTCAATCTGACCAGCAACAATTGCGGTTTAGGATTGGCGATGAAATCCATAGTGGCTGACGGCAATATTGAGTTAGATGTAAATATAAAATTCGCTCAGAATTACGAAAACGTAAAATTGGTAGTTTGTCTTCTTGAAAATCATTTACTGTATCGCCAGACAAACTATTTCTCAGCCTACGGACCGGTTCCTTACATTCAAGGTTTCGAACACAACCACGTTTTGCGTGCTTCTTTAACACCATTGCTCGGTGAGGGTTTATCAGGCACTAATTTCAACCAAACCGTATCAAAGCGTTTCTCGGTTCCAGTACCGGCAAATGTTTCCAATTTAGAAAACATTAGTTTTGTCGCTTTTGTGGTCGATAGTAATAATACCGTAATCAATGTCCGTGAAGCGGAAATCAACCAAGAACAAGTCTTCGAACAGAACCCGTAAAACTTATCAAATCAAGTCGCTTTAATAGCGGCTTTTTTATTGTAAACTAGTTACCTTTGTCATAAATTTTCACTGCATGAGCAACATCAGGATTACTAAAGAATTCAGCTTCGAAACCGGCCATGCACTTTATGGCTATGACGGCAAATGCAAAAACGTTCACGGACACAGTTATAAGCTCTCAGTCACGGTGATTGGAGTGCCTATTTCCGATAAAACGAATGTGAAATACGGCATGGTCATCGACTTCTCGGATTTGAAAAAAATAGTCACCGAAGAAATCGTAGACCACTTTGACCACGCGACGGTTTTCAACCAAACCACGCCACACATCGAATTAGCCAATGAACTCAAAAACCGTGGGCATCACGTGATTTTAGTAGATTACCAGCCCACCAGCGAGAACATGGTGACCGATTTCGCTAATAAAATTCAAAAACGACTTCCCGATGCCATTCGGTTGCATTCGCTCAAATTGCAAGAAACGGACAGCTCTTATGCAGAATGGTATGCCAGCGACAATGCCTAACTTACGCTCTGATTGATGAACCACAAAAAAATATACTTCGCTTCAGACCAACATTTGGGTGCGCCGACAGCAGAATTGAGTTTTCCCAGAGAACAAAAGTTCGTGGCTTGGCTGGATACTATTAAAGCCGATGCTGAAGCTATTTTTTTATTGGGTGACCTGTTCGACTTCTGGTTCGAATACAAAAAAGTAGTCCCAAAAGGATTTGTTCGTGTTTTGGGCAAACTCGCTGAAATTCGCGATAGTGGCGTCCCTATTTATTTTTTTGTCGGCAATCACGATTTGTGGATGTCAGATTATTTCGAAAAAGAACTCAACATTCCGGTTTTTCACGACAATCAGGAATACACTTTTTCCGGGAAAACATTTCTCATCGGCCACGGCGACGGCAAAGGTCCGGGCGACAAAGGCTACAAACGCATGAAAAAAGTTTTTACCAACCCGCTTTCGAAATGGGTTTTTCGTTGGTTGCATCCCGATGTTGGGGTTTCATTGGCGCAATATCTTTCGGTCAAAAACAAACTGATTTCAGGCGAAGCTGATGTAAAATTCCTCGGAGAAGACAACGAATGGCTCATTCAATACGCCAAGCGAAAACTACAGACCAAACACTACGACTACTTGATTTTTGGACACCGTCATTTACCGATGATGATTAAAATCGGTGAGGGTTCGCACTATGTCAATCTCGGGGATTGGATTGGTTATTTCACTTACGGGGTGTTCGACGGCGAGCACTTTGAACTCAAGACTTTTGAGCCCCGATAGTTAATCGGCTCGAATGTCTTTCATCCTGAGCTGCACTGAAACATTGCCGTTCCACTCATTTTCGTCTATACAATAAACCGCTTCGAAAGGCTTTTTGTTTTTAACGTATTCTATTTTATCTGCCAAACCGAAACCTACCGCCGGAAATCCATCGGAATTTTTTTGTTTGACAAACAACTTCAAGTGTGTTTCGTCGCTTCCGATTTTCTTAGCATAGCCGGTATCAAATAGCTCGCGTGTTAGAAAAACTGGGGTGCGGTTCTGTGGCCCGAAAGGTTCGAACTGTTTCAAGAGCCGCGTGAGTTTTGGTGTGATTTGATCCAACGAAATCTCGGCATCCACTTCAATTTCTTCGGTTAATAATTCCGGTGCAATCGTTTCCCGAACCACACGCTCAAAAGTGTCTTTAAATTGCTCATACCGCTCTGGTCTCAACGTCATTCCGGCCGCATACATGTGTCCGCCGAACTGTTCTAAGCAATCCGAACAAGCTTCCAGTGCAGTATAAATATCAAAGCCTGAAACCGATCGCGCTGAAGCAGCATACTTTTCGCCGCTTTTGGTAAAAACAATAGTCGGGCGGTAATAATTCTCAATCAATCTAGAAGCGACGATTCCAATGACGCCTTTGTGCCAATCTTCCTGAAAAACCACTGTCGTAAAGCGTTCGTGTTCGTTGTTGTCTTGAACTTGTTTCAAGGCCGCTTGTGTTATTTGTTTGTCGAGGTCTTTTCGATCGGTATTGTATTTTTCTATTTCCGAAGCGAATGCTTTGGCTTGATCTAAGTTGAACTCGGTGAGCAGTTCTACCGCATGATTGCCGTGTTTGATTCGTCCTGCGGCATTGATTCTGGGCGCGATAATAAATACTACATCGGTAATGGTCAGTGCATTTTTCTTGATGGTATTCACTAAAGCTGCTATTCCGGGCCTTGGCGAAGTATTGATGATCTGCAATCCGAAATGGGCCAAAACCCGATTCTCGCCGGTCATCGGAACAATATCGGCGGCAATCGCAGTGGCTACCAAATCCAGATAAGGAACCAAATCGTCAATGGTTTGGTTTCGGTTGGCACCTAGCGCCTGAACGAGTTTAAAACCAACGCCGCAGCCGCAAAGTTCGTCGTACGGATAAAGGCAATCGTCACGTTTCGGATCGAGGATGGCCACCGCTTCGGGCAAAATAGTTCCGGGCCGGTGGTGATCGCAGATGATAAAATCGATGCTTTTGGTTTTGGCATAAGCCACATGATCAACAGATTTAATACCGCAATCCAGCGCAATAATGAGTGAAAAACCATTGTCGTCGGCAAAGTCAATTCCTTGATAGGAAACGCCGTAACCTTCGTCATAACGGTCGGGAATATAAGTAGCGATATTGGGGTAAATGGTTTTCAGGTAAGAAGAAACCAGTGCCACAGCAGTAGTTCCATCTACGTCGTAATCGCCAAAAACGAGAATATTCTCTTGATTTTCGATAGCCGATTCAATTCGCGCGACAGCCTTGTCCATGTCTTTCATCAGATACGGATCGTGCAAATCATCTAAATTAGGGCGAAAAAAAGCTTTGGCTTGTTCGAAAGTTTCGACGCCACGCTGCAAGAGTAAAGTGGCAATCATCTCATCGACATTTAAAACACTTTGAAGGTGCTTCACCTTGTCGGAATCCGGTTTTTTTTTGAGTGTCCAGCGCATAAGATAAATTTTGTTTGGTGTATAAATAATGCTTTTGTTTTCCAAATGTAGCAAAAAACTATTGGTTTGCTTGGAAAAAAATTCGTTTCTTGTGGGAATCAAAATCCAGCGACCATGCACATCCAAGGACAAATTGTCGACATCCAAAATCGGCGAATTTACAGCGGGGAAATCTCCATCGAAAACGGAAAGATCCAATCCATTACAGAAAAACAACACGACAACAAAACATTCATTCTGCCGGGTTTCATCGATTCGCATATCCATATTGAAAGTTCGATGCTCGTACCCTCAGAATTTGCCCGGATTGCGGTTTTGCACGGTACGGTCGGCACCATTTCCGATCCGCATGAAATTGCCAATGTGCTCGGGAAAGATGGCGTTTACTACATGATTGAAAATGGGCAGCAAGTGCCTTTGAAGTTCCATTTTGGTGCACCTTCTTGTGTGCCGGCCACTTCCTTTGAAACGGCTGGTGCGGTCATCGATTCGGATGGAATTAAGGAACTCATGGCGCATCCAGAGATTTATTATTTGGCTGAAATGATGAATTATCCGGGCGTACTGTTCAACGATGCTGAAGTTTTGAAAAAAATCGAGTGGGCGAAACATTTTGGAAAACCGGTTGACGGCCATGCTCCGGGTTTGCGCGGCGAGGCGGTAAAAAAATACATCAGCGCCGGAATTTCGACCGATCACGAGTGTTTCACTTTTGAGGAAGCGCAGGAAAAATTGTCTTTGGGCATGAAAGTGCTGATTCGTGAAGGTAGTGCTGCCAAAAATTTTGAAGCGTTAATCGATTTGTTGCCTGAACATTTTGAAAATATGATGTTTTGCTCAGACGACAAACATCCGGACGATCTAATTGTAAGCCATATCAACGCTTTGTGTGCACGCGCTGTGGCTAAAGGAATCGATGTTTTCAAAGTATTGCAAGCGGCCTGCATTAATCCGGTGAAGCATTACAAAATGAAAGTCGGTTTGTTGCAAGAAAACGATCCGGCAGATTTTATTGTCGTAGAAGATTTAAAAAACTTCAAAGTAGTACAAACTTACATCAACGGCGAGTTGGTAGCCGAAAACGGGAAGTCGTTTGTGCAGGCCATTAACTTTGAAACCCCGAACAATTTCAATACTTCGAAAAAAACTGTCGCCGATTTTGAAATCGCAGCAAGCGCTACAAAAATCCGTGTTATTGAAGCACTTGAAGGCCAACTCATCACCAACGAAATCCATGCTGAGGCTTTGCTTTCAGAAGGAAAATTGGTGAGCGACATTGGGAATGATATTCTGAAAATCGCCGTGGTAAACCGTTACCAAAATGCCCCAGTTGCGGTGGCTTTCATCAAAAATTTCGGTTTGAAAAAAGGCGCGATTGCTTCCTCGGTAGCGCACGATTGTCATAATATAGTAGTGGTAGGCACTTCGGACGAGGAAATTTGCAAGGCCGTGAACGTTCTTATTGAAAACACCGGCGGCATCTGTGCTGTGAATGGCAACGAAATTAAATCGCTGGCGCTTCCTGTGGCCGGAATCATGAGCGACAAAGACGGCTGGGAAACCGGTAAACGCTATCAGGAAATCGACGCCATGGCCAAATCCTTAGGCAGCACTCTGAAGGCTCCGTTCATGACCTTATCTTTTATGGCGTTGCTGGTGATTCCTGATTTGAAACTCTCTGACAAAGGTTTGTTCAGCGGAAAATCATTTGAATTTGTGAACCTGCAAGTCTGATTACTGAAACCACTTAGGCAATTCCGTCAGTACCGATTTGGCGTCCATGCGCGAGACAATCTTTCCTTTGTTGTCAATTAAAATGAAATACGGCAACGAATTCACACTGTGTTCTCCGAAATGGCGGTTGGTGGGTTCATCCATAACGTTGGTCCATTCGGGCGAGGTGTATTTTGTCAGAAAAGCGGTCCAGTCGGCATCGGCGGTTTTAGCGGCAACGGTATAGATTTTCAACCCTTTGTTTTTGTATTGTTCCCCAATCGGAATGAGTTTGGGCAAGGTTTCTTGGCAATGCGAGCAACCCGGGCTGAAAAAAGTGAGCAAAGTGTAGTTTGAAGATTCTACAATCGGTTGGAGTTCCTGCGCTTTTCCTTGAACGTCGTTGAGTTTCATGTTTGTAAACGGTGCACCTACCATACTTTTCGCCAACATGTCTAACTTGGCTTGTACTACTGTATGCAGCATTTGGGAAGGATGGGCTTTGTACCAGTTAATGTAACCATTTATCAAATCTTGGCGTTTGTTTTTGGAAAACGCTTCAAAGAGAACATGTTGGAGTCTTTTGGCAGCGGTTGGGTTTTTAGATGCGATAGTCAATAAATTCTCAAAAGGCGCAAACGAAGCCTTCTTTTTGCCGTCTATGAAATGCAGATAATCTTCTAGAAGATAGCTTGGCAATGGGGAATTATAAAATTTTTGATCGCCGAAGACAGCGCGTTGGAGATAGTTCGCGCCGAGCGTTTCTAATGATTCCAAGTCTTTTTCTGCAAGGCGGTCAAACGAAGCAATTTGCCGAGCGGTGTATGTTTGCGGATACTGCTTAATGAATTGCACCAAGTTTTTCTGGTAATCGCGCCATTGGTTGGCAAAACCTTGAAAAAGCAAATCTTCAGACAAATCCTTGTCTTTATACACTTCTAAATCTTTGTTGAGTTGCTCGCGCAAGGCCAAATATTGTTGATAGGCTTTGTTTTCTGTGGAACCGATCACTTTCACCGGAGCCAATACATTTTTGCTACAACCCAATTCGATTTTATACAGGGTTTCCTTGGGGCTAACCATAAAATATTCTGTGTAGCCGCCTTTTTTGAAATAAAACAATCCCGGTTCCTTGAGCATATAACTGGCCGAGAATTCGCCTTTGGCATTCACGTTCATCGCCTGCACATCGGTATCTGATCCGTGAAAATCGCCGAAAGTCACGTCGGGCGGTTTGGGGCATTCCTCAAGAAGTTTTCCAAGGATTTGAATACGGAAAGCAGCGTCGTTCGGCTTGGCTTTCGGTTTAGCAGTTTTGGGTTTGCCTTGCGAGAAAACACTCAATGAGCAAAGGACAACGAATAACAGAAGTAGCTTTTTCAAAATGTTTGGTTTTAAGGAAACTGATTTGCTATTGATGGAGAACAAAAATAAAACTTTTAGCGAGATGTTGAACCTTTCCAAAAGCTGCGTTAGTGACAGTAGTGGAAATCTTTTGCGCAGCGACAGCGGAGCAAAAATTGTAGCGGATGGCACGGCCCGAAGGGAAACGCCCAAAAAACTAACCCAGTAATCTTGACTCTTGCAGCGAAGCGGTCATTTCTCTATTTTCTACCTCCAACTACTACGACAATCTCACCTTTAGGCGGCTTCTGCTCAAAATGCGATAACACTTCCTGGGCCTTTCCGCGTACATTTTCTTCGTGGAGTTTCGATAACTCGCGCGACACACAAACCGGTCGTTCGGCGCCAAAATACTGAACAAATTCTGCCAAGGTTTTCACAAGTTTGTGTGGCGACACATAGAAAATCATGGTTCGGGTTTCTTCGGCCAAAGCTAAAAATCGCGTTTGACGGCCTTTCTTTTCAGGCAAAAATCCTTCGAACACGAAACGGTCGTTGGGTAAACCGCTATTGACTAGCGCAGGCACGAAAGCAGTGGCTCCGGGCAAACATTCGACGGTAATATTGTTTTCGACACAAGCCCTGGTGAGCAAAAATCCCGGATCGGAAATCGCGGGCGTACCGGCATCGGAAATCAGCGCAATGGTTTCTCCGGCCTTCAACCTAGAAATGAGATTCTCTACGGTTTTGTGTTCGTTGTGCATGTGGTGGCTGTGCATGTGTGTGGCGATGTCAAAATGCTTGAGCAGCTTACCGCTGGTGCGCGTGTCTTCGGCCAGGATTAAGTCGGCTTCTTTCAAGACGCGGATCGCGCGAAACGTCATGTCTTCGAGGTTGCCGATTGGCGTGGGAACGATGTAGAGTTTTGACATAAACAGCCTCTTTATAAAACACAGATTTCACAGATTAGCACAGATTTTATCAGCGTAATTTGTGAAACTTGTGTTGTTTTTTGCAATGCTATGAAAAGCGCTTCTCGATAATTTCCATGAAACGTTCGGCGTATTCGTCTTTGCCTTCCCAGTTGTTATAGTCGGGCTTGACCATATTGTCAATGAAATCTTTGGCTTCTGAAAAAGTGCCGAAAGTCATCAGTTGCGAAAGCACGCGGTTATAATCTTCGCTCGAATTGGCGAACAAATGCGTCATAAAAGCGATTCGGTCGTTCAAGCCAATGATGATGCCTTTAGACATGCGGTCGTTGAGCGAAATGCCTTGGTCTTTGTTGAGCGAAATCACTGGTGCGGCATCGTTGTAGCTTCTGCCAATCGGAATCACGTTTTCTTTGGTATTTTCTTTGGCGAGCTCTTCCGGCTTCACAAAAACCGGATCTTTATAGTTCGGGCCTAATAAATCGTCAAAAGTAATCTGCGGAGAAACGTTCTTGATTTCCTTTTTGATTTCCTCAGCGATTTCTTCGTCTTTAGTATCAAAGGCAAGTTCAAAGGCAGGTTTGAAAGTGTTGTCTTGGGCAGCCACTGGAGTTGCTTCTTCTTCCTTGATAGCTTCCTCGGTGGTTTCTTCTGAGACGGTCTCGGCTTCTTCTGCCGGTTCTTCGCTCGATGCAATTTCCGGCTCGACTTCCTTTTCTGGTTCTTCGATGGTTTCCGGTGCCGTTTCTGCTTCCGCCTCTGGTTCAATGGCTTCAGGTTGGTGTTCTTCTGCTACGGCTTTTTCTTCATCGGCCTCAGACTGCTCAGGTGCTACTTCGATTTCTGGGGTATCGGTAATATTTTGTTCCGTTGAAGCCACTTGTGGTTCTTCTTCTTTGGATTCGAAAGCAGTCTCTATTTTATCTTCAATTTCAGCGCGACCGATGGTAGGTTTGGCCTCTGCAAAATGGTTTTCTACGAACTGAAGTAAGGTAAGTTTCTCGTAAAGATTTTGCGCTTCTTGTTGCAGTTGGTGCAGTTCTGATTTGTTTTTAAGCTTTAAGATCCGGTGCGCGATGCTGATCAATTCGGCTTCCAACTTTTTTTTCATAACGTACTGAATTACCTGGATTGGGGATTGTTTTTAGGCTATTGGACTTATTTTGGCTTTTATTTTTCGTCGAATGCAGAAGCTTCCTTAAATAAAATTTTCTACTTTTGACAACGGCGTAAATATACTACTTTATATCAGTTATTGATGCGGCAAAGTAATAAAATCTATTCATCTCTAGCGCAAGAAAAAACACAAAATGTTTCTCGAAAATACAGTCAATCATAAAGAACAGTTTGGATGGATAGAAGTGATCTGCGGATCAATGTTCTCAGGTAAAACAGAAGAGCTAATCCGGAGGCTCAAACGCGCACAATTCGCCAAACAAAAGGTCGAAATCTTCAAACCCTCAATCGACACCCGTTATGACGAGGAAATGGTCGTTTCGCACAACAAAAACGAAATCCGCTCCACACCAGTTCCGGCCGCTGCAAACATTGCTATTTTAGCCCAAGGCTGCGATGTAGTAGGCATTGACGAAGCGCAATTCTTCGATGATGAGATCGTGAAGATTTGTAATGATTTGGCCAACTCCGGAATCCGCGTCATTGTAGCGGGTTTAGATATGGATTTCAAAGGCAATCCGTTTGGTCCCATGCCCGCACTGATGGCCACTGCAGAATATGTCACCAAAGTACACGCCGTTTGCACCCGCACCGGAAACCTTGCCAATTATAGCTACCGCAAAACCGACAATGACAACCTCGTTTTGCTCGGGGAAACCGAAGAATACGAACCGCTGAGCCGCGCTGCCTATTACGAAGCCATGCGCAAAGGTCAAGAAGAACCGGAAACAGCAAGCGCCAAAACCCGAAAAAACCTCCAGTAGCTTTGGTCTTATCCATCAAAAATATTGCTCCGATTCTTCAGGCCCAATGGGCAGGTAAGCATCCGAGTACTTTAATCGAAAATATTGCCATCGACAGCCGCTCGCTACAAAATGGCGCGCAAACGCTTTTTTTTGCGATTGTTGGGCCCAATAACGACGCGCACGACTACATCGGGGAACTGCTCGAGAAAGGCGTTCGCAATTTTGTGGTCACGCACATTCCCGAAGGATTTCAAGACCAAGCCAACTTTTTAGTAGTCAAAAATACGCTACATGCGTTGCAGAAATTCGCCACACACCACCGCAACCAATTCGATTTTCCGGTCATCGGCATTACCGGCAGCAACGGTAAAACCATTGTGAAGGAATGGCTTAATTTTTTGCTGAGTCCGGATTACAATATCATCCGCAGCCCAAAAAGTTATAACTCGCAAGTAGGTGTTCCGCTTTCGGTGATGGCGATCAATGAGCAGCACAACCTCGGAATTTTCGAAGCCGGGATTTCGACCGTCGATGAAATGGACAAACTCGAGAAAATCATTAGTCCGAGCATCGGCATCCTGACCAATATTGGTTCGGCTCATGACGAAGGGTTTGCGAACATTGGTGAAAAAATCAAAGAAAAAGTGCGTCTTTTCCAGCACGCCAAAGTGCTCATTTACAATAAAAACAAAACTGTTGAAGCTTTCCTTAACCCAAAAGTAGCAAGGTTTTCATGGAGCTTCAAAGAGGAATCGGCCAATGTGTTCATCTCCAAAAAATCGGTGCTGGACAAAACAGTTCTCAAAATCCGGCAGGAAAGCGGAAGTTTTGAAATCAAGATTCCGTTTCAAGACGATGCTTCGATTGAAAATGCCATTCATTGCATGATGGTCATGTTGCATTTTGGCTATGACCACACCACTATCGAGCGGAGAATGGAATTGCTTTATCCGGTCGAAATGCGGCTGAAAGTTAAGAACGGTATCAACAATACGATGCTCATCGATGACAGTTATAGCTCGGATTTTCAATCGCTTAAAATCGCGCTTGATTTTCTGGAAAGCCAGAAGCAGCACAAGAAGAAATCACTGATCTTGTCTGATATTTTCCAAAGTGGGCTTTCTGATGACGAACTGTACTCGAAAGTCTCGCAGATGGTGATTTCCAATAAAATCCAACGAGTGATTGGCATCGGCAAGACCATTACCAAGTTCAAAAACAAATTCCTGAACTGCGTTACTTTTACCGATACCGAAGCGTTCATCCAGGAAATTGATCATTTGAATTTAGCTAACGAAACCATTCTAATCAAAGGCGCACGGAGTTTCAACTTCGAGAAAATCGTACACGCGCTGGAAGAAAAAACGCACGAAACCGTTCTGGAAATCAACCTCAACGCCATCAGCCACAACCTGAGTTTTTTCAAATCGAAGCTCAAGGCCAAAACCAAAATGATGGTGATGGTGAAAGCTTTCGGTTACGGAAACGGTGGTTTTGAAATTGCCAAACTGCTCGAACACCACAAAGTGGATTACCTCGGAGTAGCTTTTGCCGATGAAGGCATTTCGCTCAAGAATGACGGCATCAAACTGCCAATTATGGTACTCAATCCTGAATCAACGAGTTTTTCGGCCATCATCCAACACCAACTAGAACCCGAAATTTACAGTCTCAAAGGATTAAATGCCTTTCTAAAAATAGCCGAGCAACAGAAACTCAAGAATTACCCGATTCACATTAAACTCGACACAGGCATGCACCGCTTGGGTTTTGAAGAAGAACAATTGCCTGAACTCATCACGCGGCTCCGTGACAACAAAACGGTTTTGGTCAAAAGCATTCTCTCGCACATGGCCACTAGCGATGATTTACAACATCACGATTTTGCATTGGAACAAATTGCTTTGTTTGAAAAATTGTCCTCGACACTAATTCAGGAACTCAAAATCAAACCGATTCGCCATATTTTAAATACTTCGGGTATCAGCAATTACCCAAAGGCGCAATACGACATGGTGCGATTAGGCATCGGGCTTTACGGCATTTCGAATGATCCGGAAGAGCAGCATTATCTAGAAAATGTGGGGACACTCAAATCGGTGATTTCACAAATCCGAACCATAGATACTGGGGAAAGTGTAGGCTATGGCAGAAGGTTCGTGGCCGAGAAAACGACCAAAGTAGCGACGGTTCCCATTGGTTACGCCGACGGAATTTCGCGGCATTGGGGCAATGGCGTAGGTTATGTAACCATCCACAATCAACCGGCAAGAATTTTAGGCAGTGTTTGCATGGACATGCTGATGGTGGATGTAACCGACATCGCTTGTTTTGAAGGCGATCCGGTGATTATCTTCGGTGAAAACCCTACGGTGATTTATATGGCGCAGCAACTGCAAACCATTCCTTATGAAATTCTGACAAGCATTTCTCAGCGCGTGAAAAGAATTTTTTATAGAGAATAATTGATTCTTTTTACAAAATCGTTGCGCGTTATTAAAAATTATATTTAATTTCGACCAACTAAAACCAATTTTTTAACTAAAACTTTTTTTGATATGGGAATGATTTCAGAATTTAAAGACTTTATTGCGAAAGGCAATGCGATGGATTTGGCCGTCGGAGTAATCATCGGTGGCGCGTTCGGTGCTATCGTGAATTCATTGGTTTCCGATGTGATTACACCAGCACTTTTGAATCCGGCACTAAAAGCAGCTCAAGTAGAAAACTTGGCAGAGCTCAAAACCGAAGGCGGAATTCTCTACGGAAAATTCTTGGCTGCGGTGATTAGTTTCTTGGTGATTGCTTTCGTGATTTTCCTGATGGTGAAGGCCATCAACAGCATGAAAAAGAAAGAAGCGCCTGCACCTGCTGCACCAGCCGGGCCAACTCAAGAAGAATTGCTTACCCAAATTCGCGACTTATTGAAAAAATAGTACCGCTACACACTTATTCTAACTTAAACCATTCGTTCGCTCGGATGGTTTTTCTTTTTTATAGAAGGCGCTTGCAAGTAAATTTCTCGTTACTTTTGTGCTTTAAAATTCAACCCTAAATACAAAAAATATGAAAGTTGCTGTTGTTGGCGCTACCGGAATGGTCGGCGAAGTGATGTTGCAGGTTTTGGCAGAGAGAAATTTCCCGGTTACCGAACTGATTCCTGTAGCTTCGGAAAAATCAGTCGGAAAGGAAATCGAGTTCCAAGGAAAAAACTATAAAGTAGTCGGAATGCAAACTGCCGTTGATATGAAAGCAGATATTGCTTTGTTCTCGGCCGGTGGGCAAACCTCACTGGATTGGGCACCTAAATTCGCAGCCGCCGGAACAACCGTTATCGACAATTCATCTGCATGGAGAATGGATCCGAGCAAAAAATTGGTGGTTCCTGAAATCAATGCAAATTTACTGACCAAAGACGATAAAATCATCGCCAACCCCAACTGTTCGACGATTCAGATGGTTTTGGTCTTGGCGCCTTTGCACAAAAAATACAACATCAAGCGCGTGATTGTTTCCACTTACCAGTCTATTACCGGAACTGGTGTGAAAGCGGTGAAGCAACTCGAAAATGAATACGCCGGTGTTCAGGGTGAAATGGCCTACAAATATCCCATCCATAGAAATGCGATTCCGCAATGCGATGTTTTTGAAGACAACGGCTACACCAAAGAAGAAATGAAACTCGTGCGCGAGACCCAAAAAATTATTGGCGACAACAATATTAAAGTGACTGCAACAGCCGTCCGCGTTCCTATTGTGGGCGGGCATAGTGAAGCCGTCAACGTGGCTTTTGAGCATGATTTTGATGTGAATGAAGTTCGTCAAATTTTGCACAATACTTCAGGGGTTGTCGTGCAAGACAATATCGATACATTTACCTATCCGATGCCGATGTATGCACAAGGAAAAAATGAAGTGTTTGTAGGTCGTATCCGCCGTGATGAAAGCCAAGCCAACACTTTGAATATGTGGATTGTGGCCGATAATTTGCGTAAAGGCGCCGCCACTAACACGATTCAAATTGCCGAATATCTGGTTGCGAACAATTTGGTATAGATTCTTTTTAGCAAAATCAACTTAGTCTGTGGGTTATAACTTTTTATTTTTTTGTTAAAACCCACAGACTTCTTTTTTAAGTTGGTACTTTTGTCAGGCATGAAGAAAAAATACGTCATTGTCAATTTAGCGTTAATGGTTGCCGTGTTGTTTACAATGCTGGTGCAATCATTACACTCTTTTGAGCATTTGCGCCAACTTCTTCAGGAAAAGGAATGCCATCACAAGTATACCGGCAAAACCGAAATCTCGCACCAGCACCATCCTTTTGACCATTGCTTTGTATGCGAATTTACTTTCGGGAGCTATCTCTCTAGTGGCTTTTTAGGATACAAAACCATAGAAAAACAAACTCCGAATTTATACTCTTCTTTCTTCCCGCAAGCTATTGTATTGTCTTTTAAGGGAAGTCTTTTTGCCCTTAGGGCACCGCCAGCAGTAGTTTAAAATGACTTAAACCACAATCCTCATTCGCTTGAGGATATTTCTGTGTTTAGAATATTTTGAACAAGATGCAAAAGAAAACCACACTAGTATTTTTCTTCTGGATGTTTGTTGTAAGTTCTTATGGGCAACATTCGATTTCAGGAAAAATAACCACTAAAGATAAGCTTCCCATCAGTGGAAGTCACATCCATATTGGCAAGAAAAAAGTCACTTCTGACTCGCAAGGCAACTACCTCGTGGGCCCACTTCCTTCGGGAAAGCTGAGCGTACATATTTCCTATTTGGGCTTTCAACCTATTGACACTTTGGTGGTTTTGAACTACAACTTGGTGCTAGATTTCGAGCTCAAGGAAAGCGTCGAACAACTAGGAGAAGTGATGGTTAAGCAAGGAAAAAATACGCTCAACAAATCGGTTTTGGAACAAAAAATCAAGACAGAAACACTTGAAAAATACAGTAACCAATCATTGGGCGATGCTTTGAAAGAGATTGCAGGAGTAAGTAGCTTAAAAACCGGTAATGCCATCGTCAAACCCATCATCAACGGCCTTTATGGAAGCCGCGTACCTATCATCAACAATAATGTTCGTTTGGAAGACCAACAATGGGGCACCGAACACGCTCCGAATCTAGACATCAACGGCGCAGGAAAAGTAACGGTGATTAAGGGCGCTTCTGGTTTACAATACGGCGGTGATGCTGTTGGCGGATTGGTTATCATTGAACCTCTTGTTGTTAAAAAAGACACCCTTTTTGGCAAAACCATTTTCAATTTCGACTCTAACGGAAGAGGCGGCTCGGCCAACACCAGTATTCACAATGCAAAACTGCTTGGGTGGAGTTACAACTTCTTGGGAACCTTCAAATATATGGGCGACAGATCGGCTCCTGACTATAACTTATCTAACACCGGCAACAGAGAAACCAACTTTAGCGCTGCGGTTAAATTTAGTCAGAACAAATATGACTTTGAAACTTCCTATAGTTTTTTTAAAGCAACTATCGGAATATTGAGCGCATCGCATATCGGAAATGCATACGACTTGTATCAGTCAATCAACAACCAAATTCCGGCAGAGATTCATCCGTTTTCATATACTATCAATAGTCCGAGGCAAGAAGTGCAGCACCATATCGCAAAACTGAATTTCAATTACCGCTGGAATGAAATCTCGAGTATCGCAGTTCAATATGCCTTTCAGTACAACCGCCGTTTAGAGTTTGATATTCGCCGAGGCAGCTTTGCCAATACGGCAGCCCTAGATTTAGATTTAAAAACCCATTCGATATTGATTGATTACAAGAAAAACAGTCACGACTGGACTATCAAATCGGGAGCAAATGGTGCTTATCAAACCAACTTCGCCAATCCATCAACCGGAATCAGGCCTTTAATTCCGAATTATAGTAAATATGACTTGGGTGTTTATGGTTTGGTCGCGCATCATTTTTCGAATCAATTTACACTAGAATCTGGGCTACGTTATGATTTCTCTAAACTTGATGCCACAAAATACTATTATAAATCCCGCTGGAACGAAAGAGGTTATGATGAGTTGTTTCCCGAATTTATTGTAAGCGATTATGGTGGCACCCAGTGGCTGACAGAGCCTGAATTTAGTTTTCACAACATCTCGGCAAGCTTAGGCTTTCACAGTGCTTTTGAAGACAATCTGGATTGGTTTTTCAACATTAGTTTGGCCAATAGAAACCCCAATCCTTCTGAGCTTTTCAGCGATGGTTTGCACCACTCTACCGGAATAATTGAATTGGGCGACTTGGCTTTAAAAAAGGAACAATCGATTAAAGTAGCCACTACAGTTCAAAAGCAATGGACTGCTTTTTCGGTAGAAATAAATCCTTATTTAAGCAATATAAAGGACTATATGTTTTTGAAGCCCATCGGTTTTGAGAACACCATCAGAGGAACATTTCCGGTTTGGGAATACCAGCAAACACAAGCGATCATTTCTGGCATCGATCTTCAAACGCATTGGAAAATAGGCAATCATTGGCAAGATTTTTTTTCCCTTTCATATGTCAACGGTCGCGATTTGAGCAATCAAATTCCTTTAATCGATATTCCGCCTTTGAGCATCAACCACAAAATTCAGTTTTCCAAGAAACAGTGGTTCGACTTATTGCTGGAATTAAAAAACGAAGTCGTGTTTTATCAGAATCGGTTTCCAATGAACAATTTCACCACCGATATCATTGTCAACAATGAATTTGTTCCCGTGCTGGTTGATATTAGCACGCCACCGCCAGGTTATCAATTGTGGCATTTTTATTCTGAAATCAAATTCAAATCACTTTCAAAAATAAAAACCACTTTAGCATTTTCTGTTCAAAATATTTTAAACACCAACTACCGAGATTATTTAAACCGTCAACGCTTTTACGCAGACGAAATCGGCAGAAACTTTCAAGTACAATTAAAATTTAATTATTAAAAGACAATATCATGAAAACTTTAAAATCCCTAGCATTCTTATTATCAGTTGCAACAATATTTACTTCATGTAGTAGTGACAACGATTCTTCTCCGGTTAATGAAGAAGAACTCATCACCACCATCACTGTCGTTTATACTCCTGAAGGCGGCGGATCGACCATTACATTGGAGTCAAAAGATTTAGACGGCGACGGACCTGATGCACCCGTGATTTCGGTTTCAGGCCCATTCGCTCAAAATACCACTTATCAAGGTGTAGTAAGTTTTAAAAACGAGTCTGTCAACCCTGCGGAAGATATTACTGAAGAAATCGTTAATGAAGCTGAAGACCATCAGATTTTCTACCAAAAAACCGGAACGCTGAACAACTTCACCTACGCCAGCGATGCCGAGAACTTAGATGCTAACGGGAAACCTATCGGGTTAAAAAGTGTTTTTACTACCACCAATTCTGCAAGCGGTACTCTAAAAATAACATTGATTCATTTGCCTAACAAATCGGCTGCTGGTGTTTCTGACGGAGACATTACCAATGCTGGTGGAAGCCCAGACGCTGAAGCCATATTTAATATTACAGTAAATTAATTCACTGTTCTATCTCATAGAAAGGCTATTCTGAAAAGGATAGCTTTTTTTATGCTTGTCAAAAAAATCCACTTAGACTAAGAGCCGTCAACTAGCGATAAATTTCCGGATGATTCGATTGAACAACCGATAACCTAATCGGGCGCGCAAGATTTTCATTGCCTGAGCATCAAAACCAATAGAGTATCTTCTGAAACTTTGCTGCGGATTTTCGGCAATTTCTAGTAATTTATGGGTGATTTTTCTCGTAAGATTTTTGTTCTTAGCACTTTTCTCTTGCAAGGTTTGGGTGATTTTTTCCATCAAACGGTTGTAAGAAGCGATACTGGAAACATCTGATTTTGCGGCGTTATTTTGGAAATTAGTAGGAGCATTACCAAACTGCACGGTCGCTACTGAAATATTGAAATCCAGCAGTTCGTAGGCCATACATTCTGAAAAACTCTCCACAGCTTGTTTGGTGGAATGGTAAAAACTGCCCAGCGGCAAATTGACCAAACCGGCAATTGAAGAAATATTGATAATCTGACCACAACCCTGTTCTCTGAAAATTGGAATAAAAGCGCGCGCCATCTTCACCACACCAAGCCAATTAATACTGACGATTCTCTCAAGGTTTTGATCATCTGAAAGCTCTACAAAACTGCGGTACCCAACGCCAGCATTGTTAATCAATACATCGATTGTAGGGAAAGTCTGAAGAATAGCTCTCTTGGCTTTTTCAATGCTTTCAGTACAGGTAACATCAAGCTCATAACAGGAAATGTTTGGCACTTCTTTAATTGAATGACTTTCATCCAATGCTATCATCGTGGCGATAACCTGCCAGCCATTGTTTGCAAAATGCAATGCTGTTGCCTTGCCGATGCCACTAGAAGCACCTGTAATTAAAACCGTTTTCATACATTGGAATCAGGTCGCGAATATAGGATAATTTCAAAATCGAAAGCGGAAACTTTAATATAGAGATATCAACAATTAATTAAGAAAAAATATTAATTATTATTTGTTCAAGCTGTTTTTTAAAGAAAACAAATGATTACTTTAGGATTTAAATTATCGTTTAACCAATTCGTAAGTTTATGAATTCACAGTTTACTACACTTGTTCGCATTACACTAGGGATTTTGCTGGTTGTTTTCGGCAGCAATAAATTCTTGCATTTTATTCCGATGCCACCGCCTACTGGTTCTGCTGCGGATTTTATGAATTCATTGGGCGCTACCGGTTATATTTTTCCTGTTGTAGGAATTTTGGAAGTACTTATCGGAGCGATGTTACTCTTGAAAAGGTGGGTAGCCTTTGCCTTAATATTACTCGCCCCGATTTCCATTAACATTTTGCTTTTTCATTTGTTTTTGGACATTCCCGGGTTGGGCGCAGCATTAGTCGTAGCACTGCTCAACGGCATTCTGATTTACAAACATTGGAAACAGTATACGCCGCTGTTCCAATAAGAAATTAAAAAACGCCTAATGATTTGTTAGGCGTTTTTATTTAATACTCCAGCTTTACTGCACGCATATTCCTGAGGATTCGACCCTTTCGCCGCTCGGTATAGGCAGAGGAATTGGTCGCTTTGAATTTTCGCGGATTCGGAAGTATGGCAGCTATTCCGGCCGCTTCTCTGGCAGACAAAGCTACAGCACTTTCTCTGTACCAATATTTAGATGCGGCTTCTATACCATATACCCCGTCGCCCATTTCGATGCTGTTCAGATAAACTTCCATGATGCGCTCTTTACCCCAAACGAGTTCTATGAGAACCGTAAAGTAGGCTTCAAGACCTTTGCGGAGATAACTGCGCCCTTGCCAGAGAAAAACGTTTTTGGCGGTTTGCTGAGAAATCGTGCTTCCGCCACGGAGTTTTTTCCCTTTTTCGTTGCTTTTCATTGCCTTTTCAATGGCTTTGAAATCGAATCCGTGATGGGTTAGAAAATTCGCATCCTCACTAGCAATCACCGCCTTTTGCATGTTGGTGGAGATTTCTTCAATCGGCACCCAATCATGGCTACAAACCATCTCTTTGTTGTCTAGTTTGTTTTCAATCGCTCGAATGACCATCAATGGTGTAGAAGGAATCGGCACCCATTTAAAAATTAAAACCGAAAGCACCGAAATCACAAAAAACCACAACAAGACTTTTCCAGCGATGCGTACTAACTTTTTTATCATATCCTTTAAATTAAATCTGCCAATTCAGCACCGATTAAACTGCCAATTGCTACGCCCATGCCTCCGAGTCTTACACCACAATATACACGATCGGACAATTGTGTTACAACAGGATTTTTACTCGAGCCCAAACCCATAATACCACTCCAACGATGCTCAATTTTGAATTCGGTTTCGGGTAGAATAACTTCTTTTAAAAGCTGCTCCAATCGGTGTTGTATCGGCTCGGTTTGTCCGAACTCGGTGGTTGTTTCACCTTGAAAATCTAGGTTTCGTCCACCGCCCAGTAAAATTCTGTTGCCGATATTCCTGAAATAATAGTAGCCTCGATCAATGTGGAAAGTTCCTTTAATATCCAAACCTTCAATGGGTTCAGTGATTAAAACTTGCGCGCGAGCCGGTTTTACTTCTTGATGAATGATTTGTGAGGCAAAACCATTAGTGGCAAACAGCAGTTTTTTGGTGCTAAAACTAAAATCGTCTATAGCAACAGTAACACCATCTTGCGTTTCATGATAGGCCGTCACAGTTTGCTTGTTCAAGATTAAAATGTCTTTGGAAACCACCTCTTTGAGCAAAGCTTGCATTGTATTTCCAGTATCGATTTGCGCTTCGAACGGATTAAAAATTAAATATTCTTCGATGCCTCGAAAGTGAAAACGATCGATTTCCTTGGCAAATACTTCAGTTTTAAAAATCGGTTTTAGAATTTCATTGATGAAGGGCAATTTCTGCAGACATTCTTGATAAAACAATTCATCTTCTTTCAGGAACAATTCATATCCGCCATAAGGCTTATAATCTATAGAGGCATCACCCAAACGTTTGCGCAGTATTTGCAAGCCATTCCAACGCTTTTGCACTAATTGAATGATTTCTTCTTCTGAGTGGTTTTTTAAGTCATCGAGAATCTCCGAAACACTTCCAAAACATGCGAAACCAGCATTTTTGGTACTCGCCCCTTGCGGCAGAACGCCTTTCTCCAAGATTAGAATTTTACTTTCTGGAAAACGCTCACGCAACCTCAGAGCCGCATGCAAGCCGACAATACCGCTGCCGACAATGGTATAGTCAACATTAGTGAACCAATTTTTGATTTCCCAGTAGCTTAAATCCATGTTCATAATTTCTATAAAAGTAGTTTTTATCTGTTTCAAATGTAAATCGGATATAGTAATTCTTGCAATTTTAAACACCCAATTTCATTAATTGTAAGAAAACATTTTAAAACATAGAAAATCCGCATTTATTTTTCTAAATTCTTGCTTAATTGTTCATAACCTCTTGTGTTTATCGATTAATGGTATAAAAATAATTCTACATTTGAAGCCGATTTAACCAAAATTCAAATTATGAAAAACAGATTACTCTCGATTGCTATGATGGCGATCACGAGCTTTTCCTTTGCCCAAGCCGGAAAAGCAGTATGGAAAGCTACTGCCAAAGACCCAAACGCAGTAACTTTTGCAAACAAGCAAAGTATCTTAAGCCCCAGGTTGTTCACATTAGACATCAACCAGCTCAAACAAACCCTGAACAGCGCACCTAAGAGGTTTGCATCTAACGTCCAATCAAATGTGGTGGTTGCCTTCCCGAATGCGCAAGGTCAAATGGAAAGTTTCCGCGTGAAAGAATCCTCAAATATGGACCCTGAACTTGCAGCACGTTACCCTGACATTAAATCTTATATCGGGCAAGGTATTGAAAATCCTGGCTCAAGTATTTACTTCAGTATATCTCCACTCGGATTACAAACCATGGTGATTAAAGCAGATCAATCGGCGGAATTCATAGAACCTTATACAACTGATTTGAGCAGTTATGCCGTTTATAGAAAGTCTGATAAAGCGGCTTCATTAGACCGTTTTGAGTGCCGTATGATTGATGTGGTTCACGATGAAATCAGAACCGAAGCAGCTCGCCCAAATGCGGATGATGCCACCTTGAGAACTTTCCGTTTGGCTATGTCTGTAACAGGAGAATATACTGCTTATTTTGGCGGAACCAAGGCACTTGCTTTAGCGGCAATCAACAATACGATGACGCGCGTCAATGGTGTTTTTGAAAAAGATTTCGGAGCCAGAATGGTTTTGATTGCTAACACGGATACCGTAATTTACACCACAGCTTCCTCAGACCCTTATTCTGCAGCGGCTACTGGAGCCAATGGCGCATGGAACCAAGAATTGCAAACTACCCTAACCAATAATATCGGCAACGCCAATTATGATGTAGGACATTTGTTCGGAGCTTCTGGAGGTGGTGGTAACGCTGGCTGTATTGGTTGTATTTGTACCAATCCTACTGCTTCGGTTCCGCTAGGTAAAGGAAGTGGATTTACTTCTCCGGCTGATGGTATTCCGTCGGGAGATAATTTCGATATCGATTATGTTGCACATGAGTTAGGTCATCAATTCGGTGCCAATCATACTTTTACGCACAGCAACGAAGGCACAGGTGTTCAGATGGAGCCTGGAAGCGGTTCGACCATTATGGGTTATGCCGGAATTACTTCGGTTGATGTTCAACCACACTCGGACCCTTATTTCCACGCGATAAGCATCCAGCAAGTCACTAACAATATCAAAGCTAAAACTTGTTCAGTAAACACTGCCACAGGAAATGCTATCCCGACGGCTAATGCAGGTTTAGATTATACCATACCGAAGAGTACGCCTTTCATGTTGACCGGAACTGCAACCGATGCTAATGGTGATATCTTAAATTATGCTTGGGAACAAATGGACGCACAAAGTAATGCCACTGCGCCCAGCGCAACCAAAACCAGCGGAGTAAACTTCAGATCGTATAACCCAACGACTTCACCAACTAGATATCTTCCAAGAATGGCTTCAGTTTTAACTGGCGCTACCACAACTGCTGGAAGCGAGCTGACCGTTGAAGCATTACCTTCTGTTGCTAGAACCATGAATTTCAGATTTACCGTTCGCGACAACCGCGCCGGAGGACCAGCCAACAATAGTGACGACATGATTGTAACGGTAAACGCCACAGCAGGACCATTCAGCGTAAGTTCGCCAAACACCGCAGTTTCTTATGCCGGAAACAGCACCCAAACAATTACATGGGCAGTTGCAGGAACAACGGCAAACGGAGTTAACTGTGCCAATGTTGACATCTTGTTATCGACAGATGGCGGAAACACATGGAACATGCTTTTGGCTGCAACACCGAATGACGGAACTCAAGCAGTGACTATTCCTAACACACCAGGAACCACCAACCGTATCATGGTAAAAGGAACCAACCATATTTTCTTTGACGTATCCAATTCGAACTTTACCATCACTGCTGGGTCAACCGATACTGTAGCCCCAACGGCCCCAACTTTAGCAGCTTCAGGCACGACCCAAACTACTACTTCATTGTCTTGGTCTGGTGCCACTGACAACGTAGCGGTAATCGGATATGACGTCTATAAAGATGGTGTTTTATTGGGCTCAACAGCATCGACTTCTTATGCTGTAAGTGGCTTAACTGCTTCTACTACGTACGTATTTACCGTAAAAGCTAAAGATGCTGCCGGAAATGTTTCGGCGGCGAGCAATGCGGTTTCAGTGACCACTTTAGCACCAATTGTAGACACGACTGCCCCATCGGCTCCGACTAATTTAGCTGCGGCCGGAACAACAGCGACCGCTACCAACTTGAGCTGGACAGCTTCAACAGATAACGTCGGTGTGACTGGTTATGATGTTTATCAAAACAGCGTTTTCAGAGCGACAGTAACTACAACATCATATGCTGCGACTGGTCTGACTGCGGCTACTGCTTATTCGTTTTATGTGATTGCTAAAGATGCTGCCGGAAATAGTTCTGTGGCGAGCAACACGGTAAATGTGACAACTTTAACAGCTTCTTTGAACTATTGCGCATCACAAGGCAACAGTACGGCAGATGAGAAGATTGGTAAAGTCGTTTTCGGAACCATCAACAACACCTCAACCGGAACAGCCGGTTATGAGAATTTTACAGCTATTGCAACCAACGCAACGCGCGGATCTGCTTATACTATTACAATTACTCCAAGCTGGACTTCAAGCACTTACGCTGAAGGATATGCAGTGTTTATCGACTACAACCAAGATGGCGATTTCACTGATGCAGGAGAAACCGTCTGGACTAAAACTGCTTCAACAACAACACCTGTTAGCGGATCAATCACAATTCCTGCGACGGCAACATTAGGGGCAACTAGAATGCGAGTTTCGATGAAATATAATGCTGTTCCTACTTCTTGTGAAACTTTCTCATATGGACAAGTAGAAGATTATACAGTAAACATTCAAGCCGGTGTTCCGGATACCGTTGCTCCTTCTGCGCCAACAAACCTAACTGCATCGGGAACAACAGCCACGACGACTAATTTGAGCTGGACTGCGGCTACAGACAATGTGGGTATAAGCGGCTACGATGTATATCAGAACGGTGTTTTCAGAGCTAGCGCCACAACCAATTCGTACGCGGTGACCGGTTTAACTGCTGCAACCACTTATTCCTTTTATATCATTGCAAAAGATGCTGCAGGAAACAGTTCAACTGCGAGCAACACGGCAAACGTAACTACGTTGACTACGACAGTAAGCTACTGTACTTCGCAAGGCAACAGCACTGCCGATGAAAGAATCGGAAAAGTTGTTTTAGGCACCATCAATAACACGTCAACCGGAACGACTGGTTACGAAAACTTTACCTCGCTATCAACCAACGCGACAAGAGGAACCGCTTACACTATTACGATTACTCCAAGCTGGACCAGTACCGTTTATTCAGAAGGTTACGCGGTATTTATAGATTACAATAAAGATGGTGATTTTGCCGATGCCGGAGAAACTGTTTGGACTAAAACCGCGTCTAAAACGACACCTGTTAGCGGAACATTTACAATTCCGGCTACTGCTACTTTAGGTGCTACCAGAATGCGTGTATCGATGAAATACAATGGAGTGCCAACAGCTTGTGAAGCTTTTTCATACGGACAAGTAGAAGATTATACTATCAACATTACTTCGACCGCGAGAGAAGTCGAAAATAATAGCGCGTTGACAGTACAAGTTTATCCAAACCCAGTAAGTGGCAATGAACTACATGTTTCAGGGGTTGAAAATGCGAGCTATAGAGTGTTTTCGCTTCTAGGACAAGAAATGGCTAAAGGCTTTATCGTAGAGGAAACTATCCCGGTTTCGAATATCGCCGCCGGAACCTATTTGCTAGAAGTGACCAGCAACGGACAATCCGTAGTAAAACGCTTTATTAAAAAATAATTCAAAACCCAATTTTTATAGAAAGGCCACTTCATTTAATGGAGTGGCTTTTTGTTTTTGGACAAATAATATCCGAGCGCTTTTTGAATCTCAGCTCCTCTTGAAAATATTAATCAAATTCCATCTGAATTAAAGCCATAAAAAAAGCCCCACCATGAAAGTGAGGCTTTTTAATCATAATCTTTATTATTCTGTATCGTTCATTTTGAAAGATTCCATGAACTTGGTTGTATAGTTTCCAGCGACATAATCCGGCTCGTCCATTAATTGGCGGTGGAACGGAATGGTGGTTTTTACGCCTTCAATGTAAAACTCGTCTAAAGCGCGCTTCATTTTGTTAATGGCTTCTTCACGAGTTTGTGCCGTTGTAATGAGTTTGGCAATCATCGAATCGTAGTTAGGCGGAATTGTATAGCCTGCGTATACGTGCGTATCCAAACGAACCCCATGGCCTCCCGGCGCGTGCAATACCGTAATTTTTCCTGGTGATGGCCTGAAATCATTATATGGATCTTCAGCGTTGATGCGACATTCAATCGAGTGCAATTGTGGTAAATAATTTTTTCCAGAAATCGGAATACCGGCGGCCACCAAAATTTGTTCGCGAATCAAGTCGTAATCAATGACTTGTTCGGTAATCGGATGCTCAACTTGGATTCTTGTATTCATCTCCATGAAGTAGAAGTTGCGGTGTTTATCAACCAAAAATTCCACTGTTCCAGCGCCCTCATATTTGATGTATTCTGCAGCTTTTACAGCTGCTTCACCCATACGCGTGCGCAAATCATCGGTCATGAACGGCGACGGTGTTTCTTCAGTCAGTTTTTGGTGACGGCGTTGTACCGAACAATCTCTTTCTGATAAGTGACAAGCTTTTCCGTATGCATCACCCACAACTTGAATTTCAATATGACGTGGCTCTTCGATAAGTTTTTCCATGTACATTCCATCGTTACCAAAGGCAGCACCGGCTTCCATTCTGGCGCTTTCCCAAGCTTTTTGAAGGTCCTCGGCTTTCCAAACGGCGCGCATTCCTTTTCCGCCACCTCCGGCAGTAGCCTTGAGCATTACCGGATAACCCATTTCTTTGGCAATTTTAGCGGCTTCTTCAAAAGATTCCAAAATACCATCAGAACCCGGAACACAAGGAACACCTGCCGCTTTCATGGTAGCTTTTGCAGTGGCCTTATCTCCCATTTTTTCAATCATTTCCGGAGAAGCACCAATGAATTTGATACCGTGCTCTTGACAGATTTTCGAGAACTTAGCGTTTTCAGATAAAAACCCATAACCTGGATGGATAGCATCGGCATTGGTAATTTCGGCTGCAGCAATAATGTTTGACATCTTTAAGTACGAAAGATTACTCGGCGGCGGCCCAATACAAACGGCTTCGTCGGCAAACTTTACGTGAAGGCTTTCTGCATCAGCAGTAGAATAAACCGCTACGGTTTTGATTCCCATCTCACGGCAAGTACGAATCACACGCAATGCTATTTCGCCTCGGTTCGCGATTAATATTTTTTTAAACATCTCTATATAATTTTAAATGTTGAATTATAAATTTTAAATTCTTCGAATAACTAAAAATATAGCATTCAAAATTTAGCATTTAAAATAATTTATGATGGATCAACTAAGAATAAAGGCTGGTCGAATTCTACTGGTGACATATCGTCAACTAAAATCTTGACAATTTTTCCAGCAACTTCAGATTCAATTTCGTTGAAAAGTTTCATTGCTTCAATCACGCATAGTACGTCTCCTTTGGAAATTGTGGCGCCTACTTCCACAAAAACGGGCTTGTCTGGTGCTGGTTTTCTGTAGAATGTTCCGATAATAGGCGATTTTACAGTGATGTATTTAGAAGTGTCATCTGCGGCTGGAGCAGCAGGAGCAGCAGGAGCAGCAGGAGCTGGAGCGGCGGCTACCGGAGCAGCTTGTGGCAAAGCTTGTTGAATGGGCGCTTGTTGCACATATGTGATTTCAGGTGTGCTTCCTTCGACCGTGGTTTTGATGGTGATTTTGATATCGCCTGTTTCCAATTTCACTTCGGCCACGCCTGAATTAGATACAAACTTGATAAGGTTTTGAATTTCTTTTAAATCCATAATATTCGTTTTTAATTTAGTGTTATTGTTTGTCGTACGCCCATTTGAGGTAAATCGAACCCCAAGTAAATCCGCCGCCAAAAGCAGCAAAAATAAGATTGTCGCCTTTTTTGAATTTATGCTCAAAATCATTCATGAGCAAAGGCAAAGTGCCTGAAGTGGTGTTTCCGTATTTCTCGATATTAATCAATACCTTGCTTTCGTCGAGTTCCATTCTGGCCGCAGTAGCGTCGATGATTCTGCGGTTGGCTTGATGGGCTAATAGCCAATCTACAGTGTCTTTGGTCAAGTTATTTCTTTGCATGATTTTCTCACTCACATCGGCCATTCCAGTTACAGCATATTTAAACACGGTTTTACCATCCTGAAAAACGTAATGCTGACGGTTTTCAACTGTTTCTTTAGAAGCTGGAAGCATAGATCCGCCAGCATCAATCTTAAGATACTCACGACCAATACCATCGCTTCTTAAGTATTCATCCTGAAAACCAAGACCTTCGTAGTTTGGCTCAAAAAGTACAGCTCCAGCTCCATCGCCAAAAATAATGCAAGTCGCACGGTCAGTATAATCGATAATCGATGACATCTTATCGGCACCTATTAAAAGCACCTTTTTGTAACGCCCAGATTGAATGTACGCTGAAGCCGCAGACATTCCATACAAAAATCCGGAACAGGCAGCTTGGATATCAAAAGCAAATGCATTAACCGCTCCGATTTGAGTAGCCACATAGACGGAAGTTGCTGCAACGGGCATATCAGGCGTTGTGGTAGAAACCAGTACAGCATCGATTTCTGCAGGGTCGACTCCGCTTTTTCGAATTAATTCTTCGGCAGCCTTGATACACATGTAGGAAGTGCCCAGCTTGTCGCCTTTGAGGATTCTTCTTTCTTTGATTCCCGTTCGGGTAGTGATCCATTCGTCATTGGTATCAACGAGGGTTTCCAGAATTTGATTAGTGAGCACATAATCCGGAACATAAGCGCCAACAGCGGTAATAGCGGCCGTAATTGTATTCATAAGTCTCGATTAATTTATTAAATGCACTGAATTTAATAAAGGGTGGAAATTACAAAAAATAATAAAACAAAGCCTTTTTTGGGATGGGCTTATTTCTAATAAATATAAACAACAAAAAACTCCCACATTTGGTGAGAGTTCAGTTGTAATTCATGGGATTTAATTACGCAAGCGCAACCGGCGATTTGTCAATCACTACTTGGCCTCTGTAGTACATTTTGCCTTCATGCCAGTACGCTCTGTGGTACAAATGCGCTTCTCCAGTTACTGGGCAAGTAGCAATTTGAGCTACGGTTGCTTTGTAATGCGTTCTTCTTTTATCTCTTCTGGTTTTGGAGACTTTTCTCTTAGGATGTGCCATTTTACTGTATTATTTATCCGTTAATAGTTTCTTTAGTTGGTCCCAGCGCGGGTCCGTTTCTTCTTCTTTTATTTGTTGCTTCTGATGATTAACGGATAGTTCCTTTAATTTATCAAGAGCAGGTGTTTGCAATGTGCCGTCTTTAATCCCCGGATGTACTTTTTTGCTTGGAACCGACAATACGATCATTTCGTAAATGTATTGTTTGATATCGATTTGATATTCTCCGTGCGGCAAAATCAGCAATTCTTCGTTGTCGTTGTTGAACTGCTCTCCGAACTGCACTACCAGCCTGATTTTCCCTTTGATAGGTAAATCAAAAAGCTCTCCGGTCAAGTCACAAGGCACTTTTACAGTTCCTTGGTGCTTGAAGCCAAGCTCCATCAGCGTGGTTTTTTTCTCCAGAGTTATGTTGACTTTGATTTGAGAATCTTCAAATTCATCATAATCAAAATCCTCAAAGAACGATTGGCTAATTTGATATTCAAATTGATGCTTGCCCAACTTCAATCCCACAAATGGAATTAAAAATTCATTTAACTGCTTCATTACAACAACAATTTGACCGAGCGATTCGGGAGCGCAAAGATATAAAATAATTGAACATTCAAAACTCTTGAATGATTTTTTTTAGCGATTATTTTTCTCGAGCTGTTTTTCCTTAATTTTCATCGGATTTCGGCTAATCTCCTGATGCTGAATCCTAGAATGAAACACATCGATCGCCAGGTAAACCGCTTCTTTGAACGAATTGTGGTCTGCCATTCCTTTTCCTGCAATATCGTAGGCCGTTCCATGATCGGGTGAAGTCCTGATTTTATCGAGCCCGGCGGTATAATTCACCCCTTTGCCAAACGACAAGGTTTTAAAAGGAATTAAGCCTTGGTCATGATAAGCCGCAATGACCGCGTCGAACTTTTCATATTGATTGCTTCCGAAAAACCCATCCGCTGGAAAAGGCCCAAAAACCAGACTGCCTTTGGAAAACAAATCGCGAATGACCGGCATCATCACCTCAACTTCTTCCTTGCCAATCACACCATTGTCGCCACTGTGCGGATTGAGCCCTAACACAGCAATTTTAGGTTTGTTGATACCAAAATCCTGAACAAGCGTTTGGCGAACCGTTTCTATTTTCTTTCTGATGAGCTCTGGCGTAAGTTGTTTGGCAACTTCATTCACCGGAACATGATCGGTAAGCAATCCGACGCGAAGATTGTCCTGCACCATGAGCATAAGCGCATTGCCTTCGAGTTCCTGATTTAAATAATCTGTATGCCCAGGAAACTTGAACTCTTCAGATTGTATGTTGTATTTATTGATGGGTGCGGTAACTAAAACATCGACTAAACCTTCTTTTAAGGCTTGGGTTGCCGCTGTGAAAGATTTGATGGCATACTTTCCGACATTTTCATCATTGACCCCAAAATTCAACTCAACGCTTTCTTTCCAAAGGTTCAGCACGTTGATTTTTCCGGGAACGATTTGGCTGAGTTGGTCGATTCCGTGAAGCATCGAAGTAGATTCGAACGTTTTTTTGACAAACGACAAGATCTTGACATTGGCAAAAATAACCGGCGTACAGCATTCCAGCATCCGAGAATCTTCGAAAGTTTTCAGAACGACTTCGCTCCCGATTCCGTTCAAATCCCCGATAGAAATTCCGACGATGATATTTTCTGCTCTTTTCATGCGCTGTGGTTATTTATTGCTAATTTTGACGGGCAAATTTAGTAAAATAAAACCAGAATGTTTACAGGAATTATCGAAACCCTTGGCTCCATTGAAGAGATCAAAAAAAAGGGGCAAAATCTTGACTTTACGATAGCTTCCGGCTTAACTGGCGAGCTCAAGATAGACCAAAGCGTGGCACATAACGGGGTTTGTCTTACCGTCGTTGCCATTAAGGAAGACCACTATACGGTTACGGCCATTCACGAAACCATTTTGAAAACCAACCTAAGCGATTGGAAAACGGGTGAAGTAGTAAATTTAGAACGAGCGATGAAACTCGGCGATCGGCTCGACGGGCATATCGTGCAAGGGCACGTAGATCAAACCGGAACCTGCAAAAGTATCGTCTCGGCTGAGGGAAGTTGGTATTTTACTTTTGAGTATAATCAGGGACAACAAAACATTACTATAGAGAAAGGGTCGATTACTGTGAATGGAGTTAGCCTGACAGTAGTAGATTCTAAAGCCAACGAGTTCAGTGTGGCGATTATACCCTATACTTTTGAACATACCAATTTTAAAAACCTGCAAATCGGTTCGCGGGTAAATTTAGAATTTGATGTGATTGGGAAATATGTGGCCCGATTGCACCAACTGCGCCAGTAAATACCTATAAAAAGAAAAAATCCGGTGTTATACCGGATTTTTTTTATGTTGTATGCGTTGATTGACTTTGTATAGACCGTATCCCAGAGCTGCCACTAATAGCAAAATGACACCACCGTCAATAGGAAGACCCGGTGGCGGAACTCCTGGCGGCGGTGGACCTTGTGGCGCTGCTGTAGCGTGAGCTCCGATAAGGAATATAATACTTAAAAATATTGCTGGGACAATTTTCATAGGTCGTAAAAGTAAATAAAAATTCCTTTCGTCAAAATTTTTTTCTCTTAATATTCAAAAACTCCCCATTGAGTACTAGAGGCTTTCCTATTTCTTAACTTTAAAATAATATTGAACTCAAATCCTCATCGTAAAAAGACCGATCATCTGAGTATCGAAAAAAAAGACCTTCGTCTGAAAGCCTTATTTTTTGTGGTCCCACTTGGAATCGAACCAAGCACCTACTGATTATGAGTCAGTTGCTCTAACCGAATGAGCTATAGGACCAAACTGCTTTGGGCAGCACTAAAAAGCGATTGATTGTTCAAGGCGCTGTTTAGATTGAGGTTGCAATATTAGCACTAATTTTCATTCGCACCAAATAGAATTGTTGACTTGTTGCATTTTATCTATTAAGCAACCCAAACAGAGTAGCTCTTATTATTGTATGTCCTGACAAAGTTCAATCAAAACACCATTGGTGGACTTCGGATGCAGAAAAGCTACAAGTTTATTGTCTGCACCTTTTTTGGGAGTTTCGTTGAGCACGATAAAGCCCTCGTCTTGCAATCGTTTGATTTCTGCGTGAATGTCTGCGACGTCGAAAGCGATATGATGGATGCCTTCGCCTTTCTTTTCGATGAATTTAGCAATTGGACTTTCCGGATTGGTGGCGACCAAAAGCTCTATTTTATTGGGTCCGTTTTGGAAAAAGGAAGTCAACACACCTTCGCTCTCCACGGCTTCAGATTTGTATGGCGGCGCGCCAAAGAGTTTTTCGAAAATGTTGTTGGATACTTCCAGGTCTTTGACAGCGATGCCGATGTGTTCTATTTTTCTCATTTTGAGTGCCTGAGTGCCTGAGTGTCTGAGTGTCTGAGACACCCCGTATTCAGACTGGTTGATGGGTCAAATATAGGGATTTTTCGTTTTTGTGGTGGAAACAGAAGCCCTAACCTTCCGAAAAAACCTAGCCCGGATAGCAGCGGCATCCTTTCGCGGCGCGCAGCAGAGCGGAAGATATAGCGAATAGCCGGAAACAGCTTCTAAAAAACTTAGTGCCTCAGCACCTTTTTCATTACTTTTGCTCCATGGAAACTAACAGACAGAAAAAAATTGGCGGCGTGATACAGAAAGACCTTGTGGATATTTTGCAAGGAGAAGTCCGTAAGAACCATATTCAGAACCTCGTAATTTCGGTTTCAAAAGTAAGTGTCACCACGGATTTGTCGGTCGCTACGGTATATTTGAGCATCTTCCCGCAGGAAAAAGCAGCAGAAACTTTGGCGGCAATCAAGTCGAACACACCGCTGATCAAACACGATTTGGCCCAGCGCGTAAAATTGCAACTGCGCAAAGTGCCCAACCTGACTTTCTTTATTGATGATTCGTTGGACTATATCGAGAAAATCGACAACGCCTTATCGGCCAAAGAAAACCCTATCGAGAACCGCGATTTGCTCGAACGACGCAGAAAAGCCTAAGTGAATTTCCCGCTTTACATAGCCAAACGATACCTTCGGAGCGCGAGCAAAAACAACGCGATCAACATCATCAATGGCATCGCTTCAGTCGGGATTATTGTCGGGGCGATGGCGCTTTTCGTGGTGCTTTCGGTGTTTAGCGGACTCAAGGATTTCAGCCTTTCGTTTAGCAATGCCTTTGATCCGGATTTGAAAATGAGCAGCGTTTTGGGCAAATCTTTTCAGGTCACGCCCGAACAGGAAGCGCAAATCAAAAAAATCAATGGTATTGCCGCGAGCAGTAAAGTGATCGAGGAACGCGTACTATTTCTATTCGACGGCAAAGAACAAGTAACTTATCTTAAAGGTGTGGATTCGGTTTTTAGCCAAGTGAATCCGGTACAGCAAAGCATTTTTCAAGGGCAATGGTTTGAACCTAACACCAATCAGGTGGTCGTCGGCTACGGCATCAGCCAGAAATTGTCGCTCGGTTTGTTTGATTTCAACCATCCGTTTGAAGTGTTTGTCCCGAAAGCCGGCAAAGGCGCTATTGAAAACCCCGAGAGCGCTTTTAATCAATGCAAACTGGCTCCGGTCGGGATTTATGCCATCAGCGAAGATTTAGACTCGAAGTACGTTTTCGCAGATTTAGGCCTAGCCCAAGCTTTGCTGGAATTCAAACCCAACCAGATTTCGGCCTTTGAGTTCAAATTGAAAGCAGGCGCCGACCAAAGCGCCGTGATGGGTGAACTGCAAAAAATCATGGGACAAAAAATCACGGTGAAAACCCGCGCCCAACTCAACGATAGCCTTTATAAAATGCTTAACACCGAAAACATCGCGGTGTATTTGATTTTTACTTTAGTAATCATTGTAGCGTTGTTCAACTTAATTGGTGCGTTGATTATGATGATTCTCGACAAAAAAAGCAACCTAAAAACCTTGCTCAATATCGGGGCAGAAGTGGCCGATTTGCGGAGAATATTTTTGCTCCAAGGCACGCTGTTATCGGTCATCGGCGGATTGATTGGCCTTGGATTGGGGATTGTCGTGGTATTGTTGCAACAACGTTTTCAGGTTATTATGATCACTCCGACGCTCGCTTATCCGGTGGTGTTTTCGCTTGAAAATGTATTGATTGTGCTAGCAACGATAGTGCTTTTGGGCGTGTTGGCCTCTTGGATTGCTTCGAGCCGCGTGACTAAAAAATTGTTGGAAACTTTCTAGTATTGTACCTTAACTAAAGTGTTAAAGAAAATGGAATCTAAAAACCTATCCGAACTCAACGATCAAGAGCTCTTGCAGGAATATAAAAAAATCAAAACAGCTTCAATCACAACCGCTTTGTTTATTGGCTTTCTGATTGGAATCGTTGTTTATAGTGTTGTGAAACACACTTGGGGATTATTCACTTTGATACCGTTGTTCATCGCTTATAAACTGACCCAGAAACCTCAGCACAATTTGCAAGAAGTGGAGCAACTTTTAAAAGAGAGAAAACTGAAATAGCTCTTAGGAAATTTCCATTCCGCTAAATTTCTCCAGCACAGCTTCAAACGCTTGAAAAATCGGTTCTGGTTCGTCGCTAGTCACCATGCGCGTGCGGTATTCTTTGAAGTTCGGAATGCCTTTGAAATAATTGGTGTAGTGTCTGCGGGTTTCGACAATTCCGGTATGTTTGCCTTTCCATTCCATGGCCCAAATCAAGTGATTTCTGGCGGCTTCCACGCGGTCTTCGATAGTAGGTTTTGGTAAATGTGCTCCTGTTTTTGCGTAGTGTTTGATTTCGTTGAAAATCCACGGATAACCTATTGCCGCGCGGCCAATCATAATGCCGTCGACTCCGTAGCGGTTTTTATATTCGAGTGCTTTTTCGACCGAATCAACATCGCCGTTCCCGAAGATAGGCATCGTAATACGCGGATTGTTTTTCACGCGCGCGATGTGCGACCAATCGGCTTCTCCTTTATATAATTGCGCACGCGTTCTTCCGTGAATCGATAGCGCTTGAACGCCAATATCCTGCAACCTTTCAGCTACCTCGTCGATGTTGATCATGTGCTCGTCCCAGCCCAAACGCGTTTTGACCGTGACCGGTAAATCGGTACTTCGAATCACCGCTTTGGTGAGTTTGACCATCAAATCGACATCTTTCAAAACTGCTGCGCCGGCACCTTTGCAAACTACCTTCTTGACCGGACAACCAAAGTTGATATCAATCAAATCAGGGTTTACCGTAGAAACAATTTTAGAAGACAGTGCCATCGCTTCTTCGTCGCCACCAAAAATTTGAATGCCGACCGGGCGCTCATAATCAAAAATGTCGAGTTTTTGCCTGCTTTTAATTGCATCGCGAATGAGCCCTTCAGAAGAAATGAACTCGCTGAACATCAAATCGGCGCCATGCATTTTACACAACCTGCGAAACGGCGGATCGCTCACATCTTCCATAGGAGCAAGCAATAGCGGGAAATCGGGTAGTTCTATGTTTCCTATTTTGACCATTCGGCAACAGATTTCGAATTCAAGAGGCAAAAGTAAACATTTTTTAGCGTTGGTTTCTCAGGTTTGGAATAACAGCATTGGTTTTAGTATCTTTCGCTAAATTTCATTATGCTTTTCGAGTTTGGCTTTTATTCTTCTTTGCTACTTATTCCGTTTGTCCACGGAGTCTTGTATGCTTTACTGCTGTTCTGGAAAGGTTTCCGCTTGCAAATTCAATCCAATATCTGGCTCGGAGTTTTCCTGATTTTGTGCTCCTTATATATTGCGCCTTGGATGCTCGGTTTTGCCGGTTGGTATGACCATCAGCCGTATCGCGACATTCTGTTCTATGTGCCGTTCCAACAATTGCTGCTGATGGGGCCGTTGCTCTATTTTTATACACAGAGTTTATTGAACCCGGCTTTTCGATTGAACCATCGGTTGCTGCTGCATTTTGTTCCCGGATTGCTTTACCTCATCTATATGGTGTCTTTGTGGGCTTACGATTATTTCATCTATAAAGGCTATTACTTCTATGCCGATCAATCCGATAAAGATTTTGACTCTTGGTACCAATATTTGGGTTTGGCCTCGATGGTGTATTATCTGATTTTGAGTATCCGATTTTATAACGCCTATAAGAATCTGATTTTTCATTACACCAGTTATGCCGAAAGCATTTTGTTTCGCTGGATCAAAAATTATCTGATCGCTTTTTTGTTAATGCTTTTGCTGCCAATGGTGTTTGATTTGATTGGGGTTTTTTATCCTGAAATGAAAACCTATACAGGCAGTTGGTGGTTTTTTCTTTGTTTTTCGCTGATTACATTTTATATCGCTCTTTCCGGTTATTCGAATTCGGTGCAGACCACGATTCCTTTTCAGTTGCCTTCGGTGGGCCAACATGCTATCTTGGTTTTAAGCGAAAGTAACCTCGATGCTCCAGCGGTAATTGAAACCGAAGTAGATTCGGAGAAAAAAAACACCTTCGAAGTCGAGTCTTGGAAAGCGAAAATCGAAAAACTACTGACCGAAGAAAAACTCTACGAAAACCCGGAGCTGACCCTTTCGGATATCGCAAAGCAACTCCAGACCAATGCTTCAGTTGTTTCTAAAGCCATCAATCAAGGTTTCGAGATGAACTTCAATGACCTGATTAATCACTACCGCGTGGAAGCGGTGAAGAAGATGCTGCAACAAGGCGCACAAAAAAAGTCGACCCTTTTAGGTATCGCATACGACTGCGGATTCAACTCCAAAGCCACCTTTAACCGAGCGTTCAAGAAAAATACGGGCGTTTCACCGAAAGAATACTGCAGTGGCTCATAAATAAATTAGGTCTCATATCATAATCTGAAGCGCGTCAGGGTTCAGATTGCTTCACTTTTGCTTCATCAAAACACAAATATTCAAACGATGAAGAAAAGTTTAGCCATAGCATTTTTGGCTTTCAGTATTTTTTCCTGCGGGATTATTGGCTCACTGAATTCCAACACGTCTATTAAACCTCGAGATACTTTTGTCTTGGGTAATAACCAGCATGGTATTTTCCGCACCCATCTCAAAAACGAAGGTGTTACCGTGCTGAAAGTTTACCAGTCATTCCATGGCGTTGCTCTGGATCCGGTTTTAGTAGAACCGCAAGAAAAGATTTATCTCAAAACACCCAAAAACACCGCGTTGCTTATCGAAAATACCGGCGATCAGTATGCTTCAGTTTCGCTAAAGGTCAAGGGCGATTTGAATCTGGGCATGACCTACATTCCTTAAAAACGAGTTTCAATCATTAATCGATAGGTTTTCTGCGCAAGTAGCCTATCATAAAAATCAATCTTTATGAAAAAAATCAAATTAACGCTGCTTTTGTTGCTGACTTCAGCATGTATTCACGCACAAACCCGAGGTTCGGGAAAATTGATCGAACGTTCTTATCCTTATAAAGGCTTTGACAAAGTTGCCATTGAAGATTTGGATGGTCGGGTCGAGATAGAAATCGGCAAGGTTTGGTCGATATCGGTAGTGATAGACGACAACCTTTTCCCGCTCTTGGCTTTCGAGGAAAACCCAACGGAATACCAACTTAAAATAGCTTTCAGAGGAAATCGAGACAACAAAATGTATATCGAAGACACGAATGTGCTTATTAAAATTACCATGCCCGAAGCTTCTGTAATCAAGAACAATTCGAATGCGGTCATCGTTGTGAATAATGCTATAGGAGGTTATTTGCGCTTGGAAAATCTAGACAACGGCGCCATCAAAGCCTCAGGAAAAGTAGACCTGTTGGATGTGTCGTGCTCTGGTAACGGAACTATTTCTGCCGGTGAGCTCATGGTTAAAACAGCCGAAATAAAAGGCAGCGGAAACGGCAACATCTTAGTGAACGTTGACCAAAAGATCATCGCAAAAATATCGGGAAATGGAAGCGTCAAAAACATCGGAAAAGCAAAATACGCTGCTAATTCAAAACGGACTGGAAACGGAAACTTATTGTAGGAAGCTTTAAATACTTTAATCATGAAAAAACTATTTTACCGGTTGTGGGCACCGACTTTACAACAGAATCTCTTTCAAGAAATCTTGTTAACCGTTCCGCGTATTATTTGTGGCTATTTGCTCACCGCAGATTTTGGCGCGGCGAAATTTGGGCTGCCTTGGTCACCGGAGGAAAAAAACCTTGGGTTCTTTGAAGTGGCCTTTTGGTTTCCGAACGATGTGGCCCAATACGGCGGCTTATTCGCTATGTTTCCGGCTTTTCTGGCCTGGATGGGTGCTTTTGCCGAAGCTGTTGGCGGATTGGCGTTGTTGCTGGGCTTTCAGACTAGAGTATTTTCCTTTCTGATTCTCTGTACGATGCTTGTGGCGATTTTTGCCCAACAGTTTAATGCCGGATTGTGGAACATGCTGCCTGCGCTCGGATTCTTATGGGTTGCATTAGTGAATATGGCTATCGGCTCTGGTCGGTTCGGGCTGGATTATTTACTTACGCTAAAATTGAAAAAACAATGAAAACAAATATTATTTTACTAGCATTTATCTCATTACTCATGAGCGCTTGTGTACAAAAAACCCAACTCCAGAAAGTGACCTATACACTTGATGTTTCCAAAGTGAAAAATATAGAAAAGGTCGGAATCAGAGGCGCTGACAGCCCGCTATCTTGGGAATCTGATTTGGAAATGAAACCCTTGGTGAAAGACAGTTTGTATCAAATTGAAGTGCGCTATCTGACCGGTTACAAAGGCACGGAAGTGAAATTTACGGTCAATGGTAATTTCGAGTTGCAAAACCGAGACAACCGGCCAGTTCGTTTTGCAGCAAACTCAAATAGTGAATTCAGCGCTGTTTTCGACCAACCTTAGGGAAGTGCCTGAGCAGCTTAGTGCCTGAGTGCCTGAGTTACTTGCGGATTAGTAATTCGGTTCTTTTGTTTGTCTGGGCTTTGAGGCTGATGAAGTTTGGACTATATTTGCGGGCTAGTTCTTATCGGCGTTAGGGATTGCAGCATTGTTTGAGCTCTTTTTGCATTTGAGGTTAAGAGGAGGACTGCCAGTGACAGTCAGGTAATTTTTAAGAATAAGAGCATTACTTTAACCAGCAAAAAAGCGAGTGCGAAAAGCCCGGCCGAAGGCAACGCCCAAATAAAAAGACACATGAAACACATCAGGAATTTTTGCATCATTGCGCACATTGACCACGGGAAAAGCACACTGGCCGACCGACTGCTCAGTGCTACCCAAACCGTGAGCGCCCGAGAGGAAAAGGCGCAGTTGCTCGACAATATGGACTTGGAACGCGAACGCGGGATTACCATTAAGAGTCACGCGATTCAGATGGAATATCAATATAAAGGTGAAGATTACATCTTGAACCTGATTGATACGCCCGGACACGTAGATTTCTCTTATGAAGTTTCTCGCTCAATTGCCGCGTGTGAAGGTGCGCTTCTGATTGTTGATGCGGCCCAGAGCATTCAAGCACAGACCATTTCTAACTTGTATCTGGCGCTGGAAAACGATCTGGAAATTATCCCGGTGCTCAACAAAGTAGATTTACCTAGTGCGAATCCGGAAGAAGTGAGTGATGATATTGTGGATTTGCTCGGTTGCAAGTTAGAGGAAATCATCCACGCATCGGGGAAAACCGGTTTTGGCGTAGAGAATATTCTGTCTGCTATTATTGAAAGAATTCCGGCACCGAAAGGCGATGCCAACGAGCCGCTTCAGGCATTGATTTTTGACTCTGTCTACAATCCTTTTCGCGGGATTGAGGTAATTTTCCGTGTCGTGAACGGCGAAATCAAAAAAGGCCAGAAGATTAAATTTATGGCTACCGGCAACGAGTATTTTGCAGATGAAGTCGGAACTTTGAAATTGAATCAAGTTCCTAAAAATGTAATTTCTACCGGCGATGTGGGTTATCTGATTTCGGGAATTAAAGAAGCCAAAGAGGTAAAAGTAGGCGATACCATTACCGATGCCAAAACGCCAACCACCAATATGATTACCGGTTTTGAAGATGTGAAGCCGATGGTTTTTGCCGGAATTTATCCGGTAGATACCGAAGATTACGAAGAGTTGCGCAACTCGATGGAGAAACTACAGCTCAACGATGCCTCGCTGGTTTTTCAGGCAGAGAGTTCGGCGGCTTTAGGCTTTGGTTTCCGTTGCGGGTTTTTAGGAATGCTGCACATGGAAATCATTCAGGAACGTTTGGAGCGAGAATTTGATATGACGGTAATTACGACGGTGCCCAACGTATCGTATCTGGCTTATACTAAAAAAGATATCGATGTGCCGATTGTGGTGAACAATCCTTCGGATTTGCCTGAACCTTCAAGGCTCGACCGTGTGGAAGAACCGTTTATAAAGGCGACCATCATCACTAAAGCGGATTATGTGGGAAATGTCATGAGTTTGTGTATTGAAAAGCGTGGCATCATCACCAACCAAACTTATCTGACCACCGAACGTGTGGAGCTCAATTTCGACATGCCACTGGCGGAAATCGTATTTGATTTTTACGACCGGTTGAAAACTGTTTCGAAAGGCTATGCTTCGTTTGATTACCACCCGATTGGTATGCGCGCTTCGAACCTGGTAAAGGTAGACGTGCTGCTGAACGGAAACGGAGTAGATGCTTTATCTGCTTTAATTCATGCTGACAATGCATACAATATCGGCAAGAAAATGACCGAGAAACTCAAGGAACTCATTCCGCGCCAGCAGTTTGATATTCCGATCCAGGCGGCTATCGGTGCGAAGATCATCGCGCGGGAAACCGTGAAAGCACTCAGAAAAGACGTAACCGCTAAGTGTTATGGTGGTGACATCTCGCGTAAGAGAAAACTTTTGGAAAAACAGAAAAAAGGAAAGAAAAGAATGCGTCAGGTGGGGAATGTAGAGATTCCGCAGGAGGCGTTTATGGCGGTGTTGAAGTTGAATGATTAGCGCCTGCCTGAGTGCCTGAGTGCCTGAGTGCCTGAGTGCCTGAGTGCCTGAGTGCGAAATTAAATAAATAGAAAACCGGTTACGAAAATGGCCGGTTTTTTTATGGGAATTTTTCTGGTTCTGACGATATTTAAAATCTTACCGACCAGTTGTAAATGCCTTGCAAATTTTATTGGGATTAATACGTCATCTTAATACCTTTGCGTCTCAGCAACTAAGGCACTAAGGCACTTAGCTGCTCAAAAATGATTGAAGATAAAAACCCGCAACGCACCAGTATTTCGCAATTGGGCGAATTTGGCCTGATTGACCACCTGACCAAACATTTTGAAATTCACCAACCGACAACTTTGAAAGGCATTGGTGATGATGCAGCCGTGTTGGATTTCAAAGATAAAAAGGTAGTCGTGTCGACCGATTTGCTGATTGAAGGTGTTCACTTTGACTTGGCTTATATGCCGCTCAAGCATTTGGGTTATAAGGCGGTAGTGGTGAATGTGTCGGATATTTGCGCAATGAATGCCAAAGCCACGCAAATTACTGTTTCGGTTGCGGTATCCAATCGTTTTCCGCTTGAAGCTTTGGAGGAATTATTTGCCGGAATTACCCTTGCCGCACAAGAATATAAAGTGGATGTGATTGGCGGCGATACGACCTCATCGCAAAAAGGGCTCATCATCAGTATTACCGCTATCGGTGAAGCCGATGCAGAAGAAATTGTTTATCGCAATGGCGCCAAAGCCAATGATTTATTGGTAGCCACCGGCGATTTGGGTGCAGCATATATGGGATTGCAAGTATTGGAACGTGAAAAACAAGTGTTTCAGGTAAACCCCAATTCGCAACCAGATTTGGAAGCCTATACTTATTTGATTGAACGGCAATTGAAACCTGAAGCCAGAAAAGATGTGCGCACTTTATTACATGCGTTGGAAGTGAAACCGACTTCGATGATTGATATCTCGGACGGCTTGTCTTCGGAGATTATTCATTTGTGCAAACAATCTGAAGTAGGCTGTAATTTGTATGAAGATAAAATTCCGCTGGATCCTCAATTCATCAATGTTTGCGAGGAATTCGATATTGACAGCACCACCGTAGCAATCAACGGCGGCGAAGATTATGAATTACTGTTCACCATCGACATCGGCGACTTCGACAAAATAAAAGGCAACCCAAATTTTACTGTGATTGGACATATGACTGAGGCGAGTGAAGGTATTCATTTAGTGACTCGGGCCAACACAAAAATTGCTCTGAAAGCCCGCGGTTGGAACGCCTTAGACAATGAATAGTTAATAATGAATAATTAATAATTGGATTTGAAACTTTTGGGTATAAAAAAAGCGGCGCTCCCTAATTTGCCGCTTTTTCTATAAGTTTGGTCAGTGTTTTTGATCGCTCCCTAATTAGATCATCGAGCACTAACAAATTGATGTTTTATGTTATACGACTACTACCTCAATAACATAGTGCTAAATTACTAAAGTACTCCATTTTAAGTGCTGAGGGTTTCCTCAAAAACGATTACGGTTTCCCACATTTTTAATTACGGTTTGTGATAAAAATCTATAGCAAGCCTTTATTTTTGGCCTCTCGAATCAAATCAATATCGTTGCCGTCTTTTATATCCAGTAAATCTTTGAGGTGGAGTTTTCTCTTCTCTACCGCACTTAAAGAAAGCGGCACGTATTGCGGAATATCTTTGGTTTTAGTGCCTTTAGAAAGGTGAAATAAAATTTGCTTATCGAAGGCATCAATCTCAATATTGTCGTATTGTATTTGGCTCACAAGTTTCACTACGGTTTGACTATAATAATTTTCTTCTTTGAGAATTTTATCGAACGCCAATAGTAGCTCGTCAAAAGTTAAATCATTCTTGATCACTAGCCCATTTGGGTTGATGTTCTTGATAATCGTGTTGATTTTCAGCAGTTCCGTATGCATGGTCAGCAGAATGATCTTGCAATCCGGCATGTCGCGTTTGATGAGCAGCGCCAAATCTTCACCTGAAAAAATTCCCTTTTCCTCATAGACCGGCATACTCAAATCAAAAAAGGCAATATTAAAAGGTTCTGATGCTTCGGTAATGGCTTCATAACCAGTTTTACAATCTTTGGCTTGGGTAATTGAAAATTCGTAAGCGCCTTTGGAGTTGTATCCTCGAATGGCATTTTTATATGCCTCAATAATAAAAGGATGATCGTCTACAATGAGAATGTTTACCGCTGTGGCCATATAGTTGTATTTTTATAATGGTATTTTTACAATTACTGTAGTGCCTTCGTGAACTCGCGACTTAACTTGCGCTGAACCGCCACACGAATGTGCCCTTGAAAATATATTTTGCAAACCTATTCCTTTTTTCTTTTCGTTGAACGAGAAACCGTCGCCATCATCAAAAATTTCCAGTAAAATGTGTTCGTCTCGTTTTAAAAGACTCACCATCACGCTCTTTGCGCCAGAGTGTTTGTTGATGTTCTGAAAGGCTTCTTGCAGGATTCTAAAGATATGTATTTTTTTGTTACTCGAAAGCAGTTCCCAGTCTATGGCTGGATCAATCTCCAGATGTTGTTTGCGGTTGCTTAAGGTTTGCTGGTCTTCAATAAACGACTCAATTATTTCTAGAAAACTAATCGCATTGGAAAACGCTCCTCTGTTCAAATCGTGGGCAATGTTGCGGATTTCTTTCTCGATGTCTTGAATACCATCGATAAATGGAAGGCACTTTTGAAGTTTCTGTGCATCAGGATTCTCAGCGATGTTGTGCAAATTCAAACGCGTGGATGCGAGCCTGTTCAGAACGCTATCGTGCAAATCTTGGGCAATTCGCTTCTTTTCGATTCTGCGACCACGATCAATTTTATTTTGTTTGTCGAGTAGTAAATTGTAGATTTCTTCATTGGCCTTTTGTTGCACTTGTTCGAGCTCTAGCCGTTTTTGCTTGGCCCGTTGCAGGATAATAATTAAAAGCAAAACAAGTACAAGGATTAACCCAGAAGCAGTAGCTGAAATGATGCGATTTTTTTTCTCGGCACTCTGCTTTTCCTTAATGATTTCGTCGGTCTCGTAGGCAATTTTTGCAAACTTATTGCGGGTTTCGCGTTCAAGTTGTTGCATACTATCTGAAATCCGGATATATTCTTGAGAATATTTAAGGGCGTTTTTGGGGTCGACTTTGGAGAGTTGTTTGAGGCTGAATAGCACATCGTTAGGCGAGCAAAATTCTTTAGAAAGTGATAAGGCTCGATTTGCGTACGACTTTGCCTTTTCTTTTTGATTAGTTTGGAAATAATATTCTGACAGGAAAATTTTATTCATGTTTTTACCTTGATCTATATTTAAGGAATCTCGGATTTTTGCTGCTCTTAAATGCAGTTTTTCTACTTTATTGAATCTTTGTAATTGAAATAAAGCTAGCGCGTAGTTATCCAATAAGCCCGTATACGTAACTGAATACCTATGACAGCAAAGTTTTTTATCCAATGCCATTTCATAATATTTGAGTGCTTCATTGGTTTTTCCAACACTAAAATATGAACATCCAATAACTCTAAGCGAGAATGCAATATCTTGTGGCCTAAAAAAAGCTGAATGTTTCTGAATTAATTGTAGTGACTTTTTACCATATTCTATTGCTGACAAAAAATCTTGAAGCTGAATTGAATTCATATATAAGTAAATATATGCGTCATATTCAGATTCAATTAAATTATTGTTTTTTGCAATTTTCAGAGCCTTTATCGCAGAAACCTCACTTCCTAGATAATCATTAGTATAATATTGAAGTAGACATTTGTCTATATGTATTTTACATGTTTCCTTGAAATTTTTTAAGGAGGCATAGATTTTCTCCGCTTTCGAAAAAAAATAAAAGGCACTATCATTGATGCTTCTATTCTCATAATAGTAACCCAAATACCTGTAGGATTGACCTATAAAATACTGGTTGTGATTTCGAGTGCTCCTTTCTAAAATCGTTTCAGCTGTAACTCTTAAATTCTTCCATTCATTTAATGTTCCAAAATTTTTTGCAACTTTAACTAATCTTAAACAATTTAGTGAATCATTTTTTGAGTCTATAAGTTGATTTAGAGCTATAACGTTGCATTTATTTCTAGTGTCTGCATCTAAATCTAAATTTGCGGCTTTATCAATTAAGTCATCGATTTTTTTGTCGGCATAATAATGCCCTGGTGGTGTTTTTTTACAACTAAAAAGAGCGATAAAAAATAAAATAAATAGTATAATTTTCTTCATTTTTACTTTATAAAATTCAACTTATAAAGTTCTTGTGATTTGAGCTATTGAAGTTGTAGATTTCCTGCAATATTTGTTAACTCAAATCAACCCTCTTTTTTGGGCTTCTCTCAAAATATCTTCGTCATTGCCTTTTTGAATTTCGAAAAACTCTTTGATTTGTGCCTTTCTTTTGTCGATAGCGCTCAGCGAAAGCCCTACGTGATCAGGCAAATTTTTGGTTTTAATGCCTTTGGCCAACAATGAAATGATTCGTCTGTCGTAAGTGTCGAGTGCATGGTTGTTGATGCCGACTTCTCGGATACTTTTCTGAGCTGACTGTGAGTAATAAGTTCCGTCTTGAAAAATCGTTTCGAAAGCCTTGAGGAATTCCTCAGACTTAAAATCACTCTTGACCAGAACGGCCTCTGGATTAATTTTCTTTAGTAGGTTATAGAGAATGAAAGCTTCTGTATGAGAGGTCAGCATCATTAGCTTGGTGGAAGGAGAAACTTTTCTAGCTAGCTTAGCTAAATCTTCGCCAGAAAAAATCTTGGCGGGTTCATAAGCAGGAAGCGCAAGGTCTAATAATACTATATCAAAAAAAGCATTCTCTTTTGTAAGCTGATAATAGGCCAGTTCGCAATTGTGTACTTCGGTGATTATCCATTTCGACAAAGGATATGCAGAAGCCAAAATGCTTTTATAACCTTCAATCATCGCCGGATGATCATCTACGATCAGTATATTTAAGGACTCCTTGTTCATTCAGCTTCGATTGTTTTCTTTTCCATCGGCACTGAAACCGTGGTTTGGGTTCCCTTTCCTTTTTTCGACTTGATCTCGAAAGTACCTTCGCATTCCGCCACTCGAGATTGCATATTTTGGAGGCCGATTCCGCGTTTTTTGGTATTTACGTCAAATCCGTCTCCGTCATCTGTTATTGTAAGTAAAATATGATTGTCTTGATTTTTAAACTCTACTGTGATATGTTTTGCATTTGCGTATTTATTGATGTTTTGCAGCGATTCTTGAAGGATGCGATACAAATTAATTTTGACAGTGTTGGCAACTTTGTCCCACTTGATACTTTCGTCGAGCGAGGATGTTAAAATAGGATCAAAAGAACTAGACTGTTCTTCTAATAAATTACTGACAATAGCTACGAAGTTATTAATCAAAACATATTTCTCGCGGTTCAAATCGTGGGAAATTTCGCGAATGTCCTGTTCAATATTCTTAAGTTCGTTTAAATAATTGAATCTGTTGTTGATGGATTCTTCGTCGCTAAACCTATTCAAACTGTCTAAATTCAACCGGGCTCCGAACAAACGGCCCAACACGCCGTCATGTAATTCTTGAGCGATTCGCTTTTTCTCCTTAACCCTATTCTCTTCAATCGTTGCTTGTTGCGAAATCATCAAATTGTAAATCTCCTCGTTTACTTTTTGCTGTTGTTGCTTGAGCAAAAGCTCTCTATTTTTAGCCCTTTGGGTTCTAATCACGAAAAGTAAAATACCTAAAAACAACGTGCCAATAAAGAAATAAAGTAAGGTGCGGTTTTGCTCGGTAAGTTTGTCTTTTTGTTGAATAATCTCATCGGTTTCAAAAGCGATGCGGGCGAACTTGTCTTTGGCTTTGCGCTCTTCTTTTTGTAAACTGTCACTAATTTTTATGTACTCTTTCGAATATTGCGCAGCATCTTTGTGTTCAACCAAGGAGATTTGTTTTAAAGAAATCAGCAAATCATTTGAGTTTTTTGTTCTCTTGGCTATATCTAGTGCTTCTTTTGCATAGTGCTGTGACCGGACAGTGTCCCTTTCGTAAATAAACTCGGAAAGGTGTATTTTTGAATAAATTATTTTTGAATCTAAGTCTAGACTGTCATTAATTCTCAATGATTCCAAAAATAAACTTTCAAGATTTTTCTTTTCTCCATTTTTGAACCTGCAATATGCAAGGTTATCCAACAGTGTTGAATAAACCACCGGCTTGGAATATTTCAGTTTTTTATTGAGTAAAGCATTCTCGAATGACTTTATCGCCTTGGAGTACACCTTTAAATTCTGATAGCAATTTCCAATATTATTAAGCGAAATCTCTCTCAAAAAATATTCGGGATGTAGTTTGTTTTCTTCAGCTAACTGAAGAGCTTTGGTATGGTACTCTATAGATTTTTCATAATTCTCATTGCCAATTGATGCTATTCCTAAGTTAGTGTATGCATCATACTGACACAACAAATTTTTTTCTATACGTGAGTATTTTAAGGCTTTCGTGGCGGAATTCTCTGCTCCTAAATAGTCGTTATAATTTAATTGAATTGACGACTTATTTAAATACAGATTACCGAGGATATTATTGTTGTTATGTTTTGTAAGAATTTTCTCAGCCTTAGAATAGTAAAGATATGCACTATCGTACACACTTCGTTTATATGATCTTTGCCCGAAATAATAATAAGAAAAGCCTACGTATATAGTATCATTGGATGCCAAAGAGTTCTTCAGCAGCATTCGGTTGGAAATCTGTAAATTATTGAACTCGTTAAGCTGATCGTAGACTTCAACGACTTTAAGCAAATTACTTCTGGTGTAATTTGAATTTTCTCGGTTTTTTAAAAATTGAAAGATTTTGTTGCTAAAATACAGTTTTTCCTTTTGCGATTCATTTGGCTGAGAGAGCTGATTTAGATAAAAATCCAATTGGGCATTGTCTGACTCCTGATTATGACCTTTCTTATCTTTGGAACAACTTACCAAAAAAATAAAAAATAAATATATATATATCCTTTCTTTCAAAAGTTGTTTTTTTCAAAAATACTAATTCTTATCAAATAAAAAAGGCTATCGAAGATAGCCTATGTCAAATACAATGTATTTTACTTTTATCTGGTAACCTGTCCAGCTGTTCCTCCACCAATATCAGTTAATCTTGTAACTTGGCCAGCAGTACCACCACCAATATCAGTTAATCTTGTAACCTGTCCAGCAGTACCACCACCAATATCAGTTAATCTTGTAACCTGTCCAGCTGTTCCGCCGCCGATGTCAGTTAATCTAGTAACTTGACCTGCCGTTCCTCCACCAATAGGACTAGTAAAAGAAGTAAGGATCATCATTAAAGAAAATAATCCGAATGTTAAGATTGCTTTTTTCATAATTTGAGACTTTTATAATTGTTGTGTTTAACTTCACTTTCATGCGAACCTATCACAGATTCACGATGTAAAACTACACAGCATGTCTCGTTACGCCTAGTGTTTTCGGGCGTTTATGGTAGAACGTATCTGTTTGATAGTGGATGAACGTCAAATTCTTGTGGATGAAAATGACGATTTGGGCTAAATCTCTAAATAATTGCCTTTTGTAATGCTATTGATGATGGCATCAACATTCTCTTTGTAAGATTTTGAGAAGGGTAATTTGGTAGTGGTGTTTTTAATATAGCAAACAGAATTTCCGGTATGAATTCTAGATACGTAATCTATGTTCACAATGTAACTGTTGTGAATCCGTACAAATGGAGAACGCAAAACGTTTTCGAAATGCTTTAAAGTTTTAAAAGCAGTAATCATCTCGCCGTTGTACAAGTGAATATCTGTAGAATTATTGTCTGCCTGCAAATAACATATATCCTTGGCTTCAATAAAACGATAATCGCCATAAGATTTTACACAGATAATAAGAGGTTTTTCTTTAAAATCAGCGGCTTCAATATCTTCGGAAACTTTAGATTTGACGGTGTCTTCTGAATTTACAATGGCCAAATCTTCCGTTGTTTCTTCATTTTCAGACGGTACGACATCTGAATCGTCAATAGCTTCTGGCAACGAATCCGGGATTGCCTCCTCAGAGCTATTTGAAGCTTCGGTATCAATATTTTTGAAAACTGGCAAACTCACATCAGATGGGTTCTCTGAAAAACTCGTTGTGATGGAACTCGAACTGATTTGATTATTGATTGGAAAAGGGGGTGATTGCCCGCTTATCTTCTCTAATTTCATTAGTGTTTTCCTGAGCGCATTCCCGTCGATTGGCTTAGGTAAATAATCGAAAGCCCCATACTGAATAGCTTCCAGTGCCGAGGCTGGATTATTAGTAGTAATAATGATTTTGGGAATTATATTCAGGAAACGGTACAACTCGCTAATTAACGACAAGGATAAATTGCTTTCTTTATTATCAGGGTTAATTTCGAGAAAAACCAACGCGGGATGGTGTTCAAGAATCAAATCCAAACCTTGATGGTATGAATTAGCCGAAGCCAAAAATTGCAAATTCTGAAACTTTGCCGTTACTGACAAAGTCTTCAAAATGCTTTCCGCGCTGTCATCAATAATGATATAGGAATGTTTCATCAATGGCTTTACTAATTAAATAGCAAAAGCATTGGCGGGTTTAATATTGGGTAGCTTGGGGGCAGCTGTTGATATAAAAATATCGAGGCTAAATTACATTTTTTGCGCAACCAAAATCACGAATGTTAATAGAATTCATCAGATTGTTAACATTATTTTATTAACGGCAAAAAAATTCGTTGAACTGCAACCAGATTGAGTTTTTTACGTTAATCGGATTAAAAAAAATTGGATTTATATATTTATTTACACTATTTTAGACCGCTAATTTTAATGCTTAATGGAAGACCAAATTTTCGACACCCTTTCTGCTTTAAAAAACAATTTCCCTGACGAGCAAAGCTGCATTAATCATTTGGAAGCATTGCGTTGGAATCTTCACGTGGTTAGTCCGTTTGATGCCAGTTCAAAGGTTTACAAATGCCCAAACAATACTTATAAATGCAAAAAAACAGGCAAGTACTTTAATGTAAAAACCGGAACGATTTTCCACAATTCGAAAATTGATTTGCAAAAATGGTTCATCGCGATATGGCTGCTGGTAGATAAAAAAAGTAAGATGACTTCTGTTGCGCTTGGGCTTGAACTCAACATTACCCAAAAAACTGCGTGGTACATCATCAAACGCATTAAAACCTATGACAAAAACATCAGTATTTTTACAAACCTGCCCACGAAAACAAAAGAGACAAAGCCAACCGTTGTACCTGCTGAGGAAAAAGAAAAATCAATAGTAGACTGGCTCAATTTATATGCAATAAAAAAATGAATTCACAATTGACTGCTATTGAATTTGGCTCTAAAAACCTGCTTTTAAACATCGCAGACGCAAAGATTCCCGTTTTTAGGCTGGATAATCAACAATTCGTTTTTCCTCTAAGTGGTGTTCACAAAATACTCGGTTATGAAGGAAAATCTGACTACTGGTTGTTGAATATTCTGCAAACCATTTCAAAATTCTCGAAAATTCCGCCAGCAATCATTCAAGCGTATGAAAGCCCAACTATTGCTGCCTTGAAATCGCCACAAGAACCTATCGAATCTATCAAAGTAATCGAAATGGGCGCGTTTATTGAAACCTGCAAAATCTTTGTACTTGCTAAAGAAAATGGCTGGTTAGGGGTTGGCGTTATTAAAGTTTCAAAAGTTGCACAGCACATTCTTAACTGGGCCGAAAACCAACATCTTGAAGAGCTTGCTGCTGAATCGTGTGGATTCAACACCTTCAAAGAGGCAATGAAATCTGAGTTCATACAGTACTTAATAAATCAAACCAGCGAAAAGTCGTTCTTGTGGATTAAGACGTTTCCAGACAATTTTTTTACTACTCTTTTCAAGATACATACGGCTGATTGGAAAGACTTGAAAACCCAACCCGAAATTTGCGGAAGATGGATAGTCGACATCGTCTTTAGTAGACTTTCCTACGCTTTAATCTCGGAGTTAAGAAACAATCTTCCTAAAAGAAGTTATCGCAGAAAACAAAATCTACCTCAAGAAAACAGCCATCCAGAGCTGAAAAAAATAATAACCGATATAACAATTCTGATGGAAACAGCAGCCTTAAATTGGTTCATTTTTCTACAGCTACTGAATCGCGCCTATCCTATTCAAGATGAGCAATTGGCCAACCTCAAATTTGAAGCCCTTAAAACGTCTGAAATATTTTCCACTTTTAGCAATAATCTTAGAAAATTCACATAAAAAAGCCTAGTTTAAATGACTAGGCTTATGGTTTTATAAAATAAAATTTGGCTATCAAAGGGCTCTCATCAACCAATTCTTCATAGATACTTCATTCTCTATAATGGACCTCAATGTAGAGATTTTAACTCGGTCTTGCTGCATGGTATCTCTATGACGTATCGTGACCGTTTGATCTTCAAGCGTTTGATGATCGACTGTGATGCAAAATGGTGTTCCCAGCGCATCCTGTCTTCTGTAACGTCTTCCTACGGCGTCTTTTTCGTCGTAAGAAACATTAAAATCCCATTTCAAATCGTCAATAATTTGACGGGCAACTTCTGGTAAACCATCTTTCTTTACCAAGGGTAGAACCGCTGCTTTAGTTGGTGCTAAAACTGAGGGCAAAGTCAAAACTGTCCTTGTCGATCCGTCTTCAAGGGTTTCCTCTTTAAGGGAATTGGAAAATACTGCCAAGAACATTCTATCCAAACCAACCGATGTTTCTACAACATACGGTGTATAGTTGCTATTGGTTTCCGGATCGAAATACTGCATTTTCTTGCCGGAATATTGCTCATGAGCCTTCAAATCGAAATCGGTTCTGGAATGGATTCCTTCAAGCTCCTTAAATCCAAAAGGAAAATTGAATTCAATATCAGCCGCAGCGTTTGCGTAGTGGGCAAGCTTTTCATGGTCGTGGAAACGGTAATTCTCGCGTCCCAAGCCTAAAGACAAATGCCAATTCAGACGGGTATTTTTCCAGTAATCGTACCATTTCATTTCTTCGCCCGGTTTGACGAAAAACTGCATTTCCATTTGTTCGAACTCGCGCATTCTGAAGATAAACTGCCTGGCGACGATTTCGTTTCTAAACGCTTTACCAGTTTGCGCGATACCAAAGGGAACTTTCATTCTCCCGGATTTTTGCACATTCAAGAAATTAACGAAAATTCCTTGAGCCGTTTCTGGACGGAGATACAAATCCATAGCATTTTCTGCAGAAGCACCCAACTTTGTACCGAACATCAGGTTGAATTGCTTCACTTCTGTCCAGTTTCTAGACCCGGTTTCCGGATCGGCAATTTCAAGCTCCTCAATCAACGCTTTTACGTCGGCAAGGTTGTCTTCTTCGAGTGATTTGGCCATTCTTTCGAGAATTTCCTTCTTCTTAGCCAAATACTCGACAACTCGCGCATTGGTGCTAACGAATTCTTCTCGATTAAAAGCTTCACCGTAACGAGTACTTGCCTTTTCGATTTCTTTTTCAGCCTTTTGATTGAGTTTCTCCGCGTAGTCTTCAATTAACACATCTGCACGATATCTTTTTTTTGAATCTTTGTTGTCTATAAGCGGATCATTGAACGCGTCCACGTGTCCGGAAGCTTTCCAAGTCGTTGGATGCATCAGAATAGCGGCATCGAGGCCTACAATATTCTCGTGCATTTGCACCATCGATTTCCACCAATATTCGCGAATATTTTTCTTAAGTTCTACACCGTTTTGAGCATAGTCATACACTGCACTGAGCCCATCATACACTTCGCTGGAAGGGAAAATAAACCCATACTCCTTTGCGTGCGAAACCACATTTTTGAATAAATCGTCTTGTTTTGCCATAGTGCTGCAAAAATATAAAAGTGAAATTAAAAATGAACACAATTGCGTTTTGAATCAGGCATTTTTCTATTTTTATAAAATAAACGCCAAGTAAAATGTTTCAAAGTATTATCCGCCTTTTCTTTCCAGAGGTATGTGCCGGCTGTCATTCGCTACTATTGTCTGGCGAGAAAGTCATTTGCACCGCTTGTCTTCACGAACTTCCTCTGACACTCCATCATTTATATCCTGAAAACGAAGCTTTCAAGAAATTTTATGGAAAAATTCCTATCGGTTTTGTTGTAACCTATGCTTATTTCCAAAAAACTGGAATCGTCCAAAAAATGATTCACAGCCTGAAATATGAAGGCAATGAGGCTGTAGGAACACTTTTCGGGCATTGGATTTCCAAGGATTTGAAGACCATCACGGAAATTGACACTATTAATCAAATTGTTCCTGTTCCATTGCATTCGAGGAAACTCAGATTGCGTGGATACAATCAAGTAGCGAAGTTTGGAATGGCACTTTCTGAAAACCTTCAAATTCCATACAATGATAGCATTCTCAAACGAAAAATATATTCGAAAACCCAAACCAAAAAAGATTTGTTACATCGAACAGAGATAAATAAGCAAAATATTTTTGAGGCGGAATATAGTTTATCGCATCATAATCAACATTTTCTTTTGATTGATGATGTGCTTACCACTGGATCTACTCTAGAGGCTTGTTGCCGAGCATTGCTGCATATTCCAGGTTCTAAAGTTAGTATTGCTTGTATGGCGATGACACATTGAAAAATATTTTAGTGTAATTAAATACTATTTATCTTTTAAATAGCTATAATTCCTAGCCTTTAGAATAAAATTGAATAGCTAAATTTTGAATAGAAATAACAATGAAGAAATTTGATATTGTCAGCGATTTTTTTTCTTACCAAAAATATTAATTGTTATTTTGTGGCTTAAATTTTTAGTCTTGAAAAAAATTATTCATTATATTTTAATAATTGGGTTGTTCGGAACCTTTTCCTGTGCTAAACGCGGAACTATTTCCGGTGGTCTCAAAGACACCATTGCGCCGTTATTGAAAGTAAGTATCCCCGAAAACTACTCCACTGATTTCAAAGGGCAATCGATTAAAATTACTTTTGATGAATATGTAAAACTAAAAGACATCAATAAAAGTTTGATTGTTTCTCCACCGCTGGCTAAAAAACCACAAGTGTTGCCACTTACCGCAAGTAAAACTGTAACTGTAAACTTTCTTGAACCGTTACAGCCCAATACCACTTATAGCTTAAATTTTGGTCAAAGCATCCAAGACCATAATGAAGGAAACCCTTACCGTCAGTTTAAATATGTTTTTTCTACAGGTCCGCAGATTGATTCCTTGACTATTACTGGCAATATAAAAGATGCGCTAGAAAAAAAAGCTGATGCAGATATTAGTGTTATGCTTTATGAAGCCAACGAGAAATACAACGATTCTTTGGTATACAAAAACCAGCCGAGATATATAACTAGTATTGCAGACACAATTACGAGTTTTAAAATCGATAATATTAAAGAAGGAAAGTACCATTTGATAGCCTTGAAAGACAGAAATGGCGATTACAAATTCGACCCAAAAACAGAGAAAATCGGTTTTTATAATCGGCCTATTCAATTGCCTAACGATTCGCTTTATGAATTGAAGCTTTTCAAAGAAATTCCTGCTTTCAAAGTGTTCAGACCATTTCAAAATTCTGCAAATTCTGCTGTAATGGGATATGAAGGCAACCCAAAGAATATAAAACTTTCGCTCAAAAAAGGAAATGAAATCATTGAAGTAATCAAAACCAAAATCCCTAAAAAAGATTCCTTGCAACTTTGGTTTAAGCCATTTAAGCTAGAGAAAAACGCGGTCGACTCTATGCAGTTATCTATTCAAAATGGTGTTTACAGCAAAGAATTAACTTTCAAAATTAAAAATCAAAAAACCGATACCTTACTGATTTCGTTTCCGAAAAAAATTCTTGATCTCTCTGAAATGTTATCAATTCCTGTAAACCTTCCAATAGCGAAAATTGATGAATCTAAAATGAAGTTGCTCAATAAAGATTCCCTAGCGGTTCCGTTCAAAGTAATTTACGACGAAATGGAATTGCAAGTTAAACTTGATTTCAAAAAAGAAATGCTCGAACGCTACACTTTAAAAATAGAACCCGGAGCCGTGACAAGCTATTTGGAACAAGTGAATAATAAACAAATAGTCTTTTCATTTGAAACAAAAAACACTTCTGATTACGGGAACTTAAGAATCGACATAGAAAATGTAAAACGATACCCAATCATTTTGGAGCTTACCGACAAAAACGGGCAAGTGGCCTATTCCTACTATTGTGAAAAAGAAACACAAATAGATTTCAATTTTATAAAACCTGAGCTATATACCTTACGAATTATTGAAGATGCGAACAAAAACGGCGTTTGGGATTCTGGAAATTTTCTAGAAAAAAAACAACCAGAAAATGTGATTTACTTTCCAAAAGACATCGATGTTCGGGCAAATTGGGATGTACAACAATCGTTTATTCTGAAATAACAAAATTATCTCGATCATTCAGAAACGCTAACTTTTTACGAGTAGCAAGCAAGGATTCTTTATCTATGCTAACTATTTGTATTTGCTCACCTTCGATAGGTTTTAGTAGATAATTACCCAAATAATCAATTACTTGAGAATGCCCAACATACTGGTGATTATTTCCATCCATACCTATTCGATTCACTGCAATTACGTAGCATTGATTCTCTACTGCTCGTGCCGGCAACAATATATCCCAAGCATTGACACGAGGTGCTGGCCAATTCGCCACATACAAAAGTAAATCGTATGCTTCAGTATTACGTGAAAAGACGGGAAAACGCAAATCATAACAAATCAATGGGCAAATTTTGAAGCCGCAGTATTCAACGATTAGCTTCTGATTGCCGGCTTTATACTCTAGATCTTCACCAGCCAAAGTAAACAAATGACGCTTGTCATAGGTTTGAATTTCTCCGGAAGGAAAAACAAAAACCAACCGGTTAAAAAAATTGCCGTTTTCTTCAATAACTATACTTCCGGTAATCGCGGCACTTTTAGAATTTGCAATTGCTACAAGCCACGAAGCCGTTTCTCCTGAGATGGTTTCAGCTACATGCTTCGGATGCATAGTAAAACCCGTCGAAAACATCTCGGGCAAGACTATCAAATCAACAGGTTCTGAAATAGACTGAATCAAATTTTGGAAGTGCAATCGATTTGCTTGTGGATTTTCCCAAAATAGCTTGGTTTGTATTAGAGCAACTTTCATAGGATAAAAATAAAAAATCCCAACCGATTGATTGGGACTTTATAGGTTATTGTTTTGATTTTGAAATTATGTAAGGCTGGCTTTGAGATACTCGCGATTCATTCGGGCAATATTCTCAAGTGAAATTCCTTTTGGGCATTCGATTTCGCATGCTCCAGTATTGGTGCAGTTTCCAAAACCTTCTTCGTCCATTTGACGAACCATGTTCAGAACGCGCTGTGCGGCTTCAACCTTTCCTTGTGGAAGCAATGCATATTGAGAAACTTTCGCACCCACAAATAACATTGCAGAACCATTTTTACAAGTCGCGACACAAGCACCACAACCTATACATGCAGCAGCTTCAAAAGATTTATCAGCATCTGCTTTCGGAACTGGTGTGGCATTAGCATCGATGGTGTTACCTGAAGTATTGACAGAGACAAAACCGCCGGCTTGTTGGATTCTATCGAACGCACTTCTATCGACCACCAAATCTTTAATCACTGGAAAAGCTTTGCTTCTCCATGGTTCCACATAAATGGTGTCGCCGTCTTTAAACATACGCATGTGAAGCTGGCAAGTAGTGATTCCGGTGTCTGGCCCGTGTGCACGTCCGTTGATGTATAAGGAACACATTCCGCAAATTCCTTCACGACAATCGTGATCGAACGCTATCGGTTCTTTCCTTTCGTTGATGAGTTGCTCGTTAAGCTGGTCTAGCATTTCCAGAAACGAACTCGCTGTAGAAACATTGTCAAGCTTGTAGGTTTCCATGCTTCCTTTGGCATTTGGGCCTTTCTGACGCCAAATCTTAAGGTTGATATTGATGTTTTTTGCTGTAGACATAATCTTTTATTTGTAGTTTCTAGCGGCTATCTTAATGAATTCGTATTTCAACTCTTCTTTGTGAAGTATTTCTTGTGTGATATCGTCTCCTTTGTATTCCCATGCTCCGACGAATTTGAAGTTCTCGTCGTCACGCAAAGTTTCACCTTCGGCATCTTGGTATTCTTCACGGAAATGACCGCCACAAGATTCTTTGCGTTGCAAGCCATCCATCGCCATGAGTTGTCCAAGTTCAATGAAATCAGCTACTCGAAGTGCTTTTTCGAGCTCTGGATTCAATTCATTGGCACTGCCCGGAACATACACATCCTTGTAGAATTCCTCTTTTAATTGAGCAATTTCAGTGATGGCTTCCTTCAGACCTTGCTCGTTTCTACCCATTCCTACTTTATTCCACATGATGAGTCCAAGTTTTTTGTGGAAATAATCTACCGATTTCGAACCATTGTTGTTCAAGAATCTATCGATATTGTCTTTAACACGTTTTTCAGCCGCATCAAATTCTGAAGAATTGGTTGGGATTTTCCCAGTACGGATATCATCTGCTAAATAATCTGAAACTGTGTAAGGTAATACGAAATAGCCATCAGCCAAACCTTGCATCAAAGCAGAAGCTCCTAAGCGGTTGGCTCCGTGGTCTGAGAAATTCGCTTCACCGGCAACGAAACAACCCGGAATAGTTGATTGAAGATTATAATCGACCCAAACTCCACCCATAGTGTAATGCACCGCAGGGTAAATTTTCATCGGCGTTTCATATGGATTCTCGTCGGTGATTTTCTGGTACATTGTAAACAAATTCCCGTACTTTTCTTCAAGCCACTGCTTTCCTAACTGGGTAATTTCTTCAGCAGTAGGATTATGATTTCCTTTGGCATAAGCCGCTTGTTTTCCTTTATTTTGAATTTCTGTAGAGAAATCCAGATAAACTCCTTCGTTGGTATCGTTGGCTTCGATTCCGTAACCGGCATCGCAACGTTCTTTAGCGGCTCTTGAAGCTACGTCTCGAGGCACTAGGTTACCAAAAGCAGGGTATCTTCTTTCTAAGTAATAATCTCTATCTTCTTCAGCAATTTGTGTCGGCTTGAGTTTTCCGGCCCGAATGGCTTCTGCATCTTCTTTTTTCTTAGGAACCCAAATACGACCAGAATTTCTCAAAGACTCAGACATCAAAGTTAGTTTTGACTGATTGGTTCCATGTACCGGAATACACGTCGGATGGATCTGAACATAGCAAGGATTTGCGAAAAAAGCACCTTGTTTGTGAACCTTCCAGCCAGCTGTAACATTGCTTCCCATCGCATTTGTAGAGAGAAAATAAACATTCCCATAACCTCCTGAGGCAATAATCACCGCGTGTGCTGAGTGGCGCTCAAGCTCTCCAGTCACAAGATTTCTTGCAATGATACCACGAGCTTTCCCATCAACTTTTACCAAATCAAGCATTTCATGACGGTTGAACATTTGAACACGACCCAGACCAATTTGTCTTGACAAAGCAGAATAAGCACCTAACAACAACTGTTGTCCGGTTTGCCCTGCAGCATAAAAAGTCCGTTGTACCTGAGTTCCTCCAAAAGAGCGGTTGTCTAACATTCCGCCGTAATCTCTGGCGAAAGGAACGCCTTGTGCCACACATTGGTCGATGATATTTCCCGAAACTTCAGCCAAACGATGCACATTGGCTTCACGAGCACGATAATCGCCTCCTTTGATCGTATCATAAAACAAACGATAAGTACTATCGCCATCGTTTTGGTAATTTTTAGCTGCGTTGATTCCTCCTTGAGCTGCAATAGAGTGCGCGCGACGGGGAGAATCCTGAAAACAGAAAGCTTTGACGTTGTAGCCCATTTCTCCGAAAGATGCGGCGGCTGAAGCTCCGGCCAAACCAGTTCCAACGACGATGATGTCAATCTTAGGGCGGTTATTTGGCGCTACTAATTTAAGGTGGTTTTTATGATTGGTCCATTTTTCTGCAATCGGACCTTGTGGTATTTTTGAATCTAATGCCATAGAATTAAGCTTTTAGAAAGAAATGAATGTAAACAGGAATGACAGCAAACAATAGTGAAACCAATATAGCAAACCCTTTCCCAAGGGTTTTGATTGCTGGAGTATACTTTGAATGGTTCAATCCTAAACTCTGGAAAGCACTGCTGAAACCATGCAACAAGTGGAACCCCATCACAATCATTGCAACCACATAAAGCAAAGTGTAAATCAAACCATACTTCGCATCTTGAAAAAATGCGACAGTAATTTTATAAAGATCTTTGTAACCTTCTTTAATCTTCACATTTGCTGCTGCATCATAAAAGTCAGTGCGGTCTTTAATAATGATCATTTTTTGATCTACCTGCATTTTTGGCAAGTAACCACCATCAGTAGTCACATAGAATTCCTGAGGCATACCTTGCATATTGATGGCGATGGTCTGCAAAGGCATATTTTGATCAAAATGCATTCGGCTCCAAAACTGCACCATGTGTGTCACGATGAAAACCAGAATAATCGTTCCCAAGACCGCCATGTTTCTTGAAGCCCATGGGCTATTGGCTGACGGATTGCTTTTCGCATAACCCACCGGACGAGCCGCTTTGTTTTGAATAGTCAGCATGATGCCGTCAATGGCGTGAAAAATAATAGAAATGTAAGTGAGGTAAGACAGTATTTTTACCGCTGGATTAGTCGTCATGAACAAGGCGTATTTATTGAAGTTTAGCGCATTGTTCGGAACCAATAATTGAAGATTTCCTGCAAGGTGGCCCATTAGGAACAAGCATAAAAATAAACCTGTAAGAGCCATCCAATATTTTTTAGCCAAGGATGACTTTAGAAATGCAGATTTTGCCATAAGTTAGTGGAGTTTGTTTAAAAATCACACAAAAGTAACGGTATTTGTATAGAACCACAACCCTTTTTTACTAATTTATAATGATTTTAAATGTTGTTCAATCTGAAGTTTTTCTGATAACAGGGAATTGGTTTACTTTTGTTCTTATTTACTCCTGAAATGATGCCTAGAACAGCAAATGAAGCCTTATTGGAAGTACTCAAACGCAACATCGACAAAACGTTTGACGAGGCTACTATTGAGGAAGCCGTTTCTAATTTTCAATTGCTCACACTCAAGAAAAATCAGTTCTTGGTTCAACAGGGCGAAATCTGCCCTTATTTCTGTTTTGTCGAAAGTGGTATTTTGCAACACGAAATCGAAATCAACGGTGAAGCAATCACCACTTACTTAGGTTTGCGAAACACATTTACTACTTCTTTGAGTAGTTATTTGCTGGAGAAACCTTCGCAAAAAAGTATCAAAGCTCTTTTTGATTCAGAACTTTGGGTGTTAGATGTAAAAACTTTTAGAAACCTGATTGCCTCCAACGCCGCGTTTCAGCAATTCTATTATAGCTTAATCGAAAAACAAATTTGCCTGATTGACGATTACCGCATCGACCTTTTAACGCTCACCCCTGAGGAGCGCTATAAAAAACTTTTGGCCACCGAGTCAGAATTAATAAAGCAGGTGCCTTTACACTATTTGGCTTCATTTCTCGGAATTTCCTCGCGCCACATGAGCCGCATCCGCAAAAACGTAAAATAACGCCATTTGGCTGGTTGGTGTCGGTTTGATTTTTCTACTTTTACCATTCATTTTAGAAAAATTCAACTCATGAAATATTTACCAATCGACCGCAATCTTTTTGTGAAGAACCGCGCCAAATTCACTGCGCAGATGAAGCCCAACAGTGTGGCTGTTTTTAATTCGAACGACATTTATCCGGTTTCTGCTGACAGCACTTTACCCTTTGCCCAGCATCGTGATATTTTTTATTTGTCAGGTGTGGATCAAGAAGAAAGCGTGCTGTTGCTTTTTCCGGATGCACCCTACGAGCATCAAAAAGAAATGCTTTTTTTGAAAGAGACCAGCGAACACATCGCGATTTGGGAAGGAGAAAAGCTCACAAAAGAACGTGCTTTCGAAGTTTCAGGAATTAAAACCGTTTATTGGTTGCAAGATTTCCATAAGATTCTCAACGAGATGATGACGTATTGCGATACAATATACATCAACACCAACGAACATTACCGCGCCGCTGTAGAAACCGAAACACGCGAAGACCGTTTTGTAAAATGGTGGAAGGCCAAATATCCTGCGCACCAAGTAGCCAAAAGTAATCCGATCTTACAGCGTTTACGCTCAGTGAAAGAATCGCAGGAAATCGATTTGATCCAACACGCCTGCCACATTACCGAGAAAGGCTTTCGCCGTTTGCTGGGTTTTGTAAAGCCCGAGGTCACTGAATATGAGATTGAAGCCGAACTGATACACGAATTCATTCGCAATCGCTCCAAAGGTTTTGCTTATACGCCAATTATCGCTTCTGGTAACAACGCTAATGTTTTACACTATATTGAGAACAATCAGGTTTGTAAAGCCGGTGATTTGATTTTATTGGATGTTGCGGCAGAATATGCCAATTATTCTAGTGATTTATCTCGAACGATTCCGGTTTCCGGACGCTATTCGCCCCGCCAAAAAGACGTTTACAATGCGGTGTTGCGTGTAAAAAATGAAGCCACGAAAATGCTTACGCCAGGCACTTTATGGAAACAGTACCACGTGGAAGTCGGCAAACTGATGACTTCGGAATTGCTTGGTTTGGGATTGATTGACAAAGCGGATGTTCAAAACGAAAATCCAGATTGGCCGGCTTATAAAAAATATTTCATGCATGGCACTTCGCACCATTTGGGCCTTGACACGCACGATTATGGATTGCTGCACGAGCCGATGCAAGCCAACATGGTGTTTACTGTAGAGCCTGGCATTTATATTCCAGCAGAAGGTTTTGGAATTCGTTTGGAAGACAACGTAGTGGTGCAAGAAAGCGGCGAGCCATTGAATCTGATGCACAACATCCCGATTGAGATTGACGAGATTGAAAGTTTGATGAACCCTTAAGCCATGTATGTTCCGAAAGAGAACCGAATGACCGATACCGCGGCAATACTTGATTTCATGCAGCGGTTCAGTTTTGCGATGATTATTACTGCTGAAAATAATATTCCCATAGCAACGCATTTGCCTTTTTTGGTGCGCTTAGAAGATGAAAAATTTACTTTGACCGCTCACTTCGCCAAAGCCAATCCGCAATGGAAATCAATCGAAAACAATCCGGTTTTGGTGGTGTTTAGTGAACCTCACGCTTATATTTCGCCTAAGCTTTACGACAAAGAACTCAACGTGCCTACTTGGAATTATCTCGCCGTTCATGCCTACGGAAAAAGCAAATTGATTACTGATGCAGTTGCGGTTCGGGAAGTACTCAACACTACGGTTCAGCATTTTGAGATCGGCTACAATGAACAATGGAAAAGATTACCGGAAGATTATAAACTGGCGCTATCTGAAGAAATTGTGGCTTTTGAAATCGAAGTGACCGAATTACAAGCCAAGAAGAAAATCAGTCAGAACAAAACCGAAGCTGAGAAAAATAGGATTATCGATGCTTTGTCAAAAAGCACAGACAGTAACCAGCAATTGATTGCGGAATATATGCGCAAAAAATAAAATTTCAAGGCCTACTAGTTAATGAATAAGAAATTTGAAACCGAGCGATTGATCTTGCGAGAATTTACACTGGAAGATGCCGAGTTCGTTCTCAAATTGCTCAATAGTAAAGGCTGGCTTCGGTTCATCGGCGAACGAAATGTAAAAACCATCGCTGACGCTCAAAACTATCTTGCCAATGGACCGATGCAGCACTATCAAAAACACGGTTTCGGGCTTTGGTTGGTGTTGTTGAAAGACACTACTCCGATAGGAATGTGCGGAATTCTCAAACGCGACTCACTTGATTTGCCTGATTTGGGATTTTGTTTATTGCCGGAATATCACGCAAAAGGTTTTGCATATGAAAGCGCGAAGGCGGCTATGGATGTCGGTCAAACGTTTTTTGGTATTGAAAAATTTTGCGCCATTACTTTGCCCGAAAACCACGCCTCGATTCGGCTATTGGAAAAGTTAGGTTTTGTGTTAGCAAAAGCAATACAGTTTCCTGATAGCAATGAAGTTTTATCCTTATACCATAACTAACTGATGAATATTCCTTTTCAAACCATTGATTGGGCAGCAATTCCCAAAACAGAACATCAAGGCGAAACCGGAATGGCTTTCTGGCAAACCGTCGAATTTCCTGGTTTGCGGATTCGTTTGGTGGAATATACCGCGGGTTATCTTGCTGACCATTGGTGCGAAAAAGGCCATATCGTGCATTGTCTGGAAGGTGAATTTGTGAGCGAATTGGCCTCGGGCGAGAAAATCAAACTGAGTGCTGCAATGACTTATGTGGTTTCTGATGATTTGAGCAGCCATCGATCAGTGAGTGAAAACGGCGTGAAACTTTTGATTGTAGATGGTGATTTTTTAAAACCTGACCTAAAGTGATTTTTAGACGAATCGTTTATTTTTGTTTCGAGAAATTTCTATTTTCCAAAAAGGCCTAGCCCCGATCGCAGCGGCATCTTTTTGCGCCAAGTCAAGTGGTTGATTTTGAAAATTAATCGACGCAAAAAATACAGCGAAGAGCGGGAATAGCTTCTAAAAAAACTTATTTTGATACAACAACACCTTTATAAAAATATCCCCGTTGCTTATACCGATTCAGGCAAAGGAACCGCGCTGGTGTTGCTGCACGGCTTTCTGGAAAACCAACTGATGTGGCAGGATTTTGCCAGTGAACTATCGAAAAAATACCGCGTCATTACTGTTGATTTATTGGGCCACGGGCAAACCGGTTGTTTGGGCTACATCCACGAAATGGAAGACCAAGCCGATTTGGTGCACGATCTTTTGGCGCACCTGAGAATCCGTAAGGCACTGTTTGTAGGGCATTCGATGGGCGGATATGTAGCGCTTGCTTTTGCTGAACTGTACCCCGATTTTGTAAAAGCTTTGGTGTTGATGAACTCGACTTCTTTGGCTGATAGTGACGAAAGAAAAATAAACCGAGATCGCGCCATTACTGCCGTAAAAAAAGATCATACCGCTTTTGTGCGTTTGTCGATTGCGAATTTATTCAGCGAGGAAAACCGCAACGGTCTCGCCCAAGAAATCGAGCAAGTGAAATTACAAGCTTTGAAAACACCTTTGCAGGGAATTGTAGCGGCACTCGAAGGCATGAAAATCCGGAAAGACCGCGAAGTTTTGTTGCATTTTGGACCTTATCCGAAAATGTTGGTGTTGGGTGAAAAAGATCCGGTGTTGAACTGTGGCGAAAATGTAGCCCAAGTAGAAAACACCAAAACCGAACTGGTTATTTTAAACGGCGGACACATGAGTCATATTGAAAATCGCGATGAAGTGCTTCGAGCTATAGGCACATTTTTGAAAAAGGTTTAGATTTTTTCCTCGAACGGAATTTCCGGGTTTAAAATTTCTTGGAGCAACACTACGATTTGTGCGGTGAATTCTGTTAGGATTTGGTCGTTCACTTCGAAAATCGCTTCTTTGTCAGCTTTGAAACTAAATGGCAAAAAACCCGACTTTAAGTTCTTAAATGAAACTATACCTACTTCAATCGGCAAGCCAGCAGCTTTTTCTTGATACATATAAGCATAAGCCAATACTTGGATGATTTTATCATTTTTGTGGTCTTGGGTGAGCGCATCCCATGTGGAAAGTGAAACGTTGCGTTTCTCAACTTTTCCGGTTTTGTAATCTATGATTCGAATTCTTCCGTTACGCAGTTCGATGCGGTCTACATTTCCGCCAATAACCACCGGATAAGGCAAATCCGGATGCTCCAAAACACGACTGTATGTTTCTTCTAGAGCAATGATTTTAAGACTATCACCACTTCTGAGGCTTTCGAGTTCGAGTTGCAGAAAATTGTATACATGCCTTTTGGCTACTTCGAATGCTAGCAGGTTTCTTCCTTTTTTGATTTCTCCTTCTTTATAAACAATTTTGAATTGCTTTAAAACCTCATCATCGAGTTGGTTCAGGCAAGAAAACAAATCATTTTCGGATACAAACTTCCCGATGAAAGGCTCGTACAATACTCGTAAAGTCTCGTGAATAATCGTTCCTAGTGTGTTCAAAGCGATATTCTCCTCGACCTCTTCAAGATTCCCGATACGTAGGATTCGTTTGAAATAAAAATCCATCGGGTTTCGGATATAACCGGTGAGCGCTGATGGCGAAAACCCTTTTTCGGCGATTTCTTTCAAACGTTGCAGTACGGATTCAGACTTCGGAATCACCATCGGAACATAAACCGTTTCGGGCAAAACTGTATTGTAAATTTCCTGTGTTAAAGTGTGATTGGGCTGCTTTTCGATTTCGAGTTGGGTAATGAATCGGCTTTTTTCGCCGGCATCAATGCCATCACTTTCGGTATTGTAAATCAGATAAACATCTTTGGCCCGTTGCAGTAAATGATAGAAATGGTAGGTGTAAATAGCATCCTTCTCTTTGAAGGTCGGAAGGCAGAATTCCATTTTTACATCATACGGAATAAATGAATTTTGAGATTTACCCGCAGGAAATTTCCCTTCATTCATTGAAAGCACAATCACTGTTTCAAAATCCAATACTCGGCTCTCTAGAACACCCATGACTTGCAAACCGGATAACGGTTCTCCTTCAAAAGAAACTTCGGTTAAATCTATGATTTGTTTATAAATCGAATGCAATGTTTCGGGTGAATGTAGATTTGGATAAGCATCGGTGTAACTAATCAATTTGTTGATAGTTTTGAAAAGTGCGTACAAAAATGTTTTAGTAATCAGGTCTTGCTTATGGTCGTTATTTAAATGGTCTTTGATGATTTCTAGCAAAGATAAAACAGTATTCAGAATCGCTTGAGCGTTGTTTTCCCACGGATGGAGCACTAATTCTAGAAAACGATTAGATTCACCCTGAATTTCAATCGCTTTTTTGTGTGTGATGAACGTATAATTTTGTTGGTTAATACGTTGGACCAAGTCATGGGCTTGCACATAAGGTTCGACCAACGGATGGGTCAGCACATCAAGCAAATCTTTGTAGTAAAATACATATTGACTTCTAGAAAGTGCAGCAATATGCAATTTGAATAGCTTGGCTACCATAAGTTGAACCGGATTGCTTTTGCCTGAATAACCCATCGTGATATTTAGGTTTTCAACCCCAGCGGGAAGCGCGTAAATTAAAGGAATTAGCAAATTTTCTTCGCCTAAAACAATCGCAGTTTTATTAATATTGAAATTGGGTTTTTGAAGTAGTTGTTCTACTATTTCTCCTGCGATGTTGACTTGTCCGATATTCTTAGGTGTGCCAATGATTCGGATATTCTTCTCTGAAGTGAATTCGTTGCTAATCCATTGGAATTCGTGGGTTTTATAGTAACGCCAATGCTGCTTGTACCGACGCAAAAACAATCCGGCTTCTAGCGAGGAATCGTTTAAAAAGGTCTGCTCTGCGTCCCAAAAAATGCGGGCTTGACCAGCATATATCAATTGCTGAATGATATTTTCTTCAGCAGCATTCAAAGCATTAAAACCTGCAAAAAGATAATGTTTACTATGACCTGATTTTGAAAATGCATCCGCCTTTTTGACAGCTTCCCGATAAATCATTCCTTGATAACCCAGCTCCTTTTTGACTAAATGCTCATATAAAGAATGGTAGTATTTCGGTAATAACTTCCAAAACTCTAGATGGCGTTGAATTAAATCTGTTCGCTTTTCTGTGTCGACCGACCAATGCTCAATTTCTTTGATGTCGTCGAGATACTTCAATATTTTATCCGGCTCTAGTAAATATCGGTCAATCTCGTTAAAATCTTGCAGCAAGGTTTTGGCCCAATTGGCAAACTGCTCAAAAGGTTGTTGATTGGTTTTTTCAGTAACCAACATATAAACTTCGTAAAATTCGAAAAGCAATGTGATTGCGTCGATGCTTCTGATGCCAGAAATTTGCTCAATAAACTCTTCGATGCTAATGATTTCAGGGGCAAAAATAGTCTGACGCACCTTTTGTCTGAGCGCATCTAAAAGAAAAATTTTTGCGCGTTTGTTAGGCAAAACAACGATAGTATTGGTTAAATCGTGTTTATAGTTTTCAATAAGTTCACTAGCTATTCGGTCAAGGAAAGAAGTTGATGTCATATCATAAAAATAAAAAACGCCCCGAGAATTCGAGGCGCTTTCTGAAAATATTTTAGTGGAAATTACTTCACCAATTTCACTTCAACTCTTCTGTTATTAGCTTTACCAGCTTTTGTTTTGTTGGTATCGATTGGTTTAGTTTCACCGAAACCAGCAGAAGTCAATCTTGAAGCAGCAATACCATTCTCGATTAAATAGTTTTTAACTGCTGCAGCTCTATCTTCTGATAATTTTTGGTTAGCCGCATCTTTTCCATCGCTGTCAGTATGACCTTCAATGCTAAAGTTTGAAGAAGGATACTCTTTCAAAATCGCTGCAATTGATTGCAATACTGGGTAAGTCTGTTGTTGGAAAGTTGATTTACCAGAGTTGAACAAGATAGTTTTTGCGTATGCATTCAATTTGTTTACTTGTTCTTCTGAGATTTCTGGACAACCATTGTTTGCCACAGTACCTTTTACATCAACACATTTATCATCTTTGTCTAGAACACCATCACCATCAGTATCTGGCCATGGGCATCCTCCATTTTCTTTCGGTCCTTTCACATCTGGACATTTATCTGACTTATCAGCAATACCGTCTCCGTCAGCATCTGGACAACCATTCAATGATTTTGGACCAGCTACTTCTGGACAAGCATCATCTTTGTCTGCGATTCCGTCAGCATCTGTATCTGGACATCCTTGGAATTCTGCTAAACCAGCTACATCAGGACAAGAATCGCTTCCATCAACAATACCGTCTCCGTCTGTGTCAGGACATCCGTTAAATTGCTTCAAACCAGCCACTTCAGGACAAGCATCGTCTTTGTCGTAAATTCCGTCTCCGTCAGTGTCTTTCCCTCCAAATTTGAAAGTCAAGCCTGCAAAATGTTGCATGTGCGAAGGAACGTTTTGTTCTGGAATTCTTGAATCATTGTCAAAGGAATACTTGTAAGTAGATTGGAATGACAAACCTACCATTTCGGTGAACCAGAAAGTAAGACCTAGACCTCCATTTGCGGTTCCGTAGCTAGCTTTACCCATTGAAGTGTAACCACCACCTACATGCACAGAAGGATCGATATACTTCCATCCGAAAGCACCACCAATGCTGTATTTAATTACTCCATCTGCTGCATAGTAGCTCAAATCACCAGGGTTAATCACGGTGTAATCGCCCGGATCAGTTACTCTAGGCTCAACCCATCTTTTGATTCTGTTAACAGACCCTGTCACACCAAATGAGAAATTTCCACCTACATGTTTCGCAACACTAATGTAAGATACTGAAGGCAGAATGTTCCAATAATCATTTACATTGAAATACTGAGAGAATTGGTCTTGCACGCTCGATGCAGCACTTACTCTAGTATCTACGGCATTCGTACCAAACGAAATCGCCCATGGGTTGTTACTGTCTTGTGCTTGTGAGCTTAAACCCATAAACATTGCCACAGCGACAAATAATTTGTTAAGATGTTTCATACTTAAGTTTTGTTAGATTACAATATATTTGTTGGGCAAAAGTAATACGTAATTTTTTAACTACAAAACGATGTGTTAAAAAAAAACCCTCATACCTACTGAGAATATGGCAATTATATCACTTTTAGCATTTTTCCTACTTGTGTAAACGCTTCGATAGCTTTGTCTAAATGCCCTTGAGTGTGTGCGGCTGATAGTTGTACACGAATTCTTGCCTTGTCTTTTGGAACCACTGGAAAAAAGAAGCCAATAACATAAATCCCTTTTTTCAAAAGTTCATTGGCCATTTGCTGTGAAAGCTTGGCGTCGTAGAGCATTACTGGCACGATAGCGGAATCTCCATCGATAATGTCGAACCCCGCCTTCTTCATTCCGTTCTTGAAATATTGTGTATTCCATTCTAACTGATCTCGGAGTGTGGTTTCTTTTTCAAGCAATTCAAATACTTTAATCGATGCTCCAACAATTGAAGGCGCAAGCGAATTCGAGAACAAATAAGGCCGTGAACGCTGACGCAGAATTTCAATAATTTCTTTTTTAGCCGTAGTATAGCCGCCCATCGCACCACCAAGTGCTTTACCTAAAGTTCCGGTAATGATATCGACACGACCTATGACTGCTTTTGCCTCCAAAGTTCCTTTTCCTGTAGCGCCAATAAATCCGGCGGCATGACACTCGTCCACCATTACCATAGCATCATACTTATCTGCCAAATCACAAATTTTATCCAACGGAGCTACCAAACCATCCATAGAAAAAACACCATCTGTAACAATCAGTTTAAATCTAGCTCCTGCATCGTTAGCTTTAATTAACTGTTGCTCCAAATCTTGCATGTTGCTGTTTTCATAACGATAACGCATCGCCTTGCACAAACGTACGCCATCAATAATGGAAGCGTGATTCAAACTATCAGAAATGATCGCGTCTTTTTCATCGAGCAAAGGTTCGAAAACACCTCCATTAGCATCAAAAGCTGCGGCGTATAAAATGGTATCCTCAGTTCCGTAAAAATCAGCAATCTTTTTTTCTAAGGTTTTGTGGATATCTTGTGTTCCGCAGATGAAACGAACCGAAGACATTCCGAAACCATGACTGTCCATGGTATCTTTAGCTGCTTGAATCACTTCTGGATGCGAAGACAATCCTAAATAATTATTGGCGCAAAAGTTCAAAACGGTTTCTCTGGTTGAAATTTGTATTTCCGGACCTTGTGGAGAAGTGATGATTCTTTCCCTTTTGAAAATGCCGTTTTCTTCAATAGTTTCAAGCTCATTTTGCAGGTGTTCTTTTATTTTTCCGTACATGGTTATCGATTGAATTTTGATGGTTACAAATGTATAATTTCTAGGGTTTCTCCTATGTAAACTAATGTCTTTTTTATGACTTTGAACTCCATTTGTTCAATGGTCTGTTGGTAATTATCGACTTGTTTCCTGTACTTTTCCTGATGCTTTCCTGTTTTGTAATCTAACAGTAATATTTCATTATCAGGCGTCAGGACCATCCTGTCTGGCTTAACAGTCGGGCCTTGAATTTGCAAAATAGACTGTTCATTGAGTATCTTATTTTTGTATGAAAAGAAAGCGGTTAAATCAGGATGTGTAACAATATCACGAATCGTTTGATAAACGATTTCTTGTTGTTCGGAGCGAATAATGCCGATTTGTAAAGCTTTCTTAACCGCCATAGAAACGTCATCAGGATATTGAATCATCGATAAAATTTCGTGGATTACATTTCCAAATTCAATCGCTTGTTTCTGCCGGGTTCCCCAAAGCAAGGTTTCTTTCTGAGCAATTTTAACACTATTTATATCAAAACTTTGTGAAGTGCCAACAATTAAATTGGGTTGATGTCTGGTCTTACTCTTTATAGACAATTTAGTTGGACTTCCAAACTCGTAAACTAACTTACCTTCTTGATAAAGATTTCCTTCAACTAAGTACCTTGTGAAATAAGAAGCCATACTGTTAGGGAAAGTGCCGTCTTTCTTGGGGCTGACTGTCTGAGAAATCAGATACAACTGTTCCTCAGCACGTGTGAGTGCTACATACAACACATTAATACTGTCCAGCAATTCTTCTTGCTTTTGGCAATGGTAGACCATTGATGCTTTTTCACTAAAAGATGCTACAGCTTTTGTGTTATCTACCAATACCTTAGGCAATCCGAATTCTGTATCTTCAGCTTCAATCCAGAGTTTGTCTTTAGGTTTTCGGTCATAATCTTCATCAGCAAACGGAATAATCACCACCGGAAATTCGAGCCCTTTTGATTTGTGAATCGTCATGATTCGAACTGCATCAATCCCTTCAGGAGAGGGTATGCTGTACTTGGAAGAATTTTGCCTCCAATAATCCAAAAAATCTGAAATTCCAGCTTGTTTGTGATAATCTCTTTCTAAAATGATGTCTAAAAAATACTGCAAATAAGCCTGATTTTTATCTCTCAAAAGAAAAGCATCGACAATAGCCTGAACCGCTTCATACAAAGGTTTTTTTCGAATATCGTTAAACTTTATTGATATATCAAATTTATGTAGAAATACTTCTAAATCTATATCTTGTTTTGCCTGAATTCCTTGTGCAATAATGTCGTGAATTGGAGTCGCATGTTTTGCATACATAGCTACATAAAACAAGAAATTTGCTTTTGACTCAATGTCCTCGTTATTTTTTAGGTAGCTTAAAACCGAGATGATAAATTTTACTTGAGACGAATTTTCAATCAGCAAAGTTTCTGAAGACACCATCGGAATATTTTCTTGACTTAATATGTTAGCCACGGCAATACCTTGGTCACGTTTGCGAGTAAGTATTGCTATATCACTATATGAAAAACCAGAATGGAGAGCGTTTTGAATAATTTCAAGAGTAGCTTTTCCGTAAATTTCACTTTTATCGATTTCTCCACTTTGAAAATCTATTTCAGACAACGGCAAAAAAGAAAGATTAACATATCCGCCAACTTTGTTATTGGTTTGCTGATAGCTATGCTCTTGATATAATCTTCTATAATCTTGGTTTTCAAACTCCTGTGATAGAAATTTAAAAAATGAATTGTTGAAATGTATGATTTCAGAATAACTTCTGTAATTGGTTTCTAAATGGGTAACGAGTTTTTCCTTGTTGCTAAACGGATTCTCATTTTTATCTTTTGGGTTTTCGTTTTTGCTAAGCGCTATGAATTGCTCAGCCTTGCCGCCACGCCACCGGTAAATAGATTGCTTTGGATCGCCGACTATCATCAAAGTGCCTTTTTCCCCTGAATCGCTTTGCCCCGAGAGTGCATTGTCAATGAGCGGAATCAAGTTTTGCCATTGCATTTCTGAAGTATCTTGAAACTCATCTATAAAAAAATGGCGGTATCGCTCGCCTAGTCGTTCATATATAAATGGTGCCGGTTGGTCATGAATCTCCTTGTGAATTAGTGCATTGAACTCTGCAATTGACAATATATTTTGTTCTTCTTTAATGCGCGCGAGTTGATTACTCAGGGTTTGTAATAGTGACAAAGGTGTTATATTCCGCAGAAATGCATTGTAAAAATCCCTTCTTTCAAAATTCTTATAGATACTTTCCAAAATAGACAAAACTTCAGGAAGAAGTGCCTCAATGGACAATCTGTCTGCTGCGGTTTTATTAATCTTGACCTCTTCAAGCGAATGGTATTTTTTTAGCAGCGGATTAAATTTACCCTGAGCAATACTTTGCAGATGGTTCGGAAAATGACCTGCCGAAAACGACTTCAAGTCGACTCCATTTGTTTCCATCAACTGGAGCGCGTTTCTGGCTGCTGTTTTGTTCTGCTGCTCTATCTCGCCAACTGCCGCTTTCAATCTTTCTTTGATGATTAGGAATGTTGCGATATCTTTTTCGCTGAGCTGTTCTAATTCTTCGCGGTTGTTTTCATTGAAAATAAGTTTTCCAGTTTCAAGTATCTCCCGTGAAATGTCCCATGATTTGTCGTCGTCGGTTTTCTCTACCGTGAAATCGATTAAAAGTTGTGTAAGCACCTTATCTTCTCCTGCTTTGGCTATAACGGCATCAACAGCTTCGTTAAGTAACGATTCGGTGTCAAGCGTTACCTCGAAGGTAATTGGCAAATTCAAGTCGTGGGCAAATGCCCGAATGACTTTATGGGTGAACTTATCGATGGTCAAAATATCGAAAGCCGCATAATTGTGAATGATGTGCCGAATGATTTCGTAGGATTTGGTTTTAATCTGGCTAACGGAAAGACCTGTTTCAATGGATAAGTCTTGTAGTAATCTTTGGGCTTTTTCTTCAGGTTCGGGTTTCGAGAATTGCGTAAGTTGATAAACAATTCTGCTTTTCATTTCAAACACCGCTTTATTGGTGAAAGTAATGGCTAGAATATTTCGGTAAGCATCATTTTTTTTTGAAGTGAGTATGATTTTCAGATATTCTTTGACAAGTGTGTAGGTTTTGCCCGACCCGGCCGAAGCATCATAGATGGAAAAAGAAGGTCTTTGCATGATGGAATAATCTTGTATTGAAAAAAGCCTAGCCCCGATAGGAGTGAAAATCCTTTTTGGTATTGCCCTGCAGCGATGCGGAAGGACAATACCAAAAAGATTGTAACGGATAGCGGGAATAAGCTCCTGAAAAATAAACCGCAGGAAAACACCCTAAGATGTTTCATTTCCAAAGTTAAATCTTTAAATTTGAAAACACTATTTATAAATCATTAAACACTCAATATTATGGCTTTTGAATTACCAAAGTTACCTTATGCTTATGATGCGCTAGAACCTCATATTGATGCCCGTACCATGGAAATCCATCACACGAAGCACCATAACGCCTATACCACCAACCTTAATGCTGCTATTGCCGGAACTGATATGGAAGGCAAAACCATTGAAAACATTCTAATCAATCTCGATATGAAAAATGCAGCGGTTAGAAATAATGGCGGCGGATATTATAACCATAATTTGTTCTGGACCGTGATGAGTCCCACCGGCGGAGGAAAACCTGCCGGCGATTTGCTTGAGGCCATTGAAGATTCGTTTGAAAGTTTTGATGAGTTTAAAGCGCGTTTCTCTAAAGCGGGTGCCACACAGTTTGGTTCTGGATGGGCTTGGCTCTGCGTACACAAAGGCGGAAAATTGGAGGTTTGCGGCACACCAAACCAAGACAATCCTTTAATGCCGAATGTAGGTTGTGGCGGAACTCCAATATTAGGAATGGATGTTTGGGAACATGCTTACTATTTGAATTATCAAAACCGCAGACCGGATTATATTGAAGCTTTCTTTAATGTCATCAATTGGACAGAAGTAGCGAGACGATTTGCCTTAGAAAAATAATTTTAATTTTAAGTTGCCAAAAAGGCCCGGTTTCAAGTGTTGAAACCGGGCCTTTTTGATTGGATAAAATAAAAAAGGTGAAGAATACTCTCCACCCTTTTTGCCCCAAATCTACCATAAGCTTAAACCTACTAAATTATGGTGAGGTAAAAATAACCGTAAATGTTAATAAACCAATGCATTCTTAGTCAAAACAATTGGAAATGACGGGAAATAAGAGTGAATGTACGGTAAATGAATGGTCAATTTGTAAGTTTTAAGAGGCAGAATTTTAAGTTTTGGGCAATAAAAAAGGTGAACATAAGTTCACCCTTTTTGCCCCAAATCTACCATAAACTTAACCTACTAATGCTATGGTTCTCCAAAAGTATAGTGGTAGTGCGTTATCAACAAATAAATTAGACGAAATACACCAAAACCCGATAAAGTGTTAAAATTTGCTTTCTTTAGTAGGCTCGGTCGTCTTTTCCTTCATAAAAATTGATAAATGCCTTGTTCACAACGCGGTTTCCTCCGGGTGTCGGATAATCTCCTGTGAAGTACCAATCGCCCAAGTTTTTCGGACAGGCGGCATGGAGGTTTTCAATGCTCTGGAAAATAATTTTAACTTCTGCATTAATTTCATCCGAACTGAGCATTGTGGCTATTTTATTGGATATCTCTTGCGGTTGAAAAGGTTTATAGATAGCCGTCACTGCATTCACTACATCAATATCCTTGAATTTCTCTTGGGCCAAACATTGTTGGTACACTTCATCCACAATATGGTATAAATTTCTTTCTCTTAGCAACTCAAGTGCCGCTCTGAAAGCCACTAAGGTTTCAAGCTTGGCCATATCAATTCCGTAGCAATCTGGATAACGAATTTGTGGAGCAGAGGAAACAATCACTATTTTTTTGGGGTTCAATCGATCCAACATTTTTAAAATACTCATTTTTAGTGTGGTTCCGCGGACGATACTGTCGTCAATTACCACCAAGTTGTCGGTGGGTTGAATCACACCATAAGTAATGTCGTAAACGTGAGCCACTAAATCATCGCGACTACTGTCTTCGGTGATAAAGGTTCTCAGCTTGGCATCTTTAATGGCTATTTTTTCTGTGCGGATTTTCACCGAAAGTATTTCTTCGAGTTTCTCTTTGGTCAGTGTTTTTCGATGATCAAGTATGTACTGGTTTTTTCGCTGATTGAGAAAATCTTGTGCTGCCTCGACCATTCCGTAAAAAGACGTTTCAGCTGTATTTGGGATGTACGAAAAAACTGTGTTGTCGGTGTCACTCTCGATAGTATCCAAAACCAAGGGCAAAATCAACTTTCCTAACATTTTTCGCTCTTGGTAAATTTCTGCATCGCTTCCTCTGGAGAAATAAATTCGTTCAAAAGAACATGCTTTCTTAATAGTCGGTGCAATAATTTCTGACTCGGTTACTAGCCCATTCTTTTTTATAATCAGGGCATTTCCGGGTTGCAGTTCCTTTACTTTGTCGAACGGCACATTGAAGACTGTTTGAATCACGGGTCGCTCGGAAGCCACCACGATTATTTCTTCATCTTCATAAAAATAAGCTGGGCGAATTCCTGCCGGATCCCTGAACACAAATGCATCGCCATGACCAAAAAGGCCCGCCATGGCATAGCCGCCGTCCCAACCGCGTGAAGCGCGTTTTAAGATTTTAACAATATCAAGCTTAGCAGCGATAATAGGAGAAGCTTCTCTTTTGGATAAACCGTCATTTTTGCATTGTTGGTACAAATCGGTGACTTCTTCATCTAGAAAATGTCCGATTTTCTCCATAATGGTAACTGTATCGGCCATTTCCTTAGGGTGTTGGCCCAACTCCACCAAACTATTGAAAAGCTCACGAACATTGGTCATGTTGAAATTTCCCGCCACAATCAGATTTCTGTGCATCCAATTGTTTTGACGCAAAAAGGGATGAACACTTTCAATACTATTTTTGCCGAAAGTTCCGTAACGAACGTGACCCAGAAACAGTTCGCCGATGTAGGGTATATTGTTTTTCTGGAGCGCCACATTCTCAGCATACTCAGGATGTTGCGTCATTTCTTCATTGATTCTTTGGTTGATTTGGGTGAAGATATCCTGAATGGGTTGGGCATCGGTAGATCGAATGCGGCTAATGTATCTTGCGCCAGGTTCGACATCGAGCTTAATCGACGCTAAGCCAGCACCGTCTTGTCCTCGGTTGTGCTGCTTCTCCATGAGCAGGTACATTTTCTGAATTCCGTAGAAAGCAGAGCCGTATTTTTGTTTATAAAATTCTAGTGGTTTTTTTAATCGAAGCAGGGCTATCCCGCATTCGTGTTTGATGGCATCGCTCATTGTAGTTGTGTTGTTGTGAGTTGAAATAAAAATGCCCCGAGAAACCGAGGCATAAATTTATTACAATTCTATATCAAAATGTGTTAAGGCCTTGAATTGTTTGAGGCGTTGCTGCACTTCTTCTTTAGTGAGTTGCTGCATCCGCTCGGTTCCGAATCGCTCCACGCAAAATGAGGCCAAGTTAGAACCTTGAATAATAGCTTGTTTCATATTGTCGAAAGAAACGTTCTCGCTTTGGGTAATAAATCCGGCGAAACCGCCAGCGAAAGTATCTCCTGCCCCGGTCGGGTCAAAAACTTCCTCCAAAGGCAATGCTGGGGCAAAGAAAATATCTTTGTGGTGGAACAACAAAGCGCCATGTTCTCCTTTTTTAATCACCACATATTTTGGTCCCATGGTGTGAATTTTTGCCGCTGCTTTCACAAGTGAATATTCTCCTGATAGCTGACGCGCTTCCTCATCGTTAATGGTAATCACATCGACCCGTTTGATCACGTCCAACAATTCTGGCAAAGCACAATCCATCCAGAAATTCATGGTGTCAAGTACCACTAATTTTGGTTTCTTCTCCATCTGATCCAAAACACTGCTTTGTACCAATGGGTGTAAGTTTCCGAGCATTACAACGTCGGCATCTTTGAAGTTCTCTGGCACTTTAGGTTGAAAGTCTGCTAGTGTATTGAGCTCAGTGACAAGTGTATCGCGGGAATTCAAATCGTTGTGGTACCTTCCGCTCCAGAAAAATGTTTTTCCGCCTTTGACGATTTCGAGCCCAGAAATATCAATGTTTCTCGCAGTTAACAAGTCTAGATATTCTTGCGGAAAATCGTCCCCGACTACCGAAACAATGGCAGATTTTAAGTTGAAGTAAGAAGCAGACAAACCGATGAAAGTACCGGCGCCGCCCAAGATTTTATCTGTTTTACCGAAAGGGGTTTCAATAGCGTCGAAAGCTACTGTTCCGACAATCAATAATTTATTCATCTGCTGCGTTTGAAAATTAAGGCGCAAATGTACTCTATATGTTCAAAGTTACAAAGCGAATCCGAAGCAATTTTCACAATAGTTTCGCTTCTTCGGTTTCGTAAAATTCATCAATCGAAAGTTGACTTTGCATCGATGCCATCACGGCCAATTCATCGCAACGTTCGTTCTGACGGTGGTTGTTGTGGCCTTTAATCCATTTGAAATCCACTTGGTGTTGTCGGTAAATTTTTAGAAAACGTTTCCACAAATCCGGATTCTTTTTGCCAGCAAACCCCTTTTTTTCCCAACCGAAAACCCACTTTTTCTCCACAGCATCGACAACATATTTTGAATCAGAAATCACCAATACTTTAGTGTTTGGATTTTTGAGTTTTTCTAGGCCGACAATTACCGCAAGCAGCTCCATTCGATTATTAGTGGTCAGCCGAAAACCTTCGTAGAACTCTTTTTGATAGGGTTTTCCCACCCATTCCATCACCACGCCATAACCGCCGTTTCCAGGGTTTCCTTTGGCAGCACCATCGGTGTAAATATGTACTTGATGTGACAAAACAAATTGGTTTTTAAGCTTTTAAAATTGACTCTATGACTTTGGGGAAATGCAAATATTCTAGTTCGTGCACTTTCTCGGCTATGGCTTCAGCGGTAAAACAGTCTTCAATAGCAACAGATTTTTGAAAGATAATATCGCCTTGGTCGTAATGTTCGTTGACTTGATGAATAGTAATTCCGGTTTCTAATTCCCGGTTGTCCAACACGGCTTGATGAACCTTCATACCATACATTCCTTTTCCTCCATATTTAGGCAACAAGGCCGGATGAATATTTATGGTAGGATATTGCGCGATAATTTGTTGGGGAAACATCCATAAAAAGCCGGCCAGTACAATTATATCTGGATGAAACTGATTGAGTTGCTTTAGAACCGTTCCGTCTTGAAGTTCTGTTCTTGAAAAAACCAAAGCGGGAACGTCATGCTGGTGCGCTCTATCCAATACTTTCGCTTGCTGATTATTGGAAAAAACAGCCACTACTTTGGCAAGTGAAGAATTCTTAAAATATTGAATAATATTCTCAGCGTTGGTACCAGAGCCTGAAGCAAACAAAACGATTTTTTTCATAAGATGATTTGTTCCGCAAAAAAAAGCATAATAAATGAGAATTAGCGCTGTGCAACCTCAATCTAAAAATAAAATTTTATCTTCGTTAACACATTTATCAACTAAATCATGGTTTTAAAATAAAGTTTTTTATTTTTGCCAACAAATTAAATTCTAAAAATAAAGATTATGTCAGACATTGCATCAAGAGTAAAAGCGATTATCGTAGACAAATTAGGCGTTGACGAAAACGAAGTGGTAACAGAAGCTAGCTTCACCAACGATTTAGGAGCAGATTCATTAGACACTGTTGAGCTAATCATGGAATTCGAGAAAGAATTTGACATTCAGATTCCAGATGACCAAGCGGAAAACATCGCAACTGTTGGTCAAGCTATTTCTTATATCGAAGAAGCTAAAAAATAATATTACAACACCCGTGAATCTATCGCGGGTGTTATTGTTTTTAAAACATTCAGCGGTTGAATTTCAATCGACAATATACCTAATACCCTTGTCTCTTTGATGGATTTACCAGAAGAAATGATGGGTATTATTTGTTTAAAATTAATTCCACAAAAAACAAATTTATGGCGTTAAAACGAGTTGTAGTAACAGGATTGGGAGCCTTAACTCCAATTGGAAACAACATCCAGGAATACTGGGAGGCGCTCATTAGCGGTAAAAGTGGCGCTGCACCCATCACCTATTACGATACCGAGAAGCACAAAACCAAATTTGCCTGCGAGGTTAAGAACTTTAACATAGAAGATTACATCGACCGCAAGGAAGCCCGCAGAATGGACAAATTCGCTCAGTATGCTATTGCCGCAAGCGAAGAAGCCATTAATGACGCTGGAATCACTGAAAGCAATGTCAACAAACACCGTGTGGGCGTGATTTGGGGTGCCGGAATTGGCGGTTTAGAAACCTTCCAAGAAGAAGTAATTTCGTATGCCAAAGGCGATGGAACTCCAAGATTCAATCCGTTTTTTATCCCGAAAATGATTGCCGATATTGCGCCTGCTCATATTTCGATGCGCAATGGCTTTATGGGCCCGAATTATACTACTGTATCTGCTTGCGCCTCTTCTGCCAATGCACTAATTGATGCTTTCAATTATATCCGTTTAGGAATGTGCGATGTTATCATTTCAGGAGGATCTGAAGCCGCAGTGACTATAGCCGGAATGGGCGGATTTAACTCAATGCAAGCGCTATCAACCAGAAACGAAAGCCCAGAAACTGCTTCAAGACCATTCGACGCTACCCGCGACGGATTTGTGCTTGGCGAAGGTGCCGGTGCTTTAGTATTAGAAGAATACGAACACGCTAAAGCCCGCGGAGCCAAAATCTACTGTGAAATTGGCGGCGGAGGAATGTCTTCAGATGCTTATCATTTAACGGCACCGCATCCGGAAGGAATTGGAGTGATTGCCGTAATGCAAAATTGTTTGAACGATGCCGGAATGAAACCCACAGACATCGATCATATCAATACCCACGGAACCTCAACACCTCTTGGCGACGTTGCAGAACTCAAAGCCATCAGCGCGGTTTTCGGAGATCACGCAAAAACACTGAATATCAACTCTACCAAGTCAATGACTGGGCATTTGCTTGGTGCTGCCGGAGCAATAGAAGCCATTGCTTCGATTTTAGCTATTAAATACGGAGTCGTTCCTCCGACAATCAATCACGAGGTAGTCGATGAAAATATCGACCCAAGTCTGAACCTGACTTTAAATAAGGCCCAGAAAAGGGATGTGAAAGTAGCCATGAGCAACACATTTGGTTTTGGAGGACATAACGCCTGTGTGTTGTTTAAGAAATTAGATGATTAATTTTTGTGAAGAAACTGATTCGTAAAATATTTAAAGATTCCCGTTCTTCAGAAGACGGGATTTTTTTTACAGCACTTGAAAAAATTTTGGGTTTCAAGCCACAAAATCTTGCTTATTACAGAAAGTCATTTACGCACCGGTCTTCGAATAAAATAGATGCTGCTGGAAATCCGATCAATTATGAACGATTGGAATTTCTTGGTGACGCGATGTTGAGTTCGGTCATTGCTGCTCATTTATTTAACGAGGTTCCCACTGGTGATGAAGGTTATCTCACTAAAATGCGCTCAAAGATTGTCAGCCGCGAACACCTCAACGAACTCGGTCGCGATTTGCATTTGATTGAATTCATTGACAGCAAAGTACCTGCTTCCCATTTCGGTGAGAACATTCACGGCAATGTTTTTGAAGCTTTGATTGGTGCCATATACTTAGACCAAGGCTACGAATTCTGCGAGAAGTTTATCAAGAAACGCGTTATCATTCCTTATGTTGATATTGCGAAACTCGAAGGCAAAGTAATTAGTTACAAAAGCCTGCTGATTGAATGGTGTCAGAAAGAAAAAAAATCCTTTCATTACGATGTTTTTGAAGACAATGCCATCACTGGTGAGCGTCTCTTTGGCGTAAAACTTAGCATTGACCATAAAGTAATTGCCAAAGCACGCGCTTCCTCTAAAAAGAAAGCTGAGGAAAAAGCCTCTCAACGAGCTTATTTTGCCTTACAGCATCGTATCGATTCTAAATAATTTGAAATTTTCTTAAAACTATATCGTTTTCGTTGCCAAATTGTGGTTAAGAGAGGTTTTTATTTCTTTTTTTATCAATAAGATATTTTATCTTTACGACCTTATTTAATCGGAAAAATGGCAGTCTTAAAGTTGCATCTTGACGAATTCGATGAAGTAGATTATGACCTCATTGCTATTCACTCTTCACTCGAAGATTTCCGATTGGCCTATTTCATTAATCAGCAATTACCTATTACATTAAGCAGAAGCAAAGAAGAAGTCGGTGTTGTAGTGAAAGAAGGAGAAGCTTTTTTTTCCAAATTTCAATATGATGACATCAAAAACGGCGTTCTCTGGACCTTGATTCAAAATCAAAACGACATTTTGATTCGTCAGAAAAATGCCGATAACAATTTATTCATTGAGACCGGCTTAGAAGTTTTGAGAAAAGTTCATCTGATTTCGGAACTTAAAAAAGTAGATTATTTCCTTAAAATTGAAAACAATGCTCAGACATTTACGTTGAGTAAAATCATTTCGCAATTAAACAAAATTGAACGGGTTACTGCTGCTTACATTGTAATTCCCGAAAACATAAAATCAAAAAACAATTTAATTTTTTAACCGATGCCAACCACCAAGAAAACTAAAATTGTAGCCACATTAGGCCCGGCTTGTAGTACCAGAGCCGTACTCAAAGATATGATTGATGCTGGTGTAAACGTATTTAGAATTAATTTTTCTCACGCTGACTATGCCGATATAGAAGAAAAGATCAATATCATCAGAGGCTTGAACGATGAGTTTGGCTATACCACTGGAATTTTAGCCGATTTGCAAGGTCCGAAACTCCGCGTTGGGGTAATGAAAGAAGACGTTGTGGTCAATGACGGTGATTTGATTACTTTCCAAACCGCAGAAGATATTCCTGGTACTGCGCAACGGGTTTATATGAACTATAAAGAATTTCCAAAAGATGTCAATCCGGGTGAAAGAATCTTGCTCGACGACGGGAAACTGATTTTTGAAGCGGTCGAAACCAACAAAAAAACCGAAGTGGTTTGTAAGGTTATTCAGGGCGGCCCACTTAAATCAAAAAAAGGGGTCAATCTGCCTAATACCAACGTTTCGCTCCCAGCCCTAACCAAGAAAGACATTAAAGACGCGACTTTCGCCATAGAGCAAAAAGTAGATTGGATTGCACTTTCCTTTGTAAGAACTTCCGAAGATTTGATGGAATTGCAAGAACTCATCTCCAAACATTCTGATCACAAAATTCCAATTATAGCTAAGATTGAAAAACCGGAAGGTGTAGCCAATATCGATAAAATTGTAGCGTTTTGCGACGGTTTGATGGTAGCCCGTGGCGATTTGGGTGTAGAAGTTCCGGCTCACGAGGTACCTCTAATCCAGAAGAAACTAGTTAACCGTGCTAAGACGGCAAGAATTCCGGTCATCATCGCCACGCAAATGATGGAAACCATGATCTCGAGCCTAACGCCGACAAGAGCAGAAGTCAATGACGTGGCTAACTCGGTCATGGATGGAGCCGATGCGGTAATGCTTTCTGGGGAAACCTCTGTCGGGAATTATCCGGTACAAGTTATCGAGAAAATGACCCAAATTATAGAAGCTGTTGAAGATTCTCCATTGATTCAAGTTCCGCAAAACACTCCACAAGTTAGAACCAAACGTTTTATCACCAAATCAATTTGTCACCACGCCGCCACGATGGCCAATGTTATCCGCGCGAAAGCCATTTGCACGCTGACCAATAGTGGTTATACCGCTTTTCAAATTTCGGCATGGCGCCCGTCGGCACATATCTTAGTATTTACTTCCAACAAACGAATTCTAACCCAACTCAATCTACTTTGGGGAGTTCGATCTTTCTATTACGACAAATATGTTAGTACAGACGATACGGTAACCGACATCAACCAAATAGCACGAGACAAAGGTTATGTAGAGAAAGGCGATTTTCTGATTAATCTCGCTGCGATGCCGGTAGCCGATAAAGGGATGGTCAATACGCTAAGGGTTTCCGAAATAGAAAAATAAAAACTAAACCTTCACTTAGCTGGAGGTTTTTTTATACTTAAAAATCAAACTTGAGTTGGACTGCGACTGCCTTTTTGACTTCAGTGTTTAAGTTATTGAGCGAAATACCCAGCAGGCGAACAGAGTTTTTCATTCGCTCTTGAAATAGCAATTCCTTAGTGGTTTCTAGCAGTAGTGATTTATCTGAGACAAAATAGGGCAAAGTTTTACTTCGAGTTTGCAGGGTAAAATCGCTGTATTTGATTTTAAGAGTAACCGTTTTTCCTGCAATATGGTGCTTTTTTAAACGACGTTCAAGTTCTCCGGCTATAGCTTCCAGTTTTTCAAGCATAAAAATTTCTGAAGAAAGATTCTCATTGAAGGTATGTTCTGCAGCAACAGATTTAGCGATGCGCTCTGCTTTGACTTCGCTGTTATGAATGCCTCGGACAACATTGTAATAAAAACGACCCGATTTTCCGAAATGCTTCTCCAGAAATTCAATCGGTTTGTTTTTCAAATCTGCACCAGAAAAAATGCCTAGTTGGTACATCTTCTCGGTAGTGATTTTACCCACTCCGTAGAATTTTTTAATAGGCAAGGCTTCCAAAAAAGGGATAACTTCATCAGGATTAACCGTTTTCTGTCCATTAGGTTTGTTATAATCTGACGCAATTTTGGCCACAAATTTATTAACAGATATTCCTGCAGAAGCTGTAAGACCAATTTCATCATAAATACGTTTTCTAATTTCTTGCGCAAGGAGGGTGGCACTGGGATTTCCTTTTTTATTATGGGTCACGTCTAAATAAGCCTCATCGAGTGAGAGCGGTTCAACCAAATCAGTATACTCAAAAAATATCTTGCGGATTTTGTATGAGATTTCCTTGTAGCGGTCAAAACGCGGCCTGACAAAAATCAAATCCGGACAATTCTTCTTGGCCAAATAACCGCTCATCGCAGAACGAACCCCAAACTTTCGGGCTTCATAACTGGCCGCAGATACCACGCCGCGCGTTTCGCCACCACCAACTGCAATTGGTTTCCCTCGCAGCTCGGGCCGATCCATTTGTTCAACCGAAGCGTAAAAAGCATCCATATCGACATGGATTATTTTCCTTATCGGACGAGGTTCTTCCATGAAATCATTAAAAGGTTTGACTGCAATTCTAACCCTAAAGATAATTGTAATATCTTTGAAAATATATCGCTTCTAATGAAAAAAATGATTGAAATCGAGCGAAAATTCTTGGTGGTTTCTGATGCTTTTATAGCACAAGCCAAAGCCAAACACGTAATTGCACAGGGTTATTTGAATTCTGACCCAGAAAGAACTGTGCGAATACGAATCTCTGGCGAAAGTGGTTTTCTGACTATTAAAGGGAAAGGAAATCAAACCGGAACCACGCGTTTTGAATGGGAAACAGAAATTTCATTGCTCGAGGCAAAACCACTATTAGATCTTTGTGAAAAAGGCGTGATTCAGAAAACGCGGTATGAGGTAACTGTTGGTAAAAATACGTTTGAAGTAGACGTATTCTCGGGAGAAAATGAAGGTTTGGTATTGGCCGAAATTGAACTCAATCACGAGAACGAAACCTTTGAAAAACCTGATTGGTTGGGCCTTGAAGTAACAAACGACACGCGCTATTACAATGCTTCTTTAAGCCAACACCCTTATAAGAATTGGAAATAAGTTAATTTTCTTTTTCGATTTTCACAACCATGCTACCGCTATTTTTATTGTGAGCAATTTCCATAAAAGCGCGTTTAGAAAGGTCGATTTCACGGCCTCGAGCAAACGGACCTCGGTCGGTTACTTCAACTAAAACACATTGTCCATTGGCTTCATTAGTCACTCGTAAAATAGTTCCGAATGGAAGTTTACGATGGGCAGCCGTGTATTTATCGTTGCTAAACCGTTTTCCGCTTGCAGTTCTTCTGCCATTAAATTTGTTGGCATAATAGGAAGCGTGTGCTGATTTCTTGTAGAGGCTAAACTTACCCGTAACTGCAATTACCGTATCATTAAAAATAATTTCAGGTTGCACCACCGCTACTTTCTCTGCAGTAGGTTTCTCTGAAGTAGCTCTCTCAATGGCAATGGTGTCTTTGATTACCGACTTCTTTTTAGACTTAACAGTCTGTGCTTGGGCCAATATTCCCAAAATCGACAATAAAAGTGTAATTGTTTTTTTCATGACAGATGTATTAACACACTGATTCAAGAAAATCAATGGAAAAGTCAACAGACTTTTGTTATTGTTTTAAAACCAAAGTGACCAGGGAATTCTGGATAAAATCAAGAGTAAGCCCAATCCGTAAAAAACCGCTATTGCTTTGAATTTAGCCTCACTAGTGCCAGATTTTTTATGTCTAGACCATCCTATGGTTATTAATGCGATGGCAATAATATTAATCAGTGGATGCTCCAAAGAAGTGAGCCGTAAGGTTTTGTCGGCCATTTGACCAAAGGCACTAGACCCAAAAGGAGAAACAAAGTACAGAATCAAACCGAAAACCAATTGAAGATGGGTCGCAATCAAAGCCATTAAGGCTATTTTTCTGTCTGCTGGAAGAAATTCTTTAGAAGAAGATCTTTTGATTAAAGCGTTTAAGGAAGCGGCCAATAAGGCAATTAAAACCAAGTATGCCCAGCCAGAATGTGCTTTTTGAATGATTTCGTACATATTTTATTTTTTTTGAATTTCAAATATAATAAAAACAATTCAGCAGCTTTGAGTTTTAGTATGGGTTTTAGGCAGAATTATTTGTTTTTAAGAAAATGTGATAAAAGAAACTCGGTAGAGCTATCGTGCTTTTTAATGTTCTTAGTTTGGATTTCCGAAAGAATGGTGTTCGCTAATTGTTTGCCCAACTCGACACCCCATTGATCGTAACTGAAAATATTCCAAATTACCCCTTGAACGAAGATCTTATGTTCATACAAAGCCACCAAAGCACCAAGAGTTTGCGGTGTGAGCTTTTGAATAAGAATTGTGTTGGTGGGTTTGTTACCTGTAAATTCCTTGAAAGGCCTCAAAAAATCGGCGGTTGTTGCTGGGATATTTTGTTGGTCAAATTCTGCTTGAACTTGCTCTTGGGTTTTGCCATTGAGTAAAGCTTCGGTTTGGGCGAAAAAATTCGACATGAGTTTTTCGTGGTGGTCTTGGTTTCCGTGTAAAGGTTCCACAAAACCAATGAAATCAGTCGGAATCAATTTTGTTCCTTGATGGATTAATTGAAAAAAAGCGTGTTGGGAATTCGTCCCTGGTTCGCCCCAAATAATGGTTCCTGTTTGATACGAAACTGGCTTTCCGTCGCGGTCTATACTTTTACCATTGCTTTCCATGATGCCTTGTTGCAAGTAAGGCGACAGTTTTTGCAAGTACTGGGTGTACGGAATCAAGGCTTCGCTTTCTGCTCCAAAAAAGTTATTATACCAAATGCTGAGTAGCGCTAGAATTACGGGGATATTCTGCTCGAAATCTGTCAATTTAAAATGTTGATCCATTTGATAGGCTCCTTCAAGCAAAGCTTCAAAATGATCATAACCCACCGCCAAACTGATAGATAATCCTACGGCACTCCATAGAGAAAAACGGCCGCCAACCCAATCCCACATTGGAAAAATATTAGCTGCATCTATTCCAAAAGCTGTTACGTTTTTAAGATTCGTAGAAACAGCAACAAAATGTTTGGCAATATCTTCTGGTTTTGCGGTTTGCAAAAACCACTTGCGGATAGTTTCTGAATTGGTCAGGGTTTCCTGCGTGGTAAATGTTTTGGAAACAATGACAAACAATGTGGTTTCTGGGTTAAGTTTGCGGATAATTTCGCTCACATGATCACCATCAATGTTGGATACGAAATGTAGATTGAGGTGGTTTTTGTAAAATTGAAGTGCCTCAACAACCATCGCAGGTCCTAAATCTGATCCGCCGATGCCGATGTTCACCACATCTGTGAAAGCTTTACCTGTGTAGCCTTTTCTGGTTCCGGTTAGAACTTCTTCAGTGAACTGCTTGATTCTTCTTTTAACCTCGAAAATTTCAGGAATTACGTTCTCACCGTTAACTTTAACTATTGCAGTTTCTGGTGCGCGCAAAGCCGTATGCAAAACAGCTCTATTTTCTGTTTGGTTAATATGATCGCCTTGGAAGTATTTAGAAATAGCATCTTTGAGTTGGGCTTCATTGGCTAGTTCTATTAATAATGGCAATGTTTCTAAAGTGATGCTGTTTTTAGAAAAATCAATTAGAAAATCTTGCCATTGAATATGAAATTTTGCGGCTCTTACCGGGTCATTTTGAAACATTTCACGAATGGAATTGTTTTGAATTGTTTCAAAATGCGCCTTGAGGTTTTGCCAACTTTTAGTTTGTGTAGGATTGCTATTTTGTAGAGCCATGCTTGTCATTTTTAAAATCGATGCGCAAAGATAACAACTATAGCCTAAAGCAAAATATTCTAAGACATCGGATTTTTCAGGCCAATACAAAATTGCTATAAATAGTCGATTGCACTAGCCCCGATAGAAGCGGCATCCTTTTTCTTCGTTCCTTCAACGCAGAAAAAGATAGAGTGGATAGCGGGAAAAGCTACTGAAAAAATTACTTCTTGTATTCTAAACGAGCCACACTATCAAGTGCCTGCTTGAGCGGCTTGGTCTGCTGGAGGAACCTTGGCAAATTGCGCTTGTTCATGGGTTCAGAATTGGGTAGTTTAAGCCTGAGCGCATCAACCTGAACGCCATTCTTCCAGAAACGGTAACACACGTGCGGACCTGTTGCTAGGCCAGTACTTCCGACTTTTCCGATGATATCACCTTGATTGACCCGCTGTCCGCGTCGCACCAAAATTTTGGACATATGCAAATATTGCGTCGAGTAAGTGCGGTCATGCTTGACTTTGACGAAGTTCCCGTTTCCGGCAGTGTACCCTGTTTGTTCCACTACACCTGAAGCTGTAGTCATAATTGGTGTTCCGGTTGGAGCTGCATAATCGGTTCCTTTGTGTGCTTTCCAAATCATTTGCACCGGATGGAAACGGCTTTTAGCAAATCGTGAGGTAATATTGACATACTTAAGCGGCGCTTTGAGGAAGAAGTTCTTGAGTGCTTTGCCTTGCTCGTCGAAGTATTCGAGTTTGCCCGAGCCTTGATTCTGCTCAAACGGAAAAGCGTAAATCAGTTTGCCTTTGTACTCAAAGAATGCAGCTTTAAGGCTGTCAACGCCATCATATATAGTGTCATCAATAAAACGCTCAGTAAAAGTAATCCCGAACTTATCGCCCTTTTTGAGTTTGAAGAAATCAATCGACCAAGCATAAACTTTGGTGATTTTATTGGCTAGGGAAACATCTACTTTTTGTTTCTGAAGCGCTTCTGAGAGTGAACCATCTAAGCTTCCTGCAATGGTTTTGGTTCTGAATTTAACCGGTCGGATTTTCTTGAAAACCTGAACTGAATCTCTCAAATCGACTACGTAGTAACTGCCGCGATCGGGCTGATAAACAAAGGCATGTAGCCTTTTTTTTCGGTCTTTGCTTCTGAAGAAGGTAAATGGCTTTCCGACTCTGATGCTGCGCACGTCAAAACTGTCTTTGACTTTCTCTATGATATCATATACTTTTTGGTCGTCAAGGTTTTGTCGATCTAGTAGACTACCAAAGGTGTCCCCTCGCTTGATCGTGTCGTTCAAAACGTTGAAATCGTTATACTTGAAGCCAAATTGTTCGAGAACAGCAATAGGTTTGCTTTCATCGTAAGTGACTTCTTCGTCTTGTTTTTTACATGAGAAGAATACCAATAGAATGATTCCGAAGGCAAGTACTTTTTTCAAAAGCTATTGATTTATACAATGATTATTCTTCTCCCCAATTTTTGAGTTCTTCTTCACTCCAGAGCTCAGGAAAGAAAATCCGTCTTTGGTATTTAGGATGCATATATTTTTTCCAATCGCTCCCGCCAGTAGCCTCTCCTGATCCTTGACCACTTTCAATATATTTCTTTGCCGCATTCAAATGGCCCATAACCCAAGTAATATTGACGGTACGATCATAGTGACGCATTGCTTTGATGAGTTCTGGATTTTGTTGATCAACCTTAGGGAGTTGTTTGAATTTACGCCACAAATTAATTGTGTTGTATGCTTCCATTTCACGTAAAAACAAAGCTTTATATTTCCTTTCAAATTCTAGAATCAAATAGGATTTTTCGCCGGTTTGGTGGTCTTTACCCGCAGCTTGCCAATACAAATGTTCGAAAGCGTGTTCGTATGGGGTGTTTCTATCTATAGTCGCGCGGAAACGGTAATCAATTAGGTTAATTAAATCAGTAGATGCAAATTCAATTAAGCGGTATTGTGCACTCTGAAAACCGCTGGCTGGTGTAAGGGTATTTCTGAATTTCATATATTGATCAACCTCCATTCCATCGCCCATAATATCAAAAGATTGGGTCAGCATATCGAAATAACGACTGATACGCATGAGTCTTTCGGCAAAAAAACGAGTGTTGGGTTGTGGATGATGAGAAACTTGGTTGATTTCCCAAAGCACCATTTTGAAAAGTAATTCGTTGACTTGGTGGTACATGATAAATACCATTTCGTCAGGCAAGGTAGTTCTTTGGGTTTGTAAATTGAGTAAGGCGTCTGTTTGGATATAATCCCAATAAGTAATGGGTTTCGACCAAAGTAGTCCTTCGAGATGGGTTTCGGTTTTTTGATTGATGGTTTGAAATTTTTCTTCTAGTTGATTCAAAATTTCATTGGTTTTCTGGGTAAGCTCCATTAGGGTTTTACTTTTACTTTGAAAGAATATTTTAGGCCTTTAAATCCGTCAAGATCCGCTTTGATAGAGCCGACCGCCAAACTGGCTTTGATTCGGATGGGTAGTTTATTATCGTCATTGGAAATCCAGACTGTGAGGCTTTCTTCTTCTTTAAAAACACGACCGGATTGGACTAAAGGTCTGAAAATCATAGTGGGTACTACTCCAAACTTGGTATTTAAATCTTCGTATCCCAAAAACTTTAACTTGAATTTGGTGATTTCATCATCGAAGAACATATCTACTGCTACTGATTCCCCAACTTTGAGTTTATCAATATTGGGATGATTTCTAAGATAGTAAAACGTAGACATGATGTCTTGAACATTATCAGTCACCACAATGGTTTTCTCTGACTTCTTTCTGTGGTCTTTAACCAGAACCTTATCGTTGGCTTGATTAAAAAAACCTTCTTGATCTTTCTTATATCCACCTTCATCAATCTTTCTGACAAACTGATAGGGTTTACCCGTTTCTTTGTCAAAATAGCTTTCGTATAAATCGTCTACTTTGAAAAAGAACCTAGACATTCCGGTGGTATATCCTTTTCCTACCGCGTGATAAACTTTTTTATTGTTCCGAATTGCCTCACTCACTTCTAGTGTTGCATATCCTGCATTGACCAGGCCATAATGAATTCTAAATTTAAACCATTCTCCAACATCAAAGGCTCTTTCTTTTTGAGTGCTGAATCCGAAAGTGGTGATAATTAATACAAATGCAATGGCTTTTCTCATGTTATTTGAAATTGATTTCTGCCGAGAATTCAATATCTGTTCCAAATGTATTAAAACAAAAAAACCCAGTCAAATTAATGACCGGGTTTTTATGCTATTAACCAACCAAAAACTATAAATTATGAAAAATTTATATAAAAAACTCGGGAAACCACTCCTCTGTTTTTTGTTGCAGCAAAGATAGGTTGGTTTTTGAAATATTCTCAACTAAAAAGCGACTTTAACACGTCTTGTGTAAAAACAACATCTTATGACACGTCGCTTTTGTATTATTTGCAAAAAAATACGTGTTTTATTAAAGAGTTCCTCTTTTTTCTTGCTCTCTTTCAATAGATTCAAAAAGTGCTTTGAAATTTCCGGCTCCAAAGCCCTTGGCTCCCATCCTTTGAATTATCTCAAAGAAAAGCGTTGGTCTATCCTCGACGGGCTTGGTGAATATCTGGAGTAGGTATCCCTCGTCATCGGCATCCACCATAATCGCCAATTTCTCAATGGCGCTCAAATCTTCTTTCATCATCTTCATGTGTTCACCTAAACGATTGGGAATGTCTTCGTAATAAGCCTTTGGAGGTGCCGATAAGAATTCTACGCCTCGCGCTCTGAGCTGGGTAACCGTCGAGATGATATCGTCTGTAGCAATAGCTATATGCTGCACGCCTGCTCCTTCATAAAAGTCAAGGTATTCTTCAATTTGTGAGCGTTTGTTTCCCTTGGCTGGTTCATTAATTGGAAATTTAATTCGTCCGTTGCCATTGCTCATCACCTTACTCATCAGTGCAGAATATTCGGTGTGGATTTGTTTGTCGTCAAAAGACAAAAAGTTGACAAACCCCATTACATCTTCGTACCATTTTACCCAAACATTCATTTGATTCCAACCGACATTACCTACCATATGATCGATATATTTGAGCCCTATTGGTTCCGGATTGTAGTCTGACTTCCATTCTACATAGCCTGGAAGAAAAGTACCTCTGTAGTTTTTTCGCTCAACGAACAAATGAACGGTTTCTCCGTAAGTGTATATTCCGGCACGAACCACTTCTCCAAATTCATCTTTTTCGACCGTGGGCTCCATGTATACTTTTGCTCCTCTATTGGTAGTTTCTTCAAAAGCCTTTCGCGCATCTTCAACCCAAAGTGCGATAACCTTAACTCCGTCGCCATGCTTTTTCACGTGCTCGCCAATTAGCGAATCACTGTTAAGGGCAGTGGTTAAAACCAATCTAATTTTGTCTTGTTTTAACACATAAGATGCCCGGTCGCGCATTCCCGTTTCCAAGCCGGCATACGCCAATGATTGAAAGCCAAACGCTGTTTTATAAAAATGTGCCGCTTGTTTCGCATTTCCGACATACATTTCTACGTAATCAGTTCCTAATAATGGCAGAAAATCTTGAGCGCCATCGAATATTTTCTCAAGTCCGTAATCTACGGAAGTAACTTGTTTTGTCATGATTCTATTTTTTAATAGACCTCAAAGGATTGAAGATCTAATTTGATTATTGATTAAATGTAATTGTTGCAACAGAAACTCGTGAGCCCGATTGCTTGGATAATTTTTAAAATCAGAGAACTATTTGTCTACGATAAACCTACACCATATCGCGGGCTATTCTACCCAAGATTTATAGTATTGACCATCATCTAATTTCATCGCTTCTTCGGTAACCATTAAGGGCCGGAAAGTGTCGACCATTACCGCGAGTTCTTCTGTTTCGGTTTTTCCTATACTACGCTCCATTGCGCCTGGTGCAGGCCCATGAGGAATCCCTTTCGGATGCAGTGTAATATGGCCTTGCTCAATGTTATTACGACTCATAAAATCTCCATCAACGTAATACAAAACCTCATCACTATCGATGTTACTGTGGTTGTAAGGGGCGGGAATTGCTTTTGGATGATAATCATAGAGTCGTGGGCAGAAAGAGCAAACTACAAAAGTCGAAGTTTCGAAGGTTTGGTGTACCGGTGGCGGTTGGTGTACCCTTCCGGTAATCGGCTCAAAGTTGTGGATGCTGAAACCGTAAGGAAAATTATAACCATCCCAACCCACAACATCAAATGGATGTGTAGCATAAACCATTTCGTGGATTATGCCTTCTTTTTTAACCTTGATCATGAAATCGCCTTGCTCGTCATGAGTTTCCAATTCGGTTGGTAATTTAAAATCACGCTCGCAAAATGGTGAATGCTCCAAAAGTTGTCCTGATGCATTTTTGTAACGTTTAGGGGTATAAAAAGGCGCATAAGACTCTACATAAAACAAACGATTGTCGCTCGATTCAAACTGAATCTGATAAATCATTCCGCGCGGAATAATCAAATAATCGCCGTACTCGAAATCAATATTTCCGAGCATTGTTCGCAGTTTTCCTTTGCCTTTGTGAATAAAAAGCATTTCGTCTGCGTCGGCATTTTTATAAAAATAAGAAGTTAACGATTCTTGCGGTGCAGCCAACCCGATTATACAATCATTGTTGACCAGCATTGGCTTGCGGCTTTCCAAAAAATCAGTCTTTGGTTCCAATTCAAATCCTTTGAACAATAATGATTTGATGTTTTTCCCGATGGCTATTTTTGGCTCGACCGAATAAGAGCGGAGGATTTCTTTTACTTGAGTAGGGCGATGAACGTGATACAATAACGAAGAATGTCCGTTAAAACCTTCTGTCCCGAAAAGTTGTTCATAGTACAAACCGCCGTTTGGCTTCTCGAACAACACGTGGCGCTTTTGTGGAAAGCTGCCCAATTGGTGGTATATTGGCATAATTGATTTTAATTAATATGTGAATAATGGGCTCGATTCGCACTGAACCGATTCTTATACAATTAATTAAAATATCACTCCGGATTTCTTTTAATCAGGAATTTCAGATGTTGCAATAAACCGGTCCACGTTGTTTTCATCTAACAAATATCGAAAAAAAATCAATATTCAAACTTAAATTCCAACAAAACAAAAATTCCAAACCCAAAATAGCAACTTCTTGGATTTGGAATTCTAGAATTTCTTAGCAATTGTTATTCTGGATTATTGAGCTTGCTATTCTTTTTGCTGTAGACAAAATAAATTATCAGACCCAAGGCCAGCCAAACGACCAATCTGAGCCAGTTCGTCCAGCCCAAACCGTAAATCATCGCCAGACATACCAAAATTCCTAAAATCGGAACCAAAGGCACCATTGGTGTTTTGAACTCGCGTGGCATATCTGGCTCTCTCTTTCTGAGAACAATCACTGAGAAGCAAACCAAGATAAATGCGAACAAGGTTCCGATGCTAGTCATGTCACCTACAATATCCCCTGGAATGAAAGCAGCAAATAAACCAACGATAACCAGAATCACTAAGTTGGCTTTATACGGCGTTTTATATTTCGGATGCAAATCGCCAAAGGCTTGTGGCAATAAGCCATCTTTCCCCATCGAATAAAATACGCGGGACTGACCCAGCAACATCACCAAAATTACCGAGGTAAATCCGAACAGAATCGCTACGGTCACAAACTGCGCCAACCATTGATAATCTGCACCCATGGCCGAAGTAATTGCATTGGCAACTGAGGCTTCTTTTCCTCCGGTTCTGAAAAACTCTACCGACTCAAGGCCAGTTAAAACATGGGCAAAAAGAATATATAAAACCGTACAAATTGCCAACGATCCTAAAATCCCGATAGGCATGTCTCGTTTTGGGTTTTTGGTTTCTTGTGCTGCTGTACTTACTGCGTCAAAACCAATGAAAGCGAAGAAAACCGTTCCCGCTGCGCCTAATATTCCTAGAATTCCGCCAAAATGATGGTCTACTCCGTGTTCGTCAATGAAAACACTATCTTGTGGAATATATGGCGTATGGTTTTGTGGATTTACAAACGACCAGCCTAAAGCTATAATCAAAACTACAATAGTCACTTTAACAACGACAATCAAACCGTTCACAAAAGCCGATTCTTGGGTTCCTTTGATCAGCAACAAACTGATTACTCCCACAATAAACAATGCCGGCAAATTGATTAGCCCTTGTTCGCCCAACTCAGAAGTTTGAAAAGGCGAATGGCACAACGAATAAGGTATCGGACTCGTATGAAGCACATTGACCAGAAGATTGTTGAGATATTCACTCCATGCAATTCCCACAGTGGCCGCACCTACAGCATATTCTAGAATCAAATCCCATCCGATAATCCAGGCGAGTAATTCTCCCATTGTGGCGTAAGTATAGGTGTAAGCACTACCAGAAATCGGAATAGAAGACGACAATTCGGCATAACACAATCCGGCCAAAGCACAACCCACGGCGGCTACAATGAAACCAATTGTTACTGAAGGACCCGCGTTTTGTGCAGCAGCAGTCGCCGTCCTTACAAAAAGTCCGGCACCAATAATTGCTCCTATTCCTAGTGCAATGAGTGACCAAGCGGTTAAGGTGCGCTTCATTCCTTTTTCAGACTCGGAGGCTTCGCTTAATAATTGTGTCAAAGATTTTTTCTTCCAGATAGACATAATTTTTTATTTAAATGTTTTGTTAGTTCTGTACTTGTGATTGTGTCAAATATATTGTTTTTTCAATAACATCAACATAAAAATTCGGGCTGTTCACGTTAAAACCAAAACCCGACGCTTACCCAAGCGAAGCCTTTTTGGAGTTCTGGAGACCAAGAATACTTAAATTCCACCGGCCCTAATATGGATTCCAAACCATAGCCAAGTGCATATCCGCTGTATTTTACTCTAGAAATCCACCGTGAAGAATTAAAAAGTTGGTTCTCAATATTGGCGTAATTTGCCGAAAAATTGATGTGGTTTTTTTTGAATATCTCGTAATCAAAAGTAAAACTGCTTTTAATATAGCTATCGCCGCTTAAACTCAAAAAATCATACCCGTAAAAAGGTTTAAAGTTATTCACGGAGGCAAATCCAAATCCGCCTAAAGAGAAATCAAAGAAATGTACACTTTCTTCACCAATTGCAAATCCGAGTTCTGATTGTATCTTGAGAGTTGCTCCATGAAACAAAGTCTGTGCAAAACCGATATCGCCTTTGGTAATTGAAAAACGATTGAACTGATTCGTATAATCTGACGAAAACAAATAATACTGATAATCGCCAAAGAAATACCAGCCCTTTTTCGGGAAAAACTTATTGTCCAACGCATCATACTTCAGATAACCGAAAAGGCTTCCGTAATTGCTTTTGTCAAAATAAGGCTCATCACTGCTCAAAGTTTTGGATTTGATATTCAAATACTGATGCTCTACACCGGCACCAATCAAAAATTTCTGTATAAAAATAGTTTGTACGTAGGCTTGATTAATCAGACTCGAAAAATCAGTATTTATGGACCGGATGTTAAGCTGACCAAACAAATCGTCTTTGCTGAAATCAGTTTCGATGTTGCGGTTGAACTGATTTAATTTGGAACGAAAACCAAAACTCCAATAAAAACCGTTATCGATATAATAATCGAAGTTATAGCGCAGATTGTCGCCAAGAATCAAATCCATCGAGGCCACATCATTGCGGAACAAAGTCTTTTTTTGCGTGGCGTTGAGCAGGATACCACTTTTGTACAAACCGTCGTAATGAAGTGCAAATTTCACGTAAGTATTGGTCGGATTCTCGGTGAGGTTGATGATTAAATCGTCGCGATCATTGTTTTTTTCTAGCGAATAACTCACGGTACTGAAATTCTGTGTGGCCGCGAGGTTGTCCATTCCGATTTTGATTTGGTCGTAGGTAATTTCAGCATTTTGTTTGAACCGCAGCTTACCGATAACATACGATCGGGTATAATTTTTCAGGCTGTTGATTGAAATGTTCTTGATTTTGAGTTGCTCGGGCTCGATTTTAAGATGTTGCGGATTCTTCGTTTTTGTGGAATCGCCGTACACCTTGATTTTCTCATACATCGCGAAAGCCGCTTCTTCTCCTTTTTTTATGATTTCTTGGCCTTGGTCGAACGAAATCACACTGTAATCAGAAATGTCAGGCTTGATATAAATATCTGTTGACTTTAGTTTTTCCTTCATTTTCTCGATCATCTGCAAATTCGAAATCTGAACCAAAATGCGGGTCGCATCTTTTAAGGATTTGCGGTCTTTGAGATCGTCTTGTACGTCTACGCCAATAATCACATCTGCGCCCAATTTCTTAATTTCCTCGACGGGAAAATTATTGGTTACACCGCCATCTACCAGCAGTCTGCCATCGATTTCCACCGGATAAAATAAAGTCGGGAACGCGCCGCTGGCCAGCATCGCCTCGGGCAAATAACCCTTGTTAATGAGTACTTCCTCGCCGGTTTCAATATCGGTTGCCATACACAAAAACGGAATTGGAAGCTGGTTAAAGTCACGAATATGTCGCACCTTACTGGTAAGTTGGTTCAGCAAATTGTAATTGTACAAACCTCTTGACAAAGCTGTAGGAATGCCCACTTTCATTTTTTTGAACGGCAAGGTAAAGGCATACATTTCGTCGTTACGCTTCTCAAAAAAAGTCTTGGAAGACCGCGGAATATAATCACTCAAGAGCGCATCAAAATCTGTAGCCTGAAAAATAGAATCGATTTGATGGGCGCTGTAGCCCGACGCATACAAACCGCCCACAACTGCTCCCATGCTGGTTCCTCCGATATAGTCTACTTTAACACCGGCCTGTTCGAGCACTTTCAAAACGCCGATATGGGCAAAACCTTTAGCGCCTCCACCGCTGAGTACCAGTCCGATTTTGGGTTTCCGAGGTAGCTGCTCTTGCGATTGGGCAGTAACAGTTGCCAATAAAGCCAGCAGCAACAGAACAATATTTTTCATGCGGCGGTTCAAGGATTAGAAGTTTGGTAAAAGTCGGTAATTTTTTTGGCTTTTGACGCGCCGACTATCGCAGAAATTTCACTTTCAGAGGCCAATTTCAGTCTTTTAACACTTTTGAAATGCTTGATTAAAGTTTGCATGGTTTTCTCTCCAATGCCCGGAATGCTTTCTATGGAAGAATTCAACGCCGATTTACTGCGTTTCTCGCGGTGGAAAGTGATCCCGAATCGGTGGGCTTCATTGCGCAGGTACTGAATGACTTTAAGTGTTTCCGATTTTTTGTCCAGGTATAGCGGAACCGAATCGCCCGGATAGAACAATTCTTCCAAACGTTTGGCAATTCCAATAATGGCTACTTTACCGCGCAATCCAAGTGTATCGATACTTTTGAGCGCTGAAGACAATTGCCCTTTTCCACCATCGATGATAATGAGTTGCGGCAACTGTTCGTTTTCGTCTAACATTCTTCTATAACGGCGAAAAACAACTTCTTCCATTGAAGCGAAATCATTCGGACCTTCCACGGTTTTGATGTTGAAATGACGATAATCTTTTTTGCTGGGCTTTCCGTCTTTAAAAACCACGCAAGCGGCCACCGGATTAGTTCCTTGAATGTTTGAGTTATCAAAACACTCGATATGACGCGGTTCCACCGACAATCTGAGGTCTTTTTGCATTTGCGCCATGATGCGGTTGGTGTGCCGGTCCGGATCAACAATCTGCAATTGTTTGAGCTGTTCGATCCGGTAGAATTTGGCATTGCGCTCAGACAAATCTAAAATTTGCTTTTTATCGCCGAGTTGCGGAATCGTGACTTTGATGTTCTCGCCAACAGCCACCGGAAATGGAACGATGATTTCCTTGGAGAGCAAATGGAACCTTTCGCGTAATTCAACAATGGCTAACTCTAGTAGCTCTTCATCGGTTTCCTCTAGCTTTTTCTTGATTTCCATGGTGTGCGACCGGATAATCGAACCGTGAGCGATTTGCAGAAAGTTCACATAAGCAGCGCCTTCGTCAGAGACTATCGAAAACACATCAATATTGGTTATTTTCGGATTGATGATCGTAGAGCGCGATTGGTAACTTTCGAGTACTTCTATTTTTTCTTTGATCGATTGTGCATCCTCGAACTGCATATTCGCGGCAAATTCGTTCATTTTCTTTCGGAACTCGCGCAAACTTTCCTTGAAATTCCCTTTCAGGATTTGGCGAATGGCCTCTACTTGGTTCTCATAATTCTCGCGAGATTCAAACCCTTCACATGGGCCTTTGCAGTTGCCGATATGGAATTCCAAACAAACCTTGAACTTGTGGTTTTTGATGTTGGCTTCATTCAAATCGTAGTTACAAGTGCGCAGCGGATAAAGTTCTTTGATGAGATCCAGAATGGTATGAACGGTTTTGAAATTCGTATACGGGCCGAAATATTCCGAGCCGTCTTTAATCATTCTTCTGGTAGAGAAAACCCGCGGGAACGGCTCTTTCTTGATGCAAAGCCACGGATAGGTTTTGTCGTCGCGCAAAAGTACGTTATAGCGCGGCTGGAATTTCTTGATTAAATTGTTCTCAAGCAACAGCGCGTCAGATTCTGTGGGAACGACAATGTGTTTGATGGTCACAATTTTGCGCACCAGCACATTGGTTTTGGCCGTATCGTGTACTTTGTTGAAATAAGAAGAAACCCTTTTCTTAAGATTTTTGGCTTTGCCCACATAGAGCAGCTTGTCGTCTTTGTCGTAATATTGGTAAACGCCCGGATTATCAGGCAACGACTGAATTTGAAGTTCAAGCTTTGGGTTTTGCATAGCACAAAGTTAATTTTAAAAGTTCCAAAATACAAGCCTGAGAAATATCATGTTTTATCAGTTGCCGGCGGTTTAGTTTTGGCAAAAATTTCAAGTGATGCGATATTGGAAAAAATACTCGAAAGAAGAGCGCAAAAAAAAGATTCATCAGGCACTAGCGCAAAACATTAACTTTTCTGAAGATATTTCACTTGGCTATCCGGCTTCTCAGCTCGACCCGCAAGTGTTTTATGATGCGCCCTTTTTAAAAGACGCGCCGCTATTGCAAACTTTTGTCGCCAATCCGAACCATATCGGTTGCCACACGCTGGGCGATTCGGAAAATGTATTCGGTGGAACGCACGAGCTGGAACGCGAAGTGTTGAATGTCTTGGCTGTGGATGTCTTTAAAGCGGAGCCGGAAACTTTCGATGGTTATATTTCTCCCGGTGGTACCGAAGCCAATATTCAGGCGCTTTGGATGTACCGCAACTATTTCTGTTACCAACGAGGCGCAACCTCCGACGAAATTGCCATTCTGGCCTCGGAAGACACCCATTACTCCATTCCAAAAGGAGCCAACCTGCTCGGATTAAATTGGATTAAAATTCCGGTTTCTTCCGATAAAAGAATCATCGACAAAACAGCCCTAGGGCTACAGCTGACAAAGGCTAAAGGAGAAGGTAAGCGGTATTTCATTGTCATATCAAATATGGGAACGACGATGTTTGGTTCGGTCGATAATCCAGACGATTACATCTCGGTTTTAGAAAAGCACCAGCTCGAATTCAAATTGCATATCGATGGTGCTTACGGCGGTTTTGTTTATCCGTTCAGCCACCAAGCTTCAAACATTAATTTCAGCAATCCGAAAATTAGTTCCATTACGATTGACGCTCATAAAATGCTGCAGGCGCCTTACGGAACCGGAATTTTCATTTGCCGAAAAGGTTTGATAGAAAACGTGCTCACACCTGAAGCCGCTTATGTCGAAGGCCTCGATCTCACACTTTGCGGAAGTCGCTCGGGCGCCAATGCCGTGGCGGTTTGGATGATTTTGTTCAGCTACGGGCCGAATCGTTGGTTTGAGAAAGTGAGTGTGCTACAAATGCGAACTGATTTTCTTTGTCGTGAGTTGGATAAATTGGGCGTTGCTTACTTCCGTGAACCGTTGATGAATATCGTGACTGTTGATGCGGCTTATGTTCCGAAAGCGTTGGCATCGAAGTATCGTTTGGTTCCAGAAAACCATCACGATGAAAATCATTGGTATAAAATTGTGCTCATGCATCACGTGGAAGTGGAGCATTTGACTACTTTTATAGCTGATTTGAAAGCCGAATTATGCTTAAAACCGAGCTGAGAAAAAAGTACAAGCAACTGCGCGAACAATTATCCGAAAATCAAATTGAGGAATTGAGCCTGGCCATTGCCAACCAGTTGGTCCGGTTACCGATTTGGGACTACAGGTATTTTCATGTTTTTATGCCGATTTCCGAAAAAAAGGAAGTTGATACAGAATTTATTCTTCATGTTTTGGCCGGAAAAGATAAAGAAACCGTTGTTTCTAAAAGCGATTTTGAAAACTCGTGCATGACCCATTTTTTGCTCACCGACAGTACACAATTCAAGAAAAATCAGTACGGAATTTCTGAACCCGTCGACGGAATTGAAGTGCCTGCTAACAAAATCGATGTGGTTTTTGTGCCGCTATTGGCTTTTGACAGACAAGGCCATCGCGTAGGTTACGGCAAAGGTTTTTATGATAAATTTTTATCGGAATGCAGTCCGAATAGTTTGAAAATCGGATTGTCTTTCTTTGAAGCAGAAGATGCGATTGATGGTATTTGGGAAGGCGACATCAAACTCAATTATTGTATTACACCGAAAACGGTTTATCAATTCTGATGTGCCCTAGCCCTGATGGTAGCGGTAGCCCGCAGCTTGCGAGGACTATAGCAGACAGCAGGTTCCCGGCTCCTGAAAACTAACACAGATTTCACGGATTAGCACAGATTTACTCTGCACAATTGGTTCTATTAATTTTTGTGAAAAGCCTTCTTATTGAAGACAATCAAAATGCCCACGCCGGTAGAAATGGCCATGTCGGCGATGTTGAAAATCGCGTTGAAGAACTTGAAATTGTGGCCGCCAATGACCGGCATCCAGCTCGGCCAAGTACCGTCGATGATTGGAAAATAGAGCATATCGACCACTTTGCCGTGCAGTACTTTTCCGTAGGGTTTCTCTGAAAATAAAGTAGCGAGATGACCGTGGCTGTCGTCGAAAATAATCCCGTAAAACACCGAGTCAATGATGTTGCCGAAAGCGCCCGCAAGAATAAGCGCAATGGCGACGATAAGGTAAGTGGAACTTTTTTTCTGTACTGAATCCCAGAGCCAATAACCGATGGCCGTTACAGCGACCAATCTGAAAAGCGTTAAGAACAATTTGCCGTACGCGCCGGGAATCTCTGTTCCCCAAGCCATGCCTTCATTCTCAATGAACAGGATTTTAAACCAACTAAAGACGGTGACTTCTTCGCCCAATACAAAATTGGTTTTGATGTAAATCTTGCTGAGCTGGTCAACCAATAAGATTAAGAAAATAAGAAAATAGGCGTTGCGTAATGACATTGCTGATTTTTTTGATGCGCCAAAAGTAATACTATTTCTCAAAAAAAACGCCCCGGCTGGAGCGTTAATTCATTGGTGTTTTTTTGATTATCGTTGCATGTTTTTTGCCTCGATACTCATGGTCGCGTGCGGCACGATCATCAGGCGTTCTTTGCTGATGAGTTTTCCGGTCACTTTGCACACGCCATATGTTTTATTCTCTACACGGAACAAAGCGTTTTTCAAGTCGCGGATGAATTTCTCCTGACGGATGGCCAATTGTGAGTTGGCTTCTTTTGACATGGTTTCACTGCCTTCTTCGAAAGCTTTGAATGTCGGTGAAGTATCGTCGGTGCCGTTGTTAAGATCATTCATATAAGCACTTTTGATCAAGTCAAGGTCTTGTTGCGCTTTGTTGATTTTTTTTAAGATCAGTTCTTTGAACTCCGCCAAGTCGCTGTCAGAGTATCTTGCAATTTCATCTACCATAATCTTGTTATTTTGTAATTAGTATTCTTGTTTTAATGTCGTCGAATTCAATTTCGGTGCCTGAAACCGCCGCTTCAAAAACTAGGCTTTCGGTTAGCGTTTCAGATTGAATGTATTGCTGGTTGGCCAGTACCGCTTTTTCAAGCTCTTGGTTATTTTGCAAATGTACTTTGATTTTATCGGTGACTTCAAACCCGGAATCTTTTCTGAGGTTCTGGATACGATTCACCAATTCGCGTGCAATGCCTTCTTGTTTGAGTTCTTCGGTGATTGTGATATCTAGCGCTACAGTTACTCCGTTGGAGTTGGCTACTAGCCAGCCTTCAATATCTTGCGAAGAAATTTCAACATCAGCTTGTGATAAAGTTATAGTATTTCCTGAGATTTCAATATTTAAAACACCCAAAGTGTCCAGTTGGTTGATTTGCTCTTGCGAAAAAGATTGTATCTGTTTGGAAATCAAACCCATATCTTTTCCAAAACGCGGCCCTAAAGTTTTGAAGTTCGGCTTGATTTGCTTGACCAAAATACCTGATGCGTCATCTAAAATCTCTATTTCCTTGACATTGACCTCAGCTTTAACCAAATCGGAAATGGCTTCTATCTCGGCACGCTGATTCTTGTCAAGTACCGGAATCATTACCTTTTGCAGTGGTTGGCGCACCTTAATCATTTCCTTCTTACGCAGGGATAAAACCAGTGAAGAAATGGTTTGGGCTTTCTGCATTTTTCCCTCTAGCTTTTTATCAACAAAGTTTTCAACGAAAGCCGGGAAATTAGCCAAGTGAACGCTGTCAAATTTTTCTGACTCAGTGGCTTGTGTCAAATCGCGGTAAAGCCTGTCCATATAGAACGGTGCAATCGGCGCACCGAGTTTGCTAATAGTCAATAAACATGTGTACAAGGTTTGATAAGCAGAGATTTTATCCTGAGCATACTCGCCTTTCCAGAAGCGGCGTCGGCACAAACGCACATACCAATTGCTCAAGTTTTCCTGAACAAAATCGGAAATGGCGCGCACGGCTTTAGTAGGTTCGTAATCGGCATAATAACCGTCAACGTCTTTGATCAACGTGTTGAGTTCAGAAATAATCCATTGGTCGATTTCCGGTCGCTCGTTCATCGGCACCTCGGCTTCTTCGTACTTGAAATTATCAATGTTGGCATACAACGCAAAGAACGAATAAGTGTTGTACAGCGTTCCGAAAAATTTGCGGCGAACCTCAGCAATGCCCTCGATATCGAACTTCAGGTTGTCCCATGGGTTGGCATTTGAAATCATGTACCAACGTGTTGCATCGGCACCGTATTCTTTAATTGTGTCAAATGGATCGGTCGCATTGCCCAAACGCTTGGACATTTTTTGCCCATTTTTATCGAGTACCAAACCGTTGGAAACCACATTCTTGTAGGCTACTTGATCAAAGACCAAAGTACCGATGGCATGCAAAGTATAGAACCAACCACGGGTTTGATCTACTCCTTCTGCAATAAAATCTGCCGGAAAGTCTTTTTTTGAATCGATTTTGTCTTTGTTCTCGAACGGATAGTGCCATTGTGCATAAGGCATTGCTCCGGAATCAAACCAAACGTCAATTAAGTCAGCTTCGCGCTTCATCGGTTCTCCGGACGGAGAAACCAAAGTGATGGCATCAACGACGTTTTTGTGCAAATCAATCAGCGCGTAATTCGCCTCTGACATATCGCCAATTTTGAAACCTTTATATGGGTTATCTTTTTGGAAACCAGCAGTGATGGATTTTTCAATTTCGGTGTAAAGTTCTTCTACCGAACCGATGATGATTTCTTCCTTTTTATCATCGGTACGCCAAATCGGAAGCGGAATGCCCCAATATCTTGAGCGCGATAGGTTCCAGTCGTTGGCATTTTTGAGCCAGTTTCCGAAACGGCCTTCACCAGTAGCTTTGGGTTTCCAATTGATGGTTTCGTTCAAATCGAACATGCGGTCGCGAACTTCCGTAATCTTGATGAACCAAGAATCGAGCGGATAATATAAAAGCGGCTCGTCAGTGCGCCAAGAATGCGGATAACTGTGTACGTATTTCTCTACTTTGAAAGCTTTATTCTCTTCTTTTAAACGAATAGCGATTTCAACGTCGACGGATTTCTCAGGGCGTTCTGCTTCGTCGTAGTATTCGTTCTTGACGTATTTGCCTGCCAATTCACCCATGTGCGAAGTGAATTTTCCTTGTAAATCAACCAGCGGAACTGGATTTCCGTAGGCATCTAAAACCAACATTGGCGGCACTTCAGGTGTGGCTTCTTTGGCTACTTTGGCATCATCGGCTCCGAAAGTGGGCGCGGTATGCACGATTCCGGTTCCGTCTTCAGTAGTCACAAAATCGCCAGAAATCACTCGAAATGCATTTTCTGGATTTTGATATGGTAGCGCATAAGGCAACAATTGCTCATATCGTATGCCGACCAAATCTTGGCCTTTGCATTCGGCTAGGATTCTGTATGGGATTTTCTTGTCGCCATCGGCAAAATTCTCGAAATCGGAGTTGTCTTGGCTCTCGAAGAAATTTTTACCGAACTGTTTTCCTATTAGGTTTTTCGCCAAAATCACCTTTGCATGACGAAATGTGTATTGGTTAAAAGTCTCCACCAAAACATAATCTATTTTCGGCCCGACGGTTAAAGCAGTATTGGATGGTAAAGTCCACGGCGTGGTAGTCCAGGCTAGAATGTGGATGTCGCCGAAACTTTTTAGAAATTCAGGAAGGGTTTCTGCAATAGCCTTGAATTGTGCCACTACGGTAGTATCGGTCACATCGCGATAACTTCCGGGCTGGTTGACTTCGTGTGAACTCAATCCGGTTCCAGCTTTGGGAGAATACGGTTGGATGGTGTAGCCTTTATACATCAGGCCTTTGTCGTAGATTTGTTTCAAAAGCCACCAAACACTTTCCATGTATTTGGGTTGGTAGGTCACGTAAGGATCGTTCATATCGACCCAATACCCCATTTTTTCAGTCAAATCGTTCCAGACATCGGTGTAACGCATGACGGTTTTCTTGCAAGCTTCGTTGTAATCTTCGATGGAGATTTTGGTGCCGATATCTTCTTTGGTAATGCCTAGTTCTTTCTCTGTACCCAATTCAACAGGTAAACCATGCGTATCCCAACCAGCCTTTCGCTTGACTTGGTAACCTTTCTGAGTTTTATAACGACAAAAAATATCTTTAATCGCACGCGCCATTACGTGATGAATTCCGGGCAAACCGTTAGCTGAAGGCGGCCCTTCAAAAAACACAAATGGGGTTTGGCCTTCGCGCGTGGCGACGCTCTTTTCGAAGATGGTTTCTTTTTTCCAAAAATCAAGAACTTCCGATGCCACCGTCGGCAGGTCAAGCCCTTTATATTCAGTAAATTTAGTACTCATGATGCCCTTTTCTAAAATCGAGATGCGAAAGTAATAAATTGTTGTCAGTTATGCGTGTTTGCCGGGAAGTTTTTGCGTGAGTGATAGAGCGTTTGTTTGAGCTCTTTTTGCCGTAGTGCAGCGCAGGTAAAAAAAGCGAGTCGCGAAAGCACGACCCTTGTGGTCACGCCCATCAAAAAAAGCATTTATTAATAACCTTTGTATTCTTCTTATTGCTTTTAGATTTATAAAAAAATCGCCGATAAAACATCGAGTGACTTGGGCTTTTTGAAGCCTTCTAAATGCAAGCCGTAGTAATCAATTAAGTTTTTAAGTAACTGTTTGCGGTCTGAAACACTAAACATGGGTTGATTGTTATCGAACCGCAATTCGAGAAGTTTTTTGAAATTTAGGGTCTCGGCTTCATTGAGTGCTGTGGTGCCGAAAAAAGGTACAAAAATCCCTTCGCTCATTTCAAAGAATGGAAGTTCTGCCGAGGAAACTTCGGGATAAAAACCCAAATGTTTCGTGATTTCCAGTAGCAGAATCAAGTGGAAATTGGCCACGGATTCATGATAATCAAACCATTGCAAAGCGTTCTGGAGAAATTCGAACAAAGCTTCATTCTTTTCTTCTTCGCCGATAGAATATAGCAACATTTCGGAGAGGAACATCGCAATAGCGCTTTTGGTTATATCGGAGTGAATAGTTTGAAAAGGCTGGGCAATTTTGATTTCTTTGAAATACTCTAAGCTGCCTTTGTTTTTATGGACGGCTTCGATTTCTAAAATGGAAAGCGGTTGGAAATAAGCCATTCTTGCAGCGGATTTTCGACTGGAAAAAGCGTCGCGCACAAAATAGGATTTCATTCCGTCGGACTTGGTGAAGCATTTGACAATGAGGCTTTTTTCTTGAAACTTCAAGGTCGATAAGACAATCGCTTGGGTTTTGACAAGCATGGATTAATTGAAAATTTTAGTTATCAAAACAGCAAGCATTACCCAAACGCTAACGAATAATCATCACCTTCTTTACTTGAGTTTCTGCTCCATCTTCTGAGGAAATAAAAACCATATAAACCCCTGAAGCCACTTTGTATTTGCCAAATGCTGTTGTGTCCCATTCGATCGTTCCGCCCTCTGAAATGACTTCGTGCACTAAATTGCCTTCGATATCAGCAATCTTGACATGCACTTTATCCATCAAACCGCTCACCTTAACTGTTCCAGAGAATTCAGGCCGCACTGGGTTTGGATAAACATATACATTGCTCAAATCATTGTTTGCTGTGGTGGAAGTTCCTTTGAAAGAAACCATTCCTTTGTTGGTGGCTAAAAAAACTTCGCCCGTAGTGCCATTGACTTCAATATCGGTGATGTTGTTGCTGGGCAATGGCGAATTCTCGGTGGTGAAATGGTAAATGGTTTTCTGGCCGTCGGAAGAAACATAAAAAACGCCCGCATCGACCGTTCCAATCCATTTGTTGTTGGCGCCATCAACAAAAATATCACTGATGGATTGTTCGTAAAGTAACTCCTGAGCCAGATTGTCCTCAATAATGATAATTGAATTGGTTCTCAGGGTTTCATCGGTCAGAAAACTATCCACACTGGGCAATACACGAAGCCCTGCTAAAGTTCCGATCCAAAGTTGATTGCGATTATCTACTGCTATAGCTCGAGCATCAAATGAAGGTAGGTTGCCTGCGTCTGCACTATTACTAATAATTTTAAAACGATTGTTATAATTTTCATTGAATCCTATCACTCCATCGCGCCAAGTGGCCATCCATTTAGTACCGTTTTTATCAATGGCCATTCTACCGAAACGAAGCCTACCGATATTGGCTACCACATTCTGCATATCGAAAGATTGCCATTGACCATTGGCTTTAAATACTTTCAGTCCTTTGCGAACAATGCTATTAGTGACCCATAAGTTCCCTGATTTATCAAACACAGAACCGTTGACACGGATATCATCGGGTACTTGCCCAGCAATGGATTGCAAACCATCATTGCCTGTATTAGACGTATTGTAAATGGTAGTCGGGACATCGTTTTCAAGTTTTAACAATCCCGAGTAAAAAGAGCTAAAAAAAACCTGCTTTTCATTGTTCGGATTGATGGTAATTCTCGATAAGGCTTTGGCTTCAAGAAGTGATTCATATGGAATATTCAGCCAGCCTGTTTTGCTGAATTTGCTGATCCCGAATCTGGGAAGACCTCCCGGAGCAAATGCATATGGATTATAGTCAAGGTCATAGCCTCCAAAAACAGCCCAAAGCGTAGTTGCTGTTGCGTTAATTGCAAACACATTATTGCGTAATGGTCCTTCAGGAGTTTTATTCTCGATTAGAGAACCGTTTAAGCCTTTTTTGAACAGTCCGTCTTCCTTAGTGCCCAGATACACATCATTATCAATAACAGTAGCACAACTGAAACTTACGGCGTGTGTCGTTATTTGACTACTACCGATATCGGCAATTTGACTTAAGGCACTATTGTATATATATACATGATTGTTGGTGGTGACTAAAAGATAATTGCCGCTGGAACGAATATCATTGGCCGGTTCCGCCAATTGTGCAACAGGAACGAACGTGGTTCCATTCCACTTTTGAAGGCTTGCTGAAGTGGTGACAGCTACAAGGTTATTGCCTATTTTCTCAATGCCCGACCACCCAAAATTAGCCACGGTAGTCCATTGTTGGTAATCATTCAAATTAGGGTTACTGAGGTCTGCAATAAGAATTCCGTTGGTTTTGGAAGCCGCACAAATTCTTCCGTTAAATACCGCCGATTGCTCGACATTGATTTGAGCGCCACCGGGCCCAATAAAGTAAGTATCGCCGAATTGTAAAGTATTCAAATTGTACTGTACTATTCCGAAATCGCAACACACATATATAATATCATTATAATCCATGAAGTGGTTGATTCGCTTTACATTTTGCGGAATTGATTTGTTGATAATATCCACCACATTGAGCATCGAACCGTCTATTTCATTATACACGATGATAAGTCCGTTTTCATATCCAATAATTGTTTTTCTCAGTGTGGGGCTGTGGTAAACTGCCGTTATGGTCAAGCCAGAAAGCCCGTCGATAGTATTGAGAATTTTAGTGGTTCCCGAAGCTAGGTCTTCAGAAAAGATAGCGTTTTCGGTAGCCGCGATAATTTTGTTTGTGTCTTGTGAAAGGTCGTTGATTTGGTTGTATGAGAAATAGCCTTTCCAGGACTGGCCGTTCTGGGATTGTCCGACAACAATCACAAAACACGAAATAATACTGAAGAAAAATACTTTCATTAAAATGTAACTTGATTGAACACAAATATAGTGTAAAACGAAAAAAACCAACGTTTAATATCACCCATAAAAAAAGCCTTTTGCAATCTGCAGCAAAAGGCTTTTCAACTTAAGTATCAGGCAAAACAATTGTAGTTGGGCAATCGTCTCGCTTTGTTGTTCAAGATTATACTACTCCTTGGCCTAACATGGCATCGGCTACTTTAACGAAACCGGCAATGTTGGCACCTTTAACATAATCTACGTAACCGGTGCCGTCTGCTCCGTATTTTACGCAAGCTGCATGGATATTCAGCATAATATTGTGTAATCTTTGGTCTACTTCTTCAGAAGTCCAGCTCAAACGCAATGAATTTTGTGACATTTCAAGACCTGAAGTAGCCACACCGCCTGCATTGGATGCTTTCCCTGGTGCGAACAAAATCTTGGCTTTAGTAAATACCTCAACGGCTTCCGGTGTCGAAGGCATGTTTGCTCCTTCGGCCACACAAATACAGCCATTAGCCACAAGCATTTTCGCTTCTTCTTCGTTTAGTTCGTTTTGAGTTGCGCAAGGCAAGGCCACATCACATTTCACTTCCCAAGGACGTTTCCCGGCAATGTACTTAGCGTTTGGATATTTTTTCACGTATTCAGAAATACGGGCGTAATCTACGTTTTTGATTTGCATTACATGGGCAAGTTTCTCTGCATCAATTCCGTCTGCATCATAAATGTATCCGGCAGAATCTGAGAGGGTTACTACTTTACCGCCTAATTGTGTCGCTTTTTCAGCAGCGTATTGCGCTACGTTTCCTGAACCTGAGATAACCACAGTTTTTCCTTTGAAACTATCTCCTTTGGTTTCCAACATCGCTTGTGCGAAATAAACATCTCCGTAACCCGTAGCTTCAGGACGAATAAGTGAGCCCCCGAAAGAAATTCCTTTACCGGTCAAAACGCCTGTGAATTCATTTCTAAGTCTTTTGTATTGACCAAACATATAACCTACTTCACGGCCTCCAACACCAATATCTCCGGCAGGAACGTCTGTGTCGGCTCCGATATGTTTTGATAATTCAGTCATGAAAGCTTGGCAGAAACGCATGATTTCGTTGTCTGATTTTCCTTTTGGATCAAAGTCAGCACCTCCTTTTCCTCCACCCATTGGCAAAGTAGTTAAGCTGTTTTTGAAAGTTTGTTCGAAAGCTAAGAATTTTAAAATGCTCAGGTTTACTGAAGGGTGGAAACGAATTCCTCCTTTGTATGGCCCGATAGCAGAATTCATCTGGATCCTGTAACCGCGGTTCACTTGGGTGTTTCCAGCATCGTCAATCCAGACCACGCGGAACATAATGACGCGCTCAGCCTCGACCATACGCTCAAGAAGCATTTTGTTTTGGTACTTTTTATTTTGTTCGATGAATGGAATAACCGTTTCTGCAACTTCCTTTACGGCTTGCATGAATTCAGGTTCATTCGGGTTTCTTTTCGAAACGGCGTCAATGAAATTGTGGATGCTTTGTGACATGATTAATAGATTATTGACGTTTAAGAAAACGTTTTCGTTAATTGTCGGCAAATATACATTTTTATAAAAGACAGCTAAATTTTTTTGATGATAAAAATCAACAATTATCAACAAGCGCAGCACATGCTTTATTTGTTCGAAAAACGTTGGTTTTGACAAACATCCACTAGATTTAACGTTTAAATAGCGGGATTTTTTTTATTTTATTTTATGAAGTGAATGATGTTTTTATATATTTGTCGAGAATTGATTTAATCCTATATCCAAATGCCCAAATATTTTGTTCTAATCTTCTTGTTTTTATTTGGTTATTCTACCAAAACCAATGCGCAATTCGGTTTTTCTCATGAAGTAGGAGTAATTGTTGGGCCAGTAGCTTTCCAGTCGGATTATGGTGAGCGTCATGACTATGACACCAATGCCGGTAATACTGGTTTCGGAATTGGGCTTATCCACTATTTGAACTTCTCGTACAAAGCAGACTGTAACTGTTATACTCCCGAAACTTATTTCAACGACCACTTCAAACTCAGAAGTGAATTGTCTTACAACAAAACCAATCTCAGACATTTCGGAGAATACACCGACGGCGACCGGAAAAAACTTTTTAACCGTCAGCTCAGAGCAATGCGCGGAAGTACCGCTATCACCAATATCGGAATGCAATTAGAATACTATCCATTCAGTATTCGTGAGTTTACAGCTACTACTGGATCGTTTGCACCATTTGTGAGTCTTGGAGGTCAATTTAGTTTTTACGACCCAAGCGCCTATTCCACATTAGGCAGATTGAATACTCCGGCAACTACTCCAGTTAAATATTACAACGCTACTCAAAACGGCAGTGGTTCGGTTTGGTCAGTAGTAGGAAGTATCGGAACCCGTTACAAATTGTCAACTTCTTCAGATTTATTAGCCGATTTGCGTTGGCAATACTTTTTCTCGAACTGGGTTGATGGTTTGAATCCGAACCCAGATTTATATCCTGAGAACAAGGCCAATGACTGGTTGGTTTGGTTCAACGTAGGTTATATCTATTACATCCAGTAGACAAAAAATATTGTATTAAAAAAAGCCAGTACAATCTACTGGCTTTTTTTTATTGTAAGGCTTGTTTCAAATCTTCAATCAAGTCTTCACTGTCTTCAATTCCGACGCTCAATCGCACTAAATCATCGGAGATACCAATCTCTTTGCGCTTGTCTTCAGGAATGGACGCATGGGTCATTAGCGCCGGATGGTTGGCCAAAGATTCTACGCCGCCAAGCGATTCGGCCAAGGTGAATACTTTGAGTTTTTCCAGGAATTTGATTGCCTCTTCTTTTGCCCCAGAAGCAAACGTAAAGGAAACCATACCACCAAAGCCACTCATTTGCTTCTTAGCGATTTCATGATACGGATGACTGCTAAGTCCGGGATAATAAACCGTTTTGATTTTCGGATGGCTGCTCAGAAATGCCGCGACTTTCTCACCATTTTCACAATGCCTTTGCACTCTTAAGTGTAAGGTTTTAATTCCGCGCAAGACTAGGAAACTATCCATTGGGCCGAGCGTGGCGCCTGTGGCAAACTGTTGAAAATGCAATTGGTCACCGAGTGCAGCATCTTTAATAACCAGTGCACCGGCAATCACATCCGAATGCCCGCCGAGATACTTAGTTGCCGAATGCATCACGATATCGGCGCCTAAATCTAACGGCCGTTGTAAATACGGTGTTGCGAAAGTATTATCGACTGCGAAAAGAATATTTTTGGCTTTGGTGATTTTAGCAATCTCGGCTATATCCGCGAGTTTCATCAGCGGATTGGTTGGCGTTTCTACCCAAACCAATTTTGTGTTTTCGTTGATTAAAGACTGGAATTTCTCGATATCATTCATATCGACAAAATGAAATTTGATGCCTGAATCTTTGTAAATGCGTGTGAACATACGGTAAGTACCACCGTACAAATCGTCCATGGCAATGACTTCGTCGCCGGCTTTAAAAGAGCGCAACAAACAATCAGTGGCCGCTAGTCCTGAAGAAAAAGCCAAGGCGCGGCTGCCGTTTTCGATGCTGGCCAAGGCATGCTCCAAAGCAGTCCGGGTTGGGTTCGCAGCACGACTGTATTCATAATCCGGATTCACAGGTTGACCCGGGCTATTTTGAACAAAGGTAGAAGTTTGGTATACAGGCGGCATGACGGCTCCGGTGCTCGGGTCGTGGTGTTGGCCTCCGTGAATGGTTTTGGTGTTGAATTTCATCGTATGGGTAAATGAAGATTATTTGAATTGATAAACGCGACAAAGATAACAAGTCTGTTTGGTCAGCGAAAGTTCTTTGGGAGAAATTGCCCTAGCCCCGATAGTAGTGAAAAGCCCGGAGCTGCGCGAGGACTTGAAACGAATAGCGGGAAATCGCTTCAAAAAAATCTAAACAAACTTCCAGATGCTCATCATCACGCCCGTGTGGACCGCCTCATGGTAATAATTGAAGGCCATTGCCTCGGCAGCGTTTCTCAGGTGGAATCCGGTCATGGTGGTAAACTCGTTGTAGTTCTTGAAAATATCGGCGGCAAAATCTTTTTCGGTCTGGTCGATGGTTGAAGTCAGTAAAGCCCGAATTTGATTGACATCTTCTTGGGTCAAATCGCCCTCAGGTTTGGTGCCGCGCTTGTAGGCATTGACCATTTCCGAGGAAACCATCATCGGCAAACCTGATAAATTATAAACCAACATCTGCTGCACCACTACAATGTGCCCGATGTTCCAAATTAAATTGTTATTGAAGCCCGGCGGGATTTTATTGAGCTGCTCCAACGAGTAATTATCGAGGAAATCTGCCAATATCTTTCGGCTGGTGCGTGTGATTTCGAAAATTTTCTGCATGATATTTTTTGTTTAAAAATAGGCAATTTGAGCGGCAAAAGAATTTTCTTTGTAAAAAGATTTCTATGAACACCGTGTACTATCTTCCTTCTTGCGACACTTGCCGTAAAATCCTCAAATCCCTACCTGAAAACGACCTGAGTTTGCGCGACATCAAGCAAGAATCTATAACCGAGAACGAACTCGAAACGATGCGAAAACTGGCCGGCAGCTATGAAGCCTTGTTCAGCCGTAAAGCGCAATTGTACAAATCGCTCGGGCTCAAAGACCAAGTTTTAACTGAGGCTGATTATAAAAAACACATTCTAGAGCATTACACTTTTTTGAGTCGTCCGGTATTTATCATTGACGATAAAATTTACATCGGCAACAGTGCGAAAAATGTGGAAGCAGTCATCAAAGCGTTAAGTTGATGTCGCGCAGGAACCTTGCTCTTGTTGCCGCTACTTTGGTCTCTGTAATTTATGGGCTCACTTTTACAATTGCCAAAGAGGTGATGCCCGAGTTTGTGAAGCCCTTCGGTTTTATTTTATTGCGCGTGGCCGGAGCTACCGCACTGTTCTGGCTTGTGGCGCCTTTAGGCCCGAAAGAAAAAATTGCATGGGCCGATTTTCCTAGAATTGCCGCCGCTGCACTTTTTGGTGTTGCCCTCAATATGCTGACTTTCTTTAAAGGTTTGAGTTTGACCACGCCGATTTCTGCCGCTGTAATTATGGTTACCACGCCGATTATTGTGCTGATTCTTTCTGCTATTATTGTGCGCGAACAGATGAAACTGCAAAAGGCCATTGGAATTCTATTGGGCTTAGGCGGCACTTTGCTCTTGATTTTGTTCGGAAAATCAGTTGGTGGCTCAGCCCAAGCCGGTTGGGGCAATCTTCTAGTGTTCATCAACGCGGTTTCTTACGGATTGTACCTGATTGTAGTAAAAAAACTCATGGACAAATACAACGCTTTTACCTTCGTGAAATGGATTTATACGTTCGGTTTGTTCATGGTAATCCCTTTCGGCTGGAACGAACTGCAGTTAGTAAATTGGCCGCAAGTTCCGACGTCGGTTGGCTGGGAAATTGGCTTTGTGGTTCTGTTTTCTACGTTCGGCACTTATTTGTTGAATTTACTTTCAATGCGCGAACTCAATCCGACTACGGTAGCCGTTTTCATTTATCTGCAACCTTTGTTCGCGGCCCTGATTGCAATTGGCTTGGGCAAAGACGAGCTCAATTGGGTGAAACTTAGTGCTGCTTTGTTGATCTTTTTGGGCGTTTACCTCGTGATACAAAAAAAGCCAACGGCATCAACTGATAACTGAGCGCCATTAATTATCTTTGGCTTCTTTAAAATAAGTTTATGATCCAGTCGATGACCGGTTTCGGCAAAGCCACGCTGCAATTGCCCACCAAGAAAATCACCGTAGAAATCAAATCGCTCAACAGCAAAGGGCTTGATTTGAACGTCAGAATGCCTTCTGTTTACCGCGAACTCGAACTCGGTTTGCGCAATGAAGTCGCCCTAAAACTCGAACGCGGTAAAATCGACTTTTCAATCTATGTAGAAATCACCGGTGAACAAACTTCCACCAAAATCAATGTTCCGATTGTTAAGGCTTATATCAACCAAATGCGCGAAGTTATTGCCAACGCAGACGAAACCGAGCTCATGAAAATGGCCGTGCGCATGCCCGATGCCGTGAAAACCGAACGCGAGGAAATTGACGAGAACGACTGGGCCGAAATCCAGAAAGTGATTCAGGAAGCCATGCAGAATATTGCTAATTTCCGCCAAGACGAAGGAAAATCGCTCGAGCAGGAATTTCAGTTTCGCATCGCCAACATCCGTCAATACATGGAAGATGCTTTGGCCTTAGATGCAGAAAGAGTACAAGCCATTAAAGACCGTTTGCAAACGGCCATCAGTGAACTTTCAGTCAATGTAGACGAAAACCGTTTTGAGCAAGAATTGATTTATTACCTAGAGAAACTCGATATCACCGAAGAAAAAGTAAGGCTCACCACGCACCTGGATTATTTCATCGAAACTTTAAACAGTAAAGAAGCCAATGGTCGAAAGTTGGGTTTCATTACACAGGAAATGGGCCGCGAAATCAATACTATGGGATCAAAAGCGAACCACGCCCAGATGCAGAAATTGGTCGTGATGATGAAAGACGAACTCGAGAAAATCAAAGAACAGGTTTTAAACGTTTTATAAGCTGCCGATTATGAAAAAAGGGAAATTACTCGTGTTCTCAGCGCCGTCAGGTTCGGGAAAAACTACCATCGTACGGCATTTGTTGGCCCAAGCAGACTTGAATCTGGAGTTTTCAATCTCGGCCGCTACACGCGCTCCTAGAGGACAAGAAATCGACGGTAAAGACTATTATTTCATCTCCATTGAAGACTTCAAAAAACATATTAAAACCGAAGATTTCATTGAGTGGGAAGAAGTGTATCGCGACAATTTTTACGGCACGCTTCGAAGCGAAGTGGAACGAATTTGGGCGTTAGGAAAAAACGTCATCTTCGATATAGACGTTGCCGGCGGATTGCGCATCAAAAGAAAGTTTCCCGAAGAAACCTTAGCGGTTTTCGTGAAGCCACCGAGTATTGACGAGCTTAAAATCAGGTTGAAAAAACGCTCCACGGAAAGCGAAGACAAAATCAATATGCGCATTGCCAAAGCTTCGGTAGAATTGGCTACAGCGCCGCAGTTTGACAAAATCATCAAGAATTACGACCTCGACATCGCCAAAGAAGAAGCGTACCTGTTGGTCAAAGATTTTTTAAAAGATTAAAATGAAAATCGGACTGTATTTCGGCACCTTCAACCCGATTCACATTGGCCATCTGATCATTGCCAATCACTTGGCCGAACACGCAGGTTTAGACCAAATTTGGATGATGGTCACGCCACACAATCCGCTAAAAACCAAAGACACGCTGCTGGATGATTACCAACGGTTGCACTTGGTGTTTCTCGCGGCCGAAGACTATCCGAAGATCAAACCGTCGGATTTTGAGTTCAAACTGCCGCAACCCAATTATACCGTGAATACTTTAGCACACCTGCAAGACCAATATCCGCAACATGAGTTTTCGCTGATTATGGGCGAAGACAACTTGCGCACATTTCACAAGTGGAAAAACTACGAGGTGATTTTAGAACATCACGAAATTTATGTGTACCCGAGGCTGTCTGCCGAAGCCGAAAACCACCAGTTCAAAAACCATCCAAAAATCCATATAGTGGCGGCGCCAATTGTAGAAATTTCAGCCACTTTTATTCGAGAGAACATTAAAAACAAAAAGAATGTCAGGCCGCTGTTGCCCGAAAAAGTTTGGCAATATATTGACCACAACAATTTGTATAGGAAATAAATTCTGGGCTTTTTTTAGAAATTCAAAAGGCGTTCAAAGTTGAACTTTTGAACGCCTTTCTCAACATTAAAACAAAACGTAACTAACCTATTTTTAAGTCTGCAGCCACTTCTAGCGCAGGCTCTTGAACAGATAACGAAACAAATTTAAACTTATTACCTTGAATATCAAAATAATACAACAAATTTATTTTGACTTGTTTTATTTTTTATAGTTGGTTCGTTGGGCAGTGATTTGATTTTGTGAATTTTTGGTTACTTTTGAAACCATAGTTTCTTTTTTCAGGAGCTATTCCCGCTATACGCAGTATCTTTTTGCTGTTTGCTGTCACAACCATCAAAAAGGATACAAGCTGCTATCGGGGCTAAACTGTAGAATCTCCATGACAAATTACCCAAAAATAGCCGTCATCGGTGGCGGAAGCTGGGCCACGGCCATTGCTAAAATGCTGTGTGTGAACCTGCCCGAAATTGCTTGGTACATGCGCAACGAAGAAGCCATCGCCCATCTGAAAAAACACCACCACAACCCCAATTATTTGAGTTCGGTAGAATTCAACATCGAGAAGTTAAAACTTACCAGCAACATCAACGAGGCAGTCGCTTATGCCGATTACCTTATCTTTGCGATTCCGTCGGCTTTTTTAAGTACTGAACTATCCAAACTCAAGGAAAGCCTCGAAGGGAAAGTGATTTTCTCGGCCATCAAAGGCATTGTGCCCGAAACCAGTCTGATTGTCGGAGAACACTTCAACAAAACCTACCATATTCCGTTTGAAAACATCGGCGTTATTACCGGCCCTTGCCATGCCGAAGAAGTCGCGCTAGAACGCTTGTCGTATTTGACCATTGCTTGCGGTGACGAAGCCAAAGCCAAGATGGTGGCCAAATGCTTGTCGGGCAATTATATCAAAGCCAAAATCAGCGACGACATTATCGGAACTGAATATGCCGCCATGCTCAAAAACATTTATGCCATCGCAGCAGGAATCGCCCACGGTATTGGATACGGTGACAACTTTCAATCAGTGCTCATGAGTAACGGCATCCGCGAAATGAAAAAGTTCATCCGCAAAGTGCACAAAATGAAACGCAACATCAACAACTCGGCCTATCTGGGCGATTTACTCGTTACGGGTTATTCTGTATTTTCACGCAACCGGATGTTCGGCAATATGATTGGAAAAGGCTACACGGTAAAGAGCGCCATGATGGAAATGAGTATGGTCGCAGAAGGCTATTACGCCGCGAAAAGCGCTTGGGAACTCAACCAACAATACGGTGCAAAAACGCCAATTATTGATGCCGTACACGCGATTTTATACGAAGGCAAAGACGCCAAAAAAGTTTTCAAGAAACTCACCGAAAAACTAGATTAATTCACTGACCCAGAAAATTCAAATTATGGAAAAAGGTATTTTATTCGTTTTGATTCTCCTGAACACGATTGTTTTAATGGGACAAGTTTGGCCCGATGGCGCACCACCTTTTGCAAGAACAGTGAATATCGTATTTCTGGTGGCGAGTTTTCTTTATTTTTCGATCATGATTTCGAAGAAAAAGCCCAAAGACAACAATGATTATATGAACAAGAGATAATCGTCGACTTTGCCGTTTATCTTACAATCACGCCGGGCTCAAATAAAATCGGCACTTCTTCGAGCTGGCTCTCATTGATAGAATTCGCTTTAAAAATGTATTTCCTATCAAATAAAGTGTTGCCGATAAAAAACGTCAGCATGAATTCGTTGTTGAGTTCGAGTACACTTTTCTCAATCATTTCGATTTTTACTACCGAAACCGCGGGCATTTCTACCAGCGCATGGCGCAGCAAGGAAGTTTTGCGCATTTCGCCTTGAATGGTACCAAAAGCTTTTGATACGACCATAATATCGTGCAAGTCATTATCGCTGTCATTGACCAAGTAAACGTTCCAGACTTTTTCCATGAAATCGTCGTTCCACTGGAGCACGGCGGCCATGAATACGTTTTCTACTTCGGGTATAGTGATGTCTTTTCTCATGGTGGTTTTGGGGATCAAGTCCTAGCCCATTTAGCTAGGCTCAGGTCGGCTGTGCCTCGGGTGATATTAAGAGGAGAATGTCCAGTGGAGATTCGGCTTTTTAATTTATGAATATTAGGAATCCTGTTCTTTTGCAAACAAAGTTGGTTTAAAAATCGAAGCCCTAGCCCGGATGGTAGCGGCATCCTTTTTCTTGCTGCTGCCTGCAAGGAAAAGATACAGCAGACAGCCGGATCAGCTTCAAGCTATAATTATTAATTCTTCACTATTAATTATTAATTGACTAGATGCTCGATTTGAATTGCTCTAAAAAGCGGATGTCATTTTCGTAGAACATCCGAATATCGCCAATTTGGTAAAGCAACATCGCAATTCTTTCGATGCCCATTCCGAGCGCAAAACCATTGTATTCCTCTGGGTTGATGCCGCAATTCTTGAGCACGTTCGGATCGACCATTCCGCAACCCATGATTTCCAGCCAGCCGGTTCCTTTAGTGATGCGGTAATCTGTTTCGGTTTTCAATCCCCAGTAGATATCGACCTCAGCGCTGGGCTCGGTAAACGGAAAATAGCTTGGGCGCAAACGGATCTTGCTCTTTCCGAACATCTCCTTGGTGAAATATAACAAAGTCTGTTTGAGATCGGCAAACGAAACGTCTTTGTCTATGTACAAGCCTTCAACTTGGTGGAAAATACAGTGCGACCGCGAAGAAACGGCCTCATTGCGGAACACGCGCCCGGGAGAAATCGTTCTAATCGGCGGTTTGTTGTTTTCCATGTAACGCACTTGCACCGATGACGTATGCGTTCTGAGCAAAATATCGGGATTGGTCTGGATGAAAAAAGTGTCCTGCATGTCGCGCGCCGGATGGTATTCGGGCAAATTCAGCGCGGTAAAGTTGTGCCAGTCGTCTTCGATTTCAGGGCCTTCGGACACGTTGAAACCGATGTTCGAAAAAATGTCGATAATCTGGTTCTTGACAATCGAAATCGGATGGCGTGAACCAATGGTAAACGGTTCTGCCGGACGTGTCAAATCGCCGTAGATGCCGCGGGCTTCCTCTTTTCCTTGTAATGATTCTTGGATGGAACGGACCTTTTCTTCTGCCGTGGTTTTGAGCAGATTGATGACTTGCCCAAACTCTTTCTTTTGGTCGACCGGTACGTTTTTGAATTCAGCAAAAAAGTCTTTGAGCAAACCTTTACTTCCTAAATATTTAATGCGGAAGGCTTCGAGTTCATCTGTATTTTGAGTACTGAACTCTTGGGCTTCGGCAATATGGGCTTTGATTTTGTCTATCATAGTCAAGCGAAATTGAGACGGCAAATTTAGCGATTTAAGGCCAAACTATGCCAAGAAAAACTTGGGTATTGCCAATAAAATTTTAATCGATGACTTCTCTCTCGAGAAAGTAATTCACGATGGCTTCTTTCATCAATACAGATTGTTCTCCGGCCTTGAGTGGCGGCAGCTCTTCCTTGACTTTATAATGCGGCCAACCGTCACGGTCTACATAATCGAACTGATAATAGCCATAAGGTTCAAGCAAACGGCAAATCGCGATGTGCATCAGGTTGACTTTCTCGTCTTTCTTGAATTTCTGATGTAATTTCCCGAGTTCTTGAACACCCACCAAATAAATAATCGCTTCCAGGTCAAGATTTTCGCCTTGGGAAAAACGATCGGAAAGCAAGGCTACAAGCTTTTCCCAGCGGGCTTTGAGTTGTTGGTCTCTGGACATTTCTGTAATGGGTTTAAACGGCAGCAAAGATAAGGAGTTGGGTCAGATTAATGCGAAAGGTTTTCTGTTATATTTGTCATCGAATCGAAATCGGGCTGATGAATCTTTTAGACCTTTTTATTGTTTTCTTTTTAGTAATCGGAATCATTCAGGGTTTTCGGCGCGGATTTTTTGTCGAGCTGGCTTCTCTAGTGTCTATGCTGTTGGGAATTTTCATCGCCATTAAGTTTTCGCACCTGACGCAATCTTGGCTGATACATCAAACGCATTGGAATCCGAAAACAGTTCAAGTAGCCGCCTTTGCACTAACCTTTATTCTAGTAATTATCGGGGTTTCGATGCTAGCTAAAGTCTTTACGACCATTGCGAACCTTGCCTTTTTAGGTTGGGTAAATTCTGTTTTTGGTAGTATTCTGGCGTTGTTACGCGGGATTTTGGTGTTGAGTATCTTGTTGAATTTATTCCAGAAGGTTGAGGGTAATTTCAGTTTGATCTCGCAAGAAGCAAAGCAAAAATCCGCACTGCTGGAACCAATTCAAGAGGTTTCTAGAAAAATCTATCCTTCTATTTCAAAGTGGTTCGAAAATTTCCAGTCCACGGATTTTGAATTCGACCACCAACAAGAACACTGATTACTTCACCTCACGAATATTACTGGCTTCAATCCATCCTTCTGCGCCGTCGGTCAGCGCTACTTTTCTCCAATCGTCTAAGGTTTCCAGCACATAAACTTTTGTGCCTTCGTGCAAAATAAACACATCGGAACTATTCGTTTTGGGTTCGCCTTTCACTTGGGCTGATTCGGCAAAAACAATTGCAGGGCGTTCGTTCTTGTAATGGTCTTTTTCGAAAACAGCGGCCAGAATACTAATCAGAACCAGAAAAACCAACACAAACATGCCGATAAAGAAAATGCGTTTAGATAGCGTAGTTTGCGAGAAGTAGTATCCCAGAAAAAACAATAGAAATAAGGTAGAAAAAACTACCGCAATCCACGCCCAAGAATCGTAGTGAAAAATTCCCGTGAAATCGCGCAGCAGTTTGGCAAAACCCACTTTGGGAACTTCCTTGATTTCGTCGATGGTCATTTTCTGCGCAAACTTCAGGTTGTTCTGAATTTCAGCATCGCCCGGGCTCAATACTAGTGCTTTCTCGTAATTGTATATCGCCGGCGCAACTTGGTTGAGTTTGTAGTAACAGTTCGCCAGATTGAAATAAACTTCTGCCGATTGTTGTTTGCCGTCGAGAACACTTTGATAGGCTTCGATTGCGGCTTGGTATTGTCCTTTCTGGTAGAGTGTGTTGCCTTTCTCGAAACCATTTTGGGCCCAAATCACTTGTTGGAGCAAAAGAAATACAAAAGCTAATTTTTTCATCTTAGGTTCGGTTAAGCGAGTTGTTTTTCTAAATCGGAGATTAGCGCGACGGCTTTTTCGTAATCTTGTTGGATTGCGACACTAGAAGCTGGTGCATAACGTGCCATTTCACAGTTCTCCACCAAGCGGATTAACGATTTCACGGTTTCCGGTTGCGCGTTTTTAGCCAAGAGCACGTCTTGAATTTTATCTTTGCTCATCTCGGAAGTTTCCATGTGCAGCTTGGCTTTAAGGAAATTGTGCAACGCTTTCTCTAGGGCAATATAAAATGGCTCTTTGTTGCTGATTTGGTTTTTGGCCTCAGAAAGATATTGCTTGGCGAGTTTGTTTGATTTGCGGATTTTGTTCCCGGCCACGTCTGAATCAATCGCTTCTTTTTTCTTTTTGAGCAGCACAATTACAGGAATTACTCCTACAGGCAATAACAGTAAGAAATAGAATAAAGTCGAGCCAAGAAAATCGTCCTGATGCATTTTCTCTAAACTAGTCTTGAGCTTGATGTAACGAAATTGATCGCCTGCAGCAACTTTCATTTTGTTCACCCCGGAATTGTTCTCTGCTACGGCGCCCGAGTTGGCAGTCGGTCCGTCCATGACGGTAATCATGATTTCCGGTGAAGTGATCGTCTTATATTTTCCGGTACTCAGGTCGAAATAACTGAACGACATCGGCTTAATCGGATATTTGCCCTTGAATTGCGGAATAATTGTATAGGAATCCGAAATGCGGCCATTCATCCCGGAAAGTGGCGTTTGTACTTGCTCGTTATGCACCGGATCGTACATCTCAAAAGAATTTGGCACCACCGGTTTGGGCAACGAGAACAATTTGAGGTTTCCGGTTCCCGAGGCCACCACTTTCAAATCTAGTGATTCGCCATTTTTGAGATTGGTTTTGGAAGGCGTTACGGTAAAATTGAATTTGCCCACAGCACCAGAAAAATCAACAGGCTTTCCGGCTTCGGGCAAAGGTTTAACGGTAATGGTCTTGCTGCCTGCCGAAACGCGTTTGTGGTCGTCCATGACTTGCACGCGCCCAAAGAAATCGCGGCGGTTAGTAGGCACTTGCACATCGATATCAAGCGATAAAGGTTCTATTTCGAGTTTGCCTGATTTCTGTGGATACAATACGGTCTTTCTCAAAGTCACGAAACGATAGCGCTCTCCGTTGTAACGGCCTTCTTCAGCTACCAATTGTTTAATATCGATATTCTGGCTCCAAAAATCATTGTATTTGGGTTTGTTGAGTTCGCGCCAGTTGGTAATTCCGATGTTGTAACTGAAATAAAGTTTGTAAACCACGGTAATCGGTTCGTTGACGTAAGGATTTCCTTTAGAGATTTCAGCCACCAAATGGATCGCATCATCTGCAGAAACTTGCGGCTCATCGTTCGGGTCACGCGGTTGCGGAACCGCCGCAGTTACCGTAATTTTGACCGGATTGGTTTTATAAATTTGACCGTTAATTTCAACTGAAGCTTGTTTGATAGTCAGCACGCCTTTTTGCATCGGCAACAGAAAATAAGAATACGATTTGTTGAACGAACTTCTGCCGTTGATCCAGGATTGACTGACTTGCTGGCTCGGCCCGGCCACGATGCGGAAACCATCAAACGAAGGCGGCGAGAAATTGTCTCCATCGGCATTCATCGTAAAATCAATGCGGAGCCTTTCGTTGAGCCCGAGTGTGTTTTTGCTGACTTTGGCCTCAAATTGTACTTGCGCCCAAAGCCCGTGGAAACTAATCAAAAACAGTATTAAAAACTTCTTCATTTTCTTGACTTTCTATAAATAGAACCTACCAATCTTTCTCTGTTTGTACTGGTCTGCCTTTCACTTTCTTGGCGTTGACTTTATCTTGTACTTTCTTCTCTTCGTTGTTCACTGCCTCGAGCAAGTTTTGCAAACGTTCTTTAGAAATGCCGCCCGGTTTGGGTTGCGGCTGGTTTTGTTGGTCTTGCTTGCCTTGGTCGTCTTTCTTGTCTTGATTGCCTTGTTTGTTGTTGTCTTGGTCTTTTTCCTTTTCCTTGTTTTGGTCTTTTTTGTCGTCTTTCTTGTCTTGGTCTTTGTCTTTCTTGTCGTCCTTCTTGTCCTTCTTCTTGTCTTTCTTGTCGTCTTTCGGCGGATTTTCCTTCAGCATTTTCTTGGCCAAGGCAAAGTTGTACCGCGACTGCTCATCTTCGGGATTGTTTCTTAACGCATTTTTGTAGGCTTCGACGGCTTGGGTGTAGTTTTTCTCTTTCATGTACACGTTACCCAAATTGTGAAAAGCTTGATGCTTCTGGGGTTTATCAGTAGCGCTTTCAAGGGCTTTCAGATAGGAATACTTCGCTTCACCGGCTTGATTCTGGCGGTAAATCGAGTTGCCTAGATTGTAAGATGCCGTAGGATTTTTGCGTGTTTTGGATAATGAAATCCGGTAATCCGCTTCGGCATCGGCGTATTTTTTGGCCTCGAAAGCGTCGTTCCCTTTGGGCAAATGCTTGTCGGTTTCTTGAGCAAATCCGGCCAAAGAAAACAATAATAAACTATATATCAGGAGTTGCTTCATCATTCTTTTTCATTAAACAGATTCAACTTCTTGATCCAGCCCGTGCGTCGGTCCAAAAGGAATATATCGACAAACAACAAGACAAACGCAATCCCTAAAAACCATTGGAACTGCGACTGGAAATCGGCCATTTCGGTAGCCTCGAATTCGGTTTTCTGAATGTTGTCGAGCGCCTTTTTGATGTATGCCAAAACTTCTTTGGTATTGTTGCCATTCACATAACCGCCTTTGGTTTCCTTAGCGATTTCCATCAAACTTTGCGGATTGAGTTTGGTAATGACTACTTCATTGTTATTGTCGCGTTTGAAATTCTGCACCACACCATTTTCCTTAATCGGAATTGGGCCACCTTTTTCAGTTCCGACTCCAATGGTAATGATTTTCATGCCGTTCTTGTTGGCTTCGGCGGCAGCTTCTAGTGCGCCTTCGGAGTGGTCTTCTCCATCAGAAACCATGATGACCAATTTGCTGGTTTTGTTGCCTTTATCGAAATAAGTCGAACAGAGTTTGATAGCTTCATCGAGCGAAGTTCCTTGAGAAGAAACCACCGAGGTATTCATGCTCTGCAAAAACATCTTTGAAACGCCGTAGTCGGTTGTAATCGGCAATACCGGAAACGCACTTCCGGCATAGGCAACAATTCCAATTCTGTCATTGCCCAATTGGTTGATGATTTGCGAGACAAGTTGCTTGCTTTTCTCTAGGCGGCTGGGCGCAACATCTTCGGCAAGCATACTTTTAGAAACGTCGATTGCAAAAACAATGTCGATACCTTCGCGCTTGACGGTTTCCATCTTGGTGCCGATTTTCGGATTCACCAAACCAAGAACCAACGCCACTAGAGCCAACATCATTAAAGTAAATTTCAACACCGGTTTGAAAACGGACCGATCCGGGCTGAGCCTTTTGACCAAAGCCAAGTCGCCAAATTCGCGTTGTTTTTTTCTCTTCCAGAGCAGCACGTACAAAAATAGCAGCACCAGCACGGGAATGATTCCGATCCAATAAAGATAGCCTTGTTCTTCTAGTTCGTACATTATATAAAACTTTTAAAAACCGTGTTGCGCAAACCTACTTCTAACAATAGTAGCGCGCCAGCCAATAACACCAGTGGTCGGTACTTCTCGTCGTAGTCGTAAAAACGCAACTCTTCAATTTCGGTGGTTTCGAGCTTATTGATTTCGTTATAGATTTGCTGCAGTTTTGAATTGCTTGTCGCACGGAAATATTTTCCTCCGGTTTTTTGGGCGATGTTCTGCATGAGTTTTTCATCGATTTCTACCTGCATCATCCGGAACAAAAACTGTCCGTTGGGTGCAATCGCGTATGGAAATTCAGCCATTCCGTTGGTACCAATTCCGATGGTGTACACCTTGATACCGTATTGTTCGGCAATGTCTGATGCGGTTTCGGGTTCAATAAATCCGGCATTGTTAACGCCGTCCGTAAGCAAGATAATTACTTTGCTTTTGGCCTTACTGTCTTTCAATCGATTGACTGCTGTGGTGAGGCCCATTCCAATTCCGGTTCCGTCTTGTAGGGTGTTGTCGTATTTGATACTTCTGATGGCATCCTGAATGACGGCTTTATCTGAAGTAACAGGTGTTTTGGTGTAAGCTTCTGCGGCATAAACCACCAGCCCAATTCGATCGTTAGGGCGTTCTTCGACAAATTTCGACGCTACTTTTTTGAGCGCCTCCATTCGGTTAGGTTTCAGGTCTTTGGCGAGCATACTTCCGGAAACATCCACAGCAATAACAATGTCGATTCCGCGCGTGGTTTTGGTTCGGTTGCTCACATCAACGGTTCTCGGACGCGCCATGGCCACAATCAGTGCGCTTAAAGCCAACAATCGCAGCGCAAACAAAAGCGGTTGCAATTTCGCCAATAACGAAGGCTTGCTTTGAAAACCTTGAATCGAGCTAATCTTCAATGTAGGCGCTTGGGTTTTTCGCTTGAACCAATACCAGACAATCGCTATCGGAAGTAGCGCAAAAAGCCAGAAAAACTGAGGGTTTAAAAAGGTCACTTCTTTCATGATCCCAGTTTTTTAAGTTCTACGGAATTCAAGATGCGTTCGAAAATCTTTTTGGCATAAGTGTCGCCTTCCTCGTGCATCATGACAATTTGCTGCAAACCGCCTTCTTGATTGAACAAGACGATTTCATAATAAACCCTTGTGCTACTATTGGTGAGGGCATTCAATCTGGAAAAAGTACCGTAGGCTCGAATGCCTCTGACGCCTTGTTTGGTGTCAAATTCTTCTTGCTTCACGAGCATATTCTGCGCGCCGGTGGTTTCCAACATGTTGATGGAGCCTTCCACAGACTTCGATAAATCGAGCTCGCCTTCTTGTTTGAATTTCAGCGTCGACACCATGACTTGAAAGTCATCAAGCAAACCGCCATAACGGAAACTTTGCATTTCTTTAATCAGCGCCATATTTTCTTTGGGCAAGAGCTTGCTCATGTCGGTTCTTTTGAGCACTTGCGGAGTTTCGATGACCACCGCCGGATTGCCATATTCGCTATACACCCATTCGCCTTCGAGCAATTCTTTGGAATCGTTGCCCAAGATTTCATCTTTCACATAGGCAAACCCTTTAGTGGTAATCAGGTAGGTAAGCACCGCAACGACAATTCCTAAAACTACTGCCGTCGCCGTAATGATGCGCGATTTTCTCTTTTTCTTGAGTTGCAGTTTGAGTTGTTCCTGACGTTGCATTTCGTTGAGCAACAATTCTTCTTTGTCTTCCTCAATCACTACCGGAATAGCTTTGTCTAAAATGACAATAGAACTTTCTATTTTTTTTCGGTCTTCTGTGATTTCAAAGTCTAGCGGTTTTGATTTAGCAAATTTGACCAAATCGGCTTGTTTTAAAACGCGCTCCAGATTTTCGATGGTTTCTGGCGTGAGCTTCATTTTCTTTTTCATCGAGGCGGTTCGCAAACCTTCAATGAGTTCTGAAGTCGTGCTTTCCATGGCCGGGATTTCAATCGCTTCTTCTATGTAGGTTCGCGCGATATCGGTGAGTTCGCTATAATAAGCTTTCACTTCGCCTTTTTGCCAAAGTTGTTTCTTCTCTAAAGTATTGAGTAAACTGGTTGCCTTTTCGATTGGCGTTTTGTAGATTTCCTCCTCTATTTTTTTCGTTTGGCGGATTTTCAAATACCAATAAACAAAAGCACCTATTCCGGCTAAAAGAAGCAAAGCCAAAAACAGTTTCCATATCCAGCTTTTGCTCGACGGAACTGCTGCTATGGGTTTGATGTCGTACATTTTCTGCCGTAGCGTGTCAACCTGAACATTGGCCACTTCAATACTTAGACTATCGGAGAAATAGGGTTTGTTGTTGATTAAGACCGTGACTCTGGGAATGACATATTTTCCGCTATCGAACTGGGTTAATCCGTATTTTTTAATCAACTCATATCGGCCGCCGTTTCTGACAGTATCGATTTTATAAGATTCAATGACTTCAAGTGCACCGATGTTTTTCGGGTTCGGGAAGGCTACTTTGGCCGTAGTATCGACGGAAGTTTTGAGGGTAAGTTTGAATTCGCCTCCAATTTTTTGCTTGGTTTTATCGAGGCTTGTCACTAACGGTTTCTGTTGCGCGAAAACAACCACTGAGAGCAGCAAAAAGCAAAGGGTAAAAAACCTGTTTTTCATTTTTATCCGCAGTTTATCTCGATTTAAAATAACCTAGTAACTTGGTAACATAACTCTCATCAACTCTAGTACTGACCACGCCAGCGCCCGATTTACTGAAGGTTTCCCGAAAATACGCGACCTTGTCTTGATAGTATTTTTCGTAGTTCAACCGCACTGATTTTGATCCGGTGTTGATCCATTGCACCGCGCCAGTTTCGGCATCTTGCATCGACACTACGCCAAGGTTAGGCATTTTTTCCTCGCGCACATCGTAAACTCGGATTCCGGTGATATCGTGCTTTTTGGAAGCTATTTTCAAGGTTTGCTCGTATTCGCCGGTCATGAAATCGGAAATCACAAACACAATCGCTTTTTTCTTTTGTGTGCCCGAAAGGAATTTCAGCGCTTGGGCCAAATCGGTTTTTTGGCTTTTCGGTTGGAACTCGATTAGCTCGCGAATGATCCGCAATACATGTGAACGGCCTTTCTTGGGCGGAATGTAGAGTTCGATTTGGTCTGAAAACAAAATCAATCCAATCTTATCATTGTTCTGCGTAGCCGAAAAAGCCATTGTCGCGGCAATCTCGGTGACAATATCTTTCTTGAACTGGTTTTGTGTTCCGAAACTTTCCGAACCACTGATATCGACCATCAGCATCATCGTGAGTTCGCGTTCTTCCTCGAAAACCTTAACGTAAGGTTCGTTGTAGCGCGCCGTTACGTTCCAGTCTATGGCCCGAATGTCGTCTCCATACTGATATTGTCGTACTTCAGAAAATGTCATGCCTCGGCCTTTGAAAGACGTATGGTATTCGCCCGAAAAGATATGATCGCTCAATCTTCGGGTTTTGATTTCGATTTTCCGTACTTTTTTGAGAAGGTCTTTTGTTTCCATCATTCAGTTGCTGGTTGCCGGTTGTTAGTTATTGGTTTTGGAAAGAATCCATCAACCAATAACCATAAACTATCAACCATTAAGGTACTTCAACCTCGTTGACGATTTTGTTGATGATATCTACTGAAGTGATATTTTCAGCTTCGGCCTCATAAGTAACCCCAATTCTGTGGCGCAACACATCGTGAACCACCGCACGCACGTCTTCAGGAATGACATAACCGCGGCGTTTGATAAAGGCATAACATTTTGCTGCGTTGGCTAAATTGATGCTACCGCGCGGCGAAGCACCGAAACTAATCAGGTGTTTGATGTTTTCGAGCTTGTATTTCTCAGGGCTTCGGGTAGCGAAGATGATATCGAGGATGTATTTTTCGATTTTCTCGTCCATGTATACCTCGCGGACTACTTCTTGGGCGCGCAGGATTTGCTCTACGGAAACCACCGGCTTCACTTGTTCATAAGCTCCCGATAGGTTCTGACGGATGACCATGCGCTCTTCTTCGAGTTTTGGGTAATCGATGACCGTCTTGAGCATGAAACGATCGACTTGGGCTTCCGGAAGCGGATAAGTTCCTTCTTGTTCAATCGGGTTTTGGGTAGCCAATACCAAAAACGGCTTGTCTAGTTTGAAAGTGGTATCGCCAATGGTAACTTGTTTTTCCTGCATCGCTTCGAGTAAAGCAGATTGCACTTTGGCAGGCGCTCGGTTGATCTCGTCGGCTAAAACGAAATTGGCAAAGATTGGCCCTTTTTTGATGGAAAACTCGTTCTGTTTGATATTGTAAATCATCGTCCCGATAACATCGGCAGGTAAAAGGTCTGGAGTGAATTGGATCCGGCTGAAAGAACCGTGAACCGCTTTAGACAGAGTGTTAATGGCTAAAGTTTTGGCGAGTCCCGGAACGCCTTCGAGCAAAATATGACCTTGCCCTAAAAGCCCAATGAGCAATCGTTCTACCATGTGCTTCTGACCCACGATAACTTTATTCATTTCCATGGTCAGCAAATCGATAAAAGCACTTTCTCTTTCAATCTTTTCATTGATCGCCCTGATGTCGAGCGTCGATGTAGTTTCTTCCATTTTCGGTTAGTTTTAAGCCGTGAATTGTTCTGTTAAAATTTTCGGTGCAAATTGAATTTTTTTTTAGACGCTCGATGTTAAAAAATGGTTAAAAGTTATGCGAAGCCCCGAATTTTAAGGAGGAATTGTGATTGTCTTTTTATATTTTTAAGAAGCCCAAAAGCACGGGCAAACCAATCATATTTGTAAGTTTACCAAATCAAAGAAATCTTATGGAACACACAACTTTTTCAAAGCTGATTGCCGGAGTGATGACTTGGGGCAGTTGGGGCAAAAACCTCAACACCTCGGATATGGAAAACCTAATACAAGTATGCCTGGAAAATGGGCTCAGCAGTTTTGACCATGCGGATATTTATGGCGGTTACTCAACCGAAAGCGCCTTTGGAACTGCTTTAAAACAAAGCGGAATCGACAGAAAGAAAATCCAACTGATTACAAAATGCGGCATTCAATACCAATGTGAAAATCGCCCGAACCAAATCAAACATTACGATTATTCGAAAGATTACATTATTTGGTCTGTGGAAACTTCGCTTAAAAACCTGCAAACTGATTATTTGGATTTGCTGCTCTTGCACCGCCCGAGCCCACTAATGCATCCTGAGGAAATTGCCGAGGCGATTCATCGATTAAAAACCGAAGGTAAAATCTTGGATTTCGGAGTGTCGAATTTTACTGCTTCTCAAACCGATTTAATCCAAAGTGCTATTAAGGTAAATTACAATCAAATTCAGTTCTCGGCCACACACTTGCAACCGATGCTCGACGGCAGCCTCGATTATATGCAAACCCAAAACATCCGACCGATGGCTTGGAATCCGCTGGGTTCCGTATTTAAACGCGATGATTTGCAAGCACAAAGGGTTTTGTCTGTAGTAAACAAACTGGCTGTAAAATATGAAACCGCTCCCGATTTGATTTTGCTCTCTTGGATATTAAAACACCCTGCTGGGATTCTTCCGGTTTGTGGCACCGCCAATCCCAAACGAATCAAACAGCTTATCAAAGCCACTGAAATTGATTTGGAATTACAAGACTGGTTCTCGATTTGGGTGGAAAGCACCGGCAATAAAGTGCCTTAAGCCATGATCAACAAGCGTCTTTTAATCAAGAACCTGCTGGCTCACAACGATGAGTGTAGTTTCTATGATAAAAAGCGCCAACTCAACCTGCATTCGCGTGAAGGCAAGGCGAAATTCCTAAAGCATATCTGCGCACTGTCGAATTCGAATCCGACCAATAATTCTTACATCGTCGTTGGTGTAGAAGATCATGATAATTTAATTGTAGGCGACGATTTCTTCGACGATAGCCGCATTCAGAATCTGGTCAATGCTTTTCTGGAAAATCCACCGAAAATACAATATGAGAATGTGCCTTTTCCAAATCTTCCGAAAGGCAAAGTTGTCGGATTGGTGACCATCAAACCGAAGAATCGCGTGTCTTTTTTTAAGAAAGGCATCCACACTATTTTGGCCAATACGGTTTTTGTCCGCGTGGGCAGCAACAGCATGCCGCTCGAAGGCAAGTTTGAGAAAAACTACCAAAATACCGCAACGGTAATCAGCATTGAGAACAGCTCGCGAAACAGCGTAGGGTATACGCTCGACGGAGTCATCGACTTCATGAATTTCCGCCACAAAGACATGGACTCGAAATACAAGGTGTTTAAAGAGCTTTTTGTGATTTGTTGGGCCGGGATTTCCAAAACCGTCCGCGGGCAAGAATATCTATCGCGCGTTGACATTGAACTTATCAACGAACAAGTCAAGCTTTTTTATTCCGCCCAAGACGAAGTCACGATTGTTTATGATCAAAACAGTTTCACCATTACCGAATATGTCGCCCTAGGACTCAACGACAAAACGAGTTACTATCCTTTAGAGAAACAAACCATCCGTTTTTTTGACAACGGCTACTACAAAATTGACCGCGAGATGCTCTTTGAACCGCCGGAATTCAACAAAAAAATGTTGTATCATATCTATAATGCCAATATCGCGCTTTTGGGGCAACTGCAAAAAGGATATCGGCTCTCGGCTCGCGAACAGAAAGATTTAGAAAACCTGCCGTCTACTTTTATGATTTGTTACCTCAACGGTTTTGATGAGGCCAAGCAAAAACTCATCGATGCCAAACTGTTATTGAAACCTTATGCTGGCATTTACCAGTCATTTAAAGAGGCGCTCCGGATTTTGAGAAAGATGAAATACGATGTGCAGTAATTACTGTTTTTTCAAAATAACACGAATGGTTTTGTAACGTTGCTCGCGGAAATAACCCACGATATAAATGCCATCGGCCAGTTGGTCAAGCGGAATTTTCCCTTGGTTGTTTTTCAAATTGGCGACGTATTTCCCGCTAATGTCGAATACAAAAACGTGACTAATTTTGGCATCGATGAGCAATTCTCCGGAACTAGGGTTGATTATATTTTCGGTTGTATTTAGCGTTTGGTCGAACAAAAACAAAGGGCTTGAAAACGGCACCGAAAAAGCGCTCTCCACTTTATCTTGCAATTGCTCGGGTTGATATGAACCGTAAAAAGCTTTGACAATGAGCCGGTAAAAATCTGGTTGGTTTAAAATCAGAGGCAACTCGAATTCATTGTGCAAATAGTCGATAGCCGATCCGAAACCCGAAATGAACAGCGCCTCTATAGTAATCGTATTTTGCTCGACCGAATACTGCCAAGTTTGAAAATAGTAAAGCTCTGCGGCCTGAGTGTCAATACGCACTTTGAGGTTTTTCTCTAATTGGGAAATATTTACCCTTGCGATATGCAGTGCGCTCGCGTTAAAGAAAAACAACAGGCACAAAAAACAGGAAATCTTTGTTTTCATTTTAATCGAATTCATTTAACCCATACAGGATTTCTTTCATTTTCGTGCCGTTGATTTCCACCGGTTTATAAGCAACCTTAAACTTCTCGATGGCTACATTAATATCGGATTTGAGCTTTTTATACTCTACCGGCAATTTCGATTCGCAAGGAATTTCGTTTTCATAACTGCTCAGAATGATGCCGAACTTTTCATAGAATTTTCCACCTTGATCAATGAAATTGTTGTATTGCGAGATGAACTGCAACAGCCTGTCAATAGGAAAATCTAGATTCACCTGCATTTTATACTGCGCCGAACCGGTGGTGGTTTTCATCTTATCTAGATAGTCTTCCATTTTCTGGGTCAAATTTTCCCAGTCGTCGTTGGTGCGGCAGTTTTCCAGCGAGGCGTTGTAACCTATCGGCTTGGTATAATCTTTAAACAACAACTCGATGTCTTGTTTGATTTTATCATTGTTGTTTTGCAGAAAAGCAGTCTCGAAGTAAATCGTGTTCAAGTCGTTTTGCATACGAAGCGAAAAATCCAGTATGCATTCCACCTTGGCGAGTTCTTTTTCTTTTTCCTCTTTAGAAAGCGACGAGGTAAGCATGCCTCCGAAGGTCTGAATGACTGAAGCGACAGGATTGGCCGCCAACAAACTCGTAAGCTCGAACGCGCTTTTCTTTTCCTTCTTGGTCGAAACCAATTCTTTGAGTTTGCCGTATTCCGGGTATTGGTTCGGGTTGGCTATTTTACTAATCTCGTTGAAAGTACGCACCGAAGCGAAATGATGGTCGAGGCTCAAGACTTTTTCATACAGGATTTTGATAATTTGCAAACCCTTGAGGTACCGAACTTTGGCCACATCGTTGCCATTGTCTTTTTGCAACTGCCGAATTTGATCTTGAATCAAACCCTTTTGAATCAGCAAATCAACTTTGGCTTGAAGAATGGTAACCGATTTCAGTTCGTCGTCAACAGCCTGTAACCTGGCGTGCTCAATTTTGAACAGCCTAACATACTGCTCGTTGATGGAGTCAATAGATGCCGAGAGTTGCGCCAGAATGACATTCGGATTGGTTTCGTTGTCAGAAAAAGTAGCGAAAACGTTCGTCGCTAGCAACAAAAATAGCGTCGAGTAGAAGATTTGGGTTTTCATCATCCGTAGGGTTGAGTGGCGTGTACATTTTTAATAGGTTCATGGCGTGTAAATCGATATGGATAATAAAAAGCGAAAAAAACAACCTGTCTAATGAAAGTGAAATAATAGCGTTTGCAATATTATGGATGTGCTGGAATAACTTCTAAATCCAAAGTACTCCAATCGTCGGTTTTGTTTACTAAATCTTGCCACTCACATAGGTTCTCTTGAGTTACCTTTTGCCCATTGACACTGACAATTTGATCGCCAAGTTGGTATTTGTTCTGTGATTTTTCTTTAACTGATACCACCAGTTTATTCTCGTATACTTTGGCGTAGTAGGTTACTTTTCGGCTCAATTGGCTCTCAATAGGATTTTGATTACGTTTGATGTAAACCTTATTGTGTTGGTAATCAATTAGCCAATCAAAAGCTTTGATGAAATTGATGCCGATGTTTTGGGCTTTGATCGATGAGGAAACCGAGAGTCTGGTCAATCCTTTTTCACCGGATATTTCGTAGGGTACAGTTTCGTATAACTGATCTATGCTTTTACCAGCATTATTTATAGTCGAATATATCGCACCTTCAAATGTTTTTGAAGGATATTGGGAAAAATCCAGTTGATTCGAAAATGGAAAAATGATACTCCCTGAGTAGCCCGTATCTAGCTTAAACTTATGTTCTTTACCATCGATTTTTAAGAATACAAATATTTGATTTCTATTGCACTCAGACTTAATCAATTTGTAAGAGTCAATATCTGATTTGCTTTTAATTTCGCTCGCTCTGATATTACAGATTCTTTGATTTGTAAAATCTAAAAACACGCCAAAGTCATTCTGAAAAAAAGCATCCAGCCCAACAATGCCTTTAAACAACAAGCCTTTAGAGCAAGCACTTTGGGGCATCTGAGAAAATAAAACCAATTTATTCTCACTCTCAAAAATCGTTGACTGTAGTTTGACTGTTAATAATTTATTTTGGCTCTTTTTTCGATCAGCTCCAACATGACTGCCAAACCTCGCTATCTTTTTTTTGCTGAACTCAGGAATTGCATTCGAGTCATTTACCACAGAGGTTGTAGCACCCGAATCAAAAACAAAGGATTGCTTTTTATTCTCTAATTCGACTTCGAAAACAGGAATTCCTTTGGACGAAATGTCAATACACTCTTCCTTTAGAACAATTTTCTCATTCATCACATATTTTACTGCGGTGCATGAAGCCAGCAAAGCAAAAAATAAAACCAAAACTACTTTCATACGTTGACAAGTTGATGAAGCAGCCTGAAAAATAAATCCCAGGCTGCTGTCCTTTTTTAAGGCATATCTTGTATTACTGGTCCTCCACAAGGCACTATTTCGCATATCAAATCGACAACTAATTTGATCAAACACATCCAGCAAAATCTATTCTGATTGTTTAAGGTAGCTCCTTGTAAGGCTTTTAAGCCTCCTTTGCTACTTAATAGTGCCAAATTAATCATGGATTTTCCGTCATAAGTCTTCAACACGGTTTCCGAATTCGCCCCAGTCGATAAATAATTAAAAATATCACTTAAGAACTTTTCCTCTTCTTTCGCTGGAACTGTAGTGCCGATTTGGTTCTTTAACCACTCTTGATAAGACATTCCTTTAGTGTAAGTTCCTTTAGCGGCTGCCACGGCGACAGTCATAGCTGATTTAGTGTAACTGCCATTTTGTGCGTTGGCAACCAATCCGAATAAAAATGAGGCAATTAATGTAAAAAATAATTTTTTCATGGCTAATAAAAATTTTAATGTTAAATAAAAATTGAGTTTTAATAAGATCGCGAATCTTGTAGGGTAAAGCTACTTTGCAAAAACCAAAACGCGCGGCAGATTTTCTGTAACTAATGTTAAATTAATCGCGAGCAAGTTGCTATATGCACCCAAAGAATTAATCTGTGGATGCTGTAAAACATCTTTGGGCAGATTTTCATATCTTGCCTGCTCTGAAATTCATCTATGAGAACACTAGTCATTGGCGATATTCACGGTGGTTTACGGGCTTTGCACCAAGTGTTTGAACGTGCCAAAGTAACCCCAGAAGACTTGCTTATTTTTTTGGGAGATTATGTGGATGGTTGGAGCCAGTCGCCGCAAGTATTGGATTTTCTGATTTCCTTACAACAAACCCACTGTTGTATTTTCATGCGCGGGAACCACGACCAACTGCTCTGTGATTGGCTGCGTGAAAGTAAAGACAATCGGCTGTGGCACCAACACGGTGGCGAATCGACGATTATGGCCTACACCAAAGTTACCGCCGCAGACAAACAAAAGCACATTCGATTTCTTGAGTCATTGCAAGACTATTATCTCGATGATCAGAACCGTTTGTTTGTGCATGCCGGATTCACCAATATGAATGGCGTGGAGTTCGAATATTTTCCGAGAATGTTCTATTGGGAACGAACGCTTTGGGAAACCGCGATGTCATTCGATAAAAATCTAGACTACGATTCGCCGCGTTATCCTCGAAGGCTAAAAGTTTATGAAGAAATATACATAGGCCATACGCCGGTAACCCAAATTGGACGAAAAGTGCCTACGCAAATGGCCAACGTTTGGAACATTGACACCGGAGCCGCTTTCAAAGGTAAGCTTAGTATTCTTGATGTTGAAAGTAAGGAGTTCTGGCAAAGCGACGCACTACCCGACTTATACCCTAATGAAAAAGGTCGAAATTAAACCGAACTTACTATCTTTGGCCTAAATTTAATTCCATATAGCCATGAGAAAAATTATTACGGTATTATTATTAGGTTCATTTTCACTACTGAGCGCACAAGCATACAAAGGCAAAGGCGATATTAAAGGTCAAGTGGGAGCGAACCTGCAAGACCACGGAACCGGGATTTTCTTTTCCGGTGATTACGGTGTAGGCGAAAATATGTCGTTCGGGTTTACAACCAATTATCTGTTGAGTACTCGAGAAATTGAAGGGGAAAAAGCAGATTTTGGTGATCGTTTCGATTTGAAAGTTCGATTCAACGCCAATTTGGGCAATGTGTTTCAACTCGATAAAAAAATGGACATCTATCCAGGTCTTAATTTAGGATTGCGTAATTTCGGCGGGCATTTGGGTTTCCGTTATTTCTTTACTGACGGATTCGGATTGTTCTCAGAAGCTGGTATCCCGATTGCGAAATACGATTCAGACGTTTACGGATTTGACCATTACAACAATCAGTTTGTGTTCAATATTGGGGCGAGTTTCAATTTGTAAAAACAATTCAATAAAAAGAAAAAGCGGCCTGTAATAGGCCGCTTTTTTTATGGAAAAAATTCAGAATTAAATTCGTGCCATTCGTGTTCGTTTACAAATCAAACTTGATGCCCTGAGCCAACGGCAAATTAGTAGTGTAATTGATGGTGTTGGTTTGTCTTCTCATATAGATTTTCCAAGCATCAGAACCTGATTCACGTCCGCCGCCAGTTTCTTTTTCCCCGCCGAAAGCACCTCCAATTTCAGCTCCGGAAGTTCCTATATTGACATTTGCAATTCCGCAATCTGAACCGGCAACTGACAAGAACTTCTCGGCCTCACGCAAGTTATTGGTCATGATTGCAGAAGATAAGCCTTGGGCTACCCCGTTTTGCAATTCGATGGCATTTTCCACTTCGCCTGAATATTTCAACAAGTACAAGACAGGGGCGAAAGTTTCGTGCTGCACGATTTCAAATGAATTTTGAGCTTCTGCAATGGCCGGTTTGACATAGCAACCACTTTCGTATCCTTCGCCAGTAAGCACGCCTCCTTCTACCAATATTTTCCCACCTTCGGCTACTACTTTTTCTAATGCTTTATTATACATTTCAACTGCGTGTTTGTCAATCAGCGGGCCGACATGGTTGTTCTGGTCTAGCGGATTTCCGATGCGCAATTGTTTGTAAGCACCTACGATGGCGTCTTTCACTTTATCGTAAATACTCTCGTGGATAATCAATCGGCGTGTAGAGGTACATCTTTGACCGGCTGTTCCGACAGCTCCGAAAACAGCGCCAATCACGGTCATTTTGATATCGGCATCTGGAGTAACGATAATGGCATTGTTTCCTCCGAGTTCTAATAATGATTTTCCTAAACGGGCAGCCACTGCTTGCGCTACGATTTTACCCATTCGGGTAGAACCTGTGGCTGAAACCAACGGAATTCTAGTGTCGGCCGTCATGAGTTCACCGATTTTGTAATCCCCATTGACCAAACATGATATTCCTTCAGGCAAATTATTCTCTTTTAAAACTTCGGCGATGATGTTTTGACAAGCAATGCCGCAAAGTGGGGTTTTTTCGGATGGTTTCCAGATGCAAACATCGCCTGCAATCCAAGCCAAGGCCGTATTCCAAGACCAAACGGCTACAGGGAAATTGAATGCTGAAATAATCCCGACTACACCTAACGGATGATATTGCTCGTACATTCTGTGCCCAGGACGTTCTGAATGCATTGTCAGCCCGTGCAATTGGCGCGATAATCCTACGGCAAAATCGCAGATGTCGATCATTTCCTGAACTTCTCCGTATCCTTCTTGTAGGGATTTACCCATTTCGTAGGAAACCAGTTTGCCCAGCGATTCTTTGTGCTTGCGAAGTTTCTCTCCGAACTGGCGCACAATCTCGCCGCGTTGTGGTGCGGGCATGAGTCGGAACGTTTTGAAAGCTTCGGTGGCTGCTTGCATGGCTTTTTCGTAATCAGCTGCGGTAGAAATCCTCACCGAGCCTATCAATTGACCGTCAACCGGTGAATAAGATTCGAGGATTTCGCCAGAAGCAAAGTTGTTTTGTCCGGTAGAAGTGCCTTCGTTCAAGGACTTCACTCCAAGTTGGGCTAAAGCTTCGGTCATGCCGAATTGTTCTGCTATTGTTGTGGTCATAATTTATTTTTTTCTAATTACATCGATTTCGGTCGCAAAAGTAAATAATAATTGACTATGATTGATTTTTAGTTAATAATTCGTTGGGCAACGGCAGCCCTAGCCCTGATGGCAGCGGCATCCTTTTGCGGTGCGTCAGCTGAGCGAAAGATATAGCGGACAGCAGGTTCCCGGCTCCTAAAAAAGCAAAGATTGCCACAGATTAAATCCTGTTAAAGTGCGTTTATTTGATATACTTCGGATCGGTTGCCATGACGGTGCCACATTGCTCGCAAGTTCGAAGTTGTTCCGAGTTGTAAAAATGTTCGTAGTGAGGCAGGAAATCCTGCTCAATATCGTGTAATTCAAAATAAACCTCGTGGAGTTTGTGGTTGCAATTTTCGCAAAACCACAGCAGCCCGTCTGTAAAGCCTTTACCTGCTCGTTTGCGTTCGATGACCAAGCCGATTGAATTTTCTCCGCGCACCGGTGAATGCGGTGTTTTGGCTGGATGCAAGTACATATCGCCTGCGCTGAGTTCCATTTCCTTTCGCTGGCCGTTTTCTTGAACTATGACTTTGATGGTACCTTCGAGTTGGTAAAAAAGCTCTTCGGTTTCATTGTAATGATAGTCTTTTCTGGCGTTCGGGCCCGCGACTACCATGACGATATAATCTTCCGAGTCGGTATAAATGCTTTTGTTGCCCACCGGTGGTTGGAGTAAATGACGGTTTTGATCGATCCAGCGGTTCAGGTTGAAAGGTTTCTGAGCCATGACTAAATTGTTTTTGATAAAAAAGGATAGTGCCCGACTATCCTTTGTATAAATTTATTTTGCTTCCTTAATTAGGTATATGTACACCGGAAAGTGGTCGCTGAAACCAATTTCGTTGGCGCCATGCCGCAGCGGATAGCCTTTGTATTGGCCCACTTTGGTAATCATGTAGGGTTTATTGTATATGCCGGCTTTCCAATAACGGAATGAAGAATAATCTGGCTTGATAAGGGTTTCAGAAACCATAATTTGATCAAAGATATCACCTGCATCACGATAGAACAAAGTGCAATGCCCGTCTTTGGCCATTTGTTCGAACGGATTATAAACCCCGAATTCTTTAACTTGCTCTTTTTTAAGTTTGGCTCCGATGCCTTCCTTGACGCTTTTGTTGTAAGTACCGTCGTTCAAATCACCCATGGCAATAATTTTGGCATTCGGGTTGACTTTATAGATGGAATCCATGACTTTTCGGGCTAAGCGTCCGGCTGCTTCGCGGAAAGGACTACTTTTTTTCTCACCGCCCGAACGTGATGGCCAGTGATTGACCATGATGTTGACTTCTTCACCATCCAGAAAACCTGTTACCAACAGAATATCTCGCGTGTAAACTCTATCGCCGGTTTTGACCTCGATTTTGTCTTTGTCAAGTTTGTCTTCGTCGGTTTCTTTGTCTTTTTCTTTTTCTTCTGTTTTATAAATCAGCAACGGAATATTGACCGAACTAGTGGGTTTAAAGTGTTTCTTCTGATACAATAACGCCACATCGATACCTCGTTTGTCCGGCGAATCATAGTGTACGATGCCGTAATCGTTTACCGCCAGTTTGGGCTGCTTGACTAAATCTTCTAAAACGCCACGGTTTTCGATTTCGCAGCCGCCAATAATTACTGGTGAATTTGTGGTGTTTTCTCCGGTTCCGATTTCAGAAAGCACGCGAGCCAAATTCTCGAGTTTTTGGTGGTACTTCTTCGAGGTCCAGTTTTGGGCTCCATTGGGCAACCATTCTTCGTCGTTGTTGGCTTGGTTAATCGTGTCAAAAAGGTTTTCGAAATTATAGAACGCTACGGTGTTAATGACGTATTTCTTTGCTTTCTTTTCCTGAGCTTGGACTCCGCCGAAGGTTAAACTCAGCACAAATAGGGCAATTAAGTTGCTCACTCTCATTGTTTGATAGGTATTAATTTAAGGTAACCAGAAGGATAAATTTAGCAGCCAAAAGTATGTAATATTATTAAAAGATGTACATTTGTCGGCTGTTAAGTTTTTATTAAGCTCGACAAAATCAAAATTTAAATTAATCTTTATTTATGAGAAAACTTGTTTTTAGTATCTTATTTGTGATGCAGGTGGTTTTCGTATTCGCACAATCCGGTTCAGGTGTTACAGGAAAAGTGGTGGATTCAAAAACTCAGAAACCATTGCAAAATGTGGTCGTCACGATTTTGAATTCTCCACTGACAGAATTGACTGACGCTAGTGGAAAATTCACCTTTAAAGAGTTGTCGCAAGGAAACCAAGTCTTGGAAATCAAGACACAAGGTTACACCGAGCAGATGATTCCTGTAGAAATTGTATCGGGAAAAATCCTCGATTTAGGAGTCGTCCTCTTTGTAGAAGACCAAACCCAAGAGCAACAATTAAGCTTAGTAACGATTACTGAAAACGATTTGGGCGACGACAATAGCGGCTCAGAAAGTACTTCTGGTTTGCTTCAGGCCAGTCGTGATGTATACCAACAGGCGGCAGCTTTCAACTGGGGACAGGCAAGATTCAGAATTCGAGGTCTTGACAACGAATATGGCACTACTATGATTAATGGGGTTTCCATGAATAAAATTTACGATGGTCGCCCACAATGGAGCAACTGGGGCGGATTGAATGATGCCACAAGAAACCAAGAATTCACTTCTGGTTCTGCGCCATCTGATTATACTTTCGGAGGTATTTTAGGAACGCAGGAAATCAATACTAGAGCTTCAATTTACAGAAAAGGTTCAAGGATTTCGTTTTCGGGAACCAACACCAACTACAGTTGGAGAACCATGGGTACACATGCCTCAGGAATGAATGCCAAAGGATGGGCTTTTGTGGTTTCGGCTTCAAGAAGATGGGCTGAAGAAGGCTACTTTGAAGGCACAGACTACAGTGCTAATTCGCTCTTTGCCAGTGTTGAGAAAAAATTCAACGATCACCACTCTTTGAATTTTACCTCAATTTATGCACAAAACTACAGAGGCAAAAACTCACCTAACACTCAAGAAGTTACTGATATCGCAGGTGTAAAATACAACTCTTATTGGGGTTGGCAAGATGGAGAAAAAAGAAATTCCCGTGTGAAGACCGTTGAAGAGCCTATCTTAATGTTAAGCCACTATTGGAAATTCAATTCTAAAACCAGCTTAAACACAAACTTGAGTTATCAAATCGGTAAAATCGGCAACAGTCGTCTGGATTTTCAAGGTCAGGACAACCCGGATCCAACTTATTACAGAAATCTGCCCAGCTTCTACACGACTCAATTTGATGACAACGGAAACTACATAGGCAATAGCGCGACAAACGTTCTGGAAGCTTCTAGAGCCAAATTCCTAACTAATCGTCAAATCAACTGGAACGAAATATATGATGCCAACCGATTGAGCACCGACGGAAACAGTTATTACGTGCTTTATGAAGACCGCACCGACGACGAACAGTTCAATGCCAATACAATTTTGACTTCTCAGTTGAGCGACAATGTGATGATGAATGGTGCCGTGAATTTCCGCAAACTTAGATCGAACAATTTCCAGTATTTGCTTGACTTGCTTGGTGGAAATTACTACAAGGATTTTGATAATTTCGGTACAGGTTCGCAACAAGAACCCGACTTGAACAATCCGAACAGAAGAGTATACGAAGGTGATAAATTTGGTTACAACTACAATTTATACGCTACAACAATCGATGCTTTTACTCAGTTCAAGTTCACTTACAAAAAAGTCGATTTCTACATGGCGCAAAGCTACAGCAAAGCTTACTACCAAAGAGAAGGTTTGTATAGAAACGGTTACTATCCTACCAATTCATTCGGTAAAAGCGAGAAAATTTCATTTGACAACTTTGGTTTCAAAGGTGGTATGACTTATAAAATTTCAGGACGTCATTTTATCGATTTAAACGGATATTATGCTACGAAAGCTCCGAACTTGAGAAACACTTTCCCGAATGCTAGAGCGAACAACAACGTTTATGACAATTTAGAAAGCGAAGTGATTTCAAGTACCGATGCAAGCTATATCATCAAAACGCCAAAGATGAAAATGAGATTGACTGGATTCTATTCTTACATCAAAGGATCGACGGAAACTTCGTTCTTCTTTGCTGATGCTATTGATGATGGAAGTGACGATAATGGCGATAGCGCTTTCGTTGCAGAAACCATCAACGGTTTGAATAAAAAGAATGTTGGAGTCGAGTTTGGTTTGGAGTATCAACTCTCTAAAACAATCAAAATGACTCTTGCTGGAACCTATGGTGAATTTACCTATGATAGCAATCCAACCGTACAATTAAATATTGACGATCAGGCGACGGCTACTAATACCTTCCCAATCAGAGATTACGGAAAAGCCAATATGAAAAACTATAGACAACCGGGAATGCCACAAACTGCAGCTTCTTTTGGGTTGGAATATAGAGCCCCTAAATTTTGGTGGATTGGCGCCAATGCCAACTATCTAGCCAACAATTACATTGATGTGGCTCCAATTTTAAGAACTGACGCTTTTTTACAAGACCCTACATTTGGTAACAGCGGCACTCCATTCTACGAAGCTACTCAAGAAAGAGTGGATCAGTTGTTAGAACAGGAAAAGTTCAAAGATTTCACTTTAGTAAATTTAACAGGTGGTAAATCATGGAAAGTAGGTAATCAAACTTTTGGTTTCTTTGCCAGCATCAACAATGTTTTTGATATTACCTATAAAACCGGTGGCTTTGAACAAGCCAGAAACTCAAGTTTCAGACAATTGAACCAAGATGTTTCGCATCTGGACACTAATGGAGCTTATGTAGCGCATACGCCTTCTTTCGGGCCAAAGTATTTCTACGGATTTGGCAGAACTTACTTTGTGAACCTTTACATTAATTTTTAATTTAGTATCATGAAAAAAATATCTTTATATGCAATTGCTGCCATGTGTGCTTTGGCATTTACAGGTTGTACCTCAGAAAGCGATATAGAAAACAAGCAAACCAAAAGAACCTTGTTTATAGAGAACTTTTCAGATAATACGGACAATACAAATTTGGATACCCCAGGATGGATTAATTATGCCCAGATTGGCACCTACAAATTTACAGAGGAAATCTTTGAAGGCAACGGCTATGCTCAGTTCACTTCATTTCAATCTCAAGCTAGCAACAGACAGCCTTTGAATGTGGCTTGGTTGATTTCACCTGCCTTTGACATGGACCAACAAGAAGGTGAAAAATTAGTTTTTCAAGCCGCTCATGCTTTCTTGTCTTCTGCTGATAATACATTAGAATTAATGGTTTCAACTGATTTTGATGGAAATATTGCTAACTTTAATCAAGCTAGTTGGGTTAATATTCCTGTGAAAACCCCAACTGTATTTAATGATTTCTACGAATATGTAAATTCTGGAGAGGTGGATTTATCAAGGTTTCAAGGAACTTTACATTTCGCTTTTAAAGTAAAAGGATCTGGAACCAATCAGAATCTAGACGCAACATACCAAATTGATAACATTCGTTTATACTACTAAGAAATATGAAAACAAGATTGATTAAATCGCTGACCGTTTTTTCGATGCTACTTGTGCTAAGCACTAGTTGTGTGAAAGACGATTCAAACATGGACAATTCTGAAACAGGAATTGTAACATACGAACTTACCGCAAACAAAACTGTTCAGGACATCATTACGTTCAACAACACGGCGAATCCGGTACAATATACCGCTGATGATATTATTGAAGCTTATGTAACTTCTACTGACGAAACCGGCACTTTTTACAACACGATTTGTTTGCAAAACATTGCCACCAACTCCAGCCAACCGATTGGTTTAAGTGTAACAGCTAACTTTTCATCTTACGTAAAAGGATTTACTCCTGGAAGAAAAATTTACATCAAAATGCAAGGTTTGTATACCGCTGTTGTTGATGGTTCATTGAAAATCGGAGCTTTGTTCGAAGGTGAAATCGGAAGAATCTCAGAAAATGAATGGCAAAATTTCTTATTCCCATCAGCTACGATAGTTGACGAAGACAATATGGTTAGAACCATGTCATTGGCTACTGCTGCAAATAATACCAATTTGAATACTTTGATTGAAATTGATAATGTTCAGTTTGCCGATAGCTCTTTAGGAAGAACACTATTTGATATTGATTCGGGCGGAAGTGCAACTAACCATGATATTACAGATGTAAATGGTGGAACTACACGTTTTTTCAGAGTGAGTTCATTTGCGCTTTTTGCGTATCAACCTGTTCCTTCTGGGAGAGGAAAATTAAGAGGTGTGATGACAAAATACGGCTCTGATTTTCAGTTTTTGGTTCGTCATCAAAACGACATCAAACTTACCAATCCAAGAACATATACTTTCAACAGTACCTTGAATGAAAACTTTGAAAGCTATGACACCAACCTAAAAAGTTTTGTAAAGTATTTGAATTTTGACATCTCTGGAGCTAAAAATTGGATTGTTAAAAGTGTCAACAGTACTAAATGTATACAAATGAGTTCATTTGGTGGCGATTTACAGTCAAATAAAACTTATTTTGTAGTTCCTGTAGATTTCACTGCAGCCAATACTTTTACATTTTCAATTGATACTGATTTCTTCTCTACAGGTTTAGGTTTAAAAGTATATCGTTCGACTGATTATGTCCCTGGTGAGAAAATAACCAATGCCACTTTGAATGACATTACTTCTAATTTCACTTTGCCAACAGAAACCACTTCAGCTTTTGTTTCAGCTGGAATCTATAATTTCCCGACCAATTTAACCGGTAATGGCTATGTTATTTTCGAATACACCGGAAGTAATATTTCTGGACCAACTCTGCTAACCACAAACGTAAACATTGACAATATTGTAATCAATTAATTTTTTTTACAGATTCAAACATAAAAAGCGCCTCAAAATAGGCGCTTTTTTGTTTCTGTCTAAAGGCTGTATAGAAAAGTAGTCTTTAAAATCCCTCTAGCCGCTTAACTGACGCTTTTGCAGATTCATTTATGCTTTCATAATAGTACAACTTTGTTAGTGTGGTTTCTGGGTATTGATTCGAATAAATGCTGCATAAGGAAATGGTTGTATCAATCTAATCTCAAGGCAAAAGTTATGTTCACATCGCTACTCCTTGAGACTTACCAATACAAACATTAATCAAATTACTTGTATAATAAAACCCTATGAAACTTTTTAATCAAATCGGTTAACAATAGTGATAAACTAAAATTAGTCTATTGGTTTCTTGGTATTATTATTGTAGAAAAACTATTCTAGGGCATCAATCAAGGTTGCCTTTTTACTTTAAAACAAACGCAAAACAGGAACTCAACTGCCAGTAATTAAAACTTGTTGGGTTAATATTCGTCCTTGGGATTACCTAATACTGATGATACGCTGAAAATAATAGCTGGCAATTGGTATTAGTTTAAGAATCCATCGAAATATTAGTAAAAAAAACCAGACCTTTAACAGTCTGGTTATTCCTAATATAGTTGTTGCTTTTTTACTTTACAATCAAGAACTCTGAACGTCTGTTTTGAGCGTGTTGCTCTTCAGTACAGTTTTCTTTACAATCGGCTTTAGGTTCAGTTTCACCCATTCCTTTTGCAGAAATTCTAGAGGCGTCGATTCCTTTAGAAATGATATACTGTCTAGTAGATTTGGCTCTTCGATCTGACAAATTAAGGTTGTAAACGTCACTTCCCCTGTTGTCTGTATGCGATTTAGCCATAATTACTAACTTGTCATTGCTCTTCATGACTTGAACTAACTTATCGAGTTCGAAAGCACCTTCTTGTGTAATATTGCTTTTATTGTACTCAAAGAAAATCGGGTTCAGTACAATCTCGGTTTCGGTCACAATCACATCGATAGGCTGAATCGCTGCGTCTACTTTGGTTTGACCACCTTTGGTATTGCTCACGATGAAAGTGTTGCTCTCAAATCCTTCTTTAGAAGCTTGAATGCTGTAGGATTTGTTACATTCCACCTCATAAGAAACTTCTCCTTTCTCATTGGTAGTTTTGGTAGCAATGACGTTCTTTTTGTCATCAACAATAGAAACACTAGCATTGGTTAACAGTTCTCCGGTTTTCGCGTTGGTCACAATCGTGAGCACTTCGACTCCACAAACTGGTGTAGCTGAGAAAATATCATCGTTCCCGTTTCGGTTACTAGAGAAGAAACCTAAATTTTTAGCTTTGTTGAAAGTAAAAGCGAAATCATCTTTTTCCGTGTTGACGGGTTTACCAATGTTTACCGCTTCAGTTCCTTTGGCCAAATCAATCTGGAATACATCCAAACCGCCAAGCCCTGGCTTTCCGCTTGATGAATAGAACAATGTGGTGTTGTCATCGGCGATGAATGGGAAACTCTCGTTGCCTTCTGTGTTTACCTTATTTCCTAGATTCTCTGGAGTACCAAAGGTTCCGTCTTGGTTAACTGCAACTTTCCAGATATCTACACCACCAATACTCCCCGGCATATTAGAGGAAAAGTAAAGTGTTTTTCCATCACGACTCAAACAAGGGTTGCTTGTTGAGTATTCGCTGCTGTTGAATGGTAAGGAAATTACTTTACCCCACTTTCCGTTGTCTTTGGTCGATACAAATAAATTGTTCTTTCCCAATTTTAGTTTATTCTTCTTGTCTTTTTCAAATGATGCTTCGCGGAAACTGTCGCTGGCAAAATAAGCAGTTGTTCCGTCTGTGCTAATAGTGATTGGTCCATCGTGGTATTTAGAATTCAATTCACTAACCGTAGTAGCATTGGTAATGGTACCGTCAATGTTGTAATCGGCCCTGTAAATATCCAAATAAGGCTCTTCGTTCCAGCCATACTCTTTTCTAGATCCATTTCTAGCGCTAGTAAAATATAACTGATTGTCATACAATACTGCTCCGAAATCTGATTTATCACTAGAGATTTCTAATGATTTTACGTCGTATGCCTTTAATTTATCTAGCAATTTTGGAACGTAATTCGGATTGGCTTTGAAGGTTTTTGCTCTTTGATCGTTGGGTGCTAAAGAGGCAAACTTTTGCATTTGCTTGTTCGCATCTTCATACTTCCCGTTGGCCTTGAGCATTTGTGCATAACGATAATATGTTTCTGCATCTTGTTCATTCTCAGTTGCCCTAGCATACCATTTGGTTGCTTCAGTCGTATTGAACATATTGTAGTAAGTGTCGGCCAATTGCTTATAAACGTAGTTGTCTGATTTACCGTTCTCGACCAATTTTAGATATTCTGCAGCGGCATCCACATATTCGTAGCGACTGTATAATTTATCTGCTTTCTTTGTGGCTGCATTCTGTGCGCTTAGCGATCCAAAGGCTATCACAAAACTAAATGCTATATAAATTCCTTTACTCATGTTTTTATATTCTTTTCGATATTCGTGAATCTTAGATTTCATGTTAAATTGCTTTTGATTTTAGAAATATCTAGGTGATTGTGATACTTTTTTCGGGAAGTTCAGATCGAATAACAAAATAACTTCGTGTGAAGATGGTGTGGTAACTTTCAAATCCGAGATGATGTGGTCATAGGCATAACCAATTCTCAAATTCGGGCTGATGGCATAATTGACCATGGCACCAAAGCTGTCTTCCTTGCGATAAGTAGCACCGACTTCAAATTTCTGGTTGAATAAAAAATTCGTCGAAATATCATAAGAAACCGGCGCGCCAAAAGCAGATTTGACCATCGCAAAAGGCTTGAATTTGGTGTTCTCGCTCAAATCGAAAACGTAACCTCCGGTCAAGAAATAGTGTGAGGTTTCATCTCCGAATTTTCTTCCGTTATAATCCAAATGCGTCGATTTGAGAATATTTGGCACCGAGAACGCCACATAGTATTTCTGGGTGTAATAGAAAACCCCAGAGCCGATGTTCAAAAACGTATTGCTGGTGTTTTCCTGAAAAGCCGGGTCATTCAAATCGGGAACATTTCCGTCTCCGATTTCGCTGAACAAACCTACTTTATGGAAAGTCGCACCTGCCTTCAAACCGAAAGCCAAACGGTGTTCGCCGCCCAAATTCAACGTGTAAGAGAAATCGCCATACACATTATTTTCTTCCACCGGCCCAATCTTATCGGAAATCACCGAAAGACCGATTCCGACATTTTTACCCACCGGAGTCGATCCTGAAAACGAGAACGTCGCCGGAGCATCTTCGATATCTACCCATTGCTTGCGATAAAGCAATCCAAAAGAAAGATTCTCTTTAGAGCCCGCATAGGCCGGGTTAATCACGTTCATGTTGTACATATATTGCGTATAGTGTGGATCTTGCTGGGCTTGGGCGTCGAATAATGCGAGAACCAATACTATTGTCGTATAAAATATTTTCTTCATTTTTCTATGTTTTGAAATTGTTGATTGTTGTCTTTAATTGAGCCGATTCATATTACAATTCGTGGTTAATATAAATCCAGCCGGTTTTTGATTTTTCGCCATTTCTTTCAATAACATAAAAATAGGTTCCGTCCGGTAATTCATCGCCGTCATCAGATTGTCCATACCATTCTTTTGAGTAGTTGGATTTGCTATACACTTTTGAGCCGTATCTGTTGAAGATTTCAAGTTTAGTTACGTTTTGTCCTTCTAGGTCAAAATAGTCATTCAAACCATCTCCTGCTCCGGTTCCTTTAGGCGATATACCTTTTTGAATCGTACAAGAAATTGTAGTAACATTTATTGGCTGAGTTGCAGAACAACCTTGATAAGTGACCTCTACGGTATAATCTCCTGTTTGAGTAACGACCAAAGTACTGGTGTTGCCTCCAAGCACATTTCCGCTAGCGTCTTTCCAAACAAATGTGGCAGTTTCGAAATTAGAATCTGAAGTAATGGTTAGCGTATAGTTACCGTTAATACAACCCGGAACAATTACAAACTCAGGATTATCCGCGATGGTTACTTCTAAAGTATGGCTTGTATAACAACCTACATTGGGCGTTGGTGTGAAGACGTAATCAGCACCCTGTGTAACATCAATAGTACTCGGAGACCAAGTTCCGCTGATACCATTCGGTGAAGTCGTTTGTAAAGCTGGTGCTGCTGCTCCTGAACAAAGCGTTAAAGCGGCATCAAAGTCTGGAGCTAAAATAGAATTTACAGTAACGGTAATCGTCTCTGATAACGCACATTGCCCTGGGTTTGGTGTAAACACATAGTTAGCCGTTTGTGTGTTATCGATAGTAGCTGGTAACCAAGTTCCTGAAATTCCATTGTTGGAAATACCTTGTAACGAACCTACCGCATCACCTGCACATATAGCAGCTATAGCATTGAATGTTGGAACAATAGTCGGGTTGTCAATAGTAATATTATAAGTTCTAACCGAAGCACATTGATTGGCATCAGGTGTAAAAGTATACCCTTGTGTGCCTACAGCTTGATTGTCAATCGTTGCTGGAGACCAAGTTCCTTGAATACCATTAGGTGAAAAGTTGGGCAATGTTGGAACTGTTGCCCCAGGACAATACGTTGGGAACTCGGCGAAATCGGGAACACGAACTGCAGTAATTGTAATTGGGAATTCGGTGAATCCTCCAGAAATACAATTGGCCAAATCAGGCTGTACTTCATATCGAATAGTAAAATCTCCGGCTGGTGAACCCGCTACATTGATTTCCCCTGTATTTGGATCAATAACCAAAGTATTCGGGTTAGAAGTATATGCTCCTCCTGTTACAAAACCAGCTGCACTTGTATCTGGATTGATGTTCGCATCTGAATTACAAACCGGTGTCGTGTAAGTAAATGCAGTAACTGGTGTTTGTGCGAATTGAGGAACAATATTCACCTGTACTGAATTGGTACAACCTGTAGCAATTTCTCTAACGGTAATGGTATGTGTTCCAAGGGCAACATTCGAGAATGTTGTAGTAAACTGCCAAGCACCACCGTCAATATTGTAATCATACAAATTAGAAGATGTTAATGGGTGTAAACCAACACTGTCATATATATCGTCATCATTGATGGTCCAATCAACTGGATTCCAAGTCATGCTTGGTGCTGTGGCACTAGTATTTCTTCTGTAATCATAGCCTGTTTCTCCATTAGGAGTAAAAGCAGATCCATCAGTAGCGCCCCAAAGATCGATTTCAACATCAGAAAGCGAGGTCAAACGAATGTTGTCATTCTCGTTAATTCCTGCGGCGCAAGTAGTTTGCTGATAAGTTGAAACACCTCCTTCATCAGGGCTGTTGCTTACTTTGAATACTTGAGTTGTATTGTTGGCAATGGTTCCTGACAAAGTATATTCACAAGAAGTAAAACTATTACCGTTGTTGTATATTTTCAACTTGTAGTTGCTTAGATCTTTTGTGACTCCAGTTCCGTTGAACAGTTCTACATAAGTTAATGAGGAACCGCTGGTATCAGAATCCGTTACTTCAGAAATAAACAAATCAGAAGCATTGGCTCCGGCCGGAGAAACCGGTGAAGTTACGACCACCGTTCCGGTAGTATTCTGACAATCTGGTTGTGTAATATTAACTGTCGGTGGATCAATTCCGAAAATATTCACAGTAAAGTTACCTTCTCTGATACACTCGCCCGATTGAGCGTAAATATAAATGGTTTGAGTTTCGGTAATATTAAAATCGGTTACTACTGTTCCGGTTCCTGTAGGTCCACCTGGAGCGGTATAATAAGTATTATTTACAGGTAAACCAGGAAGCGTAACATTGTTACAATCTGAAAGACTCGGTTGCACAAACAAATCAACAGTATCAATGGTAATATCAAACGTACTTTCATCACTACATAAGCCTGAAACTCCGTAAACATACAATGTTTGAGAAGAGGAAATAGTATCTCCTCCTGCTCCTGAATACATCGTTCCAGTTCCTGCTGGGCCTGTATAATAATTAAATGGTGAAGGCAAGCTTTCCAAAACAAGATTACTACATGCTCTGGCAGGTGCTAAATCTGGTGCATCTAAATCTTCTACAATATTAACTGTAAAGCTAATTTCAGCCGTACATGGAGGTGTTGAAGTAGTTGAAGCATATACATAAATCGTATTGGCTCCTGGAGTTGTGATTGGTAATGAAGCATCTATCGGCCCTACTCCACCTGGTTGAGAGAAATAATTACCTACAGTTAATGTGGGTAATTGATAACTTTGACAAGCTTGGGCGTCAGCAATTGGAGGAATCACCAACTCTTGGATATTAAGCAATACGTCTTCAGTTTTAGTGGTAACTTGACCACCACAACCCGTGTAAACTGCTTTCGCGGTCATATTAGTTGTTTCGGTAACACATACATTGATAGTTGGGTTGCTGCTGTAGAATTCGCCATCTTTCAACCAAGAAAATTCAACGTTTGAGTTTCCGTTAGGGGTAAATCTCCATGCTTCGTTATGTGCTTCCCACGCCCCTAAGTTCCTGTTTGGCGGGAAGTGTGCTAAAGTACCTGAATCATTCTGAATACCAATAACACCAAGACCTTCGTTCCAATCTTCGCAAACGGTTCTGTCTTGCACATATACTTCAATGATGTTTGAAGTTTCGTAAAGCACAATTTGACTGGTTTGTAAACCTACAGAAGTACCGCAATCGAATTGTCCTACATTATAGTAGTTAACTACAAACGCTCTACAAGGAGCAGCTCCTAAAACTTGATAGTTGATACTCCGTTGTATTGGAGAAGTATCTACCGCAGGGTTGATATCCTGATAAACACCATAAATAGCATTGAGAATCGGGAAAGTCGGATCAGGTATCAATTGATCGGCATCGGTATTCCAAGCACAGTTAGCGCCTTGAGCATATTCATCGAAAGTGATCACACCATTCGAACCTACATTAACTTTAGGGTAATTTACCCCAAAGAAACAGAAGTTAAACGGAAGCGTAAACGGAGCAGACCAAACGTCGTCGGTGGTTACTGGCAATTGCGTTCCGCCGGTAAATGGGAAAGGCGGAGCAAAATTCAATGGTAAAACCGTATAAGTTGTTGTATCTTTTGAATCAGTATAGGCTGCAGATAAGTCTACACAGTTTTCGCCAGGGCATAGATCAATTACACCTGGACTTGTAGTTTCTACTGAAATATCTACACTCGCACAAATAGCAGGCGGTACAGAAATAAAGAACGTAATTGGCCCAGTCCAACGACTCTTGTCAGTGTCAGAACAATGGCTTCTCACGAAAAACTCATAAAACCCAGGCTCTAATTCTGGCGTAGTAAACGTCGTTACTGTAAGTGGGATTCCAACAGTACTTCCATTCGGAACACTTGCTCCCGGAGTTTGATAAACTAAATCCCAATTGGTAGCAGTTCCAACTTCTGTCCATGACAAAGTAGCCGTTTGGTCTGAATTGTTAGCCGATAAAGGATTTATAGGCTGCGGACAGGTAGGAATCGTACAGAAGTTAAACGGTCCGGCCCAAGTACTGTTGCCGTTCACGCCGCCGCAAACACTTCTAACATAATACTCATAACAAGTATCCGGTGTCAAACCTGGTGCGGTGTATGGGTTACTTGTTACTGTGGTGCCCTGTTGGCTCGTTGGCGGTGCCGGAGAACCTGGTGGTACAATAACAATTTGCCATTCTGTTACCGGGCTATTCACGTTATTGGTCCAGCCTAATTTAGCTGTAAACGCAGTAATCTCTGTAGCGGTAAGTGCCGATGGTTTATAACATGATGGTGGTGTAGTTACGTTTCTCGGCACACTCCAAGTACTCACATCGCCAGGGCCACAATTTCCTCTGATATAAAAAGTATAAGCGGTCTCAGGAGTCAATCCTGTGTATACATAAGTATAATTGTTGGCTGGTGTTGGTAATGCGGTAACATCTGCCATAGTAATAGCTACCCATCCTGTTGTACTAATGTTTGGTGCTGGCGAACCTTGTGGCAAGGCCAAAACATGCCATGCCGTAGTACTCGGAACATTCGTAAATTGAAGCGTCACAGAAAATGCTGTTAAACCAGCAGCCACTGAAGTTAGGGTTGTTGGCTTGAAACAAGTAGGCGTCGTCGTAAACGCGCGTGGGCCAGCCCATGTACTTACTCCGTTAGCGCCACCACAATTCGTGCGCACATAATAAACATAATTGGTTTCTGGAGTTAATGGTGTACCATTATATACCCATGACCAAGTTGGGCCAGGTCCGGCTTCTCCAGGATTTACACTTATCCAACCTGTTGAATCTGCCGTTGGTGCTGGTGAACCGGCAGGCAATACTAAAACTTGCCAAGCAGTTTGCCCTGGGTTGGTCCAAGTGAAAGTACCTCCGAAAGGAGTTGGTGTAGAACCTAAAGCAGTTGGCTTAGGACAAGCAATTCCGGTGGTGAAAGCTCTCGGCCCAGCCGGAAGGCTAATAATTCCAGTCCCGCAATCAGTTCTGATGTAAAATTCATATTGGGTTTCAGGAATTAAACCTGTTGCTACATAAGAAAAAGTTGGTCCTGCGCCACCGCCGCCATTGGTGGTTACCCAGTTTGGATTATCCGGCAATGGATCTGGCAAACTTGCCAATTGCACAAGAATCTGCCAGTTAGTCTGTCCGGCATTGGTCCATTGTAATGTCGCTCCAAAAGGAGTAATCGTAGCTGCCGGTACTGTCAAAGCAGTTGGTTTCGGGCATTGCTCTTTGGTTCTGAAGTTGGTTCCACCTTTCCAATCACTAGGGCCATTAACCGAGCAGATGGCACGGATATAAACGGTGTAATTGGTATCAGGTAGTAAATCACCTACTGGGATTGTAAAAGTAGTAGCGGGTGCTGGCACAGTATAACAAAGACCTCCGGTACAAGCAGCTCCGTTAACTGGCACAGGAGAACCTTGAGTGACTACCAACAATTCGAAGGCGGTTGTCGTGGGTGCGGTTCCAGTTGCGTTCCAATTTACAACGGCATTGTTGAAAGTGATTGTAGCTGCCGGAACGGTTGGGTTTGCTGTAGGCGGTAAACACAATGGATCGGTGCAATCTACTGTTCCTGTATATAAATCAGTTCCAATCGATGCCTGACTGTTGGTAGTCATGGCATAAATCGTCTGGTTGAAACTGTTTTTGATATTGATTCTGATTTCATCCGGTGCATCACCTCCAACGCTCCAGAATAAAGTAAAGGGTTGGTCATCACACAAAGGCACTGTAACAACAGTTGGTCCTCCGTTAGTGATTGTAGCTCCGAGAGTAGCCACTACCAAACCGCCTTGTTTTACTTGCATTCTTCCGTTGTTCCAACCATCGCCTCCGGTATCGGTTAAGGTGAAGGTATGGGTACATTGGTTAGCCACTTCACAACCCGAAGTGTTGAATAAAAATGGGCCTGACCATGGACTGTAAACTCCAGCGCCACAATTTGCTCTTACCCAATATTGGTAGGCTGTTGAAGGAGTTAGTGCCGCTCCAGCTAATGTTGTTGTAAAAGTTAGGGTCGGATCTGGTGTTGGTACTCCTGCTGTAGTAGGAATCGATGATCCAGCAGTTTGAACGGCCACTTCCCAATCGGTCTCAGTTCCTGCCGCCCAAGTTGCTTCGGCGCTAGTTGGTCCAATTGGAGTGGTCACTGTAAGTCCTGTTGGTTGCGGACATTCTGTAGCCAACTGAATGTTCAAATTGTATTGATAGCTGGTTACCGCAGATGTACCTGACAATACAATATATATAGTCTGCCCGGCGGTTAAAGTCAAAGACGGGATAACCCTAACGTTAGAGTTTGTATTTCCCACACCCGCAATACAGTTGTTTCCGACAGTAACGCAACTGGCATATACAAACATACCTGTATTGTTGGTTCCGTTCGGGTTCATGCTGATGTAGATATTTTGTGCTTCGGGAGCAGTATAAGAATAGATGACATCATTGCTGGCCATAAAACCGTTGGCTGAAGCACCACAAGAAGCTGCTCCTGTAGTTCCGGTGATATTGTTTCCGTAAATAGAGGTGTTGCTAGTATCTGAATAAGGTAATGGTGTTACCACAAGTGGTTCGGCGCAGGTTCTTCCTAAAGGTTTAGTATTCCAGTTGAAAGGCCCCACCCATTCGCTGTTCGAAGTAGGGCAAATTCCCCTTACATAATATTGGTACGCAGTATTCGGTATCAATCCTGTTGCGGTGTAGCCTCGCTGTGGAGTAGTTGTTGAGGTAAATATTGGTGTTGTCACAACGTCAGGAGCAGGCACATCAACTGTAAAACCCGCAGGCCCATATTGTACCTGGAACTGTGTCGTGTTTGGTGCAGTCCATCTTAATTCGGTAGTTGTGGCTTGAATTGTTGCCGTAACTACAGCAAGGACTGACGGATTCAAACACTTCTCCACCACTTTTACATCATCGACTAACCAACGGTCGCCGCTGATTTGAAGACCTGGTTGCGTCACCGTTCTAACAAAAGCAATATAGCGAAGTCCGGTAAAGTTTAAGTCTAGTGTTTTTTCTTCATAATCCAACTGATCTGCTGTGATGGTGCTGAGTTCGGTTTCGGTATATTCTGCAAAAACAGTATAAGCAGCCAAATCCGAAGGGTCAGCAGAAGCGGACACCCGAATTTGGTATCGGGCACTATTGTCATCCCCGGTTAAAGTCTGTCTGGTAAAAAACCGCAACTGGCTATTGGCTGTAATGTTCAGTTGTGGCGTGATCAGCCATTCTTCCGCATTTTCTACACCAGGTAAATTCTGGCGATCAATATAAGCGGCTTTAGCACCACTATTGGCTGGGAACGGATTGACTCTGTTACGCCAGTTGGGCGCGGTAAAAGTTCGGTTGTCTTTCACTAACCAGTTTCCAGAATTCATCGCCCACACGCCTGCCCCATCTGGAGTATCCGGTGCGCTTTCAAAGTCTTCGTTGAGTATTTGGGAATATCCAAGCACCGATGAAAACGATAGTAAAAGGATGAAAATAATTTTTTTCATAATGAAAGTTTAGTTGGTTTATTATAGCGTTCTAATTTTAGAAGCTCCAAATTTAACAAAATTTATGAAAGCATTAATATAAATTTACTTTTTAACGATTTTCTGCAAAGAATGCCCGATTTAATGCACCAAATGCGCAATTGAATTGAAGCTTTTTAATTAGCTTTGCCACACATTTTTTACCATGCTCGAGAAAGAAAACATCAATTTTGAAAAAACTGTCATCGTCGGGATTGTCACCCAAAACCAATCGGAAGACAAACTCACCGAATACCTTGACGAACTTGAATTTTTGACCTTTACTGCCGGCGGTGAAGTCGTCAAGCGCTTCTTCCAAAAAATGGATCGCCCGAACCCGAAAACCTTTTTAGGCACCGGTAAAATGGACGAAATTCACCACTATGTAAAAGAGCATCAAATCTCGACTGTGATTTTCGACGACGAGCTATCACCTTCGCAACAAAAAAATATCACACGCCTGCTGAACTGCAAAGTTCTAGATCGCACCAACCTCATCTTGGATATTTTCGCGCAAAGGGCAGAAACTTCTTACGCCCGTACGCAAGTAGAATTGGCGCAATGTCAATATTTGTTGCCAAGATTATCCGGAATGTGGACACACCTCGAACGCCAAAAAGGAGGAATCGGACTGCGTGGACCGGGTGAAACCGAAATCGAAACCGACCGCCGTATAGTACGTGATCGCATTTCGTTACTGAAAGAAAAAATCAAAACTATCGACAAACAAATGTCGGTGCAGCGAAGTAACCGCGGGGCAATGGTAAGAGTGGCTTTGGTGGGTTATACCAATGTAGGGAAATCGACCTTAATGAATGTGATTAGTAAAAGTGAAGTCTTTGTCGAGAATAAACTCTTTGCCACCTTAGATACTACTGTTCGCAAAGTAGTCATAAAAAACCTGCCGTTCCTACTTTCTGATACGGTAGGGTTTATCCGAAAATTGCCGACACAACTCGTTGAATCCTTCAAAAGTACACTCGATGAAGTACGCGAAGCCGATTTGCTCTTGCACGTGGTCGATATTTCGCATCCAGATTTTGAAGATCATATCAGCTCAGTCAACCAAATTTTGCTCGACATTAAAAGCAACAACAAACCCACATTGATGGTTTTCAACAAGATAGATGCCTACCAACATTTAACTATTGAGGAAGACGACCTGATTACCGAGAAAACCAAAAGGCACTACACTTTACAAGAATGGAAACAGACTTGGATGAACGATGTGGGCGAGAAAAACGCGTTGTTCATTTCGGCTGTGAATAAAGAAAATCTCGAAGAATTCCGCAAAAGGGTTTATGAAGCGGTTCGGGAAATCCACATTACTCGTTTTCCTTACAATAAATTTCTCTATCCGGATTATGAGGATGCCGTCGAGAAAGAAGAATAAAAAAAAGACCTTTAAGAGCAATTCCTAAAGGTCTTTATTGTTTTTGGTTTCAGTTAGAATCCGTAATTCAAGCCAAGTCCGAAAATCTGTCTGGTCTGAAATCCGCGGAAAGCATTGTCGTCATAAATCGCTTGGAATACCAAGTTGGTCGTTAAATAACGATTGATGCGCATCACCATATTCATGGTATAATCCATGTCTACGTTTTGCGGATCTTCTAGATAGTTGGTGTATAAGTTCAACGTGTTTTCCATAGATACGTTGGTCATCAAATCGAGCTTGTAATAACCTGAAGCGTAGAAACCGAGTTCGTAACGGGTGCTTTTTCCTTCTTCGACACCGAAATATGCTTTTTCAGGCAGTGTAAAATCAGCATCTACAAAAGTAACTTTGGAGGTTAGTGGAGCCAAATTCACTTTGAGATTATCACTCTTCTTCCAGAACATACCCGGACCGAAAGTGAGATAAGCTGGCGAGAAGAGGTTGGTGTTTTCAGTTCGAATCTCTTTTCCGTTGGCATCTTTACCATAGATATATCCTTTGGTGAATTGGGTGCGGAAATTCAAAAAGAACGAGTAGTACCAATAGCCTACCGCTTTTTTTCCGAATACTGAATTGTATTCAAAACGGTCGTCGGTTTTCTTTTCAAAATCGGAATTCTTGGTCTGGATCAAACCGTATGAGGCAATGATTTTATTGTCCCAAGTGATGTCGTTTCTTTTGTAATTGAAATCGTAGTTGATGCCCAAATTCCCGGAAAGGTTATTCTCGCCTCCGGCCAACCAGTTATTGAAGTTGGATTGGTTGAAAAGAAAAATCAGGTTTCCTTTTTTGGTCCAGCCGGCTCCGGTAGTATCAACGATTTTTTTTACTGCTTTCTCAGTATTGGTGATGATTTCTTTCTCAGCGTCCTGGGCATTCATGATTCCCACGCCGCAGAAAAGCACTGTTAAGAATAGGATTTTTTTCATTTCTAAGGGTTTTTGTTTTTCGCGGTAAAGATACTAAAACCATCAGAATGACTAGAAAACTAACGCTGATTTATAGCCGTTTTAAATAAAGGAACCGCCGAACAGGCCTCGCCATACATGATGCTTTTGGCATAGGGCTGGAGCATTTGCACCGCCAGAATGTAAGCACTCATCGGCACAGGCTTTTTGGAACACCCTTTTAAAATGATTGGTTTGTCTTTGTATATGGTATAATCGAGCGAAGGAAGTTTTTCTTGATACAACACTGTTTCCAAATCCTCTAACGAACCCGCGACAATTTTTGCCGCATAAGGCTTTAAATGAATCGCAACCAAAATCATCGCCCAAGCCGGAACAATTGCGTCGGTACTGCAATGTACTGCTACGAATTGATTTTGATATATCGCCCAATCGTGATTTTTCAAAGCCTCACGAAAGTCTTTTTCGCGCAAGACCAAGCCTTCGAGCAACCATTGTGAAATATCAAGTAGGCAACGTTGGCCCGCAGCATAATAATCTTCGAGATCAAAAACTTCCAGTGCGCTGTTGGCGACTCTATTGATGATTTCTTCTTCCATGGTTACAACATGCCGAGTTCCAACTTGGCTTCTTCGCTCATAAGGTCTTTGCTCCACGGCGGATCAAAAGTGATTTCGACTTCGGTACCTTTGACATTTTCAATCGCGGAAACTTTCTCTTCGACTTCTTTGGGCAACGTTTCGGCCACCGGACAGTTCGGTGAGGTCAGCGTCATCAGGATTTTAACTTGGTAATCTTCGTTGACCATGACATCGTAAATTAACCCAAGTTCGTAAATATCAACAGGGATTTCCGGGTCGTAAATGGTCTTGAGTTTTTTGACAATTTGTTCGCCGAGTAATTGGGTGTCTATTTCTTGTTCCATAGCTTATTTTTTTGAATCGTACGCGAGCGCATACATTTTAATTTGTTTGATCATCGACACGAGACCGTTGGCGCGTGTGGGTGATAACTGTTCTTTAAGGCCGATTTCGTCGATAAAAGCGGTGTCAGCAGCTAAAATTTCTTGAGGCGTTCTATTGGAAAACACCCTAATCAGAATCGCAATAATACCTTTAGTTATAATCGCATCACTATCGGCGGTGAAAACGATTTTCTCGTCAACTTCTTCGGCGTGCAACCATACTTTTGACTGACAACCTTTGATGGTATTCTCGTCAGTTTTATATTGCGCGTCAATCAGCGGCAAGGTTTTCCCCAAATCAATCACGTATTGAAAACGTTCTTCCCAATCTTCGAACATCGAAAATTCATCGACAATTTCGTGTTGTATTTCTTTTATAGTCATTATTGCGGTAAAGCTAAAAGCGTGATTCGATTGATTAGTTTCTCAATTTCCACCGGCGGATTGTTGTGGTCAAAAGCCTGCGAATTATAGGTTTTTCCTTGATAAGTAATTTTTACGTTGGCAATGGCTGCCCCGTCGTAAAACCGTTTTTCAGTCGGACCTTTGTAAGTAGGCAATCCTTCAAGGTCTACTTCTTGAAAGGCTTCGATGATTTTCTTCCAGTCTGCAGTGGAGATTTTCTGGTCTACTGTAGGATTTTCGTTACTGCGGTCTTTGGAAATCCCGAATTTTTGGTTCTGCACCACAATTTTCTGGAAAAAACCGCGCGTGTTGGCCGTGTACTCAATTACTGCAGTTTCAATGTCTTGCTTTTGTTCGGAATTACAGCTTTTGGCTAGAAAAAACGTCAAAAAGAATAGCGAAAATAGTTTCATGTTTGTGGGTTTTAAAGCAACATGGCTTTGGCTTTTTTGACAGCCTCGACCAAAATGTCTATTTCTTCTTTGGTATTGTAAAAGGCAAACGAGGCGCGAATGGTTCCCGGAATACAAAAGAAATCCATGATCGGTTGGGCGCAATGATGGCCCGTTCTTACTGCAATTCCTTTTTTGTCGATAATGGTTCCGATGTCGTACGGATGAATGCCCTGAATGTTAAACGAAATTACGGAAGTTTTTTCTTTCGCTGTACCTACAATGTTCAATCCTTCTATTTCGGATAACTTTTCGGTCGCATAGTCGAGCAGTTCGTGTTCGTAAGCCGCAATGTGCTCAAAACCGATGCTGTTGAGATAATCTACCGCAGTTCCTAGTACAATTCCTCCTTCGATATTCGGCGTTCCGGCCTCGAACTTATGGGGCAAATCGGCGTAAGTGGTTTTCTCGAAACTCACTGTAGCGATCATTTCCCCGCCGCCTTGGTAAGGTGGTAATTGATTGAGCCATGCTTCCTTTCCATACAAAATTCCGATTCCTGTCGGGCCGCACATCTTGTGGCCGGAGAAAACATAAAAATCACAATCAAGTGCTTGCACATCGGGTTTGAGGTGCGGTACGGCCTGCGCGCCATCGATTAGAACAGCAGCTCCGACGGTGTGTGCTTTGCGAATCATTTCGGCAATCGGGTTGATGGTGCCCAATGCATTCGAGATGTGGTTGACCGCAACGATTTTGGTGTTAGCCGAGAGTAATTTATCGTATTCGGTTTGGATTAATTCACCGTTCTGGTTGATCGGAATGACTTTTAAAACCGCTCCGGTTCTCTCGCAGAGCATTTGCCAAGGAACGATATTGCTGTGGTGTTCGAGCGCGGAAACCAGAACTTCATCGCCTTTTTGGAGTAATGAAGCAAAACCGTTAGCAATGGCGTTGATGCCGTGCGTCGTTCCCGAAGTAAAAATGACTTCATGACTGTGTTGGGCGTTGATGTGCTGCTGGATTTTCTTTCTCGAAAGTTCGTAGGCATCGGTGGCTTTCTGGCTCAAACTGTGTACGCCGCGGTGGATGTTGGCGTTGGTTTGGCTGTAATATTCCGAAATCGCATCGAGCACGACTTGCGGTTTTTGAGAAGTCGCGCCATTATCGAAATAGACCAGCGGATGACCGTTGACCTTTTGGGAAAGAATCGGAAAATCGGCGCGTATTTTTTGGATGTCTAACATGCTTGTTTAAATGCTACACAAAAGTAGTGTAAAACGTTAAAAATAGTACCCTAAAGGTTTTTATGTCGGGTTCGCGCAAAGGCGAAAAGACGCTAAGATTTTGACTCAACTTCAAACCTGCTGAAACCCTAGCCCCGATAGCAGCGGCATCTTTTTGTGCCTTTATGGATTTTGATTTTTCCGCTATGGTTGATGGCACAAAAAATACAGCGGATAGCGGGAAACAGCTCCTGAAAAACCTACAAATCAAAACCGAGCTTTACACCTAATTTGTTGGCAATAATTTTAGTGATGCGTTGCTTCAATTCAGGAATTTTGATGTTTTCTATGACCGCGTTGGAGAAAGCATACATGAGCAATGCCTTGGCTTCTTTCTTCGGAATCCCGCGAGATTGCAGATAGAACATCGCTGTTTCGTCGAGCTGTCCGATGGTGCAACCATGCGAGCATTTCACGTCGTCGGCAAAAATTTCGAGTTGCGGTTTGGCGTTGATTGTCGCCTTGTCGCTCAAAAGAATATTGTTGCTGCTCTGGAAGGCGTTGGTTTTCTGCGCTTCTTTTTCGACAAAAATTTTCCCGTTGAAAACACCAGTGGAATTATCGGAAAAAATGCCTTTGTAATCCTGAAAGCTTTCGCAATTTGGGTGCGCGTGATGCACCAAAGTGTAATGGTCTACATGCTGTTTTTCGCCGATGATGGTGATGCCGTTCAAGTGGCTTTCAATGTGCTGTCCGTTGTGGTAAAAGTTCAGGTTGTTGCGCGTGAGATTACCGCCGAAACTGAAGGTGTTCACATGTACATGACTGTCTTGTTGTTGCGACACATAAGTATTATCGATAAGTGAAGCCGAGTGGAAATCGTTCTGGATTTTGTAGTAATCGACAATCGCTCTTTTTTGCGCGAAGATTTCCGTCACCGAATTGGTGAGTACCGCATTCTCGTTGAGGCTTTGGTGGCGTTCGATGATCTGCACGTGTGAGTTTTCACCCACGATAATCAGGTTTCTAGGCTGCACCATCAGCGCGCTTTCTTTGCCGGTGGAGAAATACATGATTTCGATGGGCTTGTCGGCGACTTTGCTTTTCGGGATATTGATGTAAGCGCCTTCGTTGGCGAAAGCCGTATTGAGCGACGTTAGTGTTTCGTCTTTGCTGGCCACTTTGTTGAAATACGTGTCGATGACCATTTTGTACTTGGGCTTGTTCAGCGCCGAAGACATCAAACAAACGTCGATTCCGTCGTGCGTGGTCGAGGACAAGAACGAACTGAAAACGCCATCGATAAAGACCACTTTATAAGTATCGATCTCGTGCAGGAAATATTTCTTGACTTCGGCAAATTCCACCGCATTTTCATGCTTTGGGAAAACCGTAAAATCATGTTTAAGCAAGCTATTGAGTGAAGTATATTTCCAGGCTTCTTCTTTTTTGGTAGGAAAGCCTTTTTCTTCAAAAGTACGAATGGCAGCGGTGCGGATGTCGTGCAAATCGGCATTGACATCGACCTGCTCTTCGAAGGCCATGAATGAGGCGATAAGTTTGTCTTTGAGTTCCATATCTGTATTGCTGATTGCTAAAAGCTGCCAGCTTCTATGCTTCTTGTTCTTGCTTGATCCAGTCGTAGCCTTTTTCTTCGAGTTCGTATGCGAGTTCTTTTCCGCCCGATTTCACGATTTTGCCTTTGTACAAAACATGCACAAAATCCGGAACGATATAATCCAAAAGCCTTTGGTAGTGTGTGATGACTACCACAGCGTTCTTTTCGCTTTTGAGTTTGTTGACGCCATTGGCCACGATTCGCAGCGCGTCGATATCGAGCCCTGAATCGGTTTCGTCGAGAATCGCGAGTTTGGGTTCGAGCATCGCCATCTGAAAAATCTCGTTGCGTTTTTTCTCACCGCCGGAAAATCCTTCGTTGAGCGAGCGTGACAAAAACTTGCGGTCGATTTCGAGTAGTTCGGATTTCTCGCGGATCAGCTTGAGCATTTCGTTGGCCGGCATTTCTTCTTTGCCATTGGCTTTGCGCGTTTCATTGATCGCGGTTTTCATGAAGTTGGTCACCGAAACACCCGGGATTTCTACCGGATATTGAAACGAAAGGAAAATGCCTTTGTGGGCGCGTTCTTCAGGTGAAAGATCTGATAAATCTTCGCCGTCTAGAAATACTTTTCCGTCGGTAACTTCGTAATTTTCGTTTCCTGCGATTACGGCAGAAAGCGTACTTTTTCCCGAACCATTCGGGCCCATAATCGCGTGGACTTCGCCGGCTTTTACCTCGAGGTTGATGCCTCGCAATATTTCTTTGTCTTCTACTGAAGCGTGTAAATTCTTGATTTGTAACATGTTTGTTTTATTGAGAACCGTTTGGGTGTTGTATTAAATTATCCGACGCTGCCTTCGAGCGAAATTTCTAGCAGTTTTTGAGCTTCTACAGCAAATTCCATCGGAAGTTTATTGAGTACATCTTTACTGAAACCGTTGACAATGAGTGCAATTGCCTTTTCTGTTGGAATACCGCGCTGGTTGCAATAGAAAACTTGGTCTTCGCCAATTTTGGAAGTCGTGGCTTCATGCTCGATTTTGGCGCTTGGGTTTTTGCTTTCGATGTACGGGAAAGTGTGCGCGCCGCAATTGTTGCCCATTAAAAGTGAATCGCATTGGGAAAAGTTCCGAGCGTTTTCAGCACGCGATCCAATTTGTACCAAACCACGGTAACTGTTTTGTGATTTCCCGGCCGATATTCCTTTAGAGATAATCGTTGACTTGGTGTTTTTTCCTAAATGGATCATTTTGGTTCCGGTGTCGGCTTGTTGGAAGTTGTTGGTCACGGCAATCGAGTAGAATTCGCCCACGGAATTATCGCCTTTCAAAACGCAGGATGGATATTTCCAGGTAACGGCTGAACCGGTCTCGACTTGCGTCCATGAAATTTTGGCGTTTTTCTCGCACAAACCTCTTTTGGTCACGAAATTAAAAACGCCGCCATGACCTTCTTTGTTTCCGGGATACCAGTTTTGAACTGTTGAGTATTTGATTTCGGCATCATCCAGAGCAATCAATTCTACAACCGCCGCGTGCAGTTGGTTTTCGTCACGACTCGGTGCGGTACATCCTTCAAGATAAGAAACGTAACTGCCTTGGTCGGCAATGACTAAAGTTCTTTCGAATTGTCCGGTGCCGGCTTGGTTGATTCTGAAATAGGTGGAAAGTTCCATCGGGCAGCGAACGCCTTTCGGGATGTAGCAAAACGAGCCATCTGAAAATACAGCCGAATTCAAAGCTGCATAGAAGTTGTCTTTTTGGGGTACTACTGTTCCCAAGTATTGCTTGACCAAATCGGGATATTCGCGAATCGCTTCAGAAATGGAACAGAAAATAATGCCCTTTTCCGATAGCGTTTTCTTGAAAGTAGTTGCCACCGAAACTGAATCGACTACAATATCCATCGCGACGCCAGCTAGTGCTTTTTGCTCATCGATTGAAATTCCTAACTTCTTGAAAGTCTCGAGTAATTCCGGATCGACTTCATCTAAGGACGCGTATTTGCTTTTGCTTTTTGGCGCTGAGTAGTAGGAAATCGCTTGAAAATCTGGCTTTTCGTAATGCACATTGGCCCATTCGGGTTCGGTCATTTCTTTCCAAGCACGGAACGATTCGATGCGCCAATCGGTCATCCACTGGGGTTCTTCTTTGCGTTTGGAAATAGCGCGCACGATGTCTTCATTCAAACCGACGGGAAACGTGTCTGATTCAATGTCGGTGTAAAAACCGTATTCGTACTCTTTGTTTTCGAGTTCGATTTTTAAATCGTCTTCGGTGTATTTTGACATAATGTTATTTTATAAAGAGAATGATTCACCGCAACCGCAAGTCCTGCTGGCATTGGGATTGTTGAACACAAAACCTTTTCCGTTAAGCCCACCCGAAAATTCTAAAACGGTGCCAGCCAAATAAAGAAAAGACTTCTTTTCAACGGCGATTCTCACGTGGTTGTCTTCAAAAACCTTATCATTCTCACCGGTTTCTTTATCAAATTTGAGCTCATACGACAACCCCGAACATCCGCCGCTTTTCACGCCCACGCGAACGTAATCTTTGGCAGCATCAAAACCGTCGTCTTTCATCATCTCAATTATTTTCTTGCTGGCTGTATCAGATACTTGAATCATAGCTTGTGTTGATTTTGTCTAAATTAACGATGCAAATATACTGCTTTTGAGTGTTTGGCATTTATTCGTTAACATTTTTATAGCGGATGTTCAGAAAAGAAAAAACTCGATTTGTTAAAAAATTGAAAAAACTCGATATCTTGCAGTCATAAAAACATCTAAACCAAACCCAATTATGGAAGTTATTTCACCAAAAGTCAGGAATTACCAATTGCGTTTCCATGGTACCGGAAGCGCTTTTTTTAGTGTTATTATTGTTAATTGGCTACTCACTGTTATTACGCTCGGTTTGTATTATCCGTGGGCCAAGGCCAACAAATTGAAATACCTTTATGGCGAAACTTCCTTGAATGATGACCGTTTTGCGTTCCATGGCACCGGAAAAGAAATGTTCAAAGGGTTTATCAAAGTCTTAATTTTATTCGCTTTGATTTATGGTTTGCTCTTCCTTTTTATCTATTTGCAAATGCCTATCATCGGCATCTTGGTATTTTATTGCGCATTTCTGGCGATTCTGCCTTTAGCGATTCACGGCGCGTATCGTTACAGAATGTCCAGAACGTCTTGGCGAGGCATTCGTTTTGGCTATCGAGGCCAACGAAATGAACTGTTTGCGAGTTTTTTCAAATGGTTGTTACTCACGATTATCACCTTCGGGATTTACGGCTCTTGGATGCACGTCAACCTGCGAAGATATGTTTTGGGCAATGTTCGTTTCGGCGATATTGAATTTGAATACCGTGGTGACGGCGGTGACTATTTCTTGTTGAATCTAAAAGGTTACTTCCTGACAATAATTACCTTCGGGATTTACATATTTTGGTGGCAGAAAGAACTTTTTGATTTTTATGTGAACAATCTTTGGCTAGAGAAAGACGGCGAATCGATTCAATTGAATTCGACCGTTACCGGCGGAGGCTTTTTTCAACTGGCAATTGTCAACCTGCTGATTATCGTTTTTACTTTAGGTTTGGGTTATGCTTGGGCCGCTACCAGAACGCTCGAATATTTGTTTGATAACATCATCCTTGAAGGCAATATTGATTTGGATTCTATCAACCAAACCGAAGACAACTTCAACGATGCTACCGGCGAGGATGTGAGTGATATGCTTGATCTTGATTTTGTAATGTAAAATGGCTGAACAACTTACCGCTATTTTCTACGACGGAAAGTCTTCAGTGCCAAGAACCGTCCACTTGTATTTTGACAAGCAAAAAGGCATTTTGAGTTTTCAAACCGAAAATCAAGAGCAGTTATGGGAAATTAAATCGGTGACCTTGACATCAAATAAAAACAGCATAACACTGCAACACGGCAAAGCGCTTTTTCAGCAATTGGTGATTGACGACCCTGAGTTAATCGTCGCTATTGAGTCTAGTAAAAGAGCTGCCACGACGAATTTATACCAACGGTTGATTAATTACGGTTTCCCACTTCACGCATTGGTCGCGTTGCTGATTCTGGGGCTAATCGTTTTGTCGTACTTGTATGTCGTGCCTTGGATTGGAGAAAAATCTGTCGCGCTGATTCCAGAGGAATATGACAACAAGCTGGGTGATGCTTTTTTCGATCAAAATATGATGTTCACCTCTGTTGATACGGCTCGCAGCAAAGCACTGAATCAGTTTGCCCAAGAATTGAAACTCAACAATACCAAGAAGCTGCATTTCACCGTTGTAACATCGGAAACCGTGAATGCATTTGCACTTCCCAACGGAAATATTGTGGTTTACACCGGTATCTTGAAAGAAATGAAATCCTATGATGAACTCGTTGCGCTTTTAGGACATGAAGTTTCGCATGTTAATGAAAGACACGCGATGAAAATGATGTGCCGGAATTTGTCGGGTTACCTATTAATTTCGACGATTTTAGGCGATGTCAACGGAGTGATGGCAACTATTGGCGACAACATCAACAGTTTACAATCGCTTTCTTTCTCCAGAGCATTCGAACAACAAGCCGATAGAGAAGGTTTCAAAATCGTTGTGGCAAATAAAGTGAATCCGAGAGGTGTATCCAATTTATTTAAAAGGCTCGAAGACGCTGATTTTGCGGTTCCAGAATTTTTGAGTTCACATCCGATGACCAAAGAACGTATACGATATATCGATAAAATGATTAAAACCGAATCGTATCAGATTCTAGAAAACCCTAAATTAAAATCCTTGTTTAAAGTAATAAAATAATGAAACTATATCCTGTTGAATCCGGCAATTTTAAATTAGACGGCGGTGCCATGTTTGGCGTAGTGCCGAAAACCATTTGGAACAAAACCAATCCGGCCGATGCCAATAATTTGATTGATATTGCCGCGCGATGTTTACTAATTGAAGATGGCAATCGCTTGATTTTGATTGATACCGGTTTGGGCAACAAACAATCGGAGAAATTTTTTGGTTATTACTCGCTATGGGGCACACACAGCTTAGATAAATCACTGGCCAATTACGGCTTTCACCGAGATGATGTGACCGACGTTTTTATGACGCACCTGCATTTCGATCACTGTGGCGGTAGCATCCAATGGAACAAAGACCGAACCGGCTACGAACCTGCTTTCAAAAACGCTAAATTCTGGACCAATGAAAACCACTGGCAATGGGCCACAGAACCAAATGCGCGAGAAAAAGCGTCATTTTTGAAAGAGAATATTTTACCGATGCAGCAAAGCGGCCAATTGAACTTCATCACCAAACCAGAATCTGACTTTACCGAAGCATCAGAATTGGGTTTCGGCATTTTCTTCGTAGACGGTCATACCGAGAAAATGATGATTCCGCACATCAAGTATCAGGACAAAACTATTTGTTTCATGGCAGATTTATTGCCTACCGCCGGACATATTCCGCTACCTTACGTCATGGGTTATGACACTCGACCGTTACTTACCTTACCCGAAAAGGAAAAATTTATGAATGCTGCGGCCGACAACAATTATTACTTGTTCTTAGAGCACGACGCACACAACGAACTCATTACAGTCGAGCATACCGAAAAAGGCGTTCGGTTGAAAGAAGTATTCGGTAGTCTGGATATATTTTAAGCCTTAATGATTGATTTTCAATTATAAATATATGTTAATTATTTTATTGATATGTCAATTTTTGATTTATCATTTTTAAGTTTGTCGTTCTAAAACCACAATGGTGTGTTTGATTGTTTATAAATCTATTTTCAATCTTATCATTGCTTTTTAAACATTTCTATTTTTACACAATGGAACGACTCGAAACCATCAATTTCTACTTGCTCGACAAAGCCATTCGAACTTATCGTGTGTATTCTCAGAAAAAACTACGCGAAAATGGATTCAAAATCACCGTCGACCAGTGGTTGGTGATTAAAGTACTGATGGAAAACCCCGGGATTTCACAACTAAGCCTTGCGGAAAAAGCCTTTAAAGACAATGCTTCCATAACACGAATTATTGAACTGTTGGTTAAATCAAAATATTTGGATCGAAAAGTCAACCCGAAAGACCGCCGCACTTCAATTTTAAAAGTAACACCCGATGGTGAGGAAATCATCAACAAAGTTCAAGGCTTGGTGTTGCAAAACAGAAAAGTCGCCCAAACCGGAATCACTATAGAGGAACTAGAAAACCTCAATATCACTTTAAAAAAAATCATTAAAAACTGTCAACCATAATCTTGTTTATGCTCAAATTAGTCAACATTTTTGTACTGCTTTTCATAACCGCTATCCAGTTGGTTCTTTCGATTTTTCTCTGAACTAACTCGTTAAACCAACAAAATAGGTTACTCCTGAAGTGATTCAGTTGCTTTTGTACGCATACTAAATTAATGTTAATCCTGCCGAGTTTTCGCCTCAAAGCTGATTATTTTTGGCCCAATAAAACTATTTACTATGAATTTGATTAAAACAATTTCCTTTTCGATACTCCTAAGTGCCACAGTGTCGTTTTCAATGCAAGCGCAGGGCACTAGCTTTGCTGCAAAAAAAGGACAACTCACCGATGAGCAACTAAAAAGATGGAGCCATCTCGATTTAGGTAAAGACAGCGTTCCGGGTATGAGTGTTGACCGAGTTTATTCAGAACTAATCAAAAACAGAAAAGGCAAAAAAGTAATTGTTGGTGTAATCGATTCAGGTGTCGATATCGAACACGAAGATTTGAAAAATGTGCTTTGGACCAACAAAAAAGAAATAGCAGGCAATGGAGTTGACGATGATAAAAACGGTTTTGTCGATGACATTCACGGCTGGAATTTCTTGGGTGATTCTGGAAACGAGAACCTTGAAATGACTCGAATACTGAAAAAGACTGACGATGGTTCACCAGAATACAAAGCCGCTAAAACTGAACATGAGAAAATGTATCAGGAAAACCTTCAAGGCAAGCAACAAGTTGACTTTCTTTTCAAAGCCAACCAAGACATCAAAGATTATCTGAAAAAAGACAATTATACCCTCGAAGAAGTCAAAGCGATTGAAACGACCGACCCTTCGCTAAACCGCAGCAAGCAAGTCATGATTAGCGTTATCGGGCAAGCCGGACCGGATTTCAACGACGGTTTAAACGACTATAAAAATCAGGTGTACGACATGCTCAATTACAACCTCAACAAAGACTTTGACGGCAGAAAAATCTTGGGCGACAACCCAGACGACATGACCAACACGCATTACGGCAACAACATCGTTTATGGCCCTGATAAGAAAAATGCTTTGCACGGAACGCATGTTGCGGGAATCATTGCCCAAAGCCGCAACAACAATTTAGGCGGCGACGGAATCGCTGACAACGCTGAAATCATGGCCATCCGCGCCGTGCCTAATGGTGATGAGTACGACAAAGATATCGCTCTAAGTATCCGTTACGCAGTAGATAATGGCGCCAAAGTAATCAACGGGAGTTTCGGAAAGAGTTTTTCACCGCACAAACAATGGGTTTACGACGCGATTAAATACGCTGAAAAGAAAGACGTTCTTATTGTTCACGCCGCCGGAAATGATGCCAAGGATATCGATGTGGAAAGCAATTTTCCAAATGATTCCGACGACAAGAAAACAGAATTTGCTGACAACATGATTACCGTAGGCGCTTTGAGCTACAACTATGGCGAGAAAATCATCGCACCGTTTTCTAACTACGGAAAACTCAATGTAGATGTTTATGCGCCTGGAATGGAAATTTATGCTACTACGCCAAACAATACCTACAAATACGAGCAAGGTACTTCAATGGCTTCTCCAAATGTAGCCGGTGTGGCTGCGATGATTCGTTCTTATTTCCCGAACCTGACTGCCAAACAAGTGAAGTATATTTTGATGAATTCAGGAACTGCCGTTACCGACAAAGTAATTGTAGGCGGAAACCCTGATGACAAAAAAGCCATGACCGACATTTGCAAATCAGGTAAAATCGTCAACGCCTACAACGCCTTTAAAATGGCCGAGAAAATGTCTGTCAAAAGCAAGAGCAAAAAAGTAAGGGGTTAATCCTCTCTGAAAATAAAAGAATAAGCCTGCAAGGAAATTGAAACTTCAGGCTTATTTTTGTTTTTAATCAATCCGTTATTTATGAAATCAATCTTTTCTTTTGTGCTGTTTTCAATCGGGAGTTTTCTTTGGTCACAGCAAACCGGTTACTGGCAACAGCATGCTGATTATAAAATGAACGTTGTGGTCGACGCACCAAAATATCAATACAAAGGCACTCAAGAGTTGGTTTACACTAACAATTCGCCCGATACGTTGAAACGAGTGTTTTATCATTTGTACAACAATGCGTTCCAACCCGGCAGTGAGATGGATATGCGCCTACAATCCATTGCCGATCCAGACCGCAGAATGGTGACCAAAGTGAAAGTAGACGGAAAGGAAGTTAAAGAAAGCCGCATTGCCAAACTCAAACCAAACGAAATCGGTTATTTAAAGATTTCCAACTTCAAGCAAGACGGAATTTCTGCCAATATCAAAGAAGTCGGAACGATTCTCGAAGTGACCTTGCCCAAGCCAATTCTGCCAAATTCTAAAACAGTTTTCAGCCTAGATTTCGACGGACAAGTTCCGGTACAAATCAGACGTTCGGGCAGAAATAATGCTGAGGGCGTTGAATTCTCAATGAGCCAATGGTATCCGAAAATCGCCGAATTTGACTTCGAAGGTTGGCATGCCGATCCGTACATTGCGCGTGAGTTCCATGGTGTTTGGGGCAATTTCGATGTCAAAATCACTATCGACAAAGACTATGTTCTGGGCGGCAGCGGTTATCTTCAAAACAAAAACGAAATCGGAAAAGGTTACCAAGACACCGGCGTAACGGTGAATTATCCTAAAAAAACCAAAACCCTGACTTGGCATTTCCTCGCTCCGAACGTACACGATTTTACTTGGGCAGCCGACAAAAATTACCAGCACGATGTCTATCAGATTCCCGGCGGTGCGACCTTGCATTTTCTGTACAAAAACAATCCGAAAATCATCGACAATTGGAAAAAAGCACAGCCCGAAACCGCGCGTCTGATGCAGTTCTATAACCAGACCGTGGGCAAATATCCTTATGATCAGTACTCAGTAATTCAAGGTGGCGATGGCGGTATGGAATACGCGATGTGCACTTTGATTCTTGGTGAAGGTGAATACGACGGCCTTATCGGGGTGATTGCTCACGAAATGGCACATTCTTGGTTTCAGCATGTTTTGGCCTCTAACGAAAGCAAACACGGATGGATGGACGAGGGTTTTACCTCGTTCTTGGAAGATTTAGGAATGAACGAAATTGCCGTCAAAAAAGTGGATAATCCGCACAAAGGCTCTTACGATGGTTATTATTATATGGTGAATTCAGGCAAGGAACAACCGCAAAGCACGCATTCAGACCGCTATGATTTTAATCAGGTTTACAGCATCACATCGTATAGCAAAGGTGACGTTTTTCTGGCGCAATTGGGCTATTTGATCGGGCGCGAAAATTTAATGAAAACCCTCAAGAGATATTACCGCGATTTCCAATTCAAACATCCTACACCAAATGATATCAAACGAACGGCGGAAAGGGTTTCTGGAGCCAACCTCGATTGGTATCTTACAGACTGGACGCAAACCACCAATACGATCGACTACGCCATTCAAAATGTAGAAAGCGCTACCGATGGCGTGCCTCGAACCGGTATTACATTGGAGAGAATCGGAAGGATGCCGATGCCGCTCGACATTTTAGTGGAATACACCGACGGCACTAAAGAATCTTTTTACATTCCGCTACGGATGATGAATTTCGAGAAAGACAACCCGAACCCAGAAATCAAAAGAACCGTTTTGTCGGATTGGGCTTGGGCCAGCCCGCGTTATTTCTTTGAGTTGAGCAAAGCGAAAACTTCTATTAAAAAAATCACCATTGACCCGAGCGGCTTAATGGCCGATGTGAAGCAAGAGAACAATGTTTTCCCGGCAGCGCCCAAAATCGAAAACAAAAAATAATAGAAAAGCCCTCAACTAAAATACTTGAGGGCTTTTCGTTTTATCTGCTTTACTTGTAGCAGTTGCTTCTTCAACTCACGGATATTGCTCAGTATCTTGAAATGTTTTTTTCGGGTTACTCTAATAAAATTAATTCCTGTTAAAACAAAATTCCTAACACAATTCGGAGGTAGATTTTCAAAATTGCAATTGGTTTGATTTTACCTTTGGCTTTGTACCTTTGCCCCGAAACCAGAAAGATGAAATTTACCTATCCTAAATCTCAGAAACTCAAAAGCAGCAAAACAATCGACTTGCTTTTTGCTCAAGGAAAGTCAGTATCGAAGTTTCCCTTGCGACTGGTTTACATTGCCCTTGAGCAAGACGATGCGAAAACAACCGTCGGGGTTTCGGTTTCTAAAAAATACTTCAAGCGCGCCACCGATCGCAATTATTTCAAACGTGTTTTGCGAGAAACTTACCGGCTCAACCAACACTTGCTTCACGGCTGTATCGATAAGCCACATGGATTTATGCTTTTTTACCAAACTTCAGAACGCTTGCCCTATACTAAAATCCAAGAGAAAACCGTTCAATTGTTTGAGAAATTTTCGGCTCAAATTCAAGCGAAAACGAAATCTTAATTTCTATTGTTTTTCATCGGTAAACCGCTATATTTGACTCCGCTCCAAAGGATTTTAAACCCAATTTCAAAAACCTATTACCATGCCAGCAGCATTTAAAAAAAGATATATCATTCCTGCAGTGGCCGGTGCTTTTCTGTTTGTGGGAGTGAGCTTCAAGGAAGACTTTTTTGAAGTGGCCAAGCAAATCGAAATTTTCACGACCTTGTTCAAATCGCTCAACGCCAATTATGTAGATGAAACCAATCCTGCACAGCTCATGGACAAGGCTATTAAAAGCATGCTCGCCGACTTGGATCCATATACCAATTACTTCAACGAACAAGACGTAGTTAAATACAAAATCAACAATACCGGCGAATACACTGAAATTGGCGCGCTGATGATGCGCAAAGAAGACAAGCTGATTATCAAAGAACCTTACAAAGATTTTCCGGCCGATAAAGCTGGTTTGAAAGCCGGCGACGAGATCATACAAATTGGCGACGTGGATTTGAAAGATTTCAACGAAGATGCTTCACAACTGCTCAAAGGCGGAAAAAATACCAAAATCAACGTAAAATATATCCGTCAAGGCAAAACCGCAACCGCTACCATTACTTTGGGCGAAGTGGAAGTTAAGGCGGTACCGTTCTTCGGCAAAATAGACGACAAAACTGGCTATATTGTGCTTTCGCAATTTACAGCCAAAGCAGCCCTAGAAACCAAAGAGGCATTGGAAAAGCTCAAAGACCAGGGCGCCGAAAGAATCGTTTTGGATTTGCGCGGAAACCCCGGCGGTTTGCTCAATGAAGCCGTTACAATCTGCAGTTTCTTTGTGCCCAAAAACGAAGTAATCGTGACGACCAAATCGAAAGTTGAGAAACACAACAACACTTATAAAACCAACCGCGACCCTATCGATACTGAAATTCCGTTGGCGATTATTGTAGATGGGAAAAGTGCTTCAGCCTCAGAGATTGTTTCAGGCGCTTTACAAGATTTAGACCGCGCCGTGATTTTAGGATCACGCAGTTTCGGCAAAGGATTGGTACAACGCCCAGTAGATTTAACTTACGGCACCCAACTCAAAGTAACCATTTCCCGGTATTACACACCTTCAGGTCGCTGTATCCAAGCACTCGATTATTGGAACAAAGACAAAGACGGCCATGCAGTGCGAACCACTTCGGATAATTACAATGCTTTTAAAACAAAAAAAGGCAGAACGGTTTATGATGGCGGTGGGATTTTACCTGACATCGTGATGGACGAAACCAAACTGAGTCCAATTGTAGAAAAACTTGTGAAGAACGACGGAATTTTCAATTACGTAACGGATTATTATTATAAACATCCGAATTTAGGAACCACGATTCCGGTCATAACCGATGACGATTTTTCTGATTTCAAAGCCTTTTTGAAAAAACAAAATTTCAACTTCGACACCGAGTCTGAATTGGCACTCAAGAATACTCTTGCTGCAGCAAAAACAGAAAAAATTGACGGTGCCATTGCTGCCGAGTACCAGCAACTCATGGCTGCCATTCAGCGTAGTGAAGAAAATGAGCTCAACCGCAACCAGAAGGAAATCAAGAACTTAATTCTCGACGAAATCATTAAAAGATACCAATATAAAGAAGGGCTTTATCAATATTACATCAGAAATAATGCAGAAGTGAAAAAGGCCGTTTCAATTCTAGCCAATCCGTCTGAATACAATAAAATTTTAAAGAAATAATGAGGCAATTTTTCCCTGTTTTATTGTTGCTTAGCTATAGCTGGCTCTACGCTCAAGAAGAAGTAGTACAATCGGTTTACTTTGAAACCAACAAATTCAATCTCGACGAAAAACAAGGAACCGCAGTGGTAGATTTCATCAAAAACACCGATTCCACCCGAATTGAATCTATCGAGATTTTTGGCTACACCGACGACGTGGGTAAAGATGCCTATAATTTCAAATTGTCTACCAATCGGGCCAACACCATCAAAGAAAAACTGATGCAAAGCGGCATCAAAAATAAAATCATCGTGACCATCGAAGGCAAAGGCCGGATTTTGATTGATGACGATATCGTGGAGAACTTACCCGAGCGCCGATCCAAAAACCGCCGCGTGGATTTGGTGCTGAACCTCAAGCCCCTACCAAAAATTGAATTGCCTGGTTTTTATACTAGTATTCAAAACAAACACATGATTGGCGATCATATTTACTTGGAGAATTTGCTTTTTGAACGCGGCAGTAGCAAGCTGACTTTTCAGGCCAAAACCCAACTAGATAAAATCGCGAAATTGTTGCTAAAATACCGCAAATTAGAATTTGAGATCCAAGGCCATGTTTGCTGCACGCCACCATACCAAAAAGAAGCCATCGATCGGGAAACCCGGAAAAGAAATTTGTCGTCGAACCGCGCCGAATCAGTTTTCAAGTACCTGGTCTTCAAAAAAATTGATAAAAAGCGGATGACCTACAAAGGCTACGGAAACTCAGTTCCGCTCGGGAAAGGCTCTGAATACGATCGTCGGGTAGAACTCGTGATCACTAAAATTTGATTATTTTTTCTTCATTCGGATGTGTTCGATATCATCCTCAAGATAGACTTCACCAAGCGCTATAAAACCGTGGCTTTCGTAGAATTTTTTCAGATATAATTGCGCTGAAATAGTAATCTGATTGGTGTGGAAACGGGCTGCAATTGCTTGAATTGCTTCTTGCATCAATTCATGCCCTATTTTTTTATGGCGATATTCAGGCTTCACCACCACACGGCCGATGGAACTTTCTTGGAAATAATCACCCGCATCAAACAGCCGCGCATAAGCCACGATTTCAGCGTTTTCTTCGCCGATTAGGTGCAATGCTTTCCTGTCTTTGGAATCAATGTCGTGGTAAATGCAATTTTGCTCCACGATAAAGACCGTTTCGCGCAATTGCAACAAATCGTATAACTCATCGGCTGAAAGTGCCGCAAATGGCTTTATTTTCCAGTTTAAACTCATGACTTCTTTTTGTTTTCTTTGACCGAAAAGACCACTGATTTAATAATGGCTTCGAGTTCAAACATCAAATCTCGCTTTTCTTTTGAAGGATCATAGCAAAAACCTTCGAGTACCAAAATCCGTCTTTTGGTCCGATCAATGATGCTGTAGTTGATAAACGGCCCAGACATATAGTCATTGCTGAGTTCCCATGTGCCTTTGGCTTCGTAGGCTTCCTTTCCGTTGATGTTGGTGTGAAACAAATAGGGCGAATAAGAATCCTCGGTCACCATTTGTGTGCGGCGCGCGGTTCCGTGAATGTACAATCTTCCTATAGAATCACGGCTTCGGATAATATGCTGCAATACCTCGCGATCGTCGGCAAAACTATTGAGCGGTAACTGATAAATCAAAATGCTGGTATTGCCGCTAGTAATTTCTTTCTTGAGCCAGATGAACTTGCGGCGCTGCAAAACATAGTTGTAACCTTTTGGAATGTGTAAATCTATTTTAAATTTCCTCCTAATCTTTTGGGTATTGATTCTCGCCGTATCAATGATGCGCTGATTCTCGGCGATTTCCGTTTGACGCATTCTCTGAATAATTTCTGGCGAATGGGTTTCAATCAATCCTAAAATAACCGCCGCGTTCTTTCCTGAAATATGAAATACATTTTGTGGGCTGGCGTACTCGTTACGAACAATTTCAAACTTGTTTTCAGGTTGCTTTTTTACCACAATAATGTTTCGCGAATTGGTCATAAAACCTTCTAAAAGTTTCACCGGATATTGATTGATGGTGAATAGTGGTTCTTCTTGCGGTAAACCAATCACCGGCGAGGCGAATTTGTTGCGAATGCTGTCGCCCACTTCGCCATTCCAAAGTTGATCGTCAATGATAACCGAAATCGTATTGATTTTGCCCGAAGTTTTTTCCGTCTCGTTATTTCTTTTCTGGAAGCACGAGCAGAAAATTCCCGATAGGATAAGCACAAAAAAAAGGGCTTTTTTCATGGTTTGAAATAAGCCCTAAATTTAAATCAATTTTTTAGATTAACCGTTTATTTTGAGTTTCATTCCCGGTTTTAAGGAGTTGCCGTTGATGCCGTTCCATTTCTTGATATCTGAAACCGTTACGCCAGGATATTTTTTAGCGATACTGAATAGTGAATCGCCTTTCTGAACATAATAGTGGTTTTCTTTAGCTTTCTTTGCGGCTTTATCTTTTTTAGTTGAGTTCTCTGCAATTGTTTGATTGTTATCAGCGATGAGTTTTTTGCCTACAATAAGTTTGTCTCCCAATTGGATGTTGTCGTCTTGCAAATCATTCCACATTTTCAAATCTGAAACCGCTACGTTATTCTTTCTGGCGATCACGCCTAAGTTATCACCACGTTGCACCACATATTCCACGTTCCTGATCTCAGTTTTCACAACAGGTTCGTTTTCTTGTTGGTCTTCGTGGTTGATTTTAATATCAGCAATTTTTAACTTGCTTTCTAATTGAATGTTATTGTCTTCAAGGTTGTTCCATTTTTTGAGGTCATCCACAGTCACATTATATTTTTTTGCGATGCTGCTCAAATTGTCGCCTTTTTCAACAATGTAGAAATCTTCATTAGTATCGGTATCTTTCTTGGTTTTATCCACCGCCGCCAAAGCCTCATTTTTATCAGTTTTAACTAACTTTCTGACGGTAGTAACCACTCTTTCATTGGTGATGATTTTGAGTTTTTTGCCCAGCGGAACATTGTTGTTTTTGAGTTTGTTCCACTTTTTGATGTCGCTCATCGCCACGCCGTATTTGTCAGCAATTTCACCTAAACTATCCCCTTTTCTGACTTTGTGTGTTTTGGTAACATCTTTAAAAGAAACCACTTTTTCCTCTTTGTAAACTTTCTGCTCTTTTGGGGTAGCCTCAACTACGGCCGTAGCGGTTGTCTTGCTTATCGGAACAATAGCAATAGTATCGTTCTTGACTTTCTTGGCTTTTGCTGCAATTCGCTCGGCAGTAATAATTTTCAGATTTCTGCCCAAAGGCGCTTTATTGCTCTTGAGTTTGTTCCATTTTTTGATATCAGAAATCGAAACATCGTAACGATCGGCTATCTCACTCAAGTTGTCGCCGCGTCTGACTTTGTGAAATTTGGTTCTTGAAACCAAATAACTCTCTTGCGTTGAAGAAGAATCCCGCGAAGCCAAAGCTTGTTGCATTCTAGAAAACGGCTTTTCACGTTGGTCGGCTTCATGTTGCACGTAAGCATATATTTTGTCTTCATTCGAGGTAAAAACAGCAATTTTCTCAGACGGCAATCTCAAGTAATGTTTGGTGTCGAAATAAGCCGGAACCACATTGAGCTTGAATTGCGGATTGAGCATTTGTAACTGTGCCACAGGAATATCTAACAAATCTGAAATCTGCTTGAAAGAGATCTGTTTTTTGATCATAATGGTATCTGTAGCAAAGTGCTTTACCAGCGCGCGGTTAGGTTTAATACCGTGTTCTTTATGGTATTCGTAGATATACATCGTAGCCAAAAATGCTGGTACATAACCCTGGGTTTCTTGCGGAAGATACTTTCTGATGTTCCAGAAATTTTGCTGTCCGCCCGAACGTCTGATGGCTTTGGCCACATTACCCGGACCTGAATTGTATGATGCCAATACCAAATCCCAATCGCCAAAAATTTTGTACATATTGGTCATGTATTGCGCTGCGGCTTCACTAGCTTTTAACGGATCGCTGCGTTCGTCAACATACGAATCAATATTCAAATTGTATTGTTTTCCGGTTTGGTACATGAACTGCCAAAGTCCGGTGGCGCCAACTCTTGAAACCGCTTTCGGGTTCAATGCCGATTCTACTACCGCCAAATACTTGATTTCAAGTGGTACGTTTTGTTTGGCTAAAGCATCTTCGAAAAGCGGAAAATAATATTCTGAAATCGCCATTAACCTTTCGTATGCTTTCTTGCGATTTCTCAAAAACGACTTGATGATGTTCTCTAAACCTTGGTTGTACTCGATGTTGAACGGAGACTTCGAATCCATTTCCTTCAAACGCGCTTTGAGCAATTCGGTGGGCAATTCGTAATCTACTTTTTGGTCGAGATTGATGGTTTTAATGTCGGCTTCTAAATCATTGTACAAGTCTAGGCTTGTTAGTTCTTTAAGCCACAAGCTATCCACGCATGAAGCAATATTGTCTTTGATGAAAGTTTTTTTAATGGAATCGAGATAGGAAATATTGCTTTGGGGCTTGGTGGAAAAATCCTGAGCAAACGCTTGTAATGTAAGGAACAAGCTCGCCGCTAAAGTGATTTTCTTTAAATTCATAGTGTTTATTTTTGGCTCTCTTATAGAAAGAAAACTGGGGATAACATTTACAAATGGTTATTTATCAAACCTTTGCGCTGCGGCAAAAATAACAATCTAATAACAAAGTTCGCAAATTTGATAACTTAAAGTTGTGCTAAATATTGTATTTTTAAAAAATTCGACGTGTTAATTGTGAATTTAATCAAGAATGGCTGCAATTCCGGGTAAGGTTTTTCCTTCGAGCATTTCAAGCATTGCGCCGCCTCCGGTAGATACGTAACTCATTTTGGGTTCCAAGCCGAATTGCTTCACGGCAGCTACCGAATCTCCGCCTCCAACTAGTGAAAAAGCGCCTTTACTTGTGGCTTCTGCAATGTCATTTCCAAGAGCAATAGTTCCTTTTGCAAACGATGGCATTTCAAAAACACCCAAAGGGCCGTTCCATAAAATGGTTTTTGAAGACAAAATCACTTCGCGGAATTGTTCCAATGATTTTGGTCCGGCGTCCAAACCTTGCCATCCGTCAGGAATCGTATTAACGTCAGAGATTTGGGTTGCTGCATCATTTGAAAAAGCGTTCGCCGCCACTACATCAACCGGCAAATGAATTTGAACGCCTTTTTCTTTAGCGGCTTTCAAAATCTCTAAGGCAAGTTCTTGTTTGTCATCTTCACAAATAGAATCACCTATTTTTCCTCCCAAAGCTTTGATGAAAGTGAAAGTCATTCCGCCGCCAATAATCATGTGGTCTACTTTGTCTAATATATTCTCAATTACTGTTATTTTGGAAGAAACTTTAGAACCGCCCAAAACAGCCGTAACAGGTTTTTCGCTATTTTTCAACACTTTATTGAGACTTTCAATTTCTTTAGCGAGTAAAGTGCCGAAACATTTCTTGTCAGGAAAAAACTGAGCAATAATGGTAGTGGATGCGTGGGCTCGGTGGGCCGTTCCAAAAGCATCGTTTACGTAGATGTCGCCCAAAGACGCTAACTCTTTTGAAAAAGCTACATCGCCAGCTTCTTCTTCTGTGTGGAATCTTAAGTTTTCAAGTAATAAAACGTCTCCAGGTTTTAAACTTGTGGCTGCTTCATGAGCAGAATCACCAATACAATTATTTGCGAACTTTACAGAAACTCCGAGAATTTCTGAGGTTTTCTTCACGATATGCTCTAAGGAATATTTTGCCTCTACTCCTTTTGGTCGTCCTAAATGCGACATTAGAATTGCACTTCCTCCGTCTGCTAAAATCTTATCAATGGTTGGTTTGGCGGCTTCGATTCGGGTGGCATCGGTCACGTTGAAATTTTCATCGAGCGGCACGTTAAAATCTACGCGGATGATTGCTTTTTTGTTTTTAAAATCGAAATCGGCCAAAGTTTTCATCGGATTTATTTTTTAGGAATTTGGCGCAAATATACGATTTAAATTTTTTGGCTGAAATAGCAGTCTATTCGCTTTATCAATTGGTTTGGGCGCTTGCCAAGTTTCAGTTATATTTGCTGATGCTATTTTCAGAAATTTTAGGCCAGGATTACCTTAAAAACCATCTTAGAAAGAGCGCCCTTTCGGGCCGCGTTCCGCACGCACAGTTATTCGTTGGTCCAGAGGGCAGTGGTACTTTGCCAATGGCAATTGCTTATTCGCAATACATTTTGTGTCAGAATTCGGGCGATGAAAACCTAGGTGGTAATGAAGCTTGTAATTTGAAATTCCAGCATTTCTCGCACCCGGATTTGCATTTTATCTACCCGACAGTCACTACTGAAGACGTTAAGACCAAACCCAAAAGCTTAGATTTTGTAGCGGATTGGCGAAATTTCTTAGCTGATAACCCTTATGGAAGTTTGTTTGATTGGTACCAATTGCTTGGTGTTCAAAACAAACAAGGCGAAATTCGGGTGGGAGATGCACAAGAAATCTTGAAATCCTTATCGCTCAAAGCATACGAAGGCGGATACAAAATCACTATTATTTGGTACGCTGAAAAAATGAACATCGAAGCTTCGAACAAACTGCTTAAACTTCTCGAAGAACCTGCAGACAAAACGGTTTTCATTTTAATTGCCGAGAACGAAGAAGACATCATTAAAACCATTCGCTCACGCTGCCAAGTGCTTCAATTCAGTGCGTTACCCGAAAAAGTCATTGCCGAAACTCTTATCGAGCGCAAAGAAATCGATCCGAGAACTGCTAAAAAACTAGCGCACCAATCACAAGGAAATTTTAATAAAGCCCTACAACTTTTAAATGAAACTGGCGAAGATATTTTGTTTGAAAAGTGGTTTGTAGACTGGGTTCGGGCCGCTTTTCGAGCCAAGGGAAATGCTGCAGCGATTCAAGACTTGATTCAGTGGAGCGAACAGATTGCGGCTTTGGGTCGTGAAACGCAAAAAAAGTTTCTGGGTTACTGTATTGATTTGTTTCGTCAGGCTTTGCTGTTGAATTATCAAGCCACTAGCTTGGTGTATATGGAGCCCAAAATCGAGAAATTCAAACTCGAGAATTTCGCGCCTTTTGTCAACGGCAATAATATCCACGAGATTTTTAAAGAGCTTTCCGACGCGATGTATCATATTGAGCGCAACGGAAATGCCAAAATTATTCTGACCGATTTGTCGATCAAACTCACGCGTTTAATCCATAAAAAATAACCCATGCCGAATGCTGCCTCGATGCTGATTTTGATTTTTTTGGCCATTACCTTTATCCAATCTGGTTACGACAAAGTCATGGACTGGAGGGGCAATGTGGCTTGGCTTAAAGAACATTTTGCCAAAACCAGCCTAAGCAACCACATTCCGCTGGCATTGCTGCATCTTTTGGTTCTGGAACTGATTTCCGGCGTTCTTTGTGTTGTCGGCGCAATCCAACTTTGGCTGCAAAACGAAAGGCTTTTCGGATTCTATGGCGCTGTTTTTTCGTGCGTTACCTTAATCATGCTTTTGTTCGGACAAAGGCTGGCAAAAGATTACGACGGAGCCAGAACCATTGTGATTTACTTTATTCCGGCGGTGATAGCCGTTTATTGGCTCGGCTGATTGCTAACGGCTTTGCCTAAACTGGCGCGGAACATTTTGAGTTCGTCCCAAGTGAAAGCCTCGCCATATTTTTCTTTGAGCGGGCTCAGCGAAACCTCCTGGTAGCCTTCAAAAGCTTGCTGTAATGCACTTATTTTATCTTCCGTTAAGATATCATTTATATTGATTGCCTTTATTTCGATGAGCTTTGCCAAATGGTTGAAAATAGTTTGTCTGCTGAGTTTTCGCAACTCTGCAATATCGGCTACTGTGTGCTGTTGCTGCCACAACTCGTAGGTGACCAAGTAGGTCGATTTTTTAGGCTCTTTTGATTTCTTGGTTTTCTTATCGGTATAGCGTTCTGTCTGCTGCTCATTCTCAATCAGGGTAAGATTAGCTTCTAGGAATTGGCTTCGAACTGATTCAATCAAATTGAACTTATAGTTTTTAATCGATGTGGATTGCAGTTTTTCTTTTGACAATGCCGCTCCGGATTGAATCGTCTCCACTAATGCTTTTGCCTTGAGCAGTTGCAAAACAGTCTCGGTTTGTGCCTCGTCTAGGTCGAGCAATTCTTCGAAAAACGCTTTGGCTTTCTTCACGCGCCCCACTTCCTCTTTTTTCCAAAGAATGTCACGCAAGAGTTGGTCTAAAGGCTTGAAAAAATAGTCATGCGCGGCTTGGACTCTTTCTGAAATGTAGTCCATATCTGGTTCTGCGGCGGTAAAGAGTTGATCGAGTTGAGCGCTGAATTTTCTTGCTGGCACCAACAATTCTGATATTGTATCGGCATTTTGCTTGGCCCAATGGGCGTGCTTGGCTTTCTCCGATGAGGTGCCTTTTTCGCGATAACTAAATTGATGCTGTCGCCAAAGCTGCACTAATGCTGACCAATCGAAAGCCTGTTTGAGATAATCGCGAAGGAATATTTTACTTTCTTGTTGTAGGGCTACTTCAAGGTCGTCCTGCGTCATTTTGCTGTTGGCGTAATCCATGACTTGTTGGTCATTGGTGATACCGTTCATTTTTAGAGGCGAAAGTAATACCAAACCTTCTGGGCTGCGCAATCGTGAAAGCGCGACGTAGGCTTGCCCAGGCAAGAAAACCTCAGATACATCAAGCGCCGCCCGCTCGAAAGTAAGGCCTTGGCTTTTATGAACCGTAATGGCCCAAGCTAGTTTTATCGGATAATGCACAAAAGTGCCCAATACTTCTTCTTCGATTTCGTTGGTGAGTTCGCTAACTCGGTATCGGATATTTTGCCATTCGTATTTCTCCACTGTGATGTAACGCTGCTCTTCGGGAAAATGCACTAAGATTTCGGCCTCAGACAAGGCTTCAATGACGCCCATTTTTCCGTTGAAATATTGCTTATTATACGATAAATCGTTTTTGACAAACATGATTTGCGCGCCGACTTTGAGTTTTAGTTCTGCTTCTACGGGAAAAATCTTATCGGGAAAATCACCTACGATTTCAGGGAAATAAATTTGTTCTTGCGCGTTCAAATCTGCTAGAGATTGCTGATTCACGGCGTCTGCTTTGGCATTGTGCGTCGTGAGCAGGATATAACCTGGATGGGATTTCAAATCAAAATCAGGTTGTACGAAAGTATTGAGATATTGCATGTCACTCACGCTAATTTGGTTGTGGCGCAAATGGTTCAACAGGGAAATAAAATGCTCGTCAGATTGTCGGAAAATCTTCGAAAGTTCAATGTATAGTGGCGGATTTTCGGTTACGACTTTCGAATGAAAAAAGAAATTTCCGCGGTAATAATTTCGGAGTACTTGCCATTCAGAGGGTTTAATCACCGGAGGCAACTGCAGCAAATCGCCAATAAACAAAACTTGCACGCCTCCAAATGGCAGTTTGCTTTTGCGAATGGTTTGCAGCATAAAATCTATGGCATCAAGCAAATCAGCACGCAACATACTGACTTCGTCTATGATGAGCAGTTCCATTTTGCTTAATACCGATTTCTTGGCTCCGCTAATTTTGAAGGGGCGCAACAAGGTACTTTTGGATTCGAATTTCACGGTCTCAGAAAACACAGGCGTGATGTATTCTGGGATAAAGGCCGCAAAGGGCAACTGAAACTGCGAATGAATCGTGACTCCGTTGGCGTTGAGTGCGGCAATTCCTGTGGGAGCGACCACCACCGTATTCTTGTGCGTCGTGTTGATGATTTCGCGCAACAGGGTTGTTTTTCCTGTGCCTGCTTTTCCGGTTAGAAATACAGATCGTTTGGTTTGGTTAATGAACTGAAGAGTCAGTTGGGCTTCGGCGGTAAAATGTTCCATATGGCTGATATTAAAATCATAAAAGTAACACTTTTATTGTAGAGTTTTTTCCATGGCGGACAAATTCTCGTTTACGATTCTAGAGCATTTTGTCGCCCCGACATCGTTTAAATGGTCAGCATCATAAAAATCATCATCGGAAAAGCGAGCGTCGTTAAAAAGATTCAAATAGTAGGCTGTTCCCAGATTTTTCTGTTGAAATTCGAAGCAGGCTTTCTGAATCGCCAGCAATTTCTTGGGGTTTAAATAACGCCCATAAACTTGGGTCTGAGGCATCGAAACAATCAAAATTTGGAGCTTTTCTTCCTTGCATCGGTTGATGATGGCCTGAATCCGGTTTTTATTGAGGGTAAAATCCATCAAACCGTCTTCTTGAACCAGCGCCCTTTCTTGGGCCACTTTGTTCGGATCGGTACGGTTCTGCTTTTTGTAATTAGTGCCCCAACCGGAGGCGTCGCAGTCTACGATTGTACCCTCTTGAAGATACCGGTATAGAATTTTCTTGAATCTTACAAAATTCTGCACCAAAGCTAAAGAGTATTGTCGAGGGTCAAAAACTGAAATTGTCGGAACTTGAAGTCCCATAAATCGTTGGTAATAAAATTTGCGCCAAGGGTCATCACCAGTATCGTCAACCTGACTTAAATTGGTGTACTCGATACAAAAAACCACCTGTTTCAGTCGGGGCAATTGGGGAATATTCTTCTCAAATAGTAATTGATCAAAAAAAATCGTCTGACTCACATTTGAAAGGTTAAAAGTCGGTTTCGAAAAATACTTCGGATTCAACCCATAAAGACAATGAGAATCGCCAAAGAGCAATACTTCAATTCTATTTTTATTTCTATTAAGCTGCTGATTTTTAACGACATAGTTATTTGGAACCAGTCGATAAAAAACCTCAATCGCCGCGAAAGTCAAGAAAATTGGAAGCAGGAACAAAAACAACCTCAGGAGGAACTTCTTCATCAGTGTTACAACAGTAATTTAGAATACGTTATAAAAAAAGGCGCCTAACAAGGACACCTTTATTGAATCAAAAAACTTACTTTTTAATTGGCTCTTTGTTGCCCTCAGACTGGTATTTCTCGTTAAGGACTTTTACAATCTCGGCTGTAATATCGTATTGGTCTTTTGCATACAGTATCGAGACGGCTTCACCCGTTGCGTAGATATAATCATAGCCTTTTTCCTTGCCATATTGCTTGATAAAACTCTTAACGTTTTTAACCAGCGAATCCATTTCTGCGCCGCTTTCTTGTTGCAACTGCTGAAGCATACTGTCTTGGGCGTAACGCAACTCTTGTTCCTTCTTCTGTAATCTCTCACCATTTTCCTGGGCCCATGCCTGTCCTTTGGCTTGCGCATTCTTTTGGAAGCTAGAAGCTTCCGCCTTAAAACGCGCTACTTCGGTCTGAAGTTCTTTGCCCATAACATCCGATTTGGTTTTGTACTTAGCTTCAATGTCTTTGGCTTTAGTATACTCTTCGAGCAGTTTTGAAGTGTCAACGTAGGCTGTTTTGAACTCCTTTGCAGCGGCTGGGCTGTTATTGTTATTACAAGAGATTAGGGAAACTGAAATTGCTAAAAATAAAAGTATTCTTTTCATGTGATGGGATTAATTGAACTCAAAAAAGAGCTCAAATTTAGATTAATTTATTGATTTTTAAAGATATAGATTAGAGACGAATATTCGCCGGTACGACGTCCTTTTAAGTTCGATTTTAACCCGATTAGGAAAGCTTTAATAAAATTCATCTTTCCGGTCTTGTATTTCTCGGATAAAAGAGAGACATAATATGCATCAAAAAGCATCGGCAAAGTCTGGACTAATTGAAAGTTTTCCCTTTCAAAAATGGTTCGCATAGCAGTCTTGGAAAAATGCCACAAGTGTCTTGGAACATCATAAGCCGCCCAATAATTTTGGTAATATTCGGCATCGAAGGATTTATAATTGGGTACTGCAATTACGATTGTTCCTTCTGGTTTTAAAAGGCGTTTGAGTTCGCTGAGTTGCAATTGTAGGTCTGGCACATGTTCCAGTACGTGCCACATGGTAATTACATCGGCACAATGGCTTTCAAGTGTGGCTGTATCATTTTGCAAAATAATACCTTTTTGGTTAGCAAAACTTCTTGCTTTTGTATTCGGTTCCACCCCGATTATTTCCCATTCGTTGTCTTTGGCTACTTTGAGAAAATCTCCGGTTCCAGCACCAATATCGAGTAACACGCCTTTTGAAGAGTGTAACTTTGTAATCAGTCTGAGCTTGTTCTGAAGTGCGATTTTCTTTACAGATTGATAAATCCTTTCAAATAGCGAACGTTTGCCATCGGTATGGGAAATATAATCGTCACTCTCGTAATATGCCGCCAATTCTTGGCCTTGTGGTTGCGGATTAGTGACAAGCAAGCCGTCGTCAGTTTGATATAATCGAAAATCTCTTTTAGAGACCGAATGATCTTTAACTGTTATGAATAATTTGTGGTTAGAATCCATTATTGGTTGTAATATTCCTCTTTTAGTTTTTTTAGGTAATTTACTGCTACGTTTTGAAATAAAGAATCTTCACGCAAGCAATCTTCATTATTGCTATTGATTAAAGACCAGGCAATAAACTTTCGTTGTTGGTCTGTTTGATCGTCTTGCGGCTGCAAATGTATAACAGAATAATTGGCACTATTGAAGTATTTTTCAAAATCTGCATTATCGTATAAAATCAATTGGTACTTATTGTTATCAATGTTTACCGGATAAGTTGAGTTTAAGTAATTCTCCGTTCGGAATTTTATTGCGAGGAATCTTTCTATAGGTAAATTTCGGGTGTTGTTTTCGAAGATAAATGCTGTAAGGCTTTCATTATTTCCGAGGATTTTTTGCCCGTTTGGCACCAAAATATAGTCGGAGATTTGTGTAGTCTGTCTCGAACCCGTGCAACTAGAAAGTAAAAAAAAGACAACGCTAATCAATGCAATCCATTTGCTGGCATGGAATGAACAAATCGGTTTCACGTGGAACATCATCTTCCCATATAGATTAATAAAACAGATATGTCGCTCGGCGAAACCCCACTGATTCTTGAAGCCTGAGATATGGTAACCGGACGTATTTTACTTAGTTTTTGTTTGGCTTCAATAGACATTGATTTCACTTTCTGGTAATCGAAATTTTCAGGTATTTGCACTACTTCTAATCTGGTTAACTTATCAGCATTGTTGCGTTCCTTCTCTATATATCCTGAATATTTGACTTGAATTTCCGCTTGTTCCAGAATCTCTTTATCCAATTGATTTGATTGGGCATAATCTCGAACTGGTTCTAATTGCAACATATCTGTCATATCGATCTGCGGGCGGGAAAATATCTTGAACATTTTATCTGATTGACTGATTAAGGCCGTATCCTTGGCTTGAAGAATGGGATTGATATCCGAAACACTAACGCTAGTTTCTTTGAAAAACTGAACCATTTTCTCAGATTCGTTGAACTTGTACTCCATTCTTTTCATTCTGCCATCGGAAGCCAATCCTAATTTATAGGACAACGGAGTTAATCTGAAATCGGCGTTATCTTGTCTGAGCAACGTTCGGAATTCTGCTCTCGAGGTAAACATTCTATAGGGCTCTTCTGTTCCTTTAGTAATTAAATCGTCAATTAAAACACCTATATAGGCTTCGTCTCTTTTTAATACAAACGGATTTTGTTCTTTAACTTTCAAAGCAGCATTAATACCTGCCATCAAGCCTTGTGATGCTGCTTCTTCGTATCCGGTGGTGCCATTAATTTGACCTGCAAAATACAAGCCTTCCACCAGCTTGGTTTCTAAAGTGTGCTTGAGTTGTGTCGGCGGAAAATAATCATATTCAATAGCGTATCCCGGTCTGAAAAACTTAACGTTTTCAAAACCAACCACAGACCTTAGAGCTTTAAACTGAATCTCTTCCGGCAACGACGTAGAAAAGCCGTTGACATAAACTTCTACAGTATTCCAGCCTTCAGGTTCTACAAACAACTGGTGCCTTTCTTTGTCGGCAAAACGATTGATTTTGTCTTCTATTGAAGGACAATAACGCGGGCCAAGGCTTTTAATCCTACCGTTAAACATTGGTGACCTATCGAAACCCTCCCTCAAGATGTTGTGCACTTCATTAGAAGTATAAGTCATGTAGCAAGAGCGTTGTTGAGTCAAGGGTTTGGTAATGTCCGAATAAGAAAATTTAGCAGGTTGATCATCGCCTTTTTCTTCGTTCATTTTTGAATAATCCAGTGAGCGTCCGTCTACTCTTGGGGGCGTGCCGGTCTTCATTCTGCCGGATTCAAAACCAGCCTTAACCAAATCTTCCGTGATTCCGTGGGCCGCACTTTCTCCTGCCCTACCTCCACCAAATTGTTTGTCTCCAATATGAATAAGACCATTCAGAAAAGTTCCATTAGTTAATACTACTGTTTTGCTTTTTATTTCAATTCCTAAAGATGTTACTATCCCTTTGACTTGGGCATTTTCTATTATTAGCCCTCTCACCATTTCTTGATAAAAATCAAGGTTGGGTGTTTGTTCGAGCATCAAACGCCATACTTCTGAAAATCGCATTCTGTCACTTTGAACTCGTGGGGACCACATCGCCGGCCCTTTAGATTTATTCAGCATTTTAAACTGAATAGCAGTATTATCTGATACAATTCCCGAATAACCACCTAAAGCATCTATCTCACGAACGATCTGTCCTTTTGCAATTCCACCCATAGCCGGATTACAAGACATTTGAGCAATATTCTGCAAATTCATGGTGACCAACAAGGTCTTACAACCTAAGTTTGCAGCTGCTGCTGCAGCTTCACAACCAGCATGACCAGCTCCAACTACAATAACATCATATCGATCTTGAAACATGCTACTTTTTATTTTGTTTCACGTGGAACATTTTCATTTTCTCTTCTTCTTTTTGTCGCATCACTCGCTCTTCAGATTTCGACTTGTCTTTGTATCCGCAATAATGTAAAACACCATGAACCAATACACGCCTTAATTCTTCATCGAACGACACCATGAACTCTTTTGCATTTTCACGAACTCTTTCAATAGAGATATAAACATCTCCTTGTAATTCATTTCCTACAGAATAGTCGAAACTAATGATATCCGTCAATGTGTCGTGATTCAAGTAATGTTGGTTGATTTCCAACAAATAAGCATCATCACAAAAGATATAATTGATTTCTCCTTCTCGTTTGTTCTCCGAAACTATTACATCCGAAAGCCATTTGGAGTGAACTCTTGGCTTTGAAATCTTAAAGTCGGTTTCGTAATTAAAACTAATCATTTGCTTTGAAATATTCTTGAACCTTTTGGTTAAAATTGGAGCGCAAAGGTAAGCTTTGTCTATTCAAAATTTCTACCGAGTTCAAATATTGCTGAAGACTTTGCGGCAGTGCATTGGCCTTATTGGCAAACTCTTTACTGTTAGTTTCCGATTGTCGCTTTTTATCTTCGCCTTGTTGTTGAATCGCCTTTTGTAGTTTTAGTAGTTCGTACTTCAAATTAAGCGCTTTCTGAAGCGTCTCATTGTTGAACCCTTTGTTGAGCAATTGCTTTTCAATTTGCTTCATCTGATCGAGCGCATTCTGCCCATTACCACCCATGCCCTGCTTTTCTAATTCGTTTTGGAGCGCGTCTCGTAATTGTCTTTGCTCTTTGTAGATTTCCATAATCATTTGAGCGTCGCCTTCGCCATCTTCTCCGTTTTGGCCTGTTTTGCCTTGACCTTCTCCACCGCCGCTTTTACCTTCTTTCCCGGTTTTACCTTTTTCGCCTTCGCCAGGTTTATTTCCTTCTGACTTCTTATTTCCGTCGCCAGATTTCTTTCCGTCACCAGATTTTTCTCCTTCGCCGGGTTTCATCGCATTCTTCATCTTGTCGCCTAGGCCTTCTTGCTTTTTGATAATGTCTGGCAATTGCATTCCCATGCCTTGTCCTTGACCTGGTTTGGGCTTACCGGCACCCATTCCGGAAAGTGTCATTTGCATGTTATTCAAAAGTTCGCTCAGGAAATCTGCCAATTTGTTGGCCGAAGAAATTGTATACTGCTGATGCGACAACCCTTTAGCAACCTGAGCTTCTGCCAAACTTTCCAAAGCTTTGTCGATGTTATAATGAACATTACCAATCTCTTGGGTAATATTCTCTGCAATTTTTGGATTTCGCAGTGACATCGCAAATAAACTGTCGTCAACGTGCTTGAATTGCTGCTTTAAATTCTGTTGAATTTTAAGATTCTTGTTGAATGAGGGTGATCCGCGTTTTAATCCTTTGAACTCGTCCATAACGTCTTCTTGTGAAAAAGAAAAAGCTAATAAATTATCGAGAATTTGACGCAGCATTTTTACATCTTCTTCCATTTGCTCCATTTCTGCGCCTTCCATGCCTTGCTTCATTTTCATTGACATTTCCTTCATCTTTTTGGATGCGCTCTTTTGCTTGGGTTTGGCTTTGTCCTTCTTTTCTTTTTGGAGCTCTTCGGACGCTTTCTTCAAATCTTCATCAATACTTTTTTCCTTCTCCGGGTCATTGGGAATCTCCATCGGCGATTTGAGTTCTTTGTTCTCTTTCTGCAAATCCTTTAACTCTTCCTGAATCTTGTCGAACTCTTTATTGATATCATTCTGCTTCTCGCTTGTATTTTCTTTCTCGCTTTCGGAGAGTTTATCCTGTTTCTCCGAGAGTTTGTCAAGCTTATCCGCTATTTGCTCGGCTTTCTTTTCGACATAATATTTTTTAGTTAACTCGACAAGTTGCTCTAAATTCTTAGTTTGGTTCTTGCTGTTTTGCTTGAATTTATCAAGCTTATCCATAAGCTCTTCGTTCTTGATTTTATCATTGAGTTCCTTTAACTCATCAAGCAACTTCTTGTTCTTTTCTAAATCTTTGTCTGCCTTTTCCAACCGCTTTTGCAATTCCTGTTTGAACTCGTCTTTTTTATCGGTTTTGAATTGGTCTAAATTTTCCTTCATCTTCTCAGCAAACTCTTTCATCATCGCGTCTTGCTTCTTTTGGCGATTAATAAATTCATTGACTTTTTGCTGGTCTTTATATTCTAAATTGTCTTTCTCTTTGCCGGATTTCTGTAACTTCTCAATTTCAGAAATTTGTTTGTCTTGGTTCTTGAGTGATTTCTCTAAACCATTGATATTGTTGTTCTGCTGTTGTAAAACCTGGTCTTCTTTCTCAGAATCTGTAATAATCCGATTGCTGAAAACAGACGACTTGGTGCTCTTGAAATGGTGTATTGCATCGTTATCAAAAACTTCGAAGTAGTATTCATAAGTAACACCTTGTTCAACCGGTAATAAACTAGGGAACGAAAACACGAATTGGTCGTAGGTATCTTTCTTTACTGCAATAATACCTCTTTTAGCGGTTTGAGGTTTGTCTTTCTCGTAGTAAACCACCTGAAGCTTTGAAAGTCCGTAATCGTCTGAAACTTGCCCAATAACATATGCTTTTTCGGTTTTTAGGCTATCCGGCGCCGAATTGACATTGATCGTCGGAAACTGATCTTTAATCACGGAAATCTGATAATTCAACTTCTCATAATGCTTAACTTTGGCATTCGAAGTTAGAATCTGGTAATCTGTGTTCTGAAAAATCGACTTAGAAAGAGAAAACCTGTTCTCATTTCTTGAGAAAACGCTCGTTGCTTTTAAATCAGACCATTCAATATTTTGCGTAGCTTGGGCATTAATGTTCCATAAAACAGTAGTGCCTTCAGGAACGATTGCATTGCCGGTACCTTTAATGTTCTCCGGTTTCTTGTTGAGATAAGACGGAAAATTCAAACGCATTTCAAAATTAGCAATAGCCGGAACCGTAACTACTTTTAATTCATAATCGGCCGAAATCACGGCATTGGCTTGCAAATGGAAATCAATATCAGAAACCGGCTTAGAAAACTTATACTGGAACAATCCGTTGGAGTTTGTTTCTAAAAAATAGCTTTCCTCACCAATCACAATCAACACATTTTCAGGAACTACTTTTCCTTTAGTACGCACTAATAAAGTAAAATCTTTGTTTTGCTGGGTTTGCAACTGCTGATTTTCGATTACAAATTCAAATGGTGCCGGCGGTGTAAAGCGTTCTTTAAAATTCACCACACGATTAAAACTTTGCGATATCACGCTACTATTGCCTGAAATATAAAAAAATAAAATCAAGAAAACCGGCAACAAAGCCAGTGGTAAGTACTTTTTATTGGCTCTATAATTCACCGCACTTGTGAACGGAATTGGCTGTAAGGCAGCTGCTTTCTGGTCAATAGATGCCAAAAGTAATTCAGAAGATTGGTCGTTAGCGGCTAATTGCAAAAAGTTGGTGAGTTTGTCACTAACCTCAGAAAAGTGATTTCCAATAATTACAGAAGCTTCATTGTACCCTATACCTTGTTGAATTTTGAACAGTTTGAACAACGGGAAGAAAATGTATCGGGCCAACAAAAACAATTCAACTCCCACAAACAACCAAAATAGCAAAGTTCTTCCGGCAGGCTGCAACCACAGAAAATATTCCACAAAAAGCGTAAAAAGCAAATACAGCAAGCCCAAACCGACAAAAAACAACACTCCGCGAATAAGTTCATTGGTGTAGTATTTACGGATAAAAGCCTCTAGTTTTTGGTAAATCAGTTGTGAAGATTTCAATCTTGTGGGATTTTTTGTTCTAACCGCTAAAAGTACAATTTTAAATGAATTGCAAAACGTTAAAAAATTTCGAATGTTTTCGGCGAAATTTCTAAGTATAAAATCGCGGCAAACAACCTATGAACTTGCTATCTTTGCGCTCTGAAAAGCCCAAAATACAATGGGCCGATAAACCTAAATTACTGAACATGAATCAACCAGTTCGCGTGCGTTTTGCGCCGAGTCCGACCGGTCCGTTACATATTGGCGGGGTTCGAACGGCTTTATTTAATTACTTGTTTGCTAAAAAACACCAAGGCGTATTTTATCTGCGCATTGAAGATACCGACCAAAACCGTTTTGTGCCCGGTGCCGAACAATATATCTTTGAAGCGCTTGATTGGCTCGGAATCGCACCGAGTGAAACTGTCGGAAAAAACGAGCAATTTGGCCCATACCGACAGTCGGAAAGAAAGCCGCTTTACAAGCAATACGCCGATCAGTTGATTGCTTCCGGAAATGCCTATTACGCTTTTGATACAGCCGAAGCTTTAGATTTGCATCGAAAACAGCACGAAGAGCAAGGAAAAACTTTCATCTACAATTGGCACAACCGCGAAAAATTGGATACTTCGTTGGTACTTTCTCAAGAAAAAACCCAAAAAAGAATCGACAGCGGCGAGGATTATGTGATTCGTTTTAAAACTCCGGTTAATGAAACCTTGCATTTACATGATATTATTCGCGGCGATATCCAGTTCGAGACCAATTTACTTGACGATAAAGTATTATTCAAAAGCGACGGAATGCCGACCTATCATTTGGCCAATATCGTCGATGATCATTTGATGCAAACCTCGCACGTGATTCGTGGCGAAGAATGGCTGCCTTCAATGCCACTACATGTTTTACTTTATCGTTCTCTTGGCTGGCAAGCGCCTGAATTTGCTCATTTGCCATTGATTTTAAAACCTGTTGGCAACGGAAAGTTATCTAAACGAGATGGCGATAAATTGGGTTTTCCGGTGTTTCCTTTAGAGTGGAAATCTGAAGATGGCGTTTCTGCCGGTTACCGCGAAAAAGGGTTTTTCCCTGAAGCTGTCATCAATTTCCTGGCTTTATTAGGCTGGAATGACGGCACCGACAAAGAACTTTTTTCGTTAATCGAATTGGTCGAGGCATTCGATTTGAACCGCGTACACAAATCTGGGGCAAAGTTCGACCCGGAGAAAAACAAATGGTTCAACCACCAATACCTTCAAAAACAAAACAATACTGAGTTAGCCAAAGCTTATGACGCCATTCTGAAAGAAAAAGGAATTGCGGTTGCTCAAGATAAACTCCAAAGTCTTGTGGCCATGATTAAGGAACGGGCGCATTTTGTATCAGAATTCTGGGAACTGAGCGAATTTTTCTTTCACGCACCTATTTCATACGATGAAAAAGCCGCCAAAAACTGGAATGCTGACACACAAAAATTGATGCAGGAATTGATTACTGTGCTCGAAAACATTCCTGATTTCCGCTCAGAAAATGTAGAAACGATTGTCAAAGATTGGATGACAAAAAACGAAATCGGCATGGGAAAAGTGATGCAGCCTTTCCGACTGAGTTTAGTTGGAGCGCTTAAAGGACCGCATTTGTTCGACATCGCTGATTGGATTGGAAAACAAGAAACGATTCAACGAATTCAAAAAGCAATAGATACGATTTAAAAAAAGCTCCCGAATTTGGGAGCTTTTTTTATAAACTTACTAGCAACTGTCCGCCGATGAGGCCAATATTTCCCTTGAACTGATCGCCGTTGTTGAGCGTTTTCAATTCATCGTCTTTATTGAGTTTGTTCATGAAATTGTTCACACCGTACTGGTAGAAAATAATCGCTTTAACTGTTTTGCTTCCGGTGGTAATTCCGAAGTAGAGGTTTCCGTTGACCGTGGTCACATCTACGATATCTTCGGCCTTCAACAAAGTTCCTGAAATCGTGTTATCGCCTTTATCCACCTTGAGTTTTCCATTGACTTGTAATACCGGGCCAAAATCTACCGCGAAATAATCTTCAACAATGTTATAGCTCAAAAGCAATCTAATCTGAACACCTGAAACCGTATATTTTACATCTTCTTTTTTAAATGAGGTCGCGTTAGTAGACTCTAGTGAAAAACTGTTGTTAATGAACTGCATACCATAAGTCATACTAAAATCATTGTAGAAATTCCCACGAACCGACAATCCGCCGGCAAAACCCATTTCCGGTTTCACTTTGAAGTTGCTCGAGAGTAAGGTCATTTGGGTAATTCCAGCAGAAATCCCAATCCGGTTCCCGTCGCGGTATTGGTATTGTGCATGAAGTTGAACACCTACTAAAAGCAATCCTAAGGCTAGTATTTTTTTCATATATCAGAATTAGATGTGCTAAAGTAGTTTCTTTTTCGTAATTTGACTTCTATTTCAATCCAAATTCCTTTTAAGATGAACATTTCCTTTATTATTCTGCTGCTGCTGGCACTTTTTATTTTTCTGTCTTCTTTTTTTACGGTTAAACAGCAAACCTCGGTTATCATTGAGCGTTTCGGAAAATTCCTGAGTGTACGCAATTCCGGATTACAGCTCAAAATTCCTCTGATAGATCGCATTGCCGGAAGGGTAAATCTGCGCATCCAACAACTCGATGTGATTATTGAAACCAAAACCAAAGACAACGTATTTGTCAAGATGAAAGTCTCGGTGCAGTTCAAAGTCATTCAAGACAAAGTGTACGATGCCTTCTACAAACTCGAATATCCGCACGACCAAATCACGGCTTACGTATTTGATGTGGTTCGCGCCGAAGTTCCGAAACTCAAGCTCGACGACGTTTTCGAACGAAAAGACGATATCGCCATTGCTGTCAAACGCGAACTCAATGAAGCCATGATGACCTACGGCTACGACATCATCAACACGCTAGTGACCGACATCGATCCGGATATGCAAGTGAAAAACGCGATGAACCGAATCAATGCTGCCGACAGAGAAAAAACCGCTGCAGAGTTCGAAGCAGAAAGTTCCAGAATACGTATTGTCGCCAAAGCCAAAGCCGAAGCGGAAAGTAAACGATTGCAAGGTCAAGGAATTGCCGATCAACGCCGGGAAATTGCGCGCGGTTTGGTAGAAAGTGTGGAGGTTTTGAACAGCGTGGGCATCAATTCTCAGGAAGCTTCTGCACTGATTGTCGTTACCCAGCACTATGATACTTTGCAATCTATTGGTGCCGATGCGAACTCCAATTTGATACTTCTGCCCAATTCGCCTCAAGCGGGCAGCGATATGCTTAACAATATGGTGGCTTCGTTCAGCGCTTCGAATCAGGTTGGGGAAATGATGAAAAGAACCAATAAAAAGGTGAAATCTAGAGCAGAAAATCCGCCGACTTCGTTGCCCGCTCCAGAAAATCCGCAAACCGATGCAAACGAATCTTAATCAAAAAAAAAAAGACCTTAATCGGTCTTTTTTCTTTTTAATAGCCAACCGATAAGATGCGGGATGGCCATTGTAATTATACTAGTAAACGACTCAGACAAAATCGATTGGTAAGAACCTAGAAATTGTTTAACAATACCTCGTGGAGTGAATTGTTCCTTTGTCTCTTTGAGTTCCAAAACCAATTTCTGGTAACTGATTTCCTTCTCCAGCTTAAGGATTTCCAAGTCTTTATCAATCTCGGCGTAGGAAGTATATTTTTTAGCAGCCATGATCAATCATTGAAAAAAATTTCAGAAAAACGCTCCATGATGCGGCCTTCGACGATTTTGTCTTTAATTAAAAACAACAAGCCTATGAACAACGCATAAATGCCCGCCACAATGAGAAAACCCAATGCATAATTTCCTAAAGATTGGCCAATGGCAAAAGCTGCGGCGAACGATCCGAAAAGTAAAACCATACTCAAACCCAACAAAATCAGGATAAATTTAAGCACCAACGTAGACGATTTCATAGCGACTTTAAAGCCCCACAATTTGTAATAAGCGACGCTGCTGTCAATGAAAGCTTGTGCACGCTGTTGCAAGTCTTCGGTATTTTCTTTGAGTTCTTCGAAGGCCATTTTATTTTTGATATTTGGCGTTCTGTTGCTTTAACTCGGCCAGTTTAGTTTCTAGAAAACTAATCAATTCTTCGGATTTATGGCTCATATTAGAGGCCAAGTTTTCGAACGTTTCCTCGAGGTTGTCTTTCGCATCGGCTGCTTTTTCTTTCAAATCTGTTGAAGCATTCTCGAATTGGTCTTTGATTTTGTCTTTGGCTTCATCAAAACCTTCTTTGATTTTGGCTCTGGTTTTCGAACCTTTGTCGGGAGCGAACAAAATTCCGGCAACGGCTCCGACGGCAGCTCCGATTAAAAGTGCTGCAAGTGTGTTTTCGGTTTTATTGGCCATGGTAATTGAAATTAAAAATTCTTGTTGGCTAAAGTTACTATTTTATTAGGCAATTTTCAGGTTGAAAAAGCTAAAATTTAAAATAAAGCGAGAGAATCGACTTTTTTACACCTAAATAACTCGTAAGTTTTCTTTTTAAAAAAATTCGCTTAGAACGCATTTAAAAGATTGGTTTTCGATAGCTGTTTCTTATGTTTTTTTAAAAAATTATAGAATATTATAATTATAAGAAAAGCGCCCGATTAAAGACGCTTGCTATAATTTTTGACAATAATTATTCTTGAAATCAAATCGAGGCTAAAGCTGACAAAACTTTTTCATCCTTTTCTGAATTTTTGAGTTCGGTCAAGTTGGATTGCAAAGCTTCGAGATTCGGACGGTCATTTTTCAAATTTTCAATCGCTTGCCAACGAACAATGGCTGATTCGCTTTTGAGTGACATCGCGTAAAGCTTTTGCATTGTTTCAGCATCGGTATTGTCTGGCTTAATCGTATCAGAATATTTCATGAGCCAGTTTGCAAACAAAAGCGAACTCTTATTGTTGTTAATGTTTTTGCGTAAAGCGTTTTGCAACAAACTGAAATTCTCAACCGAGTTCAAGCTCTCGCCAATCATTTTCTCGATGTTGGCTCTTTCTTGTTCATTCTCTGCCTTGAAATACCTATTGATTTCCTTGAGCGAATTGTTGATGCTGTTCTCGTCTTTCTTACCTTTTTCTTCCCAAGTATCTTTAAGACCGACAGTTTTATTGAAAACCAATTTCCCGTCTTTAGAATCGGAATCAACGGTGAAATAACCCAATCGTTGGAATTGAAACTTATCTTCAACTTTGGCAGTTTCCATACTTGGCTCGAGATAACCCGTAACCACTTTCAAGGAATTCGGATTCACAAACTCTAAGAAATCTTTCTCCTTATGAGAATCCGGAGCTTCATCGGTAAACAAACGGTCATACAAACGCACTTCCGCTGCAATGGCATGCTTTACAGAAACCCAATGCAAAGTTCCGGAAACCTTTCGCATACTGGCCTCGGTACCACTTCCACTTAAAGAATCCGTATCATACGTCGCATGGATTTCAGTGATGTTTCCCACTGCATCTTTGACAACATTTTCGCCTTTGATGATGTAAGCATTCTTCAAACGGACCTCTTTTCCAATACTCAAACGGAAAAACTTAGCTGGCGCATCTTCCAAAAAATCTTCTCTTTCAATATACAACTCGCGCGAAAACGGCACTTTTCTGAACCCGGCATTCTCATCTTCAGGATTGTTTTCGGCCTCCAACCATTCTACTTTTCCTTCCGGATAGTTGGTAATAATCAGTTTGACCGGATCAATAACTGCCATCACTCTGGGCGCTGTTTTGTTCAAATCTTCACGTACACAAAACTCCAATAAAGACACATCAATCAAATTATCGCGCTTGGCAATACCGATAGTTTTGGCAAAATTCCGAATCGATGCCGGCGTATATCCGCGACGTCGAAGCCCTGAAATGGTCGACATTCTCGGATCATCCCAACCACTAACATATTGTTCCTTGACCAACTGCATCAGCTTTCTTTTACTCACTACGGTATGACTTAAATTCCGACGAGCAAATTCACGTTGCTTTGGGCGAATCAATTTCGAATCGTAAATCTGATCTAGAAACCAATCGTATAATTCGCGATGCGGTAAAAACTCCAACGTACAGAAAGAGTGCGAAATCTGCTCGAGATAATCGCTTTCTCCGTGGGCCCAATCATACATCGGATAGATGCACCAATCATTGCCTGTTCGGTGGTGGTGTTTGTGTAAAATGCGATACATGATCGGGTCACGCATGAGCATATTGGTTGATTTCATATCAATCTTGGCGCGCAAGATGTGGGTGCCTTCTTCGAATTCGCCATTTTTCATACGATTGAAAAGGTCTAGATTTTCTTCTACGGAACGATTGCGATAAGGGCTGTCAACGCCAGGTGTGGTTGGCGTTCCTTTTTGTTGGGCCATTTCTTCAGACGTCTGGCTGTCGACATAAGCTTTTCCTTTTTTGATGAGCTCAATCGTCCAATCGTATAACTGCTGGAAATAATCCGAAGCATAACGCTCCTCGGCCCATTGATAGCCCAACCATTGCACATCGCGTTTGATGGCATCTACAAATTCTTGTTCTTCTTTGGCCGGATTAGTATCGTCAAAACGGAGATTCACCGGTGCCTTGTAATCGATTCCTAAACCGAAATTCAAAGCAATCGCACTGGCGTGACCCAAATGCAGATAACCGTTGGGTTCTGGTGGAAATCGAAAACGCAAAGCCTTTGGCGATAAACCGTTTTTGAGATCTTCTTCTATGATTTGCTCGATGAAATTCAGTGATTTTTCTTCGGTAGACATAAGCTAAATTTAGAGCGGCTAAGTTATCAAAAATGTTGGTAATTCTTGAAGCCGTTCATTCGGTAATTTGTACTTTTATGCTATTAAACCCTAAGACCTCAATACATTGTTATGGGAACTATCAAACTAAAGAATATCAGGACTTTTTCTTACCACGGCTGCTTAGTTGAGGAAGGAAAAATTGGCTCAGATTACACAACCGATCTCGAAATAAAAACCGATTTGAGAAAATCTTCCTTAAGCGACAAGCTTGAAGATACCGTTGATTATGTGCTTTTGAACCGCATTGTGGTGGAAGAAATGGCCATTCGTTCTCATTTATTGGAACATGTAGCGCACCGCATTGTAGCGCGTATTTTTAAAGAAATACCGGCTGTTTCTAGAATTATGCTTTCGGTTTCTAAAATCAATCCGCCTATTGGTGGTGATGTTGAAGCCGTTACGATTGAAATGGAAGAATACCGAAATTAAACGCAGATTTTTTCTGAATAATTTCTATATTAAAATTTAGTTTTAAAATTATTTTATTAAGTTTGCGACCAATATTTTGGCGTCGTGGCCGAGTGGCTAGGCTGGGCTCTGCAAAAGCTCCTACAGCGGTTCGAATCCGCTCGATGCCTCTGAATAAGAGAAACCTTCAAAGAAATTTGAGGGTTTTTTTTTATGTTTAAATTTTTTAAAAAAATTCATTAAAGTTGTTGGTTCGAATCCGCTCGATGCCTCTGAATGAGAGAAACCTTCATGGTGATTTCAAAGATTATTGTTTCTGATTTTAAGAAAAAAGTAATCAAATCGAATCTTTATTGGAAAAATAATGAGCAACTTTGGAAATAAAATAAAAACATCATGAAAGCTTTTGGTTTACTTATGTTGTTGTTGACAAGCGTTTCATTCGCACAAGATTCTAGGCTATTCGAAAACCAATGGTATTTGACCAATCTAATTTTAAATGCAAATGAGAATATTCCACCATTCAATAATATGGGAATAACTTTCTATCAAGAAAATTCAAATCTTGACATAAGTGATGCTTGCAATAGTTTGTTTGGTTTTACTGAATTTCCGTCAAATAACGTTAGCGATTTTTCGTTCACCGCTTCTGGGCAAACACTTCTAGATTGTATGGATAGAATTGGTTTCGAACAACTGTATTTTGGTTTCTTTTCTGAAAACAACACATTAACCAATAATTTCACTTATACAATTTTGGAGTTAGAAAATGAGAAAATTTTGGTCATCAATTCGGAACTAAACAATCAAGCTGTATACTCAACTCAAATGTTGTCTACAAACCAATATCAAAAATTAAATTTAAATATTAGTCCAAATCCAGTTACGGATTATATCAATATCAAACTTGATGAGCCGATTATTGGAAAGGCAACAATCAAAATATACAATAGCATAGGAAAACTTTGCCAGAAACAAGGTTTAAATACGAACCAAGAAACAATTAATATTGAAAAGCTATTGAGCGGAATCTACTTGATTATCTTCGAAAATGGAAAAGAAATTACCACTAAAAAGTTTATAAAAAGATGATATTCTTTTGATAATCTAGGCTAGGCATGTAATACTGGTTTTACCCATTCTCATACTTGATTTTGATAAAACATTATACGTTCTGTACAAAAAAGGGAAAAGAAATTCAAGCACTACTCTATCTTTTCCAGAGCCTTTTTAACCAATTTCTGATCGCTTGGGAACCAACCTTGAAACATCAACACAATTCCAAAAATAACTAGTAAGATACTGATGACTTTTTTGATGTTGAGAATATTGGTAGGAGTAAGTTTACTTCTTAATTGTTTGGCTAATAGTATTTTTCCAATATCCACCAATAGATAAGTCAGTAAAACAGAACTGAAAAAAGTCACCATTCGCGAGGTTTCCAATTGCAGTTTTGGACCAATAGTGATTAGAATCATAAACCAAAACAACAATACACCAACGTTGATAAAATTCAAGAAAAAACCTTTAAAAAATAGACTTACATAATTTTTACGAATGAGTTCCTCTACAGCAATTTCGTCTATATTCTTACTCACTTTCTTTAGTTTTAGAAACGAAATAATGCCGTAAGTAAGCATCACAATGCCGCCGAAAATAAAAATAGCCGGATCGTCTTTAATACCTTGAATCAAACGATAACTACTGAAGTAGGCTACTGCAATGAAGACCATATCGGCCAAAACCACTCCAAGATCGAATACAAAAGCCGCCCGAAAGCCTTTCACAGCACTGGTTTCCAACAATACAAAAAAAACAGGGCCTACCAGAAAACTCAAAAAAATACCCAAAGGAATTCCGGTAATTATATCTTCAATCATGAATGGTTTTTAGGTAAAAATAAGAATATTTCTCATTAGTCTTCCTTTTCGTAGATTTTTCCGCCGGCAATCACTTTCTGGTTGATTTCCTTTGGATGGCCGTAAATCACGATGTCTCCGCCGGCACGAACTTTAGCATCAACCGATTCTGAAGCATTGATTTCAGCCTCGCCACCGGCATTTGCGGTAATGGTAGTTTGTGCTGTTTTTAAATTTGAAGCATGATAAATTCCGCCCGAATTAATTAAAACATCTTGACCTGTTGCAATTCCTTGTAATTTCACTTTCGACCCATTGGTGACTCTAGCTTCCAATTGGTCTACTTCTAAAGTCAAATCTACACTCGCACCTTCCTTGGCGATGATATCGAAATGATTGGCAACCACAGCAGCTTCGCCCGCAATTCTCGAGCCTTCGTTGGCTTCAACAGCTTCAAGGTTAGTATAATAAACTGTAGCCGAAATGTTATCGCCAGAAAGCATTTTGGTAAGCGGCATACGGATTTTAAGCTCGCCGTTTTTGTTAATTAGTTCTACTTCTTTGGAACCTTTACCTTGTAAAACCACTTTGTTTTCGCGTGATGGAATCAGCATTACATCAATCTGATCAAAAGCGGTTATTTTGTTGAAATCACCCACGTTTTTTTGTTGGGCAATCATGCTAAAAGTGGCACAAATCCACAATAAAATTACTTGTTTCATTTTACTCATTTTTTCTAATAAAATGGAAATCGAGTTGTTTTTTGACTAAATCGGCGTTTTTCACCTTGACAATTACTTCATCGCCAAGTTGCAGTAGGTTTTTAGAAATTTCGCCTACTAAGGCATACTGTTTTTCATCGAAAGTATAATAATCATCGCGAATTTCACGAATACGACACATACCTTCACATTTGTTTTCAATAATCTCAACATAAATGCCCCATTCGGTCACACCTGAAATTACACCTAAGAATTCTTGATCTTTGTGGTCTTGCATGTATTTCACCTGCATGTATTTAATGCTGTCGCGCTCGGCGTTGGTGGCCAAGGCTTCCATGTTGGAGGAATGTTCGCATTTTTCTTCATACAATTCAGCATCGGCAGATTTTCCGCCATCGAGGTAATGCTGCAAAAGTCGGTGTACCATCACATCAGGATAACGACGAATCGGTGAAGTAAAGTGTGAATAATAATCGAATGCCAAACCGTAATGGCCAATATTATCGGTCGAATATTTCGCTTTACTCATACTGCGAATCGCTAAAGTATCCACAAGGTTCTGTTCCTTTTTTCCTACGACATCTGTCAGTAAATTATTAAGCGATTTAGAAATATCAGCTTTAGATTTGAAGTTAATGCTATAACCGAATTTAGAAATAATACCTTGTAGGTTAATCAGCTTATCTTCATTGGGTTCATCGTGAATTCTGTACACAAAAGTTTTCTTTTGCTTGCCGATGAATTCTGCTACTTTTCTGTTGGCTAAAAGCATGAATTCTTCAATGAGGTGATTCGCGTCTTTGGCAATTTTAAAATACACGCCAACGGGCTCTGCATTTTCATCGAGGTTGAATTTGACTTCTACTTTATCAAATGATATCGCTCCTTCAGCCAAACGTTTGTAACGCAAAATTTTAGCAAGCTGGTCGAGTTTTAGAGTTGCTTCGACAACCGGAGCGTTAACTTTATAGGCCTTTCCGGTAAGGGAAATCGCTGCGGGAATGGTATCGTCTTTAGTTTCTATGATATACTGCGCTTCTTCGTAAGCAAAACGTTGGTCAGAATAAATAACGGTTCGGCCAAACCACTGGTTAATGATTTGGGCTTTTGCATTGATTTCGAATATCGCCGAGAAGGTATATTTCTCTTCATTCGGACGCAACGAACAAGCAAAATTCGACAACACTTCGGGAAGCATTGGCACAACGCGATCCACTAAATATACCGAAGTAGCGCGTTGGTATGCTTCATCGTCTAAAATGGTTCCTTCTTTAAGATAATAAGAAACATCGGCTATGTGAATTCCGATTTCGTAGTTTCCGTTTTCCAGTTTTTTGAAAGATAACGCATCATCGAAGTCTTTGGCATCTTTAGGATCAATCGTGAAAGTCAGCGTATCGCGCATATCACGACGATTCTTAATTTCACTATCTTGAATCGAAGTATCAATTTTCTGGGCATACATTTCCACTTCAATAGGAAAATCATAAGGCAAACCGTATTCGGCTAAAATTGCATGAATTTCGGTATCGTGTTCACCAGGTTTTCCTAGAACTTTGATAATCGAACCAAACGGGCTGTCGGCTTTCTTGGGCCAATCTTCGATTTTAGCAATCACTACATCGCCTTGCTCGGCATCCGCTATTTTATCTTTAGGAATGAAAATATCGGTATACATTTTAGCATTGGCTGTGGTGACAAAAGCAAAATTTTTCTGGATATCAATCACGCCGACAAATTCGGTTTTGGCACGCTCGAGTACTTCAATTACTTCGCCTTCCGGACGTTTGCCTTTGCGCCGGTTATACACATACACTTTGACTTTGTCTTTATCTAGAGCGTGATTGAGGTTGCTAGTAGGAATAAACACATCTTCTTCGAATTCCTCACAAATAAAGTAAGCGGTTTTGCGCGAAGTCATATCGATAGTACCGTCGTAATAATCTTGGCTAATGGCTTTTACCAAATATTTTCCGGGTTCCGACTCTATAATGACTTTTTGTGCGGCAAGAATTTTTAAATCTTTAATGATTTCATTGCGGCTCTTGGTATCACTGAGTTCGAGTATGGCCGCAATTTGTTTATAATTGAATGGTTTATTGGCGTTTTGAGAAAGTATTTTAAGTATTTTTTCAGAGAACGTCTTGGATTTCTTTCCAAATTTTTTAGGCTTCTTGCTCATATATCTTTTCTTGAGGTCTGAAAAGTACGAAATAAGTTCCTAGTTAAAACCACTTACTCCAGGGTTTAATAGAAATCTAACATTTAAGTATCTTTAGCAAAAAAAGAAAAATGGAATTCATTACTGTTGCCCACTTTAACTTCGCCCATGAAATTGTCGTATTAAAATCAATACTCGAACACGAGCAAATTCCGCATTTGTTCCAGAACGAAAACTTAATATCGGTAGATCCACTGGCGAGCATTGCTTACGGCGGAATTCAACTCAAAGTACATCCGAGCGATACCGAGCGAGTGAAAACCTTGATCGAAAATCTCAATCGGCCTGATCTTAAAATCATCTAAAGGTTTTCAACACTTATTAAAAACATCAAAAAATAACTGAAATGAAATTTAAATTTTTGGTGGTTATTATAGCGTGTTGATAAACGCAATAACTTTCAAAAAAGAAGTTTGACTTTTTTGTTGTACTTTTTTATCACGATTTGTCAACAGCTTTTTGAAAGGCCAAATCATTCATTTTAAAGTAAAATTGTAAAATAATCAACAGTTGTTGACAAACCCATCAGCTGTATTTTTGTAAATAAGTTGCTGAGGTATTTTTGTTAACAAAGGCGGATTTTACAACGGATAACTTTTACAAAAATTAGCCAAACTTTATTTGTTTTTTTGAGGCTAATTTTTGCTTATGAGTTTTAAGCATACCGCCAAAAAAAAGTTCTGATTTTCTTTTTCAAGTTATAAACACTTGATGTTAAATTAAGGTAAGCTGAAAATCAAGCTTTTGTAAAAATCTATCAACAACAGTTTTTTCTGACTTGGAAATTAAGTTCCAAATCGTGTCCAATTATAAATCTATTCCATCAAATTAAAAAGGTACTTCAATAGGATTGATTAAATTTGCGACGCAACCAAAACGCACGATATGAAAATAGCTATAGGAAACGACCACGCGGGTCCAGATTATAAAAAAGCCATCCTGGAGATGCTTATTAGCAAAGGCCACGAAGTAACCAATTACGGAACCGATACTTTCGACAGTGTTGATTATCCGGATTTTGGTCATCCGGTCGCTAAGGCAGTGTCAGAAAAACAGGCCGACTTTGGCATTGTGATCTGCGGCAGCGGCAACGGCATCGCCATTACGGCCAACAAACACCAAAAAGTACGCGCCGCGGTTTGTTGGACCAAAGAAATAGCGGTTTTGGCCCGGCAACACAACGATGCGAATATTATCAGTATTCCTGCTAGGTTTACTTCGATAGTTCAAGCAGTGGAAATGGTCGAGGTTTTTCTAAACACCGATTTTGAAGGCGGACGGCACGCCAATCGAGTGAATAAAATTGCTTGTCAATAAAGCATTTGACCAATATGACCTCTATCGATTTTATCCAACAAACCGTAGCGACTTCGGCTATCAATATTGAAAAAACGGTCCAACTTTTAAACGAAGATTGTACCATTCCATTTATTTCCCGCTACCGGAAAGACCAAACCGGAAACCTTGATGAGGTAGTAATCGAACAGATTGCTAAACGCCATCGCCAATATCAGGAAATTCTCAAGCGCAAAGAAACCATTCTCAATTCGGTTCAAGATCAAAATGCTTTAACACCTGAATTGGCCCAGAAAATCAACTCCAGTTTCGATTTGCAAGAACTCGAAGATATGTACTTGCCTTACAAGAAAAAGAAAAAAACCAGAGCCGATGTAGCGCGTGAAAATGGCCTAGAGCCGCTGGCCAAAATCATCATGGCGCAAAACGACGACGACGTAGATTTCATTGCCTCAAGATATCTCAATGACAAAGTTCGAAATGAAGACGAAGCTTTGCAAGGCGCTCGCGATATTATTGCCGAGTGGGTCAACGAAAACACTTATGTGCGCAAACTTGTCCGGCGTTTGTTTCAAAGGCAGGCCACTATTTCAACGCAAGTAGTCAAAACCAAAAAAGACGACGAAGCAGCCCAGAAATTCAATCAGTATTTTGATTGGTCTGAAAACTTAACCAAAGCACCCTCGCACCGATTGTTGGCTATTTTGCGTGCCGAGAACGAAGGTTTCATTAAGGTTAAAGTGGAAATAGAATCCGAACAAGCCCTAGATGCAATTGCCCAATCGGTCATTAAAAAGAACAATGACAGCACGCCGCATATTGAGCAAGCTATTGAAGACTCGTACAAACGACTTTTGGCTCCGGCGATTTCCAACGAAGCTTTGCAAGAAGCCAAAGCCAAAGCCGATGCGAATTCGATTCAGGTTTTTGCTACTAATTTGAGCCAGTTATTGCTCGCTCCACCACTAGGCGAAAAGCGAATTTTAGCGATTGATCCGGGTTACAGAAGCGGCTGTAAGATTGTTTGTTTGGATGAAAAGGGCGACTTGCTTTACAACGAGACGATTTATCCGCATGCGCCGCAAAATCAGGAAACGATAGCGATTAAAAAAATCCGCTCCATGGTCAATGCTTATAAGATTGAGGCGATTTCAATAGGCAACGGAACAGCGTCGCGCGAAACGGAATTCTTTATCAAGAAAATCCCATTCGATAAGCCGGTTCAGGTTTTTGTAGTCAGCGAAGCCGGGGCATCAGTATATTCGGCTTCTAAAATTGCACGCGAAGAGTTTCCCGAGTATGATGTTACGGTTCGGGGTTCGGTGTCTATCGGAAGAAGGTTGTCTGATCCGTTGGCCGAATTGGTCAAAATCGATCCGAAAGCCATTGGTGTGGGTCAATACCAACACGATGTGGATCAAACCAAACTCAAAGAAGAACTCGACAATACGGTAATTCGTTGTGTGAATTCGGTCGGGATCAATATTAATACAGCCAGTAAATCGTTGCTGAGTTATGTGAGCGGAATAGGAGAGAAGCTCGCCGAGAATATCGTACAATATCGCCTCGAAAATGGCCCGTTTGAAGAACGCAAACAACTTAAAAAAGTACCGCGTTTAGGAGAAAAAGCGTTCCAACAAGGCGCAGCTTTCATCCGGATTACCCATGCTAAAAACCCGCTGGACAATTCTGCGGTGCATCCGGAAGCTTATCCAATAGTAGAGAGAATCGCCAAAGATTTAAAAATTTCCGTGAGCGAACTCATTGCCAACAAAGAGAAAATCGCCCAGATTAAACCGGAGCATTATATAACGGAAGAAGTCGGTATTTTAGGTTTGAAAGACATTCTAAAGGAACTCGAAAAACCCGGTTTAGACCCGAGAAAGTCTGCTAAAGTTTTTGAATTCGACCCCAATGTGAAATCAATTAAAGACCTAAAATCCGGAATGATTTTGCCGGGCATTGTCAATAACATTACCAATTTTGGTTGCTTTGTGGATATCGGCATTAAGGAAAGCGGTTTGGTGCATATCTCGCAGCTCAAAGCCGGTTTTGTTTCCGATGTGAACCAAGTGGTGAAACTGCACCAACATGTTCAGGTCAAAGTAACTGAAGTAGACGAAATCCGCAAACGCATTCAACTTTCGATGATTTTATAATCGGTTTAAAAAACAAAAAAATCCAAACGCCAATGAAACACTGGAATTTGGATTTTTATTTTTTGTAAGAAATCGAACTTTCCGATGGGCTATTTCGCCGAATCGTCAGATTTTTTAGCTGCTGCATTTTCCTCTTCGCCTTTTGAGGCTTTTTTAAACTCATTGATGCCGCTGCCGAGGCCTTTCATCAATTCCGGAATTTTTTTACCGCCGAAAAGCAAAAGAACCACCAATAATATAATCAGGATTTCTGTAACACCGAATCTTCCCATTTGCTAATAATTTGTTGCCGAAGCAAATTGCTATTAATATTCGGGCAAAGATAAAGAGAAAAAACCGGAATAATTTTGATTCCTTGACAAATATTTATGATGCAACAGCGTTAATGTTTCAACTATTTTGAACGCGTAGGTCGGAGCTGCACTAACATAATTTCTATATTTGTAAACCTAAACCAAACTGATGGCGGAGAAAAGGCTCAAACGGCAGCAACTCAAGAAAAAACTGTTCACAAAAAACCGCTTGTTGATTCTCAACGAAGATTCTTTTGAGGAGATTTTCTCTTTGAGACTGACCTTAATGAACGTGTTTGTCGTCGCAACCATTGGCGCGGTATTAATTATCACCACTACCACTTTTATTATAGCCTTTACGCCGCTTCGGGAATTTATTCCAGGTTACGCCTCAGACCAGCTCAAGCGAGATGCGACCGAGTTGGCCTTGAAATCCGATTCTCTGAACCAAGCCGTTAAGAAAAATGAGGCTTATATTGCTTCGATCAAAAAAATCCTTACTGGCGATTTGGAACTTGCCCAATTCAATAAAGATTCTATTTATGCTTCCTCGGTTGCTCCGGTGAGCATTGAAGAAATAAAACCGTCAGAAGCAGACCAACAACTGCGCGAAGAAGTAGCTAAAGAAGACAAATACAACTTGTTTGAGAAGGCCCAAGCTAAGGTAAGTGTCGTTTTGTTTGCGCCGGTCAAAGGTGTGGTTACCGAAAAGTTCAACGCCAAGAACAAACACTACGCTATTGATGTTGCTTTGGCTAAAAATACGCCGATAAAAGCCGTCTTGAGCGGAACGGTAATTTTTGCCGATTGGACGCCATCAACAGGAAATGTGGTGATTCTCCGCCACAACAACGGTTTTATTTCGGCATACAAACACGCGGCGTCACTCACCAAATCTCAGGGCGATGTGGTCCGAACCGGTGAAGTAATTGCTTTGGCAGGTTCAACCGGTCAGGAATCTACCGGCGTACACTTGCATTTCGAACTTTGGAAAGACGGTTACGCCATCGACCCAGAACAATTTATTTCTTTTGAATAACATGGAAAATATCAACCACTTGATCGACCAATTACTCGGATTGCCTTTTGCGGTCGGACTCATTTTTTCACTAGTAGGAATGCTGATGTGGCTATTTCCACCTCGAAAAATCAACTACTTATACGGTTATAGAACCCGAAGTTCTATGGCTTCACAACAACGTTGGGATTTTGCCCAGAAGTATTCCGCGCGGCTGATGGCTGTTAACGGATTATTGTTGGTGCTCAGTTCACTGATTAAAATGGGCTTCAATATGAGTATAAGCCAGCAACTCACCCTCGGCGTGATATTGATTTTAGCCGCTGTAATAGTGTTGATTGTACTAACAGAGAAAGCGATTCAAACCAAATTTCCACAAGCATAACCATGTCTGTAAAATCTTTTGCTGCCAAAATCTTTGCCTACTATGTGCAACGAAAAACCCAACGATGGGCGCGCCAACCTATCCAGACGCAGCAACAAGTTTTTCTCGATTTAATTCGCACGGCTCGCAATACCGAATTCGGAAAAGACCACGGTTTTTCAAAAATCAATTCGTATGAAGATTTTGCCAAGCAGGTTCCCATTCGCGACTATGAAGCGTTGAAAAGTTATATCGATCGAGTTGTGAAAGGCGAAGAAAATGTGCTGTGGCCCGGAAAGCCGCTCTATTTTGCTAAAACTTCCGGTACCACTTCTGGCGCAAAGTACATTCCGCTGACTAAAGCCTCAATGCCGTTACATATTCAAGCCGCGCGCGACGCCATCCTGCATTATGTTTACCAAACGGGTAAAGCAGATTTCGTCAACGGAAAAATGATTTTTTTGCAAGGCAGCCCGATTCTCGAACAAAAAAACGGCATCCAACTCGGACGACTTTCCGGTATTGTGGCGCATTTTGTTCCGAAGTACCTACAAAAGAACCGTTTGCCTTCATGGGAAACCAATTGCATAGAAGATTGGGAAACTAAAGTCGACGCGATTGTACAGGAAACCTTTTGTGAAGATATGACTGTAATTTCCGGGATACCGTCTTGGATGCAGATGTATTTCGAGAAACTCCAGAGCAAAGCCGGCAAGCCAGTGGGCGAATTGTTCAAGAACTTCAACTTGTTTATCTACGGCGGCGTGAACTACGAACCTTATCGAGCGAAATTTGAAAGCCTGATTGGCAGAAAGGTGGATAGCATAGAACTTTTTCCGGCTTCGGAAGGCTTTTTTGCCTACCAAGATTCACCAACCGAAAAAGGCATGTTGTTGCTTTTGAATGCCGGGATTTTTTATGAGTTTGTTAAATCAGAGGATTTTTTCACTCAGAACCCGAAACGTTATACCATTGGCGAGGTTGAAATCGGAGTGAATTATGTGTTGATTATTTCCACCAACGCCGGGCTTTGGGCATATAATATTGGCGATACGGTACAGTTCACTTCAATCCAACCTTACCGCCTGATTGTCTCGGGCCGTATCAAACATTTTATCTCTGCATTTGGCGAGCATGTCATCGGCAAGGAAGTAGAACAGGCCATGCAAGAAGCACTTGCCGGAACCAACATTTGCATTACCGAGTTTACCGTTGCGCCACAAATTACGCCTGAGTCGGGTTTGCCGTATCACCAGTGGCTCATTGAATTTGAGAACCTTCCGGACGATATAGAAAATTTGGCCTTGCGAATAGACAAAGCTTTACGCCAGCAAAACTCCTATTACGACGATCTGATCCTCGGAAATGTGCTTCGTACTTTAGTGATTACACCAGTGGTTCGAAACGGATTTCAAGACTATATGAAATCGATTGGCAAACTCGGCGGACAGAATAAAATTCCGCGTTTGAGCAACGACCGTCAAATAGCCGATGCACTTCAAACTATTAGCCGATGAAAAGTTTTTTTGGGTTAGTGTTGTTGGTTTTCAGCCCAATGGTGAGCGCACAAATCAGTGGCATTGTTAAAGATAGTATTTCCTCGGCGCCGATTTCGTACGTCCATATTTCGGTTGAAAATGAAAATTTAGGGACCAGTACCGAAGAAGACGGCCGATTTACGCTAAGAGTTGATGAGAATAAAATATTGGTTTTTTCGGCTTTGGGCTATCAAACAAAGAAATGCAAAGCTGCGCAAGCAACAGAAATCCGACTCAAACCTGTTTCCTACGCGCTGGATGAAATCGTGATTGCCAAGAGGCTCGAAACACGAGAGCGCGAAATAGGAAAAACATCCACCCAGGCTTATCAGGCATTTGACCGCGGCCCGAGTATCGACGCAAAGTTTTTTCCTTATGATGTTTCTTATAAAAAGACAAAGTTTCTCAAGCAAGTGGTGGTGGTTACCGATAGTAAAATCGACGGCGCAGTGTTTAAAATCCATTTTTACAGTGTTGGTGATGACGGGCTTCCCGGCCAAGAATTGCTCAACAAAGATTTTATCGTGTCGGTGGGTCAAGGTGTGAAACAGACTAAATTGAACCTGAGTAAATTGAACCTGAAGATGCCCAAAGACGGAATTTTTGTAGGTTTTGAAAAATTGCTCATCGAGAAAAACAAATGGGAAAAAACCAGTATCGACCCCAATACCCAACAAACCCAAACGCAGAAAGCCTATTATCCGTTTTTGCTATACAATGCCGTGGATAGTCAGCCTACTTTTGCTTTTTCAGGTGGGAAATGGGTAAGGCAAAATCCTAAAGAAACCGACACTTCGACGACCATGCCCCAAGTGCTCGAACCGGTAATCTTTTTGGTGCTGTCTAACTAAAAAATAAAAAGCTTACATTTGCCGGTTAAAGACTAATAACAATAGCTGTCGAGGGCCTAGAAAGAGGTTTTTTAGGAATGCAAACCGCGACCGAAAGAAAAACAAAGTTCATGAAAGAAATCAAAAACATTGTACGCTCCAGAGCCCAAGAATCATCAAGCGCCGTGGAGAAATTGTACATCACCATGCGGCACTTATTCAACCGCGGATTTTACAAACCTATGGGTGTTTCCGGAGAAACCCTTCGCGAGGCACTATTGTCGTTGCGCCCAGAAATCTATGGCACCATAGCCGAGGAAAAAGTAGAGCTCAATGGGCTCTTGTATGTGATTGAAAGATTGCCCATCGGCATCGAGCAGTGCCGTTTTATCAACTTGACTTCTGATGAGGGTTATTCCAAATCGCATTTCAAAGCCATCATTCCGCCCAAAAGAAGAAGAAATTGCTACCGCATTGACGAAGAGCAAATGAACGTTGAAATTACCCGCGGACGTTCGGACATTTACGATATCTTAACGCACCTAACGTTTATTTTCATCGAATCGCACAAAATCAAAAACCGTGTCTTGATTGACGAATCCGGCGAAGTAACCCGCGATTGGCTCAAACTAGAGCAAGCGGTTTTACAAAATAAGAAACTCACACTCGAAGAAAAAGAGAAGACCATTTCTCACACGGCCAATATCTTAGGCCGCACTTTCGCCGAGGTGATTGATATCTATGACGCTTTCGCAGCGGCCGATAAGCCAGACCGTTTTCTTCACGTAATTTATTGGCTCGGAAAATTGGCTTTAGAAGAAACCATGGACAGCGCCAAGCGTACCATTACCTTCAGCCCGATTTTGAGAGAGCGTTTGGGGCATCACATTCATGGTGAGATTTGGGCCAACAACATCAAGACCGTTTTGATGCAGAATGGTTTGCTGAACCGCCCGATTCATATTATCAGTGCGAACATGCACAGTGTGATGAATTCGATTTTTGCCACTACGGTGCTCCAGTCAAAATTCAAAGACAAAGGCGATTTTTATATTTTCGAGGAACTCAGCAAATCTGGGGCGCATGAGCTCAGAGATAAAGTCACTGCTTTTGCCCACCAACACGGAATGATTTCTTTGCCAGACACTTCCGGAACCAATATCGATGTACAGATTTTCGATACCGCAAAGATTGATTGGAAGAAGTCTGCGTTTCCGAATGCAAAAACTGCGGACGAAAAACCAGTGATTATCGTAATGGACTACGCCTTCGGCGAGCAAGCCTATGAAACTATCGACGAACTTTTGAAGCCCTTTCAGGAAACCAAAATCAAGAAAGTATTTTTGAACGTGGAATCGGTTTCGATCATGGGAAAAGCCGGAATTCTGCAAGGCGGCAAAGGCGATATCATGATTCCATCGGCACACATTAACGAAGGCACCGGCGACAATTATCCGTTTACTAACCAACTTACGGCGGCCATGTTCGAAGGCAATGACATTCCGGTTTTCGCCGGCCCGATGATCACGGTTTTGGGAACTTCTTTGCAAAACAAAGATTTGTTGAAGTTTTTCCACGATTCGACTTGGGGCGTAATCGGCCTGGAAATGGAGGGCGCTTATTATCAGAAAGCCATTCAATCGGCTTCCAAAATCCGTAAGAGTATCAACCCGGATGTTCAGGTAAGGTATGCTTATTATGCTTCGGACAATCCATTGGAAACCGGAAGCACCTTAGCATCGGGCGGTTTGGGAACTACCGGTGTAAAGCCAACTTATCTAATCACCATAAAAATATTAGAACAAATATTCAATATAAAGTAAATCAGATGAATACCAATAACAGAAATATAGATGATCAAGAAATTGATTTAGCCCAAATATCAAAAAAAATAAGCTCTCTTTTCGAAAGTATTAATTTCGGGATATATAAATCTATCAGGTTTTTAATCAAAAACATTGTGGTTATTGGTGCTTTGTTTTTTATTGGTCTGGGCTTAGGATTTTACATAGACAAAAACACTAATGTTTATGATAATGAGATTATCGTTCAACCCAACTTTGGGACTACTGATTATCTCTATTCAAAAATAGAATTGTTGGCTTCTAAAATTAAGAATCAAGACACCTTGTTTTTGAAGTCAATAGGAATTACTAAGCCTTCAGAAATCAAGAGCATTAAAATAAAACCAGTTGTTGATGTATACAAATTTATTACGGGCAATGACAAAGATCGAAATGAACAGAATTTCGAACTCTTAAAGTTGATGGCTGAAGACGGTGATATGAAGAAAATCGTTGAAGAAAACACCACCAGTAAAAACTATGCTTACCACAAAATTTCTTTTGTCACTAATGCACTAAGTAAACGAGAAAATATCATTGAACCATTATTGAAATATCTTAACAACAGTAAATATTTCAATCAAATTAAAATGGTTTACATTCAAAATGAGAAAAACAAAATATTAAAAAATAATGAAATTATAGCGCAAATAGATCTCTTCTTAAACGGATTGAACCAAGACGGAAGTGATAAGAAGAGCGATAAGTTGGTTTATTACAACGAAAACACGCAGCTCAACGATGTAATTCAAACCAAAAATGGGCTTATTGCTGAGAACGGACGCTTGCTGCTTGATATGGTGACGATCAACAACATCATTAACGAAAACAGTTATTCGATGAATAAAAAAGACACCAAATACATCAATGGCAAACTTAAATTGATATTGCCTGTACTTTTTGTTTTTCTTTATTTATTTGCACACTTTTTTATTAGTTTCTATAAAAAGCAGACCCTCAAATACAATCAAATGTCATGAAAGGAATCATTCTAGCTGGTGGTTCGGGCACCCGGTTGCACCCTTTAACACTAGCAGTAAGCAAACAGTTGATGCCCATTTACGACAAGCCGATGATTTATTATCCGCTTTCTACCTTATTGTGGTCAGGTATTCGGGAAATTCTAATTATTTCTACGCCTCATGATTTGCCACTGTTTCAACAACTGCTTGGTGACGGAGAAAAATATGGTTGTCGTTTCGAATATGCAGTTCAGGAACATCCCAATGGTTTGGCAGAAGCATTTATCATTGGAAAAGATTTTATTGGGAACGATAAAGTAGCCTTAGTTTTGGGAGATAACATCTTTTATGGAACCGGTTTGTCTGAGTTGCTTTTAACCAACAATGATCCCGATGGCGGAATTATTTACGCCTATCATGTTCAAGATCCGGAGCGATACGGTGTAGTGGATTTTGATGCCAATGGAAATGTATTGTCTATTGAAGAGAAACCCAAAAATCCAAAGTCTAATTATGCAGTTCCTGGGATTTACTTTTATGACAATGACGTGGTTTCTATAGCAGCTAATATTCAGCCAAGCCATCGAGGCGAACTTGAAATCACTGACGTGAATAAAGAATACCTCAAGCGAGGCAAACTTAAAGTAAGTATTCTCGATAGAGGTACAGCATGGTTAGACACCGGAACATTCAACTCGCTGATGCAAGCTTCACAGTTTGTACAAGTCATTGAAGAACGCCAGGGTTTAAAAGTAGGGTCTATAGAAGAAGCTGCATTTAAAATGGGTTTTATTGATGCCGAACAATTGAAAATATTAGCACAACCGCTACTTAAAAGCGGGTATGGCGCACATCTGTTAAGTATTGTATAGCATGAACTTTAATGCGTTTCCGCTCGAAGGATGTTATTGTATTGAGCCACTTATTTTTGACGACAACCGCGGTTATTTTATGGAGAGTTTCAACGAGAAAACTTTTGCTGAAAAGACCGGTCAGTCCATTCATTTCGTTCAAGACAACCAATCGTTTTCTTCTAAAGGTGTTTTAAGAGGTTTGCATTATCAAGTAGGCGAGCACGCTCAATCCAAATTGATACGTGTGTTATCAGGAGAAATACTAGATATTGCCGTAGATATTCGCCCGGGATCTGTCACTTTTGGAGAATATGTTTCGATTGTTTTATCTGCACAGAATCAGAAGCAATTTTTTATCCCCAAAGGATTTGCACATGGATTTTTAGTATTGAGCGAAACAGCCACTATTTTTTATAAATGTGACAATTTCTATAACAAGGCTTCAGAAGGCGGTATTATCTATAATGATCCTAAACTAAATATAGACTGGCAATTGCCCGATACCGAACTTATCCTTTCCGAGAAAGATGCCATTTTACCCACTTTAGAAAACGCAAGGCAAGCATGGTAGTGGCAGTAATTGGAGCCGCAGGTCAATTGGGGCAAGCCTTGCAACATATCTCTAAAGATTACTCTGGGATTGTCTTTCACTTTTTTAATTCGCAAGAAATTGATATCGCCCAAAAGGAAAAGATTGAGTCAGCTTGGAATAATATCAAACCAGATTATTGTATCAATGCAGCAGCTTATACAGCAGTTGACAAAGCAGAATCTGAACCGGAAAAAGCAAGACAAATCAACGTATTAGGGCCGAAAAATTTGGCTGAGGTTTGCCATGAAAACGACTGTACTTTACTGCACATTTCTACCGATTTTGTTTTTGATGGTCAGCAAAAAAAAACTTATAAAGAAACAGATTTGCCTCACCCAATTAATGTATATGGGCAGACCAAACTAGAGGGTGAAATAGCTGTGATGCAAACAGTGAAAAAACATTTCATTGTTAGAACTTCTTGGGTGTTTTCACAGTTCGGAAATAATTTTATGAAAACCATGCTTCGGCTGGCAGGCGAAAGAAACGAATTAAGTGTGGTAGACGATCAACTCGGATCTCCAACACATGCGATTGACTTGGCTAAAATGCTGTTGACAATCGTCCAAAGCCAAAACCAGAGCTACGGAATTTATCATTACTGCAACCAAGGGCAAACTTCATGGTATGGTCTGGCGAAGGCAATTTTTGAACGGTATAAAGTTAAAATCAAACTCAAACCCATAACGACATCAGCATATCCAACGCCCGCAAAACGACCATCCAACAGTGCTCTCGATACATGTAAAATCTGCGATACTTTCGGGGTTTCTATACCGCATTGGCAAGAATCTTTGGAGCGATATTCATAAAAAAAGAGGAACTTAATCCTCTTTTTCTTTGTTTTTATTCCTTGATTATTTTAAAGACCTGCCACTTTGTTTCCGCACGCAGTTGTAGTAAGTACATTCCTGCCGGCCAATCGCGCATTTCGATGGTATTGGTGTTTTGTAAGCGACCTTTTTTGAGTTGCTTTCCATCGATAGCATAGAGCTCGTAATCAACAGAGTCTTTACTTACATGAATATTATCTTTGAACGGGTTGGGGTAAACCATTAATATTTTGAGTTGATTTTCACCGGTTCCAAGTAATTCTTCAACCGTAATTTCAATATCAAACGAAGCACTTCCGCCTGAATTAAAAGCCGTCACAGTATAAACCGTCAAAGCTGAAACCGAAGTTGGTGTTCCAGAAATGGCACCGGTTGCGGTATCGAAAAGAAGCCCGTCAGGCAAAGCCGGATTGATGCTATAAGCTGTAACTGCACCACCAGAAACTGTCGGCATTAAACTGGAAATTGTTGTTCCAACTGAGAACATATTTGAAGCGTTGTAAGTCAAGCCAAACGGCGCAACATCGTTCACAGTAATCGATAAATCAAACGAAGCACTTCCGCCTGAATTAAAAGCCGTCACGGTATAAACCGTCAAAGCTGAAACCGAAGTTGGTGTTCCAGAAATGGCACCAG
>NZ_JAAJBU010000002.1 GCF_011392125.1 Flavobacterium lotistagni
GCGCTTCGGTAGCATCACCTACTTTGAATACTATAGGTTCGGTTACTTATTACGCACAAGCCAACGACGGAACTTGTAATTCGTTAACCAGAACACCGGTAACCTTGACCATCAACGCAGCTCCGGCGGCTCCAGTTTCAGGTGGAAATATTACCCAATGTGAGCAGTCTCCGATTCAAACATTAACCGCTACGGCAACTGTTTTGGCTGGAGAAACTTTAAGCTGGTATAATGCGGCCTCTGGTGGAGCAATTGTAGCAACACCTACTTTAAATACAACTGGCTCGGTAACCTATTATGCGGAAGCTTCTAACGGATGCCCTTCCACGACAAGAACTGCTGTTACCTTGACAATCGATTCGGTTCCGGCAGGCGCACCAGTTTCTGGAGGTAATATTACCCAGTGTGAACAATCGCCGATACAAACCTTAACTGCCACTGCTACGGTAGCTGTTGGACAAACCTTGAGTTGGTTCAATGCGGCAACTGGTGGAGCAGCAGTAGCAACGCCCACTTTAAATGCGCTCGGAAGTGTCACTTATTATGCAGAGGCAAATAATGGTTGCCCATCGTTAACAAGAACTCCAGTAACGCTGACTATTAATGCTGTTCCGGCAGCACCTGTTTCTGGTGGAAATATCACGCAATGTGAGCAATCTCCGATTCAAACCTTAACCGCTACTGCTACGGTAGGCGCGGGCGAAACGGTAACTTGGTATAATGCCTCAACAGGCGGAACAACTGTAGCATCTGCAACCCACAACACTACCGGAACCCTTGTTCTTTATGCCGAAGCCTCCAACGGTAATTGTGTCTCAATAAATAGAACACCTGTAACTTTAACCATAAATGCAGCTCCGGCAGCTCCGCTTTCTACTGGAAATATTACCCAATGCGAACAAGCTCCAATACAAACTTTGGATGCCAATAACGCTATTAGTCCGATACTGGGAATTACCACAACTTGGTACAATGCAGCCACAGGAGGAACAATCATAGCATTACCTACTTTGAACTCGGTTGGATCGGTTACCTATTATGCCGAGGCAAATGACGGAACTTGTTCATCATTAACTCGAACACCAGTAACTCTGACAATTAATGGTGCACCGGCAGCCTCTGTTTCCACCGGAAATATTACCCAATGCGAGCAACTGCCTATTCAAACTCTAAATGCCAACAACGCAATTACCACAGTAGTCGGACAAACCACCGATTGGTTTACCGCAGCAACAGCAGGTACATCGGTAGCATTACCTACCTTGAACACCGTTAGCACTATTACTTTTTATGCACAATCCAACGACGGAACTTGCTCGGCACTCAGCAGAACTGCGGTGACGCTAACAATTAACCCTGCTCCGGCAGCGCCATCTTCTACTGGAAATATTAGCCAATGCGAACAATCGCCAATACAAACACTCGATGCCAACAATGCGATTACTCCGGTAGTTGGGCAAACCATCGATTGGTTCAACGCGGCTTCAGGTGGAATTGCTGTACCGTTGCCAACTTTGAATACTATTGGAACCGTGACATATTATGCAGAATCTAACGACAGCACATGTTCGTCAAATACTAGAACTGCTGTAACCTTGACTATTATTGCTCCTCCGGCCGCGCCAATTTCAACGGGAAATATTACCCAATGTGAGCAATCTCCGATGCAAACCCTCGATGCCAATAATGCGATTACTCCGGTAACAGGACAAACCATCAGTTGGTTTACAGCAGCTACCGCGGGAAGCAGTGTCGCAACTCCAATACTTAATTCAGTCGGAAGTACAACATATTACGCAGAGGCAAATGATACGACTTGTGCTTCCTTGACCAGAACTGCCGTTACGTTGACGATTAATGGTGCTCCGGTAGCTCCTGTATCGACGGGCAATATCACGCAATGCGAACAATCGCCAATACAAACCCTCGATGCCAATAACGCCATCACGCCGGTTCTCGGACAAACAATAGATTGGTATACCGCAGCCACAGCGGGAACTTCTGTAGCATTGCCTACTTTGAGTTCGACCGGAACTATTACCTATTATGCCGAATCAAATGATGGAACTTGCACGTCTTATTCGAGAACTGCTGTTACTTTAACCATCAATGCGGCTCCGGCAGCTCCGGTATCTACAGGAAATATTACCCAATGCGAACAGTTGCCTATTCAAACCCTTGATGCCAACAATGCCATCGCTCCTGTTCTAGGACAAACAATTGATTGGTTCACGGCCGCTACTGCAGGAACAACGGTACTTTTTCCTACTTTAAATACTACCGGAACAGTTACTTATTACGCTGAAGCTAATGATGGAACTTGTTCTTCTCTGACTCGAACTGCAGTAACGTTAACGATCAACGCCGCGCCAGCCGCCTCCGTTTCGACCGGAAATATTACCCAATGCGAGCAGTCGCCGATTCAAACCCTTGATGCCAATAATTCGATTACCTCAGTGATAGGACAAACAACAGATTGGTTTACCGCAGCTACTGGTGGAACAACCGTTCTATTGCCTACTTTGAACACTACCGGAACAGTTACTTATTACGCCGAAGCCAATGATGGAACCTGTTCAGCATTAACCAGAACGGCAGTTACTTTAACGATTGACGCCGCTCCAGCAGCACCGGTTTCTACGGGAAATATTACACAATGTGAACAGTTGCCGATTCAAACCCTTGATGCCAACAATGCCATTACATTAGTTCCCGGACAAACCACCGATTGGTATACCGCCGCAACCGCCGGAACACCGGTTTTATTACCGACTTTGAATACCCCAGGAACAGTAACTTACTACGCCGAAGCCAATGATGGAACTTGTAGATCGCTAACTAGAACTGCAGTCACTTTAACGATTAATGCAGCGCCAGCGGCTCCAGTTTCTACAGGAAACATCACTCAATGTGAAATTTCGCCTATTCAGACACTTGACGCTAATAACGCCATCACAGCAGTAACAGGGCAAACTACCGATTGGTTTACAGCGGCCACGGCTGGAACTGCCGTATTGTCGCCTACATTAAACACAACTGGAACGGTCACTTATTATGCCCAAGCGAATGATGGAACGTGTTCATCACTAACCAGAACTGCAGTGGTTTTAACCCTTAACGCTGCGCCATTTGCACCCATTTCCAACGGAAATATCACTCAGTGTGAACAATCGCCGATACAAACTCTGAATGCCGTTTCAGCCATCACGCCATTACCAGGGCAAAATGTGAGTTGGTATACTTCGGCAGTAGGCGGTACTTTAGTTCCAATCCCTACATGGAACTCAACCGGTTCTATTACTTATTACGGAGAATCAAATGATGGAACTTGCCCATCGTATTCAAGAACTCCAATCACTCTGACCATCAATGCAGCGCCGGCGGCTCCAGCGGTTTCCGGAAATATTACCCAATGCGAGCAATTGCCGATACAAACTTTGAATGCCAACTCAGTAGTAACACCTATTCTGGGGCAAACCGTTAATTGGTTTTCTTCAGCAACCGGCGGCACAGCAGTAATTTCGCCCACTTTGAACACAACAGGAACAATAACTTACTACGGACAATCCAACGATGGAAGCTGTAATTCGCTTACCAGAACGACTGTTACTCTCACTATCGATGCAGCTCCGGCAGCTCCGGTTTCGAGTGGTAACATCACCCAATGCGAACAATCGCCGATTCAAACTTTGAACGCAAGTACTGCAATTACACCCATTCCGGGACAAACCGTTAATTGGTTTTCTTCAGCAACCGGCGGCACAGCAGTAATTTCGCCCACTTTGAACACTACAGGAACGATTACCTACTATGGAGAATCAAATGATGGAACTTGTAATTCGCTTACCCGAACTGCGGTCACGTTAACGATTAATGCCGCTCCTTCGGCTCCGATTTCGACCGGAAATATCACCCAATGCGAGCAATCGCCGATACAAACCCTCGATGCAAGCAACGCCATCACACCAGTTGCCGGACAAACAGTAGATTGGTTTACGACTGCCACAGGCGGAACTTTGATTGCGTCGGCTACACTAAACACACCGGGAACCATCACCTATTACGGACAAGCCAATGACGGCAGTTGTTCTTCACTCACAAGAACTGCGGTGACCTTGACTATTAATGCCGCGCCAGCCGCTCCGGTATCATCAGGAAATATTACACAGTGCCAAATTGCACCGTTACAAACCCTGAATGCAAATACAGCGGTAACTGTCTCGGTCGGACAGAATATCACTTGGTTTGATGCCGCTACTGGTGGGCTTTCGGTGACCAATCCAACATTAAATAGTATCGGAAATATTACCTATTACGCTCAAGCCAATGACGCTACTTGCAGCTCTTTCACGAGAACATCAGTTACGCTGACTATTAATCCGGCTCCGGCTGCTCCAGTTTCTGCGGGTGATATTTTCCAATGTGTACAAACACCGATTCAAACAATTACTGCGGTGGCTACAGCTCCAGGATTAACCATTACTTGGTTCAATGCTCCGGTAGGTGGCAGCGTGGTTACACCATCAATAAACACAGCGATTTCGGTGATTTATTACGCAGAATCTAGCGATGGTATTTGCCCCTCTTTAACCAGAACACCCGTCATTCTTACTATTGACCCGCTTCCGTTGGTACCTACAATTGGTGCGATTACCCAACCCGATTGTACTACGGCGACCGGCTCAGCGACCATTTTCCCAGTTCAGGCTGGTGTGACTTATAGTTTGGATAACGGCCCATTCACAACGACTGCATTTTACAGCGGGCTTTCTGCAGGAATAGTTCACACCATAGTAGCCAAAAGCACGGGCGGATGTGTTTCAGCACCAGCTCTAGTGAATATTCTAGCTCAACCCTCAACACCGGCTGCACCTACTTTCGTGGTGACACAACCCTCTTGTACGTTGGCCACCGGAACCATCACCATCAATGGTGTTACTGGAGAAACTTACAGCTTTGACGGCGGACCTTACTTGAGCAATTTAATTTACTCTGGTTTATTAGAAAGTTCAACCCATACTATTAAAGCCAAAAATGCCGCAGGTTGTACCTCACCCGTAGTGACTGTGACACTTGATGTACAACCACTCACACCAGCCTCGCCAACGCTTACCCCGATTCATCCGACTTGTACCGTAGCTACTGGAACAGTAGTAGTTTCTGGGGTTATTGGTCTAACTTACAGCTTAGACGGCGGACCTTTCACCAGTACTTTGAACTATAATCTTTTACCGGGCGGCGTAAGCTACAACGTGAGTGCGATGAACAGCAGCGGTTGTATTTCAGCACCAAGCACCATCAGCCTAAACCCGCAACCACCAACCCCTGCAACGCCATCGTATGTTACAGCACAACCGAATTGTACGGTTGCATTGGGAGAAATCAACATCAATGCGGTAGCGGGTGAACTTTACAGTTTTGACGGCAGCGGCTATTCTAATACATTATTTTACGGAAACCTCGCTCCAGGCACTTATGATTTAACCGCGCAAAATGGTTTCGGTTGTATCTCGCCTATTTCAAGTGTTGTAATCAATCCACAACCTATTACAGCAACTCCAGCAGTTACTGACGGTGTAATCTGTATCGATTCATTGACCGGAAATGTAATCAACCCGCTCACACTGAACACCAGAATTGATCCGGCCACGCATACTTTCGCCTGGACCATTGACGGGGTTACGCAAGCCAATACGAGTGCTATTTTTGTGGCCACACAACCGGGTATTTATACCGTGACAGCCACCAACAACGGCACCGGATGTAATTCATCTACGGTAACTATCAACGTAACCGAATCGAACCCGGCACTCGGAATTACCACACAAATCAACGGACAATTCACCAACGATGCCAGCGTAATAGTCACCGTAAACACCGGAACCGGTCCATTCTTGTATCAACTGGATTACGGCCCACCGCAACAATCGAATCTGTTTACCAATATCGCTCCGGGCACGCACAAAATAACCGTAGAAGATGAAAACGGTTGTACTTATATTACTACGGAGTTTGTCATTTTGGGTTATATGAACTTCTTCTCACCAAACAATGATGGCTTCAACGATACCTGGAACGTCATCGGGCTCAAAGACCAACCATCGGCCAAAGTTTATATTTTTGACCGCCACGGAAAATTCATCAAACAGGTCATTCCAACGGGCGAAGGCTGGGACGGAACGTTCAACGGGCAACCTTTACCTTCTACAGATTATTGGTTTAGAGCCGAATACACCGAGAACGGGCAGTCAAAAGAATTCAAGAGCCACTTCTCACTGGTGCGCTAAAATACCATGAAAAAAATAGGAATTTAATTGATTGTGATTTCAACTAGAAAACAGCCGAACACTTTCAATTAAATTTCTATTTTTGCGTCAGAAAACCATAACAACTACTCTATGCTAATTATCGGAATTGCCGGCGGCACCGGAAGCGGTAAAACCACCGTAGTCCACCAAATCATGAACGAATTGCCCGAGACCGAGGTGGGCATTATATCTCAAGATTCGTATTACCGAGACAATTCCAACCTAAGCTTCGACGAACGCGCCCTAATCAATTTCGACCATCCGCGCGCGATTGATTTCGATTTGCTTGTAGAGCACCTCAAAGAGCTCAAAGCCGGAAACAGTGTTGACCAACCAGTCTATTCTTTCGTGACGCACAACCGTACCGACGACACGATTCACACCCATCCGCGAAAAGTAATGATTGTCGAGGGCATCTTGATTCTCGCCCATCCGGAACTGCGCGATCTGTTCGATGTGAAAATTTTCGTTCATGCCGATTCAGACGAACGACTCATCCGCCGCTTAAAACGCGATATTGCCGAACGTGGCCGCGACATGGACGAAGTGCTCAACCGCTACCAAACCACGCTCAAACCGATGCACCTGCAATTCATCGAGCCTACCAAAGCCCACGCCGATATTATCATCCCGAACGACAAATACAACACCGTGGCCATCGATGTGGTTCGCGCCGTAATTAATCAGCGTATTTCATAAATTTTTCCTACTTTTATCGGGCTTTTTTTAAGAAGCTATTTCCCGCTATCCGCTCTATCTTTCCTGCCGAACCCCGGCACGAAAGGATGCCGCTGCTATCGGGGCTAAAAAACCTGTCCCATGGAAGAACAACCGCCTAAAGAAAAACACTGGTTCCTCAAGTTCGTCAGCAACAAATACATTTGGGTATTGCTGTTCTTCTGCGTCTGGATGCTGTTTCTAGACAATTACTCCTACTTCGATCATCGCGTACTAAACAAAGAAATCGAAGAACTCGAAGCCAACAAAAAATACTACCAAGACGAAATTCGCAAAGACCAGCAGAAAATCAAACAGCTGCAAAACCCCGATCAGGTCGAGAAATTGGCGCGCGAGAAATATTATATGAAACGCGACAGTGAAGATATTTACATCATCGAATACGAAGGCGACACGGTGAAAAAAAGGTAAAAAGACCGCTGCGCTGCGAGATAAAATATATAACAATGGCAGAGAATTTATTTCCAGATTTTGAACCCGTTTCTTCCAAGCAATGGAAACAACAAATCCAGTTTGAACTCAAAGGTGCTGACTACAATGATACCCTAGTTTGGGAATCGCCCGAAGGCATTAAAGTCAAGCCCTTTTATCACACCGACGAAGCTGGTGAACCACTATCGGTAAACACCAAAGCCACGGAATTTAAAATCGGACAAGCCATCTTTGTTCACGATTTGGAAAAATCAATTGCCAGAGCGCAAGACAGTATCAATCGCGGTGCAGAAAGTTTGTACTTCACGATTGAAAACCAAGAAACCAATGTAGCCCAACTACTCGAAAAATTGCCATTGGACTCCGTTAACGTCCATTTCAACTTACAGTTTCTCTCGTCAGATTTCGTCAAAAAAATTGAGGCGATTGCCCAAGACCACAATGCCAAAATATTCCTCAATCTCGATCCGATAGGCCATTTGGCCAAAGACGGCAATTGGTTCGCTTCGGCTGAAAAAGACAACTTCGAAACGCTCGCCAAATTAGCAACCACGCAAAGCTCCTTATTGAGTATCGACGGCACTTTATACCAAAACGCCGGAGCCAACATCGTGCAACAGCTTGCTTATATGCTGGCGCATGCCAACGAGTATTTCAACCGATTGACCATCAACCAACCCGTTGTGTTTCAGGTTGCGGTTGGAACCAATTACTTTTTTGAAATTGCCAAACTTCGGGCGCTGCGGTTACTGTTCAACAGAATTGCCTCGGAATATAACCATCTACACGATTGCCACATCCTGGCAGTTCCTACCAAACGCAATAAAACCTTATACGATTATAACGTCAATATGCTGCGTACCACAACCGAATGCATGAGCGCAATTTTCGGTGGCGCCGATACGATTGTGAACTTGCCTTACGACGCGATTTACCACAAAGACAACGAATTTGGCGACCGTATTTCCAGAAATCAACTGCTGATTTTAAAAAACGAAAGTTACCTCGACAAAGTAGACAATCCGGCGGACGGCAGTTATTACATTGAAAGTTTGACCCAGCAACTCGCCGAAAAAGCGTTGGCCTTGTTCAAAGACATCGAAGCCCACGGTGGTTTCTTGAAACAGCTCACTGAAGGAACCATCCAACGAAAAATCCAGGAAAGTGCCGACGCGGAACAAAAACTATTCGATGAAGGAAAAGAAATCCTATTAGGCACAAACAAATACCCGAACAAAAACGACCGCATGAAAGACGATTTGGAATTGTACCCATTTGTCAAAATCAAACCCAGGAAAACATTGATTACTCCGATTATCGAGAGAAGATTGGCCGAAAAAACAGAACAGGAGCGGCTTAATCAAGAATCAGTAAACAGCGAGCTATGAAAAAGGTATTGTTTTCTCTTCTTTTATTGATTTTTACGCAGTTCGCTAGCGCCCAACTCACCGATGCCGAACCTCAGGCTAAGGACGAGGAAAAGCTTTACAACACTGCTGGAGTAGATGTCAAGCCGGACTTTCCAGGTGGTATAAGCGAATTTTACAGTTATATAGCCCGAAATTACTGGGTTCCCAATATGAAAAATTTAAACGGTAAGGTATTCGTTAATTTTGTCATAGAAAAAGACGGGAGCATTAATGATATCAAAGTGATTAGGGATATTGGTTCGGGAACAGGCGAAGAAGCTATTCGTGTGTTACAGAAATGCCCGAAGTGGATTCCGGGTTCACAAAACGGCAAAAATGTACGAGTCCAGTATTCATTGCCTATAAAAATTGGTTCATGACAATATTATGAAAAGAAAAGACCTCCAACATCTCACCCTTAAGGGCTATCAAACTGACCACCGACTAGTGTCAACTCAGCACTTCTTGACTGCAGAAGGCATCGAAGTCAAACCGATTTATAGCGCAAAGGACACAGAAAATCTCGAGCACTTGGAATTTGGCGCCGGCTTCGCTCCTAACCTGCGCGGTCCTTATGCTACGATGTATGTACGCCGCCCATGGACGATTCGTCAATATGCCGGATTTTCAACCGCAGAAGAAAGTAACGCTTTTTACAGAAGAAATCTTGCAGCAGGCCAAAAAGGGTTATCTGTTGCTTTCGACTTGGCCACGCATCGCGGTTACGATTCAGACCATGAGCGCGTGGTAGGCGATGTCGGAAAAGCAGGTGTCGCCATTGATTCTGTGGAAGACATGAAAGTGCTTTTCGACCAAATTCCACTGCAAAAAATGTCGGTTTCGATGACCATGAATGGCGCCGTACTTCCGATTATGGCATTTTATATTGTAGCCGCCGAAGAACAAGGCGTTGCCCCGGAACAACTTTCGGGCACCATCCAAAATGATATCTTGAAAGAATTCATGGTACGCAATACTTACATTTATCCGCCCACGCCGTCGATGAAAATTATTGCGGATATTTTCGAATTTACCAGCCGGAAAATGCCTAAATTCAATTCGATATCCATCTCGGGTTATCATATGCAAGAAGCCGGAGCTACTGCCGATATTGAACTCGCCTATACTTTAGCTGATGGTTTAGAATACATTAGAACTGGTTTGGCTGCCGGAATGAAAATCGATGAATTCGCACCCAGACTTTCCTTCTTTTGGGCTATCGGAATGAATCATTTTATGGAAATTGCAAAAATGCGAGCCGCAAGAATGATTTGGGCCAAACTCGTGAGCCAGTTCCATCCGAAAGATGATAAATCATTGGCTTTAAGAACACATTGCCAGACTTCAGGTTGGAGTTTGACCGAGCAAGACCCGTTCAATAATGTGGCTAGAACATGCATTGAAGCAGCAGCGGCAGCCTTTGGCGGAACACAATCTTTGCATACCAATGCCTTAGATGAGGCCATTGCCTTACCTACTGATTTCTCGGCAAGAATTGCTCGTAATACGCAAATCTTCTTACAAGAAGAAACCAAAATCACTAAAACCGTCGATCCTTGGGCTGGTAGTTACTATGTAGAAAGCCTCACTAATGAAATTGCTCAAAGCGCCTGGAAACTTATCGAAGAAGTGGAAGAACTTGGCGGAATGACCAAAGCCATCGAAGCTGGAATTCCAAAACTCCGTATCGAAGAAGCGGCGGCCCGAAAACAAGCCCGAATTGACAGCGGCCAAGACATTATTGTGGGCGTGAATCAATACCGTCTTGAAAAAGAAGATCCGTTGCATATTCTTGACGTAGATAACCAACTCGTGCGCAAACAACAAATTGAAAGGCTAGAAAAAATTAAGGCTACGCGCGATTCGGCAAAAGTTAAAAACTCACTTAATCAACTAACTAATTGTGCGCAAACCGGAAAAGGCAATTTGCTCGAATTGGCCGTAGACGCTGCTCGAAACAGAGCAACTTTGGGTGAAATTAGCGACGCCTTGGAAACGATTTTCGGTCGTTACAAAGCACAAATCAAATCTTTCAGCGGCGTGTATAGTAAAGAAATCAAAAACGACGAAAGTTTCGAGAAAGCCAAACAATTGGCCGATACGTTTGCCAAAAAAGAAGGCCGTCGCCCGAGAATCATGATTGCGAAAATGGGTCAAGACGGGCACGATCGCGGCGCCAAAGTAGTAGCTACCGGTTATGCCGATGTTGGTTTCGACGTAGACATAGGACCACTTTTCCAAACGCCGGCCGAAGCAGCCAAGCAAGCGGTGGAAAATGACGTGCATATTCTTGGGGTTTCCTCTTTGGCGGCAGGGCATAAAACTTTGGTTCCGCAAGTCATAGAAGAACTCAAGAAATACGGTCGTGAAGACATTATGGTTGTTGTAGGTGGTGTGATTCCGGCACAAGATTATCAGTTTTTATTTGATTCTGGTGCTGTGGCGGTATTTGGTCCTGGAACCAAAATCAGTGATGCAGCTATTAAAATTCTAGAAATTCTGTTGGATTAAAATGCATATTAAGATCTTTTCAAAAAGTGGGCTTCTTGCCTTGTTGTTGACCGTCGCGCTTGGTTCCTGCGCTTCGTCTGATGATGAATATGTCGCTACTTCGCCTGTTGTGATGAACCTCGATGCAGTACCTTATCCAAAACTATCTGATTACAAGTTCTTTTCCGGTGCGATAAACCAATTGCAGCCGTCTTTTGGTGTTTTGCCTTATCGGCCTGCCAGCGAACTTTTCACCGACTATGCGCAAAAATCGCGTTTTGTTTGGATGCCAAAAGATAGTATAGCCAATTACACTACTGATCATGAAGTTTTGAACTTGCCTATAGGTTCGGCTTTACTGAAGAATTTCTATTACGACCAAGTACAGCCAGAGAATACCCGAAAAATTATCGAGACACGGGTGATGATCCGAAAAACCAGTGGGTGGATTTTTGCCAATTACGTTTGGAACAACGAGCAAACCGAAGCCACTCTTGATTTACAAGGCAGTACGGTTCCGCTTTCTTGGCGTGACCAGAACAATGTTTTGCAAACCATCAACTACAAAATTCCTTCTCAAATAGATTGTGCTAAATGTCATGCGGGAATGCACGAAAACCAGCCAATTGGCATCAAACCGCAAAATCTCAATCACAATTATTCCTATTCCTCAGGCAGTCAAAACCAACTTTCCAAATGGATTGCTTTTGGGTATCTCGAAAACAATTTGCCTGCAAACATTATTTCAACAGTGAACTATCTTGACGCTTCTCAGGATTTGAACCTTAGAGTTCGTTCGTACTTTGACAGTAATTGCGCGCATTGCCATCGAGAACATGGTGATGGAGAATTTGTTTCCATCCGAATGGCATTTAATGAAACGGTCGAACCGGCTAAAATGGGGGTTTGTGTGGGCGCTGCTTTGCAAGTTCCGGGTATTAGTCATGGCATGATCGTTTCTCCCAATAACACTGCCCAATCAACCTTGTATTACATGATGAATACTGACAATACTAATTTCCGTATGCCTCGAGTGGGCAGAACCATGGTGCATCAAGAAGGCGTGAATCTGGTGCAACAATGGATTGCGTCACTGCCTGCATGCAATTAAAATTATTTGAGTCAAGTAAATTATTTGTCCTATATTTGGCTTCTTCATTAGCAATTTTCACATCGCATATTTCTAATTAAAATGTATTCAAATGAATATCATTCAGAAGTTGAGTTGCTATTTTCTATTACTTTTTTGCGGTATCGCTTACGGAAATCCCTCGGACAATATTTTGCTGCAAAAAGGTTGGGATGCACTGGTGAAAGACCAAGAAAATGAAGCGTTCAATTATTTCTTTCAGGCCTACGAAAAGGCAAAAAAAGAAAATAACGTACATGACAAAGCCGAAGCTTTACTGTATTTGGGCATTTGTTCGTTCGGGGCCAGTTCTGAAAAAGGTTTGCGTTATGCCACCCAATCTTTGAGTGAGTATAAAAAGCTTTCTGCTACAAATCCGCAGGCAGCCAAAAAAGGCCGTAGCCGCTGTTTGCAACTCATTAGCACCATTTACAGTCGGCAGAAAAAATACCCTCAAGCTATAGCGCTCAGTAAGAGTGTTGTCAGCGATCTTGAAGGCACTAACGATACCGAAGGCACATTGGGTTTGGCCTACAGCAGTTTGGGAACTTTATACGAGCACCAAAAAAAAAGCGACTCCTCGACTTACTTTTTCAAACGAGCACTCGCAGAATTTGAACGCTCGAACAATATTGCTTACTTGCCTAATGCTTATATCAAAATGGGCGATTTGTCTAAAAAGAAGAATCAAAAACAGCAGAGTTATGAGCTATACAGCAAAGCGATGCGTTTGGCCGATTCATCAGAAAACAAACAAGCGCAAGTTTTGTCTTTAATTGCACTAGGAAATTGGGAACTGACGTTTAACCGCCAGCAACCTCAGGCCGAGATTTATTTTCAAAAGGCAAAACTTCTGTCGGAAAAATTGTCTGATAAAGTATTTGAAATCAAATCCATACAAGCACTTATCGATCTCAAAAAATTACAGCAGCAATTCATGGAAGTTAGCCAACTTCAGGACGAACAAATCCAAATCAAAGACCGCTACTACTCGCTCGAGCGAGAACAAATCGCCAAAAACCTTGAAGTACAATTTGAAGTGGCTGAGAAAGACCGTAAACTCGAACTCATTTCCAAAGAAAAAGAAGTATCGCGACTTACCAACTTTTTATTATTCAGTTTAGTGCTAATTTTACTGATTGTGTTTTCATTTTCGTATTTCTTTCTCAAGCGCATCAACAAACGTGACAAGCAACTCTTGAAAACCAAAGAGGAACTTTTTACGGCGCTCGAAGAACAGAAAAAGCTAAAAGAACAGCAATTCGAGAACGACATCGAGCACAAAGAAAGCCAACTCAGCGCAATTACGCTACAAATGCTACAAAAGAACGAGCTACTGGAAGAAATTAAATCCATCATCCGCAAGAAAGATGACTCGACCGAGAAACAACTCTCGAGAATCATCAACAGCCATTTCACGCAAGACCAAAATTGGAACGATTTCGACAAATATTTTGAGAGCGTCAACAAGAATTTCTACAACAAACTCAAACAGAAATATCCCGATATCAGTTCGAACGATTTGAAGATTTGCGCACTAATCAAGCTCAATCTTTCGATTAAAGAAATGGCTTCGATTCTGAATATTTCGCCCGACAGTGTTAAAACCGCGCGTTATCGACTTAGAAAAAAACTGCAATTGACCACAGAAGACAATCTCACTGAATTCATTTTATCGGTATAACTATAATAAAAAAACTCAGTATTTATCAGCCTTAAGACGATTGTTCACCTATTGTCTACCTACTTTTTAAAGTACCTTAAAACAATTTGGCTACTTTTGGAATGTGAAATTGCTATGAAGAAGAAATTTCAGTGTTCTTAACCAAACTAAACAATCATGAAAAAAAATTACTTACTCACCCTAATGGCCGTCACTGTTTTGAGTTTTGGAAATCTCCAAGGGCAAGTGGTCAATGGAAATTTCGAAACCATCAAGGAAAACGGTTTAATCAGTAACTGGAATACCAACTTGGCACTTCCTTTTTCTATTGATTTAGAAACACAAGAACCGGTTCAAAATTCGGTAACATTTGGCTGCTGGCCGGGTTTTGTTTTTCCAACTTGGGATGCACACCGCGGATTAACTGCCATGCAAATCACCAACGGTTGGGATATGAACACCCAAGTAATTTACCCTGGGAAATCGATTATTTTTAACGATGCGACTCAGGATTTTCCGGGCTGGAATCCGGGTGTTCCCGTTACTGAAAATGACGATGTAACCATGCTCGGTTTTTACTACAAATTTTTCCCGATGGGCAACGATGTGGCCGAAGCCAAATTGGTTCTTTTTAATGAAGAAGGAATGGAAATTGGCACTGCTAAGGCCTCAATTTCGCAAATGAGCAACAATTATAGTTATTTATACACTCCTGTTCAACGCACTGCATCGGGAACACCCACTTCGATGCAAATTTCATTTTCTATGGCCGAAGAAGGATCGACACCGAATTTTGGAAGTACTTTGTATATTGACGATGTGATTGTGAATTTTGCAGCATTGGCGAATGATCAATTCAATACAACTCAATTTGCTATTTTCCCGACAGCTGCGGAAAGAGAAATCAATATTGTGAAAGGAAATCAAGCACAAAGCGGCCAATACGATTTTACGATAACTAATACAGAAGGTCGTATTGTGAGTCGTCAATCCTTGAATTTGACCGATAATAATCCTGTGAATATTGATGTAAGCCAGCTTGCAAAAGGAGTTTATATGATTTCAGCCAAAGGTTTTTCGGCAAAATTCATTAAGAAATAACGTTTTGTAACGATAAAATTGAGCCTGACTTTTTAATTGAAGTCGGGCTTTTTTTATGGCTAGCTTTTATTTCTAAAGATTAATTTCCTACTTTAGTCCGACCGATTTTGGTTTTCCCCAAACCTCTGCGCTAAGCCCTACAGATTATAGGTCAATTCAAAACCGATTTGAATGAAACTAGTAGGCTATATTAAAGACAAAAAACAGAACGCATTTCAAGTGCCGGTATATAGTAATGCCAAAGGCACTCGTTTTTTCCATACGCTCGATGAGCGATACAACATTACAGATTTCATCGAGGCAACCTTTGAGGAAAAGAAATTCCAGAGATTGTATTTGTCTAAGAAATTTGAAATTGCAGACAAAGCAGCTATAATATTTCTAGGTAGTGAAGGCTATCTGCATTACAACGTGGCACCGACAGCCATTGAAGAAATCATCCATTATTTAAACGACCACAATGCTATTGCGAATTTTGATGCTTTGCTCGACGAAGCCATGTTGCTCAAGAACCGGATATTTTCAGATCATTTCGTAGTAGATAATTTCGTGCTCAAAATGGATCCGAATGACGAACAGATTATATTGTCGTTTGATTTCCCATCTCCAAAAGCGAATACTAACATAGGAACCAACACAGCGATAGAAAACCCGCCCAAAAAACCAGAGGTTAACACAAAAATTGCTCAGGAAAACGAAGCTATTTTCACCAAGGCCATCAAGCAGCTTAATTCGGTAGATATGAATTTCGAGCTCAAACTCAAGCTGCGCGCTGAAGAAAGAAGAAACAAACTCAAGACCTTCAACTACCAATTCAAACTGAATCAGAACAGCAGTAAAAGAAAAAAAACAGAAGAGTAATTTTCTTTCAAATTTTTCCGAACACTTCCAAGAAATAAAATATATTTGCACCCGATTTCGGGATGTAGCGCAGCCTGGTAGCGTACTAGCATGGGGTGCTAGGGGTCGCTGGTTCGAATCCAGTCATCCCGACAACAAATCCTTTTTGCCAAGGCAAAAAGGATTTTGTATTTAAAGAAAAAGCCAATGTAAGCTCGCTTACAAATTGGCTTTTTCTTTAAATACAAAATCAAGGCTTTGCAAAAGCCTTAAGGATTTGTTAGCAACAACCCCAAACTCTGGATCACGCAAGTAATCCAGTTAAAAAAAAAAAAAAAAAAAGACTAAATCGAAAGACCAGACTTCAATTCAAAAAAAAAACAAAAACTTTCAACCTTTCTACGCTAAAAAACGCCTTCCCAAAATCGTAAATCAAATCTACTTCTGAGGCTCAACTCACCACCGCGACCCTAGCCCCGATGGCAGCGGCATCCTCGGAGCGCAGCGCAGAGATATAGCGTACAGCGGGAACCAGCTTCTAAAAAACAAAACCTTTATTGCCATTCCGGGCCAAATTCCTATTTTTAGAACTCAAATTGACTTTATGACCCACAGTTTTCAGCAAACCGCTAGCATTTTTTCGGTAATGACGCAAATGGCGAATCAGTATGGCGCGATTAACTTGGCGCAGGGTTTCCCGAATTTCGAAGTCGATCCGGTTTTGAAAAACATTACTTCGGATTGGGCGCAAAAGGAAATTCACCAGTATTTACCAATGGCCGGATATGCGCCGCTGCTGGAAAAATTGGCGCAATTGACCCAAACTTCGTATGGCCGAAAAATAAATCCGGCGACAGATATCTTGATTACCGCCGGCGCTACTCAGGGAATTTTTACTGCCATTCAGGCTTTGGTTCAAAAAGACCAACAAGTGATTGTTCTCGATCCGAGTTACGATTGTTACCCAACGCCAATTTTACTGCGCAACGCCGAGCCGGTTCGCGTGAACCTAAACGATGATTTTACGCCCGATTGGAAAGCGATTGCCGCTGCAACAAACTCGAAAACACGAATGATTATTATCAATAATCCGCACAACCCATCGGGACGAATTTGGAGCGAAGACGATTTTCTGGAACTCGAAAAATTGCTGGAATTGTACCCGAACCTCATCGTGCTTTCTGATGAAGTATACGAGTACATCACGTTTGAGAAACCACATATCTCGGTGCATCAAAGGCCGAAGTTGTACCCGCGTTGTGTGAGTGTTTCTTCGTTCGGAAAGTCGTTTCACATCACGGGCTGGAAAATCGGTTACTTGATAGCGCCCGAACCACTCATGAACGAAATCAAAAAGGTGCACCAATTTTTAGTTTTTAGCGTCAACAGTTTGGCCCAGTACGCGATTAACGATTATCTCAACCAAGTTAAAATGGCCGATTTGGGGAAATTTTATCAGCAAAAACGCGATTTATTCCGCGAATTATTGCAACCGACAAATTTTGAGCTGCTGCCGTGCGAAGGTTCGTATTTTCAAACGGTGTCGTACAAGAAAATTTCGGAGGAAAATGATTTGGAATTCACCAGGCGATTGGTTCAGGATTATGGCGTGGCCGCAATTCCTTTGAGCCCGTTTTATGCCGACAATAAACAAACGGGTTGTATTCGGTTCTGTTTTGCTAAAGAAGAAAATACGCTGACCGAAGCCGCTGAGCGATTGAGAAAACTCTAAATCACATTGACTTCAGCTTCGATGTGGATGCCGAAAGTCTCGAAAATGGTTCTCTGAATTTCTTCGGACAATTTTAAGATTTCCTGACCGGTAGCATTTCCGTAATTCACTAGCACTAAAGCTTGGTTTTTGTGTACGCCGGCATCACCAAAACGCTTGCCTTTGAAACCCGCTTGTTCAATAAGCCAACCCGCTGGAACTTTGACTTCGGTAGCAGAAACTTCGTAGTATTTCATCTCGGGAAACCGTTGGTGAATCGCTTCAAAATCAGATTTCAAAAGGATAGGATTCTTAAAAAAACTACCGCTGTTGCCCAGTTCTTTCGGATCGGGCAGTTTGCTTTGCCTGATGGCGATTACGGCATTGCTAACATCTTGTATCGTTGGCTGATTGATGCCTTTTTTAGCAAGCTCAGACTGGATGTCGCCGTAAGCAATATTAATTTTATGGTACCGTTTGGTGAGTTGAAAAACCACCGAAGTAATGATATATTGGTCTTTGGCTTCTTGCTTGAAAATACTCTCGCGATAGCCAAACCGACAATCAGCGTTCGAGAAATCGCGCAGGGTTTGGTCGTCGATTTTCATCGCTTGGCAAGCCACCATCGTGTCTTTGATTTCTGTGCCGTAAGCGCCAATATTCTGTACCGGTGTGGTACCTACATTTCCCGGAATTAATGACATATTTTCGAGCCCGCCATAGTTTTGCGACAAAGTCCAAAGCACAAACTCGTGCCAATTTTCACCGGCTTGGGCTTCAATCCAGACATGGTCATCGGTTTCTTTGAGGATTTTCTTTCCTTTCAAATCGATGTGGATGACCAACGCGTCAATATCTTGAGTGAGCAACATATTACTTCCACCGCCGAGAATGAACTTTCTTTCTTGAGCGTGTTGCTGTAAAACCGACTTTAATTCATCAGTAGTATGCACGGCGACAAACCTATTGGCTTTAGCGTCGATTCCGAAAGTGTTGTAAGGCTTTAATGAAAACTGGTGCTGGATTTCCATGGGATTTTTTTCAAATTTACATCTATTTACATGACTTCCAAGTCTGGTAAAAATTTTTCAACGTAATAACGCATCCAAATGTGCAGCATAAACAAAGGCATGATATAGGCAACCATACGTCGGTCGCCAAGTTGCATTCGTTCGATGAGTTTCTTGATATCGATATGCTCGAAATAAGGCATTCTGAAAATTTCGCTGTTGGAAAATGCTTCCATTTCTTCACGAAACTCCGGGCTTTTGGTTAGGTAATCGCTCCAAGGTGTGCTGAGTCCGACTTTCCGAAATTGCTGGATTTGGTAGGGCAATCGTTTTTCCATAGCCGTTTTGAGAATATACTTGCCTTTCTTGCCGGTAAACAGCCATGAATCATTCAGCGAACCCAAGCCTGCCAACAACTCTTTGTCTAAAAACGGCTCGCGGCATTCAATCGAAGCGCCCATGGTACAGCGGTCATTGCGATCCAGCAGCGAGCACAAATAGGTGTGCTGGTCAAAATAAAGCGCTTGTCTTCTGAGGTTGTTCGGGTATAGTGATTGGGCTTCTTGGTAGATTTTCTTGCGGTAGGCATTCTCTGGCATTTGATTTATGCCAAAGGTTGAAGCAATATCTTTGGGAAAAATATTACTACCATTAAAAAATACCAAATCGCGTCGGTCTTTGATATTAGCATACCGTGTGAGTTTTTCAAATCGAGGTTTTTGGGCAAAAGCATCCCAACCTGATAAAAGCGCAACTGATTGCAACAACGATGGAAATTGCAGTGGTTTATACCTAACGTAACCGCCCATAAGTTCGTCTGAACCTTCACCGGAAAGCAATACTTTTACTTTAGGTTTTGCCAATTGCGAAATCGCTAAAAGATGCGGTTCATTGAGGTGCATCAGCGGTTCGTCTTGCAAATAAGTAGATTGGATTAACCGGTCGTAAAGACCTTTCCCTTCGAGTTGCACAGAATTGAAATGATACAAATACTGTTGTGTAAGGCGTTTGGCCAAATGCGATTCGTTGTGTTCCTCTTCTTTGAAAGCAATATTGAAAGCCTCAATCTCTTTGTATTTCTGAAAATGTAAAGACGACATGACCGATGAAGAATCTAGCCCGGCACTGAGTAATACGCCAACCGGTACATCGCTAACCATTCTGAGCCTGATAGATTGGTCAAAAGTTTCCCGAAACCATGCAACCGGATTTTTAATTTCGGGATGGTTCTGGATTTCACTTTTGAGATTCCACCATTTACTGGAAGTCGACTTGCCAGTCTGATCGATCGTCATCACATGGCCCGGCAACACCTTGTGTACTTCGCGGAACATTGTATTTTCGCCGGCCACAAAACGATTGAAAATATATTCTTGCATGCCCTCAGCGGAAATTTGCAACGGAACTCCAGCTGTAAAAAGCGCTTTCTGCTCTGAAGCAAAATAGAAACTGCCCTGATAGTAGGCGTAATATAGCGGCTTCACTCCCATCCGATCGCGCACCAAAACCAGTTTTCGCTCCAGTTTGTCCCAAATGGCAAAGGCGAACATACCGTTGAGTTTACTGAGCATTTTCAAACCTTGACATTGATAAAGCTTCAACAGCACTTCGGTATCGGAATGCGTCTTAATTTCAAAACCATGGCTTTTGAGTTCAGCATAGAAATCTTTAAAGTTGTAGATTTCTCCATTGAACACCATCGCATAACGTCCGTCTTCGGAAAGAAAAGGTTGATGCCCGGCGGCACTGACATCCAAAATTGACAACCTGCGGTGGCCTAAACCAATATTCTGGTCAATGAAAATGCCTTGGTCATCCGGCCCGCGGTGCGCCAATACGTCACGCATCCTGAGGAGTTGCTGCTCTTGTATTTTTTGCTGCGAGTGAAAATGCAGTATTCCGTTAATTGCGCACACAGTTATCGGTTTTGATATTGTTCAATTAGCTCGTGGTACCGATCGGCAATTTGCTTCATATTGACTGCGTAATTGGCTCTCTCTTCAACCATTTTTCTGTTTTTGACTATCGCCTGCTGTCTGTATTGCGGATTTTCAAGTGCCCAAAGCAATTCTTGCGCAAGCATTTCCTCGTCATTAGTCTTGATGAGCTGTCCGTTCTCCCGATGCGTAATCCAGCTCTGGTTGCCAAAAACATCGCTCACTACCGGATAACAACCCGAAGCCATCGCCTCAAATAAAGAAGCCGAAACACCTTCAGTCACCGGCATACTGATATAAAAGTTGGCTTTTCTGAGCAATTCGGGCAAGACGCTATTGACAATACGACCGGTGAAATGTACTTCGTTGGCAAGGTCTAATTTCTGACACAAACTCTCTAATACTCGCCTTTCCGGGCCATCGCCAACAATGGTCAGCGTAAACCCGATTCCTTGTTTCTTTAGCAACGCAAATGCCTTCAAAATGATAGCGTGCTTATATTCGGCGAACAACGAACGGCTGACGATAGCATGAAGTTGGTTTGGGTTAAATTCGTCATTTTTTTTGAAAAGCTCCAGATCAATCCCTTTGGGTAGCACCATTACTTTACGCATATCCACTCTCGCCTTTTTCATCGAAACGGTCATCGCATTACCCCAAGCGTGGATTAGTGTAGCCTTGCGAAAAGCATAACTTTGGATTAATTTTTTTATCGGATAGAGCAACGACTCTTCGGGCCACAAGTCGGTAATTCCTTGCTGGGCAATGGCAACCGGTTGAACGCCCGACAAAGCAGCCAGAAAACCATAACTGGTTGTTCGTTCGGCAATTACCATATCTGGTCTGTGTAATTTCACTAGCTTTCTAATGCTGAAAATCGCACCGCAATATTCGACGATCCTTTTGAATCTGTTTAAAAAACCAGTGCCGGAAGTTTTTAATTCCCAAGTAACTATCTCGAATGAGCCGAAAGTTTCCAAACCGCGCATCCAAGTAATCGCATCGGCTCGGTAAGTTTCACCGAGAAATAAAATCTTTTTTCTGGAAGTAGTCACTATTCTTGGGCAGTTAAGGCTCGATTGATATAATCGTTCAGCGGTTTGAGCGCGAGAAGTTTTTGACTGACTTGGGCTACAAAATCTTTCTTGGTAGCCTCTTTGGCATCGAACTTTTGAATGGCCGTAAAACTTTTGAGTTTTAAAAATTCAATGGCAGGATGTTCTTTATCGTAGCCGCGCGGTGGGTTTTTAAGGGTCGAATTCTCGTCGCGACTCAAATTGCCGTAAACAGATTTGAAGTTTTTGTCTTGGATAATCTGCTCCAAATCGTCGTAAAAGAACTCTATTTCCTTTCTGATTTTCTGCAATTGCTCCGGCATCGGGCAGTACATTCCGCCACCAACAAAAGCATTGCCTTTTTCGATTTGTAGATAATAACCTGCAGATTCAGTGCCTTTATTTCCGGTTCGTAGCCAAATGCCCATGTGGGTTTTATAGGGTGATTTATCTTTAGAAAAACGAATATCTCGGTTAATTCGAAACGTACAATCTTTCACCTCCAACATGCCCAGTGACGGATCGTGCGGCTTCATCGCGTCAAGTAAATCGCTGATGAGTTGGTGATACTCGGCTTTATAGGCTTCGTATCTTTTTTTATTGGCCAAAAACCATTCGCGGTTATTGTTGGCCTTCAAGTCTTCAAGAAATTGAAGGGTTTGCGCTGACAACATCTTTTACTGCAATCTTTTTTTCAGTTCTTCTTCACTCATAAAACCCAGTTGCTTCCATTTCAATTCGGCATTTTCATAATACAAAAGACCTGGAAGTTCATCGATTTTTAATTCTTTAATCAAGGTTTTATTTTCATCGGCATTGAGTCTAACAATATTGACTTGGTCTTTCATTTCGGCCTGCATCTTTTTGATAAAAGGCGCCATTTTTACACAAGGCTCGCACCAAGTCGCATAAAAATTAATCAGTACTTTCGGGCTAGCTCTGAGCAAATCGCCATATTCCTGCGAACACATACCGATGATTTTATCCGACGGTTTGTCTAGACCTGCAGCATTCCATTTCATGATTCCACCTTGCAAATCGTATACTTTAGCAAAACCCATTTCTGCAAGTTGGTTGGAAGCTTTTTTACTGCGACCGCCTACCATGCAATACACGAATACTGGTTTAGTTTTGTCGAGTTGGTTTACTTGGGCGATAAAATCATTTCCGTTGATATTGATATTCCTTGCGTTGTCGATATGTTGGCTGGCGTATTCTTCAGGTGTACGAACATCTATGAGTTGTGCGTTAGGAGTAGCTTTGAGTTTTTCAGCGAAAACCTGCGCGGTGATGTTCTCGTAATTTTCCTTGTTTTGCGCTTGGCAGGAAACAATGAGCAGGCTCAAAAACAGCAGCCCTAAGTGTTGAACTTTCATGGGGATTTTTTTTAAATAGCCCAGCAAAATTAGTCAATTTTTGAAACCGAAAAACAAATTTCGCCTCAATTTAAAGATTAAAAATTTTATAGCTTTGATGCGTCAGTTTTACTATGCTTTCGGTGCGTTCGGGGTGTGTATCTGAGATAAACAATTGGCCAAATTCATCATTGTTAACCATGGCCACGATTTTTCCAACGCGATACTCGTCTAGTTTATCGAAAATATCATCAAAAAGCAACAAAGGTTTCTCGCCGCATTGTTTTTTGATAAACTCAAACTGAGCCAACTTGAGCGCTATTAGAAAAGACTTCTGTTGGCCTTGCGAACCAAATTTCTTGATTGGAAAACCGTCAATTTCAAAAGAAAGATCGTCTTTGTGGATGCCACAGGAAGTGTAATAAAGAATGCGGTCTTTGCTCAGATTCTCCTCGAAAAGTTCTAACATCAGCCGATCGTGCAATTGGCTTTCGTAAACGAGTTGCACCGCCTCTTGCGAATCTGTAATGGCATGATGATGTTGGTTAAAAATTGGGATAAACGTTTCAAGAAATGTTTTGCGCTTTTCGTAAATCTGGTGCCCGAGCCTATGAAGTTGTTCGTTGTAAATCGACAAAGTATCGTTCTCAAACGTATGATTCAAGGCAAAGTATTTGAGCAAGGCATTACGCTGTTGCAGCACTTTTTGGTACTGTATAAGCTCTTGCAAATAACCCGGATCGGATTGCGAAATCACGGTGTCGATAAATTTTCGGCGGGCTTCACTGCCTTCAACTATCAAATCACGATCGGCCGGAGAAATAATCACCAGCGGAATGAGCCCAATGTGGTCGGAGAATTTCTCATACAATTTCCCATTGCGCCGTAAGATTTTCTTCTGGTTTTTCTTTAAACTGCAAACCACTTGCTCGTTGCGGCTTTTTATCTCGAAAGTACCGTCGATGACAAAAAACTCCTCGCCATGTTTGATATTCTGAACCGCCAAAGGATTGAAATAGCTTTTCCCGTATGCCAAATGGTAAATCGCATCGAGCACGTTGGTTTTCCCAACACCATTCTTCCCCACGAAGCAATTGATCTTGCTGTCGAATTCAAAGTCGATTTCAGAAAAATTCTTGTAGTTGAATAGCGCAATTGATTTTAAATACATCGTGGCAAACCGGAAATTTCAATTGATTTTTAAGCGGCTGCAAATTATTGAAAATTATCGAGAATCTTCCCTCAAAAACATTTGTAATGCCAAAGAAAACCCAGCCAAAAAATCCCAAAGCATTCAGGCTGAAAAAATTCGACAGAAAAACATTTTTTTTTGCGTGTGTTTGAATAAAAATTTTATTTTTGCGGCTCATAAATTTAATATAAATGGCAACATATAATAAAAGAGGTTACAAGGCTCCGAAAGAAAAAGTAGAAAAAGAAAACACTTTCATCGAAGAAGATGTAAAAATTGACGAAAAAGACAGTACCACTGCAGGTGTTTTCAATTCTCTGGACCAAACAGCTTCTAAAACCGAAGAGTGGGTTGCTAAAAATCAGAAATATATTTTTGGAGTAGTTGGGGCTATTGCTTTGGTAACCGTAGGTTATTTACTGTACCAAAAATTTATCGTACAACCGAAAGAAGACGAAGCGGCCACTGCTATTTTCGATGCCCAACAAACTTTTCAAAAAGCAGTTGATGCTACAGCCAACGCAGATTCTTTATTTACCATTGCGTTAAACGGAGAAAAAGGAAAACAGGGTTTCAAAGCCATTGCTGATGAATATTCAGGAACTGCATCCGGGAACTTGGCCAACTACTACTGCGGAATTGCCTACTTAAACCTTGGAAAAAATGACGAGGCAATTGCTTCGTTAGAGAAATTCAAATCAGATGATATGATGCTTAGCACTTTAGCTGTGGGTGCGATTGGCGATGCTTATTCTCAAAAAAAGCAATCAGAAAAAGCTTTGGAGCAATACTTAAAGGCTTCTGAGATGAACAAAAACGATTTGACTACGCCGCGTTTCTTGCTAAAAGCCGGGCAAACTGCACTGGCATTGGGCAAAAAAGCAGATGCGTTGAAATATTTCACTGAAATTAAAGAGAAATACGAAGCTTCTCCGGAAGGCTCAACCATTGATGGCTTGATTGGTTTAGCACAATAATTCCCAATTCGCGCTTTTTGATTTCTGATTTGGTTATTCGAAATTAAAAACTTCTAGAGATGGCTACAGCCAATAAAAACTTATCGAATTACGACAAAAACACTATCCCAAATGCGAAAGATTTTCGGTTTGGGATTGTTGTTTCTGAATGGAACGACCCAATCACCAACGGGCTATTTTCGGGTGCTGAAGCCGCTTTGTTGGATTGCGGCGCAAAGGCTGAGAACATTTTAAGATGGAATGTTCCCGGCAGTTTTGAGCTGGTTTACGGTTCAAAGAAAATGATTGAAACCCAAAATGTCGATGCTGTGATAGCCATTGGCTGCGTAATTAAAGGCGAAACCATGCACTTTGAATTTGTATGTGAAGGCGTCACGCAAGGCATCAAAGATTTGAATGTATTATCCGATGTTCCGGTAATTTTTTGTTTGCTAACTGATAACAACGAACAACAATCTCTCGACAGAAGCGGCGGTGCGCATGGCAACAAAGGAACTGAAGCAGCAATCGCAGCGATAAAAATGGCTTACCTCAGACAACAAGCCGGTTTGAATTTCTCGCTGAACCAACAAGAACTGCCACCCGGACAACTCCAAATCGAAAACAACCCGCTAGAAATAGAAGAGTAACCACCGAAAATATACATCACAAACCTGCTTTTAACGAGTAGGTTTTTTGCTTTTTAAGATAACCTTGGCTGTAAAAGCTGACGGATTTTAGTTAAATTTGTACGCCTTGCTAAAAAACAAAGTCGATGTCGAGCATCATCCAATTACTTCCTGACCATGTTGCCAACCAAATCGCTGCCGGTGAAGTGGTGCAACGCCCAGCATCGGTAGTGAAAGAGTTGCTCGAAAACGCAGTCGACGCCAAGGCTTCCGAAATAAAACTCATCATCAAAGACGCTGGAAAAACACTGATTCAGGTAGTCGATAATGGTGTTGGGATGAGTGTCACCGATGCGCGTTTGTGTTTCGAGAGGCACGCTACGTCAAAAATCCGCAAAGCTGAAGATTTATTCCAACTGCACACCAAAGGGTTTCGCGGGGAAGCATTAGCCTCTATCGCAGCCATCGCACACATCGAGCTAAAAACCAAGCAAGAGCAAGACGAACTCGGCACACACCTCATTATCGAAGGCAGTAAATTCCTTTCGCAAGAAGAAGCCGTGTTGCCTAAAGGCACTTCGTTTTCGGTGAAGAATTTGTTTTTCAATATACCTGCCCGACGCAATTTCTTGAAATCCGACACGATTGAGTTTCGTCATATTGTAGATGAATTCCAGCGTGTGGCGCTTGCCCATCCGCAGATTCACTTTTCGTTCTACCACAACGGCAGCGAAGTTTATATCTTACCTCAGAGCAATCCTCGGCAACGCATTGTGACTATTTTTGCTGGTAAAACCAATGAGAAACTTGTTCCGGTTCAAGAAGAAACTGACATCCTGAAAATCGACGGTTTTGTCGGCAAGCCTGAATTCTCTAAAAAAAACAAAGGCGAACAATTCTTCTTTGTCAACGACCGATTCATCAAAAGCGGTTATTTGCACCATGCCTTAATGAATGCTTATGAAGGTTTGCTCAAGGAAGGCGCGCAACCGAGTTATTTCTTGTTTCTGAACGTTCCGCCGCAGTCCATCGACATCAACATCCATCCAACCAAAACTGAAATCAAATTCGACGACGAGCAAGCACTATACGCCATTTTACGCGCTTCGGTTAAACACAGCTTAGGACAATTCAATGTAGCCCCGGTGCTCGATTTCGACCGCGATGCCAACCTCGACACACCTTACCATTATAAAAACGCTGAAGTTACTTATCCGACCATTCAAGTTGATAGTAATTTCAACCCATTTGCTCAGGAAAAATCGGCTTCTTACAGCGACAAAGCCAAAATCAAAAAACAACACCATTACGAGAAAGAGCGCCCAATGCCAACTTGGGAAAGTTTGTACGTAGGCTTGAAAGACGACACCGACAGTATTGCCGAATCTTCGGGTATGCAATTCGAAAGTGAAGAGATAACGACCTCATTATTTGAAAATCAAGACCCTGAACCTCAAGGCAATAAAACGTATCAAATTCAACGAAAATATATCGTCAACCCAATCAAATCAGGTATGCTCATCGTGAATCAGAACCGTGCCCACCAACGCATTCTGTATGAGCAATTCCTTGGAAATATGACTTTACAACAAGCAAATAGCCAACGGTTGTTGTTTCCTTTGCAATTGCATTTCCCAAGTCACGAATTGCATCTGATTCGTGAGTTGCAGCCCGCTTTGACCAGTACAGGTTTTCATTTTGAAGAAGATACACAAGATGTGACTATTTCAGGCATTCCGGCCAATGTTACTGAAAGTGAAGTGCGGAGTTTGCTGGAAGAATTGCTGCGTGACTTGCAAGATGGTATTCCCGGCAACAGTTTTAGTCAGAGCGATACTATTGCCAAGTCTATGGCTAGAAGCCTCGCGGTAAAAAACGGTGCTTACTTGAGTGAAAAAGAGCAAGAAAACCTAATCAATGGTTTGTTTGCCTGCAAAGAACCCGACGTTTCACCTTTTCAAAAACCTACTTTCATCACGATGCGGGTGGAAGATTTAGATAAAAAATTCGCGCTATGATGCAGATTACCCCAACGGTCAAGCAATTGCTGATTATTAATATTTTGTTTTTTATCGGCTCACAAATGGTAGGCGAACAGGCGTACAATGTTCTTTCGCTTTTCTTTTTTGAAAACGACAAATTCCAGTACTGGCAACCGCTTTCTCATATGTTCATGCACGGAGGTATTATGCATATTGTTTTCAACATGTTTGCATTGTATTCGTTCGGCTCTGCACTGGAGCACTTTTGGGGCGGCAAAAAATTCTTGTTCTTCTATATTTCCTGTGGTTTGGGTTCGGCAATCCTACATACTTTAGTTAACTATCTGGTATTCCATCAAGGGTTGAATACCTTAATCGAGGCCGGTTTTAAGCCAGATGAAATCTACGGTTTGCTCAATCAGGAACAAATGGACACGCGTTGGATTGAAACTCTAGGAAATTCCGGATTACAAAACTTTACTAGTGCTTTTGCTTCGCCGGCCGTTGGTGCATCAGGAGCAATCTATGGCCTTCTAGTGGCTTTCGCTTTCATGGTTCCGAACGCAGAACTCGCGCTAATGTTTATTCCAGTTCCTATTAAAGCCAAGTATTTTGTGCCCGGCTTGCTTTGCTTGGATTTGTTTTTAGGTCTTAAAGGAAATTCGATTTTCGGAGGCGGAACCGGCATCGCCCATTTCGCGCATATTGGCGGCGCCTTAGTTGGTTTTTTGATGATGTGGTACTGGAAGAAAGACCAATTCAGGAACAACCGTTGGAATTAATATAGTCAGGCGTTAGTATTGAGATTTCACTGCTAAAAACCAAATAACCATGAACATTTTAGACGATTTAAAAATGCAATACAAATTGGGCGGTTTCGAACAGAAGCTGATCTATTGGAATTGTGGTGTTTTCTTGTTGTCGATTTTGTTTTTCTACCAATTTAGGTTCGGTTTTTTCAATTATCCGAATTGGTTGGCGTTGTCCTCTGATATTACCCAATGGATTTATAAACCCTGGACATTACTAACTTATTTCTTTTTCCACGCCGGTTTTTTTCATTTGTTGTTCAATATGATGGTCCTTAACTTTGCGGGCCGGCTGTTCCTGACGTTTTTCAACCAACAGCAACTTTTGGGCTTGTATTTACTTAGCGGCATTTTCGCAGGTTTGGCTTTTGTAATACTCTATCCGGTTTTAAGTGCAGGGAATACTTCTTCAATTGTTGGCGCTTCGGGAGCCATTATGGCGGTTCTCGTGGCAACAGCTACTTACTCGCCTTTCATGAACTTGCGTTTACTGCTCATCGGCAATGTCAAATTGTGGCAACTGACCTTTGTGATATTATTGCTGGATTTGATCCAGATTTTTACTGAAAATACCGGTGGACATATCGCGCATCTTTCCGGCGCATTTTTCGGATTTATATACATCAAACTGCTCCAAAACGGAACTGATTTAAGCAAAATCGTCAGCGTAATTACCGGTTTGTTTGCAGCCCGAAACCAGAAGAAAAGTACACCGTTCAAAAAAGTACACCGCAACACCGACAAACCTCAAAACCGTGTTTCAAAAATTGTAACTAAAGACAAAACACAACAACAAATCGACGAAATTCTGGATAAAATCAGTAAATCGGGTTACGACAGCCTGACCAAAGACGAAAAGGAATTTCTATTCAAAGCCGGAAAACAGGAATGAAGCAACTCTCTTGGTTCAATAAAGGCATGTTTTTTTCCAATATAGTGTTGGCTGTATTGACTTTCCTTGCTTACGTGTTACCTTTCCTTGCGCCGAAATTATTTCCATTTTTGGCAGTACTCACCTTGGTTTTGCCGCTCTTATTAATCTTCAACGGATTGTTTTTCATCTATTGGCTGATCCAATTCAAAAAACAAATCTTGCTTTCCGCGTTGGTATTGTTGCTCGGCATTACCTTTATCAATAAGTTCTACAAATTCTCTTCGATTGACTTGCCCAGAACAGACAAAGATTTTACGGTAATGAGTTACAATGTGCGGCTGTTTAACCTGTTCAATTGGCTGCCCGACACAGACGTTGTCGCCTACATCAAAACCTTCATCAACGATAAAAATCCCGACATTCTTTGCATTCAGGAATATTCCGAAGGCGCTAAAATCGATTTGAAAGTATATCCTTATCGCTATATCAACATGCAGGGCAACCAAATCAAATCCGGGCTGGCGATTTTTTCGAAATTCCCGATTATAGACGAGGGCCATTTGGCGTTTCCTAAATCAAACAACAGTGCCATTTTCGCCGATATCAAAAAAGGAAAAGACATTCTCCGCGTGTACAATATGCAATTGCAATCGATTAAGATATCGCCAGACGTAAACGAAATTTCCGAGAATATTGACGAAATCAACCAGCAGAAATCACAATTAGTTTTTAACCGTATCAGCATTGCTTTTCGAAAACAGCAGCAACAGGCGGAGATTGTGATGAACCATAAAAACCGTTGTGATTTTCCGGTGATTATTTGCGGCGACATGAACAACAGCGCTTATTCGTACGTTTATCGCAGTATCAAAGGAACCTTAAAAGACGCTTTTGAGGAAGCCGGAAGTGGTTTTGGCAACACCTACCATTTTAAATACTATCCGGCGCGCATCGACTACATTTTTGCCGACAGCAGCATGAAAGTCAAGAGTTTTGAGAGTTTTCCGGATTTTGTGAATTCAGACCACTACCCGATTATGACCAGGCTTCAAATTGAGGAATAACTTAAAGCGTTTGCTTTTTTAGGTAATCTAGCGCATAACGGCCTTCATTGAACAACAAATCGAGTATGCTTAAATTATTGAGATAACCATGCTTTTCGCCGAAAACTTGCGTGTATGGGTCGAAAACAGCCGTGTCTTTCTTGCCGTTTGCTAAATTCCGCAAATCTTTAAAATCGGGCGCATCATGGAAATACTCAGCGGTCTGCTTGTACTCAAACGGCATGGCCAAACATTTGGATACAATGTCCATAGTTTCGAGATTCAAGTCCATCAGAAACGTGTGCTTCTTGGTAAAAATCGGCGTGATGGCATCTTCGAAATATTCGAAAAAAGGAGAAGTTCTGTAGGCTGCTTCGAGTGATTTAAAATGTTGTTTCTGCCAGTCAAAAGCCGTTTCCAGTTTCACGTCTTTGGTTTTCTGGTGCGCTTCTTTGGTGTGTTTGATCGGAATATTCAACAGTTGTATACCATTCGGGCTGTAAATCATCATCCTATTGCGATTGGTTTGCTTCTGGAAATTGTCGTCCATCTCAAGGGTGATCGAATCGGCCTGAGCCATCGCTACAAAATGACTGATGGATGGGAAATAAGTCGGATGAATGAGAATGTTGTTCATCAAAAACGATATTTAATACAGATTGCACAGACTTCCACGGATATAATCTGTGTTAATCTGTGCAATCTGTGTTTGCCTTTTTAATTGTTGGTTTCTTTCTCTTTCTTCTTATTCAGATAGGTAGTGATCCCAAAATAAGCTGCCAAAGCAATCAAAAAGAACTTGAAATAAGAATAAGGTTGTCCATCGCCGCCCACGGTAGTAAACATTCGCTCCCAACGGATTTTATTCAAACCGCTTCCGTGCGAATCCAAACTCATCCATATAAAAACCGGCTTTCCAACAATGTGGTTCTCCGGCACATAACCCCAATAACGGCTATCTTCAGAGTTGTGGCGGTTGTCTCCCATCATCCAATAATAATTTTGTTTAAAGGTGTATGAAGTAGCGACCTTGCCGTTGATTCGGATTTCATTGCCGCTCACTTTTAAGTCGTTGCCTTCATATTCAGTGATGATTCTCTTGTAAAAAGGCAAAATCTCTTTATTAAGGGCTACAGTTTTTCCGGCTTCAGGAATGTAAATCGGCCCGTAATTGTCTTTGTTCCAACCGTTGGAAACTTGCGGAAACACGGTCGGTTCGGGCTCATGTGCAATATTTCGAACAATATTGTTGACTATCGGATTGCTTTTCAAACGCGCTGCAGATTCAGTCGTTAAGGCAGAAAACAAGAAAGTGTTTGGTGAAGTCTGATATACGCCATCGGTAATATTCAAATCTTTCACGATGTAAGTCGGGTCAAAAGAAGAACCATTTGTGGTCACGGTGTAAGAATATTGCGGCTTGGCCCTTTCCGGTAGCGCCAACTCTTTACCGTTGATAAACACAACGCCGTCTTTGATCTGCAACATATCGCCCGGCGTTCCCTGACATCTCTTCACATAATTTGATTTTTTGTCGATCGGTTTATCCGCTTTGCGTTTAGAAGTGTCAAAGAACTTATACACCGTATCGACCGGCCAGTTGAAAACCACAATATCATTCTTCTCGATTTGCTGCAAGCCCGGAAAACGGAAATAAGGCAACTGCGGCTTGTTCAGATACGATTTCTTGTGCAGCACCGGAATGGTGTCATGAACCATCGGCATCGCTACGGTAGTCATAGGAACGCGCGCGCCGTAATGGAATTTACTCACAAAAAGAAAATCTCCGACCAGTAAAGATTTCTCCAACGAAGAAGTCGGAATCGTGTAAGGTTGCATCACATAAGTGTGCACAATCGTCGCCACAACAATCGCAAATAGTAATGAACTGATTGTGTCAGCACCTTTATTGGTCGGAATCAAGCTTCGGTTCGGAATGTGATTCAAAGGCTGTGTGTAATTCACGTAAGCCACATACAAACCCAAGGTTGCTATGGCAAGAATGGTATCCGTAGTAGAATTTTTTCCGAAACTGCGAATTGTTTCTACCCAAACCACCGGAAACATAATCAGGTTGACGATGGGCACAAATAATAGGATTGTCCACCAAGTCGGGCGGTTGATGATTTTCATTAAAACGATAGCATTGTAAATCGGAACAGCAGCTTCCCAGCGTTTGCGACCGGCGGCTTCATAAATTTTCCAGGTTCCGATGAAATGAACTACTTGAAGAATCAGAAAAAAAACAAACCATTGAAATATTGTCATGACCTCTACTCTGTTATTAGGTTATTCGTTCTATTTTATTTGTCTAAATTTAATACATCTTTCATTGTAAAAACACCGGTTTTCCCGACAATCCACTCTGCCGCTAATACAGCACCTAAGGCAAACCCTTCGCGATTGTGTGCCGTATGCTTAATTTCAATGGAATCGACTTCGGAATGGTAAACCACGGTGTGCGTTCCGGGAACGTTTTCGATTCTCTTGGCTTCAATAAGCAACTCATCTTCCTTGGCATTTTCCAACGTCCAACTGGAATAATTGGAATGGTCGATAATTTCTTTAGCCAAAGTAATAGCTGTTCCACTGGGCGCATCGAGCTTTTGTGTGTGATGAATCTCTTGCATTGAAACCTTATAAGCATCAAACTTCGACATCATTTTAGCCAGATACGAATTCAATTCAAAAAACAAGTTCACACCCAAACTGAAGTTCGATCCGTATATAAAAGCGCCGTTATTATTTTTACAAAAAGTCACCATTTTCTCGTAATCAGCCAGCCAGCCAGTGGTTCCTGAAACTACCGGCACGTTAGTAAGCAAACATTGCGAAATGTTACCAACTGCGGCATCGGGAATACTAAAATCAATCGCAACATCCGCATTCTCAAGGCCTTCAAAACTGTCATTACTGGTTTTTCTGAGCACAATTTCATGGCCGCGAGAAAGCGCTATCCGCTCAATCACCTTTCCCATTTTTCCGTAACCGAGTAGTGCTATTCTCATTTGAAAGTATAATTTAAAGCGAGCCCAAAAGTAGGCTTGTTGTAACGTTCATCTGGGCGCACATCGGTACGCAATGACAAATTATCGTTCACGTTGAATTGCCCTAAGTGCGCATCCACGTTGGCATCGATGATATTCAAAGCATAAAAACCGATGGTGAGCAGCATGGACAAATCCCGATTTCTGCGATAAAAACGTTGGGCTTCAATCAATCTGGAATCGTCGAGATAATCGTATTTCGGATCGGGGTTTCCGGCCAAACGCGCTTTATACGCATCTCGAAATTCGTGGTATTTATTATTGTTGGTGGTATAAAAATAAAGTGTCGCTCCCAAAGCGCCATAGACAATTGGTATTTTCCAATATTTTTTGTTGTAAGCCTGCCCCAAACCTGGCAAAATAGCAGAATAAAAAGCGGCTTTCGCTGGTGCTAGCGGGTTGATGTCTTTGTCTTTGACCGAATCTTTGGTAATCAATACAGGCGTGTCTTTCTCCTGGCCGAAAACAATTTGGTTTCCGCCATACAAAAACAGCAGCAGTATGGCTACATACCGCAACACTTAGCCTTTAATCAGTTTAATAATCCGGTGGAAATCTTCCTCAGAATGAAAAGGAATCGTGATTTTTCCTTTACCGCCGGCCATTTTGATATCGACTTTGGCTCCGAAATAACCTGAAATGGCTTTCTTTTCTTCGTCGGCAATCGTAAAATTAGAAGCTTTAGGCGCTTTTTTGGCAGTAGGTTTCAAACTGTCTTGGTAGTTTTTCACGAGCGCTTCAGTTTCGCGTACCGACAAGTTTTGGCTGACGATTTTTTGGTAAATATCGGCCTGTATGTCTTGGTCTTCGATATTAATAATCGCACGGCCGTGGCCCATACTGATAAACCCGTCACGGATTCCGGTTTGGATAATCGGGTCGAGTTTGAGCAAACGCAAATAGTTGGCAATCGTAGAACGCTTTTTCCCGACACGCTCGCTCATTTGTTCTTGGGTGAGTTGGATTTCGTCAATCAAACGTTGGTAAGACAGCGCGATTTCAATAGGGTCAAGGTCGTGTCTTTGGATGTTCTCCACGAGCGCCATCTCTAGCGATTCCTGGTCGTTCGCAATTCTGATGTACGCCGGAATAGTAGCCAACTTATTGATTTTCGAAGCGCGCAAACGGCGTTCCCCGGAAATCAACTGGTATTTATTGAAGTCTAATTTACGAACGGTAATCGGTTGAATCACACCCAATTCACGGATGGAAACCGCCAATTCCTGAAGTGCTTCTTCGTTGAAATTGCTTCTCGGCTGGAACGGGTTGATTTCAATAGCATCGATGTCGAGTTCGATGATATTCCCGACTACTTTGTCGGCGTTTTTATCGTTGACCGATTGGATATTGTTTTCAGGATCTTTCAACAAGGCAGATAATCCTCTTCCCAACGCCTGTTTTTTGACTGCTTGTGACATAAATCTTATAGCGTGTTTTTCTTAATAATTTCTTGCGCTAGGTGCAAATAGTTTGTTGCGCCTTTGCTCGTCGCGTCGTAATTGATGATACTTTCCCCGAAACTCGGCGCTTCACTGAGCTTCACATTTCTCTGAATGATTGTTTCAAAAACCATATCGTTGAAATGTTTTTGCACTTCTTCAACCACTTGGTTAGATAAACGCAATCTAGAGTCAAACATTGTGAGCAGCAAACCTTCAATATCGAGCTGCGGATTGTGTATTTTCTGCACACTTTTAATCGTGTTGAGCAATTTGCCCAAACCTTCGAGCGCGTAGTATTCACATTGGATCGGAATGATTACCGAATCTGAAGCTGTCAGTGCATTCAACGTGAGCAAGCCCAACGACGGCGCGCAATCAATCAAAATAAAATCGTATTGGTCTTTGACTTTCTCCAAAGCTTGTTTGAGCATGTACTCGCGGTTTTCTTTATCGACTAGCTCAATTTCAATTGCTACCAAATCAATGTGTGCCGGAATTACCGAAACATTCGGAGCCGTAGTCTGAATGGTGACTTCCTCAGGCGTGTTGCTATGTTCCAGCATCTGATAGGTTCCCAGCGACACACTTTCAATGTCGATTCCGAGGCCCGAACTTGCATTGGCTTGCGGATCGGCATCGATCAACAACACTTTCTTTTCTAAAACGCCTAATGATGCAGCCAAATTCACCGACGTGGTTGTTTTTCCAACACCGCCTTTCTGATTGGCAATAGCAATGATTTTACCCATGTAAACCTTTAAATTTTTGAGCCGTAAAAATACAATTAATTATGGGTTTTTCAAGGGCAACTTGTTAACAAAAGTTAATAAACTGAGGGTCGCCGAATTAATAATAAATAGTGAATAATTAATAATAATTTTGAGAAGCTTTTTCCGGCTATCCGTTGCAATCTTTTTTGTTCTAAACGCTCGCTAAACTCAAGTTCTTTTCGTTAACAAAAAAGGATTTCCACTACTATCCGGGCTAGGCGTTGAGATAAATCCTGAAAAGCCCTATTAAAATCAAAATCTGGACTTTACCTCAAGTCCACTGGACTTGCTCCTCTTAATATCAAATTATCCGGGCTAGGCGTTGAGATAAATCCTGAAAAGCCCTATTAAAATCAAAATCTGGACTTTACCTCAAGTCCACTGGACTTGCTCCTCTTAATATGCTTCGCCAGTTCGCTATGCTCGTGTAACCCGAGGCATTTGATATTAAGAAAATCATTAACTCGAAGCTAAATTATCCGGTCTAGGAGAAAAAACCGCTTCACCGCAAGAAATATTCTTCCAGCGAAGCGGTCTCAAAATCTATTTGTCCTTCTTTGCCTTAATCATCGCCTCCAGCATGTCCCACATTTCTTCGGGAATTTGCTCCAACAAGTTGAACTGCCCGGCGCCTTTGAGCCATTCGCCTCCATCGATCACAACCACTTCCCCGTTGATGTATGCCGAGAAATCAGACACTAGATAAGCGGCCAAATTCGCCAATTCCTGATGGTCGCCCACACGTTTGAGTGGTACTTTTTTCGACATATCGAATTTTTCAGCCAAATCGCCCGGAAGCAATCGGTCCCAAGCGCCTTTGGTAGGAAATGGCCCGGGTGCAATCGCGTTAGAACGAATACCGTACTTTGCCCACTCTACCGCCAAACTTCTGGTCATCGCCAAAACTCCGGCTTTTGCAGTAGCGCTCGGCACCACATAAGCCGAACCGGTAAAAGCGTAAGTAGTTACGATATTAAGGATCGTTGCTGAAGTTTGCTTGCTATCGATCCAATGCTTGCCGAATGCCAAAGTGCAGTTTTTGGTGCCTTTCAACACAATATCAATTATAGTATCAAAAGCGTTGGCAGACAAACGTTCGGTGGGCGAAATGAAATTCCCGGCTGCATTGTTAAGTAAAACATCAACTTTGCCGAAAGTTTTTAAAACTTCTCCCAGCATGGCTTCTACTTGGTCATAATGGCGCACATCGCAAGCCAATGGTAAACAAGTACCGCCTGTTTTCTCTTCGAGTTCTTGGGCAGTCATTTTGAGTTTTTCAAGGTCGCGCGACGTAATGGCCACTTTTGCCCCGAGTTCTAGAAAATACTGCGTCATTGCTTTACCTAAGCCGCTTCCGCCGCCGGTCACGACAATTACTTTTCCTTTGAGCGCATCCTCGCGCAACATCTTTGCAGAGAAATCCATATGTTTTATTTTATACCGGCAAGATAGGGAAAATAATGAATTATCGCTTGAGCGTGAAATGTCCGCGGTGCGTGCGGCCGTCAGCTCGGGTCACAAAAAACCAATAATCGGTTGACACGGCTTGTTGCCCGTTGTAAGTTCCGTCCCATCGCTCTTTAGCACCCAAGTATTTGATCAATTTTCCGTAACGGTCAAAAATCGCTATGGTCAGTTCAGGTTCGTTTTCGGCGTTTTCAATAAACCAAGTATCATGGTAAGCGTCGTTATTCGGAGTAAAAAAGTTCGTATAATACAACAACCAAATCTCTTTTTGGGTAATACCGCAGCCCAATTGGTCCTGAACATAAACTGTGTAAACGCCAGGTTTCAATCCTGAAAAAGTATTCTCTTGCTGAAAATTAATGCCGTCCAGCGAATATTCGAACAAACCCGAATTAGAAGTAATAACGGTAATGCTGTTTTCATTGGCCGTCCAATCACTGATTTCGAAACTTTCAATCACGGGCGGTTCGGAAATCTTAACTTCGATGTTTTGCGAATTGGAACAAGGCAAACCGGCACTTCCGTAGTTATTTGTCGCCTCGACGGTAAGAAGTGTAATTCCGGGCTGACTTACCGTAATCGTCGCCCCGCTTGAGCCATCAGACCAATTGTAAGTGGTTGTCGGTAAATTGCCCGCAGAAACATCTAACGTAATTGGAGCTAAAGAACAACTCAAATAACTCGGGTTGGCGTTCAATACCGGAACTTGGCCGGCAAACAATTCGAATGAAGAAGTCTCGTAACAATTCGGCAATGGGTTATAAACCAACCGAACAAAAACAGTCATCGGATTTGTAGCCGGATTGTAGTTGGTGATATTTAAAATCGGATTGGTATTGTTCTGGACATCAGCTAATGACGGATGATAACTTAAGGTAAAATTGGCTGGGTTTTGAGTACCAAGTATCGCCGCATTTTGAGTTGATAAATCGAAAATCTCATTGCCTGTTATGACAGTTTTACATTGCAAAATATCGGGCAAACTTCCAGCTGGCGGTAGCGTAATTAGAGAAAGCAACCGATTTACATCGAAGCTACCAGTCAAAATATTACCGCACGGATCTTCGAGCTGATAAGTGTACAAACCCGCAGGCAAGTTGTAGAATATATTAGAATTGAAGTTATCCAAGAAAAAAGGCGCTCCGTCTTTCTCGATGATGGTATAATGAATTGGCGCGGCTCCGTTGGCCTGAATGACCACATCGAGATTGCCGTTGTTGGTGCAAGGCATTCGGTAAACATCGAGAATCTCAAGTACTTGATCAAAAAACAAAGTCGGGCTCAAGTACTCAATACATTCTTTATCTAAACTGGCGGCGCTTCCGCTGTTGAAATCGGCTCCGTTATGGTAAGTCGAAAAACTATGGACAATTCTAAAAGTGCCACTAAAAATCAGGTTATAATTCGTGGTATTGTTCTGCAACGAGTAACTATTGCCCGCGTTGGGAACCGTTCCGTCCGGATATACCACTTCGGTTCCGGGATGGCCCCAAATATTGCTGGTAGGGTCAATTAGCTTCTGTAGCCAGAAAGTTTCATTCGTATTGCCGTTACTAGAATAATTCAGCGGAATATCAAACGAGCCACAATTCGCCTGCAGTGAAAAAGAATTACTAAAAACGCTATAGCCGCGCACAATCGTCACGATAATCGTATTGGTGAAATTACACGCATCAGTTGCCGTAAAATTATAAGTTCCTTGAGGCAATTGGTTCATATAAAAACTACCATCAGTAGCAATATTGGCGGTGCCGTCAAATGGTAAATTCGGCAAAAAACTAGCTGGAGCTGCAGTAATTGTAATACTAGCCAGTGCAGCATTAGCGCTCCAGATTTTAATCGCACTTCGGTTCAAATCACAACCTTGGCGAATGTCGCTCTGCAACCCCTGATTGACATATACCGGAACAGTGACATTCACCGGACTCATCAAATCGCCGCAATTGTTGGTCGTAATGATTACATAATCGCCAATCGGAACAGGATTCAAGGTGAGTGTTCCCAAAGTTGTATCGACTAAAGCAGTCACATCGTGCGGTAACGGAAAAGGATAACTGGCAGGTGCACTTAAGATGATGGCCGTGACGACTTTATAAGCTGGAATCGAAACTATAATATTGCCCGAATTGCTTGCACAACCGTTATTGTAGGCAAGAGCCGAAGCTGCGGCAGGAAAATCAATAATAGTAAACGGAACTGTATTGGTTCTTCCGCAAACATCTTGAATCACTACTTCATAACTTCCGGTTGGCGTATGGGCCGAAGTGCCTCCAAAAGTGACTGTATCGGTGTTGTATGGCCCTGGATAGTCCGCATTAAAAACAGCCGGATTGAAACCCGGTGGCGTGACGGTGAAATTCAAAGTGTAAGGCGGCGTGTAGTTGTTGGGTTTGAGTTCGAAATAATAAGCATTGCAATCCAAATCATAAATAATTGGCGTGAGCGAAATGTTCTGATTGACTAAAAAATTTTGCGTAAAAACAGATCCGCAAGAATCAGTGATGGTTACATCGTAATCATAGTTCTGGTTCGGAAAAGTTGGTATGGTTTCACTGATAATTTCTGAAGAAGGATCGCCGTTAGCTACCGAACTGGTAAATGTTTGAGCCGGAGCACCGCCCGGAGGATGTACCTCAAAAACCAGTTGTAACGGATAACCGATTACGGTTCCGTTGGCTGGTGTAACTAAGTGACTTGCGATAAACTCAGTGCAAGATGGCGGCGTTGTATTTGAAAAAGAAGGTGTTCCGATGGTCAAACCTGTTGGATTCAGTGTCACTGTAAAAGTAGAAACCACGCCAGTTCCACAATTATCAAAAACCCTTATGCGATAAACCCCAACAGGAAGCCCAGAAAAAGTGTTGGAGGTTTGTAACGGAAAAGTAACCGGGCCTGAAAAAATTTCATAGGAAACCGCTACTCCTGAAGTAACATTGACCGAAATATTGCTATTGCTAGAACAAGCTTGATTGAAACTTTGAATGGTGAATGCCAAATTGACCGCTTCATTGGTTATAGTAACGTCTTGCTGTTGTGAAGTGGTGGTGGTGCCAACAGTTTCTTTGGCAATTACACGGTAGTTTCCGGCAGAAAGCCCAGTAAAAATGTTAGTGCTAACGGTAGCAATCGGAACGGTAATGTTGGGTAATTCGTAGATCTCGTAGACTATCGTTCCGCCCGGTGCTGTGTTGGCAACCGTAAAGTTGAGCGTACCACTTCCGGCGCAATTCTCGGGTGTTGCCGTTACATTAAATGTAAAACCAAAGCCGATTATCGGCCAGAGAAAGAACATCCAAAACAAAACCCATACGCGATTCATACTGTGAAAATAAAACTATTTCAGAAGATAACCCCTTAAAAAACAATTCGTTTACTTAAAGTCTACCCGTTGTAACGATTTTTTAAATGTAAAATTTCAGTAACTCTGCTGAATTTTTTCTAGAAAAGCTTCAAGAAAATTAAAAACCAATCATTTAAGAGTTACCGCCACTAGCTCAACCGATCTGCAGCCCATTGGCTACCACAACATCTGGAGTCAACAACACAATGTCTTGATCATTTCCTACAGCACCCAGTATCAAACATTCGCTCATAAAAGGGCCGATTTGTTTTTTGGGAAAGTTAATTACTGCAACTATTTGCTTACCGATTAAGTCAGGCTTTTGGTACCGTTTTGTAATTTGCGCGGATGATTTCCGTATGCCGATTACTTCACCAAAATCAATGGTGACTTGATAGGCCGGTTTTCTGGCTTGGGGAAAATCTGCTACGGAGAGAATCGTTCCGACACGCATTTCTATTTTCTCAAAATCGTTCCAGTTGATTTCCATTTCGATTCTATTTAAATTGAAGCAGCGTAAAATTACTATTTTGAAACCAACAACAATATATTTTCGATTTTTAAGCCATTCGTCCATTTACTGCCGATAGCAAAATTTTTAAATTTATTTCCTACATTTAGAATCTCAAAACCGCTTGCTAATACAATGGCACAGACCGCTTCTAACATGATTCCGCTGGGCACCTTAGCTCCAAATTTTAAACTTCCCGATACGATTTCTGGAAAAGTTTTCTCGTACGGCGATTTGCGGGGCGAAAAAGGAACACTCGTGATTTTCATGTGCAACCATTGCCCTTTTGTGCTTCACGTGATCGACGAAATTGTCCGAATAGGCCAAGTCTGTCAAGCGCAGCAGATTGGAATTGTAGCCATCTCGAGCAATGACGTTATAAAATATCCGCAAGACAGCCCAGAATTGATGAAAGCCTTTGCAGCCAAACACCAAATGGATTTTCCTTATTTATATGACCAAAGCCAAGAAGTTGCCCAAGCTTATGACGCTGCTTGTACGCCCGATTTTTTCTTATTCGACAAACAAAACAAACTGTTCTATCGCGGCCAGTTGGATGACTCACGACCTTCGAACGGAATTCCGGTGAGCGGCTATGATTTGCGACAAGCCATCGATTTAATGCTTCAAGGAAAAGAGCCGCCCGAAATACAAAAGCCCAGCATCGGATGTAATATCAAATGGAAATAAAAAACTAAATTCAATTCATGGAAATTTTTCACCTCAGCGCCGAATGTTATCCAGTAGCCAAAGTGGGCGGATTGGCCGATGTGGTTGGTGCGTTGCCCAAATACCTCAACCAAGCCGGTCATAAGGCTAAAGTTGTTGTTCCGGCTTATAACAATAAATTCGTTCAGGAGAATGAGTATGAAACCGTACATCAAGGCCAATTGCGTCTGGGTCGTTTCGTATTTTCTTATTCGATTGCCAAAGAAGCTACGGGAAAATTAGGTTTTGAATTGTACCAAATTGCGATTCCCGAACTTTTCGACCGCCCGAATGTTTATTCGTATGAAGACGATACCGAGCGTTTTTTGTCTTTTCAGATTGCTTTTCTGAATTGGCTGATTGAAACCCGTCAACGTCCGGATATTTTGCATTGTCACGATCACCATACTGCTTTGATTCCGTTCATGGTACAGCATTGTTTGAACTACGAAGTCTTGCGGTTGACGCCTACCATTCTCACGATTCACAATGGGCAATACCAAGGTTGGTTCGGTTATGACAAATTGCATTACCTGCCACAGTTCGATTTGTCTAAAATCGGTTATTTGGAATGGAACGGTACTATTAATCCGTTGGCTTCGGGTATAAAATGTGCGTGGAAAGTAACAACCGTTTCGCCAAGTTATCTTGATGAAATTAGCAACCGCGCCAATGGATTGGAAAATCTTTTGCGATGGGAACGTCCGAAATCACTCGGAATTTTGAACGGAATTGACACCGAAGTCTGGAACACTAAAACCGATTCTTTAGTGGTGAAGAACTATTCGCTCAAGGATTTCAAAAAAGGAAAGACCGCCAATAAAGCTTACTTGTGTGAGCAATTTCACTTGAACCCAGATTTGCCCCTATTTACGTTTATCGGGCGTTTGGTGGGAGAAAAAGGCGCCGATCTTTTGCCACAAATTTGTAGTGTGGCTTTGCATCAAAACCAAGGAAAAATCAATATTCTTATCTTGGGTTCGGGCGATACTGGTGTAGAACTAGAACTTTCGAGTTTGCAAAATTTCTACGCCGGAAATTACAGCGCCTATATCGGATACAATGAAAAACTAGCGCACATTATCTACGCAGGAGCGGATTTTCTGTTGATGCCATCGCGCATAGAACCGTGCGGACTGAACCAAATGTATGCTTTGCGGTATGGCACCATTCCGATTGTCAGAAGAACCGGCGGCTTGCGAGATACCGTGCTCGATATTGGCGACGGCGGTTTCGGAATTTGCCACAACGAGACGAGTGTTTCTGATGTGATTCATTCGATTTCTCGGGCAATCCAACTGTTTGACCAACCCAAAACTTTCGATGCCATCCGAAAATACATCCAACAAATTGACCATTCTTGGGATAAGGTCGCTACAGAATACATAGACGTTTACGAATCTTTAAAATAGTTCACATGAGCAAATCTACTTTAGCCATTATACTCGGCGGCGGACAAGGATCGCGTTTGGCGCCACTTACCGAAAGCCGTTCTAAACCTGCGGTACCGATTGCCGGAAAATACCGTTTGGTGGATATTCCGATTTCAAATTGCATCAATTCGCAAATTCAGCGGATGTTTGTCTTGACACAATTCAATTCGGCTTCGCTGAACCAGCACATTAAAAACACTTATCATTTCAGTACGTTCAGTTCGGCATTTGTGGACATTTTGGCTGCGGAACAAACGCCTGATAACCCGCGTTGGTTTCAAGGAACTGCCGATGCCGTGCGCCAATGTATGCAACATTTTTTGAACCACGATTTTGATTATGCACTCATTCTCTCGGGCGATCAGTTGTATCAGATGGATTTCAACGAAATGATTCAAGCGCATCAGAAAAGTGGTGCTACCATTTCCATAGCGACTTTACCCGTAACTGCTAAAGAAGCTCCTGAATTCGGAATTTTAAAAACGGATTCCGAGAACTGGATTACCTCATTCATCGAAAAACCTGCGGCGGAATTCTTGCCAGAATGGACTTCGGAAGTTAGCGACGAAATGAAAGCGGAAGGCAAGCACTATTTGGCCTCGATGGGAATTTACATCTTCAACCGCGATTTGCTGATCCAACTGATGGGCAATCCGGACACGAAAGACTTCGGTAAGGAAATCATCCCGCAATCCATCGGAAAGGAAAAAGTGTTGAGCTATCAATATGAAGGTTACTGGACCGATATCGGAAACATCGATTCGTTTTTTGAAGCCAACTTGGGATTGACCGATGAGCTTCCGAAGTTCAATTTGTTCGATAATTCGAGCCGCGTTTATACCAGAACCAGGGTTTTGCCGCCATCGAAAATTACGGGCGCTTCTAATTTTGACCGCTCGATTATTGCAGAAGGTTGTATTATTAATTCGGCCACGATTGAACATTCGGTAATTGGGATTAGAAGCCGTATCGGTCATGGCACGACGATTTTCAATTCGTATCTGATGGGCAACGATTATTATCAGAACCTGGAAGAAATCCGACACAACATCCAGCACAATATTCAGAACATCGGAATTGGCGAACGTTGTTTCATCAACAACACTATCGTCGATAAGAACTGTCGTATCGGTAACGATGTAAAACTCAACGGAGGCAAACACCTAGCAGATGCAAACACTCCTTTGTATACGGTGAAAGACGGAATTATCGTAGTGAAAAAAGGGGCTGTTTTACCCGACGGTTTTTCGGTACAATAAAAAACACGGGAAGTAAAGAAATACAAACGTAAATCTATACTACCCGTGTTAACAGCCCAATCTCGTATCAGGCTGTAATCTTCCTTTTCATAGCATTTTTCCCAGCGAAGATTAAAAGGTTGGCAAAAGCACTTTGCTCAGTACGTGAATCACCCCGTTAGCCGCTTGTACATCAGTGGCAGTAATCGGACACTCACGGTTGTTGGCATCTTTAAGTCGTGCGCCGCCGTTTAGTAAAACTGTAAAACTCTGCGGTGTTTGTAGTGTGTTGACCACTTGCCCTTCTGTTAAACTTGCTGCCAAAACATTGGCTGGGCTAACTACATGATATTGCAGTACTTTAGTTAGATTTTCAGCGCTCACGCCAGCAATTCCGCCCGGTGCCAACTCTGTATTCAAGTCGGTGAAAGCATTGTTGGTCGGGGCAAAAACGGTGAATGGCCCGGCTCCGGAGAGAATCCCAACAAAATCAGGCTGACCTGCTCCAGTTAAAGCGCCAACCAATGAAGTGAAATTTGGATTTGCGATAGCATGATTCACAACTGTTGGCAAGGCAATCACGTTATCGACAACATGAATTACTCCGTTGGAAGCATTAATGTTTGCTGTGACTACTGAAGCTCCTTTGTTTGAAGCGCCACCATTTAATTTTACATTTCCTGCTGTCACTTCCACATACATACTCAAGGTATTGGTTGTTGATGCCGAACCTTTGGCTAATGTTTTTACATAACCTGTGGTAAGTTCAGAAGCGGTTAATGACGTACCAAGAACGTGGTTTCTGAGAATTTCTCGTAGAGCATCTACCGGAACGGCCTCAAGGTTAGCATAACCGTTTGCAGAGAGAAAAGCTGCGAACTTGTCGTTGGTTGGAGCGAAAACGGTGTAATCGCCAGCCGAGTTAAAAGTAGCTGTCAATCCGGTTCTGTTTAACGCGCTAACCAAAGTAGACAAATTAGGATTACCCGACGCAATAGCGGCAATGGTCTGTGGAGTTGACGTTGTGTTGTCATCATCGTCGTCGCTGCAAGACAATACTGACAAGCAAAGTGCAAATACTGCAAAAGTTCTAATTAAATTTTTCATAGTCGTTTGATTTTTGTTTGCAGCAAATCTATATTGATTTTGTTTAACAAAAAACATTAAACATTAAACAAATTAAAGTTTGTGAAAAAATTAACTAGACTGTTTAACGACTTAAAGCGCTTATTTTCAATACAAAAACAACCCAACCCAGCAAAATAAGAAATTCATTGACCAATGATTTTGCCCGCGACTTAAACAAAATAAAAAAAGCATCCAAAAAAGGATGCTTTTTCAAGTAACTACTTGAAATAATTATAATTGGGTATAAATATAATTCGTGATGGGTGCCATTTCTGCATCAGACAATTTGGCTTTCTTTTGCATTCTCACTAGGATGGGTGCCCACTCAGTTTTTGAAAAATCTTTGGGGTCGAAAAGTTTATGGCATTTACCACAGTGATTTTCATAAGCTACTTTTCCTGAGGCTTCATCTGTCACGACATCCTTAACTACAGCCGTGTTAGGTGTTGGCGGTGGCGGTGGCGTTGCAGCGGTTGACGATTTAGAAGCACAAGAATAAATCAATCCTGCGGTAAGGCATAATGCTAGGTACTTTAATTTCATATCTGATGTTTGTTTTTCAAATATAAAAAAACCCGACAATAATCAATCGTCGGGTTTTATTTTTTTAGCCTTTTTAAGCGAAATTTTATTTTACATCCATAAGTTCTACATCAAAAACTAGTGTCGCATTAGGTGGAATCACTCCTCCGGCTCCGCGCGAACCATAACCCAAATGCGATGGAATTACAAAACGGGCCTTATCTCCTACTTGTAAAAGCGCTATACCTTCATCCCAGCCTTCGATAACGTGACCCATTCCCAAAGGAAATTCAATAGGCTTTTTTCTCGCGTAAGACGAATCGAATACTTTGCCATTATCTAACGAACCAGAATAATGTACCGCAACGGTTCTGCCTTTCTCGGCTTTTTTACCATTTCCTTTCTGAATCATTTTGTAGCGCAATCCGCTTTCAGTTTTGTCGAATCCGGCGGCCAGTTTTTCCATAGCGGCTTCGGCTGCTTCGCGCTCTGCTGCTTCTCGTTTGGCGCGTGATCCTTCAAAGGTTCTGAAAGCTTCTACGGCATTCCATTTTTGGGCTTCTTCACCTACACGGATGATTTCTACCGAATCCATGGTGTCACCTTGTGCAATAGCATCAACAACATCTTGGCCTTCTACCACATTTCCGAAAACGGTGTGTTTATTATCGAGCCAAGGCGTAGCGACATGCGTAATAAAAAACTGCGAACCATTGCTGCCCGGCCCTGAATTGGCCATAGACAAAACGCCTGGGCCATCGTGGCGCAAATCGTGGTGGAACTCATCGTCGAAGTTGTAACCCGGACCACCGGTGCCGATGCCTTGCGGACAACCGCCTTGAATCATGAAGTCTGGAATCACGCGGTGGAATTTTAAGCCGTCATAGTATTTTTGGCCTTGTGGTTTTACTTTGTTCTCAAGATTTCCTTCAGCCAATGCAACAAAATTGCCGACCGTTCCCGGTGTTAAATCGTGGGTGAGTTTTACTAAAATCGAGCCTTTAGGCGTGTTGAATTTAGCGTATATACCGTTTTCCATTTTTGGTGTTTTTAAAATTGAGCGGCAAAGGTAACTTTAATATGCTAAATTTGAAAACGCTAAAAAATAACTTCTTATGGCTTCAGTATTTAACCCGATCGATAATCAGGCGATGGTCGATAGAATTGAAAAACTAACCCCACAAACCCAAGCATTATGGGGAAAAATGAGTGTAAACCAAATGTTCGTGCACAGCACCAAAGCTATTGAAGTAGCTTATGGAAAAATAGAATTAAAGGTGCTGTTCATTTTCAGATTATTGGGTCGATTGCTCAAAAACAAAGTGATTGTCAAAGGTAACCTCGACAAAAACAGCCCAACTGCCAAAGAGTTTGTCATAACAGACCAACCCGACTTTGAAGTCAGTAAAAAAGATTTGATTCAGGCATTCCGGAAATTTGCCCAGGAAGGCCCAAGTTGCATCAAACTTCACAAACATCCGTTTTGGGGGCCACTTACCATTGAAGAATGGGATATGCTCATGTGGAAACATCTCGACCATCATTTAAGGCAATTCGGAGTTTGATTGCTTAAGATAAAAGTTTATCTCAGGAAATTGCCCTAGCCCTGATCGCAGCAAAGTGCCGTGCACTGCGAAGAGCAGGTTCCCGGCTTCTGACCCAAGCGAAGTGAACTGACGCAGTAAAAAAAATCCAAAACTTTGTACATTTGCCGCATGAGAATCGACATCATTACCGTTTTACCGGAACTTTTACGCAGCCCGTTTGAAGCTTCGATTATGAAACGCGCTATCGATAAAGGCCTTGTGGAAGTGCACATCCACAACCTGCGCGACTACACGACCAACAAACAAAAAAGCGTAGACGATTACCCGTTTGGAGGCGGTGCTGGTATGGTGATGACCGTGCAACCGATTGATGCTTGTATCACGCATTTGAAAAGTGAACGCCAATACGACGAGGTGATTTACATGACACCCGATGGCGAAACGCTGAACCAGAAAATGGCCAACAGCATGTCATTGTATGAAAACATTATTATCCTGTGTGGGCACTATAAAGGTGTGGACCAACGGGTGCGCGATCATTTTATTACGAAGGAAATTTCTATTGGCGATTACGTTTTAAGCGGAGGTGAACTCGGCGCAATGGTTTTGAGCGATGCGTTGATTAGATTGATTCCCGGTGTTTTGAGCGACGAGACTTCGGCCTTGACCGACAGTTTCCAAGACAATTTATTATCACCGCCAATTTATACGCGCCCAGCAGACTACAACGGCTGGAAAGTACCTGAAGTTTTGACCAGTGGCCACGCCGGAAAAATCGAAAAATGGCGTGAAGACATGGCGTATGAGCATACAAAAGCGCGTCGTCCCGACTTGCTCAATGAATAATAATTAATAATGAGGTGGTTACAGTAGTATATTTTTTCAAATTATTCCTTGTTAATTATTAATTATTAATTAAATTTGCGCCCACTTAGACCAACCTCTGGCGAGAACCGTGCATGTTGCTCTGATTTTAAAACTTTTATTTAAACCATTAGTCATGGCAAATTTATTAGAATTCGTACAGAACGAATTAGTAGCTAAAAAAGATTTCCCAGAATTCGGAGCAGGTGATACCATTACCGTTTACTACGAAATTAAAGAAGGTGAAAAAACCAGAACGCAGTTTTTCAAAGGCGTTGTGATCCAAAGAAGAGGTTCAGGTGTTACTGAAACTTTCACAATCCGTAAAATGTCAGGTTCAGTTGGTGTTGAGCGTATCTTCCCGGTGAACTTGCCTGCATTGCAAAAAATCGAAATCAACAAGAAAGGTCACGTTCGTAGAGCTAGAATTTTCTACTTCAGAGAACTTACCGGTAAGAAAGCGAAAATCAGAGATAAAAGAAGATAATCTTTTCGCTCAATATTATAGAAGTCCCGATTTCACCATCGGGATTTTTTTTGCTCCGAATCGAACTGAAATCTGACATTTTAATAATTTTCTCACCTTAAATTAACACTTTGCTATTTTTGACAAACCCAAATTCACAAATCCGCAAATCAATCGTTTTCGCTGGGCAAGCTGGCTGATTTGCAGCGGATTTTAATATATTTGTTTCCGCAAAAAATTACAAACTCATTAATATCAATCAGCATGGCAAAAATTAAAGTAGTCAATCCCGTGGTGGAACTCGACGGCGATGAAATGACACGCATCATTTGGGCTTTTATCAAAGAAAAATTGATCCTTCCTTATCTGGATCTCGATATCAAATACTACGATTTAGGCATCGAAAGCCGCGAAGCCACTAAAGACCAAATTACGATTGACTCAGCCGAAGCCATCAAGAAATACAATGTCGGTATCAAATGCGCGACCATTACGCCAGATGAAGAGCGCGTGAAAGAATTCAACCTTTCAGAAATGTGGAAATCGCCCAACGGAACCATCCGTAATATCGTCGGTGGAACCGTTTTCCGTGAGCCGATTATCATGAGCAATGTGCCGCGTTATGTTCAAGGCTGGACCAAACCGATTGTGATTGGTCGTCACGCTTTTGGCGATCAATATAAAGCGACTGATAAAGTTATCAAAGGAAAAGGTACTTTAACCATGTCGTTCACTAATGAAGCAGGAGAAACTACCGAGTGGAAAGTCTACGATTTCAAAGGCGACGGTGTGGCGATGAGCATGTACAACACCGACGAAAGCATCTACGGATTCGCGCATTCTTCATTCCAGATGGCACTCACGAAAAAATGGCCGTTATACCTTTCGACCAAAAACACGATTTTGAAAGCTTACGACGGACGTTTTAAAGACATTTTCGAAGAGGTGTACCAAGAGCATTACAAAGCGGATTTCGAGAAAAACGGCATGGTGTACGAGCACCGATTGATTGATGATATGGTTGCTTCTGCAATGAAATGGAACGGTGGATTCGTTTGGGCTTGCAAGAACTACGACGGCGACGTACAATCTGATACGGTAGCGCAAGGTTTTGGATCTTTAGGATTGATGACTTCAGTTTTAGTAACACCTGACGGAAAAACCGTAGAAGCCGAAGCCGCACACGGAACCGTGACACGCCATTACCGCGAACACCAAAAAGGAAGAGCCACTTCGACCAACCCGATTGCTTCTATTTTCGCTTGGACACGCGGACTAGAGCACAGAGGAAAACTGGACAACAACCAAGAATTGATTGGATTCTGCCAAGCTTTAGAGCAAGTTTGTATCGATACCGTAGAAAGCGGCAAAATGACCAAAGATTTAGCGATGCTCGTAAAACCGGAAGGTTTAACCAGCGTAGACTATCTAACGACCGAAGCTTTCTTGGAAGCCATCAAAGAAAATTTGGAAAAGAAATTAGGTTAATCAACCGCTTTAAGAATATAAAAGGTAACTGGAAACGGTTGCCTTTTTTTATTGTGCTTATTTAATTAAAAACAGAAAAGGATACAAAATCTTCGTTAGTAGATTGAGGTTCTTTTTAGGTTTGAATTCAACCTGATCCCGATCAAATGCATTGTCCCTGAGAATGCCCGAATCAAAATACGACGCCACCGTTTTTCGATAGTTCTCAATTTGTTTATTAATTAGATCAGCATGCGAACTGTTTTCCAAGACTACCTGTTTACCGTTTATTAGAAAAGGCATGAGTTCATTAGTAGCATAATCTGATGGAGTGGAAATATCTAGACTCCCACTGATAACGAGTGTCTCGGTTGGTGTTTTCCTGATATTTTTGTATTCTCGGGGAATCGAAATTGATTTTAAAATTTCTGGCATCGCACCCCACAGAAATTTTGAATAAGCGGAACCCAATGTAGATTCCGCCTCTTGAGCAAGCTGGGCAACAAAATCAACATCGGGATCATAGTCAATGCTTCCTTTTATAAACATATCGCCCCATACATTTCGGGAAGACATATAATTGTAAAATTTCTGCATGGCACAAAATCCACTGTAATCTTTTCTATAAGCAGCTTTAAAAACAGCATCAAAAGCGATGGCAGCCATATCCCTGTCATACATCATCATAAAAACAGCCATTCTGATTTTTTCTGGATCTAACCGAAATAAAGACCACTTTTTAGGCACTTGCGCAAAAGCTTTTTCCATGGCTTGTTTGATACTGCCCGGCCCTTTGTATCGAAAGGGTTGGTTTTGGTATAGTTCGTCATATTTTGCAATGATTTTTTCATTCATGGAAGACCACCAGATAAAATGCTTCGGCGGATTGGCACCTACCATAACCGATCTTTTCACCACTCCGGGAAACTTCAAATCATATAAAAGAGCCAAACGTGTTCCGTAGCTGATACTTAAGAGATTAATTTGCTGATAACCCAAATGGTGGCGCACATAATCAATATCATGGATCACATTCGGCACTCGATACAAACGGTAATCCATACCTTGCTTTTCAAGGGAGACAAAATACTGAGTCAATTCGTTCTTAAAGTTTTTAATAGATTTCTCACTGAGGATTTGATGGTTCAGTCCTCGAGCGGCCCGACAAAGTTTTTTCGATGTTAATTTTACCGCTCCGTCTATTCCGCGATAACCCACACAGACGAAATCATGGTGTTCCAATAAATAATGATTTCCCGTTTTTTTTATATTGGACGCTCCGGGGCCACCGTCGAGAAAAAATACGGGTTCTTGACGCTTGGTTGAGTTCGATTTGATGATATATAATGATAAGGGTATCAACTTGCTATCCTTCGCATCGTAATTTTCCGGTACTTCGATACTCCCTTGATAAGTTTTATAGCTATTCCCGTTGATGCGGATTTTTCCGTGTTTTAATTTATCCCAGCTATTTTGCCCACCTACGGTTTGAAAAGCAAGAGCCAAAACCAGTATAGTAATTGTCTTAATATTTTGCATCTTTCAGTTTGATTTAGGTGCAAATTTTCAACAAAAAAATCGAGGATAGGCCCGACCTTACAAGCTGAAACCTAAAAAAAACAGTTACTCCGGTATCGCTTGGCCAACATATTCCGTTGGGGTTTTTCCTGTGACCCTTTTAAAATGCCTATTGAATGATGACTTAGAATTGAAACCGCAATCGTAAGCTAATGACATCATGGTATATTTTTGATTTTCAGGCCGTCCAATCAAAGAAATAAATTCGTTAATCCTTAAGGTATTGATATAATCGTAAAAATTCTGGTTCTTGTACTCATTAATGGCTTGTGATAACACATTGGGATGGATATCTAATTTGAGTGCCAAATCCGAAATCTTCAAATACGTGTCCCGGTATAAATGTTCTTGATCCATGAGCTGATCCAAGGCTTGTACGATTTTCATTGCCGCTTCTTTTTTCAAACCTGTCTTTGCGTATTTGACGTTTTCGTGTAATTTATTTTCTTGAGAAACTTCTTCTAACGTGGCTGTCACTTGGGAAACATTTGAAGTCATTGTGGTGGACTGAGTAATCACGGCGTTACCAAATATCCTGACCTGATTGATTCCAAAATATCCGATATACAATACTACAAATACAGCCAAGGCAAATACTTGCTGATCATTACCAAACAGCACAGCAATCCAGATGGCCCCTATCCCGATAATGAGGCCGGTCATCCATTGCAAATTTATTCTGTCGATATCTGAAAACTGATGCAAGATGTCTTTTCGGTGCCTCCTTAACAGTACTATTGACCGGAAGACATAATATACCCCAGAGATGTTGATAAAAATAGAACTGTAGAATACAAAATCCTCATAGCCTATACCATCATGCCGATAAATATATTCCTTTTCCTGAGCCGACAAACAAAAAAAGGGAATCATGGTCAGGTAGGAAAACAGAAAAGGCATAAAATGAATCAAAAACCTATATCGACCTACGGGAAAATGATTCGTCAAAGCGGCCAAATACAGATATAATAATGGCCCGTGCAAAAATGGCAATGGTGCTTCTATACCATATAAATATGAAAAGTAATCAGCCCTAAGCGCATCATGGATTTTGAAAAGTGCTAAATGGGCGAAAATAACGAACAGCCATGCGGCAAGTATGTAATCTGCCCTGGATTTGGATTGTTTGAAAACCAACAAAAAACAAAGAAATAACGAAATGGAAATTCCTAGTACGAACAGCATGACTGTATTTTTTTATCGAGCTTTGGTTAATATCGCTAACATGTCGCAAATCATCACAAGACACTAATAATTTACGAATACATCTTCATTTGGTGAATCGAAAAATGATCATATGTTCACTTATCCCATTGATTGGGTGAAAGTTGAAAATAATAAAATTTGAGTTTCATCTTATAGGCTGAAACTTATTAGAGCCTTACACCTCCGATTTTTGCCTTCGCAAATATAAATCTTTAGTCAAATGCACAATACTGCCACACGAGTAAATGATTTAATTATTTGTTTCAAATAAATCAATAACTAAAAACTAAACAATGAAAAACTATGAAAAGAAAACTTTTAATTTTATTCGGATTATTGCTGTTTCAGTCTTCAATTGCGCAGGCTGAGTTGGTCGGATCTAATGAATACGGTCGGATTTTCGACATCCACTATCATCCCAGCGATCCTGGAAGATTGTTTGCCTTGAGCCTACAGAACCACATCCTCACTTCTACGGACAATGGACAAAATTGGTCTGTTCATTATTCATATCCAGATAATAACGCGCGGTTGACCAATTTGAAAATTATCGATGACCATCGAATTGCCTTTGCTATTTCGCAAACTTACCATCAAAACAACATTGTCTTGCTCAATATCGATGACAATACCATTGAACATACCTTTGAAGTGCCCATTCCTAATTATCCTGAAGATGGAGGGCCTTCAGACGAGGAACATGTCAGTAAGTTCGATATCAATCCTGACAACACCAATCAACTCATTATTTACCTGCGATACAGAGTCGGATTTGGTGCGTTCTCTCGGGTGTACTATACCCAAACCGGAGGGACATCATGGGATATGATTTATTCGCATCAGGACAATAACATGATTCACGTGAACAATGTGGCTTTGGGCCGAAATATCCCACAACGCTTATATGTCGCGTTGGCTTCCGGACCCAATGATGAGGAAGGGGGCTTGCTGATATCAGACGATTTCGGGCAACATTGGACTGAAAAACTACCCGGGGTGGTGCTAGATTGTTTTGCATTTCATCCCACCGACCCGAACCATATCTTATTAGGGACGAACTTGGGATACTATGGATCCACCGAGAACCTGTATCGTTCTTATGACGGCGGAGATAATTGGGAAATCATCCCGATCCAATGGAATGATTTCCTTTCCAACGCCATATTGGATATTGAATTTGACAAAAATAATCCTGCAAGGATAATGGTTTTGGAAGAAAACGAGGTAGTATTGACTTCCAACAATTTTGAAACAAATCAAAAAACGACTTACGGTTATACTGACAGCGACTACTATTACGGGTTAAATGTGACCATGAATCCGTTCAACTCCTCGGAAATGTATCTGGCTTGCAACTATTACCCTTTCTTTTCAAACGATGGCGGACAGACCTTTACCAAGGTAAAATCCCCGTTCTTTTACTCTGAATCAGTAAGCTTAAAAAAAGACAACCAATCCAATCACCTTTTACACGGTGTTCAATTCGGACATTGCCACAGGAATCTTTCCAATCTTGTCGAAACCTCTTATGATGTCATCCCATTGCTTTATCCTGTAATGGAATCGCCAATGATTGTTTATGACAAATCAAACAGTCATTATGTAGCTAAACACTTATATGGTTTCATTGGCAATACTGTAAATATTTATAGTCAATATGGAGCGACTTTAGAAGCGTCATTTACAACAGAATGCATTGGTGTCCACGAGTATCTGACCGGTCTGGGCAAACATTGGTTGCTTTTGGCATACAACACAATAGAGGGCTATGAGTACAGCCGTTTATTTTACTACGACCCGAATGACACTAACCCAGAACTGCATGAATTGGCGCTTCCTACACAGACCTTAGGGTATAGTTTAGCAATAGCGAATGGATCTCTTTTGATTAATCTAGGTACAAAAATCTATAAACTAACAGGCAGTGTAGCGCTCCCGCAGTGGCAACTGTTAGACAATGGGCTGCAAGGGCTGGATCCCGACCACGACACTATCTTAGACATTTCACAAAATCCGTTAGATCCGCAACAAGTGACTCTGGCAACTACCGCGGGAATATATACATCATACAGCGGTGGCCATACTTGGCAATTGATTTCCAACCACGTTGTAGATAAAATAGTCCACTCGGACCTGCACCCAGAAGTGATTATCGGAGCACAGTATGATGGTCCTATTTCTAGGTTTGAAATCCATTATTCAAAAGATAGCGGTACTACTTGGGAAACCCTTAACCAAACTGACCTTTACTATATACAAAGCTATAACTGTGATTTCAATTTTAGACCGGATGATATCGAAGCCTACATCGCAACGACTGACCTTGGCGTGGTCAAACATAAAATCGATCTTACATCGTTGGGTAACCACCTTCCGGAAACAAGAAGCGAAACATTGCTTTATCCGGTTCCCACTCAGGGTAAAATTTTTGTTTATACCCCAGATGATCTCCGTCCGAAATCAGCAACTATGATTGATATGCTGGCCAGAAAACACCAATTCCCCATCGAGGATGGAACGCTTGATATTTCAGGCTTAAAATCTGGAACTTATTATATAGTGGTCGAATATGAGAATGGGCAAAAAACAACACATCGCGTTATAAAAATTTAATTTTCCGGGGTTGCCTTGATCTAAAAAAGCTGGGGAAACAGCAGCTAAAGGGGTGAGATTAGGCAACCCCAACTTTAATGTACAACCACAAAACATTATTAAAATGAAGCACTTATTAATCTTTGCAGTTGCCTTAATAACTGGATGGGCTTTTTGTCAGCAAAAAAATACCATTGGAAAATCCAAACCTTTCATAATTGGAGCTACTGAAGAACTTCAATCCAAAATCCTCGGGGAGACTAGATTGTTGAACATTTATCTTCCTGAAGGCTATTTGGCTGATGAGACCACTAAATATCCTGTGATCTATCTACTCGATGGTTCTGCTGACGAAGATTTTATCCATGTGGTCGGGCTGGTGCAATTCGACAGTTTTGAATGGGTAGATATCATACCAAAATCTATTGTGGTCGGAATCGCTACCGTAGACCGAAGACGGGATTTCACCTTCCCAACCACAGTCGAGGCAGACAAAAAAAACTTTCCTACTTCGGGACACTCAAACCAATTCATCGAATTTATTGAGAAAGAACTCCAACCTTTTATTCAAAATAGATATAGAGCTCACAGTTCCAAAACAATTATCGGGCAATCCTTAGGCGGACTTCTCGCTACAGAAATTTTATTTAAAAAACCCTCTCTTTTCAATAAATATGTTATTGTCAGTCCGAGTTTGTGGTGGGATAATGGTTCTCTTTTGAATGTTAAACCGGTATTGGTTAACAAGCCAACTGACGTATACATTGGTGTGGGGAAAGAAGGACTCGCCCCTACCGCACTACCTCGAGTCATGGAAGTAGATGCTAATCTATTGGTAGAAAAAATCAATAAAATGGAAAATAAAAAGATTAATATTCATTTTGACTATTTGCCACAAGAAGACCATGCCACAATTATGCATCAGGCGATATCGAATGCATTTAGAGTAATTTATCATAAAGAATAACGCCCCAATAATAAATTGTCGTAGAATGAATAAAGAAAATCAATGCCAAACATAACATTTATTTAACAACTCCGTTAGTAACAAACCTAAACGCTTCCGGTCTTAGTGGCACACGAAAACGCAAGCTAATATTTTGAGGCGTTTGCGGTCAAAAATCAAAAAACAAACAATCAAATCATTCATGGCCAAAAAACTATTTTATTTCCCCACGTTCCTTCTTTTACTATTGGTTCAAATTGCTTTCGCACAAGACAAATTCACCATTAGCGGTACCGTTACCGACGCCAAAACCAACGAGACCATAATTGGCGTTAATGTTTTCATCCCAGAGCTCAAAACCGGAACCACCACCAACGAATACGGTTTCTATTCGATCACACTGCCCAAAGGAAATTACACCTTACAAGTAAGTTACATGAGTTTCCAGACGCAAACCGAAACCATCAATCTTGAAAGAAACATCAAAAACAATTTCAAGCTTTCGGCAATCGAAGAGCAATTGCAGGAAGTGGTCATCACCGACAACCGCAAAGCCACCAACATTCGTAAGGCTGAAATGAGCGTAAACAAACTCTCCATCGCCTCGATCAAGAAAATGCCGGTCGTAATGGGCGAAGTCGACGTATTAAAATCGATTTTGTTATTGCCCGGAGTCACTAATGCCGGCGAAGGTGCCTCCGGATTCAATGTTCGCGGTGGCGCGGCAGACCAAAACTTAATCTTGCTCGACGAGGCCAACATTTTCAATTCGTCTCACGTTTTCGGATTCTTTTCCGTGTTCAACCCAGATGCAATTAAAGATTTGAAACTCTATAAAGGCGGTATTCCGGCACGATACGGTGGCCGGGCTTCCTCAGTGCTAGACATCTATCAAAAAGACGGCTCCAGCAAAGGCTTTCACATGAATGGCGGTATTGGAGTGATTTCGAGCCGTTTGCTCGCTGAAGGCCCAATCGTGAAAGACAAAGGTTCGTTCCTGATTGGTGGCCGTGCTTCGTATGCGCACTTGTTTCTCAAACTCAACGAAGAACAAAAAAATAACACGGCTTACTTTTATGATTTGAACACCAAATTGTCGTACAAACTCAACGACAACAACAACCTTTACCTTTCAGGTTATTTTGGTCGTGATGTGTTCAGCATCCAGAAAAGTTTCTCTAATACGTATGGCAATGCGACATTTAATTTGCGTTGGAATCATTTGTTTTCCGATAAATTATTCTCGAACCTGTCTTTAATTTACAGTGATTATTATTACGGATTGGACTTAGGATTTATCGACTTGCGATGGGAATCAGGCATCAAAAACTATAACATCAAATACGATTTCAAGAACTACATTTCCGACAATTTCAAACTCAATTATGGGGTAAATGCGATTTATTATGACTTCAATCCGGGCACAGTCAAACCGCTTTCGAGTCAATCTGCTATACTTTACGAACAACTCGAAAAGAAAACCGCGCTAGAACCGGCAGCTTATATCGATGTGGAACAAAATGTGTCGAAAAAAATCTCACTGTCATACGGCTTGCGTTACAGTTTGTTCTACCGCATGGGCGAATCCAGCATCAACACCTACGCAGACAATAATCCTGTAGTGTTCAACCAACAGCAACAGATATACGAAAAAGCCACACCGACCGGCTCGGTCCATTACGGAAAAAATGAAGTCATTAAAAGCTACGCCAACTTTGAACCGCGTGCCTCTATTGCCTATCAAATAGATGACAACCAATCGGTCAAAGCCAGTTATCATCGCATGGTACAATACCTGCAACTGCTCTCGAATACATCCTCTCCAACACCGCTGGATGTCTGGACACCAAGTGACGAGTTCATCAAACCACAATTGGCCGACCAAGTCGCTTTGGGTTATTTCAAGAATTTCAGCAACGAGAAATACTCGCTCGAAGTAGAAGCTTTCTACAAGAAAATTAAAAACCGTATCGACTATATCGACGGTGCCAACCTTATTGCAAATGAAGCCATTGAGCAAGTTATTCTCAACGGTCGTATGCGCGCTTACGGACTAGAAATGATGCTGCGCAAAAACGAAGGCGCACTCACCGGCTGGATTTCGTATACTTTGTCTAAATCGCAACAACAAACGCCTGGCAGAACGACGGCTGAAACCGGAATCAATAACGGACAGTGGTACAATTCACTGCACGACAAAACCCACAATTTAGCCGTTACCAGCAATTACGTCTTGACCAAGAAATGGAGTTTTGGGGCCAATTTCACCCTGCAAACCGGGCAACCGGTCACTTATCCGAGAAGCTATTATCGCATCGAAGAAATTAACGTGCCGAGCTACGGCTTGAGAAACGGTAACCGTTTGCCATTGTACCACCATCTCGATATTTCGGCCACACTGACGCCGCGCAAAAACGCCAACCGCAATTGGAAAGGCGAGTGGGTGTTCAGTATTTACAACCTCTACGGACGCAAAAATGCCGCTTCGATCACCTTCCGAGAAAATGTCGATACCGGACGAAACGAAGCCGTCAGAACTTCCATTTTCGGATTCATCCCAGCAGTGAGTTATAACTTTAAATTCTAGACATCATGAAAAAATATATAGCCATACTCCCGATTTTTATCTTAGCTTTTTTAGTACAGAGTTGCGAAGAAGTCATCGATGTACCACTGGACACCGAAGCACCAAGATTGGTCATTGACGCGGGCATCAACTGGTACAAAGGCACCGCGGGCGACCAGCAGAAAATCAAACTTACCACCACAACCGGTTATTACAATACCACGGTTCCGGTAGTTTCTAATGCTACGGTTTACATCAAAAACAGCTTGAACACCACCTTCGATTTCATTGAAATTCCTGGCACCGGAGAATATGTTTGCACGAATTTCATCCCGCAAATTAACGAAACGTATACGCTCACAGTCATCAGTGGCGGCCAAACTTATACGGCTACTGAAACGCTCAAATCTGTCGCGCCGATTCAAGAAGTAATCCAGAAAAACGATGGTGGCATCCTCGGCGAAGACATCGAGTTGCGCAGCACTTTCAACGATCCGGCGCTAGAGGAAAATTATTATATGTACCGCTTTAAATATTCCAACCGCGCCAAAGTCGATTATTACGTAGATGAAGACCGCTTCTACAACGGCAACACCTTTTACAGCATCACAGACAACGACGATCTCAGCGCAGGCGATGTGGTAGAAATTACACATTACGGTATTTCGCGTTCGTCTTACAATTACATGAATATTTTGCTCAGTGTAGCCGGAAGCAATAATGGCGGGCCATTTCAATCACCACCGGCAACGGTTCGAGGCAATATCGTGAACCAAACCAATTTCGACAACTACGCACTAGGTTTTTTCAGGCTCAGCGAAGTAGACACGCAAACTTACACCATCCAGTAGTAGATAATTAATAATGAATAATTTTTATATTGCATTCCACTCTAGTTATTCATTATTAATTATTCATTATTATTTAAAAAGTGTCTTCCCACCACATTGTCCGCGACGACCAAGAACCCGCGCTAATCATAGCCAACGGAGCTAGCTGCCACGACGAATTGCTCGGGCAATTGCTCGAATGGTCGCCACTAGTTATTGTTTTAGATGCTGCGATTCGGCGGGTAATCAAGCGCAACATTAAAGTTGATGTGCTGCTCGGGGATTTCGACCGCGGGTTCCAGCCCGAGGAATGGGTCAAAGAACAATACCCGATAGAAATCGTTCACGCGCCCGACCAAAACAAAACCGATCTCGAAAAAGCTTTTGATTACTTGATTGCCCGAAAAATACCTGCGGTCAACGTGATTTGGGCGACCGGAAAACGCGCCGACCATACGATGAACAACATCAGCAATATCGTGCGTTACCGAGAGCATTTGAAAATCGTCATCCACGACGACCATTCTAAAATTCACTTACTGCCGCGCTATTTCCAAAAATGGTATCCGAAAGACACTATGATTTCGCTGATTCCGATTGGCCAAGTGCATGGTGTGACTACAGATAATTTGGTTTATCCGCTACACGACGAATCGCTTCAAATGGGTTATCGCAGCGGAAACAGCAATCGCGTTGCAACAGACGGCATGGTGACAATCAGCCACTACGAAGGCGATTTGCTTTTGATGGAATGTGTGGATTAATGGGTTGTAGGTTTTTGAGTTATGGGTTGTCGTTTGTCAGTTTCGTACTGTGGAATTAAGCTTTAAGCTGACAGCTATCCGATCGAATGCTGGAATCAAAGACCAACAAGCACTTGACGACTACTCGCGAATCAACATAAACTGCGCGCGAAAACCGGTCGCCAAATACCACTGCCCGGCTGTAATCAGCTGCCCTTCATCGTCAAAAATCTGGAATTCTGCCGTATTCGGTACGGAGAAACCTTCATTAATGGCTTCGTATTCTACTTTGTTAAAGCCTTTTTCTAAACCGAGAGTGAAGGTTCTGAATTCACCCAGCAAAGTAATATCGGTCACCATTTCGCGGCCGTTGACCAACAATTTGATTTGGTCGCCATCGACTTCACCGAAATCGCGGTAAGTGATTTTCACGTGGTCTGCTTTGATTATGAACTCGCCGAAATATTCGTTCTTGCGAAAAATTTTGTTGTCCTGCCCGCCTTCTTTGAGATTGTTGTTGAGCTTTTCTTTGTAAGAATCGCCCGGATTAGCGAACTGGTTGTTCTTGACAAACTGGAGTTTTTTGTCTTCGAGTATCGACGAATTGTTATTGTTGTTCGGCTTGGCGCTTGGAGAGAAAACCGATGGCTTGAATACTTTTGGAGTGCTGAGTCCGCTACCTTGAGGCGCAATCGAATTGGAAGGGTTCAAGAATTCACTTTGTGCTAAAGCCACCGTCGAAAAAGCCAAAAAAGCCCAACCTGACCATAGTAATTTTATTGTAGTGAACTGACTCATTTTTAAGTAAAAACCATTTGGATTTCGGCGGTAAAATTATAGCTTTTGGTGGGTTGTAAACGCATTTTATCTTTTTTTTATCATTTCTTCTACTGGCAATTTTCAAGCAGTACTTTCGTTATCTTTCAACTTTGAAACAACAATTCCATGACCCATCCAAAAATTAAGATTACCAATACTGAAGTGCTTGCCGATCATTGGTATACGCTACGAAAAATCACTTTTGACTACCAGAAAAAAGACCAGAGTTGGGAAACTCAAGTGCGTGAAGCCTACGACCGCGGCAACGGTGCTACTATCCTACTCTACAACAAAGCTAACAAAACGGTCATTCTGACACGGCAATTCCGAATGCCCACTTACCTAAACGGGAACGAAACCGGAATGCTCATCGAAGCTTGCGCGGGCGTTCTCGAACACGACAACCCCGAAGATTGTATCCGGCGCGAAACCGAAGAAGAAACCGGTTATCTGGTGAGCGATGTAAAAAAAATATTTGAAGTTTATATGTCGCCCGGTTCGGTAACGGAAATCGTGTATTTTTTTGTCGGTGAATACACCAAAGACATGAAAATTGCCGAAGGCGGCGGCGTGGCGGACGAACAGGAAAATATAGAAGTACTCGAATTTGGTTTTGAAGAAGCATACCACATGATTGCGACCGGTGAAATCAAAGATGCCAAAACGATTATGTTGCTGCAATATGCTAAAATTAACAGATTGGTCTGACAGGTCTTTGTTGTGAGTTGTGGGTGAGATTACGGAAAGTTGACTTTTTTTAGAGGCACTTCGTGTAGACCGCTGCGCTGCTAGATTGTTTACGGAAAATCGAACCTTATTTTTTTGAAGTTCATTTTTTTTTTTTTTAGATTAAAATGCTTGTTCGCCTTTGATTCCAGAGCTCAGGCTAACAGCTAACAGCTAAAAGCTGACAGCTAATCAGACACCGCTAATTCAGCACAAACCCATCAACTCACAACTGAATCCCGAAGACTGACGACCAACGACCGACGACTGATGGCTGAAAGCTAATAGCTGACAGCAAATTCCACCTAAATTACCTGATTACCCTGAACCCCTAGCCCTGATTGGAGCTAGCTACCGTGTAGCGCGGAAAGCAGGTTCCCGGCTTCAAATAAAAGTTATCGGTTGACCTTTGTCGATTGTCGGTTAGATTACGGAAATTTGTACTTTCGCATTTCAATTTAAATGCTACTACAGCACACCTGTTGACCATAAATTCCACTAAACAAAACCTACAACTTACAACCTACAACTGAACCATGAAATTCCAAGTTATCTCCGATTACCAACCCAAAGGCGACCAACCGCAAGCCATTGAAAAACTCTCTCGTGGTGTGCTCGACGGCGAGAAATTCCAGACTTTGCTGGGTGTGACCGGTTCGGGAAAAACTTTTACCATTGCCAATGTGATTCAGGAAATCCAGCGGCCGACTTTGGTTTTGGCGCACAACAAAACACTCGCAGCCCAGTTGTATTCGGAGTTCAAGCAGTTCTTTCCGCACAATGCCGTCGAGTATTTCGTTTCTTATTACGACTATTACCAGCCGGAAGCCTTTATGCCCGTGACCGGTGTGTTCATCGAAAAAGATTTATCGATTAACGATGAGTTGGAAAAAATGCGTTTGAGTACGACTTCTTCTTTGCTTTCCGGGCGTCGCGATGTGCTGGTTGTAGCTTCGGTTTCTTGTTTGTACGGTATTGGAAATCCGGTCGAGTTTCAGAAAAACGTGATCAGTTTGATGCGCGACCAAGTGCTTTCTAGAACGAAACTTTTACATATGCTCGTGCAAAGTTTGTATTCACGGACTGAAGCGGATTTCAATCCGGGAAATTTCCGCATTAAAGGCGATACCGTAGAAGTGTTTCCGAGTTATGCCGACGATGCGTTCCGGATTCACTTTTTTGGTGATGAGATTGAGCAGATTGAAAGCTTCGACACCAAAACTTCTAAAGTCATCGAGCAATACGATAAGCTCAATATTTATCCGGCCAATATGTTTGTGACTTCGCCCGATGTGCTGCAAAACACCATTTGGGAAATCCAGCAGGATTTGGTTAAACAAGTCACTTATTTCAACGAAATCGGGAAAAACCTTGAAGCTAAACGCTTAGAAGAACGCACTAATTTTGATTTGGAAATGATCCGCGAACTCGGTTACTGCTCGGGCATTGAAAACTATTCGCGTTATCTGGACGGTCGTTTGCCCGGCACGCGCCCGTTCTGTTTGCTGGATTATTTCCCGAAAGATTATTTGATGGTCGTTGATGAAAGCCATGTGACGCTGTCACAAGTACACGCGATGTATGGTGGCGATAGAAGCCGCAAAGAAAACCTCGTGGAATATGGTTTCCGTTTGCCCGCCGCGATGGACAACCGACCGTTGAAGTTCGAGGAATTCGAATCGATGCAGAACCAAGTGATTTACGTTTCGGCCACACCAGCCGATTATGAATTGCAAAAAACCGACGGCGTTTATGTTGAGCAAGTGATTCGGCCTACCGGTTTGGTCGATCCGGTAATTGAAATTAGGCCTAGCTTGAACCAAATTGACGATTTGATTGACGAAATCCAGCAACGCGCCGAAATAGACGAACGTGTTTTGGTGACGACTTTGACCAAAAGAATGGCCGAAGAACTCGCGAAGTACTTGACCAAAGTGAGCATTCGTTGTCGCTATATCCATTCGGAGGTCGATACACTCGAACGCATTGAAATCATGCAGGATTTGCGCAAAGGAATATTCGACGTACTGATTGGAGTCAACCTTTTGCGTGAAGGTTTGGATTTACCCGAAGTTTCACTCGTTGCGATACTCGATGCCGACAAAGAAGGTTTCCTCAGAAGCCACCGCTCACTCACGCAAACTATTGGACGCGCCGCGCGAAACCTCAACGGAAAAGCCATCATGTATGCCGACAAAATCACCGACAGTATGCAGAAAACCATTGACGAAACCAATTACCGCAGAACCAAGCAAATCAACTTCAACACCGAAAACAACATCACTCCGATGGCGCTCAACAAAAAAATCGAAAGTGCCTTTACCAAAGTCCCGCTGGTCGATCAAGAACTCGGCTACCAAGCGCCCAAAGCAGCGGAACCAGCCGTAGAATACTTATCGAAAACGGAAGTCGAAAAACGCATCCGAGACAAACGCAAAGCCATGGAAAAAGCGGCTAAAGATTTAGATTTTATGCAAGCGGCGAAATTAAGGGATGAGATTAAGGCGTTGCAAGGGCAGTTGGGGTAAGCTAACTGCGGTCAGCAGACAGCGGTCAGCTTATATCAAGTTGTCATTAGCCCTTAATTTCACTACTCAACCATACAGCTAAAAGCTGAGAGCTGACAGCTAATTACTCTGCTCCTGAAAAACCTCTAGTAAAAATTCCGGCGCAATCATGCCCGTGGGTGAAATTTCCATGGCTTGCAAAACGCGTTTGACAGCATGCGGATTCAGGCCCATAGTTACGCCAATTTCGTTGATTGCCTTTCGTTCGCGCTCGTGCAAAATACCGTCACAATGCATTAGTAACGCCAGCCGGTAAAATTGTTGGATGCGCTGAAAATGCGACTTAATCACTACCGGATACGATTCCTGATGGAACAGTTGTTTAAAATCCTCGGGCGCAATTTGAAGTTCGTCGGCCACAAGGGTCAGAAATTGCAGTTCGCGAGGGTGCAGTTTCCCATCGACCACGGCAAACGACACCATTTCAGCCAGTAAATTCAGTTTTTCTTCGTAGGCATTCATCGTCTGGAATTTGGCGCTAATTTAGAAAAAAATCAATTCGACCATCATCAGATTTTGGGCGTGCCCCAAGGGTCGGGCTGTTCGCACTCGCTTTTTTACGCTGAACGCCAGCGCAAAAAGAGCTCAAACAAATGCTGCCATCCCTCACGCGAGAGAATGGTTGGCGATCGTCGGTCGTCGGGCGTCGGGCGCAATCAGCTTACAGCTATCAGCCATCAGCATGAAAGAGCCATCAGACTGTATTGTAAAAGCCAATTCAAAAAAACAGTATATATTTCCGTAAACGAACCAACAACCATCAACTAACAACTAGCAACTTTTTCCTATCTTCACCAGAAAAAAAATTGAAACCGATTCGCTTACTCATTGCCCTTTTGTTTTCCGCAACCGCGATAGCACAAGAACATACTGCTTCGCCACAAGTCTCGACTTTCACGCTCGAAGTGCCGCAATTGCAAACCACCAAAAAAATCTGGCTTTACTTGCCCAAAAATTACGCATCATCAACCAAAAAAAAATATCCGGTGATTTATATGCACGATGCGCAGAACTTGTTCGATGCCAAAACTTCGTTTAGTGGCGAATGGAACGTTGATGAAAAACTCGACAGCCTCAACGCGCAGGTGATTGTCGTCGGTATCGAACATGGAAATGAAAAACGCCTCGAAGAGCTTACGCCATTTAAAAATGAAAAACACGGCGGGGGCAAAGCAGATGCTTACCTAGATTTTATCGTCAAGACACTCAAACCCGAAATCGATAAAAAGTACCGCACCAAAACTGGCGCAAAACACACGACCATCATGGGCAGTTCTTTGGGCGGCTTGACTTCCTTTTATGCGGTTTTAAAATACCCGGAAGTTTTTGGCAAAGCCGGGGTTTTCTCGCCAGCATTCTGGATCAACCGACAAGGCATTACCGAAATGCTGGAAAAAACAAAGAAATTCAAGACCAAAGTGTATTTCCTTTGCGGCGACAACGAGGGCGACGACGACATGATTCGCGATTTGAATAGAATAGAATATCTGGTGAATACCAAACGCTGCGCGTGCAAAATGCTCAATAAAAAAGTGATTGTAAAAGGCGGACAACACAATGAAAAATTATGGCGCGACGGATTTGTAAATGCTTATCTTTGGCTTCTTTAGTTAATGAACAATTAATAATTAATAATGAATAATTAGAGTTGAATAATAACGATATTTTTAAGAAGCTCCGCGTGGCTTTGATGTTGCGCGATGACCAGATTGTAGACATTCTTCAATTGGTGGATTTTAGAATGTCTAAAGGCGAGATTGGCAATTTTTTCCGCAACGCCGACCATCCGAATTATATGGAATGTGGTGATCAGGTGCTACGCAACTTTCTAAACGGATTGGTGATTTACCTGCGCGGAACGAAAGAAAACCCGAAAAACCCCAACGACGTGATTGCGGTTCACCGTCAGGAAGCCCAACCCAAACCTTTTAAATCGGAAAAACCGAAAACTGAAAAGCCCAAACCCGATTCCAAGTTCAAACCAGAGTTCAAGAAAAAATTGGCCGACAAGAAACCAGCTCAGAAAATTCAAGTAGTCGAGAAAGTGAAATTCAACAACGGCAAGAAAAAGAAATCCTAATGGAAACACTGCATCGTTTATTGGTTCAGCTCGAGCATAAAATGCCATACAGAGAAGCCGCGAATGTGAAGGTTTCTGAACGGGAAGTGGCTTGGCATATTGCCCATAGTCTGAAAGTCATTTACCAAATTTCTGGCGCAATCCAGCATTCTGATCCGCAGCAATACCGCTGGCAATTCAACAAAACCCGCAGTATTGTTTTTCTGATGAACCAAATCCCGCGTGGGAAAGCCAAATCGCCACAATCGGTAATTCCCTCAGAGGATATGACTCCGACCGAATTTGAACAAGAATTCGAAAAAGCTAAGGCTGCCGTTTTGGCTTTGGATCACCTCGATGCAAAAAAATTCTTCAAGCACCCGATTTTTGGAATGCTCGATTTAAAACGCTCCAAAAAGTTCATCGCTTTGCATACTCAGCACCATTTGAAAATTATTGACGACATCATCAAGTCAATTCCTTAAGTAAGGCCGATTTAAAAACGAAAAATATATTCTCTACGCTACTGCCCTAGCCCTGATGATTTGATATTAAGAGGAGGAAGTCCAGTGGACTTCAGGTACTAGGCCTAATTTTCATTTAAAAAACAATGTTCTTGATCTTTACTAAAACCCTAGCCCTGATGGAAGTGAAAATCCTTTTGCTTCGGGGTTCGAAGTAAAAGATTGTAGCGCACAGCAGGTTCCCGGCTTCTCATTCAAAAAAACCATATCGCTCTGTTTGGCCCTATCCAAACTGTAAGTGTTCGCATAAAAAAATCCCAAGCACTGCGGTACCTGGGATTTCATTTATAATTATGGGATGCTGTTTAAGAACCCAAAGCTTTTTTCACTTGGTCTGCAGCTTCTTGGAATTGCACCGCAGATAAAATCGGCATGCCTGAATTGTCGATCATCTCTTTGGCCAACTCTGCGTTAGTTCCTTGCAAACGAACGATAATCGGCACTTTAATAGAATCGCCCATGTTTTTGTAAGCATCGATAACCCCTTGTGCTACACGGTCGCAACGCACGATTCCTCCGAAAATGTTGATCAAAATCGCTTTTACGTTCGGGTCTTTCAAGATGATTCTGAAGGCCAACTCGACACGTTTCGCATCAGCAGTTCCTCCAACATCCAAGAAGTTCGCTGGCTCGAAACCGGCGTATTTAATCAAATCCATCGTCGCCATGGCCAGTCCGGCTCCGTTCACCATACAACCTACGGTTCCGTCAAGGTCTACGTAATTCAAACCGGCAGCTTTGGCTTCTACCTCGATTGGGTTTTCCTCACGGATATCGCGCATTTCAGCATATTTCGGGTGACGGTACAAAGCATTGTCGTCAAGGTTCACTTTAGCGTCAACTGCAATGATTTTGTTATCCGAAGTTTTCAAAACCGGATTGATTTCGAACATCGTCGCATCGCAACCCACGTAAGCGTTATACAAAGCCGGAACAAACTGCGTCATTTCTTTGAACGCTGCGCCTGATAAACCTAAGTTGAACGCAATTCTTCTCGCCTGAAAAGCTTGCAAACCAACCGCCGGATCGATTTCTTCGGTGAAAATCAAATGCGGGGTTTTTTCGGCTACTTCTTCGATATCCATTCCGCCTTCGGTAGAATACATGATCATGTTGCGGCCTTTGCCACGGTTAAGTAGTACCGACATATAGAATTCAGACGTTTCACTCTCACCAGGATAATACACATCTTCGGCAATGAGCACTTTATGTACTTTTTTACCCTCCGCCGAAGTTTGTGGCGTAATGAGCTGCATGCCGATGATTTGTTCTGCCAATTCTTCTACTTGCTGTAGGTTTTTAGCGAGCTTCACACCGCCGCCTTTTCCGCGCCCGCCTGCATGTACTTGTGCTTTAATGACGTGCCATCCGGTTCCGGTTTCTGCAGTGAGTTGCTTAGCCATAGCTACCGCTTCCTGAGGATTGTTGGCCACATGACCGCGTTGTACTTTTACTCCGTAACTGGCTAGAATTTCTTTTCCTTGGTATTCGTGTATGTCCATTTTGTAGTAATTTGACTTTAAAGTGTCACAAAAATAATAAAATCAATCAAACCTAGACGGGCAAAATGGGTTTTTATTTGGAAGTTTTTTTGAAGCTGTTTCCCGCTATCCGCTCTACCTTTTCCCGCTTAAAGAAAGCGGCAAAAGGGTGCCGCTGCTATCGGGGCTAGGGCACTAGTTTCCAAAAGAAAAAACAGCTAAAAAAATCAGGCAATTAACTGCGCAACCACTTCTTGCGATACACTTTGCCACCGGAATAAACCTCCACGATATAAAAGTCTTTTTTCAAGCCCGAAACATCCACCAAATAAGTATTCTCTGCTGACTTTGGTGTTTGCAAAACAATCCGTCCAGAAAAATCAGAAATCGAAATCGACTTGCGCTCGCTTCTTTTACCGGCCACCGAAATCAAGATGTGGTCATTGTCGGCATTCGGATATACGGTTACGCCTTCTTTGTTGCCGCCCATCAGGTCAAGCCCAATTGGCGCTTCACTATCTACGGCTTCGATAGATGCATCAGTCAATCGAGACATTTCCTGCGCTTGTAGGCCAGCCACCGAAAACAATAAAAAGACAATAAGTTTTCTCATACTTTGTTGGAAGTCGATGCAAATAAACGATATTTTTTGTATTTCGTCGATATACTTCAAACTTTAACAGCTTAAATTTTCCTTAAGATTTTACGAAAACGTTTGAAGGTTAAATTCTCTTGTAATTATTTGCAAACCAACGATTGTAACAATAGATTTGTCAAAAATCCACACTTATGCAACCCAAAGAATTGCTCGCTTTAGCCCAAGAATTCGGCTGCCCGCTATACGTTTACGACGCAGCGAAAATCAAATCGCAATACGACCGATTGAAAAATGGCTTTTCTAAAGTAGCGCGCGTGAGAATCAATTATGCCGTAAAAGCCTTGTCTAATGTAGCGGTGTTGCAATACATGAAAGTTATCGGGGCCAACCTTGACACGGTTTCGATTCAAGAAGTACGGCTCGGGTTGTACGCCGGTTTTGCTCCTGAGCAAATTATCTTTACCCCAAATGGCGTTTCGTTTGAAGAAATTGAAGAAGCCGCCGCTTTAGGTGTTCAAATCAATATTGACAATCTTTCCGTATTAGAACATTTCGGCACCAAGCATCCGCGGGTTCCGGTTTGTATCCGCATCAATCCGCACGTGATGGCAGGCGGACACACCAATATCTCGGTCGGCCATATCGATAGCAAATTCGGAATTTCTATCCACCAAATGCCACATCTGTTGCGCATCGTAGAAAATACAGGCATGCACATCAATGGCATTCACATGCATACCGGCTCGGACATTCTCGACATTGAAGTTTTTCTATACGCATCAGAGATTTTGTTCGACGCCGCAAAACATTTCAAAACATTGGATTTTCTTGACTTTGGTAGTGGTTTTAAAGTACCGTACAAAAAAGGCGACATCGAAACCGACATTGAAGAATTTGGCCAAAAGCTCAGCAAACGTTTCAACGCTTTTGAAAAAGAATACGGCCGCGACTTGACCTTAGCTTTCGAACCCGGAAAGTACATCGTTAGCGAAGCCGGCTTTTTTCTGGCTAAAGTGAATGTAGTCAAACAAACGACTTCAACGGTTTTTGCTAGCATCGACAGCGGCTTCAACCATTTAATCCGTCCGATGTTTTACGGCTCACAGCACGCTATCGAAAACATTTCCAACCCCAAAGGAAAAGAACGTTTTTACAGCGTAGTCGGCTACATCTGCGAAACCGATACGTTTGCCAATAATCGCAGAATTGCCGAAATTACCGAAGGCGACATACTTTGTTTCCGAAATGCCGGTGCTTATTGTTTTACGATGGCATCCAACTACAACTCGCGTTATAAACCTGCGGAAGTTTTATTCAAAGACGGTAAAGGCATCCTGATTCGGGAGCGCGAAACTTTTGAGGATTTGCTGCGAAACCAGATTCTGTTGGATTAAAAAAAGCTCGCAAAGCCGCGAAGTCGCAAAGTGGTATGGAACACTTTCTATTGTTGCTTTTCTTTTTTTTGGATTTCCAGTTAATAGGTCGAAGATTGCTATTTGTTGGCTTCTTCTGTTTCGGCAAACACCAAATCCGCTTCGGGAAAAATCGAATCGTTTTCAGAAAAATCGAGCACCTCGGCTGCGGGAATGTGTTGGGCTATTTCATTGATTCCTTTGAGCATCAAGAGTTCGGTGGTATACTTTCGGCTATTGGCCAAAATAAAACCGTCTTTCGAAAGCCTGAAAAAATATTTCCCGCCTGCATTACGAATTTTGGTTATCGCAAACAATTCAAAATGTTGTTGGAACCCGCCAATGAGTTTTTCACAATCTGATTTTTGTTTGTAGCTGATGCTCGTAAAAATAGTCTTGCCGCGCCGGGTGGCGAAGATGAATTTATAATCTCCGTTGTCGCGTTTGCTGATGACGAATGTTCCCAAAAGTGTGTTTTTATAATGCGCCAAAACTAAACATATCCGAAAAAATGTTCGTCGGAAATTATCAACAGGAACTTAATTTACAGGAAAATGACGATTCTATTCTAATCATTATTAATGCTTTAAATCCCGATTTTCATTTGAAAAAAATATTACTTTTATTGAAAAAACTAAGTATGAAAACAAAATTACTCACGCTAGCTTTAGGCCTTAGTGCTGGTTTATGGGCACAACCTACTTGGCAAGAAATCTTACCAGAATCTAATGGTTCTAGGTATGACGATGTGTTTTTCTTGAATCCGAATTTGGGTTGGGCAGCCGGTAGCGGAGGCTTCGTTTACAAAACTCAGGATGGTGGTGCCCATTGGGAATTACAACTGGATTTGGGCGATATCTACATCCGTAATATCGAATTCCTCAATGAGAATGTAGGCTTTCTCGGCACACTAAACGGCGGTTTTTACAAAACCAATGATGGCGGAAATCACTGGACTTTGGTTAACAATGTTGTGCCCGCTAACGGAAATGAAGAACCCAACGACGTAATTTGCGGGCTTGACGCGGTGGGCACGCATACCATTTACGGTTGCGGAACTTATTTCGGTCCGGCTTATATTATCAAATCTGTTGACAGCGGCGCCACTTGGCAGTTTATCGATATGAGTGCTTATGCCGAAAGTTTGGTGGAAGTTTTATTCGTCGATGAAAATACTGGCTTTGCTTCTGGCGGCAACAGCAACGGTGGCGTGATTCTCAAAACCACTAATGGTGGCGCAAGTTGGACCGAAATTTACCATACCGGAATCAATGGCGAATGGGTTTGGAAATTACAACGCCTTTTCTCTAATCCGGAAATCATGTTCGGCTCGGTAGAGTCAATGGCGCCTCTGAATGGCAAATTGGTAAAATCTGTTGATGGCGGCCAAAACTGGGTTTCAAAAGAAGTGCCTGATACCGATATTCAAGCGGTAGGTTTCAATACTGAAAATCATGGCTGGATGGGCGGACATCACACCGGATTTCTCGAAACCTTTGATGCGGGCAATACTTGGACTAACACCGGTTTTGGCGGCAGTCTGAACCGAATTCAGTTTTTTGATGAAAATCTGGCATATTGTGCTGGCAATGGAATCTATAAATTCTCCGATGAAAATCTAGGCACTACTCATCCTTCGGGAAATGCCGAAAGAGAAAAGCTTGAAGTGCACATAGCGCCCAATCCGGTGGGCAATCAATTGGAATTCAATGTTAATTTTAAAAGTGCCGATCATATCATCTTAAGGCTTTTTGACAACAACGGCAAATGGATTACGGAATTCAAAACAGAAAGAATTACTTCAGCGGGGAAAAAAAATTATAGCTTTCCGTTTCCTTATCCCGCCGGAACTTACTATTTGAGTTTGCACAACGACTCGGGCGAACAAGCTGAAAAAATTATTAAAAAATAGTTACTGCTTCAGAAATTTCAAGGTTCTTACTAGAGCGTCAGTTTTAATTTCCAGCATATAAATTCCCGATTGTAAATAGGTTGTTTCTAAAACCAAGGTCGTCTGGCTTTGGTTTTCTTTTTGCACCATCAATTGGCCTAGATTATTGTAAATCCTAATATGCGTAGGCTCGGTTCCGAGGTTTGAAACCGTCAATTCGTCGTTGACAGGATTGGGGTAAAGTTGAACTTCAGCTTTAGTAAAATCAACAGCAGCCAATGGTGTACAATTACCGGCTGCCTCAAACGGATGGAACCAGCGCAAGGCACTCTGCAAAATCGAACTTTCATCATTGTTCCCAACATCGCGGCACAGCCACGCGCCGGCTATGGAATTGGTTTCACATTTCGGCACTAGCGCAAAACCTTCTATGTTGTCATTCGCATCAAACGTATCGGGAATATTGAACTCATTGGTCACAGCAAATTTCCTTTCTCCGCTAATCATACCCGACGACAAATTCGTGACTTCGAGTTTATTGTTTCCTGAAATATTGTGCAGTATATATAACAAACCGGTGCTTCGGTCAAAAGCCAAATCACAGCTTTCTTCGCGACTGGTTTTGTACTTGCCGACGTATGCAAAATCATTGTTCGTGTTCGGATTTACATCGAAAACCCAAACATAACCACCGTCTTGATGCGCCACAAAAAACAAACCGCCCAAACCTTTGGTAGAAGTATACAATTGACCGGTTTGCTCGCTGATAAAACCCGCAGCACTCAAAAAACTGTCGGGTACAAACACGATGCCTTCCGGGCCGGTATTTCCGGTATCTTCCATGGGCGATGGCGCGTTGAGCAAATTCCAATGTTTAAATTCTGTAACCGAAGAAAAATTAGCCGTGTAAGTATACCGACGGATTTCGTAATTGTTCTCATCCATCGTATAGAATTCGTTGGCGGAAAGATTGGCTTGGGTAATGCCTTCTGGACCACCTTCAATAGTTTTATTGGCGATTTGGGTAAAACCACTGGCAATAGCATTCCATTGCAAAACCCGAACACGACCATCATTCTGCACGGCATACAACCGATTGTTTACAGGATTAAAATGCAGCCCGCTCAAATCATTAACTCCAGCGGCATCCATGATATTAGTCAGATTGATACCATTGGTCCACGGTGAGGCTGGCCAAGCTTGTGCCTGAAGATTGAAAACTGATAATAAAGCCAAGCAAACATTCAAAAACCTGATCATGCCTATTTGGTATTAATAATCTCAGTCAAGACTTCAGACTCTGTGCCGTTAGGTAAAGTAATCCCAATTTTTAGCGCAATGGTCGGGGCGATTTCGGTAATGATTTTTCTATCGGCGGTACTTCCCGGGGGAATGTTCCAACCGTAGAAGATGAGCGGAACGTGCGTGTCGTAACTATAAGTCGTTCCGTGCGAAGTTCCAGTGGCGCCATACTCGATGAAACCCGGTTGGTCAATCAAGACCAAATCGCCATTTTGCTTAACATCATAACCTCTAGCAATACAATGCAAATGGTAATCGTTGCCACTGTCGGCAAGAATTTCTTCTTCGGTATAAACTCTTTTCACCTGCGGCTGAGTCATTAAATATTCCTTAAAGGTTCGTTTTACAGTAGCCAAGTCTAGGTTTTTAGATTTGATTTTGTCGCGGTTGAAAAATACGTTAAAGCTAGAATAATTCAACACCAAATCTTCGCCGAAGGTATCGATTGAAAACAGTCTTAAACCTTTAGCAATTTCTTTGGGTTCAATCGGTTTTACGTCGTATTGGTTGTCGGATAGAAATTTGGCATTTTCGGCTCCGGCATGATCGGCAGTTAGAAACAATAAGTAATTGTCTTTCCCGACGCTTTTGTCTAGGAAAACTAGCAAATCGGCAATGGTTTGATCCAGACGTAAATAAGTGTCTTGCAATTCAATCGACCGTGGCCCGAGAATGTGACCCACGTAATCGGTTGAGGAAAAACTCACCGCCAGAAAATCCGTTATGTTATCTTTACCCAACTCTTCTTTTTCAATGGCTCGTTTGGCAAACATGGCCAAGAAATCATTTCCGAATGGCGTGGTGCGCAAAACGCCGGCATCGTTGGCCGCATATAACTTCTTCAAGTCATAGGGAAACACCGGTTTGTCTACTTTATAAAGCCTGCCTTCGTACGGATTGTCGTCGGGCAAACTTTCGTTATAGGTTTCCAAAGGTTTGAGAAGTTGCCATGGCTTATTGAGGAAGGTTTCGTAATTTTTTTCTTTGTTGAACTCCGTTACCCATTCTGGCAACGCTTTTCCGTAAAAGGTACTCGATATGAAATTGCCGGTTTTGCTGTACCAAAAAGCCCAATTGGCAAAATGTCCGGCAGGCAAAATAGCACCGCGGTCTTTTAAACTCATCCCAACGACCTTTCCTTTAAAATTGGTCGAAAGCCGAAGTTCATCTGTGATGGTGGTTGATAGCAGGTTTCTGGGTGACATTTTTCCTTCTCCTTTAGTGCCTTCACCCAAAGTTTCGACCGCTTCATCATCGGTACAATACCGTTCTTTGGAAGTGCTTCTGGAAAACCATTCGTTGCCGACAATTCCGTGAATTGCGGGAGTGGTTCCGGTATAAATCGAAGCGTGGCCCGGCGCTGTGTATGTCGGTAAGTAATTGTAATGCGTATTGGTAAATGTATAGCCTTGGTTCATCAGTCTTTTAAAACCGTTGCTGGAAAAATCACCAGAAAAGCGGTAGAGGTATTCCATTTTCATCTGGTCTACCACAATACCGACCACCAATTTTGGGCGTGGCTGTTGCGCCATTACGACCGAAGTCAAGCACAAAGCGAAAAGTAATTTCTTCATAAAAAAGGCCTTTAAGTTAACCGCTTACAAATATAGTGGCTTTCGGTTGCATCAATTGAAGAAAGCTCAGATTTAACCATAAAAAAATGCCGCTATCCCTAGCGGCATTTTAACCCAATTAAATTAATTACTTCAAAATGATAAACTCGCATCGGCGGTTGATGGAATGTTCCTGCTCGGTACAGTTATTTCCACATTTCACCAAAGGCACGGATTCACCGAAACCTTTTGAACGAAGTCTTTTCCTTTTGATTCCGTTGTCTACGAGATACTCCAAGGTAGAAGCGGCCCGTTTATTTGAAAGCATCAAATTATATGTATCTGAAGCGCGTGAATCGGTATGGGCGCCCAGTTGGATTTCCATCTCAGGGTATTTTTTGAGTAAGTCAACCAAAACATCAAGAATTCGGGCAGCATCAGATTTAATGTCCCATTTGTTCAAGTCGAAGTAGATGTTCTCCAGTACAATCTGCACTTTTCCGTCTTGGCGTTTGGTGATGATTTCTTCAGCATCGTCGTAACATTCCATGAATAGTTCAATCGTGTAACGCAATTTTCCGTCTTCATTGGTAGTGAACTCTTCGCTGTGAGGAATGTAAAAATCGCGCATGGCCTCAATTCTGTATTTTTTATTGGGCTCGGTGGCAAAAACATAATCGCCTTCTGCTCCAACAACCATTTGACCAATCAGGATATTGTTTTCGTCATAAAGTGACACTAAAGTTCCCGGTAATAAATCTTGGGTGTTTTTGTCTTTAACTTCGCCCTCTACAACATAACGCTCTTCATTTTCGGTGCGAGTAAAACTGTAAAGTGCATCGCCTATTTTACGGTTCGAAGCAAAATAACCCATGTTCTTTTTCTCATCCACCACATAACCAAAATCGTCCATGTTGCTGTTGATGGTTTCTCCCAAATTGAGTGGTTTGGCAAACGGGCCTCCGTTTAAAGATTTGCTCATGAAGATGTCGAGTCCGCCCATGCCCTGATGACCATCTGAGGCAAAGTATAAAATGCTGCCGTCGTTAGAAATTTCGGGAAACTGCTCGCGATGGATTGTATTGACTGCCGGGCCTAGGTTTACCGGTTCTCCGTAAGTGCCGTCTTCGTTTACATCGACTACGAAAATATCGAACGAACCGATACTTCCGGGCATGTCACTAGAGAAATAAAGCTTCTTACCATCTTTGGTTAATACCGGATGTTCCGTTGAATATTGGTCACTGCAAAATGGTAACGCCGTGATGTTCGTCCATTTGCCGTCAACAAATTCGGCTTTATAAATCTTGATGTTGGCTACTTTGTGATTACCGACCTTAACTTGCTTGTCGTTGGTACGGTTGAAATACATGATGTGACCATCTTTGCTGAAGGTAACTGAACTCTCGTGTGTTTTAGTGTTGATTTCCTTTGGAAAAGGCTCGATGTTAGTAAGTTGTCCTTTAGAATTGACTTCAGCGCTAAACAAATCCAGATAGGGTTTTTCGTTCCACCCAAAAGATTTCCCTTCTGCAGTTCTTAACGAAGCAAAGGCCACTTTATCGCCATAGAACGAAATTCCGAAATCGCCGTTTGAAGTGTTCTTGGTCATCGGTTGCAACACATAATTGAACGGCACATTCGTTTTTAGATTGTTGATGAACTTTGGCGTACTGACTGCGAATTTGAGGTATTCAGCCATAATTAAATCGGCTTTGGTATAATCATCGGCACCCATAAGTGCATGTGCATACTTAAAATAATATTCCGGTTTGACGCTGTCTTTAAAAGTCAGGAACAATTTACCATAAGCGCGCACAGCATCTTTCATCAGGGAATTGTTGTAATAACAATCACCGAGGTTCTGCAATACGTTTTGGTTCTCGGCAAGCTGCTCATACATTTCGGCTGCCTTCACATAAGATCTTTTCTCAAATAACGAGTTGGCCTTCTTCTCGCTTCCTTTTTGGGCGATGAGTTTCGGGCTGAAACACAGCATTAAAAGTATCAAATAGTATTTTTTCATGTTGCTCATTATTAGAAGAATCTAGGCGATTTATCGTATCCTTTAGACGAAAGACTTGAAGTATCCAGATCAAACAATAGGAATATTTCGTGTGAACCTGAGTTGTATTTACTCAAGTTTGAAAGTGTGTAATCATAAGAATATCCTATGCGAATACTAGGTGAAATCGTAAAAGCTACCAGCCCGCTCACGGCATCATCTACACGATAACCGGCTCCTAGTTCGAACTTGTCATTGAATAAGAAGTTGGCTGTTAAATCCATAGAAAGTGGTGCGCCGGTAACAGCTTTGGCCATAAATGCGGGTTTAAATTTGGTACTGGTAGTCAAATCGAAAACGTAACCTCCGGTAAAGAAATAATGAATTTCCTCTACGCCTGTCGCTTTAACTCCATTCTTGGTTTCAAGATGTTTGGTCGTAAGCAAGTTGGGTGCAGACAATCCTAAATAGTAACGATCGCTGAAGTAAAAAGCTCCGGCTCCGATATTCGGGAAAGTCTTGTTGACATTTTCAGAGAAAGCTTCATCTGGTGGCGTATCAGTATACTGAAATCCGTTGAAGTCGACATCGAAAAGTGTAACACCAGCTTTCAAACCGAATGACAGTTTATTGTTTGCAGACACCGGAATCACATAAGCCGCGTCAGCATAAATATTGTTCTCGTGAACCACATCGCCAATCACATCGCTAACGATAGACAAACCAAGTTCTACTCTTTTTGCAATAGGTGAATGCACAAAAGCGGTCGCTGTTTTTGGCGCACCCACTGCCCCAACCCATTGTGTACGGTAAAGACCTCCACCGTTGATAACGCCAGGATTATCGGTAGCATATCCGGGGTTGATTCCGCTCATATTATACATATAATGCGTGAACTGCGGATCTTGCTGAGCTTTTGCCAATGTAGATATCAGGAAAGTACCGATAAAAACCAAATAGGGAATGCTTCTTTTTTTCATCTTAATTTTCATTTATCTACTTAAATATAGTCGGCCTTGTTTTGGATCGCGGGTGCCGTCATTGAATTCAACAATATAGAAATACACCCCTACTGGAACATTTTTTCCGCCAATCTTGACGCCGCCTTCGCTATTAGTTCCGTCCCAATTTGGTGTGTTGATATCGCCTTTATAAAGCACATTGCCATAACGGTTATAAATTTCTAGAGTGAATCTTGGGTATTTCTCTGCAAGGTTTTTGATCACGAATGCGTCATTCACACCATCTCCGTTAGGCGAGAAACCGTCAGGAATCATGATATCCTCGCAATTATCTAAATCAACCGTAACCGGTAAACGAGTCACACTTTCGCAACCGGCTGCTGTCAAATAGGAACCATAATAAGTAGCACCATCTATTAGTAAATCTGTACTTGCATAAGCTGTTCCAGCCGTTGGTGCATCATACCAAACCACTTCTAAAGTACCCGTAACATTCGAACTCAAGTTGGCAATAGTTGGATTCTCTGGTGCACAGAATTTTTCCCCGTTAGGAGTTAACACTGGTGTCTCTACTTCAGGTGATACCTCAAAAGTAATTGGATCAATACCGATGGTCGCTGCATTACAAAGTCCTACGACTGAAGTAATTTGTGTAATGGTCACTGTTACATTTCCAGCAGTATTCAAATCGTTTGCTGGGATAGTGAAAGTCCCTACTCCATCAAGAATGGTAACCAAATCGGTATGGGTTGCTGTAACAGCACCCGAGAGTTCGTAAGTTATATTGTAGCTTCCGTCAGGTAATGAAGAGTTGATATCACTTGCCAAAATAACTTCATTGGAGAAATTCAAACAAGAAGTAACCGCACTCAAAGTACCGTTAGACAAATCGGGTAAGACATTCACGGTAAATGTAGCCGTAGCATCTTCTGTTAAATTATTACAACCGCCGGAAAGGTTAACAATTGAGGTAATCGTCAAAGTATAACCACCTGTCGCGGCCAAGACAACCGCAGGAATTGTAAACTGTCCTGTTCCGCTAGTAATAGTTACTGTGCCTGTAGTGCCGGTATCAGGAGTCGCTTGTGGGAGACTGTAAACAAATTGGTAGTCTCCATCTGCCAAACCAGTAGCGCCGGCAATTAAAACCGTAGCATCTTCTCCGAAACATAGATTGGTAACAGCCAAATTGGTATTGTCTAGATTTGAACTCGGACGGATGATAAAATCAGCACTGACAATCGGATTGATTGGCACTGTACAAGAAGTGGTCGCATTAGTGATGTTGGTGAAGGTCAGACGCGTTGTTCCTGTATTTGGAATATCATTGGCATTGATCGTCATAATTCCGGTACCATCGACAATAGTTACGGGCGAAGATTGGTTAGTCAAGACATTACTAAGCGATAAATCATAGTTCAATACATAACTGCCATCTAACATATTATTGAACGTTACCGTCACATTTTCACCAGAACAATTGGGAGATGAAACAGTAATATTGGAAGCTTCTAAAGAAGGATTGGGCAAAATTGTAAAGGTTACCGTAGTGGCATCAGTTCCACAACTATTAGTGATGGTGTAAGTATAAGTATAAACTGCCGGAGCTAAAGTAGAGACATCTACTGTACTGGTTACAGACTGGTTGTTGCTATCGGTCCAAAGCCCAGTAGTTTGAGCACCAATTAGTAAAGAGTTCAAGTCAAACGTTCCTTGTGAATTACATACGTCTTGATTCGGTGCGGCATTTCCGGCATCAGGAACCGGATTCACTGTAACGCTAACCACCGCAGTATCGTTATCACAAGGATCATTGCCGCTCAGACTGTACGTATAATCTGCAGCAGGGTCAACAGCCGGATCAAAAACACCTGTTCCACTAGCTAAGGCTGGAGACCAAGTTCCTCCGGCTTGTGGCGTTCCGGTAAGACTTAAAAACAAATCTTGGGGCGTATCAGTTACACAAAAAGTAATAGCTCCAGGTCCACCTGCATCAGGTCCGGGAATGACATTAACAACTAAATCAGCAGAATCTGGTGTACAAAAAGGATTGCCTACAGTATAAGTATAGGTAGCCGCAGCATCAACCGCTGGGTCGAAAATTCCGGTACCGCTAGCTAAAGCTGGAGTCCAAACACCGCCTGGTTGAGGAGTTCCTGCTAATCTGGTAATCAAATCAATTGGGTCTGCATTGGAACAAATATCAGTAGTTGCATTCTCACCAGCATCAGGCAACGGATTCACAGTTACCGTTACTGTAGCAGTATCGTTATCACAAGGATCATTCCCGCTTAAAGTATAAGTATATGGCCCAGCTGCGTCAATAGCAGGATCGAATAAATCCGTTCCACTGGCTAATGCTGGCGACCAAGTTCCACCCGTTTCAGCCAATGGCCCGAGTAAAGGAAATAAATTGATGGCAGGGCTATTCACACACAAAGTGGTGCTATTTGAGGTTCCTGCATTTGGCCCAACTGTTATATTTACAGTAACATCTGCTTGAGCACTTCCACATGGACCGTTGCCATTAACCGTGTAAGTATAAACGCCAGCCAAATCAACAGCAGGGTTGAAAAAATTAGTGCCGCTGGCTAAAGCTGGTGTCCAAGTTCCGCCAGTTTGCGGTGTTCCGCCTAAATAACCAGTTAAATCAACAGGATCAATATTAGAACAAAGATTAGCCGTACTATTTGTTCCTGCGTTAGGTGCTGGGGTAACCGTTACAAACACCGTTGCAGTATCGTTCACACACGGTGGAGTTCCGGCAACTAAATAGGTATAACTAGTAGCCGTATCTAAAGCCGGATTATAAATGTTCGTTCCACTAGCCAATGCTGGAGACCAAGTTCCGCCAGGCTGAGCAGAAGCACCTAGGAGTAAAAACAAATCTTGAGGACCATCGTTACTACAAACTGTGAGGTTCGCGTTACTTCCGGCTTGCGGCGGTTGGGTAACAGTCATGGTTGTAGCACCAGTAAGTGTTTGAGAACAACTAGGCGGATTATTCAAAACCACACTAACCAAATTAAAAGTCGAGGTAACACTTAGCGGTGTATTTAAGGTAAAAGTTCCCGAAGCCCCAATAACCACTGTGGCATTTGCACCACCGTTTACATTATAAGTAACCGTAGAATTTGGAGTTCCAGTAAATAAAATGGCAGCAATAGAACCCGAACAAACCGTGCCACTTGAAGAAACTGTAGCAGTAGGTAGTGGATTAACCGTTACTGTTCCTGAAGCACTTGCACTAGGACAATTGGTTGTTAAGTTAGTAATAATGACACTATATGTTCCGCCCACATTGGTATCAAAACTCGCCACATCCCCAGGGTTAGTTACTCCGGTTGGAACTGTCCAAGCGTAAGAATAGTCAGTTGGAATACCGGTTCCAACAGTAGCTGTGAGTGTAGCGTCAGTTCCGGAACAAACCGAAATGCTATTCACCGTTACTGTGGGTATAGAATTTACTGTTACAGTTCCAGAAGCACTAAGACTCACACAAGTAGTAGTTAAATGTGTGATTATAACGCTATAAGTTCCCGCAACTGTAGTATCAAATGACGCTACATTTCCAGGATTGGTTGCTCCCGTTGGAACAGTCCAAGCGTAAGAATAATCGGCAGCTGTTCCAGTGTCTGGCGTAGCAGTAATTGTAGCAGCATTTCCTTCGCATATTGATGTACTATTCACAGTAACTACCGGCAATGCACTATTCGAAACCGTACCTGAAGCACTCTCACTCACACAAGTCGTTGTTAAATTGGTCACCACGACACTGTAAACTCCAACGGTAGAAGTTATAAAAGTTGCTACATTTCCCGGATTAGTCGCCCCAGCCGGCACCGTCCATACATAAGAATAATTGCCTGCCGGGGATGGCGTAGCTGTGATTGTCGCATCCAAACCTAAACAAATGGATGGATTATTAACGGTTACTGTCGGCAACGGATTGATGGTCACTGTTCCTGCACTGGCACTGATACATGTTGTAGTTACATCTGTTAGAGTAACACTATAAGTTCCGGCGACAGTAGTATTGAACGTATCAACATTCCCTGGATCTGTGGCTCCGGTTGGCACCGTCCAAGTATAAGTGTAATTCCCAGGCGTTCCAGGCGTTGCTGTGATTGTAGCAGTTCCTCCAGCACAAACCGAAGTACTATTGACCGTGACAGTTGGCAAAGGATTGACCGTTACAGTTCCTGAGGCACTCAAACTGGCACAAGTAGTAGTAGCGTCAGTAATTATAACACTGTAAGTTCCTGCGATTGTTGTATTAAAAGTAGGAACATTTCCCGGATTGCTAGCCCCTGACGGAACCGTCCAAGCATAAGAATAAGTTCCTGCCGGAGATGGTGTCGCGGTAATAGTAGCCGATTGACCAGCGCAAACCGTTTGACTATCGACAGTTACAGTCGGCAATGGATTCACAGTTACTGTACCTGAAGCACTTAAGCTGACACAATTGGTGGTTAAATTGGTAGCAATTACACTATAAACACCCGGTATATTGGTTGCGAAAGTAGCCACATTACCCGGATTGGTTGCTCCTGCCGGAACCGTCCATACATAAGAGTAATTTCCTGCCGGAGAAGGCGTAGCCGTAACATTTGCATCTTGACCTGCACAAATTGACGGATTGTTTACAACAACAGTCGGTATCGGATTGATTGTCACCGTACCAGAAGCACTTAAACTTGGGCAATTGGTTGTGGTATTGGTAATAATAACGCTATAAGTTCCGGCAATTTGTGTAATAAAAGTTGCTACATCTCCTGGGTTTGTAGCTCCTGTTGGTACTGTCCAAACATAAGAATAATTTCCGGCTGGCGTAGGTGTCGCAGTCACCGTAGCATCTTCACCCGGACAAATTGAAGGACTATTCACAGTAACGGTCGGCAAAGGATTGATAGTGACTGTTCCCGAAGCACTCAAACTAGCACAAGTAGTAGTCGCATCGGTAATAATCACACTATAACTACCAGCCACACTAGCATTGAAAGTCGCCACATTCCCCGGATTAGTCGCCCCAGTTGGCACTGTCCAAGCATAAGTATATGTTCCTGCCGGTGTTGGAGTTGCTATTACTGTCGCGGGCTGACCTGCACAAACCGTTGGACTATTTACTGTTACAGTCGGCAATGGATTAATAGTGACCGTTCCCGAAGCACTCAAACTCGCACAAGTAGTCGTTAAATTTGTAGCGATTACGCTATAAATTCCAGGTACATTCGTATTGAAAGTAGCTACATTTCCGGGATTGGTTGCTCCTGATGGTACTGTCCATAAATAAGAATAATTCCCTGCTGGAGATGGCGTAGCGGTAACTGTCGCATTTTGTCCGGCACAGACCGAAGGACTATTAACCGCAACAGTCGGAAGCGGACTAATCGTTACCGTACCTGATCCGCTCAAACTAACACAAGTAGTAACCGTATTAGTGATAATCACACTGTAGGTTCCGGCGATTTGCGTGCTAAAAGTAGCCACATTACCAGGATTAGTTGCTCCTGTAGGCACTGTCCAAACATAAGAATAAGTTCCGGCTGGCGTTGGTGTAGCAGTAACCGTCGCATTCACACCCGGACAAATCGTAGCACTATTCACAGCAACGGTAGGTAAAGGGTTAATTGTGACAGTTCCCGAAGCACTAAGACTGTTACAAGTAGTAGTATTATCCGTTATTATAACACTGTAATTTCCAGCAACAGTTGTATTGAAAGTAGCCACATTACCCGGATTCGTGGCCCCTGAAGGAACAGTCCAAGTGTAAAGATAATTCCCTGCCGCTCCCGGCGTAGCGGTTACCGTAGCGGTTTGTCCAGCACATATAGAAGGGCTATTCACACTAACAGTAGGCAATGGATTCACGTTGATTGTTACAGTTGTTCCAGCACCACTGAGCAACTGACTACAACTTGGGGTGCCTGCCGAAGCCACACTAATCAAGTTGAAAGTGGTACCAGCCGTATAGGTATTATTAATTGAAGCCGTCCCAGCATTATTCAAAGTAATGGATTGATTAGCTCCTCCGTTAATAGTATAGGTAACAGTAGCGTTTGGTGTTCCATTAATATTAATAGTTGTACTGGCACCAGAACATATCGTAGTTGAAGTAGCAGAAATAGTCGCTTCAGGCAATGGCAAAACCTCAATAGTTACTGTAGATTGAGCTGCCGAACAAACCGAAGCAGTAACATTATAACTAAACACATAAGGACTGCCAGCTACCGTCAAAGTTGAAATATCTACCGTTCCTAAATTTCCGTTCGTTGTCGGCAAAGGGCCTGTCCAAGTTCCTGTAGCATCCGGTGTTCCTCCCAACTCATCGAAAAGATTAAAAGGCGGCGTGGACGGCACATCAGAAATACAAATTCTTCTAGCGCCATTAGACCCCGGATCATTAGGATCATTGAAAATAACCGTAACATCAAGCCTAGTAATACTTTCACAAAACTCATCAGTCTCGGCTGCATAATAAGTTTGCCCTTCTATTATAGGTGTCGTGGTTGGAATTTCAACTCCTGAAGTTGAACTAGGATACCAAACCACATTGGTACCCTGCACAACCAAATCGGCTATCGTCGGATTGGGCGTAGAACACAAAACTTGAACATTATCCCCGGTTGGTGGTGGCAAAATCCTTACTGCAACAAATACCCTTTGGCGCGAAGTTTCACAACCCGTATCAGGATTGATTTGACTGGCATAATAAAATGTATTATTAATGAGAGAAGTGTTAACATCTAAAGCCGTTCCACCTGTCGGACTCAAATACCACTGAATCATATTTCCCGTGGCTTGCAAATCTGCCACAACAGACTCTTCACAAAAACCTTGTTGCTGAGCGACAACAGTAGGCTTAGTGTATATAGTAACCACGACAGGCTGACGAACACAAGTTCCAGTATCGTCATCTGCAAAATAATCTTCTCCGTTGTTGAGCGAAATAGTTCCCGCCAATGGAGTACCACCTGTCGCATTGGCATACCAACGAATTCCACCTCCATTATCTGTTGCAGCCAAACTTGCTACTGTTGGAAATTCGGTATCACAAAAAGATTGGGTCGGATTTGTAACCGTCGGGCATTGTCCGTAGGAATTCATCGCAAAACCGACAAAGACCAGGATCCAAAAAAGTTGAAATGATTTTTTTCTACCAAGAGTATTAATTCCCATAAGCATTACAAATTGACCAATTAGTGTTTTTTCATGTAGCAAAACCAGCAAAAAACTAGTTTTATAAGCAAAAACAACAGCTTAGTTTACATGACACTATATTACTGTATTTAATCTTGTCAATTTTTATGAGATTTTAATGTTATAAACAAAATCATCAACACCTTGTTGATAAAAAAATTTAAACAAAAACTGAATTAAACAATTATTTATCAGTCATTTAAAAAAATAAAAACAATTAAAATCCAAAATAACGCAGGAATAAAACGTTAAAAATAAAGTTTTCAACAACAAGATATTCACAATAAAAAAGTCGCTAACGAAACCCATTTACATAAAAAAAGTGCCTAAAAAAGCACTTTGTTTGTTCCAGATTCGAATTGGCTCTTACCTGACATTTTTCTCAGGATAATTTACAATATTATAGACAACAATAAAGTCTTTTTGATTGATGTATAACTGTTTTCGGTCACCTTGCTTTTTGCGTGTAATAATCGAAATCGTAAATGGCAAACCGTCTGCATCTTTGCAAGTAAACGGATACACCAAATCGTTCTCGTTCTCTTCTTTCTCTTGGTAATCCAAAATATCGTAGAGCTGAATTTCTTGCGAATAGACTATAATACGATTCTTATCTGTATCCAAAGTAATCACGATGGAAGTATCTTTCAAGTCAGACCATTTCCCCCACTCGCCTTTATTATTGCGCTCCATGACACTGAATCCGGTTGTGAGAAATTTATAGGTTTGCGCATTGGAAAGCAGGACTGTAAAAGCAATCAGACAAAAACTGTAAAGGAACTTCAACTTCATAACGAACGGATTAAAAATTAAACTGCGCTACAGCAACTTTTGCTTGATTGTATTCTGTGATTACCTCTTTAATGATTCTTGCAACAGGTTGAATTTCATCTATCAGGCCAGCTATTTGACCAATTTCTAGTTCGCCTTCGATTAAATCGCCTTCAAACATGCCGCGTTTGGCACGTGCCCGACCCAGCAATGCTTTTAATTCTTCTGGCGTTGGACATTTACTGTACAAATCTTGCAAATCGTTATAAAACTTATTCTTAATCAACCGTACAGGTGCGAGTTCTTTCAAGGTCAATTGGGTATCGCCTTCTTGCACTTCAATGATGGTTTTCTTAAAATCAGCATGCGAAGAAGATTCCTCTGAAGCTGCAAACCTACTGCCCATCTGAACGCCATCAGCACCCAAAATCATGGCGGCCAACATCCCTTTTCCGGTAGCAATTCCGCCGGCTGCAATGAGTGGAATCGAGATATTTCTGCGCACCATCGGAATCAAAGTTAAAGTGGTGGTTTCCTCCCGACCATTGTGCCCACCGGCTTCAAAACCTTCAGCAACCACCGCATCTACTCCCGCTTCTTGCGCTTTTAAGGCAAACTTCGAACTACTCACTACATGAACGACAGTAATGCCTTGGGCTTTAAGATGCGCGGTCCAAGTTTTTGGATTTCCGGCAGAAGTAAACACTACTTTCACGCCTTCTTCAATGATTATCTGGATGATTTCTTCAATGTTAGGATACAACATCGGCACATTGACTCCGAAAGGTTTATCGGTTGCTTTTTGGCATTTCTGAATGTGTTCGCGAAGCACTTCCGGATACATCGAGCCAGCACCAATGAGCCCTAAACCTCCAGCATTACTGACTGCACTGGCAAGTTTATAACCGCTGTTCCAAATCATGCCGCCTTGAATAATCGGGTATTGAATCCCGAAAAGTTGTGTAATGCTATTCATTATTGTTTAGAAATTTTTCCAGATTGACTAGAAGTCGCCGTTTGAATTTTATACAAATAGACGCCAGAATTCATATCGCTTAAATTGACATTTGACTGATCTTGGAAAATTTTACGTTGCAACACCAATTGTCCTAAAGTATTGTACAAGCTCAACTCAGCAGATTGAAAAGCGCTAGGCAAAGAAATAGTAATATTATTTTGCGCTGGATTTGGATAAAGTAAAAACCCGTTAGCAGCAGTGGTGTTTACTGATAACAAAGCATTATTCAAAGCCAGATTGAAATCTGGAATACCATAACCCAATTCATCATTCGGAGTAGAAAACAAACTGGCTGATTGCTTAATCAACTGAACAATTTCAGCATTAGTCTTTGTCGGTAAAGCCTGCCACAAACAAGCTACCATTCCGGCTATAATTGGCCCAGAAAAAGAAGTTCCGTTGCCGGTAACAATATCGCCATTGGTATTAGAAAGCACCGATTGACGGCCTTGTGCCACTACATCTGGTTTCACTCTACCGTCAAATGAGGGGCCTTGCGAGGAAAAACTTGCGTAATTTCCGGCAGCATCCACGGCGCCCACAGTTAGGGCATGTTCGGCATCGGCTGGGGCGGAAATATAATGCCAATCATCATTACCTGAATTTCCGGCAGAATTCACCGAAATCATACCGCGGCTAAAGGCCATTTCCACTCCTTTCGAAATGAAAGCCGTCTGTCCGTTCATGTCCTCGTAGGTAAAATTATAGTCCGGATTGTCAAATTCGGTATAACCCAACGAAGTATTTAAAATATCGACACCCAAACGGTCTGCTTCTTCAGCTGCTTCAACCCATAATGACAACTCCAACGGCCATTCGTTAGCGCCATCTTCGGTGATAAACAAATAATAAGAAGCATCCGGTGCAGTACCTACAAGTTCGCCGTCTTTGTAACCGCCCATCGTAGAAAGCACCATCGTTCCGTGAGAAATTCCGGTGTAAAAATCGGCACTGCGATTCACATAATCATAACCGCCTAAAATTTGGTTGTTGGCCCGCAAACGATCAAAAGGCTCTGCAGTATTAACCTCCGGGAAACCACCATCCATTACGGCAATAATTTTCCCGGAACCCGTATAATCTTGCTGGTGCAACAAATGGCCTTTTAACATTTGAATCTGATTCAACGAATTCCCGTAGTTGAATTGGGCCAATCTTCTTTGTGTAGTTTTAACTTTGCTGCTTTTTCTGACTGTAACAGATTTCCCGGCGCCATTGAGCGAGCGGTTTGCAAATTCTACATGGTCTACATAAGGTAACACAGTCAAGGCATTAATATCGGTAACACTGCCCCAAACGTGCACAGCATTGAACCACTTGGATTGGGCTTTTACTTCAATTCCGGAAGCGGCTTCAATTTGGTCGATGTAAGGTTGGTGCATTGGAGCATCGTGAATGTCGAGCGAAATATTCTGAGCTGTGCGCCTATCTAACGAACGTTGCGAAAGCTCCGACAAAGGATTACTGAAAAATGCATCAGCATTCGGCTTGGCATTCAAATACACCCAAGCATCTTCCTGAGAAAAAACTTGGAACGACACCAAGAAAACCAATAGTAAAATAAATCTTCTCATAGCTGTATTTTTTTTTGTAAACTTACGAAATTACTCCTGATCCGACCAACTCTTCGCCGAGATACCAAGCAACAAATTGCCCTTCGGTAATGGCCGACTGTGGCTCGTCAAAAGCGACGTATAGGCCGGATTCAAATTGGTATAAAACCGCCGATTGCAATGCCTGTCGGTAACGGATTCTGGCCTGAACTCGCATCGACTCGCCCGGCAACAGTTTTAAATCCTCGCGAATCCAATGTACCTCTGAGGCATCCACAAACAAAGCCCTACGGAAAAGCCCCGGATGTTGATGGCCTTGCCCGGTATAAATGGCGTTATTTTCTACGTCGGTCGCGATTACAAACAAAGCTTCGGCCGTGCCACCTACATTCAAACCTTTGCGCTGGCCAATGGTGAAATAATGTGCTCCTTGGTGTTTGCCAACGACTTTTCCCATTTCGGGAACATATCGAATCGGTGCGGCTTCTTGCGCTAGTTGTGCTTCTAAGTTATCGGCATTCTTCGGCAGATCGAGATAGATTTGCTGATGGGCTTCCACCTCGAAAATCAAACCAGCTTTGGGCTGTAGTTTTTGTTGGAGAAACTCCGGCAACCGCACTTTTCCGATGAAACACAAGCCTTGAGAATCTTTCTTTTCTGCGGTAACCAGTTCCATTTCGGCAGCAATCGCGCGAACTTCTGGTTTGGTCAATTCACCGATCGGAAACAAAGCTTTAGCCAATTGTTCCTGAGACAACTGACACAAAAAGTATGATTGGTCTTTGTTGCTATCGACACCCGAAAGCAGTTGATAAACCGGTTGTCCATCGACTTCGATTTCACCTTTTCTACAGTAATGCCCGGTGGCTACGAAATCAGCACCAAGATCAAGCGCAATTTTTAGAAATACATCGAACTTGATTTCACGATTGCACAACACATCCGGATTCGGTGTGCGGCCTTTCTCGTACTCAGCAAACATATAATCAACAATCTTCTCTTTGTATTGCTCGCTCAAGTCGACGGTTTGGAACGGAATTCCGAGTTTTTGCGCCACCAGTAAAGCGTCGTTACTGTCTTCCAGCCAAGGACATTCGTTGGAAATCGTGACCGAGTCATCGTGCCAATTCTTCATGAACAGCCCAATGACTTCATAGCCTTGTTGTTGCAACAAATAAGCGGCAACACTCGAATCAACACCTCCGGAAAGCCCAACAACTACGCGTTTCATGATGCAAAAATTTTAGCCGCAAAACTACAATATTTTTTCATTGCGACGCTGCTTTAGTAGTTTCTTAACCTTTGCTTGAGCCAGATTCAGGATTGGTTTTCACCTGCGCTGATTTCCGGCGTTTGACCTTGTCCATGTTCTCCTTTTTGAGCAATTTTCCGTCTTGATAAAATTCCCAAAAGCCTACCTTTTTGCCATTTTTGAAAACGCCTTTAGACACCGGATTTCCCAACGGGTCATTAAAAACAGCCGGTCCGTCGAGTTCACCTTGTTTGTAATTGGAATCTTCCAGCACTACTCCTTTCATTGTATATTTCTTGTAACTACCGTGTTTCAAACCTTTCGAGTAATGGGCTTCTTCAGCAATATTCTCTTCGCCTTGAACACCTGAACCGCGATAGTAAACCGTGCGCTTGCCTTCTAGTTTACCGGCTTTGTAATACTCTAAAGTCATGATATCGGGCAGTCCTTCGTGATAGTACTTCCACACGCCTTCATTGAGTTTGTTCACTTGCTTGCCTTCACTGACTTTATGGTTACGTTGGTCATAAAAAATCGTGTAAACCGAATTGTCTTTGGGGTTAAATTCACGCGTGGCAATGACCGTTTGTGCTTTGGTATCATCGTAATAAGTAAACGTCCCGACTTCCTTGCCATGGCTGAAAGTTCCTTGATAACGCAATCTTTTTGATTCAGGATGATAGCCTTTCCAAAGCCCGTCTTTCTTGCCTTTATCATCAACTTTATTGATATCTTCTTGTGCCAAAGATGTGATATTAGAGGCAATTAAAACAACTAAAAGCCAACTTCTCATTCTCATAATCTTGATTTTACGATCCATTTTAACTCGATTTGAGTAATTTTATTTTGCAAATCTACATGAAAACAGCACAAGTTAATCCGGCTTGTTGTCGCTCATGAATTCACTTTTATTTTTAGCATATTCATACCCTTGTAGCCACCACTGTTTCATTTTTTCTTTGTTGAAAACCAGTGCGTTGTCGGTGAGTTGGATTGGCGTGTAATATAAATTCAGCTTGACATTTTTATTTTTAGCGGATAGTTTGCCGATGGTAATGTCGTGCTTTTCTACCTGATTGAGCAAAGTCTGGAACAAATCGACCATCAACGAAAACGGGTTTTTACCAATCCGTCTGGGAGCCGTAAGCACTTCAGTTTCCAGAATGATTACATCGACTTCTGTAGCACCGCGGTTGATGGCTTCTCTAATCGGCACCAAGCTAGAAAATCCGCCGTCTCCATAATCATTCCCGTCTTTGGAAGCCAAGGTCATGAACGGAATATAGTTGCACGAAATCCAGATCCAATCGCAGAAATCTTCGTAATCAAAATCGCGGATGCATTTGTACTCGACCTCATTTCTGGAAAGATTGGTCACCGTGACTACAATATTCTTATGGGAATTCTTGAGTTGGTTAAATTCAGATAAGGTGAAATTTTCCTTGATGTACTTGCGCAACTGATGGCTTTCCCCGAAGGTGCGCTTGCCACGAAAAAACTGGAGCAATACGTTAAAATGGTTAATACCCACCGTATCAACACCATTTTTGTGCTTGACCACAAACGGATTGATGTCGAAAATATGGTGCATCGCCACTTCGGTATAAACGGAACGAATTTTAGCCACATTGCCCAATGCCAAATGCGGAATGAGCAAGCTACCGGTAGAAGTGCCCAACAGCAAATCGTATTGGCAACGCTTTTCCTCCAAAAGGTATTGCGCCACGCCACCACCAAACGCGCCTTTGCTTCCGCCGCCTGAAATCACTAGTGCTTTCATGTTGTTTTATTTCTCATTCAAGAGTCGCTGCAAATGGGTTTTTTCACGAATGGGCAATTGCCCGAGAATTAGATTAAATGTCGCTCTATGCTTATCTTCTTTGATGAGTTTGCGGATATTGTCTTTGCAGAATTTGACGTACTGCCAACGGTGGTGGGCAATTCCGTAGGCCAAACCGCGAAAAACATCTTCAGTGTAAATTTGAAGATTGAGTAGTTTTTGCAGTGCTTGCTGCTGGATGTTTGAATCATAGTTGGTTCCGGTGAAAGCCAGTAATTTCAGGTAAATCTTCACTTTTTGCTTCGGGTCAGAAGTGGTCAAATGGGCCAAATATAAATGCAACAATTTGAGGTTTTGGTCTTGAAAACCTACCCAATTTTTAGAAAGGTCGATATAGCGCTTTTGTTCTGCAGGAAACTGTTTCCAAAGATTGAATAGTGCTGCTTCCTGGGTTTCGTATGACGGATCATTGAGCAAGGTTTCATATCGCTCGCGGAACGACTCCGGGATTTTCGTGAGCGAATTGGCCACCGCTTGACGCACATGGATTTCTCCGGTTTTAAGCGCGGCATCGAGCAAAAACTCTTTGTCTTCAAACCGTTGGGAAGCAGTTTGAAAAACCAGCATTTCTTTAATCGGATAATACGCGTCAGATTGCATCAATGCTAGTATAGCGGCCTTGTCTTTTGTGACCGAAAGCGGATTTCGCTGCAACTCCAAATACTGATCAAGAAATTTATTGTTGCGCAACAAGCTCATGTCTTCGGCCGGAAATTCAGCACTCTCCAACCAACGCTTCTTGAAAAACGCCGTGTTAAAAAGCGCTACTTGGTTCACTTCATTTAGAAAATCATCCGTCGTGACATTTTGGTAAGCATATTTGTTCAGGTAATTTTTAACCGCTAAATCGAACTTCTCATCGCCAATGGATTCATTCAAAACAAACAATGCCAAAGCACCTTTTTGGTAAAATGACAAACTACTCGCTTTTTCATTAAGCACTGGTATCGTATCTGTTTTAGAAGCCTCCAAGATTTGCCGCGAAATATTGTAAACTTTGTGATAAAAATAATTCTCGCCAAATACCGATTTCTCAGCCAACAAAGCATAATACGTAGCGAAACCTTCTTGCAACCAATGGTCTTTTCCGGATTTTGCCGTGACCAAATCACCGAACCACTGGTGCGCCAATTCATGCGCGTTGACATTCAGGTAATTGCGGTCGTTGTATGCGATACTGTCTACTATAAAATCTCTGGCAAACACGGTTGCTGTAGTGTTTTCCATTCCGGCATAAAGGAAATCGCGCACCGGAACTTGACGGTAAATTTTCCACGGGTAAGGCACGCCGATTTTACTTTCTAGGTAATCAAAAATTTCGCGGCTGTAACGGTAAGTCGGCTCTAGATTTTTTTGGTCTTCTGCTTCATAATAAAACTCCAGCGGCGTTAAGGATTTAGTAGTGGTTTGCTGCTTGGAAAAATGACCAATGGCGAGCATCACCAGATAACTACTCATCGGTTGGCTCATACGATAAGACCAAACCAGATTGTTGCCTTTAGCTTCTTTTTTAACCAAATCTCCATTTGAAATTACTGTAAAGCTTTTATGAAAAGTTACCTCCAGACTAAAGATTATTTTTTCATTAACATCGTCGAAACTTGGCAGCCAATGGCTGGTGTATTTGCCTTGACCTTGTGTCCAGATTTGGCCTTGCACTTCTTCGGGAGCAACGATTTTTTGATTGAAATCCCAATTAACAAAATACATCGCTTGGGTTGGAAACGCTTCGTAAGTAAAAGTCAAGACATTGCTTCCTAAATCAAAACCATCAAATAAAAGCAACTGTTTTTTGTTGTCTTTGTAAGCGACCGGTTTTCCGTTGATTCTGACGTCCGAAAAGGTCATTTTTTGAGCGTCGATGCGGATGGTATCTACTTTTTGATTGACTTCGAAATTGTAGGTGATATTGCCTTTCACGTTGCGTTTAACGGGATTAATCTCCAGTTGCGCCTGCAGTGTTTTGAAATCTACCCAGCGTGTTTGTTGGCCCAGTACAATCGAAGTAAACAATAAAAGTAGATAATAACGCATGGATGGAGGCATTTGCAATACAAATATAAACGGGTTGGTTCAATTCTAACGGCAGTAAATTTACAAGTTTCCCACTTGTGAAAATATGGTTATCTTCGCTTTGACAAAATCTTAACGCCACGATGAACCACTTACTGCACACCCCGATTGAATATCTAAAAGGCGTCGGCCCTGCTCGCGGTGCGGCCTTGCGCAAGGAATTAGGCATCAATACCTACGAAGATCTAATTCAGTGTTATCCGAACCGCTACATCGACCGAACCCGTTATTACAAAGTCAATGAACTGAAAAACCAGCCCGCCGAAGTACAGCTCATTGGTAAAATTATTACTCTAAAAACAGTCGAACAAAAACGCGGTAAAAGACTGGTAGCAAACTTCATAGACGACACCGGACCAATGGAGCTCATTTGGTTTCAAGGCCACAAATGGATCAAGGAAAACTTACCGCTGAATGTGCCTGTGGTGATTTTCGGAAAGTGCACTTTATTCAACCAAACCTACTCGATGTCGCATCCGGAAATTGAACTGCTCAAAGACCATGAACAAAATCTGCGTTCGGCGATGCAACCGGTTTACCCATCGACCGAAGCGCTCGGAAATAAAGGAATCACGAGCCGGGTAATGTCTAGAATGATGCAGCAGTTGTTTCTGGAAACGCAAAATCTTTTTGTCGAAACTTTGCCCGAATATTTGCTGAACGAGTTGAAGTTGATGCCCAAAAAAGATGCGCTCTTCAACATCCATTTTCCGAAAAGCAACGAGAAACTGGCTCAGGCGCAATTCCGACTCAAGTTTGAAGAGTTGTTTTTCATTCAGTTGCAACTCATTACCAAAAACTTGATTCGCAAACACAAAATCAAAGGCCACGCTTTTACGCAAGTGGGCGAATATTTCAACACTTTTTTTCAAAATCATTTGCCTTTTGATTTGACGAGTGCCCAAAAAAGAGTGCTCAAAGAAATCCGCAACGACATGGGCCATCCGGCGCAAATGAACCGTTTGCTCCAAGGCGATGTAGGTTCGGGAAAAACTATCGTAGCCTTTATGAGTATGTTGCTCGCCATAGACAACGGCTTTCAGTCATGCTTGATGGCGCCGACAGAAATTCTGGCCAACCAACATTTTCTGGGCTTAAGCGAACTGGCTCAAACACTCAATTTAAATATCAAAATACTGACGGGTTCGACCAAAACTGCCGATAGGAAAATCATTCATGAGGAACTTGAAAATGGGCAACTTCACATTCTCATCGGCACACACGCCCTGCTCGAAGACAAAGTCAAATTCAAGAATTTAGGCTTGGCGATTATTGACGAACAACACCGTTTTGGCGTAGAACAACGCTCGAAACTTTGGCAGAAAAACGAAACACCACCGCACGTTTTGGTCATGACTGCGACACCGATTCCGCGCACTTTGGCGATGAGTTTATATGGTGATCTGGACATTTCCATCATCGACGAATTGCCGCCCGGACGCAAACCGATTCAGACCGTGCACCGCTTTGACACCAACCGTTTGAAAGTATGGAAATTCATTCGCGACGAAATTCACAAAGGCCGTCAAATTTATATCGTGTATCCGCTGATCCAAGAGTCTGAAAAAATGGATTTTAAAGATTTGATGGATGGTTACGAGAGTATTTCGCGGGATTTTCCGCTGCCGCTCTACTCGATTTCTATTGTTCACGGCAAAATGAAACCCGCCGATAAAGACGCCGAGATGAAACGCTTCGCGGAAGGCAAAACCAATATCATGGTGGCCACTACCGTGATTGAAGTCGGCGTGAATATTCCCAACGCCAGTGTGATGATTATTGAAAGTGCAGAACGTTTCGGGCTCTCGCAACTACACCAATTGCGCGGACGTGTAGGCCGTGGCGCCGAGCAGAGTTATTGCATTTTAATGACTTCGCACAAATTGTCTAGCGATACCAAAACCAGAATCGAAACCATGTGCCGCACCAACGACGGTTTTGAAATTGCAGAAGTCGACCTCAAACTGCGCGGTCCCGGCGATATTATGGGCAAACAGCAAAGTGGCGTTTTGAACCTGCAAATAGCCGACATCGTTCGAGACAAAGAGATTTTACTGACCGCCAGACACGAAGCGGTCAAGTTACTCAAAGACGATCCGTCGATGTTGAATCCTGAACATGCTCGACTTAGGGAAATTTTTCTGGAACTCTCGCGCAAAAAAAACATCTGGAACTACATCAGTTGATGTGGAAAAAAACAGCAAAATAAAAGTTAAATAAGCCACAACTGCCCGGTTTTAAAGTTTGTAAAACCTAAATTTGTCGCACTTCTTACCCAAGCCACATGAGATTAAAACACTTGATTTATACGCTATTGATTATCGGTTTTGCGGCGTTTATCGGTTATCGCATCACCCAAAACAAGAAAAAAGACGACCACGGTAAAGACAAAGGTGGAAAAGGGAAAACCATGACCGTCAGCGGAATGGTCGTTCAGCCTCAAACTTTCGAAAACAACCTCTCACTTTCCGGCGCGATTCAGGCCAATGAGCAAGTAGAAATCCGTAGTGAAGTTTCCGGCATTGTGGAGAGCATCAATTTTCAAGAAGGCAGTAACGTGGCTAAAGGACAAATTTTGTTCAAAGTAAACGATATTGAACTCCGCGCCCAACTCGGTCAAGCCAAAACCAAAGAAGCCTTGGCTAAAGAGAACGAACGCCGCGCCCAATTGCTGCTGCAAAAAGAAGCCATCAGTCAAGAAGAATACGACATTGCCAGGGCCGATTTCAAATCAGCACAAGCGCAAAGCCAACTCATTAGCGCACAAATCGGGAAAACTTCGGTGAGAGCGCCCTTCTCAGGAAAAATCGGCTTGCGGAACATTTCTCCCGGAACCTATATTACACCTTCGGTTTTAGTAGCCAATTTGGTCAACACCGGCAAGCTCAAAATCACGTTTTCTATTCCTGAAAAATATGCCGCAGAGATTAAAATGAACTCTTTACTGTATTTCACCGTCGCGAATTCTGCTCAAAAATATTCCGCAAAAGTCTACGCCATCGAGCCCAGTATAGAAGCTGCTACCAGAACTTTACAAATCCGAGCGATTGCCGAAAACAACGACGGCAAATTGTTTCCGGGCACTTTCGCTAATGTTGAGCTTCCGCTACAAACCATTAAAGACGCCATTCTAGTGCCTACCGAAGCGATTGTTCCGGTACAGAACGGCAAGAAAGTGTTTGTTTGCGAAAACGGCAAAGCCAAGGAAATCATGGTCGAAACCGCCACGAGAACCGATGCGTCAATCTTAGTACTTTCAGGGCTGAAAGCTGGTGACACACTGATCACTTCCGGCATTATGGCACTCAAAGCAGACGCCAGCGTAAAAGTAAAGATCAAATCTTAAATCTCCAATCCAAAATCAACAATCTAAAACCCCATGAGTCTATCCACCATCAGTATCAAACGTCCGGTTTTGACCATTGTCATGAACTTGGCCATTATACTGTTTGGGGCGATAGGTTATACTTTCTTGGGTGTGCGCGAGTTTCCCTCGATAGATCCGGCCCAGATTTCCATACGGACGGATTACGCCGGAGCCAATTCAGACATCATTGAATCGCAGATTACCGAACCGATTGAGAAAGCCATCAACTCGATCGACGGCATCAAGAACATCACTTCTTCGAGCGTTCAAGGAACCAGTAATATTACGGTCGAATTCAACCTTACCAAAGATTTGGAAACTGCGGCCAATGACGTGCGCGATAAAGTTGCTATTGCCGCGAAAAGCCTTCCGAAAGATATCGATGCGCCGCCGGTAGTTTCAAAAGCCGACGCGAATGCCGATGCGATTATTTCGATGACCATCCAAAGCGACACGAAAAACCCGCTAGAACTCAGTGATTATGCGGAAAATGTAATCGGTCCGAGACTCGAGACCATTCCGGGCGTGAGCGGTATTCAGATTTGGGGACAAAAAAAATATGCCATGCGTTTGTGGATTGATCCGGTAAAACTCGCGGCTTATGGCTGTACCGTTTCGGATGTAAAAGAGGCCTTGAACCAACAGAACGTTGAATTGCCTTCGGGAAAACTCACGGGAAACAACACCGAACTCACCGTGAAAACCGTTGGAAACCTCAACAAGCCCGAGCAATTCAACAATTTAATCATCAAAGCAGACGGCGAAAAAACCGTTCGTTTTAGTGATATTGGCTTGGCAAATCTTGGCCCTGAAAATCTAGAGACGCAAATGTCGCAATCGGGAATGCCGCTCGTTGGTGTGGCGATTGTGCCGCTTCCGGGCGCGAATTACCTCGACATCTCGAAAGAGTTCTACAAGAAATTCGAAACACTCAAAAAAGATTTACCTAAAGACATCAACCTCAACATTGCGATTGACAATACCGTTTTCGTGAAAAAATCGGTACTGGAAGTAGTGGAAACTATTGGTGTTTCGCTGCTTTTGGTGATCTTAATCATTTACCTATTTTTCCGAGATTGGGCTATTGCTTTCCGACCGCTGATTGACATTCCGGTTTCGCTGATTGCTACCTTTTTTATCATGTGGCTGTTCGGTTTTTCGATCAACGTTTTGACTTTATTGGCAATAGTATTAGCAACTGGTTTGGTGGTCGATGACGGAATAGTAGTGACCGAAAATATTTTCAAAAAAGTCGAAGAAGGCATGTCGCCGATTGAAGCTGCCATCAAAGGTTCGAACGAGATTTTCTTTGCGGTGATTTCGATTTCTGTAACCTTGGCTTCGGTGTTTTTGCCGGTAATTTTTCTGGAAGGTTTTGTGGGCCGATTGTTTCGCGAATTTGGCGTTGTGATTGGCGCGGCAGTTTTAGTTTCCGCATTTGTTTCGCTGACATTGACGCCGATGTTGAACGCTTACCTGATGAAAGGCGGCGAGCAGAAAAAATCGAAATTCTACACCTTGACCGAACCGTTTTTCGAGAAAATGAATCGCAATTACGCCGAGAATTTAGTGGCTTTTCTGAAGAAAAAATGGCTGAGTTTTCCGATACTCATCGTTTGCTTTGGGTTGATTTACCTATTCTACAATATCCTCCAAAAAGAAACCGCACCTTATGACGATCGCAGCGCACTGGTCATGATTGCTACCACTGCCGAAGGTTCGTCTTATGAATACACCGACCGGTTCATGCAGGAACTTTCCAGACTCATTGATGATTCGATTCCGGAGAAAAAAGTAAGCCTAATCATTACCGCACCGGGTTTCAACGCTTCAGCAACCAATAGTGGTCGAGTGCGAATTGCTCTGGTTCAGCCAGAAGAACGAGAACGCTCTCAAAAAGAAATCGCCGAGAAACTCACCCAATGGACCAAGAAATATCCGCAGGCCAAAACTTCGGTGACCGAACAGCCGACCATAGCCGTGAACAAACGCGGTGGTTTGCCTATACAATATATCATTCAAGCGCCAAACTTTGAAAAATTGCAGCAAAAGATTCCGCTATTCATGGAAGAAGCAGCAAAAGATCCAACCTTTTCCATTACAGATGTCAACCTGAAATTCAACAAACCCGAAATCAATGTTACCATCGATCGTGAAAAAGCAGAAAGCCTCGGAATTTCAGTACTCGATATTGCACAAACGCTACAGCTTTCCTTTAGCGGACAGCGTTTTGGTTACTTCATCCGCAACGGAAAACAGTATCAGGTGATTGGGCAATTCGACCAGAAAGACCGCTCAAAACCACTCGATTTGACTTCAATTTTTGTGCGCAATGTCAAAGGTGAACTCATTCAGATGGACAATGTGGTGAGCATCACCGAGAAGAGCAATCCGCCGCAACTGTACCACAACAACCGAAATATGTCGGCGACCGTTTCTGCCGGTTTGGCTCCGGGGAAAAGTATTTCAGACGGCATCGAAGCTATGGACAGGATTAAATCTAAGATACTCGACGAAAGCTTCACAACAGATTTGGGTGGCGAATCGCGTGATTATGTTGAAAGTTCCTCGAATACGTCATTTGCATTCGGACTGGCGTTATTACTGATTTTCTTGATTCTCTCAGCGCAGTTTGAGAGCTTCATCGACCCATTTATTATTATATTGACCGTTCCGATGGCGGTGGCCGGAGCCTTGTTTTCGCTATGGCTTTTTGATCAAACTTGGAATATTTTCAGTCAGATTGGAACCGTCATGCTCATTGGTTTGGTAACCAAAAACGGAATCCTGATTGTTGAATTCGCGAACCAACTGCGCGAGCAAGGAAAATCCAAATACGATGCTGTGGTGGAAGCCGCCGAAGCCCGTTTGCGCCCGATTTTGATGACCAGTTTAGCCATTTCGCTGGGCGCTTTGCCAATTGCTTTATCGCTCGGAGCTGCCTCAACGAGCCGAATTGGAATGGGCGTGGTGATTGTCGGAGGAACAATTTTCTCTTTAATCCTGACGCTTTTTGTGATTCCGGCGTTGTACTTAATGTGGTCTAGAGCCAAAACACATCGTCCTGAATTTGACCATTTGGAAGATTATGAAAAAAAAATGTAATAAAATAAAATGGCTCGGATTGATCTTGTTGTGCTTCATCAAAACGAGCGCACAGCAAACTTTGACTCTGGAGGATGCGGTCAAGATAGCTCTGGAAAACAACTACGACATTCGTATTGCTGCGAACCATTCGAAGATTACCCAAGCTGATAACACACTGGGAAACGCCGGAATGTTGCCTACCGTAAATGCGTCCGTGGTAGACAATAACGGCATTCAAAACCTATCGCAAACGCGGGCCGATGGTACAACAAATTCGCTCGACAATGCCAAGAACAATTCCCTGACTTACGGCGCTAACTTGAATTGGACGATTTTCGATGGTTTTAGAATGTTTGCCCGCCGCGATCAACTCAAAGAACTAGAAAAACTGGGAGATATTCGGCTCAAACAAACCATTTTGCAGAAAGTTAGTGATGTGATGGCGATTTACTACGACTTGGTGCAACAGCAGCAGCAATTGGCAGCGCTTGATTCAACGATTGTGATTTCGAGACAGCGATTGACCTTGGCCCAAAACCGTTACACGATTGGCAAAGCTTCAAAGCTTGAAACCCTCAATGCCGAAGTAGATTTGAATACTGATACCACAACTTTACTGCGCCAAAAAGAACTTTTCGCCCGCACCAAAATTGAGCTCAACGAACAACTCGCCCGCGATACGAAACTCGATTTCAAAGTGTCAGAAGAAATTCAAATCGATAACCAACTGCTCTTGGCCAACCTTAACGAATTGGCCTCGAAACAGAATCCGGAAGTGGAAGCCTTGGTGCTCAACAAACGAATTTCCGAGTTGCAACTCAAGCAAATCAAAGGCAATCGCTATCCGAGGGTGCAGCTCAATACCGGTTATAATTTCAATGAATCGCGTTCGGATTTGGGTTTTGCCACGAGAACTTCTTCGCAAGGTTTAAATTACGGTTTTAGTGCTACGCTGCCTATTTTTGATGGCTTTAACCAACACCGCAACGAGAAAGTCGCTCAGTTGCAAGTAGCCAATTCCCAGATTGCTATCGAACAACAAAACAAAACACTCGAAAGCCAATTGGCAGCCGCTTTTCAAACTTATCAAACCAATCTCGAATTGGTAAAACTCGAAGAAAAGAACCAAGCCATCGCCAAGCAAAACCTCGAAATCACTTTAGAGAAATTCAGAATCGGAACCATACCGACGATTGAATTTCGTACCGCACAGCTCAATTATATCAACGCAAAAGTGCGTTTTACCGGCACGCAATACCAAGCGAAATTATCGGAAATTGCTTTGAAAGAATTAGCTGGAAATTTGGGGTTTTAAATGCTTCAACCCGTAAATAACTTAAATAAAATTTTTATGAAGAAAACCCTTTTGAGCTTGCTGATTCTTACTGCTTCTTTGGCTTTTGGTCAAGATTTTTTCAGCTATAAAATCAGCAAACCGTATTGCGTTTTCAACTTTATGGAAACAGCCACCGGCGGCAACGGAACTTCTGCTTACTTCAGAAAGTTTATTGAAGAGAAAACCCAAAATAATCCGAAGTTTAAAAACCTCTGCAAAGAATACATCAAGATTAATTTAAGTTATCATTTCAAACGTTATGAATTTCCCGATGAGCGCCGACCCAACCGCTCTACTTTTGATTTAATTTCGATTCAGGCTGTGAATTCAGCTAACTTAAATGAATTTAAAGCAGCGACTGTCGGTATTTTGCCCATAGTAGAATATCAAAAACTATTTGACCTATTGTTTGAAGCCGAAAAAATATACGACGAGATCATTTGGAAGGATTATGAAAAGAAAATCATCAACCAAAAAAACAATTTAATCCAATTCAAAAAATCAAATGTTGAAATTTTTAACCGATTTAATGCCTTCTATCATTCGACTTGGACAAATGAAATTCCATTCCAAATTGCTTTGTATCCGATTCCGGGGAAAAACGGTTCAACCACTGCCATGCCACACGGAAACAGTTTATGCATTGGCGTGCTGACCGATGAAACGGATTATGTCGGGCGAAATGGTGTCATTGTTCACGAAATGTGTCATGTTTTGTATGACGAACAATCTAAGGAATTTCAAAAAGAATTGGTTTCGTATTTCGCAGCAAACCAATCTGAGTATTCAAAATTCGCGAGTACTTATTTTGACGAAGCCTTGGCTACTGCGTTAGGAAATGGTTGGGCTTATCAAAATATCACCGGAAAAATGGATTCTGAACAGTGGTATAATGATCCTTACATTGAAGGCTTTGCCAGAGCCCTTTATCCTTTGGTGGAATCTTATTTAAACGAAAACAAACCCATCGACAAAAATTTTATCGACCAAGCCATTTCGTTGTTTGGTTTAAAATTCCCTAATGCCAATGCAGACTATTCGATTTTATTGAACAAGTTGTATTTGTATTATGACAATGAAAACGAAAGCGAAATTACGGTTCCATTGCGAAAATATTTTAGATTGAGCCATTTGAATTCCTCGTCTCCGATTTTGCATCCTTATAGTATTGACCATTTAAAAGAAAGTGCCGGAAATCAGCTCATTATCATTAATCAAAATCAGCAAAATACTTTAAACCAACTCAAAGAAATTTATCCTGAATTGTCTGCCGTGCATTATGAAAACGAACCGTTGCTTTTGAGTTTTTTTGACCCGAAAGGTAATGCTGTGCTGCTTCTGGTGGTCAAAAACAACATAGAATTTGAAGCTTTAATCGAGCTGATGAACACAAAAAAATACTTCGACAAAACCAAACTAAAACAAAACTAAAAACCGCCAACACTTCTCTCACAGAATGTACTCAGATTGTTTATTTTCGCAGATAAATTCCGAGCTATGATTTCCTACAACACTAAAGATTGGTTTACTTTTATTTTCCGTTTTCACAAGGCTGACACGTTTCGGCAACTGCTGTCGATAATGGTGGGCATTGGCATTTATGCGGCTATTGTTGGCTATTTGGAAGTAGAATACTGGAAACTCACTGACACAAGCTACATCAAAAATATCACGATCATGCACGGTATGTTGGGCTTTGTGATTTCGTTGCTTTTGGTTTTCAGAACCAATACCGCTTATGACCGTTGGTGGGAAGGCCGAAAAATGTGGGGCGCGCTGGTGAATAACAGCCGGAATTTTGCGCTGAAACTTGCGGTGATTTTGAAAGACGAAAACGATCGCCATTACTTCAAGAAGATGATTCCGGTGTATGCAACGATTTTGCACGAACATTTGAGTAATGAAGAAACAAGCCAGCAACTGTTCGATGATGTAGATTTGAAGATTGACCATCGGGCGCACCGACCCAATCAAGTCGCTAAGAATCTGTTTCAGAAAGTGAATGATCTGTACGATTCAAAAAAAATTAGCGGCGACCAACTCATTATTTTAAATGCCGAAATTCAATCGTTTACGGATATTTGTGGTGCTTGCGAGCGAATTAAAAACACGCCTATTCCCTATTCTTACAGCGCTTTTATCAAGAAGTTTATTTTCTTTTATGTGATGACTTTGCCTTTTGGTTATTCGTTTTCACTGGGATATTATACTGCGCCAGTGGTTGTTTTTATTTTCTACGTATTGGCCAGTTTGGAACTCATTGCCGAAGAAATTGAAGATCCGTTTGGTGGCGATGCGAACGATTTGCCAACCAGAAAAATTGCGGACAACATCAAAAAGCACGTTGCGGAACTATTGCCCTAGCCCCGATCACAGCGGCATCCTTTTGTTTTGGGGTTCAAAACAAAAGATAGAGCGTAGAGCGGGATTAGCTTCTAAAAAAAATACTTGTAGTTGGGCTACTTTGCCCCCTGAACTTGGTTCGGTAAATGGTTAACTTTTCTTAGGCTACCGATTTTACTTTGACAAAAAATCTCTGTTTTTCAACATATTGCAGCTTATTGAATTAGCAACCGAATTTAAAATATTTTAAGCTAATTAATTTTTGCTTAAGTTGTTAGTGTATCCCTATTTTGGCTATCTTTAGCTCTCGCATTTTTACAGCATTTGATATGAACCAACGTGCCCTGATTCGGCCACCAGCACTTACCCGAGAACGTTCGCTGAAAACCTTGGTGGAAAACCGCACCGTTTATTCGTTGAACCATTGCGAGCTGAATTTGTTCGAGACTTATCAGGCTTCGGCTTTAGTACCGCTCCAATTCGACGATTTGGTTGTCACGAGCATGTTGCGCGGCAAAAAAGTGATGCACCTTTTCGACGATCCGGAGTTTGAGTATTTGCCGGGCGAAACAGTGGTGATTCCGTCGAAAGTGGAAATGAAAATCGATTTCCCGGAAGCCACTACAGACAATCCGACGCAGTGTTTGGCTTTGGCTATCGATCAAGAAAAAATCGGGCAGACTTTGCAGTTGCTCAACGAGCGTTACCCGAAAGAAGGGCAGCAGCGTTTTTGGCAGTTGGATTATCAGAACTATTTCTTTTACAACAACGTGGAATTGGCGGCGACCATCAGCAAACTCATTAAGGAATGTACGAGCCAATCGTTGACTAAAGATATTTTGGCCGACTTGACCTTGCAGGAATTACTGATCCGCATCATTCAAACGCAGACTGTGAAAGCGATTGACCAAGGCGTTTTGCCAGATACAACCAATCCGATTGCACCGGTTTTGGAATTTATCCGGATGAACCTACGCGAGAATATGTCGATGAAAAGCCTGAGTGAAAAAGCGTGTATGAGCACGACTTCGTTCTATCGGTTTTTCAAGCGCGAGCTAGGCATGAGCCCACTGGAATTTGTATTGAAGGAAAAAATAAAATGCGCCAAGCAATTGCTGAAAAACCCAACTATTCAAGTCAACGAAGTTTGTTTCATGTCTGGGTTTGAGGATTGCAATTACTTCATCCGGCTATTCAAAAAATACGAAGGCATCACACCGAAGCAATACCAATTATTGCACGTGAATTAATCTTCGATGTAGCGCAAAGGTTCCAAATCCTGCCTTTCCGATTCGGTGAAAAGCCTAGATTGAGTTAAAAAACGCAAACCCAAAGGAATTTCCAGCGAGAAACTCGAACCTCGGCCTTCGACCACATCGATTGTGAGTTGGGTGTGTTGCCAATATTCGAATTGGTCTTTACTCATCCAGAATTCGCAATCGTCGATAGTGCCCAAACACACATCGCTTTGGCCTAGTCTAAAATCGCCTTTTTCAAAACACATCGGCTGGGAACCATCGCAGCATCCGCCACTTTGATGGAACATCAACGCGCCGTATCGGGCTTTAAGCTCAGCAATCAGTTCGCTGGCTTTTGGGGTAAGGGTTACTCTGGGTGTCATAGCTACAGAAAATAAAATGCCCCACAAAGCCGAAATCAAAATCTAACTTTGCGGGGCATCATCAAGAGTTTTATTTAGAAGAATCCTAATTTGTTCTTATCGTAAGAAATCAGCATGTTCTTCACTTGGCGGTAGTGGGCGAGCATCATTTTGTGCGTCTCACGGCCAAAACCGGATTTCTTGTAACCGCCAAACGGAGCGTGCGCCGGATAAGCGTGATAACTGTTCACCCAAACCCGACCGGCCTGAATGGCTCTCGGAACTTGATAAATCTGGTGCGCATCTCGGGTCCAAACTCCGGCACCTAAACCGTAAAGTGTGTCGTTGGCTATTTCCAAAGCTTCTGCTTCATCTTTAAAAGTGGTCACGCAAAGTACCGGGCCGAAAATCTCTTCTTGGAACACGCGCATCTTATTGTGGCCTTTGAAAACAGTCGGTTGGATGTAGTATCCGCCAGCTAGTTCACCATCTAACTGATTGACTTCTCCGCCAATTAAAACCTGAGCGCCTTCTTCCCTGCCGATTTTGAGATACGATTGGATTTTCTCGTATTGGTCGTTCGAAGCTTGGGCGCCCATCATCACCGAACCATCGAGTGGATGCCCAATTTTAATGGCTTTGATACGCTCTAGAATGCGCGGCATAATCTTGTCGTAGATGTCTTCCTGAACTAAAAGACGCGACGGGCAAGTACAAATTTCGCCTTGGTTTAATGCGAACATCACCGCGCCTTCAATGGCTTTATCGAAAAAAGCGTCATCGTGTTCGGCTACCGATGAGAAGAAAATGTTCGGCGATTTGCCACCCAACTCCATCGTTACAGGCACCAAGTTCTCAGAAGCATATTGCATAATCAATCGGCCGGTGGTGGTTTCTCCTGTGAACGATACTTTGGCTACGCGGTCGGATTGCGCTAAAGGTTTTCCGGCTTCCAGACCAAATCCGGTCACGATGTTCAGAACGCCCGGCGGTAAAATATCTTGAATCAATTCCATCAAGACCATGATGGATGTTGGGGTTTGCTCGGCCGGTTTGACTACACAGCAATTTCCGGCTGCCAAGGCTGGAGCGATTTTCCAAGTAGCCATTAGTAAAGGAAAATTCCAAGGAATAATTTGCCCGACCACGCCCAAAGGTTCACTCAAGCAAATGCTAACAGTGTTTTCGTCATGCTCAGAAATAGTACCTTCCTCTGCGCGAATTACGCCGGCGAAATAGCGGAAATGGTCAATAACTAGCGGCAAATCGGCGGCGCGGGTTTCACGGATGGCTTTTCCGTTGTCGATGGTTTCCACTACCGCCAAATACTCGAGGTTTTCTTCAATCACGTTGGCGATTTTATTCAATAGATTGCTGCGGTGCGTGACCGAGGTTTTGCCCCAAGTTTTGAACGCTTCATGCGCGGCATCAAGCGCTAACTCTACGTCGGCTTTTGTCGATCGTGCGGCTTGGGTGAATACTTTTCCGTCGATGGGCGAAATGTTATCGAAATACTCGTCGTTTACTGGAGGGACAAATTTTCCTCCAATAAAATTGTCATACTTTGCCTTGAATTGAGGTCTTTGGACTATGTTACTCATGTTTTTATAGTTTTGGTTTATCCAAATGTAATGGCATCGGTGCAGCTGCAATAGCACTTTTCATTCAAGTAGTAGCACTAATTTTCCAAAGTGCAGATTTTTTTGAACGATTCGCAAAACAGTTATCTCATTTATATAAGATTGATAATTTTCCTGTAAAAATTTACCGGTATTGGCAATGGCAAAAAACCCAAAAAAGTTTTCGAGTTGCAGGCAGCAATCCTTATATTTGCAGCCGCATTTAAGACCGATAAACGAACATGAAAATATCATACAACTGGCTCAAGCAATTCATTAAAATAGACTGGAAATCTGAAGACACAGCGGCACTACTCACCGACTTAGGCCTCGAAGTAGAAGTGGTTGAAAAATACCAATCTGTGAAAGGTGGCCTCGAAGGCATTGTAGTGGGCCATGTACTGACTTGCGAGCCGCATCCTAACGCCGACCGTTTGAAGGTTACCACCGTAGATTTAGGTGACGGCGTTCCGGTTCAAATTGTTTGTGGTGCCAGCAATGTAGCTGCCGGACAAAAAGTTCCTGTAGCCACCATTGGTGCTGTTTTGTATGACAAAGACGACCAACCGTTCACGATTAAGAAAGGAAAAATCCGCGATCAGGAAAGCCACGGTATGATTTGCGCCGAAGACGAATTGGGCTTAGGCACCAGCCACGACGGCATCATGATTTTAGACGAGAAATTGAAGCCCGGAACTTCTGTGGCCAAGGTGTTCAAAGTAGAAAACGACGAAATCTTCGAAATCGGCCTCACACCCAATCGCGCCGATGCAATGAGTCATTTGGGAACTGCGAGAGATTTGCGTGCGGGAATGATTCAGAAAGGCACCAATGTAGAGCTGATTACGCCGTCAGTGAGTACCTTCCGAATTGACAAGCGAACGCTCAAAATCGATGTAAAAATTGAAAACAACAAACTTGCGCCAAGATATTGCGGAGTGACGATTTCAGGCGTTACCGTGAAGCCTTCTCCGGAATGGTTGCAAAATCGTTTGAAATCTATCGGTTTGAATCCGAAGAACAATATTGTCGATGTGACCAATTATGTCTTGCACGAACTTGGGCAGCCGCTGCACGCTTTCGACGCCTCAAAAATCAACGGAAAAGTAATCGTAAAAACGCTGCCTTCCGGAACCAAATTCACGACGCTAGACGATATCGAAAGAACATTGCACGAAGAAGATTTGATGATTTGCGACGAGAAAGGCCCGATGTGCATTGCTGGTGTTTTCGGCGGTAAAAATTCTGGCGTAACTGAAAATACTACGAACATTTTTCTGGAAAGCGCTTATTTCAATCCGGTGAGTATCCGTAAAACGGCCAAACGCCATGGTTTAAGTACTGATGCTTCGTTCCGTTTTGAGCGCGGCATCGACCCGACCATTACCGAATATGCCTTGAAACGTGCGGCTTTGTTGATTCAAGAAGTGGCCGGCGGCGAAATCACTTCAGACGTCATCGACATTTATCCTAAGAAAATTGAAGACTTCCCGGTATTTCTCAATTTTGTCAAAGCAACAAAATTAATCGGTCAGGAATTGCCGAAAGAAACAATCAAGAAAATCTTAGCCTCTCTCGATATTAAAGTCAATAGCGTTACTGATGCCGGGCTTGGGCTCACGATTCCGGCTTACCGCGTAGATGTACAAAGGGAAATCGACGTGATTGAAGAAATCTTGCGCGTGTACGGTTACAACAACATCAACTTCACTAAAAAACTCAACGCCACGGTGGCCAATTCCTCGAGAACTGAAGATTATAAAGTACAGAACATTGTGGCGACGCAACTCAATTCGATGGGTTTTCACGAAATGATGGCCAATTCGTTGACTTCGCCCGAGTATATCGCCTTGTCGGATTTGCTTCGAGAAGAACACAATGTAGCCATGCTGAATCCGTTGAGCAGTGAACTTTCTACGCTGCGCCAATCGTTGCTGTTCTCTGGTTTGGAATCTGTTTCGTACAACATCAACCGCAAAAATCAGGATTTGAAATTGTTCGAATTCGGGAAATCGTACCACAAATATGATTCGGGTTACGAGGAATTGAAGCACTTGACGCTTTTTATTTCCGGAAACCGCTCCGACGAGAACTGGACGTATACCCAAAAACCAACCGATTTCTTCTTGTTCAAAGGCTACATCGATGCTATTATTTCAAGATTAGGCATTGATAAAACTAAGACCGAACCTTTAAAGTCTGACGTTTTTGCTGAGGGAATTGCTCTAGTGGTTGGCGAAGAAATACTCGTAGAATTTGGCACCGTAAAGAAATCTATATTGAAACATTTCGACATCAAGCAGGAAGTTTTCTATGCTGATTTCAACTGGAGTTTGGTTTTGAAATTAATTTCGAACAAAATCAAATTCATCGACATTCCGAAATATCCGGAAGTGCGCCGCGATTTGGCTTTATTGCTCGACGAAAATGTGGCTTTTGATGCCGTGTATAAAATCGCCCGACAAACCGAAAAATCGCTACTCAAAGACATTTTACTGTTCGACGTTTATACCGGAAAAAACTTGCCCGAAGGTAAAAAATCGTATGCTGTTGGGTTTACTTTGCAAGATCCGTCGAAAACACTCACTGACGAGCAGATTGAGAAAGTCATGGGCAAATTGCAAAAAAACCTAGCTGCCGAACTCGGTGCGGTATTGCGCTAGAACCAAAGAAAAGTTATATTTGTTTCAAAGGAATATTAATCTAAATTATCGATCATGAAAATTAAATTTGTAGCGATGCTGTTGCTTTTCTTGACAGCCAGCACCGTAAGCGCACAATCTACTTTTGACAAATGGCCGGCCATCAAGGAATTCCACGAAGTGATGTCGCAAACGTTCCATCCGTCTGAAGAAGGCAACTTGCAACCAATCAAATCACGCTCTGAAGAATTGATGAACAAAGCGGCGGCGGTTTTAAAATCAGACATTCCAGCCGAGTTCAAAACGGCTCCAATTTTAGCCTCAGCCGAAAAATTGCAACTCAAAAGCAAAGCCTTACACAAGATGGTGACCGCAAAAGCTTCAGATGCTGACATCAAAAAATCATTGTCTGACCTGCACGATGTGTTCCATGAAATCGTCGGGTTGTGCTCCGAGAAGAAATAAACAGAAGGCCCAAATTGATTGGGCTTTTTTTATGGCATTTCACGAGTACTTTTCTGCATTTTGTTAATTACTTTTTTCGGCTGAAACGAAATTTAAAATTACCTTTGGCCTTCCAAAAAAACAAAGATTATGGTTTATAAATTCAGGGTAATCCTAGATACTGAAGAAGATATTTTCCGCGACATTGCTATTCTTGAAGAAGACAATCTCGAAGATTTGCACAACGCCATCGTGAATGCTTTCGACTTTGACGGCACTGAACTGGCTTCGTTCTACACCTGCGACAACCAATGGAACCAAAACGAAGAAATTCCGCTTTTTGATACAGGCGATGTGGCCGGCGAAATGAAAACCATGGCCGATTATCCGCTCACTTCGATACTCGACAAGGAAAACACAAAGATTATTTACGTATACGATTTCCTGAATATGTGGACCTTCTTGGTAGAGTTGGCCGCGATTGAAGAAGTGGAATCTGGAGAAACTTATCCAAGCACTTTATTCTCACACGGAATGATGCCGATGGATGCTGGCGATAAATCTTTCGAGGCCGATATGACCAACGATATTTACGGCGAATTTGAAGATGACCTCGATGATGACGACCTCGATATGTTCAACGACGAAGAAGGCGGCGAGCATTATGAGGATTATGGGTTTGAGGATAATTGGAACTAAGTGCCTTAGTGCCTTAGTGCCTTAGTGCCTTAGTGCCTTAGTGCCTTAGTGCCTTAGTGCCTTAGTGCAAAATTAAATTATTTTATTGATTACAAGCCGTTTATAAAATTATATGCCGATGAAAACTTTTAGAGATTTGCTGATTTGGCAAAAAGCCATGAAATTGGTCACTGCCACTTATGAAAACACGAATTGTTTTCCGCAATCCGAAATATATGGCCTTACTTCACAATTACGCAGGTGTGCGGTTTCAATTCCGTCGAATATTGCTGAAGGGTATGGTCGTGAGACAAAAAAAGAGTTGGCCCGCTATTTATCAATTTCTATCGGCTCTTTATATGAGTATCAAACTCAAATTGAAATTGCAAAAAACATTAATTATTTAAACCAATTAGAATTTAACTTGCTCTACGAGAATAGCCGTGAACTGGAAATTATGATGCTGACATTCGCAAGAAAATTAAACACCGTAGCATAAAAACTCAGGCACTCAGGCACTCAGGCACTTTTCAAAATGATCAACTTATACAACACCCACATCGAAAACCTTTCGATCCACCGCGTCGGGAACAAAAGCCGCAACGAAGCGATTTTTTTATCAGAACAGCCTTATGCGCTCAATGACGAAGTAGTGCCTTTGCTCAAGGAATATTTTTTCAAGCCGTTTCGCGAAAAAGAAGAAAACTATTTCCAATTCGCGCACGATGTAGATTTGGATTACAACGAAATGTACAACTTCGCCACTGAGATTTTTACCAATCCGAGTGCGGTTCACGAAGTTTCTAAAAAAATTACCAAGCACCTTTTCGAACAGTCGAACCATCCGCACATCAAGAACGGCGAGGTTTACGTGGCTTATCTGACGAACCTGAACATCGACAATAACCTCGTTGATGCCATCGGGATTTTCAAAAGTGAGATCCAGTCTGATTTTATGCAGTTCGAGGAAAAAGGCAATACGCTGGAAATGATCTTGCAACAAGGCATCAACCTGAACAAACTCGACAAAGGTTGTTTGATCTTCAACTATAAAAAAGAAGAAGGTTATAAAATCCTGACCGTCGACAGCAACCGTTATGACGCGCGCTATTGGCTCGAGCATTTCCTTTCAGTAGACGCTTTTGAAGACGAGAACTTCATCACTAAAAAGTATTTGAAATTCTGCCAAGGATTTGCTAAAGATGTTGTATTTCCGGCTGAAGACAAGAAAGAAGAAGTGATGTTCATGAACCGCTCGGTAAATTATTTCGCGAAAAACGACCAGTTCGAAGAAACGAATTTCCTCAACGAAGTACTTGATAACCCGGATCTGATTCCGGAATTCAAGAATTACAAAGTCGATAAAGGCGAGAAATACAGTATCGAAGACGTGACGACTTTCCCGATTGCCAATGCCGCAGTTTCAGACGCAAGAAAGTCAATTAAGAACGTCATTAACCTGGATACGCACATTCAAATCAAACTGGATTTCATCAACCCGGAAAGCGCCGAAAAATTCGTAGAAAAAGGTTGGGACGAAGAAAAACAGATGTATTACTATTTGGTATATTTTAATAAGGAACAAAAGAGCTAAGAACGAAGCTTTTCAAAATTGAACCCTAATTGTCACAAACAGTTAGGGTTTTTTATTGGGTAACGGTTATTGTTTTGTAAGTTTTTATACTGCGTTTTGTTAAATAGCTGCATTTAGTCGGTATAATTTGCTTTTAATCAATGTTATAGATACATTTGCTCGCCCCAATTATAACTAATGCAATGAAGAAGTTCACCCACCAACCTATGACGCTGACCGGAAAAGTCTGGTGCTCTATTTTTGGCCACCGATTCGTGACCACGCGCAAAGTGACCGATTATTTTCGTGAATATAAATGTGTTCATTGCCAGCTCGAACTGACCAACGATGAGCAAGGTCGGCGCATTTTTCTTACTCCTGAGCACAAAGCCATTAACGAAACGCTGGTGCATTTTTATCAAAAACGCCACCATTTGACGTCCTAAATTTTAGCTGGTTCGGTAACTTTTCCCTACCTTGTTCGTCCTAAAGCCATCTCAAAAAACGAACAGTTTGGAAACCATCCTCAGCATTGAAAACCTCAGCAAGCGTTTCGGCCCGGTACAAGCCGTCAGGAATGTTTCGCTTGAAATACAAAAAGGCAACGTATACGGAATTTTAGGCCCGAATGGCTCGGGAAAATCAACCACTTTGGGCATTGTTTTGAATGTCGTGAACAAAACCTCAGGAAATTATTCTTGGTTTGGCGGTACGATGCAAACGCACGAAGCACTCAAAAAAGTAGGCGCCATCATTGAACGTCCGAATTTCTATCCGTACATGACCGCCACCGAAAACTTAGAATTGGTATGCAAAATCAAAGGTGCGGATTATTTAAAAATTAACGAAAAGCTGCAACTTGTTGGGTTAATCGATCGCAAAAATAGCAAGTTCAGTACTTTCTCTCTTGGAATGAAACAGCGTTTAGCGATTGCCTCGGCCTTACTTAACGATCCTGAAATCTTGATTCTCGATGAACCTACAAACGGTTTAGATCCGCAAGGTATTCATCAAATCCGCGATATTATTAAAATGATTGCAGCACAAGGCACGACAATTTTACTGGCCTCGCACCTACTAGATGAAGTCGAAAAAGTCTGCTCGCATGTTTTAGTGCTTCGAAAAGGCGAAGTGCTTTATTCGGGCCGCGTCGATGAAATGTCTGCCAATGATGGTTTCTTTGAATTGCAGAGTGATGATTTGCAGCAACTCCAATCGGTTTTGTTATTGTTGCCGAAAATTGAAAAATGTATTGAAGAAAACGGCAAGCTGCTCGTGTATTTAAAAGCACCTATAAAGGCTCAAGAACTTAACCGTTTGCTGTTTGAGAAAAACATCGTGCTCAACCATTTGGTTTTGCGCAAACACAGCCTTGAAGAACAATTTCTTGAACTCACCAAAAGCCATTAAAATGAAGCGCCTTCTTAGCATAGAACTCCAGAAAATCTGGAAAAATCGCGCCAGCCGCGTCTTGACGTTGTCTTATTTTATTTTACTGACTTTCATTGCATTAATTGCATCTATCAAGTTCGACCTTGGACCTTTCCAATTTCATTTGGCCGAAATGGGAATTTTTAATTTTCCGTTTATTTGGCATTTCAACACCTATATCGCCGCCATTTTAAAATTCTTTTTGGCCATTGTCATCGTTTCAATGATGGCCAACGAATACAGTTACGGAACGCTCAAGCAAAACCTGATTGACAGTTTGAGCAAAAAAGAATTTATCGCGTCCAAATTTTTAACGGTGGTCGTTCTCTCGGGCATTTCGACTGTATTTGTTTTTGTAATGTCGATGATTCTTGGCTTGTGTTTTTCTTCTTACAACGAAATCGGGATTATTTTTTCCGATTTAGATTACATCTTGGCTTATTTCGTCAAACTCGTGGGCTTCTTTTCGTTCTGTTTGTTTCTCGGTATTTTGGTCAAACGATCGGCTTTTGCTCTGGGCTTTTTACTAGTTTGGAACATACTCGAAGGCATTGCAAAAGGGTTGTTGAAATTCCAGCTTTTTCCCAATAGCAACAACGATGAGTTCGTCATGCAGTTTTTTCCACTCGAAGCCATGTCGAATCTGATTGTAGAACCATTTACCCGATTGTCGGTGGTGAAATCCATCGGAACACAGATTGGCATTGAGAATTTTAAAAATTACGGCGTGCCATGGCTCGAGATTTTTATCGTAATCGGCTGGACGGTTATTTTTATGTTAATGTCATACAATTTGCTTAAAAAAAGAGATTTATAGTATCTTTGCCGATGCTATGAACCGAACGAAAAGTATACTCTTTTTCTTGCTGGCTAACTGTTTTCCAACAGTGATTTTGGCCCAATATATCCAAGTTAACGATACTTATACTGCGCAACAATTGGTCGAGAATGTGCTGATCAATAGCCCGTGCGCCAACGTATCCAACTTTACGGTAAACGGTGATCCGTTCAGTGCTGGCGAACAAAGCTTTGGTTTTTTCAACGCTACTGGAACTACTTTCCCATTTAGCCAAGGTGTGGTTTTAAGTACTTCACGCGCTAAAAGAACTGAAGGCCCGAATTCAAATTTAATCGATGAAGGATCGACCGCTTGGGGTGGCGATTCCGATTTAGAACAAGCTCTTAATATCACGGGCACTTACAACGCCACCGTTCTAGAATTCGACTTCACGCCGCTGACCAATTTGATGAGTTTCGACTATATCTTTGCTTCTGAGGAATATCAAGGCAATGCGCCTTGTCGTTATTCTGACGGTTTTGCCTTTTTGCTCAAAAAAGCCGGTACCGCCGATGCGTATCAAAATTTGGCTTTGATTCCGAACACTACTATTCCTGTTTTAGTGACCAGCGTGCATCCAAGTTTACCGGGTTGCGATGCAGAAAACGAGGCTTATTTTGGTTCTTTTAACACCAGCAATGCACCTATTAACCTCAACGGACAAACCGTAGTGATGACTGCTCAAGCGACGGTTGTTCCGGGCATGACTTATCATATCAAACTCGTCATCGCCGATCATGAAAATATTCGTTACGATTCGGCTATTTTTCTCGGTGGTGGTACTTTCAAAGTGGGCGCCGATTTGGGCCCAGATCGTTTGGCATTAACCAATAACGCAATTTGCCAAGGTGAAAATTATCCGCTAGATGCTACCCAATCCGGAACCAATTCCTACAAATGGTTTAAAAACGGAACGCAAATTCCCGGTGAATTTAATCCAACCTACAATGTGACGACTCCCGGAATTTATTCTGTTGAAGTCACACTTGGAGCTACCGCTTGTGTTGCTACAGGAGAAGTCGAAATCGAGTACTTGCCCGCACCTACCTTAACCAATACAACTTTAGTACAATGCGATGAAGATCAAGATGGTACTACCCTGTTTAATTTAACGCGGTTGGACACCATCATTACCAACAATGACAGCACTTTTGGACCAGTAACCTATTACGAGAATCTGATGGATGCCCAAAACCAGAATACATCGAATGCCATTGTTAACCCTGCTGCTTATTCTAGCACAGCTAAGACAATTTATGCCAGTACCAGCAATGCTTCGGGTTGTTTCGGTGAAGCCACTATCCAACTACAGATTTCCAGTCATTCTTCAGCCTTTGTAAAAGATTATGAAACTTGTGATTTGGATAGTGTCATTGATGGTTATTACACGTTCGCACTAACTGACTTGGATGCTACCGTATTAAACGGTTTGCCCACTGGCCTTCTGGTTAACTATTATCCTAGTTTAAACGATGCGCTGCTGCAAACCAATCAGTTGCCTGCCAATTATACCAATACAACCCAATTCGTAGACAGAATTTACACCCGAATTATCAACGGTAGTGATTGCTACAGTATTCAAGCCGTTGATTTATATATTAACAGTAATACACCGCCCAACTTCGAAGATGAGTTGATTTACCAATGCGACAACAATCCGCAAACGGTAACTATCGCTAACAACTTTACTTCTTATTTATGGAGCAATGGCGATACAGATAATAGTACTATTTTTACTTCATCTGGCGATTATACTGTAACAGTTAGCAATGGTGACGGCTGCTTAGCGACGAAGAAATTCACGGTCATCAACTTCAACACGCCGGTCATTATTGGTGTTCAAGTAAATGATTTTGAAGGCGGCAACAACAACCTTTTTGTAAACGCAATAGGCAATGGCAATTATGAATATTCTCTCGATGGTGTTCATTTCCAGTCAAGTCCGAATTTTTACAATGTTCGCCCCGGCGAATATCAAGTTCATGTAAGAGACAACAATTGCGGCGAAGATTTCTATGAGATTGTCGTTTTGGATTATCCGGCTTATTTTACCCCGAATGACGACGGTTACCATGACCGCTGGCAAATAAAAAACAGCGAAATCCTGAGTGGTTCGAGAATGCGTATTTTCAATCGTTATGGCAAACTACTCAAAGAAACTAGCGAACTTCAAAAAGGTTGGGACGGCACTTTCAACGGAAATCGCTTGCCCGCAGACGATTACTGGTTTGTACTAGACTTGGCCAACGGCAAAACAGTCAACGGGCATTTTTCGCTCAAACGATAAGATTTGTAGTTTAATTTGCTAATTTTATCGAATGAAAAAACTAAACCTACTATTTTTTCTACTCTTCACTTGGGGTTGTTTTGCCCAATTCAGCAAGATTCATTACATCCCACCACTGTCGGGAACCAATGATGCATCGGGCAGTGCGCAAGAGCAATATCTTTATATTTCTACCCCAAATGTCAACCCGGTCAACTTCAGAATTATTCAATTGGGCGGTGCAACAATTACAGCCACAGTTTCCAAAAGCGCACCTTATGTTTTTGATTGCGGCTTCGGCACCAATACGCAGTTAATGGTTCAGAAAACTGACGTCAACACCATACTTTCGAACAAAGGCTATATCATTGATTCAGACGATTTGGTTTATGTGTCAGCACGTGTCATTGCCGGTAATGGAAACCAATCTGGCGCTGTCATCTCAAAAGGATTAGCGGCACTTGGAAAACAATTTCGAATTGGAGCACTTCTCAACGACGACCCAACACTTTCTTTTGGCTTGAGGCATTATACTTTCCTGTCAGTTTTAGCTACTGAAAACAACACTTTAGTAGAATTTCAAGACTTGAAACCCGGCATTGTTTTAATCAATAATGCCACTGCTGGCAATACACCTTCGTCGATTATTCTCAACAGCGGTCAAAGTTTTATTATGGCGGTGGAAGGTCCGGCCAGCCCATTCGATCCAGACCAATTACCGGCCAACAGAGACGGATTGATTGGTTCACTGGTGAAAGCCAACAAACCAATCGCAGTGAATTGCGGTTCTTTCGCAGGAACCAACGCCGACAATAATCTTGACTTGGGTTTCGATCAAATTGTTGATGTGGATAAAACCGGAAAAAACTTCATTTTCATTAAAAGTACAGGTCAAGATCCGGTAGAGAAAGTACTGCTCATAGCACATACCAACAATACTGAAATCCGTTTAAACAACAGTGCAGGAACCGGCCCTTATGATTTTTTACTCAATGCCGGCGAACATTTAGTCTTAGACGGTAGCCGATTCAACGCCCAAGGCAACCTCTACGTCAACACCACTGAAAATGTCTTTGCCTACCAAACCATTGGCGATAACAGCCGCGTAGATTTTGCCAATCAAGAATTGTTTTTCGTGCCGCCTTTGAGTTGCGAAACCCCTAGAATCATTGACAATATTCCGCTAATCAATAAAATCGGAAGCCGTACTTATTCCATCGGGCGGGTAACCATGATTACCGAATCGGGCTCGACGGTGAACTTTCAGATTGATGGAACTTCCTATTCAATATCGGCTTTAAGTTCAATTCCAGGCGTGGTTGTTACTGGACCCACTGTGGTCGGAACTACTTTACAGAATTATGACACTTATGTTATTACCGGTCTTTCGGGCAATGTGAGCGCCTACTCCACCGGTGAATTGTATCTCGCTGCTTATGCTACAGATGGCGCAGCAACATTCGGCGGATTTTATTCCGGCTTTATTTTTAAACCTGAAATTACTTTCAATTTATTGAATACTTCGGCAAACAACTGTATTCCAAATGCCGAGCTCAGGGTAAATTCGTTGAGTTCTTTTGATGTGTTTCAGTGGTATTTCAACGGCAATCCGATTAGCGGAGCTACACAAAATTTCTACAATCCGACGCAACCCGGAAAATACATGGTCAAGGCGGCCATTTCCAATTGCACCAACCAAAATATTTCTTCAGACGAAATCCCGATTAGTTCCTGCCCTATTGACACCGATAATGATTCAGTAAATGACAACGTCGATATTGATTTTGACAACGACGGTATTACAAACTGTACCGAATCTGTAGGTAATCAACCTATTGATTTATCTAACACAGCAACTATCAGCGTTATAACTTCGGGTAATAATCCGCCTTTGCCGGTTCCGTTTTCCGGAGCCAATACGGGTAATTTCATCACACGAACGCCTATCGGAAAAAACAATGCGGTACAATTTCGAAAAACTTTCTCCGGACCAACCAACATTGCGGTAGAATATGTAAATACCGGACTTGCCTCAGATTTACCGGATACCAATGCGCAGTTTGAAATTAGTTCAGACATCAACAAAACCATTACGGTACTGAATCCCAACGACCAGTTGCTCATCGATACCAACTATGACGGAATCTACGAAAGCGGTATCACCAGTTACTCGTCTTATGAAATTCATTTCCGAATGAATAGCGCAGTAGTTGTTACTCCGGGTTCGGGCACATTCCGTTTTAAATCAGCGGCCACCAATACACTAACTTTCAAGCACACCAACCTTTCCGATGCGGCAGACAATTTTGCTACATTCCGATTGATTGAAACTTGTGTCGGAAGAGACTCAGACCTTGACGGCGTTGCGGATGCCATTGATATAGACAGCGATAACGACGGTATTCCAGACAACATGGAAACCATTGCCAACACAACTATCGCACCTTCAGGCATTGATGCCAACCAAGACGGTATGGACGATGCATACGGAACCGGAATAACTTCCGACACAGATGGTGATAGTGTTCCGAATTACCTCGATCTGGACAGTGACAACGACGGAATTTACGATTTGGTGGAAGCCCAAAGTGGCAGCCCTGATACCAATTTAGATGGCCGAATCGACGGAACGCCTGCAAACTTTGGCAGCAATGGTTTTTTCAATACACTTGAAACCGCCGTCAACTCTGGGGTTTTGAATTACACCGTAGCTGATACTGACAGCAATGGTATTAGAAACTATCTTTCTTTGGAAAGTGATGGCGACGGTTGTAACGATGTTATAGAAGCTGGTTTTTCAGATCCGAACGGTGATGGTCTTTTAGGAAATTCACCTTTAGTAACCAATACCAAAGGAATGGTGACTTCGGGCACAGGTTATACGCTTCCCAACAGCAATTACAACACTGGCGCACCAATTTCAATTATCACCCAGCCTAGTGTAGCTGCTTTCTGTACTTTACAAAATTCACAGATTGTGATTCAGACTTCGCCGGTTGATTCCTATCAGTGGCAGGTTTTGGCCGGAACCACTTGGATTAATGTGGTGGATAATGCCAATTATTCGCAGAGCAATACCAACGCTTTACAACTTATCGCGGTGCCTTATTCCTTTAATGGTAATAAATATCGAGTCATTTTACGTAGAAATGGCAATACTTGTAGTGTTATTTCAGACGAAGTGACTTTGTCTTTATATGCCTTGCCAGTTGTGGCTCCAGTTTCTACGTTAGTGCAATGCGATGATAATAACGACGGCTTCACCCGAGTAAATTTAAAAGAAGTCGAAGGTGCCATTGCCAACCTTGTGAACCGAACTTTTAGTTATTACCGCTCTTTAAGTGCTGCTACTGTAGGAAATGAATCGAGCCCTGATTTTATCAATAATCCACTGGGATATTTTACCAATTCTACAACCGTTTGGGTTCGTGTACTGGATTTGATTCACGGCTGCTTTAGCGTAGCGGAGCTTAATGTAGTGGTTTCAACCACGCAAGTGCCGCCCACTTTTAATCGGAAGTTCTATCGTTGTGATGATTTTCTGGATCCATACGGAAACAGCAATGCCAACAATAACAACCGCGATGGGATTGCCTCTTTCGATTTCAGTAGTGTAACTAACGATATCATTGCTATTCTGCCTGCTGGTGGAAATTACCGCATCAAGTACTACAAAAACTACCAAGATGCCGCCATGGAAATAGACGCATTGGGCAACAATCTTGAAATTTCGCAAAACCCTGCTGATGCTGAAAGTATTTTCCGTTACCGAAACCGCGAATATCCGAGTGAGCAACAAATTTGGGTGCGCATCGAAAGTATTGCTGATAATGCATGCTATGGTTTGGGCCCGTTTGTGAATTTGTATGTCGAGCCGCTTCCGGTGGCCCATCGTTATAACGACAATAACCTCATCCGAAAGTGCGATGACAACCAAGACGGAATTTTCGGTTTTGATACTTCGGTCATAGAAACAGTAGTATTGAACGGTCAAACCAATGTAACGGTGAGCTATTTTGACTTAGCTGGAAATCCGCTACCGAGTCCGCTGCCCAATCCATTTGTTGTGAATACCTCTACGACGATTCGCGTTCGGGTAACCAACAATGCTACTTTAGACCCGAATGGCACTTGTTATGACGAAATAAATTTGCAGTTTGTAGTCGATAAAAAGCCACAAGCTTTTCCGGTCAATTCGAGCCTGTTTTCGGTTTGCGATGATGAAGCTGACCCAAACACTCAAGATAGTTTATACGGATTTGATACCGCCAGCATCCAATCGCAAATTTTGGGCGGACAAACCGACATGATTGTAAAATATTACAATGGCAGTGGACAACCGCTACAAAGCCCTCTACCGAATCCGTTTTTGACTCCGTCGCAAAATGTTACTGCTGTGGTCGAAAATCCAATTAACAGAACTTGTCCGGCGAGTATTAACATTCCGTTTTTGGTGAAGCCCACGCCCAGAATTGCTTTGTTAGGACGCGATTTGATTTGCTCCACCGATCCTTCTTTTTATACTGCTATCAATGCGGCACTTCAAGATGGCAGTTCGATTTCGAATTATTCTTATCAATGGTATTTGAACGGACAACTCATTCCAGGTGCTACGCAATATACTTTAAATGTGAATGTGGCAGGCACTTATATGGTGGATGTAACGACAAGCCTTGGCTGTATGAAAACCCGAATTATTGATGTAGTGGCTTCTGATTTGGCGCATATTGACCAGATTATAATTAATGATTTATCCGATTCCAATACCGTGGAGATTATTGCATCAGGCAGTGGAATTTTGGTCTATAGCCTTGATGACGCTGATGATTTTCAGGCTTCAAATATTTTCTCGGATGTGCCGATGGGCATTCACCAAGTGTATGTAAAAGACATAAATGGTTGTGGTGTGGTTGGCCCTGTTGAGATTTATGTTTTGGGCATTCCGAAATTCTTTAGCCCCAATGGCGACGACATCAACGACACATGGAATCTGAAAGGTACTAGCGAGAATTACAACAAAAACGCGCGAATTCGAATTTTTGATCGCAACGGCAAGTTTGTGAAAGAAATTTTCGGTATCGATACAGGTTGGGACGGTACTTACCAAGGAAGACAACTACCGGCAGATGATTATTGGTATGTAATAGAACTGGAAGACGCTCGAGTGTTGCGCGGCCATTTCAGTCTGATTCGATAATGGAATGCTAATGAAAAAATTACTGTTATTACTGATGGCGGTTTCTGGAATGCAAGCCCAAGAAGTGAAAGTAACTACCGGAAAAGTCATTCGATTGCCTGATTTTAAGTCTGCCTTTGTGGATGCTCGACATGTAGATGTTTGGCTACCGGAGCATTATTCAGAAAAACAAAAATACGCCGTGTTGTACATGCACGATGGTCAAATGCTGTTTGATCCGGAAACCACTTGGAACAAACAATCCTGGGCAGTAGATACGATTGCAGGAAAACTTATTGCTCAAGGACAAACGCAACCTTTTATTGTAGTCGGGATTTGGAACAACAACCACAAGCGCCATCCGGAGTATTTTCCGCAACAACCTTTTGAGCGGATGAGCGCTGGTGAACAAAAATTTGTATCAGACATTTTGCTCGAACGGCACAAAATCGATCAACCGTTGCAACCGATGGCTGATAGATACCTGAAATTTATCGTTAAAGAACTCAAGCCATATATCGATGGGCATTTTTCGGTTTATAAAGATGCAGCGCATACATTTATTGCCGGCTCGAGTATGGGCGGAATGATTTCAATATATGCCATTTGCCAATATCCGAAAGTGTTTGGCGGTGCGGCTTGTCTTTCGACGCATTGGACCGGCATTTACCAATTAGAAAATAATCCGGTGCCGAATGCTGTTTTTGAGTACCTCAAGACACACTTACCGAATCCGAAAAACCACAAACTCTACTTTGATTGTGGTGATCAAACCCTTGATGCGCTCTATCCAACTTTACAAGCGCAAGTAGACACTATCCTAAAAACAAAAGGTTACAACGACCAGAACAGTTTGAGCCGATTTTTTCCCGGTAAAGACCATTCGGAAAATGCTTGGCGAGAACGATTGGACATTCCATTGCAATTTTTATTGGCACCACCAAAACCCTAGCCCGGATGGCAGCGACTATCCTTTTGCGCTGGGGTTCAGCGCAAAAGATAATAGTGTACAGCCGGATCAGCTACCCATAAAAAAAACCATCAACGGGAAACTGATGGCTTTCTTTTATAAATGCACTTTTACTATTGTTTGATAACTTTTTGCGTTTGTGTTTGTGTGCCAGCGATTACTTTGACAAAATAAGTTCCGGCTGAAAGATGGGCCATTGAAATGGCGGCGTTTTTAGCATGTAATGTTTGCTGTTGCACCAATTGACCCAGCATGTTGTATATGTAAAGTTGCTCTATCGGCTCATCGTTAGACACATATAAAACACCGGAAGTTGGGTTTGGATACAGTGCCAAATGCTCCATTTGGTTTTGTGCATTACTTAACACATTGGTACATTTTATAAACCTGCCGCGGTTGACATCTAAATCCGTGCAATTTGAATCGGTGTGGATGAAATAACGAACCACGCCTGAATTACTGCCTGATTGCCAAACCAAAGGCGAAGTTCCGAAAGCATAAACGGTCGATGCATTGGCATTGGTAATGGTAATATAATCTGTGGATACCGAACTCGTGAATGTATATTCTTTGTTGGTGCTAATGTTTACGTTTGAATATTCACCTGCCCAAGCGGTATTGGTGATTTGTTCGTTGGTTCCTGTGCAAGTTGGCGTATAAGTAGTTGCTGGAAATAGTCCGTGGATCGCTGTGGTACATCCGGCCAAAGCCAAAGTAGTAAAACTTCCGCCCGAAACCCAAGCACTGGCATCAGGGCCACAAAAGCAACGGCCCCAAATGTAGTAAATGGTTCCCGGAGTCAAACCGGTGAGCACGCGTGTGGTACTGGTAGAACTTCCGCTGGCAGCCGTTAAATTGGTCGGAGCTGTGCTGCTCGTGCTGATGTAATGCTGATAGGCTTGCGGTGTGGTGGCGCTGGTCCATTGTATTGTAGCTTGGGTAGTCGTTATACCACTTACAGTAACCGAAGTCGGTGCCGCACAAACTGAAGTACAAGTGATTGATCGGGTTCGGTTCGTGTTTTGTGAACCACAAGCTGAATTGCTATGAATATAATAACGAATTGTTCCGGTGTTTGGCCCAGACTGCCATGCAAGCGGCGTCGTACCACTGTTATACACAACGGTTGCGTCGGCATTGGTAATTGTAATGTAATCTGTAGCTACCGAACTGGTAAAAGTATATTGCTTATTGGTTTGGATGTTAATCAAAGTGTATTCACCGGCATAAGCATCAGTCACGATAACTTCTCCTGTTCCCGAGCAAGCCGGTGTAAAAGCTGCTGTTGGGTATAATCCGTAAATAGCCGTGGTACAATCTCCTTGAGATGGTGTGGTGAAACTTGCACCAGAAGCCCAACTGCTTTGACTGGTACCGCAATCAGAACGAACCCAAAAATAATAAGTGGTTCCAGCGGTCAAATTGATTAAGCTGGCTGTGAGCGCTGTAACGCTGCCGCTCGGTGTTGTCGCAGCATTGGGCGCAGTGCTTGAGGTACTGAAATAAATATTGTATTGGGTTGGCGTTGGGGCTGCCGCAGACCAAGAAATAGTAGCCGAGTTACTGGTAATACTACCACTGTTCAAATTGGTTGGCGCGTTACACGGAGCAGATAAAGTAGTAAAACTTCCGCCGGAAACCCAATTGCTTTGTATGCTACCGCAATTCGAGCGTACCCAAACATAATAAGTCGTTTGTGACAAAAGCCCAGAAAATGAGAAACTAGTGGTCGTTGATGAACTCGTTGGAGTTGTTGCTTGCGTAGGTGCTGTAGCCGATGGACTCAAATAAATCTGATACCCTAAAGCCGGTCCCGGAACCGGAGCCGTCCAACTGACAGTAGCTGTATTTTGTGTTGCGCCACTAACGGTAACTGCCACTGGAGCGCCACATGACGGAACAATAGGTTGACAAGTAATATATCGAGAGCGATTCACATTTTCGGAGCCACATGCTGAATTAGCGTGAATGTAATAACGAACATTTCCGGTATTGGTGCCTGTATTCCAAACTAAAGGTGAATTTCCGGCAATATAGAACACCGAACCGTCTTGGTTGGTAATAGTAATATAATCGCTGCTCACCGAACTTCTGAAGGTATATTGTCTGTTTGAATTAACAGCAACCCAATTGAATTCTCCGGCATAAGCATCAGATACAATCAGCTCTTCTACTCCACTGCTCAGACAAGTAGGTGTATAAATAGTCGTCGGATATTGTCCGTAAATGGCTGTGGTACATCCGCTGGAATTGCCTAGAGTAGTAAAAGCGGTACCGAAAACCCACTGGCTCACACCGTTGGCGCAATTTGACCTCACCCAAAAATAATAGGTGCTATTTGCTGTTAAACTGCCTGCGGTAACACTGTTGGTAATAGTAGTTCCGGTTGGTGTTGTCGAGGCATTGGGCGTGTTTTGATTCGTAGCGATATAGTATTGATAACCATTGGCCGGTACTGGGCTGGCGTGGTTCCATGTAGTAGTGACATTATTCGCTGTAACGGATGAAATCACTAAACCTGAAGGTGTTGTACAACTCGGAACCGCATTGGTACAAGTAATAGTAGTTGTTCTGCTGGTATTTTGAAAACCACAAGTTGAATTGGTATGCAGCATAAAACGAACCGTAGTTGTGTTGGCACCCGAGGACCAAACCAAAGGCGTTGGGCCGCTAGCATAAGTATACAAAGTGGTATCGTCTTTAATGGTGATATAATCTGTGGTGGTCGAACTGGTAAAAGTGTAGGTTTTATTCGGAATAATATTGACTTTGCTGAATTCGCCCGCCCATGAATTGGAAGCGATAATCTCAGCTACTCCGGAACAAGCCGGTGTGAATGTAGCGGGTGGATTTTGCCCATAAATACTGGTAACACAACCGGTTGGGTCGGAAGAAGCGGTGGTAAAACTGCCTCCGGAAATCCAATTAGAAAGATCGGTTCCGCAAGAAGAGCGCAACCAAAAATAATAGGTTGTATTGGCATTAAGCCCTGTAATTGCTTTATAGTTTTCGGTTGGCTCAATACCGCTGGGCGTTGTATTGACGGTTGGTGTTGTGCTGTTGGTGCTGACATAATATTCAGTAGCAGTAAACGAACCGCTAAACGACCAGCTCAAAACAGCACCGGTTGTTGAAATAGAATATACAATCGGGCTAATCGGCGGAACACAAGTTGATGGCACTACTTGGCACGTAACTGAGCGTGTTCTTTGTACTTCTTGCGTACCACAATTGCTGTTGCTATTTAAGAAATATCGAACAACCCCATCAAATGTTCCCGAATTCCATACATGAGGAACAGATCCGTGGCTCATCACGCCATCAACGCCTTGATTGGTGAGCGTGACATAATCAGTATTACGAGAACTGTCAAAAATATATTGTCGGTTGGGAACTACCTGAATGTCGGCATATTCACCTGCCCAAGCATCGGTATTGATTACTTCGGCACTACCAGTACATGAAGGCACAAAAGTGGTTGCCGGGTTTAGACCGTATGACCCGTTGGCACAACCCGAATTGGTAGCTAAAGTTGTGAATGTTCCGCCGGATTGCCAGGTACTTGTTGTATTGTCAATGCAGCGGCTGCGCACAAAAATCTTGTAGGTAAAATTGGCGGTCAAACCAGTCCAAGTGGCCGAAGTTAAACTCGTAGACTGATAATTGGTTTCGGCACCAATAGGTGGAAAATTGATCAAATCGTTAGTGACATAATAGTCGAAATTAGGTGCCGAGGTGCCCGTTGTCGGGGCTTCCCAAGAAAACGAAACGCTGTCGGGAGTTAAAGAAGTTTTTTGAATGTTGGTCGGGCGATTGCATTGCGCGCGCAAACTCATTGGTATCGCGAATAATATCAAACAACAAAAAGTGAATAAACTGTGCTTGATTTTCAAACTAAAAAAGTACTTCTGATCCATAGAAATGATTAAATATTTGACCAAGCGCAAAGATAAAAATATCTTTTTTTTTTGCGGCCCAAAATGCATTAACTGACTTGATTCATCTGATAAGTGATGCTTTTGAGAAAGTATTTGCTTTCGGGCTTTAGACTTTATTGCATTTGGAAAATTACAACATATACTTCGGCTCTAGCCCGGATGGCAGCGGCTATCCTTTTGTGCTGGGGTTCAGCGCAAAAGATAATAGCGTACAGCCGGATCAGCTTCACAAAAAAAAACCATCAACGGAAAATTGATGGCTTTTTAATTATGAAAAATGACTACTACTCTTTGATGACCTTGAGCGTTTTTGAGGTTTCCCCTGAAATTACTCTTGCAAAATAAGTACCCGGCGATAGTGCACTCATATCGATTTTGCCTTCCTTGCTTCGAATGCTTTGTTGTTGGACCGTTTGCCCGAGCGTATTAATTAAGATAACGCTGTCGATGGCCGTATCGTTACTGATGTGAAGCCAATCTTTGGTAGGGTTTGGAAACAGTCTCAGGCTGCTGTTATCGAAATTCGCATTGGCCAAAGCGTTGGTGCACGAAATAAATTTGGAACGTTCTTCTGCATTGTTGCCGCATGAAGAATCGGTGTGGAAGTAATAACGAATAGCGCCAGTATTAGAACCAGAAAGCCATACTACCGGCGAAGTGCCACTAATGCGAACCACAGTGCCGTTTTCGTCGGAAATGGTAATAAAATCAGTAGCTACAGAGCTAGAGAAAGTGTATTGCTTGTTCGGCAAAATATTGATAACGGAAAATTCGCCGCAATAAGCGTTGGTGACAATGGTTTCGCTGGCACCAGTACAAGAAGGTGTGTAAGGCGTACTCGGGAACTGGGGCCAAATCGCGTCGGTACAGCCGGTAAATACAATCGAAGCGGTGGAGAAAAATCCGCCGGAAGCCCAATTGCTTTGGCTGGTTCCGCAATTAGAGCGTACCCAATAGTAGTAAATCGTGCTGGCATTCAATCCGGTTAACGTAACGGAATTAGTGGTAACGTTTCCGGTAGGCTGTGTGGAAGCAGTAGGCGCTGTATTGCTGGTACTGTAATAATACTGATAACCGTTTGACGGCGTCGGGCTGGCAGCAGTCCAGTTCAAGGTAGCTCCGGAAGTAGAAATTCCTGAGGCAGAAAATCCGGAAGGTGTATTACAGGCTGTTGCTGCTTGACAAGCAATGTATCGAGTACGGTTACTGTTTTGTGATCCGCAGGCAACATTGGTATGAAAATAATAACGAATCACGCCGCTATTGCTACCTGAGGTCCAAACCAAAGGTGTGGTGCCAGCAGTATAGGTAACTGTTGCATCGGCATTGGTGATGGTGATATAATCACTGGTCACAGAACTTTTGAAAGTGTATTGCGTGTTGGCGTTGATGTTCACGTTGCTGTATTCTCCGGCAAAAGCATCGGTAACCATAACTTCATCGTTGCCAAAACAAGTAGGTGTAAAAGTTTCTGTCGGATACAAGCCATATAAAGCATTGGTGCAACCTGCATTGGCCCCTACTGTAGTGAAGTTGTTTCCGAAAACCCAATTGCCTTGAGTCGTGCCACAGTTCGAACGCACCCAAAAATAGTAAGTTGTGTTGGGGTTTAGAGCAGTCAAATTAAGGCTTACCGCTGTGGTGGAACCCGATGGTGTTGTGCTGGCTGTTGGTGCGGTATTGGTTGTACTATAATAATATTGATACCCGCCAGATGGTGCTGGGTTGGCAGCCACCCAACTGACATTAGCCGTTGTACTGGTTATTGAACCCAAAGTCAACGAGGCTGGTGCTGCACAACCGGCCACAGCATTCTGGCAAGTAATTCTAAATGTTCTGTTGACATTTTGGCTTGCGCAACTGGAATTCGTGTGAATAAAAACTTTGAGCTCGGTGGTATTGCCACCCGAAGACCAAACCAGTGGCGAGGTTCCGCTGGCATAGGCCACTGAAGTAATATTATCTCGAACTGTAAAAAAATCAGTGGCGACAGAACTAGTGAAAGTATAGGTTTTATTCGGCAAAATGTTAATCGTACTGTATTCTCCAGCCCACATATTGGTTGAAATGACTTCTGGGCTTCCCGAACAGGCCGGAGTAAAAGTCGTCGACGGATTTTGTCCGTAAATCGCCGTGACACATCCACTAACCACAGTGGCTTGAGTGGTGAAGCTGCCGCCGGAAACCCATTCGCTCAGGTTCGGATTACAACTGGATCGCATCCAATAATAATAAGTTGTATTGGGTGTCAAGCCTGTAATGGCACTCTGATAGGAACCACTGGTAACACCTCCGCTAGGTGTGGTATTGATGGTTGGTGTAGCACTGCTGGTACTGATATAATAATTGGTCGGGTGATATATGCTGCTGCTGCTAAAAGCCCAATGGATAATGGCTCCTGTGCTCGTAATTGAATTAGTGTAGATCGTTGTCGGCGCTTCACAATCAGAAGGCACTACACCGCAAGTTACCGATCTGGTTCTTTCAAACTCCTGCGTACCACAAGTGCTGTTGGTATTCAAATAATAACGAATAACACCCGAATAACTCCCTGAGTCCCATACAAAAGGTACCGCTCCGTGAGCGACAATCGCAGTCAGGTTGGCATTTCCTAGTGTAATATAATCTGAAGCCACCGAGCTGGAAAAGGTATAACGTCTGTTCGCCACCACGTTGATATTACAGTATTCGCCAGCAAATGCATTGGTATTAATTGTTTCAGCGTTTCCAGTACAAGAAGGCGTGAAAGTCGTGGTCGGATATAAACCATAAGGCGCATTGGCGCAACCTGAATTAGGAGCCAAAGGTGTAAATGTTCCAGCCGTTGCCCAGCTACTTTTCGACAAACCGCATCTGGAACGCACATAAATTTTATAAGTAATAGAAGGATTCAAACCGGTCACCATCGCGGAAGTAGCTCCGGTTTGGGTAGAATTACTCTCGGAGCCGATTGGCGGATAATTAATCAAATCATTAGTAACATAATAATCATACGAAGTGGCTCCGGTGGCGGGTGGCGTCCATGAAAAACCTACACCGTCTGTGGTTAGCGATGTGCGTATTATAGGCGTAGGCGGGTCGCATTGTGCATAAAAAGCCGTTGAAGTCAGCAAGAAAGCTAGCGATAGTAGGCTGGCCTTTTTCCTAAAACCCATCAATGAAAAGTAGTTTGTTATCATAATACTCATTTTTAAATTCTTTTTGAAAACAGTTTAAACGTCCGCAAAAGGATTTTCGGAACATTGTAAAATCAAAAGTACGCGTGCGCGTAGGACAAAAATGAGCAAATGAACAGCCGAACTATCTCTGTGAAAATTAGCTTGGGTTGGGTGAAAATTCGTAAGTGCGGTGATCTAAATTTAAAACTTGCTGATCAGGGTGAGGAATTCTTCCTTCTTGCGGGTAGCCAACGGAATGTGTTGTTGGTTTTTCATTACAATCGTGTTACCTCCATCGGATTTGATGAAGTGATCGAAGTAGCGCATATTGATTAAGTGCGATTGGTGGGCGCGGAAAAAATTGAATGGTTTGAGCAGCGTTTCGTATTCTTTGAGCGTAGTGGAAACGACCAACTTCGGCGCATTTATGAAATTGAAAGTTGTATAGTTCTTATCGGATTCGCAGTTCACGATGTCTTGCACATTCACCGAATAAATCTTGTCGGCGGTTTTGAGCACCAATTTTTGCTGCTCTTTGGGTTCGGCAAGGTTTGAAAATAACGTATTGAGTTTGAGCTCGAGGTATTCTTTGTGAATCGAGGCTTCGGCTTTCTTGACCGCATCGACCAAATCGTGTGCATCGAGTGGCTTGAGCAAATAGTCAATCGCGCTGAAACGAAACGCTCGGATGGCAAAATCTTCGTAGCCCGTTATGAAAATCACTTTAAATGCAAATGGATGCAGTTTTTGCAGCAAATCGAAACCGGTACCGTCGGGCATTTCCACGTCCAGAAAAACCAAATCGGGAAGGATTTCTTCAATCAGTTGAATACCACTTTTTACATCGCAGGCTTGACCAATAATAGCAACATTGGGGCAATGGGCTTTGATCAGTTCAATATTCTTGGTCCGAATCGTTTCTATATCGTCGATAATAACCGCTCTGAGCATGGCAATTAATTTTCGTAAATATAGGGAATTTCAAAAGATACTTGGGCACCTACAATTTGCGAATGGTCATCAAAAAGGTTTTGCAGCCGGATTTCAAAATCAGATTTTCCGGTGAGGCTTCTGAGTCTTTCCTTGGTGATTTTCATCGCTAAAGATTTTTTCCCGTCAGAATGATTCGATTCGCCAAACCCTACTCCATTATCGCTAATCGTGAAGAGCAGTTTTTGGTTTTCAAAATTGAAATCTATGGCAATGAGTCCGTTGTCGCGGCCCGCCAATCCGTGTTTGATAGCGTTTTCAATAAAAGGTTGGGTCAGCATCGGCGGCACCAGAATTAGTTCGGTATCAATCGCATCGGCCAGGTTCACCACAAAATTGAACTTGTTGCCGTACAGCAATCTTTGGATAGATAAGTAGTTGTCGATCATCATCAATTCTTCATCCAAAGTGATGTAATTCTCATTGGAATTCTCGAGAATTTGTCGCGTGAGTTTAGAGAATTTCGCTAAATAATCGACTGCTTCTTTGTCTTGTTTGTTGTAAATCAAACTTTGGATATTGTCTATGGAATTGAAGATAAAATGCGGATTCATCTGCGAGAGCAACAGTTTTTGTCGTAGTGAATTCTTCTCAAAAGCACTAATGGCCTGCTTCTGTTTGGCATTGCGATAGAAAAAATAGGCGCCGATAAACAACAGAATTACCGCCGAGGTTAACAGCAAGAGTAAGTTGTTTTTTGCGGCATTTTTGCGCTGGGTTTCGAGTTCAAGGTTAAGTGCCTTTTTCTCAAAACTGTATTGAAGCTGTTGTCGTTTGAGCTCATTCTTGGTCTCTTCTACTTTGGTCGAATCCTGAATTGTGTTGTAAGCTTCGAGCATTTCGATGCCTTTTCGGTAATTCCCATTTTCTTTACAAACTTGGTACAGCGAATAATAAGCATGTCCGTTCAGATCGACATTGTGTAAATTCTTGCTTATCGCCAAGCCTTGTTCGAGGCATTTTTCAGCTTTTGCATATTCTTTTTTATGTAAATACACATCTCCGAGATTGATTAACGCAAAGGCTTTGGCATCATTACTTTCAGATAATTCTTTGGCAAAAATCAGTTTTTTCTCGGCAGCTTCATACCGCTTGAAATGCAAATCAATCGTTCCAAGCCTACCTATGGCAAAGCTCCGGAAAGAATTCTGGTTGTATTTTTCAGACAATTCCAAAGAAAGATGCAAGTACTTATCTGCCAGAGTGAAATTTTTCAGGATAAAATATTTCGTCCCGATGTTATAATAAATTAAGGATTTCTGTAGCCCATCTTCGACCGTCGGCGCTTCCTTCTTTCTATCAATATTTTCAACCGCTTTTTTTAGGTACTTGATTGAGGTAAGGTTCTGGTCTTGATCGCCATATAATACGCCAAGATTGGTATAAACATAGGAAATTCCGTCGGCGTTTGCCTCCTTGTCTTTCTCGAAAAACTTCAATGCTTTGAAATAACACTCAATGGCTTCTTTGTAGCGTTTGCGTCGCGATAATAAAAGGCCTTTACTGACCAAGGAAGTATATAGCTCGTCATCGGCACCAACAGAGCGGTATAATTCGACCGACTTGTTCAGGTAATCGAGCGCTTTAGGGTTTTGGTTGTTTTCTAACTGGATGCTCACATTATTATAATAAGCCGCCAAATACATGGTGTACTTCTTACGGAGTTCGGTGCTCAGGTTTTTGCTGGCCAGGTTCCGTCGGGCAATTTTCCCCATGAGATCGGTATAAACATTGGCCGCTTTGTTTTCGAATAAGTTGTCGATCAGCAGCGCAATATTGGCCAGCTTAGTAGTATCGTGCAGTTTAGGATTATTAATATTGGCTTTCAGGGAATCGGTGTTGTACTGCGCCAGCAAGGGTGCGCTCGTCAAGAAGAGGAACATCAGGAAAATCCGAGAAGCAAAGTTCTTGGCAGGCATCTGAAAAATTTTCAGGTTAGTAGGCAATTGATACGAATCATTACAAAAATAGTGGTTAAGGCATTACCGTCTTGTTAAAAATAAAAAAACCATCACTTTTGATGATGGCTTCTTTACTTTATATTGTCTTATAGCTTGTATCGCTTGCGGTCATTCTCGTTTAGGTAGATTTTACGCAAACGGAGCGATTTGGGCGTAACTTCGACATATTCATCTTTTTGGATGTATTCGAGTGCTTCTTCGAGCGAGAACTTAATGGCCGGTGTGATGCGCGTTTTGTCATCGGCACCCGCTGAACGGAAATTCGTAAGCTGCTTGGTTTTGGTAATGTTGATGACCATATCGTCTCCGCGGGAATTCTCGCCCACGACTTGTCCTTCATATACATCTTCGTTCGGATCGACAAAGAAAGTGCCTCGGTCTTGCAATTTATTGATCGAATAAGGAATTGCTTTTCCGTTTTCCATTGAAATCAAAGAACCGTTGATACGGCCAGCGATTTCTCCTTTGAATGGTTCGTAACCTATAAAACGGTGGGCCATGATGGCTTCTCCTGCCGTAGCAGTGAGCAATTGGTTTCTAAGCCCGATAATCCCGCGAGATGGAATGTTGAATTTAACAATCATCCGCTCGCCTTTGCCTTCCATGGAAAGCATTTCGCCTTTTCTAACCGAAACGAATTCTACGGCGCGACCTGAAAGATGTTCCGGCAAATCGATGGTGAGTTCCTCTATCGGCTCACATTTTACACCGTCAATCTCTTTGATGATGACTTGTGGTTGCCCAATTTGCAATTCATAACCTTCACGGCGCATGGTTTCAATCAAAACGGACAAGTGCAAAACACCGCGTCCGAAGACCATGAATTTATCGGCAGAATCAGTATCCGCCACACGTAAAGCCAAGTTCTTTTCAAGTTCTTTAGCCAAACGATCTTTGATGTGACGCGAGGTCACGAATTTTCCTTCTTTACCAAAAAACGGCGAATCGTTAATAGTGAAAAGCATACTCATCGTAGGCTCATCGATGGCAATGGTTTGCAAGGCTTCTGGATTTTCAAAATCGGCAATGGTGTCGCCAATCTCAAATCCTTCTACACCCACAATCGCACAAATATCTCCGGCTACGACTTCCTGCACTTTTTTACGGCCTAAACCTTCAAAAGTGTGGAGTTCTTTAATTCGAGATTTGATTACTTTCCCGTCTCTTTTTACTAGTGAAATCGGCATCCCTTCTTTCAAAACGCCTCTTTCTAAACGACCAATAGCAATACGGCCGGTGAAAGATGAAAAGTCGAGCGAAGTAATAAGCATTTGTGGCGTTCCTTCAGATACTTTTGGCGCAGGAACATTATTGATAACCATATCGAGCAAAGGTTCGATACTGGTAGTTTGGTTTTTCCAGTCTTCTGACATCCAGTTGTTTTTGGCAGAACCATAAACGGTCGGGAAATCGAGTTGCCATTCTTCGGCACCGAGCTCGAACATCAGATCGAATACTTTCTCGTGCACTTCTTCAGGTGTACAATTTTCCTTGTCTACTTTGTTGATGACCACACACGGCTTCAAACCTAAATCAATCGCTTTTTGCAACACGAAACGCGTTTGCGGCATCGGGCCTTCGAAAGCATCTACAAGCAAACAAACACCATCGGCCATGTTCAATACACGTTCTACTTCTCCACCAAAATCGGCGTGTCCGGGAGTATCAATGATGTTGATTTTGGTTCCTTTGTATGATACTGAAACGTTCTTTGAAGTAATTGTAATACCTCTTTCGCGTTCAAGATCGTTGTTATCCAGAATTAAATCGCCGGTATTTTCGTTCTCGCGGAACAGTTGGCAATGGTACATAATCTTGTCAACTAAGGTTGTTTTTCCGTGGTCAACGTGGGCAATGATTGCAATGTTTCTGATAGATTCCATCTGTGATTTTTAATGGGCGCAAAGGTACACTTTATTTCGGGATAAAAAATCTTTATTTCGGGCTTTACTTTTTGTTAACGGAGATGGCTTTTATTTGTTCAAAACTATCGCGAACTTTCATTTTACTTTTTATAAACAAAGAATAAATTATTTATATTTGAAGTAATGAAAAACAAAGCCAACAAGATTACCCTGCTGTATATGCTTTTTTCCATACTGCTGGCAGTTGGCGGATATTACGGACTAAGCAGCCTTCAAGACAACTCGAACGCAACTTTTCAGAATTATAGTCTAATTAAGGACTTTCTTTTCATCATCATTTCCGGAATTATTTTCAAAGTAGTTTTAACGCGGAACGACATCCGAAACAGCCGTATTTTCGAGAAACTGCAAACCACTAACGAAGAAATCAAAGAATCCAACGAACGCTATGACATTGTAGCTAAAGCCACCAGCGACACCATTTGGGATTGGAAAATACAAGAAGACAACTTCACTTGGAACAAAGGAATTCAGGGCGTTTTCGGTTACAAGAAAGAAGATGTAGGCAATACGTCAAAATGGTGGTTTGACCGTATTCATCCTGAAGATAGTATTAAAATGTCGATTAAACTGTATTCGTTCATTGAGCAAAAAACCGAAAAATGGCAAGACGAATATCGTTTTCAATGCGCCGACGGTACTTATAAATATGTCTTTGATAGAGGATTCTTGGTCAAAGATGAACACGGTAATGCGATTCGAATGATCGGAGCCATTCAAGACGTCACCAAACAAAAGGAAGAAGAACAACGACTCAAATTGCTCGAAACGGTGATTACGCAAACCAAAGACGCGGTCATCATTACTGAATCTGAGAAGCAGAATAAGACCATACCGAAAATTGTATTTGTTAACCCAGCGTTCACTGAAATGACAGGCTATAAAGCCGCCGAGGTCATTGGCAAAACGCCTACGGTTTTCATGGGCAGAAAATCCATAAAAAACGATATTGCCAAACTTTCAAAAGCACTCAAAGGCCGTGAAGAATTTAAGTTTGAAACGCTCAATCACACCAAAGATGGGGAAGAATACTGGGTGAATTTCTCGATGATTCCGATCACCAACCAAGAAGGCGAACATTCCCACTGGATTTCAATTCAGCGCGACATTACCGAAGAGAAAAAACAAGAAAAGGAAAAAGAGCAACTCATCCGCGAGTTGACGCAAAACAACAAAGATTTAAAACAATTCTCCTACATCACTTCACACAACCTGCGCGCGCCCCTTTCAAACCTGACCGGACTTTTGAATCTGATGCAAGAAATCCCAATCGAAAACGAGGAACTGAAAGAAATTTTGAACGGCTTCTCTACCTCGACCAACTTGCTCAACGAAACCATCAATGATTTGGTGAAAGTGATTATTATTAAGGATAATCCGTCGATTAATAAAGAAGAAGTTTTAATTAAAGATGTTTTTGAGAACGTGTTTAATCAATTGAGTTACCTCATTAGCCTGCACAAACCGATCTTAAAAATTGAACTGGAGAAAGTCACCATTCTCAATATCAATAAAGCCTATCTGGAAAGCATTTTGCTGAATCTGTTTACCAACGCTATTAAATACCGATCGCCCAAAAGAACACTTCGAATTTATGTTTCGTCAAAAGAAGTCGATAACCACATCGTACTGATTTTTAGAGACAACGGAATCGGTATCGACCTAGAACGAAATGGAGATAAAATTTTTGGGCTCTACCAAAGATTCCATAATTATTCCGATAGTAAAGGTTTAGGGCTTTATCTAGTGAAATCGCAGGTAGAATCTATGGGCGGCTCTATTGCTGTGGAAAGCGAGGTAGACAAAGGCACAACATTCACAATAACTTTTAAAAAATAGCAAGAATGCTCGATTTAATTTTATGCGTTGACGACGACCCGATCACACTCATGCTCTGCAAAATGGTCATTAAAAAAGCAGAATTCGCAAAGGAACTTATTACCGCACAGAACGGAGAAGAAGCATTGAATTATTTCGACGACTTAAAATTGAACAATTTAGGCAACGAAATCCAGAATTATCCACAATTGATTTTCCTCGATTTAAATATGCCGGTTATGGGCGGTTGGGAATTTCTAGACAGTTTCGCCAAAGACGATTACCGCGAATCTTTTAAAGATTGCAAAGTGATTGTGTTATCTTCTACGATTGATCCTGAAGACATCAATAAAGCAAAGACCTACCCTATGGTGCTGGATTTTGTATCCAAACCAATCAACAAAGAAATGCTTGACGAACTCAAAAAGTTGTGGTAAAAAAAAAACGCCCCAGCAAATGTGGAGCGTTATTTATAACAATAAAGTATAATTACATTTTTGCAACGTGCTTTGTTAATTTCGATTTCAAGTTAGAGGCTTTGTTATCGTGAATTACGTTCTTCTTAGCCAATTTATCAATCATTGAGATAACACCTGACAATTTAGCAGCAGCATCTGATTTATCGGTAGCCATACGCAAAGCTTTGATCGCATTACGTGTGGTTTTGTGTTGATAACGGTTCAGCACTCTTCTCTTCTCGTTACTTCTGATTCTCTTTAAAGCTGACTTGTGATTTGCCATTTTATTGTTCTCCTTAATTTAAATTTTGTAGCCCGTAGGGGAATCGAACCCCTCTTACCAGGATGAAAACCTGGCGTCCTAACCGATAGACGAACGGGCCATACTTCTGTAATGCGGATGCAAAAATACAACTATTTTCTATTCGCGCAATAGTTGAAGTGAAAAAATTTATTTTTTTTTAATAGGCCTTTGCAAACAGCACTCTGCCTGAGGATTTTGCGCCCGAAAAAACACAAACTCCTTCTTCTTTTTTCTGATCTAGTGGCACGCAACGAATGGTGGCTTTGGTCAAATCCTTGATTTTTTCTTCAGTTGCTGCTGTACCATCCCAATGTGCTGAAATGAATCCGCCTTTGGTTTCGAGTACACTTTTAAATTCCTCAAACGAATTGACTTCTGTAATATGCGATTCGCGGTATTGCATTGCTTTGTTAAACAAATCGACTTGCATGCGTTCAAGCAAATCACCAATATGATTCACAATATTGTCTTTAGAAACCACTTCTTTTGTTAGCGTATCACGACGGGCAACTTCGAAAGTTCCGTTTTCTATATCTTTCGGACCCACAGCAACTCGCACTGGAACACCTTTGAGTTCCCATTCGGCAAATTTGAAACCTGGTTTTTGGGTCGTTCTGTCATCGTATTTCACTGAAATCCTCAACTTGCGAAGCTGTGCGGTAAGTTCGTTCACTGCTGTAGTGATTTCAGTTAATTGCTCGTCCGATTTATAAATTGGAACAATCACAACCTGTATCGGCGCTAAATTTGGTGGCAACACCAGTCCTTGATCATCTGAATGCGTCATCACAAGCGCACCCATCAAACGAGTGGAAACGCCCCAAGAAGTTCCCCAAACATGTTCGAGTTTTCCTTCAACATTAGCAAATTTCACATCAAATGCTTTGGCAAAATTTTGCCCTAAAAAGTGAGAAGTTCCGGCTTGCAATGCTTTCCCGTCTTGCATTAGAGCTTCAATGCAATACGTTTCTTCAGCTCCGGCAAATCGTTCTGATTCTGTTTTCAATCCTTTGATGACCGGAATTGCCATGAAATTCTCAACAAAATCGGCATAAACGTTCATCATTTTTTCTGACTCTTCAATCGCTTCCGCTTTTGTTGCATGAGCCGTATGGCCTTCCTGCCATAAAAATTCTGCGGTTCTCAAAAACAAACGCGTTCTCATTTCCCAGCGCACCACATTTGCCCATTGGTTAATTAGCAATGGTAAATCACGATAAGATTGCACCCAATTTTTGTAAGTTGACCAGATAATCGCCTCGCTGGTCGGACGCACAATAAGTTCTTCTTCAAGCTTGGCATTTGGATCAACCATGAGTTTTCCATCTTTATCCGGATCATTCTTTAAACGATAGTGGGTTACGATAGCGCACTCTTTAGCAAAACCTTCCGCATTTTTTTCTTCTGCTTCGAACATACTTTTCGGGACAAACAAAGGAAAATAGGCATTGCTGTGTCCAGTTTCTTTGAACATTCGGTCGAGTTCTGCTTGCATTTTTTCCCAGATAGCATAACCGTAGGGCTTGATTACCATGCAGCCTCTAACACCAGAGTTTTCAGCTAAATCAGCCTTGACAACCAGTTCGTTGTACCATTTTGAATAATCATCAGATCGTGTAGTAAGGTTCTTGCTCATAGCAGTATGATGGCATAAAAATTGTTTAACTTTTTTTAAACTAAAATGTTTGGCAAAACTAACTATTTTTGTGTAGCCTGACAATAAAAAAACTGGTGCTATGAAAACTAAATCTTACCCAATCTCGAATATTTTTCCCTTCTTCATTTTGGGAATATTCTCGCTGCTCCTTTCCTCATGCGGTACTTATCAAAACACTTCTTATTACGACCGCGACGGTATTTACGGATACTCCGAACCACAAAGCAGATATTCATCTGACACTCCGAATTCCCCAGCAAGCAACCAATACAAAGACTACTTCAATTCCCTTCAAGACCAGCCACAAAAAGACGAAATCTTTAGTGATGTGGAAAGCTACTCCTCTAACAATTCTAATGAAAGTACCAATACCGCTCAAGGTTACACATCTAGTTATTCTGATTGGAGTAACAGCGCAGACAACGTAAATATCAACGTTTATGGCAATAATTGGAATTGGGGATGGAACAATTACTGGGGATGGAACTTAGGTTGGGGTTGGAACTCTTGGTATGGCCCGTACTACGGCTGGAATTTCGACCCTTGGTATTTTCCTTATTCTGGATGGGGATGGGGATATGCCTGGAATCCATACAATTATTATCCGTATTGTAATTATCAACCTTATTCTCATGGCATCCGAACTTATGCTTCTCCTGGTCGATCTTATGCCACTAGCTCCTATGGCACCCGAGGCAATAGTACTTACGCTGCGGGAACTCGGACTTATAATTCAGGTGTGAGAACGAATTCAACACCAACCAATAACAACAATACGATTCGTAATTACAGCGGCCCAACTAGGACAATCATCAGAAATACCAGCCCACAAAATAATTCATACAACAACGGAAACATAGGTAGAAATCCAAATTCGCAATACAACAATCCGTCATACAATAGCGGCAACACCACGCGTTCTAACTCCAATACAACTAGAACACCTAATGCTACCAGAAGCTATAACAATTACAATTCTGCACCCACAAGATCGTATAGTTCTCCTAGCTATAACAGCGGTTCAGGAAGATCGGCTGGCGGAAGAAGATAAAAATAATAAACCACCTGCGTTTTGTACCCTCAAGACGCAGTTTTTTTTATGAAAATTTGCGATGAAAAAATCCCTTGCCCTTTTTATTACAATATGCAGTATTCTTAGCGCTCAAGCCCAAAGTGTTGCGGATGCTTTACTATTCTCCAAAGAAAACCTAACAGGCACCGCCAGATTCAATGCCATGAGTGGTGCTTTTGGTGCTTTAGGTGGAGATTTTTCGGCTATTCAAGTCAACCCGGCGGGAAGTGCTGTATTTGCCAACAATCAAGTGAGTATTTCCTTGAACAGCAATAGTATTAAAAACAAATCAGAATATTTTGGTTCGAAAATAAGTACCTCGAATGCTGCTTTCGATATTAGCCAAGCCGGCGGTATATTGGTTTTTCATAACACCGATGAAAAAAGTGACTGGAAAAAATTTGTACTTGCGATTGACTACGAGAACAACTCTAATTATGACAATTCGGTGACTACCTTTGGAACCAATCCAAACCAGTCGGTAGCCAGTTATTTTTTGAGTTATGCCAATCCTGAATTGTATGGCTCAAACATTCCTTTAAGTCAGCTTGAAAATTCTTATTTTGAAGATTTAGATACCCGAACCCAACAAGCTTTTCTGGGCAATCAAACCCACGTAATCACTGTAGATGAGAACAATCCGAATTATAATACTTACTTGTTGAATGTGCCAGCCGGAGATTTTTATCAGGAAAATTATATCGACACTCGTGGCAACAGCGGTAAAGTAGCTTTCAACTTCGGATCACAATATAAAGACCGCTTTTACTTTGGTTTTAACCTGAACTCACACTTTGTGGATTATAAGAAACAAACCCTTTTCTATGAGTTTAATGACAATGCACAAGATCCAAAGAAAGTTAGTGAGTTATTGTTCAGTAATTACCAACGTACGTACGGAAATGGTTTTTCGTTTCAGCTCGGAGCCATTGCCAAAATCAATAATTCGCTTCGGGCAGGGCTGTCTTACGAATCGCCAACTTGGTATCGTTTGGTGGATGAAAAATCGCAAATCTTGGCCAGTTCCAGATACGGCTTTACCGGCAACGAGTATGAAACTGTGTCTGATTCCAACATCATTCTGGTTTACCCAACCTATAAATTACAAACACCCAGCAAATTTACTGGAAGCTTGGCTTATGTTTTTGGCAAGAAAGGTTTGTTGAGCATAGATTATAGTATTAATGATTATAGCAACGCGAAATACAAACCCAATGATTCTTTTTTTGGGCCATTGAATTCCGGCATTGACAATCAGTTGCAAGTTGCTAGCGAATTCAGACTCGGTGGCGAATACCGCATCAAAGAATGGAGCCTGCGTGGCGGCTACCGTTATGAGCAAAGCCCTTACAAAGACAGTAAAATTATGGGCGACTTATCTGGATTTTCTACCGGTTTTGGTTATAATTTTCCGAACACACGATTGGATTTGGCTTACGCTTATTCGCAAAGAAAATCCCAAGAAGCTTTATTTAACCAAGGTTTCACAGCCGCTCCAAAAATCAATACAACCCAAAGTAATTTTGTTTTGACTCTGGTTTTTGATTTATAACTGATATACAAAACATTAAAGACCACAAATAACTGAACACCGGTAATTAGTGGTTTTTTTATGGATTTTCAGTTCCATACTACTGCCCTAGCCCGGGTAGCAGCGGCATCCTTTTGCGGCATCGTTAGTGCTGGTTTTAAGATAAATTCTTTTGCCGCGAAAGATACAGCGGATAACCGGATGAGCTTCTAAAAAAATAACTTTCCATTGCGCTTTAAGGAATAAAAAGAAGTAATTTTGCAGCCCGCCAGAATGGAAATGGGAAAACTTAAAGCAGCAAATTCATGAGAACCAAGTCGTTAAAGAAAAATAAAATCAATGTAATTACTTTGGGTTGTTCCAAAAACGTGTACGACAGTGAAGTGCTGATGGGCCAGTTGCGCGCCAACGGAAAAGACGTGCAGCACGAAGCACCCGCAGACCAAGAAGGCAACATCATCGTGATCAATACTTGTGGTTTTATTGACAATGCCAAAGCCGAATCGGTAAACATGATTTTGGAATATGCCGACAAAAAAGAACGCGGTTTGGTCGATAAAGTTTTTGTAACCGGTTGCTTGTCTGAGCGCTACCGACCTGATTTAGAAAAAGAAATCCCAAATGTCGACCAATATTTCGGAACCACCGAATTGCCGTTGCTATTGAAAGCTTTGGGCGCCGATTACAAACACGAGTTGCTCGGCGAACGTTTGACAACCACACCTAAAAATTACGCTTACCTCAAAATTGCTGAAGGTTGCGACCGACCTTGCAGTTTCTGTGCGATTCCGCTGATGCGAGGCAAACACGTTTCGCAACCGATTGAAAAGCTGGTCAAAGAAGCAGAAGGTTTGGCCCGCGACGGCGTGAAAGAACTGATTTTGATTGCCCAAGACCTAACTTATTACGGTTTGGATTTGTACAAAAAACGCAACTTGGCCGAATTGCTCGAGAACTTAGTGAAAGTCGAAGGCATCGAATGGATTCGTTTGCATTATGCGTTCCCGACGGGTTTTCCGATGGATGTTTTGGATTTGATGAAACGCGAACCTAAGATTTGTAATTATATTGATATTCCGCTGCAACATATTGCTGACCCGATTTTAAAATCAATGCGACGCGGTACCACACAAGCCAAAACGACTCAGTTACTCAAGGATTTCCGCGCGGCTGTTCCGGGCATGGCCATTCGCACCACTTTAATTGTAGGCTATCCGGGCGAGACACAAGAAGACTTTGAAAAACTGCGCGATTTTGTGCAGGAAATGAAGTTCGACCGTTTGGGTTGTTTTGCTTATTCGCACGAAGAAAATACCCATGCTTATTTACTAGAAGATGACGTTCCCGACGAGGTAAAACAAGCGCGCGCCGAAGAAATCATGGAACTGCAATCGCAAATTTCCTGGGATTTGAACCAAGAAAAAGTAGGTCAGGTTTTCAAATGTATCATTGATCGCAAGGAAGGCGCGCATTTTATTGGCCGAACAGAATTCGATAGCCCCGATGTAGACAATGAAGTTTTGATTGACGCCTCGAAATTTTACCTCAAAACCGGCGATTTCGCACAAATCAGAATTACCGAAGCCACCGAGTTCGACTTATACGGAGAGCCGGCTTAACTACTTGTAATTAAAAGTAATTCCGGCCACTAAAAAATTCTTTCCGAAAAATTCGGTGTTTTTGGTAGCGGCATTGTGGATGTAGTTCAGTGATAATGGCATCGTAAACCGCTCGGTAAACTGAATCTCGCGAATGGCTTTCACGCTCAGATTCACCAGCGAAGGTTGATTATAATCGCCGTATGAATAATATTCTGCCTGATTGTTCAAAACTGCGCCGGCAGTAGTTTCGAAAGTGATTTTAGCGATTAGTTCTTCAAACGTATACAATGCTTCAAAATAGGTGGTAAAATTCTGTTTGGGGTTTTCTCCGTTGCGGTCATAGCGGAAATCATTCCCGGCAACCAACGTACTTAGAGTGAGGCAAAGCGGCAGTTTGTGATCGGTGAAATCCAGAATTAAATTGGCATCAACGGTTTTGGTTCCGTCTTTTCCGTAGTTGAAATAACCATTGTCGACGCCTTCGACTCTTTCTACCGAAGGCCAATAATAATCCCAAAGTTCTAGAGTTAGATACGAATTGATATCGTAGCTGATGCTAAAATCGATTTCTTGATAACCTTTGCCGTCAGTGCCATCAGGATAAAAATAGTCATTCTTGAAATTGGTCGTGGCCCAAAAACCCAAAGTGATTTTATCGGACAATTCGTAATTAATCGTAGGCTGCACCACGGCATAATCGCCGCCCCAACATTGCCCGCGCCAAAGATATCGGCTAGCCAAATCAAGATTGAGTTCGAGCCTGCTTTTTCGCGGCTGAATCGTGTCAACGGATGCAATTGTGTCATTCACCTGTGCCTGCATTAGACTGACCATCCAAATCAAAAGGAAACAGGAAAATAACTTTTTCATCCTTTAGTGTTTGTTTTTTAAAACCTCATCAATGGTGTCGAACAACTTCTCGCGGTTGATGGGTTTGGTCAGATAACCGTAGAAACCGGCTTTGAGAATTCTTTCTTCATCTTCTACTGAGGCGTAGGCAGTTTGCGCAATCACGACCAACTCCGGACGAATAGCTTTGATTTTCTCTAGGGCTTCAAAACCGTTCATGACCGGCATTTTGATATCCATCAGCACAATGTCGATGTTTGGGTTGTTGAGGCTGAATTCAACTGCTTCCAAACCATTCACCGCACGAATGATAGTGAAATTCTTCACCTGAATCATTTTCTGGAACAACAAGAAATTGATATTGTCATCTTCAGCAATTAATACTGTTATACCATCGCCATGCGGAATGGCCGCAGCACTTTTCACTGGTTGGACAGTGATGGTATGACCATGGTCGTATTGTAGCGGAATCGTAAAAGTAAACGTTGAGCCTTTGCCCAATTTAGAACTTAAGCTAATGGTGCCGCCGAGCATTTCGACATACGCTTTTGAAATGGCCAAGCCCAAACCCAAACCGCCGGCTTTGATTGTGGCATCGTTCTCAACCCTTTTAAAACGGTCGAAAATGTATTGCTGGCTTTTCTTCTCGATGCCTGGGCCTGTGTCTTTCACTCTGAAGATGATTTGTTCTTTTTTCTCATCAAGTTGGTATCCGAAAGCCACCAAACCGTCATTGGTAAACTTAATCGCATTGGTTACCAAATTGACAATCACTTGCTTGAGTTTGACCTCGTCGGTAATAATGTTGTAATCGGCAGGTTGGTTGTTCTGGAGAATCTGAAAATCGATTTTCTTAGATTTTGGAATAGTAATCCGGATGGTTTCGTACAACTCACCAATACAACCCTCAAGATTCAGCGGCGTATAATTCGGAGCGATTTGGTTCGAATCAATTTTCGACATTTCGATCAAGTCGTCGATGATTGAAACCAGATTTTTCCCGCTTTTATCTACGACTTTGAGGTATTCCATTTGTTCCTCTTTGCTGAGTTGGGTATTGAGAATTAAATCGGTGAAACCATTAATGGCGTTCATTGGTGTGCGAATCTCGTGGGAAAGGTTGGCCAAGAATGACGATTTGAGCCGTTCGCCTTCTTCTGCTTTGAGTTTGGCCTTGACCAACTCGATTTTTTGGTTGCTGTTTTCTTCAAATAAAATCCCAATGTTGCTGAACTCACCGGTGGTTTCCTTGAGTTGTTTGATGGCTTTTTTATTACCGGTTTCTAGTGCGCGGGTAATGAGTTCCAGCGGCATATACACCAATTTTCGGGTATAAAATAAATTGACAATCAGGTTAACAAAAAAAGCAAAAAAGATCAAATACAATATCGAAAGCATGTTCTCAAAATACACTTCAAACTTTCTTTTGAAAAGCAACTTGCCTACTGCATTAGAATCGCCATCGCGTAAAGCAACTGTTGTGGAAATAACGTGATCGGTTTCAATATCGGTATGTTCCGGACCAATAAATGCGATTTGGGAATCGGTTATTTTTTCGAGTTCGGTGAGTAAAGCTTGATCTAAAAGTCGGGCAACAAAGAAATAACCAGACGGCTTGGTTTTGTTCTTCAACGGATCGTTCGACGGGTGAATGCTCGCGCCGGTGACTTCAATCAAACCCTCAGGGATTTTCATATAAAATCGGCTCCAACCCAAACGGTTTAGGGCTTGCATTGCTTTGGGAGGAATGATGTCTTTAGACTTGATTTTCTTAGAAGCAGTTCTGATAATAAATTGATGATTCAAGTCATAAGCGCCTAAGTAATCGGCGTTGTAGATGCTGAGTTCATTGCCAATGGTTTCGTTGTACCAAGTCGTGTCTTTGGTTTGGATGAAATTGACGAACTCATCCCAGTTGGTGTCATTATTAATAGCAACTTGAATGGGTTTATGGTCTAAATCCAGAAGTTTGTTGACCTCGTTGTTGAACTGTATTTTGGTACTACTTCGCACCTGCAGCTCAACTTGTTTGGTATAGTAGTATAAAAAGAAAAACAGCAGCATGAAGAATATACTCGAGGAAAAAATCAGGAGCAATATTTTCGGGTACGTTTTTTTGACTTCCATTGAGGATTATTTACCGCTCTAAGATAAAATAATAAGAATGCCATTGGCAGAAAAATAAAATTAATAAACCAAAAGTTTTTAACAGCTGTTTGAAAGCAGTTCTTATTTATTCCTTTATTTTCAAAACGACAAAAAAAAACTCCGGAACAAAATCCGGAGCTTCTCATTCAAACTAAACTCAAATTAAATTACGGTACCTTTGAATGACAACACTTTTGGAGCATCCTCAGCGCTAGTAGTAACAGTGACTGTTTTAGAAAATGCACCTTTAGCAGCAGCGTTATAAGTGGCGATTACTGTAGCTGTTTCTCCAGGTTTCACAGGCGTTTTGGTATAATTGGTAGCGGTACATCCGCAAGAGGCTTTGACTTCTTTAATGACTACAGTAGTGTTGCCGGTATTTTTGAACTCAAAACTGACTTCTTTAGGCTTGTTTTGTGGAATTTGACCGAGTTCAATGGTTTCGCTTTTCCAGGCGATGGATGAAGTGTTGGTGTAAATTTCATGATTTTGCTGCGTTGGCAAAACAGTAAAAGAGAATAATCCGAAGAGGCTGGCCATAATGGCAATTTTCATTGTTTTCATAAGATGGAATTTTTAAAGTTGATTATTATTAGGGTTATTGAACAAGCCAAAAGTAGTAGGGCAATTTCAGGTTAGCTGTTAAGCAGTTTTGAATCTTTGTTAATGAGTTGTTAACGGTGAAACGGCGGCGAATTTTTGATTAATATTGCGTAAGTCATCTTAGGGCAATTGACTTTATTCTAAGCACTAAAACCCTAGCCCTGATGGAAGCGACAGCCCGCAGCTTGCGAGGACTATAGCGTACAGCAGGTTCCCGGCTTCTTACTAAGAAACTCAAGAACCAAGGAACTCAGGCACTAAGGCACTAAGAAACTCAGGCACTAAAAAAAAAATGAACAAACTCAACAGCATTATCGTTCTCGGCTTACTCGCCATCGTGGGCATTCTGATCGCGCAGTTGCTCTGGACGCGGCAGGCTTTTACGCTTGAGGAAAAAAAGTTCAGCCAGAAAGTGCACATTGCGCTGCTGGAAGTGGCCAAGAAACTCTACGAAGGCACCAATCATGAGCTTCCGGCGGAAAATCCGGTGCAGAAAATTTCGAACGACTATTATATTGTCAATATAGACAATGATTTTGAACCGAAAATCCTGGAGTTTTACCTGAAATCGGAGTTTGAGAAAATTGGTGTTTCGACCGACTATGAATATGCGATGTACAACTGCCAGAGCGACGAAATGGTCTATGGCAACTATGTTTCAATGACGCAAAACCCAGACGCAGAGCGCTCAGTGTATTTTCCGAAACACAAAAATCTGGTGTATTATTTTGCGATTCGCTTTCCGAACGAGACGAGTTTTTTGTTCAGTTCGCTGAAATTTTGGTTTGTGCTTTCGTTTGCTTTAGTGGTGATTTTATTGGTATATGTGTATTCGATTTTCACGATTTTGCAGCAGAAGAAGTACTCCGAACTCCAACGTGATTTCATCAACAACATGACGCATGAATTTAAAACGCCCTTGTCGTCGATTTTGATTGCGTCGAACTTTTTGAAGCAACAGCCCGCCATTGCAGCCGATGAAAAACTAGAAAAATACACCGGCATCATCATCAGCCAAAGCAACAAACTCAACCAGCACATTGAAACAATTTTGAACAGCGCCAAGTCAGACAATTCGCCGTTGGTACTCGATTTGAAGCCACTTTCGGTACTGCCGGTTTTAAACGATGTCCGTGAAAATATCTTGCTGAAATATCCCAATAGCCAAGTAAAAATAGTTTCCGATAGCGAACCGGTAGTGATCATCGCAGATGCGTTTCATTTTACCAATATCGTCTATAATTTGCTAGACAACGCGGTGAAATATTGCGAGCGGCAACCCGAAATTACGCTCTCTGTTACTACTTTAGAAAACCAAATTCGAATGGATTTTTCAGACAACGGTATCGGCATTGCTGCGAAAAAATTGCCCTTTATTTTTGATAAGTTCTATCGGATTCCGAGCACGAAAAGCAATGAAGTGAACGGCTTTGGGTTGGGTTTATATTATGTGAAAAAAATCTGCACCTTGCACCATTGGAAGATTTTGGCTAAAAATAATACTAATGACGGGCTCACCGTTTCGATTTTAATTCCAAAGCATCATGACCACTAATAAAATTCTCTACGTCGAAGACGACGAAACCTTAGCATTCCTGACCAAAGACAATCTAGAGCAACACGGTTATCAAGTGGTGCATTGTAGTGACGGAAAGCTTTGTCTAGAGCAGTTCACGGCTGAAAAGTTCGATATCTGTATTCTTGATATTATGCTGCCGAAAATGGACGGCTTTGATTTGGCCAGCGAAATCCGTAAGACAGATGCTGAGATTCCGATTATTTTTCTTTCGGCAAAAACACTCAAAGAAGATCGAATTAAAGGTTTGCGTTTGGGCGCCGATGATTATCTGGTAAAGCCTTTCAGCATTGAGGAACTGCTACTGAAGATTGAGATTTTCCTCAAACGCTCGCAAAAAAGCCAACAACGCGCCAAGGTGCATTATACTGTCGGACGTTACGCTTTCGACCCGAAGAACTTTTTGGTTTACAATGACGAGGAAAAAATCAGCTTGACCCAACGCGAATCGGAATTACTCAAGTTATTTCTCGACCACAAAAATGAAGTTTTAAAACGTGAGCAAATACTCAAAGCGCTTTGGGGCGACGACGACTATTTCATGGGCAGAAGCTTAGACGTTTTTATTTCGCGCTTGCGGAAAATTTTGGCTAAAGAAACCGGAATTTCAATTGAGAATTTACACGGCATCGGCTTTAGATTCAAATGCGACTGAATCAAATTCTAATTCAAACTTATCGAATTCTAATTGGGGTGTAGCAGCCAGCAAATTCATCGCTTATATTTGCTAGGTCAACTGGAAATACCCAAGATGAAAAAACTTCGCCTCAAAATTATCGCCAGCTTATTACTGCTCTTTTTCAGTGTGCTGGGTTGGTCGCAAAATCCGGTCGTGGACAGTTTAAAAAATGTATTGAAAACCAGCATGTCGGATACGACAAAAGTTCGGGTGCTCAATGCCATGGCCAACACGCTCAAAGAATTAGACCCGCAAGCCACGACGAGTTATGCTCGGCAAGCCAGCAAAATTGCACAACCTATCCGTTTCTATTTCGGACTAGCTGAAGCAGCTATGAATCAGGGCAATGCCAACATTATTCTCAGCCAATATAAAATCGCACTTACTTATTTCAACCAAGCAGAAACCCACTACAAAAAACAGCTTGACCGAACCACTACTGACGACCAGTTACAAAAAACCAAAAACGGATTGGCGCGTGCTTATGCCAGTATGGGCGTAGTGTATTCGGAGGTGAACAACTATTCGATCGCACTGCACTATTATTTTAAAGCGCTCAAAATTTATCAGGAAATCAACAACCAGAAAAGTGTTTCTAAAGCCTACAACAATATTGCAGTAGTGTACAAATCAGAAAATCAACTCGAGAAGGCATTGGTTTATTTGAAAAAAGCGCTCAGCATCCAGCAAAAACTTCACGAGCCCACTTTTGGCGTTACCTTGATGAATATCGGCCAAGTTTATTTTGAGCAAGGCAATGTAAAACAAGCTTTCCAATATTATTCTAAAGCACAAAAAGAATTGGAAAGCAACCAAAATGACCGCAACCACGCTTTACTGCAAAGTTACTGGGGCGACTATTTCAAAAAGCAGAACGATATTGAAAAGGCATTCGTTTATTACCAAAAATCGCTCACGGCGTACGAAAATCTTCAGAATCCGTTCGGTGCTGCTTTGGCTTTGTACAATATGGGCGAATTGTATTTCGAGCTTCAAAAACACAATGATGCTTTAACCTATGCGCAAAAATCACTTGATTTGGCGCAATCCATCGGTGTAATTGACCAAACCATTCACAGCGAAAAACTGCTCAGCGATATCTATAGCGCGATGAACAATCCGGCGAAATCACTCGAACATTACAAAGGATACGTGGCCGCGCGCGATTCGCTGACAAACGAAGACAACAACAAAAAATTCCTTCGGGCCGAACTCAACTACGAATTCCAGAAACGCGAAGCTATACTCCTTGAACAGAACAAAAGGCAAAACCTGTTTACTTGGTTCATCGTCATCGGCGGTTTGTTGCTGATTGGGCTGGTTTTTGTCACCTACAACCGGCTCCAAATTAAACGTCGTTTGACCTTGCAGAAAGAAGTAGCAGAATACGAGCAAAAAGCGCTGCACTTGCAAATGAATCCGCATTTTGTATTCAATTGTTTGGGTTCGATTTCTAGTTTTATCGTACAAAACGGCGCCGATTTGGCCATTATGTACCTGTCGAAATTCTCGAAACTGATGCGGCTTACGCTAGAATATTCTAAAGGTTCGCTAATTCCGATTGATAAAGAAATTGAAAGTTTACAGAATTATCTCGAACTTGAACAGCTCAGGTTCAACAACAAATTCGAGTTCCGTATCGGAGTGAGCCCGTCTATTGAAGATGATATGGCTTTACCGCCACTATTAATTCAACCGTTTGTGGAAAATGCAATTCTGCATGGCATCGTTCCCAAAGACGGCAACGGAAATATTGATGTATATTTCAACCTGATTGACAACCAACTTATTTGTACCGTAACCGACGATGGGATTGGCATTTCAAAATCGATGCAGATGAAAGAGAATTCGGTGAAAGCACACCAATCTATGGCGATGGAAATCACTAAAAAAAGACTCGAAATCATCGAAAGCAAAACCCAACAGAAAGCCGATGTGCGCCTAGAAGAGATTCGAAATGAAAAGAACGCAATTGCCGGAACCAGAATCGTCATTTCGCTGCCGGTGCAATACCTAGACATAAAACCCAGGACATGATTACAGCTTTACTTATAGACGACGACCAACATTTACGCATCGGGCTCAAAGGCCTTTTAGAACGCCATGCTCCTGAGGTGCATATCTTGGGTGAAGCCGATAGCGTCAAGAGCGGTATTCTGGCCATCGAACAATTTAAACCGCAAGTGGTTTTCTTGGATATTCGCCTTAGCGACGGAACCGGTTTCGACATTCTCGAACAAGTGGCAATGGTTCACGGCAAAGTCAATTCGCATATCGTGTTCATTACCGCGCACGAGCAATATGCGTTGATGGCTTTCAAATTCAGTGCGTTGGATTATCTGCTCAAGCCGGTGGATCCGATCGAGCTGAAAAAAGCCATTGGCAAAGTGAAAGATGCTTTGGAAAAAAACACGTCATTCGAGCATATCGATTTGTTGCTGGAGAACATCCGCAAGAAAGTAGATCATTTCAAACGCATTGCCTTATCGACCACTGACGGAATCCATCTTTTTGAGATCAATGACATCATCCGTTGCGAATCCAAGGACAATTATACCCAGTTTTTCATCAAGAACCATAAACCGCTGCTGATTTCCAAAACGCTCAAGGAATATGAAGAACTTTTGGCCGAGCACGGTTTCGAACGCATCCACCAATCGCATTTGATCAATCTGGCTTATCTCAAATCATACATCAAAACCGACGGCGGTTATGTGATCATGGGCGATAACAGCAAACTACCGATTGCCCAGCGCAAAAAAGAACGACTGCAGGAATTGCTCAAATCGCTTTAAAACCAGACCAAAACAAACAAAAACAAACAAACTCAAACCATGAAAAATATAGTCCTTTTTTTATTGCTTTTTTCAGGAATCGCGAAAGGGCAATTTGTAAATATTCCGGATGCGAATTTCAAATCCAGATTGATATCACTCGGTATTGATAGTAATACTGATGGAGAAATTCAATTTGAAGAGGCCGACGCCGCGACGACTTTGAACCTGTTTAACGCTTCAATTTCAGATTTAACCGGAATCGAAGCTTTTGTTAATCTGACCGGCCTTAATTGCTCAACCAACAATTTGACCAGCCTTCCGATCAGCGCACTGAATCAACTGACTAATTTGAACTGTATGGCAAATCAAATTACCACATTGAATTTGAGTTCGCTTACCCAACTCAGGGATTTGTTTTGTTCGAATAACCCGCTAGGAACACTCGATGTGCAAAACATGACCAATCTCACCACGCTCACTTGTGCCAACAACCAATTGACTTCATTAAATGTTTCAGGCTGTACCGCTTTAGATATTTTACACGCAGATCTTAACCCAATAGCCACTTTAGATATTTCAAGTTCTTCTGTTAGAGAATTTTCTGCCGAACAATGCCCGAATTTAACCCACATCATTATCAAAAACGGAGTGATTTCTGGTCATGAAAATGTATTTCCGCCTGTTTTGTCATTCTCCGGTTCTGATGCCTTACGTTTTGTTTGTACTGATGAAGGCGAAGAGGTATTTGTTTTTGAGGTATTATCCGGAGATGTATTGAACAATATATCGGTATCTACTTATTGCTCTTTTACTCCGGGCGGCGATTACAATACAATCACTGGAAATACTACATTCGATTTGTCGAACGATGGCTGTAGCAACGACGCGCCTAGTCCATACATCAAAATGGCTATCAATGATGGAACAAATACTGGTAGTACTTTCTCGAACAATAATGGTAATTATTCGTTTTTCACCGGCAGCGGAATTTTTAACGTGGCTCCCGATTTAGAAAACCCGACTTGGTTTAACTTATCGCCACTCAATGCTAGTGTTAGTTTTCCCATAATAGACAACTCGGTGCAAACGCGCGATTTTTGTATTTCAACCGTTGGTAACCATCCTGATTTAGAAGTGATTTTTGCTCCAACCAGCCCAGCACAACCGGGCTTTGAAGCTTCTTATAAAATTGTTTATCGCAACAAAGGTAATCAGGTGCAAAGCGGCACAGTTACTTTTAGTTTTGACAATGTGCTGTTTACTTATCTCAATGCCAACCCTACTTTTAATTTGTTACAGCCCGGACTATTCACGTGGGATTACAGCAATTTAAAGCCTTTTGAAACCAGAACCATCAATCTTACTTTGCTTTTGCACAACAATCTTGGTTTGAACGCAGGAGACACACTCGAATTTACCGCAACAGTCAACCCAATGCCGAGCGATGAAACGCCGCTGGATAATGTATCGACGCATGTTCAAACCGTAGTAGAATCAGGCGCTGCCAATCAAACCATTTGCATAGAAGGCCATACTATTTCACAAGAGCAAGCCACCAGGTACTTGCACTACAACATCAATTTTGAAAATATTGGAACTGCCGAAGCCTTGAATGTAGTGGTCAAAGACACCATTGATACTGCCAAATTCAAGCTCAATTCGTTACGACTTTTGTATAGCTCGCATCCGGTAGAAACCAAAATCACTGATAATATTGTTGAATTCATTTTCAAAAACATTCAATTGCCACCACGTAACGGCGGCCCAATTGGAGGTCATGGCAATGTTTTATTCAAGATAGAACCTGAATCAAATTTGGCTATCGGCACAGAAATCATTCAAGAAGCTCAAATTTATTTCGACTACAACATTCCCATTAACACCAATCAAGAACGCACGACTGTTGCGCTAATGGGTCGAGAAAACTTTACAGACGCAAACGTTTGGATGGCGCCGAATCCGGCGAAAGATTACCTCGATATTTCAGCCAAAAACAAAATCAATTCCTTGGAGCTCTACGATGCACAAGGCCGAATTTTGGAAACCCATACCTTGAGTAAATTCAGTACGAGATTCAATTTTACTAAACATCCACAAGGCGTTTATTTCTTGAAAACCGTGACCGAAAAAGGAAGTTCAGTTCAAAAGATTGTTAAAGAATAAAGCTAGTTCAAAACGCTCCGTAGCATGAAAAAAATAATTCTCCCGATACTATTCCTGTGCAGCATCACCTATGGGCAAAATGTTTCTATTCCTAACACTTTGATAAAAGAAGCTTTAGTCAATAGTAACTGTGTAGATCTGAACGCTGATGGAATTGGCGATGCCGACGCCGACACTGACAATGATGGCGAAATTCAAGTCGCAGAGGCTCAAGCAGTAGTCGGCTTATATTGCGGGATTATTTTGGGCGGTACAGATTTAACGGGGTTAGAAGAGTTTACTAATCTACAGCATCTTCAGATAAGCTTTATCAACTTCACCGGCGTATTGGATTTCACGATTTTGCCACAACTTAAATCCATAGATTGTAATGGAACTTTGTGCTCAGGCTTAAATTTTAATGGGCTTACACAGTTGGAGTCGCTCAACTGTTCGGGTTGTTTGCTCGCCAATCTGGATGTGTCTACCTTGGTCAGTTTAAAAAATTTGAATTGCCAGAACAACAACTTGACTTCGCTCGATTTGTCTGTATTGACCAATTTGGAGAACTTAGACTGTTCGGGCAACCAGCTTACAAGTTTGAATGTACAAGGCTGTACAGGTTTGACCAAAATCAACTGTTATCAGAACCAGCTCACTGACGTGGATTTTTCGAACCTAGTTAATTTACAGACTGCGCAAATCATGGTATCGAGCAGCTTTGACCAGCAATTGACCAGCATCAATCTTTCGGGTTGCGCTGCCTTGACCAACGACCAAATCTATTTCAGCCCAAACCTGAGTACGTTGAATTTTCAGAATTGTGCTACTTTGCAAACTATCAGAATGAGTTTCAACACGGTCAACTCGATTAATTTGGCGGGTTGCAGTGCGCTGCTGAATCTCAACATCGGACGAAGCACTTTTACCAATATCGATTTTACAGATAGTCCAAACCTTTACGCATTGAGCCTGCAATTCAACAACTTATCTACTTTAGATTTGTCCGGCTATACCAATTTGTTTGCACTCGATGTATCGCATGGCAACTTGACTTCGTTGAACCTAAATGGCTGTACGAATCTGAATGAACTCAACGTCAACACCAATCCGCAATTGGCCACTTTAGATGTGAGTACTTGCACCAACCTAGACACTTTGATTCTTTTAGACAACGATTTGACATCGCTTTTCATCAAAAATGGCCGCAATGAGAATATTCTATTTTCGGGGAACTCAAACCTGCAATACATTTGCGCCGACGAAAGTCAGTTTACCTCTATCGAGCAACAAATCTTGAGTGCGCTTCCTAACGCGGTAATGAATTCTTATTGCTCGTTTGTTCCGGGCGGGAATTACAATACCATCACAGGTGCTTTGCCATTCGACCTTGCAGGCGATGGTTGCGACGCCGGTGATAGCAGTAATCCATACATCAAAGTGAAAATCGACGACGGCACCAATGCTGAAACTGCCTTTACCAATAACGCTGGAAACTATGCTTTTTATACGCAATCTGGCAATTTCACAGTAACGCCATTACTGGAGAACCCATCGTATTTCAATTTCTCACCAGTAAATGCTTCTATCAATTTTCCACTGGTAGACAACTCGGTGCAAACGCAAGATTTTTGTCTCACTGCCAATGGCTTTCATTTGGATCTTGAAGTGGTTTTGGTGCCTATCGATGCGCCGCGTCCGGGTTTTGACACGCGCTATCAAATCATTTTCCGCAACAAAGGCAACCAAATACAAAACGCGTCTGTTTTACTGGATTTTGACGATACACGCATGGATTTAGTCTCATCGAACCCAGCGATTACTTTACAGAATGTGAATCAGCTAGAATGGGATTTTGTTAATTTAAAGCCTTTCGAAACCCGAAAGATCGACTTTGTGATGAACATCAACACACCGTTGGAAACGCCCGCGGTGAACATCGGCGATATTCTGAATTTCGATGTTTTGATCGTGGAAGACGATGTTGACGAAAATCCAGCGGACAATACTTTTAGCTGTCATCAAACTGTCGTGAGTTCGCACGACCCAAATGACAAAGCCTGTTTGGAAGGTCGCACCATTACACCCGATCAAGTTGGAAAATACATCCATTACAACATCAACTTTGAAAATCTCGGAACTGCCGATGCCACCAATATCGTAGTGAAAGATATTATCGATATACATAAACTAGACATCAGCAGTATGCAGTTGCTTTACGCTTCGCATCCGGTAGAAAGCAAAATACGCGACAGTATTTCTGAATTTGTGTTTAGAAATATTCACTTACCGCCGACAAATGGCCCTATCGGCGGTCATGGCAATGTATTGTTCAAAATCAAGACGCTTCCCGATTTAGAAATTGACGACGAGATTCTGAACACCGCCAATATTTATTTTGATTACAACGCGCCGATCAGCACCAACGAAGCCAGAACCGTTATTGCCAGTTTAAAAAACCCGAGTTTCATACAAGACAAATCTATTCAAATCGCTCCGAACCCGGCGAAAGACAAACTGAATATTACTGCCGGTGGAATCATTAAATCAATCCAACTTTTCGATGCGCAAGGCCGGATATTGCAAACGATTTTAGAACACAAGAAGAACTCAACACTTGATATTTCAGACAAAGCCAACGGCGTTTATTTCGTCAAAGTGATGACTGAAAATGGTGGTGAAGTGCAGAAAATTGTGAAAGAGAATTAATTATTTGGTTAGTTTGTTTTCAACGAAAAAACCGCCAGTCTTAAAATGCCAAGACGAGCGGTTTTTTCTATTTGGGTTGATAGCAAAATTACAACGGAATATTACCGTGCTTGCGTTTCGGCGTATCAACCACTTTGTTCTCCAGCATGCTAAACGCTTTGATGAGTTTGCGACGCGTTTGGTTGGGCAAGATGACTTCATCGATAAATCCGCGTTGGGCTGCGGTATATGGATTGGCAAACAATTCGGCGTATTCGGCTTCTTTTTCGAGCAGTTTGGCTTCTGGATTTTCGGCCTCGCTGATTTCTTTCTTGAAGATAATTTCACTCGCTCCTTTAGCTCCCATTACGGCAATTTCAGCACTTGGCCAAGCAAAGTTCATATCGGCTCCGATGTGTTTTGAATTCATTACATCGTAAGCGCCGCCGTAAGCTTTTCGGGTAATGACAGTAACTCTCGGCACCGTGGCTTCGCTTAATGCATAAAGTAATTTGGCTCCGTGTACGATGATTCCGTTCCATTCCTGGTCGGTTCCGGGCAAGAATCCAGGCACATCCACCAATACCAATAACGGAATATTAAACGCATCGCAAAAACGCGTGAACCTCGCCGCTTTAATGGAGCTTTTCACATCGAGGCAACCGGCCAAAAACATAGGATTGTTGGCTACAATTCCGATACTTCTTCCGGCAATTCGGGCAAAACCGACAATAATGTTCTCCGCATAATCCTTATGGATTTCAAAAAACGATTCCTCGTCGATAATGCCTTTGATGACTTCATGCATATCGTAAGGTTTGCTCGCGTTATCGGGCACAATCGAATCGAGCTCGCTACGAGTTTCCTCGCCAAGTTCGTATGGCAACCGAGGAGTAGTTTCTTTATTGTTTTGTGGAATGTAGCCGAGTAAAGTTTTAATATCTTCCAAACAAGCCACTCCATTAGGCGAAGTCGTATGCGCCACACCTGATTTGGTCGAATGCGTAATGGCACCACCCAAAGCTTCAGAAGTCACTTCTTCATTGGTCACGGTTTTCACGACATTCGGCCCAGTCACAAACATATAACTGTTGTTCTCGACCATCATCGTGAAATCGGTCATGGCCGGAGAATATACTGCACCACCGGCACATGGCCCGAGAATCGCCGAGATTTGCGGAATCACACCCGAGGATTGTACGTTGCGGTAAAAGATATCGGCATAACCGCCCAACGACCGAACGCCTTCCTGAATACGAGCGCCGCCTGAATCGTTGAGCCCAATCATTGGAGCACCGACTTTGAGCGCCATATCCATCACTTTGCAGATTTTCTCGGCGTGGGTTTCAGACAAAGCACCACCAAATACCGTAAAATCTTGCGCAAAAATATAGACCAACCGGCCATTGATGGTACCGTAACCGGTAATGACCCCGTCGCCGTAATAAACTTCTTTGTCCATACCGAAATCAGTGGTTCGGTGCGTGACCAGCAAACCGATTTCTTCAAACGAACCTTCGTCCATGAGATATTCTACACGTTCACGGGCAGTGAGCTTTTTCTTTTCGTGCTGCTTGGCAATACGCTTTTCGCCGCCGCCTAAATGGGCCAGCTCAATTTTATCGTTGAGGGTTTTTATCTTGGATTCCATAATTATTGTATTGGTAAACGAACGATTTTTTGGTCTTCGAAATATTGCTTCAGCGCCACCATAGCGGCAATTTCTGCTTCGGTTTTCCTTTGGTTCTGCAGGATTTCAGCATCGTAATATTTTTTCACGAAGTGCGTGTCAAAGTTACCCGAACGGAAGGCTTCATGTTCAAAAACAAATTTCCCAAAAGGTAAAGTAGTCTGAACACCTTCAACCTTATAATCATCGATGGCTTTGAGCATGAGCTCGATGGCTTCTTCACGCGTTTTTCCGTAAGTAATCAGTTTGGACAACATCGGATCGTAATAAATCGGGATGTCCATGCCTTGCTCGAAACCGTTATCCACACGAACGCCTTCACCGGTTGGCAATTGATAAACATCGAGATGCCCGACACTCGGCAAGAAATCGTTCATCGGGTCTTCGGCATACACCCGCAATTCGAGCGCATGTCCGTGAATAAATAAATCTTCTTGCTTCATCGGTAAGGCTTCTCCGCGAGCAACTTTAATCTGCAGTTCGACCAAGTCAACCCCGGAAATCAATTCGGTCACCGGATGCTCGACTTGCAAACGCGTGTTCATTTCCAAAAAGTAGAAGTTATGGTTTTCATCGAGCAAAAACTCGACGGTTCCGGCACCTAAATAATCGCAAGCTTTGGCGACCATCACCGCCGCTTCACCCATTTTCTTGCGAAGTTCGGGCGTTAAAACCGCGGATGGCGCTTCCTCGACGACTTTTTGATGGCGGCGCTGTACACTACATTCACGTTCAAAGAAGTACAGAATATTGCCGTGACTGTCAGCCATAACCTGAATTTCGATGTGGCGAGGCGAGGCGACATATTTTTCGATAAATACCGAACCATCGCCAAAAGCTGCTGTGGCTTCACTAATCGCGCGGTTCATCTGGGCTTCAAAATCGGCCTCTTTTTCTACCACGCGCATTCCTTTTCCGCCACCGCCGGCAGAAGCTTTGATTAGAATCGGAAACCCAACGGCATTGGCAGTTTTCTTGGCTTCTTCGATATCGATAATAGCGTGGTCTACACCGGGAACCATCGGAATATTGTAATGCATCACGGCTTCCTTGGCGGCGAGTTTGCTTCCCATCACGCGAATGGCTTTGGATTTCGGCCCGATAAAAATCAGGTTGTTCTTCTCGACTTCTTCGGCAAAATCAGCGTTTTCACTTAAAAATCCGTAACCGGGATGGATCGCATCGACGTTTAAAGATTTGGCAACTTCAATGATTTTACTGCTTAACAAATAAGATTGGTTCGAAGGCGCTTCACCGATACAAACGGCTTGGTCGGCAAACTTCACGTGCGGCGAGTTCCTATCGATTGTAGAATAAACAGCAACGGTTTGAATGCCCATTTTTTTGGCGGTTTTCATCACCCGAATGGCAATTTCACCGCGATTGGCCACTAATATTTTTTTCATTTTTCTAGAGATAATAGAAGTAATTGACTACTCGAATTCAACCAACAATTGTCCTTTTTCGACGGCATCGCCCACAGCCACTGCAATCGACTTAATGACCCCATCACGCGGCGAAAGGAAACTGTTCTCCATTTTCATCGCACTCAGGATGAGCAAATTGTCGTTTTCCTTGACTTCTTGCCCGACGCTCACACCAATTTCGATAATCAGCCCGGGCATCGGTGCTTTGATTGCGTTGATTTGTTTGGTTGCGCCGATGTCAAAGCCCATTTTCTGGATCAGTTGGTCGAGCGCGCCCGCAATCGAGACCGAATAGGTGTTGTTGTTTACTTTTACCGTGTATTTTTTCTGGTTGAAATCAGCCGAGAGAATTTCGGCGCGGTAAGGTTGGTTTTGCTGCAAGATGTGGAATTTGTCTTTTTCCACGCTCACGGCATCGAGTTGGGAAAGGCTTTCATGGCCCAGTTCGAATTCGAATCCGCCACTGACCTTTACTTTATAATCGCTCATAGATTAGGTTTTTAATCGACGTAAATGTAAGCGTAAATTTATTTTTATTAGCTGATATTTCTCAATATAAATGCAAAATAAATATACATCTTTTGCTAAATCGTCAACAAACCACTTTGACGCAAAGTTTGCATCGGCCTAGAAAACCAGAACAATTCAAAATCCTCGAATTGGGTTTCGAAGTCTTTTCTAAATTCTTGTAAGGACAGCGTTTTGGCATTTGAAACCGCCATTTGAACGAGCATTTTCACCAACCATTCACCTTCTGACTGATTGAGTTGAATTGTAAAAGTGGCACTCTTGTCATGAAAAGTGAGCGAAATCATTTCCCAAGTTTGCCCTTTTTTGGATTTCGTAAAAGTTGCTGCTATCGGAATACCGCCGAGCCAAATGATTTTCGCATTGGCCTTCAGTTGGAAAGCAGTTTCGTCTATCAAAGCGTTTTCGATAAAATCAGGTGGAATAGTCGTTTTCGGGATTTTAAAATCAAACCAATCCTGCAACGGATAATCGAAACAGATGCCGTGCATGAAATTATAAAGCGACTTCTTCAATCCGAAACTAAATTGGTCGTGATTGATACCGGTTTTGTCTCTATACAACAAATCATTATTGGCGAATGAGCCTATGGTTTCTGTTTCTTTGAGTACGCCGAATTTTTCTGGATGCAAACCCACCGGACTGTGCGCCGTTAAAGCAAACTGGTGCCAAAACCCGGATTGCAAAACCCCGGCTTCGAAGAGTTGGCGTACCATTTCCAGGCTGTCAATGGTTTCCTGAACGGTTTGCGTCGGATAGCCGTACATTAAGTAAGCGTGTACCATGATTCCGGCTTGGGTGAAATTCCGAGTGACTTTGGCTACTTGTTCTACCGTGACGCCTTTGTCAATGAGTTTCAATAAACGATCTGACGCTACTTCGAGCCCACCCGAAACGGCAATGCAACCGGAAGCTTTGAGTAATAAACACAAATCTTGGGTAAAGCTTTTTTCAAAACGGATGTTCGTCCACCAAGTCACCACGATTTTCCTGCGTATAATTTCTAATGCTACTTCACGCATGAGCGCTGGTGGTGCAGCTTCGTCTACGAAATGAAATCCGGTTTCGCCGGTTTGTGAGATAAGCTGTTCGATGCGGTCAACGATTAATTTGGCGGCAATCGGTTCGTAAATCTTGATATAATCGAGCGAAATATCGCAGAAAGTGCATTTGCCCCAATAGCAACCGTGCGCCATCGTGAGCTTGTTCCAACGGCCGTCGCTCCACATTTTGTGCATCGGGTTGACGATTTCAATGACCGAAATATATCGGTCAAGAAGCAAACCGGAATAATCGGGTGTGCCGACTTCACTTTGTTTGTAATCGGGCTGGAGGGAATTGTTCTTATAAACGACTTCGCCGTCTTCGAGTAAAAAAGTTCTTTTGTATTCTGAAACGGAAGTCAGTAGCAATTCTACCGGAAGTTCACCGTCATCTAAAGTGATAAAGTCAAAAAACTCAAAAACACGTGACTCGGTGAGTGAGCGCAATTCGGTATTGGGAAATCCGCCACCCATTGCGGTTTTAATATTGGGATGGTGCTTTTTGATCCATTGGGCACAGCGGAAAGCCGAATATAAATTCCCCGGAAATGGCACCGAAATAAGTAAAAATTCGGGTTGCACTTCGGCTATTCTTTCTTTCAAAATGGAAAACAATACTTCGTCGATATAAGTTGGCTCGGCCTGTAAAACTTCGTAAAGTTTGTCAAACGAATTCGCGCTGCGACCCAAACGTTCGGCATAACGGCTAAAACCAAAATGCGCATCAACGCATTCGACAATAAAATCCGATAAATCTTCGAGGTATAAAGTGGCTAAATGCTTGGCTTTGTCTTGCGTGCCCATGCTGCCAAAGGCCCAATCCAGTTCGTCGAGTTGCGCAAAACGGGAAGCTTCGGGCAGAAAATCGCCTTGGGTAATCTGCAAGGCCAGCGTTGGATTTTTGCCTTGCAGAAAAGCGATAACCGAATCAATGGTTTGGATGTAATGGTCTTTGAGCGCAAGAATACGTGAGCAATTGTCAGATGTCGGTTGCTGGTTCTGTGAAGCGTATTCAAAAAGCGATTGCAACCCCGATTTGGAAAACAGTTTCAGAATGACCTCAATGCCCAAATCGGCTTGTGCTGAACTAATTTGTTTGGTGTTCAGGAAACCTTTGAGGTAAGCCGTAGCCGGATATGGCGTGTTGAGTTGCGTGAACGGCGGCGTGATGAGCAAAGCTTGGGTCATGGGGCAAATGTAGGATTTTTGGTTGAAAGTTGTTGGTCGGGCTTCGGTCGTCAGTCGTCGGTCGTCGGGATTCGGTTGTGAGTTGTTGGATTTGTGGAATTAGCGGTATGATTAGCTGTCAGCTATCAGCGATTAGCTTTTAGCTTGAATCGTGGAATTAACGGTCAACAGGTACTGTATTTTAAAAACCACTTTGATAAAACTACAATTCAAGCTTCCTTAAATATCTTGCAGCGAAGCGGTCTACACGCAGTGCCTCTAAAAAATCAACTTTCCGTAAACCAATTCAAAAATCGACAATCGACAATCATAAATCCACAGCCCTAGCCCTGATGGAAGTGAAAATCCTTTTGTTCTGGGGTTCAGAACAAAAGATTGAAACGTACAGCAGGTTCCCGGCTCCTGAAAACAAAACTACTGCAGTGACTGAGAAAAATTTGTCATTCCTTTAACGTTCGTTTTCTTTACTTTTACAAAAATTTCTGACTATGCCCAGCGACTGTATTAGCTACCAGGATTCTGGTTATTTTATTCCTTTGATGAATGATTATTTGAACCAGCAACCGCAGCTTTCAGGGCTTTACCACCGATTTCCTAACCTAGAGAATTTTGGCGAACAACTGCGTGAAAAACAAGCGGATTTTCCTGCTGCGCATCGCGAAGTTTTGGTGTCCGTACTCCAAAAACAATATGCCAACCAAATGGTTAGTGAGGCGACGAAAATGAACATCAAAGCGCTAGCCGAGAACAGTACATTTACCGTAACTACCGGCCATCAACTGAATTTGTTTACCGGGCCGATGTACTTTTTGTATAAAATTATCACGGCAATCAATTTGGCAAAAACGCTTAAGGCAAAATATCCGGCGCAAGATTTTGTTCCGGTGTATTGGATGGCTACCGAAGACCACGATTTTGAGGAAATCAACCACTTTTATTTGCGTGGAAAAAAAATCCGTTGGAACACTGAGAGTTCAGGACCAGTCGGACGACATTCCACTGAAGGTTTGGCGGAAGTTTACAGTGTTTTCGAGAAAGAAATCGGGCAAAGCACCAACGCGCAATTCCTAAAAGACTTGTTCAAAAAAGCGTATCTGCAGCACAAAACCTTGACCGAAGCCACGCGATTTATTGCTAACGAGCTTTTTGGAAAACACGGCTTGGTAATTATTGATGCTGATGATGTTTCGCTAAAGAAAGAATTCACACCTTATATAAAGGAAGAATTGTTGCAGCAAACCGCTCATCGGGAAGTGTTGGCCACGATTGAGCAACTGAAGGATTATGCCATTCAGGTGAATCCGCGCGAGATTAATTTATTTTATATTGAAGATGAATTGCGCGAAAGGATTGTTCTTGAAAATGGAAAGTACAAGGTGAACGACACCAAAATAGCATTCACCAAAGATGAAATCTTGAATTTGGTAGAAAAACATCCGGAAAAATTCAGCCCAAATGTGATGTTGCGTCCGTTGTACCAAGAAGTGATTTTGCCAAACTTGTGCTATATTGGCGGCGGCGGCGAATTGGCTTATTGGCTCGAACTGAAATCCTATTTTGAAGCAGTGAAAGTGCCGTTTCCCATCTTGCTCTTGCGGAATTCTGCTTTGATTGCAACTCAAAAACAAGCAGACAAAGCAGACAAATTGGGTTTGAGTTGGAAAAATTTGTTCTCAAAAACTATCGATTTGGTCAACCAAAAAACTAAAGAACTTTCAGATTTCCCGATAGATTTATCGATTCAGAAAGACCATTTGAAAACGCAATTTCATTACTTACACGCCTTAGCTCACAAAACCGATCCTTCATTCTCCGGCGCAGTGAAAGCGCAAGAGGCTAAGCAAATCAAAGGTTTGGAGTATCTCGAAAAAAGATTGCTCAAAGCCCAGAAAAGAAAATACGAGCAAGAACTTTCGCGAATGACCGAATTGCAAAATGCGTTGTTCCCGAGCGGCGGCTTGCAGGAGAGAAAAGCCAATTTCTCTGAGTTTTATGTGGAGTTTGGACAGGAAATGATTTCAAAGATGATCGACGAGTTTGACCCTTTGGGAAATGAGTTTAAGGTGTTGGTGTTGTGATTTTAGCGATATCAACTTTTCTACGACAACAGATGTCAGATAATCTTATCAACACGAAAACGTTTTCGTTTTGTTTTTTAAGAGTTGTATAATCGGTAAGAAACATTTTTACCTTAAATTAGCGAAGTATAAATTATTTAACTAAAATATTATGAAAACAAAATTACTTTTATTAGTTACGGTTTGCATGATGGCGTTCGGTGTGAATGCACAGGTAAATTCTGTAGCTTTGGTAGGAACAGCCGTTGGTGGTTGGCCTGGAGAGCCTGGAAACCCTGGCCCGACTGACATTAACCAATTGACCCAAGTGGATGCCGATAACTGGATTATCGAAAACATTACTATCGCTGCTGGTCCTTGTAAATTGAGAGCCAACAACTGCTGGTGTGGTGCAGGATTCGAGTGGGCTGGGGCTTTCCCAACTGCAACAGGTACTAGCTCTGGCGACATTATCGTTCCTATTGCTGGTGTTTACACTGTTACTTTGAATGCTACAACAGGTGTATACAACTTCGAATCAGGATCGCCACTTCCGGTTGTAAAATTAATTGGTTCATCTGTAACAGAGGCTGGTGGAATTGTTTTAGCTCCTTTTGCTACAGATACTTTCCGTGCTACCAACGTTACTTTGGTTGATGGTACTGGTCAATTTGATATTGATGGTTCTGTGTTTGGAGAAACTTCTTTTCCAACGGGTACTTTGCAAGGAAATGCTGACAACATTCCAGTGGTAGCTGGCGTATATTCAACTGTTACTTTGAACATTTCAACAGGTGACTATTCATTTGAATTGGCTCCACTAATTCCACCTGTAAGTATTGTAGGTGATGCTGTGGGCGGATGGCCTGGAAGCACTGGAAATCCTGGTCCAGAAGACACTAATCAATTAACCTCGACCGATGGTGAAAATTACAAAATTGAAAAATTGGCTTGTGTCGTAGGACCTGCTAAATTCCGTCAAGATAATGCATGGACAATCAACTGGGGTGATACAGCTTTCCCAACTGGAACAGGTACTCAAGGTGGTCCAGATATTCCAGTAGCTGCTGCTGGTACTTATGATATTACTTTTGTTAGATCAACTGGTGCATACAATTTCTTAATCCCAACTATCGCTATTGTAGGTGATGCAGTAGGCGGATGGCCAGGAAGCACTGGAAACCCGGGTCCAGAAGATGTACACCAAATGGCTACAACTGATGGTCTTACTTACACTATCAGCAATTTGAACGTAGTTGTCGGACCTGCAAAATTCCGTCAAGGAAATGCTTGGGATATCAACTGGGGTAGCGTAGATTTCCCATCAGGCACAGCTACTCAAAACGGTGCTGATATTTCAGTAACTACTGCTGGTACTTATGATGTAACTTTAAACAGAGTAACTGGTGAATACAACTTCACTCCTTCTTTGGCTACCACTACTTTCAACTCCAATAACTTTAGAGTATCTCCTAACCCAACCAATAACGTTTGGAACTTCGTATCGGCTAAACAAGCTATCGAGTCTATCCAAATCGTGGATATGTTAGGAAAAACAGTAATGACTATCAATCCGAAAGATATGAACGTTACTGTAGATGCTACAAGCTTAAACGCTGGAATGTATTTCGCAAAAATTTCAACGGCTAATGCTACTGAAACAGCGAAGTTGATTAAGAACTAATTTTAGTTTTCTAATATTTAAAAGTCCCTTGCCCAAAGCAGGGGATTTTTTTTTGATAATCGTCAAAATAGTTTGTAATTATCGATTATTAAGGCTTATTTTTGCACGCCGCCCGAGCCAGGATGGCGAATTGAATGAAAATTAATTTTAAAACAAAACAAATGGCAACCAATAGAACTTTTACCATGATTAAACCGGATGCTGTCGAGAACGGACACATCGGAGGCATTTTGAATATGATTACTGAAGCAGGCTTCAAAATCGTGTCTTTGAAACTGACACAACTTACGGTGGCTGACGCTCAAAAATTTTACTCTGTTCACTCTGAAAGACCGTTCTTCGGCGAATTGGTTGAATTCATGACTCGCGGCCCAATCGTAGCAGCTATACTTGAGAAAGACAACGCTGTAGAAGCTTTCCGTACTTTAATCGGTGCTACCAACCCTGCTGATGCTGCTGAAGGAACTATCCGTAAAAAATACGCTAAGTCAATCGGTGAAAATGCCGTTCACGGTTCAGACAGCGATGAGAATGCGGCTATTGAAAGCGCTTTCCACTTTGCGGGAAGAGAGCAGTTCTAATTTTCAAAATTGAAATAAAACAAAAATCCCACTTCAAAACGAGTGGGATTTTTTTATTCCTTGTGCTTTATTTTATCTCAAAATGACGTCTTTCACGACCTCACTTTGCAATTCCTCGTTGAGCATTTTAATAATCTTTTCCTTGCCGTAACTGAGTTCCTGACGCAAAACCGCAGAAGTAAGCTCAACGTACAAAGTTGTTCCCTTCAAGGTAATTTTACGCGTGTAATTATTAACGCCATTGCCCATGAGGTTTTTCCATGCATCGGCCACCGCCACTTGGTTCATACCTGGTTGCAGTTTATTGACCTGGATAATTTCTTTAAGGATATCGCCTATGGCACTGTCGTTACTGAGCCTTTTTGCCATGAGATAAAAGATTAATCGCCGCCGCGCGTTTGTAATGGTATTCTTTTTTCGACGGATTGCGCAACACCAACTCTTTGTCATTTAACTTGATTATCTCTTCCTTCCATTTTGCGAAATCAGTACTGCAATTAATGAAATAGCTTCCGTTGCGATTTTCAATGACAATGGTTTCATAGGTATCGTTGACCAGAAAAGTACCGTCTAATTGCGGCATTACTTTCTTGCGGAAGCCTTTGTTGTCTTTCACCTCGAAGAAATCGTACACTTCATTGATAGTATACTGTTTTTCATTCCCGTCATCGAAAACCACTTTTTCGATTTCCCAATAACCATTTATTTTTGAAAGATCTGAAGCGGAAATTTGCTTCTGACAACTTGAAAATACAAGTAACACCAGTAGGAATGAAAGCACTTTTTTCATAGTTTTAAAAAAAATAAATGTAGCGATAAATTTCCATCGAAGAAATGCCAAAATAAACTATTTCTGTTTGATGTGGTCTGACGAAAAAAAAAAAGAAACTATGAAAAAACTATGGCTTGCTGTATTTTTGGTTCCGCTACTGGCGTGCAGCTCAGACGACGCAGCTAGAACTGAAAACCCCATACCTACCGAATCGCTTTATTTTCCGCCTACTGCCAGTGATACTTGGGAAACCAAAAGTATAACCGACTTAAATTGGAATACGGCAGCCGTTCAACCTTTGCTAGATTACTTAGAACTCAAACACAGCAAAAGCTTCATGATTTTGGTAAATGGCCGAATCGTGATGGAAAATTATTTCAATGGCCATAGTGCTTCCTCGCCTTGGTATTGGGCCAGTGCTGGAAAAACCTTAACTTCAACATTGACCGGAATTGCCCAGCAAGAAAACCTTCTGAATATCAACAATAAGGTTTCGCAATACATAGGAACTGGTTGGACTAGCGCACCGCTTGAAAAAGAAAACCTGATTACGTGCAAACATTTACTTACCATGAGTTCTGGTTTGGACGATGCTTTAGGAGATAATGTAGCGCCGGCCAATTTGCAATATAAAGCCGATGCCGGAACGCGATGGGCTTACCACAACGTTTATGTAAAACTGCAAGATGTTGTGGCTGCAGCAAGCGGGCAAACTTGGACAAATTATTTCAATACAAAACTTCGAGATAGAATCGGAATGACCGGTGGTTGGTTTGCCTCTGGAGACAACATTGTTTACTGGAGCACTACCCGCAGCATGGCGCGTTTCGGGCTTTTGATGTATAATAAAGGAAAATGGAATTCGACACAAATCCTGAATGAAGATTTCTTCAACCAGGCGACAACGACTTCGCAAAACATCAATTTGGCCTATGGCTATTTGTGGTGGCTTAACGGAAAAACGAGCTACCATTTGCCACAAACCCAATTTGAATTTCCCGGAAGCATAATCCCAAATGGGCCGACTGATATGTATATGGCGTTAGGAAAGAATGACCAAAAAATCTACATTGTTCCCTCGAAGAAAATGGTTGTCATAAGAATGGGCGAAGCAGCTGATGCAAAAACTGCAGCACTGTCTGATTTCGACGACGTGCTATGGCAGAAAATCAATGCGCTTTACAATTGATGGTTGAGGAAAAAATTGATGATTGTTGGGTAAAAAACCTGTACACCAACCAAAACTAATACAGAGATTAATATTATAGCGTATAGCTTTTTTTTAGTATAGAAACTCCAAATATTGGCAGCGGCTACCGATAGATAAATCACGGTAAAGAATATAATGTAATTGCGAATTCCAGTTTCTAAATTCTGCGGAAATAGAGGATTCTCTACTGGCACACGTTCCAGAAAGGCTTTCCACATTCTCGAAACCTGAAACCCGCAAAAAAGCACAACGATTATTGCAGTGCCTTTGCGAACGATTTCAAATAACTGCGCGTTCACTTTACTTGAAAAACGAATCGACAAATTCGTATTTGTTGAATACTTGCAAATCTTCAATGCCTTCGCCAACACCGATGTATTTCACCGGAATCTGGAATTGGTCTGAAATGCCAATCACAACGCCACCTTTGGCCGTACCATCGAGTTTGGTAACTGCTAGTGACGTAACCTCTGTAGCAGCTGTAAATTGTTTGGCTTGCTCAAAAGCGTTTTGACCGGTCGAACCGTCGAGTACTAAAAGTACATCGTTTGGTGTATTCTCCACCACTTTTTGCATGACGCGCTTGACTTTGGTGAGTTCGTTCATGAGGTTGGTTTTGTTGTGCAAGCGGCCTGCGGTATCAATGATAACCACATCGGCGTTTTGGGCTACGGCACTTTGCAAAGTATCGAAAGCAACTGAAGCCGGATCACTGCCCATTTGTTGTTTGACCAGCGGCACTCCTACTCTATCGGCCCAAACTTGCAACTGGTCAATGGCGGCGGCTCGGAACGTATCTGCGGCTCCGAGTACTACTTTGTAACCTTGCTTTTTGAACTGGTGCGCGAGTTTCCCGATTGTGGTGGTTTTTCCAACACCGTTCACGCCGACAATCATCAGCACGTAAGGCTTCACGTTGACCGGAATGACAAATTCTGTAGCTTCTCCGGAATTGGTTTCGGAAAGCAAACCGGAAATTTCATCGCGCAGGATTTGATTGAGCTCGTCGGTGCCGAGGTATTTGTCTTCGGCGACACGCTTCTCGATGCGCTCGATAATTTTGAGTGTTGTATTGACCCCGACATCTGAGGAAACCAAAATTTCTTCGAGGTTGTCTAAGACTTCATCATCAACCTTAGATTTTCCGGCGATGGCTTTGGTGAGCTTCGAGAAAAAACTGGTTTTGGATTTTTCGAGTCCTTTGTCGAGGGTTTCTTTTTGCTCTTCGGTGATTTTCTTTTCGGAAGAGAATATTCTTTTGAAAAAACTCATGGTTTGTTGTTTGATGGTGATGGCTCGCAAAGACGCCAAGGCGCAAAGTGATACCGATTTCCTAGCTCATTTGATATAAGAGCAGAATGTTTGGTTGAACATCCAGCTTTACTTTAATTGATTTTGGCGCAATAGTTCTGATTAAAAGTGAAACCTCAAATGTAATCAGAACCCCTAGCCCGGATGGGAACGGCATCCTTTTGCGGCGCGCAGCAGAGCAAAAGATACAGTGGACAGCCGGATCAGCTTCTAAAAAAACTGCGTAAATGTATAAAATAAAAAAGCTACTTCCGAATGAAAGTAGCTGTTCTATATGCTGAGTTTGCGATTATTTCTTTTTCAAGAATTCGTCTACCAATTCTGGAGCCATGATTGACTCTACGAAAGTGTAAGCGCCAGTCTTAGGAGATTTTACCATTTTGATGGCTTTGGATAATCTCTTAGAAGCGGTTTGCAGGGTTGCTACGGTTTTCTTTGCCATGATTCAATATAATTAAAACCTCTTGTTATTTAATTTCTTTATGAACGGTTACTCTTTTTAGGATCGGGTTGAATTTTTTGATCTCCATACGATCCGGAGTGTTCTTTTTGTTTTTAGTCGTAATGTAACGAGATGTTCCAGGAACACCTGAAGCTTTGTGCTCGGTACACTCTAAAATCACTTGGATTCTGTTGCCTTTCTTTGCCATCTTGCTGTATTATTATTTGATGAAACCATCGGCTTGCGCTTGTTTAAGCACAGCAGAAATTCCATTTTTATTGATTGTTTTTATAGTAGAAGCCGCTACTCTTAGCGTGATCCATCTGTCTTCTTCAGGAAGATAAAAACGCTTTTTGATGAGGTTCACGGAGAACTTTCTTTTCGTTTTGTTCATCGCGTGGGAAACGTTGTTTCCAACCATCGCTCTTTTACCTGTAAGGTCACAAACTCTTGACATGATGCTTTATCTTTTATCGTTATTCAAAATCAGGGTGCAAAGAAAACAAAAATAAACCTTACTGCAAAATAATTATTACAGATTTTTTTCATTTTTTTTATTTGGTTTAACTACCGTGAAAACAGCCGAATTATTTAAGGAAAATATGGCTTGAAATCAGTTTGCAAAGTCTTCAAGGATTTCTTTCTGTAAGAGTTCCATGCTTTTGTTGACGGTGCGGTCGATGACTTTCTCGCGCGGTTGACCGAAATTGAACTTGTGCGAAACCACTTCGCTCGGCGATGCTATGGCAATAAACACCACGCCTACTTCCTCATTGGTTTCATCTGTAGTTGGGCCAGCGTTTCCGGTGACAGCTATCGAATAATCAGTTTTGAGGATTTTTCGAACTTGCGTAGCCATTTCTTCGGCTACTTCTGCGCTGACAACTGTATATTTTTCGATGGTTTGCTCAGAAACGCCGAGCACATCTACTTTCACTTCTTTGGCATAACTCACCACGCTGCCTTTGAAATATTGCGACGAACCCGGAATGGAAGTTAGAATTTGCGCAATTTTTCCGCCGGTGCAGCTTTCGGCTGTGGAAACTGTTTTACCGTATTGCGTGAGCAGTTTGCCTAAAACGACTTCTAAAGTTTCGCCTTCGTCAAAGCCAACAATAATGTCTCCGATAATTTTAGTTAAGGAAGTGACTTGATCTGCTACGGCCCTTTCTAAAAGCTCTTTGTCAGTGCCACGCGCGGTCAGTCTTAAACGAACACGACCGGGATTGGGCAAGTAAGCGAGCTTTACAAACTCCGGTAAATTGTTTTCCCAAGCTTCGATGCGCTCGGCAATCATGCTTTCGCCTTGTCCGTATGTCAGAATGGTTTTGTGAAGAATGTACGGCCGTTTGAATTCCTTGACAATTTTAGGAATAATTTCATTGGTGACAATCGCTTTCATCTCGAACGGAACACCCGGAAGTGAAATAAAAACGGTGTTTTCTTTCTGAATCCACATGCCCGGAGCAGTGCCGTGGGCGTTGTGCAACACCGTACATTTTGAAGGAACCAAAGCTTGGTCTTTATTGACTTGCGAAAGCCTAATGGTAGAAATTTTCTCGAACAGCTTCACGATGTGGTCTTCAACAGCTTGGTTGCGAACCAATGAATCCTCGAAATACTCGCAAAAAGTGTGTTTGGTGATATCGTCTTTGGTCGGGCCGAGGCCGCCGGTGATGATTACAAAATCAGTTTGGTTCTGCAATCGTGAAAAAGTGTCTAAAATGTGGTTGCGGTCGTCGGAAATGGAAATCATTTCGTGCACCGCTACGCCCACTTTGTCGAGCGCTTTGGCTATGAAACCGGAATTGGTATCGATAATCTGGCCTATGAGAATTTCGTCGCCGATGGTGACTATGGTTGCTTTCATATTGGGTGCCTTAGTGCCTTAGTGCCTTAGTGCCTTAGTGCCTTAGTGCCTTAGTGCCTTAGTGCCTTAGTGCAAAATTATTAAGTTAATCGATGTACAATGAATGAATCGATTATTTTTTAGAAAGTACTAACTATATCGGGAAATGCTTGATTATCTGTTGCCCTAGCCCTGATAGCAGTGGAAATCTTTTTTGAGGATTGGCCGCAGCAACAGCGAAGGCAAATTTTCAAAAAAATTGCAACGAATAGCAGGTTCCCGGCTCCTAAAAAAACTCAGGCACTAAGGAACTCAGCCGCTAAGGCACCTCCTTATAATTCGAAATCTTTGGTAATTTCCTTCACGGCCTTCTCAATCTGAGACGCGACGCTTTTAAAAGTTTCTTTGATTTCCTTTTTCTTGCCTTCAGCTTTGGTCCAGGCTTCGATTTGTAGGATTTCTTCGAACGCTTGGTCCATCCCGAGTAAATCCAAGGTAGGCTTGATTTTGTGGGCGTAGCTGTAAGCTAATTTGTGGTCTTTGGTCTTGATACCGAGTTTGATTTGTTCTAAATCCAGCGGAACTTCGGTAACGAATAAAGTGATGATCTGGTTCACGAATTCCGGGTCGTTGTCTGAAAGCGCGTAGACTTTCGCTAGGTTGTAATTTAGGGCCATTTTTATTTTACATTAATTCTGAATAATTTGTTGTCTTGTAGATATCCTTCCAGAATATCATTGGGTTTTACCGCGGCCACACCTGCTGGCGTTCCTGTGAAAATCAGGTCGCCAATTTTCAAGGTAAAATACTGCGAAACATGCGAAATCAGCTCGTCAATGGTCCAGAGCATCAGGCTTGAATTGCCTTTCTGAACGGCTTCTCCATTTTTTCGAAGCTCAAAATTAAGACTTTCCACCGAACTAAAAACTTTTTTCGATATAAAGTCGCCAATCACCGCTGAACCGTCAAATGCCTTCGCTTTTTCCCACGGCAGCCCTTTGTCTTTGAGCCTTTGCTGCAAATCGCGCGCAGTAAAATCAATACCCACGGTGAGTTCTTCGTAATATTTATGCGCAAACTTGGGCTCGATATATTTGCCTACTTTGCTGATTTTCACCACCAATTCAATTTCGTGGTGGATGTCCGAAGAAAACTCCGGTATCACAAACGGATGTTGCTTGAGTAATATTGCAGAGTCGGGCTTTAAAAAAACCACAGGCTCGTCAGGGCGCTCGTTCTGGAGCTCTTCAATGTGTTGCGCGTAATTGCGTCCGATGCAGATTAGCTTCATTTTTTTAAGGTGCTGAGTTTTTTTTTAGGAGCCGGGAACCTGCTGTACGCTGTAGTCCTCGCTGGGCTGCGGGCTGCCGCTACCATCAGGGCTAGGAAGTGCCTGAGTAGCTGAGTGCCTGAGTTATTTTAGTCCCGATTTCAACTACTGTTTCCTAAAGGTATTTCTGTTGATATTCAAATTAGATTTTACTACTAAAAGTACAATTTTCCGAATCCAAACTCAGGCACTCAGCTTCTAAGGCACTTACAACAACTTATTATTAAGTTTCCTAAGCTTAATCGCCGTCAAAACCTTCTTAGTATACAACGGAAAATCCGCATTCTGGATCCAGCCGAAATAACCCGGTTCTTCTTCTAGAATTTTCTCTACCAATGCGCCTTTGTGTTTGCCGAAAGTAAATACTTCGTTGCCGTCTTTGTCGTAAGCGATGAATCCGGCGAAATCAGCAGCCTTTTTACGGGTCGTGAATTCCGACAAAGATTTCATGTCGTTTTCCAGTTCCGGATAGCGTTCCAGTTGTGCTTTAAGGATTTCGTAGGTCGCCATCGTATCTGCCGCAGCAGAATGCGCATTGTCTAAGCTTTTTCCGCAATAGAACTTCAGCGCGGCGCTCAAAGTGCGTTCTTCCATCTTGTGGAAAATCGTCTGCACATCAACCGAAACGCGGCTTTTCATGTCAAAATCTACTCCGGCGCGAAGCAGTTCTTCCGCCAGCAATGGAATATCAAAACGATCGGAATTAAAACCCGCCAAATCGCTGTCCTTAATCATGTGGTGAATCTGATGCGCGAGTTCTTTAAAAGTCGGTTCGTTGGCCACCTTTTCGTTTGTAATACCATGCACCGCGACCACTTGCGGCGGAATCGGCATTTCGGGGTTCACCAGCCAAGTCTTACTTTCTTTGTTGCCGTTGGGAAACACCTTAAAAATTGAGATTTCGACGATGCGGTCTTTACTTATGTCGATACCTGTTGTTTCAAGGTCGAAGAAGCAAATGGGTTTGTTCAGCTTGAGTTCCATTTTGGTGTTTTAGGGCGACAAAGATATTCAATTAATAATGAATAATTAATAGTTAATAATTGGGTATAAAAAAGCCCTCCGTTTCAGAAAGGCTTCTTTGTTTATTTCTGGTGATTAAAAGCTTCTGTTCTCATCAAACGCTTCCATATATTCAGCAACGCGCTTTACGAAACTTCCTCCGAGTGCGCCATCGATCACACGGTGGTCATAGCTGTGCGAAAGGAACATTTTCTTGCGGATGCCAATAAAGTCACCTTCTGGCGTTTCAATTACTGCAGGCACTTTTCGGATGGCTCCCAAAGCCAAAATTCCTACTTGTGGTTGGTTGATAATCGGCGTTCCGAACACGCTGCCAAATGTACCAACGTTGGTTACGGTGTAAGTTCCTCCTTGTGTATCGTCTGGTTTTAATTTACCTGCTTTGGCTCGATTGCCCAAATCATTTACAGCTTTCGCCATACCCAGTAAATTCAATTGGTCTGCGTTTTTGATTACCGGAACAATCAGGTTTCCGTTGGGCAAGGCAGCCGCCATACCAAGATTAATGTTTTTCTTTTTGATGATATAATCGCCATCGACTGAAATGTTCATCATCGGGAAATCTTTCAAAGCTTTTGCAATGATTTCCATGAATATTGGGGTGAAGGTCAACTTCTCGCCTTCTCTTTTCTCGAATGCGTTTTTGTTTTTCTCGCGCCAATCCCAAATTGCGGTAACGTCGACTTCGATAAACGATTGCACATGCGCCGAAGTTTGTACCGACTGCACCATATAACCCGAAATGAGTTTGCGCATGCGGTCCATCTCGACGATTTCGTCTTGGCCGTTGACTGAAACCGGAATGGCTTTTTGAGTTGTTGGTTGTTGGTTGTTGGTTGCCAGTTGTGTTTCGGCTGCTGCACTTGGGACGGGCGTTACAGGTTGTACTACAGACTGGACCGGAGCTGGAGCGGCTTGGGCAACAACCGGAGCATTCGTCCTATTCTTGATGTAATCTAATATATCGTTTTTGGTAACGCGGCCTTCGCTTCCTGTGCCTTGGATAGATTCGAGTTCTGCTACGCTGACGCCTTCTTCTTTGGCAATGTTGCGCACTAGTGGCGAAAAGAATTTTCCTGAAGTGCTGAAATCTTGTGGTGCGCTTGGTACAGCCGGAGCTGGAGCGGCCACGTAATCTTTTGCGGCTTCTACGGTTTTGGCTACTGCTTCTACTGCTGCGGCTGGTGCTGGTGCTGCCTCAACTGCTGGCGTTGGCGTCGTGGCTGCTGCGCTATCGGTTTCAATGATGGCGATGGTTTGGCCTACTTGAACAAGATCGTCTTTTTGAAACAGTTGCTCAACGAGAATCCCGCTGACTTCAGACGGTACTTCGCTATCTACTTTATCGGTCGCGATTTCTAGTACGGCTTCGTCCATTTCGATTTTGTCGCCGACTGCTTTGAGCCAATTGGTAATGGTTGCCTCGGCAACGCTTTCTCCCATTTTCGGAAGCTTCAATTCAAATCTTGCCATATTGTTAACCTAAAGGTATATTCTTATTTTGTGTTTGCGAAATTAATAAAATAAATCAGTTTCGGTTAAGAATCGTTTATTTTTTCAATCTCGGTTTGGTGCTTTCTGTTACGATAACCGAATCACTTCGCCTCGGTCGTTACTGCTGTTGCTTCCGATTAAAAAACGGCTTTTCTCGGGCAAAATCTTGAACGTGAACTGATTGTTGTTGTGCCGCTGCATCAATTCAATAATCGAACGGAAAGAACAACTGTTATTATCGAAAATAATTTCGACGTTTTTACCCGCTACACCTGAAGGCGAATTTAGATTATTTTCGGTTGCAGCATCGAGCAGCCGTACTTTTTTTCCTAACAAGTTTTCAACTTCACCAGCACGCTCGACATCGTTTGAGAACAGGCAGTAAGCGTCGATATTCCGTGGCTTGGCATCTGATTTTTTCATCTTCACTACCGAAAATACGTAGGCTCCGAAATCCATAAAAACTTTAAAAACAAACGAAACTTTAAAATGTTTATGATAAAAAAGTTGCATTGCGGTTTGAAAGCGCTCTAAATATTTTCGGTCTTTGACAGTGCTTTCGCCTTTGTAATGAATCACGGTGGTTCCGGCAAAATAATAGTTTTCGTTACCGGATTTGAGCGAACGGTAGGACAAATCGATGTCTTCTCCGTACATGAAAAAAGCCTCATCAAAACCACTGAGTTCATTGTACAGACTTCGTTTCATTAACATAAAAGCGCCTACCAACACATCGACTTTTCCGGTTTGATTCTCGGTGAGATGTTGCGCATAATACTTTCCGAATAGCGGTACTTTGGGAAATAATTTGTAAAGTCCACTTATTTTTGCCATCGCAACAAACGGCGTTGGAATGCCGCGCTTGCTTTCGGGTAGGAAATTCCCGGTTCCATCGATAAGTTTGCAGCCTACAATTCCTAAGTTGGTTTTGGTTTTGGCGAATTCGAGCAGTTTCTCGAAAGTATCTTCGGCCACCACCGTATCGGGATTCAGAATGCACAAATATTCGCCTTGGGCTACTGCTACACCGATGTTATTGCCTTTGGGGAAACCTGAATTTTCCTTGTTCTCGATGAGTTTGACGTTGGGAAAACGCTGCTTAATCATGGTGCAACTGTCGTCGGGAGAATTATTGTCGACCACAATGATTTCGCCGTCAAGGTTTTGCAATGCTTTTTGCACACTGAGCACACATTGCTCCAGAAAATAGCGCACATTGTAATTGAGGATGACGACAGAAATTTGCATGGCGCAAATATAGCAGATTCAGGATAGGTTTGGAATACCGTCACAAAAAGCCATAAAAAAAGCGCCCATCTCGGACGCTTGTACTTAGGCGATTTCTATCAGCCTTTTGGGTTTTGGTAGTGCTTCTTCGCGTTTGGGCAAGCTGATTTTCAGGATGCCGTTTTCATAACTTGCGCTGATGTCGTCGCTTTTGACTGTTTCTGGCAAAGTGAATGAACGGCGGAATGCTGAAAACGAAAATTCTTTGCGGGTGTATTTGCCTTCCTCGGTGGTGTTTTCGGTTTTGTGTTCCGAAGAAATCGTTAGCATATCATTGTCGATCTCGATATTGAAATCTTCTTTTTGCTTGCCTGGAGCCGAAAGCTCGACTTCAAAGGCAGTTTCAGTTTCGCGGATATTCACCGGTGGCACGCTCAGTGCGTTGGGATTTTGAGATCCGCCCATCCAGTCGGGTCTGAAGAATTCTTCCATTAAGGCTGGAAAAAAATTGTTCGGGTTGCGCTTTACTAAGTTCATTTTTAAAAGATTTAAAGTTAAACTTGATTAAACATTTCGAACTGGTTTTGACAAGTTTTGTACCAACACAAAAAATCCTGTCAACCGGCGTTAACCAAGGACAAATTGACATTTTTAAGACCGAAAAAAGTGAAAATTTGACAGCAGCCCTAGCCCTGATTATTTAGCTTCGCTCAGTTCGGCTAAAGCCTCGGGTAGATATTAAGAGGAGACCCGAGACCGAAAGGTCGAATCGTATGGAGCGATAGCGGAATAAAAGTCCAGTGGACTTCAGGTACAACTATACTTGAATTGAAATCCTAAACTTCAAGAATTACGGCTTGCCTTAGCCCTGATGGAAGTGGAAAGCCCGCAGCTTGCGAGGACTTGAAACGAACAGCAGGTTCCCGGCTCCTAAAAAATCCGACGACGAACCATCACCAACCGACAACTAAACACTATTTTTGCGCAAAATTTATTGCTGTGAATTATCTTTCTGTAGAAAATATATCGAAATCGTACGGCGAACGCACGCTGTTTGAAAACCTGTCTTTCGGCATCAACAAAGACCAGAAAATTGCGTTCATCGCCAAGAACGGTTCGGGAAAAACGACCATCATGAACATCCTCAACGGAATCGACGAACCCGATGCCGGTCAAGTCGTGGTGCGCAAAGAAATTAAAATGGCATTCCTCTCTCAAGTGCCGAATTTGCAGGAAGAACTCACCATTGAGGAAAGTATTTTCGCTTCAGACAACGCGATTCTGAAAGTAATTGAGCAATACGAAAAAGCGCTCGAAAACCCCAACGATACTGAGAATTACCAGAAAGCGTTCGACCTGATGGACCGCCACAACGCTTGGGATTTTGAAACACAATACAAGCAAATTTTGTTCAAGCTCAAGCTGGAAGATTTCAAACTCAAAGTAAAAAACCTTTCGGGCGGGCAGAAAAAAAGATTGGCGCTCGCGATTATCTTGATTGACCGACCCGATTTGCTGATCTTGGATGAGCCTACCAACCACCTCGATTTGGAAATGATTGAATGGCTGGAGAGTTATTTCGCCAAGGAAAGCATTACCTTATTTATGGTCACGCACGACCGTTTCTTTTTGGAACGCGTATGCAATGAAATTATTGAACTCGACAACGGGAAACTGTATCAATATAAAGGCAACTATTCCTATTATCTACAGAAGAAAGAAGAACGTATAGCCTCGGAAAACGCGAGTATAGACAAAGCACAAAACTTGTTCGTGAAGGAACTCGCTTGGATGCGCCGCCAACCCAAAGCGCGTACGACCAAATCGAAATCGCGTCAGGATGATTTTTACATCATCAAGCAAAAAGCCGAAAGCCGCCGCAAGGAAAATGTGGTCGAGCTTGAAATCAATATGGAGCGTTTGGGCAGCAAAGTGATTGAGTTGCACAAAGTGAGCAAAAAGTTCAAAGACCGCGTGATTTTGGAGAATTACAGTTATGACTTCCAACGCTCGGAACGCATTGGTATTATCGGAAAAAATGGCACTGGAAAATCGACATTTCTGAATTTGGTCACCGGAACGATTCCGCCCGATAGCGGCAAAGTGGTTGTGGGCGATACGATCAAAATCGGGTATTACACCCAAAGCGGCATTAACCCAAAGCAAGGCCAGAAAGTGATTGATGTGATTAAGGAATACGGCGAATACATTCCGCTGATGAAAGGCAGGACGATTTCTGCCGGGCAATTGTTGGAGCGATTCTTATTCGACCGCAAGAAGCAGCACGACTACGTAGAAAAACTCAGCGGTGGCGAGCTCAAGCGGTTGTATTTGTGTACGGTGCTCATTCAGAACCCGAACTTTTTGATTCTTGATGAGCCGACTAACGATTTGGATATTGTGACGTTGAACGTTTTGGAAAGTTTCCTTTTAGATTATCCGGGTTGTTTGATTGTGGTTTCGCACGACCGCTATTTTATGGATAAGATTGTCGACCATTTATTTGTATTCCGCGGACAAGGCGAAATTGAAGATTTTCCCGGGAATTACTCTGATTTCAGGGCATACGAAGACAGTGCCGAACCCGTGAAAGACGACAGCCCGAAAGAAAAAAACAACTGGAAAGAAAAACAAGTCAGCCAAGGTTTGAGCTTCAACGAGCAGAAGGAATTCCAGAAAATTGAGCGCGAGATCAAAGACTTGGAATACGAAAAAAAACAAATCGAGCAACAGTTCGCCGACGGAAAAGTGGCTGATGCAGACATCGAGAAAAAGGCCAACGAACTGCAAGCCGTAATTCAAAAACTGGAAGCAAAAGAAGAACGCTGGTTTGAGCTTAGTGCGAAGATTGAATAAAAAAAAATTGAACACAGATTCCACGGATTAGCACAGATTTTATTCGCAACAATCCTAATCTGTGTAAATCTGTGTAATCTGTGTTGTATAAATAGTGTTACATCAAATAAAATCCTATTTCCGATTTCTTTGGCACTCCAAAAACGAGCATGGGGTGCATTCGCCATTTGTGTTTGCTTTGGTCACGAAATGTTTTTATGACAGAACACCCAAAACTGAATATTCCATCCTGAGGAATTACCGCAATGCATTGCTAGAAAACAAGAACACGATTGAAGTAACTGATTTCGGTGCCGGTTCGCGCGTTTTTAACAGCAATACACGAAGAATCGACCAAATCGCTAAAAACGCCGGCATTACCGAAAAGCGGGCAGAATTGTTGTTCCGATTGTCGCGTTATTTTGAACCGGAAAATGTGCTCGAAATCGGCACTTCATTAGGATTGTCCACTTCAGCACTTTTACTCGGAAACCCAAAAGCGAAAATCACAACACTTGAAGGCTGTCCAGAAACCGCAAAAATCGCCCAACAACAATTCGAGAAATTCGGTTTTCAAAACATTGAACTCATCAATACGGAATTCGAAACCTACCTGTCCAATTCCGCCACCAACCAACAACCATCAACCAACAACCATCAATTAACCTACTTCGACGGCAACCACTCCAAAGCCGCGACTTTGAAATACTTTGAACTTTTGTTGCCCACAATTACCAACGAAACCGTCTGGATTTTCGATGACATTCACTGGTCTGCCGATATGGAAGAAGCTTGGGAAACCATCAAGAACCATCCAAAAGTGACTGTGACCATCGATACGTTTCAATGGGGTTTGGTTTTCTTTAGATACGAACAGCAGAAAGAGCATTTTGTGATTCGGATATGAAGTGCCTGAGTGCCTTAGTGCCTGAGTTTAAAATCGGAAAAGTGTACTTTCAGCTGTAAAATCCAACTAGAATAATGGCAGAAAGAGTTTTATATAATTCGGGTTTGAAAGTTCACCTGTATTTCAGGATTTACGGACTGCCCTAGCCCTGATGGCCGCGACAGCCCGCAGCTTGCGAGGACTATAGCGAACAGCAGGTTCCCGGCTCCTGAGAAAATCCAACAACCGTCAACCAACAACCAATATTCACAACCATTTATAAAACTCTTAAGTCGAAAAGTAACATCGATTAAAAAACGGCTACTTATTCGCGGAAATTTTCCGGTGCAATTCGTACTTTTAGAAACTCAAAATATTCTTGGCATGGCCCATCCTTTAATTCAGATTACCCAAATCAAACGCGATTTCATCCTCGGCAATGAAACGGTATATGTACTCAAAGGCATCGATCTCGAAATCAACAAAGGCGAATATGTGGCACTCATGGGCCCTTCGGGTTCCGGAAAATCAACGCTGATGAACCTTTTAGGATGTCTCGATACGCCGACCTCAGGAACCTACATTCTTAACGGCAAAGACGTCAGCCAAATGCACGATGACGAACTGGCCGAAATTCGCAACAAGGAAATTGGTTTCGTGTTTCAAACTTTTAACCTTTTACCCAGAACCACCGCACTCGATAATGTTGCGCTACCGATGATTTATGCCGGATATGGCAAAGCCGACCGCTACGAGCGCGCCAAGGAAGTGTTGGCTCAAGTAAACCTAGCCGACAGAATGGATCACCAGCCGAACCAACTCTCCGGCGGACAAAGGCAAAGGGTAGCCATCGCTCGGGCCATGGTCAACAAACCGTCGATCATTTTGGCTGATGAGCCCACCGGAAACCTCGACAGCAAAACCTCTATCGAAATCATGAAGCTTTTCGGCGACATCCACGTCCAAGGCAACACGGTCATTTTGGTCACGCACGAAGAGGAAATTGCCGCATACGCCCATCGGGTAATTCGTTTGCGCGACGGGATGATTGAGAGCGATACGGTCAATAAATAGTTGATGGTTGGTGGTTGGTGGATTTTCAGGAGCCGGGAACCTGCTGTACGCTATATCTTTTTAAACCTACTAGGTTTTGTAAACCTAGTAGGTTTAAAAAGGATGCCGCTGCCATCAGGGCTAGGGCTATTGATTTAACAAAACCATTTTCGATGAAAAAGATATTGTTGTTGTTGTTCGTTCTTCTAACCGGCCTTTTTGTTTTGGGGCAAAACCCTATGCAGCAGCAAGCCATTCAAACTTTTCAATCGGATTACAACAACAATGATTTTCAGAAAATCTACCAATCGTTTTCCGCCAAAATGAAACAGGCGCGTTCGAAACAATATTACTTCCAGATTTTGTCACGCGTCAAAAAAGAACGAGGCAATTTACGGTCGGTTGAAATCACCAATTATACAGAAATTGACCTAAAGAAAACCCGTGCACAATATCTGGGGCATTTTGATTATGGAACGGCAATGATTAGAATAACGATGAACGAGCGAAGTCAAATCATTGGGTTTTATATCTTTAAAGAAAATCTTTTATAATTTAATCTACCCAGAAAACTTACATGCCATGAAAATCGCCTTGCTTACCTGCGAACGATTACCCGAGCTTACCGAAAGCGACCGGTTATTGATTCCCGAACTGGCCAAACACCAAATTGAAGCACAAGCCGTTATTTGGAACGACAAAACCATCGACTGGACCAAGTTTGATTGTCTGATTTTCCGCAACACTTGGGATTATTACCAAAATGAAAAAGAGTTCAATCTTTGGCTGTCGCAACTCGAAAAAGCTAAAATCAAGACGCTCAATGCGCTAGAAATCGTCCAAAGAAACAAACACAAATTCTACCTACGGGATTTGCAACAACAAGGTATTGCCATTCTGCCCACAATTTTCATCGACCCAACCAGTACTTTAAATTTAGGCGAACTCCTACCGAAAGAATGGAAAAAAGCCGTAATTAAACCCGCGTTCTCAGCCGGTTCTTATCTGACGGAAGTTTTCGAAGTCAGCGAAATAACAACCATTAACCAAAAATACCGAACCCTAGCCGCCGAGAAAGCACTTCTATTGCAAGAATTTTGGCCTCAAATCCAGACCGAAGGCGAAACCTCGTTGGTGTTTTTCAACAAACAATTTTCGCATGCGGTAAACAAAAAACCAGCAACCGGAGATTTTCGTATTCAGGTGCAGTTCGGCGGAAAATATACTTCGGTTGTTCCCGAAAAATCGGTAATCGAACAGGCTCAAAAAATCGTCGACACTTTTCCCGAAAAGCTACTTTATGCCAGAGTTGACGGCATCATTACCAACGGAAAACTCTACTTGATGGAAGTGGAATGCATCGAACCGGATTTATATTTCAGTTATAGTCACGGCGCCAGAGAAAAATTTGTATCGGCCACTCTCGAATTAATCCACTAACTTTGATTCCCCAATTATTAATTATTAACTATTCATTATTAATTGAATAAATGAAAGTCTATACTAAAACCGGCGACAAAGGCACCACGGCTCTTTTCGGAGGCACGCGTGTTCCCAAAGACCATATCCGAATCGAAAGCTACGGCACCGTAGACGAACTCAATTCGCATATTGGGCTCATTCGCGACCAAGACATGAACGCACATTACAAAGACATACTCATTGAAATTCAAGACCGGTTGTTTACCATCGGAGCCATCTTGGCTACACCTCCAGAAAAAGAAGTGATGAAAAATGGGGAATTGCGCCTTCAGAATTTGGGTTTGCTCGAAAGCGATATCGAACTGCTCGAACGCGAGATCGACACCATGGAAGAAAGCCTGCCGCCGATGACGCATTTTGTTTTACCGGGCGGACATACCACGGTGTCATATTGTCATATTGCGCGCTGTGTGTGCCGCAGGGCCGAACGTTTGGCAGTGCATTTAAGCCATAACGAACCGGTTTTACCTATGGCAATCCAATACCTAAACCGACTTTCTGACTACCTTTTTGTGCTGGCACGGAAGTTGACTTTCGACCTAAAAGCCGAGGAAGTCAAATGGATTCCAAGGAAATAAAAGTTAGTAGTTAGTAAACAGTCGTTAGTAGTTAGTGGAAATTCCATTTTTAAATTGAATGCTTCGTAATAAATACTAATTTTTAGCTAGTGCTAAGTAATCGATTTTCTTACTAAATAGTTCAAAATAGAAGCTAATTACCAACCACTAATTACTGTTTACTAACTACTAAAAACCACGCTCTTACTTTTTTTTGAAATAAATTGATTTTTACTTGACTGTTAAAGTAAAAAAATTATTTTTGCACAAAACTAAAAATCGAAAGAAGATGTATTGGACATTAGAACTAGCGTCATATTTGAGCGACGCGCCGTGGCCAGCAACCAAAGATGAGCTTATCGATTACGCGATCAGAGCTGGTGCTCCGCTAGAAGTGGTGGAAAACCTGCAATCTATAGAAGACGAAGGAGAGATCTACGAATCAATGGAAGAAATTTGGCCAGACTATCCCACCGACGAAGATTACCTTTGGAACGAGGATGAATATTAAAAAAATAATCCCAATGAAAGTCTCGAGAAGAGGCTTTTTTTTTGTTTAAATTTGCACACTTTATAAATTAGAAATTACCACTTAATTATGAGTTTCATCAATAGCATTATCAAAGCGTTTGTAGGCGACAAATCTGAGAAAGACGTCAAAGCTTTACAGGGAAACCTCAATAAAATCAAAGCCTTTGAAAGCACTTTGTCTGGTTTGTCACACGATCAGCTTCGCGCCAAAACTGCAGAGTTCAAAGAAAAGATCAAGCAAGCCCGTGCCGAAAAAGATGCCAAGATCAGTGCCTTATTGCAAGAAGTGGAAGCCGTAGAAGACATCGACAAAAGAGAAGAAATTTACGCTTCTATTGATATCTTAGAAAAAGAAGCCTACGAGATTTCAGAGAAAACCCTCAACGATATCTTACCCGAAGCGTTTGCTGTTGTAAAAGAAACTGCCAGACGTTTCAAAGAAAATACTCAAATTGCTGTAACTGCGACACCAAAAGATCGCGAACTTTCAGCAACCAAATCCTATATCACTCTAGACGGCGACCAAGCCATCTGGGCCAACACTTGGAATGCCGCCGGAAAAGAAATCACTTGGGACATGATCCATTACGATGTCCAGCTTATTGGCGGTATGGTGTTGCACAGCGGAAAAATCTCGGAAATGCAGACCGGTGAAGGAAAAACCTTGGTAGCCACCTTGCCTCTGTACTTGAATGCTTTAACCGGAAACGGCGTGCACTTGGTGACCGTGAACGATTACCTCGCCAAACGTGACAGCGCCTGGAAAGCACCACTTTTTGAATTCCACGGTTTGACGGTGGAATGCATCGACAATTACCAGCCGAACACAGCAGAGCGTAGGAAAGCCTATGATGCCGACATCACTTACGGAACCAACAACGAGTTTGGCTTTGATTACCTTAGAGACAACATGGCACATTCTCCGGAAGATTTGGTACAACGCAAACACAATTTCGCGATTGTAGACGAGGTCGATTCGGTTTTGATCGACGATGCGAGAACACCGCTGATTATTTCTGGTCCGGTTCCGCAAGGCGACCGCCACGAATTCAATGAGCTCAAGCCAAAAATTGAAAATTTAGTGAACCTTCAAAGACAGCTGGCCAACGGTTTCCTAGCCGAATCCAAGCGTTTGTTCAAAGAAGGAAATATGAAAGATGCCGGTTTCAACCTGCTCAGAGCTTATCGTGCGCTACCAAAAAACAAGGCACTCATCAAGTTCCTTTCAGAAGAAGGTGTGAAACAGTTGTTGCAGAAAACCGAAAACCAGTACATGCAAGACAACAACCGCGAAATGCACAAAATCGATGAGGCTTTGTATTTCGTGATTGAAGAAAAAAACAATCAAGTCGAACTTACTGACAACGGAATCAAATTCCTTTCTACCGATACCGACGAAAATTTCTTCTTGTTACCCGATATCGGAACTGAAATCGCACGCATCGAAAAACTCGGCATGGAAAAAGACAAAGAAGCCGAGGAAAAAGAGAAGCTGTTCCAAGATTTTTCTATCAAAAGCGAGCGCATCCATACATTGACGCAATTGTTGAAAGCCTATGCCTTGTTTGAAAAAGATGTCGAATACGTTATCATGGACAACAAGATCCTAATTGTAGACGAACAAACCGGCCGTATCATGGATGGTCGCCGTTATTCCGACGGATTGCACCAAGCCATCGAAGCCAAGGAAAACGTGAAAATCGAAGCCGCGACCCAGACTTTTGCTACTGTTACTTTACAAAACTATTTCAGAATGTACAGCAAACTCGCCGGAATGACCGGAACTGCTGTTACAGAAGCAGCCGAGCTTTGGGAAATCTACAAACTCGACGTAGTAGAAATACCGACCAACAAGCCGCTGGCCAGAAAAGACAAAGAAGATTTAATCTATAAAACCACCCGCGAGAAATTCAACGCCGTGATTGAAGACGTGACCGACCTTTCTAAAGCTGGCCGTCCGGTACTGATTGGTACTACTTCGGTAGAAATCTCCGAACTCTTGAGCCGAATGCTCAAAATGAGAAACATTCCGCACAACGTATTGAATGCCAAAATGCACAAGCAGGAAGCGCAAATCGTTGAAGAAGCCGGAAAACCTGGTGTAGTCACTATTGCCACCAACATGGCCGGTCGTGGAACCGATATCAAACTTACACCAGAAGTAAAAGCCGCCGGAGGTTTGGCCATCGTCGGTACCGAAAGACACGATTCACGTCGCGTAGACCGTCAGCTCAGAGGTCGTGCCGGTCGTCAAGGTGATGTCGGAAGCTCGCAGTTTTATGTTTCCCTAGAAGATAACCTGATGCGTCTGTTCGGCTCTGAAAGAGTAGCCAAAGTCATGGACAGAATGGGCCTCAAAGAAGGCGAGGTAATTCAACATTCGATGATGACTAAATCTATCGAGCGCGCCCAGAAAAAAGTCGAAGAAAACAACTTTGGTATCCGTAAAAGACTATTGGAATACGACGACGTGATGAACGCCCAACGTGAAGTAGTCTACAAACGCCGCCGCCACGCCTTGCACGGAGAAAGACTTAAAGTAGATATCGCCAACATGATGTTCGACACCAGCGAGCTCATCGTGCAGACGAACAAAGCCGTGAACGATTTCAAGAATTTCGAGTTCGAACTCATTCGTTATTTCTCGATTACTTCGCCGGTAACTGAGAGCGAATTCGAGCGTTTGTCTGAAATGGAGCTTGCCGGAAGAGTTTACAAAGCCGCACTGGAATTCTACACTGCCAAAACCGAAAGAAGCGCACGCGAAGCCTTGCCTATCATTTCAAGTGTTTACGAAGACCCGAACAACCAATTCGAGCGCATCATCGTTCCGTTTACCGACGGCATCAAAACGCTCAATGTGGTCACTGACCTCAAAAAAGCCTACGAAACCCAAGGCAAGCAACTCATTGCCGATTTCGAAAAGAACATCACACTCGCCATTGTCGATGAAGCCTGGAAAAAACACTTGCGCAAAATGGACGAGCTCAAGCAATCGGTGCAATTGGCCGTTCACGAGCAGAAAGATCCGCTTTTGATCTACAAATTCGAGGCTTACAACCTATTCAGCTCGATGATCAACGGCGTGAATAAAGAAGTGATTTCGTTCTTGTTCAAAGGCGATTTGCCACAACAACAAAACGCACCGGCGATTCAGGAAGCCCGTCAGGTGAAAGTCAAGGAAAATTACAAAACCAGCAAAGACGAAATTCCAAATTCAGAAACTTCGGCACAACAAAACCGAGAAGCGGGCCAAACGCAGCAACGCCAAGTGACCGAAACCATCGTGCGCGAAATGCCGAAAATCAACCGCAACGACAACGTGACAATTCGCCACATCATGAGCGGAAAATCCGAAACGATGAAATACAAGAAAGCTGAAAACCTGCTCAATTCAGGCGAATGGGTGATAGTGAATGAGTAAACAATAATTAGTAGTTAGTAGTTAGTAATTAGTAGTTAGGGTTTTGGAGCCGGGAACCTGCTGTTCGCTATATCTTTTCAAACCTACTAGGTTTCCAAAACCTAGTAGGTTTAAAAAGGATGCCGCTACCATCAGGGCTAGGGCATAACGTAAAACCAGAAATACCTTATAAAATAAAAACCCCGATTGTCAAACGCAGTCGGGGATTTTTTATATTTGGGCTTCAAATTACTAACTATGAAAATCAAAACTTGTTTTCTTTTGCTGCTGTTGGTTGGCGGTTTTTCATTTGCCCAAACCCTCGAACAACTCAAAGTGGCCACCAAAAAAATCCACGAAGCCAATTACAACATGGACTTTGATTCGATCACTAAATTCTCTTATCCGAAAATCGTTACCCATTACGGAAAAGACAAATTTCTCGAAAAACTCGACCACGATTACCAGAACGAAACTTACCGCATGCGCATCCAACTTGAAAATGTGGTTTTCGAATACGGTTCAATCCGGCTTATTGACGGCGTAAATTTCTCTGTGGTTTCTTTTAAAAATCCGGCCCGTTATTTTTACGAAAACAAACTCGATTCCAATACTTCACTCATTCAGGCCAATTTCCTGCGCGAGAAAGACCGCACCCGCGACGTGACTTTCGAGCCCAAAAGGAACAGTTTTAATGTGCGCCGAACTTCGAAACTAGTTGGAGTTGCCGATGCCTCAACCCAAAACCAATGGCGCTTTTTCAATATGGACGACCCCGAACAGCGCGCCTTGTTCGACAGCATTTTTAACGAAAACATAAAAAATCAACTCGGGCTGTAAAGCCATAATGATATTTCCTACTTTTACGTAATAACTTAAAATTCCAAAACCATGGCAAAAGGAATGGACGCCAAGAAAGCCGTCAAGAAAGAACCACAAAAAACGGCCAAGGAAAAAAAGGCAGAAAAACGCGAGAAGAAGAACAATCCGAAAAGAGACTAACTCGCCAGAATTTCAAAGAACGCTAAGACAACATAGTAAAATCTTAGCGTTCTTTTTTTATAGAGAATCAGGAAAAATCTTGCCCGGATTCAAAATACCATTCGGATCAAAAGTATCCTTGATGCCTTTCATGAGTTGCAATTGAAACGCATTGAAAACAATATCCATATAATTTTTCTGCACATAACCAATGCCGTGTTCGCCCGAGAGCGTTCCTTTCAAAGCCACGGTGAGTTCGAATATTTCGCGAATGCCTTTGGTAACTTCGGTATGCCAAGCTTCGTCGCTCATCTCGCCTTTGACAATGTTCACGTGCAAATTCCCGTCGCCTGCATGGCCATAGCAAACCGATCGGAAACCGTACTTCTTCCCTATAGATTTGATCCCGGAAAGCAATTTAGCAAGTTCATAGCGCGGCACCACGGTATCTTCTTCTTTGTAAACTGAATTCGCCTTGACTGCTTCGGCTACCGAACGGCGCATTTTCCAGAGCGCGTTTTTCTGGTCTTCTGTGTCGGCAAACAAAACCTCGTCAATATCGAATTGTTCGACAACGCCCATGATTTTCTCGGCTTCTTGAAACAACACTTCTGGGTAATTCCCATCGACTTCAATGAGCAAATGCGCTTGTATATTTTCGGCCACTTGAACGTTTAACCCTTCGACAAACTGCAGTGTCCAATCAATCGCATCGCGTTCCATGAATTCCAGAGCGCTTGGAGTCACGCCAGCACGAAAAATAGCCGAAACGGCCTCGCACGCTTCCTCGGCTTTAAAAAACGGAACGAGCATCAACACATTGTGGCTGTTCTGCGGCAACAATTTCATGACGATTTTGGTAATCACCCCCAAAGTGCCTTCACTACCCACCATGAGTTGTGTCAGATTGTAGCCTGTCGAGTTTTTTAGCGTGTTGGCTCCGGTCCAGATGATTTCGCCATTGGCCAAAACCACTTCGAGGTTCAGCACATAATCTTTAGTCACGCCATATTTGACGGCTCTTGCGCCACCGGCATTCTCGGCCACATTGCCACCAATAGTACAACTGCCTTGACTACTCGGATCGGGCGGATAGAACAAACCTTTTTCAGCCACAATCTCGCGCAATACTTGTGTAATGACCGCGGGCTCGACCGTAACTTGCAGATTTCGCTCATCGATTTCTAGGATTTTATTGAAACGGTCCATCGCGAGGCCAATACCTTCGTGAATACACAAAGCGCCGCCACTCAAACCGGTTCTGCCGCCAATCGTTGTTACCGGAATCAAGAGTTTGGTAGCCAATTTCAAAATCGCGGAAACTTCTTCAGGCGTTCCGGGTTTGACCACTACACCGGGCGGAAACACATAGTCTTCGGTTTCGTCGTGGCCATAATGGTGTCGGGTTTCAAGGTCGGTAAAAACGTAAGATTCACCAATAATAGCGGCGAGTTGTTGTAGTATTTCGGGAGTAATTTGCGAATTCATGGCGTAAATTTAGTAAAAGTTGTGGGTTGTTGGATTTGTGCAGTGGAATTAGCTGTCAGCTTTTAGCTGTTAGCGGTTAGCTCGAATTGTGGAATTAACGGGAGTCGGTCGTCGGGAGTCAGTCGTTTGTTGGATTTAGCTTCGCCCGGTTCAGGAGTTTTAATGGATTGGGCGTGCCCCAAGGGTCGGGCTTTTCGCAGTGCACGGCACTTTGCTGCAATCCCTCACGCGGCTGCCGGGAAAGTGGGCGTTTTGGTTTAGATAATGAAATTCACGGTAAAAAAAAGTTCTGTCGAGACGAAAACCCTAGCCCTGATAGCAGCGACATCCTTTTGTGTAGCGTCGCGGAGCAAAAGATATAGCGAATAGCAGGTTCCCGGCTCCTGAAAAAGCTCAGGCACTAAATTACTTAAGCACCAACGAACTCAGACACTAAGGCACTAAGGAACTCAGGCACTCAAAACTACTTCTTCTTCAAATTCGGCAAGCCATAGCAAATCACGCCGATAATTGGCAAAAACGAACACACGTGATATACGTATTGAATGGAAGTATAATCGGCCAAAATACCGAGTAAAGCAGAACCCAAAGCACCCATTCCGAAAGCGAAACCGTAGAACAAACCTGAAATCATGCCTAATTTTCGCGGAATCAATTCTTGTGCGTAGACTATAATAGCCGGGAAAGCCGACGAGATAATCATTCCGATGATAATCATTAAAACATCGGTCCAGAATAGGTTTACATAAGGCAACAACAAGGCAAATGGTGTAGCGCCAAAAACCGAAAACCAAATAATGTACTTGCGCCCGAATTTATCGCCGAGCGGGCCGCCCATGATGGTTCCGGCGGCATAGGCAATCAGGTAAATAAACATGTGGTACTGCGCCTGCTGGATGGAAAGGTGGAACTTATCGATCAGGAAAAAAGTGTAATAAGTGGAAAGGCTCGCCGAGTAGAAAAACTTCGAGAAAATGACTACGAGCAAAATGGTAATGCTCCATTTCACGCGGCTTTTTGAAAGATTGTGGAACTCGGTAAAAATCGTGGATTGGTGCGCTTTTCTAATCAAATGGTCGCGATACCAATAAGCAATTTTGCCAATGATGCCCAAAGCCACCACTGCTCCGATGACAAACCACAAAATGTATCGTTGCGAATTCGGAACTACAATCAGCGCTACCAGTAACGGCCCTAAAGCGGTTCCTAAATTCCCGCCGACTTGAAAAATCGATTGGGCCAAACCACGCTTGCCGCCCGAAGCCAAATTCGAGATGCGCGCCGATTCGGGATGAAAAATCGCTGAACCTGTTCCTATTAAGCAAACTGAGAGTAAAATCCAGTAGAAACTGTTGGCAAACGAGAGCACAACAATACCCAAAAGCGAAAAAACCATCCCGTAAACCTGAGAAAACGGTTTCGGATGCTTGTCGGTGTAATAACCCACGAATGGTTGCAGAATGGAAGCAGAGAACTGAAAAGCAAAAGTAATCAGTCCGATTTGGGTGAACGACAAGTTGTAGTTTTCTTTAAGAATGGGATAAACCGAAGGAATGATCGCCTGAATCATATCGTTGAGCAAATGTGCAAAACTGATGGCGAACAGTACCGAAAAAATCGTTTTAGACACAAAGGCTTCCTTGCCGGTATTGATTTCAGGAGTTTCCATTTAAAAGTTCTTGAGGATAAAATGCCAAAAAGCCAAAGTGAGGAACGAAAGCGGAATACCAACACCCACCATCATGTTGCTGAGTTTGGGTTTCAAACCGTATGAAGCCGAAAGAATGGTTCCGGTAATCATTGGTGCCATCGCGGCTTCCATAATAGAAACGTCAACAACTAGGCCTTTACCGCCGAGAATAATTCGGTACAATAAAAAGAAAATCGCAGGTGTGATGAACAACTTGAACAATAAACCAAATCGCAGGAATTTCCAATGCTGGCTGTTCCTATCGATTTTCAACTGAAAACCCACCGACAACAAAGCAATCGGAGTTACCGTACTGCCTAATTTCTGAAACACAGTTTGCAAATCGGGAATGAAATCCATTTTTAAAGCGCTCATCGAACAAGCCAAAACAAAACCCAGAAAGGGCGGAAACAATAGGATTTTGGAGAGAATTGTTTTGGCTTCGGTTTTTCCTCTGGAATAGATCGTGGCAGTAATCACGCCCAAAGTAGCCATCACGACAAACGAACCGGGTTGGTCTACGACTATGGCGGTTTTCAAACCTTCTTCTCCATACAACGCCTGAATAACCGGAAAACCCACAAACGAAGTATTGCCCAAACCGGCCGTGAGCGTCAAGCATCCGATGAGTTTGCGAGACCAATTCAGCCTTGTCCCGACCACATAGAAGAATATAAAAGAAAAAACAAAGCCCAACCATGCAATACCTAACGGATAAAGCAGTTCTGCATTGAGTTTGATTTTCGGAATATAGAATAACGCCAGTGCCGGAAGCGACACATAAATCACAAACTGATTCAGGGTTTGATGTGCATTTTGGGGAAATGCCTTGACGTGCTGCAAGCCCAATCCTAAAACCAGGCACAGAAATAACATGATGATACTATCCATACGGACGTTTCGAAATTTTTTGCAAAGGAACGGGAAAAAAAGAGAAAATCAAAGGTAAGAGGAAAGACCGCTGCGCTAAAAGATTTTAGACCGCTACGCTGCAAGAAAAGCTACCATAGAAAACTTTTATTTGCTAAATTTACGCAAACTTTTCCCTTTGAGCGATCCATCTAAAAAAGCCTCGGCCCTGAATGAAAAAGCTGGAATTTCCGCACCGGAAATCATTAGCGAAGCCGCAGCTGGCCAAATCAAACAATCGCGCCGAAAATTGCCCACCACGACAGAATTGCTCGACGGAATTCGCTCAGCAAACATCACCGCACTAAGTCGCGCTATTACGTTAGTGGAAAGTACCAATGTGTCGCACCAAAGCCAAGCCACGGAACTAATCAACGCTTGCTTACCTTACGCCAATAAATCAGTTCGTATTGGCATTACAGGTGTTCCGGGTGTAGGGAAAAGCACTTTCATTGAAGCTTTCGGAAAATACTTGACCGGTTTAGGAAAAAAAGTGGCGGTTTTGGCGGTCGATCCGAGCAGTACGATTTCGCATGGCAGCATTTTAGGCGATAAAACCCGAATGGAAGAACTGGTGAAAGATCCAAATGCGTATATCAGGCCATCTGCATCGGGAGCAACTTTAGGCGGCGTGGCCAGAAAAACCAGAGAAACCATTACACTTTGTGAAGCCGCAGGTTTTGATACCATCTTGATAGAAACCGTGGGCGTCGGACAAAGCGAAACGGCCGTTCACAGCATGGTCGATTTCTTTCTGCTCTTGAAAATATCCGGGGCCGGTGACGAATTGCAAGGCATCAAACGTGGCATTATGGAAATGGCCGATGCGATTGTGATCAATAAAGCCGATGGCGATAATATCCGAAAAGCGAAACTCGCCAAAACTGAATTCAACAAAGCGTTACATTTATTCCCAGCAAAAAAATCAGGCTGGACACCTACTGCTTCCACTTGCAGCGCGATGACCAAAGACGGTATTGCCGAAATATGGCACAACATAGAGGCGTTTCTCGAACTCACCCAAAACAATGGTTATTTCAAAGAAAAACGCATCGAGCAAAATCAGTTCTGGATGATGGAAACTATTAATGACCAGCTCAAACAACATTTTTTGAATCATCCTCAAATCCAACGGTTGCTCGAACAAGAAAAAAATGCGGTGCAAAACCAAACGATATCACCGTTTGCAGCCGCCCAGAAATTGCTGGATTTTTATTTCAAATCTGAATAAAAGCTAGTCCTCGTACCTTTCGACTTCACGATCATAAAAGGCGTTGGCTTGTTCAATCAGCCCTTCCATTTCCGCGTTGAGTTCGGCCTCGTCAAGGTCTTCGGCTTCTTCTAAAAATTCTACTTCATCGTCTTTGAGGTTGATGATAAATCGCGGATAGTCTAAGTGAATGATAAAAATATCATCGGGAAAATCGGTATTGTCGCCGAGAAGAAATTTTGGTAATTCCATGGTTACTTTGGGTTGTGGATTCGCGAACCGGAGCTATATAACCAATTCGCAAACTGCCTGTAAAGGTTATTGATTTGCCAATTGCTTGGTGAGTTTTGCAAAGCGAAGATACAAAAATAAAGCAGCCGCCGTCAATCCGGCCAAAAGCCCAATCCAGATTCCGGTTGCTTTGAGCGCGGTGTACAATCCGAGGTAAATGGAAATTGGGAAACCTATAATCCAATATGCCACAAACGTGATATACATCGGCACTTTCACGTCTTGCAAACCTCGTAGCGCACCCAGAACTACTACTTGCAAGCCGTCAGAAATTTGGAAGATCGCCGCCACAATTAACAATTGGGAAGCAATCAAAACTACCTCAGCGTTGTCTATGGCCAAAGTTGAATTTTTCATATCGAGAAACAACTGCGGCAAAAAGTTGTGCATCAAAATGAACAACAAGGCAAAAATCGTCTCGAGAATAATGGTCAGTAAGAAAATCGAACGCGCCACCACAATGAGGTTTTTATAGTCGCTCAATCCTTTCTGATTGCCCACTCGAATCATCGCAGTTACGTTCAAGCCCATCGCAAACATGAAAGTCGTCGTGGCCAAAGTCAGTGCTATTTGATTGGCTGCTTGACTGGTTTTTCCGATGGTTCCCGAGAGCCAAATCGCTGCGGTAAACAAACTCACTTCGAACAACATCTGCATCGCCGAGGGCAACCCAAGATTAATAATCTTGCGCAGCACTGATTTCTTGATTTCGCGAAAACTGAACTTCGAGAAATAGATTTTCAAATCTTTGTTGTACTTCAGTAGATAATGCATGAAAACCACCATCATCACCCGCGAAATAACCGTTCCTAATGCCGCACCGACCACACCCAATTTGGGAAAAATCCAGAAACCATAAATCAGTACATAATTAAAAATAACATGCACAATGTTGGTCAGGAAAATGGCATACATCGAATATTTCGTTAGCGACAAACCGTCGGCAAATTGCTTATAGCCTTGGTACATAATCACCGGAATCAACGAAAACGCCACCCAATCGATGTACGGCGTTGCCAGTTTGACCACAGCTTCAGGTTGGTGCATCAGCAACATTAACGGTTTGGCCAACACAATCATCGAAAACAATCCGATACCCAGCAGCGTGCACAAAAACAAACCGTGATGAAAGGTAGCCTTGATGGTTTTGGTGTCTTTCTCGGCGTCGGCTTCTGCAATCAGTGGTGTCAAGGCAGTCGAAAAACCGATACCAATCGACATTCCGATGAAAATAAAACTGTTGCCCAACGATACCGCTGCAAGTTCGGTAGAGCCAAGATTTCCGACCATAATGTTGTCGACAATTCCGATCAACGTATGACCGAGCATTCCGAGCACCACCGGATAAGCCAATTTGATGTTATAAGGAAATTCCTTGAAGTATTGGGTAAGGTTCACTTTGCAATTTTGGTGGCAAAAATACGGTGTTTATTTGAGTTTTTTGAAAGTCAAAATATTTAACAAGTGTTTAATTTTAATGGATTTTTATTTTTAGGTACTTTTAAGTTATAAACGCAATTCAAACCGCATGAAAAAAGCAATACTCCTTTTAATTTTATTCGCGTTCGTTTCTGTAAAATCACAAAACATTTTTAAAGACGATTTCACTCTGTACACTAGTGGTGCCGAGTTGAGCGGCCAAGGATTATGGTCTAATAGCCCAATAGCCCCGAATGTTGGCATCGGTGCTTGCCTTCCTGTAACTTCTGGATCTACTTGTTCAGGAACCAAAATAGTAGACCAAAATGTATTTTTCGCAAATTATGGCTCTTCAACAAAATCGATGGAAATCGGTCCTTTGCGCGATGGAGTGGCCCACATCATCAACCCAATGGTTGTTGGTGGTGACTTGTATATCGGTTTGGTTTTGAACCTTGCCACAGCTCCGGATGAATCAGGATTACCGGTAGATTTTCTCAGAGTCATCAATAGCGATCCTACCCAAGTGACTTTTCGTTTGATTGTGAAGAATGGCGGTTTTGGATATAAAATTGGAATCCGCAAAGGTGCTTCAAGCAATCCAACCGCTTATGGAGACAATCTCTATAACTTCAATGAGAACGTGTTAGTTATTGTGAAATATTCGCATCTTGACGGCGCCGATGACGATATTGTTAAACTTTATGTGAACCCAGATTATGCTTCTGGAGAGCCTGCTTCTGCAGTGGCAACGGCAGCAACAGGTTTTGATCAGAGTGGAGCTATTGACCGCGTTGCCTTTAGATTGAACTACAACACGATTCCGTCAATGCCTACTGGTTTTGCAGGATTAGTAAGCGCTTCTACCACCTGGGAAGGATTGTCTTTCTTACCATTGGCCACTAACGAATTTCAAACTGCTCCAGTAACAGTGGCCGCTTTGGTCAACAATCACAATTTATCGATTCGCAGTACTTCAGTCATGAACCAGTTGGATTTCGAAATACACGCCTTGTCCGGTGTTTTAGTGGAAAACCGAAAAATAAATCTCCCGCTCGGTAATTCTAACCTTGCAATAGACACTAAACTCAGCACTGGAACCTATATCGTTACCTTCAAGACGACCACCGGCGAAAAGTTCAATCAAAAAATAATCATTCCATAATTCAATCAAAAAACAAAAAAATGAAAACAAAATTACTCGTTTTGGCTTTGGCCGTTTCCGTTTCAGTTTGCGGACAAAATCTTTTTCAAGATGACTTTTCATCATACACTACTGGCGCTGACTTGCACAATCAAGGCCAATGGACACACAATTCTTCTCTGCCTGGCGGCCTGGGTGCTGCTCTTGGAGCCCTTCCCAATAATGCCGACGTTTTAGCTTCACCTGTTGCTTTTCTGGATTATGGCGCTAGCGCCAACTCAGTGGCTATTAGTCCTGATTCTGATGGTGTAGGCGTTGGTTTTACAGCAGTAACCGATGGTGATCTCTATGTAGGTTTCGTACTGAATCTAAGCGCAGCACAAGCCAACAACAACAGTGACTTTTTCAGAGTCATGAGCGGCAACAATCTCAATACTACTTTCCGATTGTATGCCATTAACACCGGATTTTCATACAACATTGCTATAGCTAAAGGCGCTAATGGCAATCCGCTGGCGACTTCGGCTTTGAGTTACAGTTATAATGAAGACCATTTGGTGATTGTCAAATACAGCCAATTACCCGGAACTAGTGATGACGTCGTTTCGTTGTATGTAGATCCTGTCTATGCCAACGGCGTTCCAGCCTCAACCAGCGCCATTACCAATACCGGTTTAGACCAATCCGGAAGTATTGATCGTTTGACCTTCCGAATGAACTGGACCAATGGAATGCCTACCGGAAAAGCAGGTTTGGTCAGTGTAGGCCGCAATTGGGATGATTTGACTTTCGTTCCTTTAAGCACCACGCAGTTCAACCAAAGCCAATTGGTTATCGACAGCCGCGACGCTAAAATCGGCAGATTGGTTATTCAGTCAGAGATTGACTTGGGTGAAGTTGCGATGAAAATCATCAATCTTAATGGCGCAGTAGTAGACAACCAAAAAATCAACCTAAACTCCGGAGCCAACAGTATTCAAACTCAGCCCATTGCGGCGAGCGGAATCTACTTGCTACAACTCACTGATAGCAAAGGCGATAGTTTGGTCCGCAAAATTGTTATCCAATAACCCAGTTTTATATTTCACCCAAAAATCCATCTCGGCTCTCAAGATGGATTTTTTTTAACCTTTTAAATTCGATCCGATGAAAACCAATTTTCTAATTCTGTTCTTGTACTGTTTTTCTTTGAGCGCAGTAGCCCAAAAACAAATTACCAATTTCGACGATTTACTAACCGCGTTAAAAGCAGGAAAACCCGTAAAAACCGTTATTCATTATGCCAAATGCAAATTGATTGTCGATGGCAAGGAAGAACCCGAATCACCTGATGCGATTGGCGGAATGAAAATCGACACTTATGAATACTTCGACAGCAGCATCTTCAAAAATAAGATTCCGTCGTTTCTATCCACTTCTCAAACGGTTTTGATTTACCAACCTGCTTATGGTTACGTGTATAATTACGTGAAGATGAAACTCAAAAAAGACAACAACGTTGAAGTCACGGCGCGCTATCTCAAACCACGCAAATTTTCATCAAAATTCAAAGTCGTCATGGATGAAATGTTCAAAGGGAAAATCAACGACGGAACCAACGATGGTGCGATTTTTCTCTACACCGAATAAACCAAAGCGAAAATCCGAACCGTCAGAACATTTTTTTACTGCAATAGATGTTAGCAGTTTTTTGTTCTGCCTCATTACAAATCCATTCAGAAACCCAAGAGCAAAGTTCATCTAGGAATTCCTGCGTCTTCGTTTAAACAAAATTATCCTGAATTTCAAACTGTCATAGGCCAAAGCCAGCAATAAGGCAACAGCGGCAATAGTTAGGGTATTAAGTAGCATCGACGAATAGAAAACCCCGCCGATAATTCCACCTAGAAAAAAGGAACTGATAATAGTCAGTCTGAGTTTGATGGATGATTTTAATTTTTGGCTTTGCTCGGGCTCGGCATAAAAAAACAACTGCGACAACTCAATACCCAAATCAGTGAACAAACCGGTCAAATGCGTAGTTCTGACCGTGGCATTTGAAATTTTAGTCACGAGCGAATTTTGCAATCCCATCGCGAAAAGCAAGCAGAAAGCCAGCAGATTCGGGTTCTCGGTAATGAGCCAACTTCCGAAAACCGCCAATGAAAACAAAATCGCACTTTCTAAAACAATCGGCATAGTAAACGCAGAACCTTTTCGGTGCCGCGAAAACCATTCAATCATAAAGTTCGAGACAAACGAACCCAAGAAAAAGAAAAAAATGTACAGAAAATAAATCAAGCCTTTGTAGAATTGCAGCCGGAAAACCTCGTCAATTAAATAAGCAAAATGCCCGGTTACGTTGGTAGTTAACCTTTGCACCGCGAGAAAACCTGCCACGTTCACCAATCCGGCCACAAAAGACAATAATGAGGCAATGCTCAAATTGTGTTTTAAAGTTCTCGTTTTCCCTTGGTGTCGGAACATTTTAAATCGTTATTTGAGTTGTTTCCTGAAAAATTCCATGTCGGCCTTGACCTTGTCGTCGAGTTCCGGTTCTTGAATATCGGTGTGCAACTGCATTTCTTCCCAGATGATTTTCGCTACAATATACCGCGCCATTTCTTTATCATCGGCCGGAACCACATACCAAGGCGCGTGTGGTTTAGAAGTATTGTTGATTGCGCTCTCATAACAACTCATATAATCGTCCCAGCGCTCGCGTTCCTTCAAGTCGCCGGGCGAAAATTTCCAGTTGTGGTCGGCCTCGTCTAATCTTCGCAGCAATCTATCGCGCTGTTCGTCTTTGCTCAGGTGCAGGTAAAATTTGAGTACAATGGTGCCGTTCTGAGCAATGTGCTTTTCAAAATTGTTGATTTGCTCCATGCGATTGTTCCAAAATTCTGGGGTGATGTCTTCCACTTTTTCAATTCCGGGCAAATTCTCGTTCAGTATATATTCCGGATGCACGCGCGTGACCAAAACGTTCTCGTAATGCGTGCGGTTGAAAATCGCAAACTTGCCTTTTTCAGGCAAAGCCAAATAATGCCGCCAGAGGTAATCGTGTTCGAGTTCAGTCGAATTGGGTGTTTTAAAACTATGAACCACAACACCTCGCGGGTTGAATTCCTTGAATACTTCGCGGATCAGGCTGTCTTTGCCAGAAGTATCCATGCCTTGCAAACAAATCAACACGCCATAACGGTTGTGCGCATACATCACATCCTGAAATTTGCTGAGTTTTTGCTGCACTTTGTCTAGCTTTTCTTCTTTGTCGTCGTCGCTGGCCTTCACATTTAGCTTGGTCGGAATTTCCGACAATCGGATTGGGTGCGTGACTTTAAAATCCTCAGGATCGATTGATTTCATATTCGGGCATTTATTTAAGTAAATATAGTTATTTTTAGAAGCTGTTTCCGGCTGTCCGCTATATCTTTTGCGCCGCTTAGCTCTGCAAAAGGATGCCGCTGCCATCCGGGCTAGGGCAATCCACTCAAAATCAAAACCATGCAAAAATTCATGCTAGACATTCTTCTCAAAATCATCGGAATCGGCTCGGCTTCGGGGCTGATTTTCAACAACGAATCGCTTTATCTGATTTCCGACAACAGTACTTTTTTGTACCAATACAAAATCGCAGAAGGTAAAACCGAAAAAATAAAACTCACCGAAGATAGCCGCGAAAACCTCAAGAAAAAGGAAAAACCCGATTTCGAGGCCGTGCTGCAGAAAGACAAGAAAATTTATTTGTTCGGCTCGGGTTCTAAAAAACAACGCGAACAACTTTTCATTTACGATTCCAAAAAAGGCAAAACCACCAAAGAAAATTTGTCTTCACTTTACGACGCCCTGCGCAAAACTGCCCAGCTTCCGAAAGACGAGCTCAATATTGAAGGCGTGGTTTTCTATAACAACCAATGGATTTTCTTCCAGCGCGGCAATGGCAAACTAGGCAAAAACGGCCTCTTCATCTTGAAAAACAAAAAACTTGAACCCAACGAAAAAATCGAATTTATTCCAGTTGCACTTCCGAACCTTAAACACATCGCGGCGACTTTCACCGATGCGACTTTGGTCAAAGACAAAATTTATTTTCTGGCTTCGGCCGAAGATTCGAACTCAACATACAAAGACGGCGAAGTTCTGGGCAGTTTGATTGGTTGTTTAGATGCTAAAACGCTTAGAGTAGAATTCACCCAAACCGTATCTGAAACCCAAAAATTTGAAGGAATTAGCCTTTACAAAGAAACTAAAAACCAAATCGAGTTTGTGCTCTGCGAAGACAACGACACTGAATCGCCCGAGTCTACGATTTATAAATTGGTGCTCGTGAAATAACTATTCTTTGCGTGTTTGCGAGAGAATATTATTTATTGCTCGCAAAGGCGCGAAGGCTTAGAATTACGATGAAAAATGTTATTTAATAACTTTTCCTCTTTGTACCGAATTGCGTTCAAGCCAAAGAGCACTTCTGGTGGTCTTACTATCAACCTACAATTCCTTCACAAACACGCCGCGCTCCACTTCATTAAAACCGAGCTTCTTTAAATATTTGAAGTAATTCTGATTGTTTCCTTCAGCCTTGACACTTTTGAAACCGGCTTCGATAAACTTATCACGCAAAGTAAAATAAACGTACTGTCCATTCTTGAAATCTTTGTATTCCGGCAAAACGAAATCGAGATCGACGTTCAGAACCGTTCCATTCTCACGGTGCGCAATGAATAAACCAGCCATCGACATGTTGCGTAAAATGAAAAAACTCACGGTATTGTCGTTCGGTTCAAAAGAAAAACCCGGGCAATAAGTTTCAATTCTGGCGCGGTGGAACTCGATAAAACGAGGCAAATATTTGCTATTAGAATCGACTTCAAGAATTTCAAAAGTTTCCTTTTTGGAGTAAATCAAAATCAGGTAATAGGCATCCACCAAAACGATAATTCCGTTGAGAATCCCGACCGGAATGGCGCCAATCAGAAAGCCGTAAACCGAAAACGCCAAGGCGCCAAACAGATTAATCCAGCGAAATTTGACAATCGAATTCATCATCATCGACAACACGATAATCACCGATGCTGCGTAACCGACCCAAGGTAAAATCGTTTCCATTGCTTTTATTTTTCGATTTCGCGCAGGCTTTCCATTTTCTTATGCGCCAAGAATCCGGTGATATCTTCGAAATGTTCTTTCACGCGCTTGTGTCCAAATTCGAACACTTTTTCTGCCAAACCGTCAAGGAAATCCCGGTCATGCGACACCAAGATCAAAGTACCGTCGAAATCTTTCAATGCGTCTTTGATGATGTCTTTGGTTTTCATATCGAGGTGGTTCGTCGGCTCATCGAGAATCAACACATTCACCGGCTCGAGCAGCAATTTAATCATAGCCAAACGGGTTTTCTCGCCACCGGAAAGCACTTTCACTTTTTTGGTAGTGTCGTCGCCCGAAAACATAAACGCGCCAAGCAAGTTCTTGATTTGGGTGCGAATATCACCAACAGCAATAGTATCGATAGTTTCAAAAACGGTTAGATTTTCATCCAAAAGTGACGCTTGGTTTTGTGCAAAATACCCAATTTGAGCGTTGTGACCGATTTCAACTTTCCCCGAATCGGGCTGGATTTCTTTCATAATGGCTTTAATCATTGTCGATTTTCCTTCACCGTTCTTTCCGACCAAAGCTACTTTCTGTCCGCGTTCAACGACCATATTCGCGTCTTTAAACACCACGTGATCGCCGTAACTTTTCGACATATCAGTTACTACTATCGGATATTGCCCGCTACGTGGCGATGGTGGAAATTTCAACCGAAGCGCCGAAGTATCGACTTCATCTACCTCAACCAATTCCAATTTTTCGAGCATACGCACCCGAGATTGCACTTGTTCTGTTTTTGAGAAAGTTCCTCTAAAACGCTCAATAAAAGCTTGGTTTTCTGCAATGAATTTTTGCTGTTCATCGTAAGCTTTCTGCTGGTGAATGCGGCGGTCTTTGCGCAATTCGAGGTAATGCGAATATTTGGCTTTGTAGTCGTAGATGCGGCCCATGGTGACTTCAATCGTGCGGTTGGTAATATTGTCTACGAAAGCGCGATCATGCGAAATCACCATCACCGCTTTAGCCGAGTTGATCAAAAAATCTTCCAACCACTGAATCGATTCGATGTCCATGTGGTTGGTCGGCTCATCGAGTAAAATCAAATCCGGATTTTGTAAAAGTATTTTCGCCAACTCGATGCGCATTCGCCAGCCGCCCGAAAATTCCGAAGTAGGCCGCGTAAAATCTTCCCGCTCGAAGCCCAAACCTTTAAGTACTTTTTCTACTTCGGCTTCGTAATTCACTTCCTCAATCGAATAATATTTCTCTGAAAGTTCCGACACACGCTCGATGAGTTTCATATACTCATCGGATTCATAATCCGTGCGAATGGTGAGTTGCTCGTTGAGCTCATCAATTTCGGCTTTCATTTTAAAGATGCCCGAGAAAGCTTTCGAAGTTTCTTCAAACACCGTGGCATCATCTTTAGTGAGCAAATGCTGCGGCAAATAAGCGATTACTGCTTCTTTAGGTGCCGAAATACTTCCGGTCGACGGTTTGTTTGCGCCCGCGATAATTTTTAACAACGTCGATTTACCGGCGCCGTTTTTCCCCATAAGGGCTATTTTGTCATTCTCATTGATGGCGAAGGAAACCTCGCTAAACAAAGTGGTTCCGCCAAATTGCACGGAAATATCATTAACTGTGATCATTCTTTGGATTTTAAGATGGCAGGACTGTAAGATTTTAGGATTTGTCTTATAGTCTTAAAATCCTTCAGTCTTAAAGTCTCTTTTTAAAAGGCGCAAATATAGTCAATGACTTTCTATTCTAGGAAGATTTATTACTGCAAAGTCGCTGTGAATTTCACTTGGTGAGTTGGCTTGGGTCAGGAGCCGGGAACCTGCTCTTCGCTATATCTTTTTAAACCTGCCAGGTTTCCAAAACCTTGCAGGTTTAAAAAGGATGCCGCTTCGATCAGGGCTAGGGTTACTGGTGCTACAACTAGTTTGACCTCCAAATCCCAACGAATAATCTCGACAACTGGACAATAATCAACAACTTGAAAACCTTGCGGCTCTGCGCCTTTGCGAGAAAAAGAATAATATCTCGCAAAGCCGCTAAAAAAGTAGCTAAGTGCCTGAGTCATTTTAGTTCCGGTTTTACTTATTGTTTTCTCTTAATAATATTCAAATTAGATTATATTGCTAAAAGTCCAATTTTCATAATTAAAACTCAAGCAATCAAGTACTTAGCTGCTACAAATTCCCAAATAACCAAATCCACGAATCTACAAATCAGAAGTCTATTCTTCTATTTCAAACACGTAGGGCTCAATCATGATTTTGTCGGCCACAATATCAACTTTTTCGGTAAGCTCGCTTGCGAAGAACAAGTATTGGGTTTTCTCGATACTAGCAGAAAGCCTCAAAATCACCGAATCCAAACGGCTTTTGAAAATCAAATCTGCATCATCTACAACAAACATTTTAATGGTGTTTAGGTTGAAGCCCGCCGAGGAAAACATTTGGTTGATTCTGTTAGGCGTTCCGATCAATATATCTAAACCTAATGAAATTTGGTTCTTGTCAAAATCGATGTCGCCTTTGTCGTGCACGCCGAAAACGCGCAGATCCATATAGTTTCCGAGGGTTTTAAATAGAGCGACCATTTCGAGTACTTTTTCTTTGTCTTCTACCAAAACCAAGGCGCGCGTGCTTTCACCTATAGGCTTTTCTAGGCGTTGCAATACATTCAGGGCAATCGCCATAGATTTACCTGAGCCGGGAGCGTCGATATAAATTACATCTGCTCCGCTTTTAATGGCACTGAAACTTTCTTGCTGCAAAGCCGTTGGTTCCGTTAAACTGTTTTCAATAAGTGCCTTTTGAAGGTTCGGGTTGATTTTTTTGAGGTTCATTTTTCTAGCTTTCGGCTATCAGCTTTTAGCTCTCAGCATGCATAAACCCGCAGCCGACAGCATCATGCTTATGGCTAATTATTTACTCGCGAATAGTTTCACGTCGGTTTCTGAGATTTCGTTACCGCCCAATATTATTAAGCGTTCTACTACATTGCGCAGCTCGCGGATGTTGCCTGTCCAGTCGTATTCCTGCAATAATTTAATGGCTTCTTTCGAGAATGATTTCGGTGCATTGCCTTGTTCTGACGCAATTTTTTCTGTAAAATGTTCTACTAATAAAGGAATATCGTCGCGACGGTCGTTGAGCGCCGGCACATGAATTAAAATCACCGCCAATCGATGGTACAAATCTTCGCGGAAACGCCCGGCAGCGATTTCGGCTTTGAGATCTTTGTTGGTCGCGGCCACTACGCGCACATTGACTTTGATGTCTTTATCGGCACCTACTCTTTGAATCAAATTTTCTTGTAAAGCCCGCAAGACTTTGGCTTGGGCAGCTAGGCTCATATCGCCAATTTCGTCTAGAAAAATAGTGCCTCCGTCGGCAGCTTCGAATTTTCCGGCGCGGTCTTTCACGGCCGAAGTAAAGGCGCCTTTGACATGCCCGAAGAGTTCGCTCTCAATGAGTTCGCTTGGAATTGCAGCACAATTGACTTCGATCAGCGGAAAATCAGCACGGTCACTTTTTTGATGTAATTGGTGCGCAACCAGTTCTTTTCCGGTTCCGTTCGGGCCGGTAATCAGCACGCGCGCATCGGTTTGAGCGACTTTGTCAATCATCAATTTGATGTGGTTGATGGGCTCGCTGCTGCCAATCATCTCGTAGTTCTTGCTGACGATTTTTTTGAGGATTTTGTTCTCCACCACCAACTGCTTTTTATCGAGTGCATTGCGTACTGTGTTGAGCAACCGGTTCAAATCGGGCGGTTTGGAAATGTAATCAAACGCTCCCAGACGCATTGCCTGAATGGCTGTTTCCATATCGCCGTGACCGGAAATCATCACCATCGGGATTTCGGGTTTGATTTTTTTTACTGCTTCGAGCAGTTCTACGCCGTCCATTTTGGGCATTTTAATGTCGCAGAGTACCAAGCCATAATCGCTGTTCTTGATTTTCTCTAAACCTTGAACGCCATCTTCGGCTTCTTCTACTTCATAGGTGCTATTTTCTTCCGACAAAATTTTGATCAGTACGCGGCGGATAGACGATTCGTCTTCGATGATGAGTATTTTGGGCATGTGTTGAGTTTTTTAGTGCCTTAGTGCCTTAGTGCCTTAGTGCCTTAGTGCCTTAGTGCCTTAGTGCCTTAGTGCCTTAGTGCAAAATTAACAAGTTAATCGACGTGCCGCGGATAGATTGATGTTTTTTATAAAAAAGTGCTGACTAACCAGACTGCATGCAATTACGGCCGATAACCCTAGCCCTGATTGAAGCAAAGTGCCGCGCACTGCGGAAAGCAGGTTCCCGGCTCCTAAAAAAAACTCAGGAACTCAGGCACTTCCTCCCTAATATTGCAGCCATTTGTAAAGTTCTTTCCAAGTAGGTTTTTTGCCATACATCAGAATTCCGACGCGGTAAATTTTGGAAGCGAACCAAACCACTCCGAGAAATGTTCCGAAGAGAAGGGTCAAGGAAATTGCCAGTTGCCACCAAGGCACGCCAAACGGAATCCGCATAAGCATTACAATCGGTGAAGTTAGCGGTACCATCGAAAAGACGGTGGCGATATTGCCATGCGGATCATTGATAACGGTAAAGAACCCGATGTAAACTCCTAGAATCAGCGGCATCATGATCGGCAAGAGGAATTGTTGGGAATCGGTTTCGCTATCTACTGCGGCTCCAATGGCGGCGTAGAACGAACTGTAAAGAAAATAGCCGCCGACGAAATAAAGGATAAAACAACTGATAATAGTGCCCAAAGGCAAATTCATGATTTCTTTGAGATAAAGCTGGGCGGTTGACATTTGTGCTTGCGCTTGCTGCATCACCTCTGGAGAAACATTGGCAGTTGGTGCAGCATTGACGCCAAAGAAAGCCGAAGCACCGAACATTAAACCCAGACCTATAATGGCCCAGATGAAAAATTGTAGAACGCCCGCCAGCGAAGTCCCGATGATTTTGCCCATCATGAGTTGGAAAGGTTTGACCGACGATATAATAATTTCGATGATGCGGTTGGTTTTTTCTTCGATTACTGAGCGCATCACCATGTTGCCGTAGATGATAATGAACATCATAATTAAATAACCAAACGCACCGCCAATGGCAATTTTGATTTCGTTGAGGCCTTTGAGGGTTTCTTCGCCCGAGGCTTTGGCCACGCTGATATTAACTTCTGCTTTGGCTTTGCGGATGGCCAAGGTGTCGAGTTTGGCGGTTTCAAAATTGAGTTTCGTGATTTTATTGGCGATGGTTTCTTCGGTTTCGCCCAGAAAACCGAGGCTTGGGCTGTCGTTGGAAATGAACTGGACTTTTTCTTGTAGTTGCGAAAGGCTGTCTGTTTTCGGAATGTAGAGCACGCCTTCGTAGCTTTCCATTACCAGGCTGTCTTTGAGGGTTTTAAGGCCTACTTGGGATAGGTTAAGATAATGGTATTCGTCTGAGTTCTTGAACTCGTTGGCGAAGATACCAGTTTCGTCGTGGATGGCGATTTGTTTGACATCGGCTTTGAGCGAACTCAGATAACCAACAAAAACCGCAATTCCGACAAATAAAAGCGGGCTTAAAAAAGTCATGACAATGAACGACTTGTTGCGCACTTTGGCCATGAATTCTCTTTTTATAATAAGGTTGAGGATACTCATATTTAGGAGATAGTAAACAGTAGTTAGTAATTAGTGTCTTTAATCTTGCTATTTTTCGGTGACGGTTCGGATGAATATATCGTTCACGCTCGGGATTTTTTCTACGAAATGCGTGACTTGTCCGCGGCCGGTGAGCACTTGAAGTAATTCGTTTGGCGTGGTGTTGCCGAGTTGTACTTCGAGTTTGAGTTCGTCGTTGAGCGATTTGAAATCGGTTTGTCCCACGGTGAATTTCTGGGTAATGTCGTACATGAGGCCTTCGACGTTATCGGTCAGGATACCGACTTGGAAACTGTTGGTGCGGTATTGTTTTTTGACTTCGGTGAGCTGGCCTTCGATGAGTTTGTTGGATTGGTGGATCAGGGCAATGTGGTCGCAAAGTTCTTCGACGCTTTCCATGCGGTGTGTCGAGAAAATGATGGTGGAACCTTGTTTTTTGAGTTCAAGGATTTCGTCTTTGATTAGGTTGGCATTCACCGGATCGAAACCCGAAAATGGCTCGTCGAAAATGAGCAATTTGGGCTTGTGCAGCACGCAAACCACAAACTGAATTTTTTGCGCCATTCCTTTTGAAAGTTCTTGGATTTTTTTGTTCCACCAGCCTTTGATGCCTAGTCGGTCAAACCAATATTGCAACTGCTCGGTGGCCTGGGCCTTTGAAAGTCCTTTGAGTTGCGCCAGATAAAGGCACTGCTCACCTACTTTCATGGTTTTGTACAGTCCGCGTTCTTCTGGAAGATATCCGATGTATTGCACATGATGCGGCTGTAGCGGTTCGCCATCGAAAATGACTTGGCCGCTGTCGGGCATTGTGATTTGATTGATGATTCTGATGAGTGAGGTTTTCCCTGCGCCGTTGGGGCCGAGCAGTCCGTAAATACTGCCTTTGGGAACGCTGAGTGATACTTTATTGAGTGCGGTGTAATCGCCATATTGTTTGACGACGTCTTGAACTTCGAGGATGGAATCCATGCGTTTTTTTGTTTCTTTAGCTTAGGTTGGTAAAAGTAGCGAATTAGTATTTCGGTTTGAAATTCGTTACAAAAAAAAACCCACCCTTATCGTGAAACAAGGATGGGAAAAATTGCTATGAAAAAGAAATTACTAGTTGTCTAGTAACAGTCAAATATAAATTATTTTTTTAATTTACGAGAACATATCCTTAACTTTTTCAAAAAAAGATTTTTCACTCTTTTCGGGCTGCGGAATGAAGTTTTCGTCTGTCATATTTTTCTCAAAAAACTGCTTCTGTTCTTTGGTTAAAGTTTTCGGTGTCCAGACGTTGATGTGCACCAGCAAATCGCCTTTACCATAACCGTTGAGGCTCGGAACGCCTTTGCCTTTCAGCCTTAATATTTTTCCGGATTGAATGCCTTCCTCGAGTTTGATTCGAACTTTTCCGCCCACGGCATCAATGTCTTTGGAAACACCTAAAACCGCTTCAGCAAAACTGATGTACAAATCAAAATGTAGGTTTTCACCTTCGCGTTTTAAAAATTCGTGTTCGAGTTCTTCAATCACTACGATCAAATCGCCAGGAATTCCGTTGCCGGGAGCATCGTTGCCTTTGTTGGAAACTTTGAGTTGCATGCCTTCAACCACTCCGGCAGGAATTTTAATTGAAACCGTTTCTTCGCGCAATACCATTCCGTGAGCGTCTGCATCAGCCGGTCTTTTATCGATGATTTGCCCTGCGCCGCCGCAAGTCGGGCACGTTGATGATGATTGCATACGACCCAAAATGGTGTTGGTTACACGCATCACTTGGCCTTGGCCGTTACACGTTGCGCAGGTTTTGTAAGTCACGCCCGGTGCTTGCACTTTGCGTTTTACCTTGACTTTCTTCTCTACGCCATTGACAACTTCTTCGAGGTTGAGTTTTACTTTGATTCTGAGATTACTTCCTTTTACACGTCGTTGTCCGCCACCGCCGCCTCCAAAAGAGCCACCGAACGCACCGCCAAAAATATCGCCGAACTGGCTGAAGATGTCGTCCATGTTCATGTGATGACCACCACCGAAACCGCCTGCACCATCAAAAGCTTGGTGACCGAATTGGTCGTACTTGGCTTTTTTCTGCGGGTCGCTGAGCACTTCATAAGCTTCGGCTGCCGATTTGAAATTTTCTTCAGCCTCCTTGTTGCCCGGGTTTTTGTCAGGATGGAATTCAATCGCTTTTTTGCGGTAAGCCTTTTTAATCTCGGCTTCGGAAGCATTCTTAGAAACGCCTAATATTTCGTAAAAATCTTTTTTCATTTTGGTTTGATTCGATTAGTGGAACGGAGTAGGTTCGGGAACAAATATATTGTGTTTTCTTAATTGCCAATAACTACTTTCGGGAATCGGATGATTTTATCGCCAAGCTTGTAGCCTTTCTCAATCACATCGACTACTTTTCCTTTAAGATTGGGCGATGGTGCAGGAATTTGGGTGATGGCTTCAGCGAAATCGGCATCGAAAATGTCTCCGGCTTTCACGGCAACTTCTTCAAGGCCTTTTGAGGTTAATGTCGATTTAAGTTTCTCGAAAATCAAGTTCACGCCATCGAGCAAAACGTTGTCATCGGTTTTTTTAATCTCAGTGATGGCACGGTCGAAATCGTCGAGAATGGGCAGCATGGCTTGCAATACTTCCTGATTGGCAGTTTTGAACAAGTCGAGCCGCTCTTTGGCCGTTCTGCGTTTGTAGTTTTCGAACTCAGCAAAAAGTCTTAAAAACTTGTCTTTTTCATTGGCGAGTTCCTCTTCAAGTTTTTGTTCCGGCGATAGGGCTTCGGCTGCTTCAATGCCCTGCTCCTGCTCTTGGGTTTGCGGATTCTGGTCGAGTACTTGTTCGTTTTCTGATTGTTCCGTGGTCATTTTGCTTTTATTTTTAAATAGGTTTTTCATTTTTTTCGCGCGAGTTGACAAAAGTATTGCCATTTGATGGAAAAATGTCAAATTGTCACGGTTTTTTTGCCTTAGTGCCTTAGTGCCTTAGTGCCTTAGTGCCTTAGTGCCTTAGTGCCTTAGTGCAAAATTATCGAGTTGATCGAAGTGCAATGGGTAAATTGTTTTTTTTTCTCAAGTACAGCAATTAATATGGAGTGCCGGCTTTACGATGGGCCTAGCCCTGATTACCTCACCGAGTTAATATTTTTTATGGGTATTCGGTGAATGCTGCGCATTTGGAACGGTTAGCCCGCAGCTTGCGAGGACTATGAGTGTAGAGCAGGTTCCCGGCTACTAAAAAGTTAAAAAGGATTTTTTAATAGAATTTTAAGACTAAAACGTTTTCGTTTTACCTATGTTTGTTTTCGCTCAATGAAAATGGGAGTTCAAAGTTGCTTTTTACTCGTTATTAATTCACTTTTTTATAAAAGGAAAAAGCCTCGCTGGAAACAACGAGGCTTTTTTTATGCGATTAAATCGTTAAGGGCTATTTTGAGTTTCGGAAACTTGAAGGTAAATCCGTGGTCTAGTGCTTTTTGCGGGCTGACATTGGCATCGGTGAACAACAACTCGTGCCTCTCGCCGAGTGCCAACTGCATGACAAATTTGGGAATGTTAGGAAGAAATAGCGGTCTGCGGGCAGCAGCGGCCAACTGTTCGGTGAGTTTCTTATTGGAAACCGGATCGGGAGCAACTGCGTTGAAAATGCCTTCCCATTGGTTTTTGGCGGCAAAGAAATACATCGAAGCCAAATCGTGGAGGTGAATCCAGGAAGTGATTTGTTTGCCGTTACCGAAAGCGGCACCCAAGCCGAACTTAATTGGTTTGAGCATTTCGGGCAACGCACCGCCATTTCTGGCCAGTACGATTCCGGTTCTGAGTTTGCAAACTTTGATGCCGAGCGGTTTGAACTTGTTGAGGCTTTCTTCCCATTTCTCGACGACATTACCTAGAAAACCACTATCGGTAGCAATCGACAACTCGGTGTAAACCGTATCGGGATTGTTCGGGTAAATGCCAATGGCTGAAGCTGAAATGATTTGCTTGACCTGATTTGGATTGTCTTTAATGGCTTTATACAAGGTATTGGTTGCATTGATACGACTTTCCAGGATTTCTTGTTTGTAAGCTTTGGTCCAAGGTTTTGAAATGCTGGCGCCGGCCAGGTGAATGACCACCTCAACGCCTAAAAGCGCATTTTCGTCAATGATGCCTTGAGCGGGATTCCAAAAAAAACCGTGGTATTTTTCCTCTTTGGCGATTTTCTTTTTGGAAGTGGTTAAGTAATGTACTTCTACACCGTTCTGCAATAGCAAATTAACGAGTTCTGTACCTACTAAACCTGAAGCGCCGGTAATGAGTATTCGCATTTTTTTTATTTCAAAAGTAGGCAATGAACACTAAAAGGTTTTGATAATTAGGTTTCATTTAACTTGTGTTGCAGCCGGTTTAGCTTTTGAGTTTGAGTGTCCACTCGAAATCCATTTCAGAAACGACTTCGCCTTTTTCATTGACTCCGATTGATTTCATCCAGAGCGTTTGGCCTTCACCAGAGCTAATTACTTGCCTTATCAGCGCGTTGAGTTTCTCGCCATCGTTGCAGGTGAAAGTAATTTTTCCGGTGGCTTTTTTACCGAACGTAGCTTTATTGTTGGCCACAAGCATGGAAATTTTCCTGCCGCTTTGCCTAATGGATTGCATGACGAGTGCTCCGGTGGAAAGTTCTGCAGCCATGGCTTGCACTGCAAAGTACATCGATCCGAACGGATTTTGGTTGATCCAACGATGCCGAACTGTCGTGGTACATTGTTGCAGATTGATGCCTCTAAGTCGAACACCGCTCCAGAACGCCGAAGGCAATTTTAAAAAAAGAAAAAGGTGGATTTTAAATCGCGACATAACGTATTTGCTGGTTTTTCAGGCTAAAATTACTGATTTATAACGGACAATCAATTACTTTTAATTTGTTAAAATTTTGTTAACATTTACTACTATGCGAAACAAGGTATTGGTTTTTGAACATATATTTGCATAAGAAATTACTATATACTTTTTATCATCATGGAAACAACCGCACAAAATAACACCGCAGCGCTTTTAAATTTGAGCACGCTAACTCAGTATTTTATTCCGTTCGGGAATTTGATTTTTCCAATCATCATCTGGACGACCAACAAAGACAAATCAGAATATGTTAACCAACAAGGAAAGCAAACCATCAATTTTCAGTTGAGCCTGTTTTTGTATTCCTGCGCCCTAGTGATGATTGCCGTTCCGACTTTATTGGTAGGTATTTTTAGCAACACCACTTTCTCGGCGATAGTTAACAACGACGACATTGTACTAGACAATTTTAATTTCAGCAACATCAGTGGTGTGATTACCATTGCAGTAGTGGCTATCGTACTGTTTATGTTTATGAAAATCGCGGAGTTTATCCTAATCATTTATGCTTCGCTGAAAACTTCTAACGGAGACGATTTCAAATATCCGCTCACCATCAACTTTATCAAGTAGTTTCATTTATCGATCATCATAAATCCAATCAATTTCAAATTAGTTAAGAGTTTCAATCATCAAAAAAATCATTAATCAATCAGCAGCAGATTCATCACCTGCGGCAAAATCAAAAAACGAACAAATCATGGTAAAAATCATTACAACGCTAACGGTAATCCTCATCGGGTTCTTAGCAAAAGGACAAACAACAGAAAACAGAGACATCGCAGATTTTTCAAAAATTAAGATTTCAAACGGTATCGAACTGATTTACAGCGACGGCGCATCAAATTCACTGCACCTCGAATCGAGCAACTCCGAAATCCTCAAAAACACCATCACTGAAGTGGACGCGAAAACCTTAAATATTTACCTGACAGAAGGCACAACGTTGGCCGCTAACGAAACCGTAAAAGTATATGTTTCGTCTGACCAAATTAATGCTATAAGCGCAGAGACCAAAGCAAAAATCACTATTGAGAATGTGTTGAAAACAGACAACATCGACTTGCGTTTGGCATCAGGAGCAACTATGACCGGTATGATTCAAACCTCGGGAAAAGTAAAATTATATGCCAACACCGGAACCTTATTCAACGGAAAGATTGAAACTAATAAATTCCAAGGAAAATTTAGCGGCAACGCCAGAATCAACCTAACCGGAAGTGCCAAAAAAGCTTGGGTGACAACCTCAGACAATACCTTACTTAGCGCAAGAAACTTCATTACTGAGGCAGTAGCGCTTCACGCAGACGGAAAATCAGTAGCGATGGTTTATGCCGGAGATGATATTACATTAAACATCGCATCTGATGCTACTGTTACTTATATCGGTTCACCAAAAAACATCAATTTAAATGAAGAGGCTGAGGCCATCATTAAAAACAAAAACGTTTCTTTAGTTTATCAGCATGAAATCGCTATGGAAACCCAAAAATAAATCCCAAACAAAAACTATAATATCATGAATATTGAAAACACCAAAGCCCAAATGCGTAAAGGCGTCCTTGAGTTTTGCATCTTATCGGTTCTCAAAGAAAAAGATGCTTACACCTCAGAGATACTCGACACCTTGAAAAACGCCAAATTGCTGGTGGTAGAGGGCACGGTTTATCCGCTGCTGACCAGACTCAAAAATGACGGATTACTCAACTACCGTTGGGAAGAATCTACTTCGGGGCCGCCAAGAAAATACTACGGGCTTACCGAAATAGGCAAAACATTCTTAAACGAACTCAATGGCACTTGGACCGAACTCTCCGATGCCGTGAACATAATCACAACAAACCAAAAATAATAGTCATGAATAAAACTGTAAATATAAACTTAGGTGGGATGTTTTTTCATATCGACGAAGATGCATTCCAAAAACTTACCCGTTATTTTGATGCTATCAAGCGTTCGTTATCAAGCTCTAACGGACAAGATGAAATTCTGAAAGACATCGAAATGCGTATCGCCGAGCTCGTGGCTGAGAAACACACCAACGACAAGCAAGTAATCAACCTGCGTGAGCTCGACGAAATCATTGCAGTAATGGGCCAACCTGAAGATTACCGTATTGAACCTGATGGCGATGAACCGCAGCAACAGAATTATGACTTCACGAACAACAACGCCAGAGCCAACAAAAAGCTATACCGCGACAAAGACACCGGAATGATTGGCGGTGTGGCAGCAGGGTTGGGTCATTACTTCGGTATCGATGCGGTTTGGTTGCGAATCATTTTAGTGGTTTTGGTTTTCGGCGGCTTTGGTTCGGGAATCATAGCTTATATCGTACTTTGGATCGTCATGCCTGAAGCGGTGACCACTTCTGAAAAACTCGAAATGAAAGGCGAACCCATTACCATTTCAAACATCGAAAAAAAAGTAAAGGAAGAATTTGAATCGGTTTCAGAAAAGTTCAAAAATGCGAACTATGACAAAATGGGCAACCAAGTCAAAACCGGCGTCGATAAATTCACCGGAACTATTGGCGAGGTTTTCATGACCATTTTCAAAGTATTTGCAAAAGTATTAGGTGTAATTTTAATCCTGAGCAGTTTGAGCTGGCTGGTGATTTTATTTATCGGTGTCTTTACGCTAGGTTCATCGGCTTTTATCGATTTCCCTTGGCAAAGTTTCATCGAGGCCGGCAATTTCTCTGATTATCCGGTTTGGGTTTTCGGCTTGATTATCTTCTTGGCGATGGGCATTCCGTTCTTTTTCTTATTACTGCTCGGATTCAAACTCTTGTCGCCCGGCATGAAATCAGTGAACAACGGTATCAAATACACTTTACTGGCTTTGTGGCTCGTTGCGATTGGAATTTTGATTTCGATTGGAATTCGTCAGGCTACCGAATACGCGGTCGATGGAAGATTCATCCAAAAAAGCAATTTGCCTGTCAATATGAATGATACGCTGTATGTGAAATTCAAATCGAACGATTATTTTTCTAACGGAATCAATGACCGCAGCGAGTTTTTGGCTACCGAAGATTCACTCAACAACAAAGTGATTTACTCCAACGAGGTGCGTTTGTATATCATGAAAACCGACGAGAAAACGCCTTACATCCAAATCGACAGAAAAGCCAAAGGAAGTTCGTTGGCCAAGGCAAAGAAAACCGCCGAGCAAATCAAATACGGTTATACGTTTGCGAACAATCGTTTGGTACTCGACAATTATTTGCTGACTGATTTCAAAAACAAATGGCGTGATCAAGAAGTAGAAATTTATCTGTACTTGCCTGCTGGAACGTTACTAAAACCTGATGCTAGCGTTCAAGACTACGACGATTCTGACGATTCTTACTTTAACTTGCACTTCAGTTCAGACAATTACATCTACAAAGTAGGAACCGACAAAGTAAAATGTTTGAATTGCCCTCCGGAGGAAAACGAATGGGACGACGTAGAAGGCGGAATCAAAATCGAAAATGATTCTACTACCACTAGTGTTACGCTCAACAAAGACGGCATTTTAATCAAAAAAGACCAAGATGAAACCGAGAGCCGCGAAGTAAAAAGCGTGAAAATCAACGAAGATGGCATCACGATTAAAACCAAATAGTATGAAATCAAAAAAAATCATCGCAGCACCTTTTTTGCTCCTAGTGCTCAGCTTATTTTTTGCAGCTTGCCAATTCAATGGCGTTGAAGGCAGCGGAAAGGTAGTTTCGGAAAAACGTCCGGTTACTGCAGACTTCAAAAGCGTCAAAGTGGGCAACGGGCTGGATGTGATACTCGAACAATCGGCAAACCCAAGTATTACGGTCAATGCAGACGACAATCTGCTGCAGCACATCAAAACAACAATTGAAAACGGTGTACTCGTGATTTCGTCTGATGTCAATAGTTATGTAAACGTAGCATCCAAAGAAATCATCGTTAAAATGCCGATGGTTGAAAGCATCAAAGTGATGGAAGGATCGAGCTTCAAAAGCCAGAACATCATCAAAGCAAATCACTTGGAACTCAAAACCAAGACCGGTGCTACGACAAAAATTTCGATTGAATGTGAAAAAGCCACTGTTGAAGCTACAGAAGCCGGAAGTATCACTATCGAAGGAAAAGCCATCAATTTGGAAACCGCAGCTACTACCGGAAGTACCATCGATGCAGAAAAATTGCTTTCCAACGACATCATCGCTAGTGCTTCCACAGCGGGAAACATTACAGTCAACCCACTAGTGAGCCTTAGTGCTGATGCCACAACAGGCGGAAGTATTCATTACATCAACGTTCCAAAAAACCTCAATAAAAAATCAACCACAGGCGGAAGTATTAATAAACAATAGAATGCCACAACAGCATAAAAACCATCTTTAACCGGATGGTTTTTTGTTCCTGTTGCCAAGATATATCGTCAAAAAAAATTATTTTTAGCCCAAAACCACCCAACTTCAGCACTGTATTGATGAATCGCTTTTTCAAAAAAATAGCCCATACATTCAAACGACATCCGTTGCTTTACTTGATTCGATATGCCATCTTGTCTAAAAATGGCAAAGGTAAAAACATAGAAGCGATGGGATGTTTCAACGACATCAATACTTTGGAGGACATTCCTAAATTATATTTTGAAGTCAATACCAAAATACGACTCAACCCTACTCAAGATGATCTATCCCGTGCCATAACGATTGCCACTTATCTCAGGAAAGTGATTCCCGGCGGCCCTGGCATTGGGCTTTCGTCAGAGAAAACACTAGCAATAATGTTAGAAGGCAAAGGCGGCGTATGTTCTGATTTTGCTCAGATTTTCAGTATTTTTTGCTTCATCAATGGCATTCGGGTCAAAGAATGGGGCATTGTCGATAGTTTGTACAAAGGGAAATTCGGTCATGCGTTCAATGAGATCTATTCCAGTGAATTACAGCAATGGATTGCTATCGACATTCACAAAGGCATTCTTTTCGTTGACGAGGAAAATGAGAAATACTTTTCAACTTTAAAATTATTCCAAAATCTTAGAGCCGGAAAACGTTTAAAAGTAAAGTACTTTTCCGATTATGTAAGCCCAAAATTAGAACGAATTCCGATGATTTACGCCAGCGATACCATTCCTTTTTTGGTCAACAACAAACCTAATGCAGTAACTGATTATTACTACAACAAACTTCAAAATGCGCCAATTATAGTTACCAATGCTTTACTGGTATTACTAAATAAAAACCAAACTCTAATATTTATTCTAGACAATTATAAAATCAAATTGCTGCCGCGTTTTCTGCAAGAACGTTGGGCTCCAACTTCTTAACTTGTAACAATATTTTGCGACTGCTTACCAATGCAACGCTTTTGACCACCTAAACACAACTTATGGAATTACAAATCAACCACCTCGACAAAAAATATGCGAACGGCGTTCATGCTTTAAACGATGTTTCGCTAACCATCCGCAAAGGAATGTTTGGCTTACTCGGCCCCAACGGTGCGGGAAAATCATCACTGATGAGAACTTTAGCCACACTTCAAGACGTTGACAGCGGCACTGTCACTTTGGGCGATATCGACGTGCTGAACGATAAAGAAGCTGTTCGAAAAGTTTTGGGCTATTTGCCTCAGGAATTTGGGGTTTATCCGAGAACTTCAGCTGCAGATTTACTTGACCATTTGGCTATATTGAAAGGATTCGAGTCTAAAGCCGATCGCAAACAAATGGTCGAGCAATTGCTGCTGAAAGTCAATCTTTGGGAACACCGAAAAAATGCCGTGGCAAGCTATAGTGGTGGAATGCGCCAACGTTTCGGCATTGCGCAATGTCTGATTGGTAACCCAAAACTGGTTATCGTAGACGAACCGACCGCTGGGCTTGATCCGGGTGAACGGAACCGCTTTTACAATATTTTGAGTGAAATCGGGGAAAATATTATTGTGATTTTATCGACCCATATTGTTCAGGATGTGCGTGAACTATGTACCCAAATGGCAGTAATGAACAACGGAAAAGTACTTTTTGCAGGCGATACCGACCAAGCGCTAGAACAAATCAAAGGCAAAGTTTGGGAGAAAAAAGTAAACAAAGCCGAATTGGAAGATTACCAGAAAAATTACAAAGTTATCTCCAACAAACTCGTTGGTGGGCAACCGCTGATTCACGTGTTTGCTGAAAATGGTCCCGAGAACGGATTCAGCAAAGCAGAAGAAACTTTAGAAGACGTGTTCTTTGCCAAACTCAACGAATTGGTTTAGGCCTACTTGGCAACAACCATTAACCAACAACCATCAACGCATATGTGGAAATTCATACAATACGAACTGCGCTACTGGCTCAAAACGCCAATGCTTTGGATCTTCTTTTTCATTAACGCCTTACTGGTATTCTTTGCCGTAGCTTCTGACAATGTTTCCATTGGCGGCGGTGTGGGCAACATCCATAAAAATGCTCCTTTTGTTATTGAAAAATATTATGGGGTAATGTCGACCATCGGATTACTGATGACTACCGCTTTCATGAATGCTACCGCCAACCGCGATTTCCAGTACGGCATGTACCAATTCATTTTCTCGTCTCCGATTCGTAAACGCGATTACTTTTTCGGTAAATTTCTGGGTGCCGCCATCGCTGCTGTCGTGCCGATGCTAGGCGTATCATTGGGATTACTACTCGGGCCTGTATTGGCGCAGGTGTTCGATATGGCGCCTGCCGAACGTTTCGGTCCGGTAATTTGGTCGGGACACTTTTACGGAATCCTTGCTTTTGCTATTCCGAACGTGATTATTGCCGGGGTTTTACTTTATGGTCTGGCGATTATTTTCCGGAGCAGTATCGTTTCGTTCATCGGCTCGATGCTGATATTGGTTTTCTATGCGATTTCGTCAGGCTTAACACGTGACATCCAAAAAGAATGGCTCGCTAATATTCTCGATCCATTTGGTTCTAGGCCCTTCAACATCATGACCAAATACATGACCGTGGGCGAAAAAAACACGCTTGCCGTTACTTTACATGATGGTCTGTTATACAACCGTTTGCTATGGCTAGGCATCAGCCTGCTAGTTCTATTTGTATTGTACGCGAGATTTTCATTCAATGCCAAAAAGGAGAAAGTAAAAAAAGTAAAAGCATCAAAGAAAGATATTGCGCCTGCCTTATTGCCTGAGACCAATTTCCAACCCACCAAAGCAAATTTATTTTCACTGGTTACCTTCTGGAATCTCGTAAAATTCGAAACTAAGGCGGTCATCAAAAACCCCACTTTTATCATCATTGTCGCCATTGGTTTGATCAATCTGACTGTTGGTATAGTAGCTTTTACCGGCACTTACGGCACCGATCAATATCCGGTTACTTATTCTATTGTCGATACGATCAACAACTCGTTTTACATCTTCATCATCGGTTTCATCGCGTTTTATACCGGTGTGCTGGTCTGGAAAGAACGCGATGCGAAAATCAACGAAATCCAAGATGCTACGCCTATGCGCTCAGGCATGCTGTTCGTGTCGAAGTTTTTGGCGCTCGTCGTAGCGTTGGCCATTATTTACGTCGCGACAATCCTAATGGGAATTATCGCCCAAACCTGTTACGGTTATTTCAATTACGAAATCGATGTTTACATAAAGTCTTTGCTGGTAATCCAACTGCTCGATTTTGCATTTTTCATTGTGCTGTCGTTGTTGTTCCATTACCTGATCAACAACCGTTATATCGCCTATTTTGCATTTATCGCGTTCTTGGTCGTGAACAGTTTTATCTGGGGATTGCTCGAAATCAACAGCAATATGCTTTCGTTCAGTTCGCAGCCTTCGATTACTTATTCAGATATGAACAAATTCGGGCCGTTTGTGCCTTCGACAATTTGGTTCAACCTCTATTGGGGTTTATTCTGCCTACTGTTAGGATTCGTCATCAATGCGTTTTACATCCGCGGAAAGGAATTGCAATTCAGTCATCGGGCGAAAAATGCGCGCAACATCTTCTCGAGAGGAAAACTCGCTTTGTCGCTAAGCATTCTAGCGTTTCTGATTTGTGCCGGTTTCGTTTTTTACAATACTAAGATTCTCAATACTTACGATAGCGAAAAAGAACGCGAAAACAAACAGGTGGAATACGAAAAAAAATACAAGAAATTCGAGCGTTTGGCCCAACCGCGTTTTTACAAATTCGATTACAACATCGATATCGTTCCTGAAGCCAGAAGCTTGGATGTCGAGGTGAATTCGTGGGCGCGGAATATTTCCGGAAAACCGATTCCTGAGTTGCATTTCACCATGCCGATGCTAACCGACAGCGTGACAATCGATATCAAAGGAGCCAAACTCAAAAGCAATGACAAACGACTTTTGTATCGCATCTATCAGCTCGAAAAGCCTTTGATGCCAAACGATTCTATCGAGATCAAAATGCATTTGGTCAAAGAAAATAAAGGGTTTGAAAACGAAGTCAGTTTCACGCAACTCACGCAAAACGGAACTTTCTTCAACAGTGCCGAGATTTTGCCATCGTTCGGTTATCTCAGCAATTATGAGATTTCCGATAAAAACGAGCGCGTGAAACTGAAACTTCCCAAGCGTTTGAGAATGCCTAAACTCGATGAGAACGACCTTTTCAACCGAAGCAATACTTACATGTCTAGCGATGCGGATTGGGTTCAGGTCAATACCACCATCAGTACCTCGGCAGACCAGATTGCCATTGCGCCGGGTTCACTCAAAAAATCATGGAAAAGTGGCGGACGGAATTATTTCCAGTATAAAGTTGATCAGAAATCGTTGAATTTTTATTCGTTTATCTCAGCCAGATACGAAGTGGCGCGCAAAAAATGGAATGGTATCAATCTGGAGGTATACTATCACAAAGAACACGCTTACAATGTGCCGAATATGCTCAAGAGTATGGAGAAATCGCTCGAATATTACACCAAGAATTTCGGCCCGTATTTCCACAAGCAGTGCAGAATTATTGAGTTCCCGCGTTATGCCGATTTTGCCCAAGCGTTTCCCGGTACCATGCCTTTCAGCGAAGGAATTGGTTTTATTATTGACCTTCGCGATGTGACCAAAGACGACATTGACCAAGTGTATTATGTGGTCGCTCACGAAATGGGCCATCAGTACTGGGCGCACCAGCTCATCGGCGGCAATATGCAAGGTAGCGAGATGATGAGTGAAGGCTTTGCGCAATATTCAGCGCTGATGGTCATGGAAAAGGAATACGGCAAAGACAAGATGAAAAAGTTCCTTGAATATGAAATGAATAGTTACTTGCGCGGCAGAAGCGAAGAATTTGAAGGCGAAAACCCACTGATCAAAACCGAGAACCAGCAATACATCCACTACAACAAAGCCAGTGTGGTGATGTACTATCTCAAGGAAATGATTGGAGAGAAAAACGTGAATCAGGCCCTGCGGAATTTGGTTGATACTTACGGGTATAAAAATCCGCCCTATCCTACTTCGATTGCTGCAGTGAACGAATTTAAGAAAGTCACCCCTGACAGTTTGCAATATTTGATCAAAGACATGTTCGAGACAATTACTTTGTTTTCTAACCGAATGTTGGAAGTTTCCTATAAAAAAGTCGGCAATGAGTACGAAGTGACTTTAAAAACAACCTCAGAGAAATTCCGCTCCAACGATTTGGGTAAGGAAACCCCGATTCCGATCGCCGATTATATCGACATTGGCATCTTTGATGAGCCTAAAGACGACAAAAACCTTGGCAAACAGTTGGTTTACAAACGTCTCAAAGTCACCAAAAAAGACAATACCTTTACTTTTAGAACCAAAGTCAAACCTTATCAAGCAGGTATTGACCCATACAATTATTTGATTGACCGTGTGCCAGATGACAACGTGAAAAAGTTCTAAGAAAAGGTTAAACTGCAAAACATCCTGAGATAATTGGGATGTTTTTTTATATTTGGCAAAAATTAATTTACATGAAGCACCTGATTGCTCTGGTCACGCTCCTCTTGTTTACTTCTATGTCTTTTGCCCAAAAAGAAAAGGTGAAAGGTTCAAAAATCGTAACTGTAGTACAGAAAGACATTACCCCTTTTGAAGAATTAGAAATTTCAGACAACTTTGACATATTTTTAATCAAAGGAGATAAATGTGCACTTGAAATTGAAGCGGACGACAACTTACAGGAATACGTGTCGATTAATGCCAAAGGAAAAGCACTACAAATTGCGGCTTCTAGACAAGTTTCAAGTTTTAAAAAGTTTAGTATCCGTGTCACTTATACCGATGGCTTTAAAATGCTCACTGCTAAAGACGATGCCAATATTACGGCACTAGCAGAATTGAACCTACCAAATTTTACCTTTAAAATTCATGACAACACGCGGTTGTATGCCAATGTGAATGCCAAAACTTTCACGCTGATGACCGATGATAAATCGAAAACGGAACTCAACTTGAAATCGGAAGATGCCACAATCGAGATGAGTAAAAGTTCGCAGCTCAAGGCATTAATTTCGGCCACGCAGTTGAAGTTTGATATGTATCAGAAATCGAAAGCGACCATCGAGGGCGACGCTATCAACATGAAGTTACGCCTAGACAATGACGCTGATTTTACCGGAAGCAAGCTCACCACCAAAAACACTGATTTGTTGGCAGAAGGTGCTTCAGATTGTAGTATCAATGTAGCCACAAAACTGGTGCTAGACGCTAAAGGCAAATCTGAAATCAATTTGTATGGCAACCAAAAAATTGAAGTCAAGAACTTTCTAGATAGCGCCTCACTGAATAAAAAACCATTAAAATAATTTATCTTTTAATATAAAAAAGCCCCGATTATTAGTCGGGGCTTTTCGTTGTTGCTTTATGGAAATACTATTCCTTTGAAGCCAGATAACGCTCTGCATCGAGTGCGGCCATGCAACCGGTTCCGGCTGCGGTGATTGCTTGGCGATACACGTGATCTGCTGCATCTCCGCCTACGAAAACTCCGGGAACACTTGTTTTTGATGTTCCAGGTTCGTTAATGATGTAACCGGTTTCATCGAGTTTCAAGTAATCTTTAAAAATTTCCGTGTTGGGCTGGTGGCCAATAGCGACAAAGAAACCTGTAGCCGGAATTTCGATGATTTCACCAGTAGCACGGTTCTTAGCTTTAACGGCAGTCACTACTTGTCCGTCACCTAGAACTTCTTCTGTCTCGTGGTGCATTAAGATTTCGATATTCTCGGTTTTGCGTACACGCTCTTCCATGATTTTAGACGCACGGAATTTATCGCTGCGAACCAACATTGTGACTTTTTTACACAATTTTGAAAGATAGTGGGCTTCTTCACAAGCAGAATCCCCGGCACCAACAATCACAACTTCCTGATTTCTGTAGAAGAAACCGTCACAAACTGCACAAGCCGAAACACCACCACCCATTTGCAAGTAGTGCTGCTCTGAAGGAAGCCCTAAATATTTGGCCGAAGCACCGGTAGAAATAATCACGGTTTCGCAATGCAATTCTTTGCTATCATTAATCCAAACTTTGTGGATTGGGCCAGTAAAATCTACTTTGGTTGCCCAACCATCACGGATATCGGTACCAAAACGCTGGGCTTGCTGTTGAAGCTGAACCATCATTTCCGGACCAGTTACTCCGTCAACATAACCCGGAAAATTCTCTACTTCGTTGGTGGTAGTCAATTGCCCGCCAGGTTGCGTTCCTTGATAAAGAACGGGATGCATATTCGCTCTAGCGGCATAAATAGCAGCGGTATAACCTGCAGGCCCAGAGCCGATAATCAGGCATTTTATTTTTTCAATTTCTGACATGTTTTTATTGTTTTTGGTGCCGCAAATGTAACCTTTATTGTAGAAATTTTGCTGCACCCAAATCCTAAAAATCGATTAAAAAATAAATTTTATTTATTTCAATAAAATCGCTTTGTCAACTCAAATTAAACCGTATATTTGCTCCCGCTTTCGGGGTGTAGCGTAGCCCGGTTATCGCGCCTGCTTTGGGAGCAGGAGGCCGCAGGTTCGAATCCTGCCACCCCGACCAAAATCCTTTTTGCTCTGCAAAAGGGATTTTTTTATTATAAAAATAATCCAAGCTCGCTTGAGATTATTTTTATGATGAAAAAATCTTCCATCTTGAAAAGATGGAAAAGGATTTTAGCAGCAAGCCCATAACAGGATCACGCCAGTAATCCTGCAAAAAAAATCTCCAATCCAAAAAGCGGAAAAGGATTTTAGCAGCAAGCCCAAAACAGGATCACGCCAGTAATCCTGCAAAAAAAATCTCCAATCCAAAAAGCGGAAAAGGATTTTAGCAGCAAGCCCATAACAGGATCACGCCAGTAATCCTGCAAAAAAAATCTCCAATCCAAAAAGCGGAAAAGGATTTTAGCAGCAAGCCCATAACAGGATCACACCAGTAATCCTGCAAAAAAAATCTCCAATCCAAAAAGCGGAAAAGGATTTTAGCATTGACCCCAAACTCAGAATCACGAAAGTAATCCTGCCTTTGAATTTATTTGTGGATGTGTAGATGTGTGGATTGGATTATACGGTTTTTGTTCTGGGACAACAGCCCTAGCCCTGATGGTAGTGAAAATCCTTTTGTTCTGGGGTTCAGAACAAAAGATTGCAACGTACAGCAGGTTCCCGGCTTCTAAAAATACTCAAACCCATTACGAATAAATTTAATTTGTCTTATTTTTATAATTTGAGCATCTTTGTAAAAATGGTTTGTTGGTGTTGCTCAATCCGAAGTTGATATACTCCAGCACTCAAACTAGCGAGGTCAATTTCTGTTCGGTTGGAAACTGAAACCATCTGTTGCCCTAAGCTGTTGTATATGGTTATTTGGAAAGCTAAACTTGGCTCAAGCCCGTAAATAGAGAGTTTGTTTTGGACAGTATTCGGGACGAGTTTTATCGAATTAAAAAAGGTTTCTTCTATGCCTAAGTTAGGACAGACTACTGTTTCAAACACGGATTTAAAATGATTGTATATCTCTGGAACTGTGATATTAGCTGGGGCATAATAACATCCCGCTGTATTACCGTTGTGACAGCCACCAATAGGTACCACAGTTTGAATATTTTGACCTCCTAAATAAGAAGCCGGAATCTGGGTCATGTAAGCCCGAAAACCATCTCCGGGCATTCCGTGGATGTAGAGGTCATTTCCACAAGTATAAATTTGGTACCAATGGCTCCAGAAGGATTCGAACCACAATACCCAACTTTGGCCACCATCATCAGAATAAACCACTCGAGACTGATAATAATTGTCAAACAAATAAATGCGATTGCCCAACACTTGTACCTGATTGATACTGTTCGCGGTGTCATCAATACCTACACTTAACCCGGGCAAGAAAGGCACTACCAATTCCCAAGAACCGCCCGAATCATCAGTTCTGTACAATTGCGTGGGCGCCCCGATATAACGGCTTCCTACCAAAACATACCAACTGTCGGCATCAATGAAATCAAAATCGCGGAGGTAATAAAACGGTTCATCGGCGAGCGTGAAATCCCGAATTAGGGTGAGTTCATCATTGACATTCTGATATACTTTGTGCCGGCCTACGGTAATTTTGGTGTTGCTGAGCTGATAACTGGTAGAATCATTAATGGAATAAGCGCGCTGCGCAAAGGTATCACAGGCGAACAACCAAACAATTAAAATGAATATCCTACTCATCTTGATATCAATTTAAGGAAAATAAACCAGCCGAACCAAGTACTCAATTATCTAAAATTCCGCACAGTGAATTTAAGCTTTTAAATTATAATCCATTCATTTCAGAGGATTTTTGAATAACTTTTGCTTGAATTTGCACTCCATTGCAATAAATTCCCTACTTTAAACTCCAGAATTTTTCAAATTTTGACAAAGAAATGACCGCCAAAAACTGTCTAAATTGCAACAAAACACTCACCGACAAATACTGTTCGGGCTGTGGGCAAAAAGCCGATACACACCGTATTACCTTCAGAAATTTCATTCATCATGACGTGTTGCATGGCACTTTTCATATCGATAAAGGTATGCTCTATACCGCCAAACAAGCTTTAATTCGGCCCGGGAAAGCGGCCCTCGATTACATTTCGGGCAAAAGAGTGCGTTACTATAATGTGTTTTATTTGATTCTGATTTCTATCGGACTCCTGTTATTTTTTCGGCATACTGTCGATACATGGATTTATGGCGAAGAAGCCGTTTTACCCCAACACAAACCGCAACTAAACCAAGCCAGTCAAACCATTGACGCCATATTCAAGCAGAAAAGCAAGATTATTATTTTTCTCTTTGTGCCGCTGGCCGCTTTGAATAGTTTTATATTATTTCGCCGTAAAAAACTTAACCTCAGCGAACACTTTATTATTGGCGGAATGATTCTTCTGGGCATTTTACTTCTGAATATTTTAGGATATTTTCTGTTTTATTTGGATTATGGTAATTGGTTCAGCGATACTTTCCTGAGTTGGCTGATTGTTGGGCTTTGTTTTCTTTACACCGGTTATGCGTACTTCAATGCGTTTAGCGAAGATTACTCTACTTGGGGCATTCTCTATCGTGTCTTGTTGTTCTTTGGGTTGATCGCTTTGGAAGCTTTTATACTGCTACTGCTGCTGATAGGTTATGCCACCAATTGGAAAATGGGTGTAGTGACTTTATCGCCATTCAGTTAATTATTAAACCTAGTAGTTATGAAATAGTTGTTGAAAAATTAGGCTAAAACTTCGCCTTGGAATTCATACCTTTGCGCACGTTTTAAAAAAGTGATTCCGAACTATGCTGGCAATTTTATTTTTCGTTTTTATTGGTATTGTGGCGATTCAGTTGTGTTATTACGTGTTTGTTTTTGGGAAATTTTCTTTTCTGAAACCCCAGCAGAGCAAGCCTAAAAAAGTACCCATTTCGGTGATTGTTTGTGCTAAGAACGAAGCAGAAAACGTAATTAAGTTCGTACCGATTCTCGCCCAGCAAGATTACCCTGATTACGAAATTGTGCTCATCGACGATGCCTCTAGCGATGAAACCCTCGATATTTTTGAAGATTTTGAAAAGCAATACCCGAACATCCGTTTGGTGAAAGTGGAAAACAACGAAGCGTTTTGGGGCAACAAAAAATTTGCCTTAACGCTCGGAATCAAAGCTGCCAAAAAAGAATACCTTTTGTTTACCGACGCCGATTGTTATCCGATTTCCAAAGATTGGATTCGCGAGATGAGTTCGCAATTTACCTCCGAAAAAACCATTGTCTTGGGCTACGGTGCCTATGAAAGAGTAGCCGGTTCGTTCTTGAACAAACTCATCCGTTTCGAGACATTGCTCACGGCGGTTCAATATTTTTCCTGGGCGAAAATCGGTCGTCCGTATATGGGCGTAGGCCGGAACTTAGCTTATAAAAAAGAGGAGTTTTTCAATGTGCGTGGTTTCATGGACCACATGAAAATCCGTTCGGGCGATGACGATTTGTTCATCAACCAAGCCGCCACCGGAAAAAACACCACAATTTGTTTCTCACCGGAGAGTTTTACTTACTCTATGCCTAAAACTTCTTTCAAGGATTGGTTCATCCAAAAACGGCGTCATGTAGCCACAGCAAGTTTTTACAAGACTTCAGACCGCTTGCAACTCGGTGTGTTTTACGTTTCGCAGCTCTTATTCATCGTTTTGCCAATTGTCCTGCTGGCCTTCCAATACCAATGGATTATAGTACTGAGCTTAATTGGTTTTAGGTATTTGTTCACTTGGATTACCTTGGGCTTTGCCGCCGGAAAACTGCGCGAGAAAGATGTGATGTATTGGTTCCCAATTTTAGAAATGGTCGTTTTGTTTGTCCAGCTTAATATATTTGTGACTAACCTTTTCGCTAAACCAGTACAGTGGAAGTAAAAAGAAACATAGCCCAAGCCCAACAAGGCGATCAGGCAGCTTTCACCTTTCTGCTAGACCATTATTGGAACGAAGTCTACGGTTTTATGCTCAAGCGCACCGAAAACGAAACCGACACCGAAGACATCACCATCGAGACTTTTGCTAAGGCTTTTGCCAAAATTCATACGTACAACCCAGAATTCCAGTTCAATACTTGGCTCATCGCGATTGCCAAAAACGTGCATATTGACATGTTGCGCAAAAGAAAATCCTCGCTTTCGGTAGATTTTTCAGACCAAGACGATTACCGCGCGAACAACATTGCAGACACCGCGCCTTCTGCCGAAGACAAAATCATCACCGAGCAGAACCTTTCCCAGTTATTGCGTTGTATCAAACAGCTCAAACCGCGTTATCAGGAAGTGATTCAGTTGCGGTATTTTCAGGAATTGAGCTATCAGGAAATGGCCGACCAATTGGGCGAGCCGCTGAGCAACATCAAGATCAAACTGCTGCGCGCGAAGAAATTGTTGGCGGAAATTATTAAAAGTAGTTAGTAATTAGTAGATAGTAGTTAGGGTTTTAGGAGCCGGGAACCTGCTCTGCGCTGTATCTCTTCGCTACGCTACGAGGATGCCGCTGCGATCAGGGCTAGAAAGTGCCTGAGTAGCTGAGTGCCTCAGTGCCTGAGTTAATATAGTTATGGTTTCAGCTATTGCTTTAGATAGTGATTCTTGTTAATACTCAAATTAGATTGACCACTAAATGCGCTAGTCACCGAATTCAAAATAAGGCACTTAGAGACTCAGGCACTCAAAACCCTAAAACGACCTACCAACACAATCTGAGAATCCACCACTAAATGCGCTATTCACCGAATTCAAACTAAGGCACTAAGCGGCTCAGGCACATAGGCACTCAGAAACTCAGTCACTTACTTAACAATATTTTCACACCAACCGCGTTGTTAAGAAAAAACAAGCTTATGAACGGATAAATACTTAACCTTTAATTTTTGAAACAATGTCAAGATTAAGTATTTATGCCAACAGTTGGATCAACCTCGTTTTCGAGGGAAGAAACCAAGCCTACGGTGCTTTCCAATTGCGCCAGAAAAGCGATGAAACCACCTTGCTTGCCTTTTGTTTAGGCGTTTCATTCGTTGCTATGTTAGTGACAATTCCTATGCTGATTTCAAGCTTTACTCCTTACGATCCGGCAAAAGTTACTGATCCGGTTTTCGATCATCCGCAAATCCGCTTGACGCACGTGCAGTTACCTCAGCCGATAAAACCAACTAAGGCGGCACTTCCGCTAGCAAAAAAGAAAACCGACGATATTAAAGATAAAAAACAACTAGTCAACCCAGAAGTGGTCAAGGCCAATCCAACACTGGCTGATATCGCCAAAAACAACGAACCGATAAAAGCAACCGAACCAGTGGACAATCCCGGCAAAGGAAAAGATCCTGCACCAGCTATTACTACAACTACTCCAACAACGTCACCGGTGAATATCGGAACCGATTCAAGAGAAATTCTCAATACGGCAACCGTTGATAAAATCCCTGAATTTCCGGGCGGCATTGAAGCGTTTTACCATTATGTAGGAGAAAATTTCGAAAAACCCGAAATCGAGGAAACCGTGAGTGTCATCATGACTTTTGTGGTTGAAAAAGACGGCTCAATGACAGACATTCATGTACTTAGAAGCGCCTCACCGAGTATTGATCGTGAAGCTGTTCGCGTATTGAAATCCTTAAAAACCAAATGGAAACCAGGCCTCAAAAACGGCAAACCGGTCAGAACGGAATATCGACTGCCGATTAAAGTCAAAAAGTAAACACAGATTTCACGGATTTACACGGATTTTATTTTATTAAGTAGATGCTGCAAATCAATCTGTGTAAATTTGTGAAATCTGTGTTTAACAAAAAAAGCAGCCTATCAAGGCTGCTTTTCTTTTATGCTTTCTTTACAAACTCAGTTCTGAGCACCATCGCGGTTTTGTTGACGCGGCAGTCAATCTCGGCCGGATCGTCGGTGAGGCGAATGTTTTTAACCATGGTTCCGCGTTTGATAACGTCTGAAGAACCTCTGACTTTTAAGTCTTTAATTACGGTAACTGAATCGCCGTCTTGCAATATATTGCCGTTGCTGTCTTTTACGTCCATTTTATTTTTTCTTTTTAGTCGTTTTTTTTGTTGGTTTTTTGGTTGCTTTAGTTGGCTTGGCTGGTTTAGCAGTTTGCTTTACATAAGGCTTATACAAACCGTCTGCTTCTGCTCTAGCTTTGGCGTTGGCAGCTCTTTCTTTAGAATCTGGATGCGAACTCATCATTCTATCAATAAACGACGCTTCGTTGCCTTCACTCATGGCAGCCAAAATATTAAATGCCGATTCTTCAGCATTCACATCGTATTTGTTGCGTTTGAGAAAGTCGTAGGCATACACATCGGCTTCCGATTCTTGTTTGCGACTGTGTTTGCTGTCTAATATGGCATTGGCAATTTTTCCGATTTGACTGTCGGTCACCGCAGCTACCTTGTCTGATTGCGAAGCCGCGGCATCAATCAAAGCTTCTTTTTGGTAGGCGGCTTTCATCGCATCGCGCGAGTCGTGGTTGGCCACATGTCCGATTTCGTGCCCAATCACGGCTAGTAATTGGTTGTCGTCCATGATATCCATCAAGCCTGAAAACACACGCACACTTCCATCGGCAGTGGCAAAAGCATTGACTTCTTTAATCAAATAAACTTTGTAATTCAGTGCAAGGCCGGCTTCGTTTTTATGCTTACCAAAAACTTTATTAAGTCTGATGGTGTAAGGATCGTTCGGCCCAGCTACTTTATTTTCCGCGTCCATTTTGTCAACAGCCGGTTTGGATAAAGCGGCAGCATCGGCATCGGAGAACATCAAACCGGTCATGCCCTTTTGTACGGCTCCGAGCGCACGGTCGTTCAGGTTAATATTTTTTAAATCGATTTGCGATTGGGCAACACCCGCCACAAGCATCGCAAATCCGGCGAATAGAACTCTAGCTTTCATAATCTATATCTTAAAATTGACCCAGCAAAGATAGCAACTTCAATGAATCTGTTGTGTTTGCAGTTGAATTTTATATTTTTGGAACCGTCAGTCGTATCCGCTACACTAACTGACAACCGACAACTGATAACCGACAACCACCATGCAACGATTCTCCACTTCAGAAAAAATCAAACACCTTTTAGGTTTCCCAGTCATCGTGGCCGCTTTAGGCTATTTCGTCGACATTTATGATTTGTTGCTTTTCGGGATTGTGCGTGTGCCGAGCCTAAAATCGTTAGGCGTTGATGTCGATGTAGCCGGAACGCACATTATGAATTACCAAATGACGGGCTTGCTTCTAGGCGGTATTTTATGGGGCATTTTAGGTGACAAAAAAGGAAGATTGTCGGTTTTGTTCGGTTCGATCTTGGTCTATTCCTTGGCCAACATCGCCTGCGGATTCTTGCCGCAAATGCGATTCGGCGACATTGAAACTACCTATTGTGCTTTGCGGTTCATTGCTGGTTTGGGCTTGGCCGGAGAACTCGGTGCCGGAATCACTTTGGTTTCCGAAAGTTTGCCCAAAGAACTCCGTGCAATCGGAACTTCGCTCGTTGCCGGTTTCGGATTACTTGGCGCAGTAGTAGCACAGCTTACCGTAGAACTCGCCGGCGATTGGACGTACGCTTATTTTATCGGCGGCGGGCTTGGACTGCTTTTATTATTTTTGCGTGTTGGCGTTTATGAAAGCGGTATGTATAAGAATCTGGCGCATGACAACAACATTTCGAAAGGGAATTTCTTTTCGCTTTTTACCAGCTCCACACAACTGATCAAATATTTAAAATGTATTGCCATTGGTTTACCGACTTGGTTTTGCATCGGGATTTTGGCAGTAATGGCCAACCAATTTGCGCCGGCTTTCGGGATTTCAGATTTGAATCCGGGCAAGGCAATCATGTGGGCTTATGTCGGGATTTCGGCCGGGGATTTTGCGAGCGGATTTATCTCGCATTGGCTGCATTCGCGCAAAAAAGCGATTTTCTACATGATGCTTTTTACGATTATCGGCATCGTGCTGCTCCTCTCCGGCGCGGCGAAAACAGAAAACCAATATTACTTTTATTGCGCGTGGCTTGGTTTGGGAACCGGCTATTGGGCGATGTTCGTGACTGTTGCCGCAGAACAGTTCGGAACCAATATTAGAAGTACGGCGACCACTACAGTTCCCAATATGGTACGTGGTTTATTGCCGGTGATGCTGCTTGGTTTTGATTATTTCAAAGTGGATTCGGGTGTAATTGTATCTGCCGCGATTGTCGGAATCATTGTTTTCTTTTTAGGCATTTACTCGACTTTGACCATTGCTGAAACGCACGGGCGCGATCTGGATTTTGTGGAAGATTAGACAGTATTTTTCATGGCGGCTTGGCGGCTTTGCGTGTTTTTATCTTCTCGCTAAGACGCAAAGGCGCAAATTTTTATTAATGGGGATTTGTCGTGCTTGAGTAGCTGAATGCCTGAGTTTGAATTCGGAAAATTGGACTTTTAGCTGTAAAATCTAATTTGAATATCAAGAGAAAACAATAAGTAAAACCGGAACTAAAATAACTAAGGCACTAAGGTACTCAGGCACTTCCTAGCCCTGATAGCAGCGGCATCCTTTTTAAACCTTCCAGGTTTTGAAAACCTGGAAGGTTTAAAAAGATATAGCGGATAGCAGGTTCCCGGCTCCTAAAAACCCAACCACTATTTCCTAATTACTAACTACTATTTCCTACCTTTGTCGGGCAAAATTTCAGCTATGGAAACCATTCTAGACAACAACTTACCGGTCGGCAAGCCTAAATGGCTCAAGGTCAAGCTGCCGATTGGAGAAAAATATACCGAGCTACGCGGTTTGGTGGACAAATACAGCCTCAATACCATTTGTACTTCCGGAAGTTGTCCGAACATGGGCGAATGTTGGGGCGAAGGCACCGCGACTTTCATGATTTTAGGCAATATCTGTACGCGTTCGTGCGGCTTTTGCGGTGTGAAAACCGGACGGCCCGAAACCGTAGATTGGGACGAACCTGAAAAAGTGGCGCGCTCAATCAAGATCATGAAAATCAAACATGCCGTGATTACCAGCGTAGACCGCGACGACCTTAAAGACGGAGGATCGATCATTTGGATTGAAACGGTGAAAGCCATCCGTAGAATGAACCCGAACACCACTTTAGAAACGTTGATTCCCGATTTTCAAGGCATCGAGCGAAACATCGACCGTATCGTAGAAGCCAACCCTGAAGTCGTTTCGCACAACATGGAAACCGTTCGCCGACTCACACGCGAAGTACGCATCCAAGCCAAATACGACCGAAGCTTGGAAGTGTTGCGCTATTTAAAAGCGAAAGGCATCAACCGAACCAAATCGGGAATTATGCTCGGCTTGGGCGAAACCGAAGAAGAAGTGATTCAAACCATGCGCGATTTGCTCGAGGCGAACGTCGATATCGTGACCATCGGGCAATACCTGCAACCAAGTAAAAAACACTTGCCGGTGAAGGAATTCATCACGCCTGAGCAGTTCAAGAAATACGAAGACATCGGCAAGGAAATGGGCTTCCGCCACGTAGAAAGCGGCGCGCTCGTGCGTTCGAGCTACCATGCGGAAAAGCATATTTTATAATTTTATTGGGGCGTTGCCTACGGCCCGCGCTGTCGGCACTCGCTTTTTGGCTGCATTACATTCCGCCAAAAGAGCTCAAACAAAGCCTCCATCCCTAACGCAAACCTGTGCAAAACATGATTAAAGTTGCCATCAACGGCTTTGGTAGAATTGGCCGGAATTTGTTCCGATTGCTAATCGATCATCCTCAAATTGACGTGGTCGCCATCAATGACATTGCCGACAACAGAACCATGGCGCACCTCATTAAGTACGACAGTATTCACGGGGTTTTGCCTTACGATTGTTCTTTTAATGACGATTCGATTATTGTTAATGGTAAATCTTACCGGTTCTTCCACCAAAAGAACATTGCAGACATAGACTGGAAATCGCTGGATATCGATGTAGTCGTTGAATCGACCGGTAAATACAAAACCTTCGACGAGATTAATGCGCACATACTATCGGGCGCAAAAAAAGTCATTCTTTCGGCACCTTCTGAAGTCGATTCGATAAAAACAGTGGTGCTTGGCGTCAATGAATCGATACTCGATGGCACTGAACAAATCATTTCCAACGCCAGTTGTACCACCAACAATGCCGCTCCGATGATCAAAGTCATTAGCGAACTCTGCGGCATCGAACAAGCTTATATTACTACTGTTCACTCCTACACCACCGACCAGAGTTTGCACGACCAACCGCATAAAGACTTACGCCGCGCGCGTGGAGCGAGTCAATCGATTGTTCCAACAACTACCGGAGCGGCCAAAGCGCTTACGAAAATATTTCCCGAATATGAAGGCAAAATCGGCGGTAGCGGAATTCGCGTTCCGGTTCCTGATGGTTCGTTGACTGATATTACTTGCTATGTAAAACGCGAAGTGACCATCGAAGAAATCAACCAAGCCTTTGAACATGCCGCGCAAAACCAGCTTAAAGGCATTCTCGCTTACACCAACGACCCGATTGTTTCAGTAGACATTTTGGGCAACAGAAATTCGTGTTTGTTCGATGCACAACTCACTTCGGTCATTGGCAAAATGGTCAAAGTCGTGGGCTGGTATGATAACGAAATTGGCTACAGTTCTAGATTAATTGATTTAATAATTTTAACTTATCGCAAATAATTTACTACTTTTAAACCCTTGAATAACAGCCATTCACTTTATGAGGTATTTATTAGTATATTTTATTTTAGCCACTTCCCTTTTATCTGCACAAAAGCCTTCTAAAAAAACGGCCAAAGTGGACAGCGTCGCTTATTATATTGAGCTGTCGAATTTCAACATCAAAACCAACAACTACAAGTTCTCGCTCGATTTTGCGCAGAAAGCCATCGATTACGCACACGCCAAAAAAGATGTGAAATCTGAAGCCTATGCCAACACCGTTTTGGGCGGAATTTACTTCGAACTTAAAAAATACGACGACGCCATCGAATCGTACTACAAAAGCGTTTCGTTGTACAATACTTTGAAACCTTCGTCGCAGCAAGCATTCTGTTATTATCAGCTTGGGTTGTGTTTCATGGAAAAGGAAAACTACTTGCTGGCCGAAAACAATTTCGACAAAGCCAAAACCATTTACACCACCATCAAAATCCCCGATGCGATTGAGCTGCTGAACTTGCAGAAAGCCATAGTATACAAAGCCAAGAAGCAGTACAAACTCGCCATTCCGATATTGAACCAAATCATTGCCAAACCTGATGAGAAAGACCTCTCAAAAACTAAGGCTGAAGCCTTGTATCAAATGGGAACGATTGAACTCGACAACGCCCGCAGCAACTTGGCGCTCAACTATCTTACAAGAGCTTATGCGCTAAATGCCAAAGACAAAAATGCTGAACAGCAATCGGAAATTCTATACGCTTTGAGCTTGGTTTACGAGAAATTGCTCGACATCAACAAAGCGCATTTTTACCTTAAAAAACACTTGGCATTAAAAGACAGTATTGCAGCCCTGAACAGCAAGAAACTCGGTGCCGAAGATTATGTGCAGTTCAAAGACAACGAGCGGCTCAAAACCATCGAACAACTCGACAAAGAAAACAAGGAACAGCAAAAAGCCAATAAAGTAGCTAAACTAATCAGTATTCTGGCCATTGCGCTGATTTCGATTCTGTCACTTTTGAGTTTGTCTTTATATAAGAATAACATCATCCGGAACCAATCGAATTTGCTACTCAAAGAGAAAAACAATGAACTGCAGGTGGCTAAAGAAAAGGCTGAAAAAGCTTCGAAAGCCCGAGCCGAATTTCTTTCTACGGTGAGCCACGAATTGCGAACGCCGCTGAACGCCATCAACGGAATCACGCACCTTTTGATTGAGGAAAACCCCAAGCCAAGCCAGATGAATTACCTGACTTCGCTGAAATTCTCGGGCAATTATCTACTCACATTCATCAACGAAATTCTCGAAATCAACCGTATCGAATCGAGCGCCATTGAAACCGAAAACCTCAATTTCGATTTGAAAATGTTGCTCAAAAACATCCAAAGTTCACTCAAGGAGTTGGCTTCGATCAACAATAATGCTTTCACCATAGAGATTGACCCGACCATTCCTGATTTCTTAATTGGCGATCCAACCAAACTTTCGCAGATTTTCCTAAACCTGATTAACAACGCATTGAAGTTTACTAAAAACGGGGAAGTCAAAGTAATTCTGAGCACGAACGAAATCAACGAAGAATTCACTTCTATTCATTTTAAAATTCTCGACACCGGAATTGGAATTCCCGAAGAAAAAATTGAATCTGTATTTGAAAGTTTCTCACAAGGTTCTATCGAAATTAATCGAAAATATGGCGGCACCGGATTGGGCTTATCGATCGTAAAAAAATTGGTCGATATTCTCGGCGGCAAAATCAAACTCGAAAGTCAAGTCGGTAAAGGTTCGGCATTCTCGTTTGATTTGAGTTTCAAAATTGGTAACGCAGAGCCACTTTTGACTGAAAAAACCGGTGATTTCGACGACAGTATTCTTAAAGACAAAAAGGTATTGCTGATTGAAGACAACAAAATCAACCAGATGATTACCAAGAAAATGGTCGAGAACAAAGGCATGATTTGCGAAGTCATCGACAATGGTGAAGATGCAATCGAAGCCGTGAAAAACAACGTTTATGATTTGGTTTTAATGGATGTGCATTTGCCCGGAATTAACGGAACCATTGCTACACAGACCATCCGAACCTTCGACAAGAAAACCAGAATTATTGCCTTGACCGCGATTTCACTCAACGAAAACCGCGAAATGTTGATGTCTTTTGGAATGAACGATGTGATTACCAAACCTTTCGACCCGAACGAATTCTATCAAATCATTACGGCCAATTTGCAAAAAAAGGTTTAATAGGATAGTATCAACTCTTTGATTAATGCCCTAACATGCGGCTCCGCACCTTTGGCAGCTTCAAGTACTTCAGCGTGCGTGATGCTTTCAATACTGTCTTCGTTGCCCATATCGGTAATGACTGAAATCCCGAAAGTTTCGAGTTCCATGTGGCGGGCGACAATCACTTCGGGCACCGTTGACATGCCGACACAATCACAACCGAGCGCTTTAACCATGCGATATTCTGACATGGTTTCGAAAGTTGGGCCTTGCAAACCTAAGTAAACTCCGTGCTGAACTTCTATACCTAATTGCGCAGCTAGTTCTTCTGCTTTGGCTATCATTTTACGGCTGTAAGGTTCGCTCATATTTACGAAACGCGGGCCGAACCTTTCATCGTTTTTGCCTCGAAGTGGATGTTCGGGCATCATGTTCACGTGGTCTTTGATGAGTACGATCGACCCTACTTTATAAGTATTTTTCACTCCGCCGGATGCATTGGAAACAATCAATTTATTGACACCGAGATACTTCATCACACGCACCGGAAAGGTTACTTCTTTCATCGAGTAGCCTTCATAATAATGGAAACGGCCCTGCATAGCAACGACTTTCTTAGCACCGATTGTTCCGAAAACCAGCGCGCCTTTATGGCCTTCAACCGTAGAAACCGGAAAGTTCGGAATTTCATGATAAGGCAAACTATATTCGATTTGGATATCATCGGTGAAACTGCCTAAACCCGAGCCTAAAATGACTCCGTATTCTGGTGTGAAGCCAGTTTTTTCCTGAATATACTTAACGGTTTGTTGTACTTGTTCCCACATAATTTAAAATAATTTGGTTGAAATCGTTGCCTTGCGCCACAAACGAGGTTTTAATCGGTAGATAAAAAAGGGCATCTGTTGGCAAAGCGTCTTTTAATCTTACATAATCTTTCTCGGTGGTCACTATAGGCTGGTTAACTGCTTGTTTTTTTATGTTGTCGATGTCTTGCGCGCTGAAATCGTGGTGGTCCGGATAGGTCAATGCGATATCACCCGAGCGTTGCAAATATGCGAAAAATGGTTTGGGTTTCGCAATTCCGGCAACGAGTAATTTTGGCTGGGTTTTGATTTCGGCTACTTTCCTTTTTGTTCCTTTACTACAGACAACATCGTCATAAGCAATCGAAGTAAAGAAAACCGAAACAGTGTCTTTTTTATACTTCCTCATTTTGTCTTTAATTTCTTGCCGAGCAATTTCAGACAAATTCTCTGGACATTTCGTGACAATTATCAGGTTGGCGCGGATGGCTCCGGATTTGCTTTCCCGCAGGTTTCCGGTTGGCAGCATTACATCGTCGGTGAACAAATCATCGTAAGCGGTGAGTAAAATGTAAAATCCGGCTTTGACCCTGCGGTGTTGAAACGCGTCATCGAGCAATATTACTTGCGGCTTTTTATTTTGAGACAACAATCGTTCAATGCCATTTTTACGATCGGCATCAACGGCTACTTGAATATCGGGAAATTTCTGCCAGATTTGAAATGGCTCATCGCCCAAAGTTTGCGCTGTAGCGGTAGCATCGGCTAAAATAAAACCCTTCGTTTGTCTTTTGTAACCACGGCTCAAAGTAGCTACTTGATAATGCTCAGACAACAATCGAATCAAGTATTCAATCATCGGTGTCTTTCCGGTACCGCCAACACTGAGATTTCCGACAACTATCACCGGAACGTCGAAACCGTTTGATTTAAACCAGCCTTGGTCATAGAAGAAATTCCTGATTGCAGTCACGCAACCATATATCAAGGCCAACGGAAAAAGTAATTTTCTGAGCAAAACCATAGCACGAAAGTAGCGTTTTTTTATCTTTGAACGAAAATATATCAGCAGCTGACCGTTATGAAATTTCATTCTATCACTTTGCTTTTATTGCTACTATTTCCGAGTAAAGCTTTGCGGGCTCAGGAAAATGACAATGCCGCCATCCTGAAACAGATTTTGTCAAAGTATTACGCCAACGAAAAAGTTATTGCTAAAGGCCGATTGCAACTGCTGAGTTTCTACTGTCAGAAAGCACCAAACAACGAGGAATTGCTGGAAGTAATCGCCAAAAATGATTTCATTAAAAAGAACGCCGACGAGATCAAGAAGCAAATTTTACCACAGCTCAAAGAAGATTGGAGTGCCGCATATAACATTGTTTTTGACAACCAGAACCAATACCTGAAAACAAAAGTCAACGCTTGTTTATCGTTTGAAGAATACCAGAAAGTTTCCGAACGCTACGGCGAGAACAACCAACGGCTGATGATTGTCAGCAAGCCGATTTACTTCGCTAAGGGCAATTTTGCGCTGGTGAAAGTAGCTTTTTACCGCAGCATCGAACACAATAGTGGCAGTTATCTTTTATTTGAAAAAAACAACGAAATCTGGACCATCAAAGAGTATCTGAATGCTTGGTCTACTTAAAATATTCCTATGAAAATCAAAGAAATCCTAGCCGTTCTTGAAGAAATGGCGCCGCTCGCTTATGCCGAAGATTTTGACAACGTTGGCCTGCTTACCGGAAATGCCGAAACTGAAGCAACAGGAATCTTGGTTTGCCACGACGCGTTGGAAAGTGTTATCGATGAAGCGATTTCGAAAAATTGCAATTTGGTGGTTTGTTTCCATCCGATACTGTTTTCTGGTTTGAAGAAAATTACCGGAGCAAATTACGTTGAGCGTTCCATCATCAAAGCCATTAAAAACGATATTGCGATTTATGCTGTTCATACCGCGCTAGACAATCATCAAAATGGCGTGAACCGGATTTTTGCCGAAGCTTTGGGTTTGAAAGACATTAAAATTTTAGTCCCCAAATCGAACTTTATCCGAAAACTTATCACTTACACTACGCCCGAAAACGCCAAGCAAGTGCGTCATGCATTATTCGAAGTCGGCGCAGGAACCATCGGAAATTACGACAATTGCAGTTTTAATTCTGAAGGATTTTCCACCTATCAAGGCAACGAAAACAGCAACCCAACCGTAGGCAACAAAGGTGAATTGACGCAAACTGGCGAAATCAAAATCGAAGTCACTTTTGAAAAACACTTAGAAAACAAAATGCTCAAGGCTTTGTTTGCGAACCATATTTATGAAGAAGTAGCTTACGAGATTTACACGCTGGAAAACGAGCATCAAAATATTGGTTTGGGCGCCATTGGAACGTTCGAAAACCCGATGGATGAGCAAAAATTCCTGCAACACGTCAAGCAAAAAATGCAAAGCCCAGCGATTCGGCACAGTGATTTTACCGGAAAAAAAATCTCGAAAGTGGCTGTTCTAGGCGGTTCGGGAAGTTTCGCAATTAAGAATGCCATCAAAGCCGGAGCCGATGCTTACTTGACCGCCGACTTGAAGTACCACAATTTCTACGAAGCTGAAAATCAGTTGCTTTTGGCCGATATCGGACATTTTGAAAGCGAGCGTTATACAAAAAATTATATTGTTGATTTTCTTCAGAAAAAAATTCCTAATTTTGCCATCGTTTTATCAGAAATGAATACCAATCCAGTTAAGTACTTATAAGCTATGACGAATACTAAAGAAATGAGTGTTGAGGAGAAATTGAGAGCACTTTACGATTTGCAATTGATTGACACCCGAATCGATGAAATCAGAAACGTAAGAGGAGAATTGCCTTTAGAAGTAGAAGATTTGGAGGATGAAGTAGCCGGCTTGATTGCGCGTCAAGACAAACTAAAGAAAGACTTGGAGCACGTTGAAGAACAAATCAAAGTGAAGAAAAACGCTGTAGAAGACCACCAAGCAGCAATTAAAAAATACAGCAAGCAACAAGACAGCGTGCGCAACAACCGCGAGTTCAATTCGTTGACTAAAGAAATCGAGTTTCAAGAATTGGAAATCCAATTGGCTGAGAAACAAATCAAAGAACTCAGAGCTTCGATGGAGCACAAAAAAGAAGCAATTGCTTCCTCTAAAGAAAAACTTGAGGCCAAAATGCTGCACTTAAAGCACAAAAAAGCCGAACTTTCAGATATCATGGCCGAAACCCAAAAAGAAGAAACTTTCTTAATGGAAAAATCAGCCGAGTTTGAAGGTCAAATTGAAGAGCGTTTATTAAAAGCCTATAAAAGAATCCGCTCCAGCGTTCGCAACGGTTTGGCGGTAGTATCGATTGAAAGAGGAGCATCTGCTGGTTCGTTTTTTACCATTCCGCCACAAACGCAAGTGGAAATTGCCGGAAGAAAGAAAATCATCACCGACGAGCATTCAGGAAGAATATTGGTAGATACCGCGCTCGCCGAAGAAGAAAAAGCCAAAATGGAGCAATTGTTCTCCTTGATGTAATAATCACACAGCCTCGGTTTTCCGGGGCTTTTTTATTCCTACCGTTTTGAAAAAGTTCCTGCTGACCAAATCTGTCGGGCTCTACCTGAACCTTTTGAGCTACGTTGCTCCGGCGAAAGCATTCAAAATCGCTTACAAGTTTTTCAGCCATCCGCGCGATGGTCGGCTTAGTAAAGAAAATTTATCCGCGTTTTTGCAAAGCGCCGAGCATGAAACGCTAAGACTCGACGAGCACGACATTCAAACTTACCGCTGGGCTCCAAACCAATCAGCAGCCAATGAAAAAGTAATCCTGCTCGCCCACGGCTGGGAAAGCAATTCTTGGCGTTGGGAAAAACTGCTGCCACATTTATTGCAAGTAGGATTTACACTCGTTGCTCTAGATGCGCCGGCACACGGGCTTTCGAGCGGCAAAGAATTCAACGTACCATTATATGTTTCGTTTATTGATTTGGTGGCCAAAAAGCACCAACCACAAATCATCATCGGGCATTCTTTGGGTGGCATCGCGGCAGCTTATTACCAATTCAGGCATCCGAACCATCCGCTGCAAAAAATGGTTCTGCTTGGCGCACCTTCTGATTTTAGTGTTATCCTGAAGAATTATATCAAAATGCTGAGCTTGAACCGCAAACTTCATCAGGCTTTTGAAGATTATACCCTAAAGCGTTTCCAAATCGAAATTGCCGATTTCTCAGGACAAAAATTCGTCAGCGGCAGCCAACTCAAAGGCTTGATAGCCCACGATGAGCAAGACACGATTGTGCTGTACAAAGAAGCCCAGAAACTCGCCTCAGGTTGGAAAAATGCTACGTTGATTTCGACTTCTGGTTTGGGCCACAGCTTGCATGACGAGGAATTGAACCAGAAAATCGTAGCTTTTTTATTGGAAAATTGATTCGCTAAAAGTTGTCGGTCGTCAGTTATCGGTTTGTATACGGAAAGGTGATTTGCAGTTTCTAAATTGAACTTCCTTGGAGTAATGTACTTGTTGGCAGTTGATTCCACAATTTAAGCGAAAGCTGACAGCTAGTTCCCAGCACAAATCCAACACCACAACCGACCACCGACGACAGCTGACGACTGACTCCCGACGACTGACAACTACAACGAATTAATAAACTCTAGCAATGCAGCTCGATCTTGGGCCGGTAGCTGTTTGAATTTGTTTTTCGCGCTCAACGCTTCTCCGCCATGCCACAAAATTGCTTCGGTGATATTTTTGGCCCTTCCGTCGTGCAAAAAATGAGTATGCCCGTTAACCACTTGGGTCAGACCAATTCCCCACAGTGGGCGGGTTTTCCATTCGTTTCCATCGGCTAAAAAATCGGGGCGGTGATCTGCCAAACCTTCGCCCATGTCGTGCAACAACAAATCAGAATAAGGGAAAATAGTCTGGTTGGCCAAAGCCGAAATCGAAGCGTGACCTGTTTTCATTTTTGGAATATGGCATTTCGCACACTGGATTTCTTCGAAGATTTTTGCGCCACGACGAACCGTTTGATGGGTCAGATTTCTCGGCGCTGGAACCGCAAGTGTTTTGCAATAGGCGGCCACTTGGTGCAAAATAGCATCTGGCAATTCCGGATCATCACCTAGCCCATCTTCGCCGTTGGTTTGCCCAAAACCTGTTTCGATGGGTTTGAGGTAACTCGTTATGCCCATATCTCCGTTGTAAGCTCCGGCACATTGCTCTAATATCGTTGCAGTATTCGCTTTCCAGCCAAATCTTCCCAATTGGATAGTTCCCGAAACGGCATCAAAAACATAATTGGCTTTGCCTGAAATTCCATCGGCATTGACATCGTAAATATCTTGATTCTGAAGAATATCTTCCTCGGTAATAGCTTCAAGTAAACCCAAACCGAAAACAGGCGAACCGATTCTTGGAGAAATCAGCGCATTACCCGGAAAAGGAATATAGGTGTCTATTAAGGAATAGTTTGGTTTCTTGAGAATCACTTGTGTTCCATCGGCAAAAACTTCAACCACATCCTGAAAGGTTACTTGAAATTTTCCCTCTGGCTGATAGCCAAAAATCGCTTGGTTTTGAATTTGTGTTCCGAAGCCGGGAACTGGAATCGAACCGCCATTCTCTAACTGCCCAGGCAAACTCACCCGAAAAAAGAAACCGCTTTTGGCATTTAGATTCGTCGGAAATGCGGCTCTTCCGTCTCTGGGATGACAGGAAACACAGGAAGAATTATTAAAAATCGTTCCCAAACCTTGATTGATCGATGCTGGTGCCGTAACAAAAATGGCTTCAAAATCAACATCGCCTGCTAGATGATCGCTTAGGTCTGAGGCGCTTAAATTGGGTGCTGGTGTACTAAATGAATTACTCGATGTTAAAAAAACCGTAGTTTCCCCACCGGCCATCAAACGGTCGTTAAGTGAAGGCAAATCTTCGTAGGCTGATTCGGATTCGTTATCGGAACATGAAAAAAATAAAGCTGTTAAAACCAAACAAGCGAAGTATTTTAAAGGAGAATTCATTTCAAAAAATTTAGTAATGCCTAGCCATTTAAGCGCATCAATTATAACCTAATAAGCCTAAAGGCAGTTTACAAATTAGAAATCAAAGGCTGCAACTGTGATTCTAAAACCACTTTTAACTCAGCCACCTTTTGTTGGGCATTTTGCACCGCGCTTCGGTGGTTGAAAATCGCATCGGTAAAAGTGCCCGGAATCGCTTCAATTGCACTGATGGCTTCTGTAATTTTCGCTTTGATGTTCGCATCGGTTGTAGCATTCTTGGATGCCACCAAATCGGTGAGTCCTTTTCCTTCTATAGAGGCAAAATCTCCTAAATAAATGTTTTGAATGCTTCTGATGTTGTTAGCGAAATCCAATTTAGAATTATTGCTGAAACGCGACTCTTCATCTTGCGGACTCGCAGCACCATTGTTACCATTGAGCGGCGTTTCGATCTTCCCTGTTGCTACTTCGTCTGAAATAATGATAATGCCTTCAACCAATTCTAAAAGTGCATCTTTTTGAGAAGTATAAATTGAACCTGATTGACCGGCATTGACAAAGTTATTGGCAAAATTTCCTTGCGATTGCAGCCATCCGTAATACAATTGCTGGGTTTTGCTCTGCAAATTTTGGGCAGCCGCCACTAAATACTCCAGTTCTCTTGTAGTAAGCTCACTTGCGGTTTTGTTTCCGCTTAATCCCCAAATAAAATATTCAATCGTGTGAAAACCTCTCGCATCGTCATTCTCTAGCAATGTAGAAGTAATTGCCTGCGAACTATTCAAAATATTATTAATGGCGTTCACATCAACCGGCCAAGAATCAATAGCTGGATCGATGCCTTCTGTATCAACCGGTCCGTATAAGAAGCCTTCCGATTTTTCCCAAGGTGCGCGTGTGGCGACCCAAGCATTCTTCACTGCTGTCAACTCCGCTTCATCACCAATAGAAAGATTCTGACAGGCTGTGGTTAAAGCCACCGAATTGTTGTAAAGTTCACTGTAAGTTGCAGTGATTACATTGACCGATGTATTGGTTAGTATTTCTTTGTTTAAAGCGCTATCTGGGTTTGCAGTTTCGCTGTCATTATTGCTGCAGCTTGCCAATAAGAGTGAAGTGAAGCCAAAGATAAATAGGTTGGTTTTCATAATGTTATTTAGTGTATTAATTAAAATTCAAATCCGATTCCTAAGGAGAAAGTATTTTCCTGTTGCTTTTTGCCAGTATAGAGAAGTGTATTCAAATCATAGTTTTCAGATCCGAGCCTTCTGTTGGAATACTGGGCTTTAATAGTAATTTCTTGGGCAATAAACCAATTCAATCCGGTGGTGATTGTACTTCTTTGCCATCTTGGGTTATCAATAACGCTTCCTTCCACCTCGTGCATAGAATCGTAATAATCATATCTGAAAAAAGGATATAACATATGCTGTTTGAAGTTCGAGAAATGATGCAGTACCTCATAGCCGACTTCTGTTGTAAAACCAACAGCATTTTTTCCTACTGGAGTTCTTTTGACTCCTAGATTATTAGATAAATTGGCATTTCTCTGGGATACGATGTTCGAGTTCTCTAAGTTGCCGTAAATTCCAACGGTGTATACTCTTAGTGGAAATTCATTGTAAGTAAAATGTCCTTCTAACATCGTCACGTAAGCGGTTTCCTTGAGGTCGTTTTTGGGCCGGTTAGCCGCTGAATCTCCAATGTATGCTGACATTCCCACATAAGTATGCTTGTGTCTTCCGAACTTATAATCCAGACGCAACATTGTAGCAAACGCCTCGGCAGTGGCCATTTCAAAACGCTCTTGATGCCCATTTTTAATCCAACCGCTGGAATTGAAACCGGAAGAATCCAAACCATTGGTCAGGGTGAAATAATAGTTGAATTTTTTGGCGAATGTACCGTAAAAACCAATCCCGATTTCGTACCAACCCAGTGGTGTTAGCATGTTTTCCATTTCCTGACGGTGCGTGGTGAAATACTCGTCGGGATCATCAAGGCTTTGTGCTAGATTGAACAACACTTTAATTCGACCGGCTTTGATGTTGAAATGGGAATTGATTTTAAAGTCGGCATAAATTTGCTCTAATTTTATGCTACCGCCTTTTTCAATTTCTTGCTCGAATTCGCCAAACTCTTCTTGAGTATCGTAGCCAATTGCCGCACCTGTTCCGCCATGCTCAAATTCAATTTCTGAACGAAAAGAAATCCAATCATTGAATTCGTATTCTGGATATATATTCAAACGCTCCGCATCGATTTTATCTTTTAATTCCGGATCAGTATCATAATCGTAGTGGTAGTAATTTACAGCAGAATATCCGTGTAACGAAAATTTATCTATACCATGACTACTTGCATTTTCGGTGGTTTTTGATTGATTTTGGAGTTCGTTGAGCAGTTCTTGCTTAATTTCAGCTTTCAGTTTTTTTAGTGCAATGCTGTCTTGACTGACTTGAGAAAATAGCGAATGAGAAACAATAATCAACAGGCAGTATTTGAAGAATTTCATCGGGTCAAAAAGTTTTCGCAAAACTACTTTATTATTTATATTAAATCCAAATAAAAAACAAAATTATTTTTATTTATTCTAAATAACACTAAATCATCTGGGCATTTTGGTTCGTTTACGGAAAGTTGATTTTTAGAGGCTTAGCTAGACCGCTTCGCTGTTAGATTGTTTACGGAAAATTGAAATGTAGTTTCATAAAGTAATTTTTTAGAAAGAATTACTAGTTGACCGTAAATTCCACAATGGTCACATTCAACATACAACATTTAACATTCAACATAAAAAATAGCCGTTAATTCCACGATTTGAGCTAATAGCTAACAGCTTTCAGCTATTGCAACACCGTTAATTCCACAATGATCACATTCAACATACAACATTTAACATTCAACATAAAAAATAGCCGTTGATTCCACGATTTGAGCTAACAGCTAATAGCTAAAAGCTGACAGCTAGTTCCATTACAACTCACGACCGAAGACTGACTACCGACGACCGCCAACCAGTCTTGCGTGAGGGATAGAGCGATTGTCTGAGCTCTTTTTCAACGACATGCAATGGCGATGAAAAAAGCGAGTGCGATAGCCCGGCGGCGGCGCGATAGCTCAACCAAAAAAACATTATGGAATGCCGCCGACACGCCCAAAACAATTGATTAAAGATTGAAGATTTTTGATTTTTCGATTCCGGAAAATTGAAGTGTAGTTTCTAAAAGTAATTTTCGACAATTGAGTACTTGTTGACCGTTGATTCCATAATTGTCACATTCAACACTCAACATTTAACATACAACATAAATAATAACCGTTGATTCCACAATTCGAGCTAACAGCTAATAGCTAAAAGCTGACAGCTAGTTCCCAGCACAATTCCAACACCACAACCGACCACCGACGACAGCTGACGACTGACTCCCGACGACCGACTAACATCAACTGAATAAACGATTTTCACCCCACAACTCAATTGCAACGCAGAAAAAATTACCTTTGCTGCATGGAAGCACCACTGAAAAGACTCAATAAATTTATTGGAGAAACCGGTTACTGCTCGCGCCGTGAAGCCGATGCTCTCATTGAAGAAGGCCGCGTCACTGTCAATGGCGAAGTGGCGGTAATGGGCTTGAAAGTCAGCTCGGCAGACGAAGTTCGCATTGATGGCAAACTCATTCGCGACAACAAAGAACAATTGGTTTACTTGGCTTTCAACAAACCAGTGGGCATTGAATGTACGACCAATCTGGATGTGCCGGAGAATATTGTCGACTATATCAATTACCCCAAACGCATCTTCCCTATCGGACGACTTGACAAAGCCAGCGAAGGGTTGATTTTCATGACCAATGATGGCGATATCGTCAACAAAATCTTGCGCGCCAGAAACAACCACGAGAAAGAATATACTGTAACAGTCAATAAACCTATTACCAGTCGTTTTATCGAGCGCATGGGCAATGGCATTCCGATTCTCGATACGGTAACGCGCAAATGCAAAGTAGAGCAAATCAGCAAATACATTTTCAAGATTATCCTCACGCAAGGCCTGAACCGCCAAATCCGTAGAATGTGTGAATATTTGGGTTATGAAGTAACGGCACTCAAAAGAATCCGAATTATCAATATTTCGTTGGATGTGCCGGTAGGCCGTTACCGCGAATTGACCGAGGCAGAAATCACGCAACTACAACAACTCATCGAGCCTTCAAGCAAAACCGAAGAAGCGAGTTTGCCCAAGGTCGAAAAAACAAAAAGTGACGAGCCAACGCGGTACGAACCGAGAAAAAGAAACCTCGAAGCGCGAGTGAATTCCGGACGAGAAACCCGGTCGCGCCAACCCTTTCCAAAGAAAGACGATGGTGAAACTAAGCCAGCACGGAACTTCGAAAAACCCAAAAGAGAAAAAAACGAAAACCCGCGAAATAGCAACGCCAAACCCAAGGCTGATGAAAATCCAAAACCGGCGTCGCGATGGAAAGTCGATTTCATCAAGAAAGACGATGTGAACTATCGTAAAAAGGGTGAATACTAGATTTTATCGCAATCTTCTTTGTTCTCTAGCCAAAAGCGTATTCTTAAGCAACATGGCAATTGTCATTGGCCCAACACCACCCGGAACCGGAGTGATGTGCGAAGTTTTTTTGCTGACCATTTCAAAATCAACGTCGCCGGTGATGCGGTAGCCTTTTTCTAGGGTTTTGTCTTCTACTCTAGTAATTCCAACGTCGATTACCACGGCGCCATCTTTAACCATTTCAGCTTTGAGGTAATTCGGAACGCCAAGCGCCGTGATGATAATATCGGCTTGCGTAGTGATTTGTGCGATATTTTTAGTGTAGCTGTGTGTTAAGGTAACGGTTGAATTTCCAGGAAAACCTTTGCGGCCCATCAAAATACTCATCGGGCGGCCCACAATGTGGCTTCTGCCAATCACTACAGTGTGTTTTCCTTTGGTTTCAACACCATAACGTTCTAATAATTCCAGAATTCCGAACGGTGTAGCCGGAATAAACGTAGACATATCCAACGCCATTTTCCCGAAGTTCTCCGGATGGAATCCATCTACATCTTTGCTCGGATCGATGGCCATAATCACTTTCTGGGTATCAATTTGTTCGGGCAGCGGCAACTGTACGATAAAGCCGTCAATGTTGTCGTCTTGGTTGAGCTGTTTGATTTTCTTGAGCAGCTCGGTTTCTGAAGTCGTGCTCGGCATTTTAATCAAAGTGGATTCAAAACCTACGCGTTCACAGGCTTTGACTTTGCTGCCCACGTAAGTTAAACTCGCGCCGTCGTTGCCCACGATGATGGCGGCCAAGTGCGGCACTTTCTCACCTTTGGCTTTCATGGCGCCCACTTCTGCGGCGATTTCGTTCTTGATGTCTTCCGAGGTTTTTTTTCCGTCTAGTAGTTGCATGTTCTTTGAATTATATGTTGTGAGTTGGATTTCGTATTTATTTTCTGGGCGTGTCGGCGGCATTCATCATCTGGTTGTTTGGTTGTACTTTTTGCGCCGCCGTCGGGCTGTTCGCAGTACGCGGTACTTTGCTGCCATCCCTCACGCGAGACTGATTGGCGGTTGTCGGTTGTCGGTCGTCGGTTGTAGGATTTGTGCTGGGAACTGGCTGTCAGCTGTCAGCTTTTAGCTATTAGCTTGAATTGTGGAATCAACTGCCAACAAGTACATCACTCCAAAAAAGTTCAATTTAAAACTGCTAACCAACTTTCCGTAAACGAACCACCAACCATCAACCAAAACCCCTAGCCCTGATTGCAGCGGCATCCTTTTTTCTCGTGGCCGAACGAGGAAAAAGATACAGCGGAAAGCAGGTTCCCGGCTCCTAAAAAAAAAAAAAGACGCGAATCACCACGTCTTTCCGATTTTATCTGAGGCCTTTCATGCCGCCCATCATTTTCATCATCTGCTTGCCGCCTGGGCCTTGCATCATTTTCATCATTTTGCTCATTTGGTCGAATTGCTTCATGAGTTGGTTGACTTCGTCTATTTTGCGGCCCGAACCTTTGGCGATGCGGGTTTTGCGTTTCATATCAATTAGGGCAGGTTTGCTTCTTTCTGCTGGAGTCATCGAATAGATAATCGCTTCGATGTGTTTGAACGCGTCGTCTTCGATCTCTACGTCTTTCATGGCTTTGGCCGCGCCCGGAATCATGCCGACAAGGTCTTTCATGTTACCCATTTTCTTGACTTGCTGGATTTGCGCCAGAAAATCATCGAACCCAAATTCGTTTTTGGCGATTTTCTTCTGCAGCTTGCGCGCTTCTTCTTCATTGAATTGCTCCTGCGCCCGTTCTACAAGCGAAACCACGTCGCCCATACCAAGGATTCTTTCGGCCATACGCTCCGGGTAGAACACGTCGATGGCTTCCATTTTCTCGCCGGTTCCGACGAACTTGATTGGTTTATCAACAACAGATTTAATCGAAATAGCAGCTCCACCTCGGGTATCACCGTCTAATTTGGTGAGGATGACTCCATCGAAATTCAGTCGGTCGTTGAAGGCTTTAGCGGTATTCACGGCATCCTGACCAGTCATCGAATCGACGACGAACAGAGTTTCTTGTGGTTGCAAAGCACGGTGCACATTGGCGATTTCGGTCATCATTTCTTCATCGACAGCCAAACGGCCCGCGGTATCGACAATCACTACGTTGTATCCTTTTTCTTTGGCGTATTTGACGGCGTTCTGTGCAATTTCGACCGGATTGTTGTTGCCGAGTTCGGAATAGACTTCCACGCCGATTTGGTCTCCAACGACATGCAATTGGTTGATCGCTGCCGGACGATACACGTCGCAGGCTACGAGTAATGGTTTTTTGTTTTTCTTGGTTTTCAGAAAATTGGCCAGCTTGCCCGAGAAAGTGGTTTTACCCGAACCTTGCAAACCAGACATCAAAATAACGGTCGGATTTCCGGAAAGGTTGATGCCAGAGACTTCTCCGCCCATGAGTTCGGTCAGTTCGTCTTTGACGAGTTTCACCAAAAGTTGGCCCGGCTGTAAAGTTGTGAGTACGTTCTGGCCGATGGCTTTGTCTTTGACGCGCGTGGTGAATTCTTTGGCGATCTTGAAATTGACGTCGGCATCGAGTAGCGCACGGCGTACTTCTTTTAAAGTTTCCGCAACGTTGATCTCGGTGATTTTCCCATGTCCTTTCAGGATGTGGAACGCCTTGTCTAGTTTGTCACTTAAATTATCGAACATAATTCTGGCTGTTTTTGAAGTTGCAAATATAGCACAAACTCAGTTTTGGGCAAGCCTTGAAAATGATAATTCTGAAATATTAAATGCAAAATTTGCAGCCCGAGAATTGACTTTGGAAAATAGCTTTAAGGCCAGTTCAAAAGAAATTCATAAATAAAAACGCCCTTGGCCTTTCGAATGATTTTGACATCTTGAGGCAATTGATTGAAATCAAAATACAATATATTAAATAACGAAAATTCCTAAATCTAATGTGACTTTGATAAGTATCAGATCAAGTCAATTTCTTGTAGGCTTTAGTTTTTCTCGAAGGTCAAAAGATTAGTACTCAAATCTTCGTTGGTGATGGTCATTTCGATTTTATCATCGGCAGCAGCAGTAACCACCCAATCTTTGCTAATCGAATCCAGCACCGTAACTAAATCTTGCTCTTTGAGGTTCAACTTTAAAAGGGTTTTGCCACTTTCGGCCACCGAACTCCAAGTACCTTCTTTGTCTGTGGCAGCTATTGTCGCTGTTACAACTCCTTCAGATTCATAGAGAAAGGAATATCCTGCGAGTGCTGTAGTTAAATCGGTGTCTTTGTATTGGTAAAGTGTGATGCGCCAAGTATCCTGAACCAATCTCGGAACTACGTCGGTAGGCAATAGTCCGGGTGCCACAGTTTTGTCGTCTTTTTCGCTGCAATTCGATAAAAATAAAGCCAACACTACAGCCGATAGTACAGAAATAATTCTCGAGGTTTTCATGAACGGTATTTTAAGAATCCAAATATAGCGAAAAATGCATTCGGGCAAACTTTACCAATCAATCAAAAAATACGGGTTGTAATTTGCTGTTTTTCATAAGTTTCAAGATTGTTCTTCTGGATTTATGAAAAAAAATATTTTTTTATTCGATTCGAGGTAGGGTATTATTTTGAAAATCTGTTTTCATACCAAAATAACAAAAACCCCAAAATGAACCGGATTCTAACCTACACCTTTTTGCTCCTTGCCTTTCTCGCTCATGCCCAAGTCAAGACTGTTTTTGATGTAGCGAGAAAAGGTAACCTACAGGAAATTCAAGAAATCTACGCTTCCAATCCGAAACTGATTGACACTCCTGATGAGCGCCAATCGAGCCCATTGATTCTGGCTTGCTATCGCGGAAATACTGAGGTGGCATTATTCATCGCCGAGAAAACCAAAAACCTCAACTACAACTCCGGCACGGGAACCGCTTTGATGGCGGCTGTGATGTCGGGAAACCCAACTATTACTCAGAAACTCATCGATTTGAAAGCCGATTTGAATCAAGCTGACACCCAAGGCAAAACGGCTTTGATTTACGCTACTTTTTTCAATAAAACTGATATCGTAAAACAACTAGTTGCGGCTGGCGCGAATAAAAACAGCAAAGACAACGACAACAGAACTGCGCTGGATTACGCGACTTTCAACAAGAATACTGAACTAATCATTTTACTAAACAAACAGCAATAAACAAATTTTAACTTAATCTACTAAAAATGAAAAACATGAAAAAAACCTGTTTGTTATTGATGTTTTGTTTGGGCCTGATACTCAGCGCAAATGCCCAACAAAAAGAAACTGCCCTGACTACTATGGGCGGTATGAAAGTAAAAATGAACCTGGATTCTGCTACTTCTTTGGTGACGATTACCATGGTCGGGCCTTCGAACAAATGGTTCTCTATTGGTTTGAGTACTTCGGACATGGCTACCAACAAAGATGTGTACACTTACGGCACATCGCTCTTAGATCAATATTTTACTTCCAACGGCCATGTAGCGCCAACCACAGACACCACCAACAACCTGACGTTAGTGAGTAATACTGTTGCCGGAACCACCAGAACAGTTGTTTTTACCCGACCATTCAGCACTGGCGATGCTAAAGATTACACTTTCGCTTACACCCTGAATTCATTAAACATTGTTTGGGGTATTGGCCCATCGACCACCGTAACCAGCGAACATTCGACCTACGGAACGAAAACTTTGACTTTCTCGGCAGTATTGGATTCAGAACAATTTGACACTTTGCAAGATATTGCGGTGTATCCGAACCCTTCGAGCGGCTTGTTTAACATCGCAAAAAGCAGTTTAGTGAAAATTGATAAAGTGAGAATCTTCGACACCAACGCCAAATTGCTCAAAGAAATCAACACGGAAATCACCGACCAAAACAACACCATTGATTTGACCGATTTGACCCGCGGAATTTATTTTATGGAATTGTCTAACGAATCCGATCAGATTGTTAAGAAAGTAGTCATTAACTAGTATAAAATGAAAAAATCAACTTGGACTTTGCTGATTGTGTTGGCACTGGCAGTCGTGGGAATCATGAGTTATCGCTGCGTGATGTATGGTGGTGCTCGGAATGTTTCTGAAGAAAAACCGGAATTCACAATCAGCTCGAAAACCATCGCAGCCGAATTTATAGCAGACACTCCTGGAGCAAATCTTAAATACCTAGAGAAAACTGTGGCTGTTTCAGGAACTGTAGTACAAACCGAAGGACAAGTGATTATTCTAGAACACGACATTGTTTGTGTAATGAAAGAACCCAATACCACTATTGAACCGAACCAAAAAGTTACCATTAAAGGAAGATTGGTCGGTTATGATGACCTCATGGGCGAAATAAAACTAGACCAATGCACTGCATTATAAACCTAACTTTATGAATATCAATCGATATATACTTTTGTTTGTTCTCTTCTTCGCTGCGTCGAACCTGATAGCTCAAGAAGACTTACTCAACCAACTGGACAGCATCAAGCCCAAGGAAAAACAGGTAGCTGCTGCGGCTTTCAAAGGCCTTCAAATTTGTAATATGCAATCGACCAAACTTCCTGTAAAAGGCGAATGGTACTTCTTGGTGTCGCACCGTTTTGGCGATTTGAAAGAAGGCATCAACAACTTCTTCGGACTCGATAATGCGTTGACCAAAATCGGCGGAATTTATGGCGCTACCAATTGGCTCTCGTTTTCTGCTTCAAGACATACGTTCAATAAAACGTTTGAATTGGGCGCGAAATATATGCTTATCAGTCAGAAAGATGATGGCTTTCCGTTCACTTTTGTAGGCTACCACACCATGGATATTAATTCGTCGAAGTTTGATGAAGAAGAATTTCCCGAATTCAAAGCCAACAACCGTTTTGCCTACACTTCGCAATTATTGATTTCTAGAAAGTTCAGCGAATCTGTGTCGTTGCAAGTAGCTCCGATTTGGGTGCACAAAAACTTATACGATGCCCAACCCGGAACCGAAAGAAAAGACCAAATGCTGGTAAGCGGCGGCGGTCGTTGCAAACTATCGAAAAGAATCAGCTTCAACCTTGAATATGCTTTTCGAATCAATGAACCTGAAAAGGAAATGTACCACAACCCGCTTACTGCCGGCTTTGATATAGAAACCGGCGGACACGTTTTTCAGTTGGTATTCTCTAATTCTCAAGCGATGAACGATGTGGCCTATTTCACCAACGCCACTGGAAAATGGAATGGTGGCAGTCTATTTTTTGGATTTAACATGTATAGAGTATTTTAATTATGAAGACCTTAATGATGACCTGTTGGTTTGCAATAATAATGGCTTGGTTACTGAATTCTTGTGAATCTAACACCTACGAAGAAGTGGCCGGAGTCGTAGAATTTCCGACTTATCAAGCCAACGTAAAAAAAATCATGGACGACAAATGCAATTCTTGTCACAACCCAGATTATGGGCAAGAGCCTTATCTGCAAACTTATGAATTGGTAAAAGATGCTTGTGAAAATGGTGAACTGCTATGCCGAATAGATGGTAGTTGTGGCGCGATTATGCCCACCAGCGGAAAAATGCCAAAAGCGCGTGTGGATATTATCCAGAATTGGGCTTTGCAGGGCTATGTAGAACAATAAAAAACTAAAGATGAAAAAAATATTGATTGTCGCTTTGTTGCTCATGGGAACGCAAGCGATGTTTTCGCAAAAATTAATGACCCGCAATGGCGTAATTAAGTTCGATGCTTCAATGCCCGACTTAGTAGAGATTGCCGCAACCAACAACGGTGCTTCGTGCATCTTGGATAAAGCCACTGGCGACTTTGTTGCTTTGGGATTAGTCAAATCGTTCAAATTTAAATCGCCACTCATGGAAGAACATTTCAACGAAAACTACATGGAATCTTCTAAATTCCCGAAAGCTACTTTTAAAGGTAAGATTCTGAATTTCAACGCTGCTCAATTGAGTAGCAAAGCCAATTATGACCTTGAAGGCGAACTGACCATTCACGGTGTTACCAAAAAAATCAAAACCAAAATTGCCTTGGTTGAGAAAGCCGGTCGGGTAAGCGCCAGTAGCAATTTTACCGTAAAATGTAAAGATTATAACATTGAGATCCCAAGTTTAGTCAAGGAAAAGTTCGCAGAAAATATTAAAATCTGGGTCGATTTCGACTTAGGGGAGAAATGATGATTGTTTGTTTAGTAGTCGAGGGCCGTGTCGGATTCATTTCTGATGCGGTCTTCTTCTTTTTGAGCCGTTCGCATTTTTAAAAAGAACTATCTTTAAAGTCAAATCAGGCATAAAATGAGAATCTTTCTTCCGCTTCTACTGATCACAATATTTATTGGTTATTTGTTTTATCTCGGCTTGGTGAAAAGAAATTTGAAATCGAATCGTTTCAAAGTAGTCTATCCGGGTTTGTTTTTTATTACCGTCTGGGCCGTGATTTACTTTGTGATGCTGCAATAAACCGGCCTTCAGAAGAACTTCAATCTTCACTAACCCGAATTATAATTGTTCTCTTTCGACTGCTGGACCAAGTTCTTACTTGATTGGCTGTAAAACTTGACTTCTTGCATCCCAATCAGTCTCATCGGGGCAACATCGAATCGAATCGGCATAAAAAAACCAGCCCTAGAGCTGGATAAAACCTTTGAACCTATTGGTTTTTAACTAACTAAATTTTCGTGAAAGTCAATAAATCAATACTACCATCTCCGCCACTAACATGTTTCAAACTCAGGACTGTAGATGAAGAAGAAAGTACATTCCAGTCTTCGCTAATCGATTCGAATGGGCCATCGAGTGCCGCAAATACAAGATCAAACTTGGTCGAACCGCTATCGTTATAACTGCTCCAATCACCGATTTGTATTGTCTCACTTTTGATGGCAGTAACAGATCCGTCTGCATCGAAAATGAAAGCATACCCACTAAAATCGGAAGTTTTTACCGTACCATCTTCGTTATACAAACTCACGCGCCATGTTCCTCCGGAAACATTATCGGTAACTTGGTTAGGGGTTGAAGATGAAGAAGACGAATCATCATCAGAACACATAGATGCGACATTGACCATAAAGAGCAACGCCAAAATAGGAATCAGTTTTAGCTTTTTCATATCGATATAAATAAAATGGGTTAAGAAATAATTAATCCTTACAAATGGGATTTTAGTTTTTAGAGAACGTTAAATAATGAACTCCGCCATTGCCTCCGCTCACGTGTTTAAGCCGAATCAGCGTTGGTGTGTATTCCATGATTTGCCAATCTTCCTCGAGATCTTCAAGCTGTGAACCACTGAAATTTAAATCGAACTTCGTATAACCATTTCCGGGAATTCGACGCCAAGTTCCGTTGGTGGTTATGCTGTTTTTAATCGCTATGACATTTCCGTTGGCGGTGAAAGTAAAACTATACCCGTCAAATTCATAGGTTTCGTCTTGATCGTCTTCAATGAAACTGGAAACGTACCAGGAACCGGAAACCAAAATTGTAGTAAACTCATTGGTCGGGCTATTGTTGCAACTTCCGATAGCGGCTTGAATGGCAGCTTGCAACTCAGCATCTGTATTTACCGTTACTATTTGGCCATTGTTATTGGTCATTGAGAACGGGTAAACAAAACTGTAAATTTCATTAACTGTTAAGCCATCAATAAAATTATAAAGCTGGGCATTGGTAGTAATGGTATGAGAAGTAGGGGTTTGCGTAGCGGTGTTGTAGGAATTAATGACAATCGGATAATTGAAATCGATACACTCAATTTCTGTTGTTGTGCTGTTCGGTGGGCAAGCTGCCAAAATAGTTTGAAATTGTTCTTGGCTGACTACCTGAACTTGATTGTGGTTTTTATAAATGATGCGAATGGGAAATTGAAAATAAATAATATCGTCATCATTTGTATTTTGGTTGATAATGTCTTCAATGTCGTGGCAATTGCTGCTATTATTATCGACGACGATAGTGATATTATTAACCGTAACAGTAACGGGCAATGCCACTGCAAAAGCATCAGTACCGTCGAGCACGTTGTCTTGCGCGGTTGGATATTGAGAAACTCTAGAAGCCAATTGCGAAAGCGCTGAATCTTTTGTTAAACCTTGTGGTGCTACTGTTTGCTCTGATTCATCGCTTTGGCAAGCAATCATGGTCAGAGAAATGACAACCATAAAACCTAAAATATACTTCTTCATTGAGATGGCAATTTTGCTTTGATAACCATAAAACAAATCTCTACAAAAAAACCCTACTTCCAATTTTTTTTTTCTACTTTCACTCCTGAATTTTTTTATATCAATAATGAACGATTCGCGCCCCAAAGGAATTTGTGACGAAAATATATTCTCAACGTTTTTCAAGACCAATGCAAGAGCGTTGCGCAACTATCTGTACTTCAAATTCGGAAATGAAGAACAGGCGAACGACATTTCACAAGAAGCCTTTATTAAATTGTGGGAAAACTGTCAAGACGTGCCACCAGAAAAAGCCAAATCATTTTTATATACCGTGGCCAACAATGCTACTTTGAACCAAATTGCCCATCAGAAAGTGGTGCTGAATTATGCCCAAAATAAAACTTCAAATACGCTCAATAACCAAAGCCCTGAGTTTATTTTAGAAGAACAACAATTCAAAGACAAACTCGAGAAAGCCATCGCAAATCTGACCGAAGCCCAACGCACCGCATTCTTGCTGAACCGCATCGAAGGGAAAAAATATACTGAAATTGCCGAGATGCTCGATATCAGTGTTAAAGCAGTGGAGAAGCGCATTCACGGTGCCTTGGTTTCCTTGCGCGCGAATATTGAACAAATCAAGTAGGGTTTTGAAATCTTGAACTGTTATACGAACAATCAAATACACCATGGAAGAAAACTTTGAATTAGCGAAATGGCTCTCCGGAGAAATGTCTGCCGAAGAATTGAAAGCGTTTCAAGCCTCCGAGCAGTACAAAATATACCAGAAAATTGCGCAATATTCAGCCGAACTTGAAGCGCCAGCCTATAATGAAGAAGAGGCTTACCAGCGTATTGTTTCAAGACAGCATAAAGAAACAAAAACCGTTAGCCTATACCAACATTGGATGTTCAAAGTGGCCGCGCTCTTTTTGCTCTTCTTAGGATTGACAATATTCTACAAAGCCAATGTTTCTATTACAGAAGCGGCAAGTCATGGTCAGCAGACTACTTTCACATTGCCTGATGATTCACAAGTAGTTTTAAATTCAGGATCTGAAGTACATTACAGCAAACTGCTTTGGAGCAACCACCGCCAATTGGATTTAAAGGGCGAAGCTTATTTCAAGGTAGCCAAAGGCAAAAAATTTGAAGTCAATACACACTTGGGTAAAGTAACCGTTTTGGGAACACAATTCGATGTGAAAGCGCGCGAGAACCGTTTTGATGTTACTTGCTATGAAGGCCGCGTTCGGGTAGATTACCAAAAACAACAAGTGATTATCACCAAAGGAATGTCAGTAGCTTTTGAAAATGGACAACTCATTGCGATTCCTAACACCAAAGCCACACAACCGGAATGGACTCAAGCTGAATTGGCTTTCAACAAAGAGAAACTGAGTCAGGTATTGCAAGAACTCGAACGTCAATTTGATTGTCAGATTCAATGTAATACTACTGCCAATTCGCAACTTTTCACCGGAACACTTCCTAAAAATGATATTCATAGCGCCTTACAAATTCTCTCGGCCAACTATCATTTGAAAATAAAACAGGTATCAGATCGTAAAATCATCCTGAATTACCTTGATGCGGAAAAATAACAACTGTTTGTTTATTCTTTTCTTACTTTTTCCTGCTTTGATTTTGGCTCAAAGTGAAAAAGCAACCATTACTTTGAAACAGATTTTAGAACAAATCAGTATACAACATCAGGTAAAGTTCAACTATATTGAAAATGAAATTGCCATTTTTTCGTTGGCACCACCTGCTCAAGAACTAAAACTTGAAGCCAAACTAGATTATATCAGTAAAGAAACACAGCTAAAGTTCGTGGCTTTCAACAAAAAATACTATACCATTGTTGACGACCCGAAACTTGACAAACCGCTTTGTGGTTATCTTTTGGATAGTCAAAGTAACCTACCGGTGGAAAATGCGCTGGTTCAAATTAGTGGTACGCAAGTGTTGCAGTCTACAGACCAAAATGGTTATTTCGAACTGCCGGTGGTTTCGCCCAACCTGATTGAATTCAGGCACCAAAGTTATGAACCAAAGAAAATTGACCCAAGGCTTTTGTATGTGAGTCACTGTCCGAAAATAAAAATTGAGCCCATTTTTCAGGAGCTAACTGAAGTAGTGGCCCAACAATACCTTACTTCCGGAATCTGCAAAAAAAAAGATGGTACCATTGAAGCCCAACCCAAGAAATTCGGAATACTTCCGGGGCTGACTGAACCTGATGTGCTACAAACCATACAACAAATGCCGGGAATTTACAGCGCCGACGAAACTGTCTCGAACATCAGTGTGCGTGGCGGAACCCACGACCAAAATTTATTTCTATGGAACGGAATCCGGATGTTTCAGACTGGGCATTTCTTTGGGCTGATTTCGGCTTTTAATCCGTCATTGGCACACAAAATCACTATTGCTAAAAATGGTTCATCTGCATTTTTTGGTGAAAGTGTTTCCAGTGTAGTAGATATTTCGACGCATTCAAAAAATATTGAAGACAGCCAAACCAGTATCGGCTCAGATTTGATTAGCGCGGATTTTTACACCAAATTCAAACTTTCTCCTAAAGCCAGCATCGAGCTATCTTCTAGAAGGTCATTGACTGATTTTTTCTCGACCACCACTTACCGCAATTATAGCAATCGGGTATTTCAAAATACAATAGTCACCGATTTGCAAAGCAGCAATGTCAACCCAATTAAGAGCGATCAGACGTTTTATTTTTACGACCTAACTTTTCAATACCAACAAAAAATATCCCATCGCCATGAACTTACGCTCGACGCAATCACCATCCGAAACCATTTGGATGTAGACCAAACCAATAATACCAACCAGAGAAATAGTTTCCTTGGCCAAGAGAATATTGGAGGCGCGCTCAATTGGAAAACCATTTGGAATAATAAACTTACGAGCCAAATCAACTTTTATGGTTCTTATTATAACCTTGATGCTACACGCAATGCAATTCAAAACAATCAAGTGTTCAAGCAACAAAACACCTTACTTGATTTGGGCTTGCAAATCAAAAGTATTTACCGTTTCTCGGAGAAACTGAGTATCCATTCAGGCTATCAGTGGGACGAAATCGGGGTAAGTAATGACGATGAAATCAACTCACCTGCTTTTTCACGTCATGTAAAAGAAATCAATCGCACCCATGTGGGCATCCTAGAAATCAATTACCAATCGCCCAGTAAAAAAACACTGCTTACCGTGGGCGGCAGGTTGAATCACTTTGAAAATTTTGAAAAATCTCGGGTAGAATCGCGAATTCAATTCCATCAGAGCCTGACTCAATATTTGAGTTTGGAATTACTCACCGAACAAAAAAGCCAAACCTTATCGCAAATTATTGATTTACAACAAGACTTTTTGGGCATCGAAAAAAGACGCTGGACTTTGGCCAACAATGCTTCAATACCTATTACTACAAGCCATCAGTGGAGCATTGGCCTGACTTTTAAAAACCCAAAATGGCTCTTGACTTGGGACAATTTCTATAAAAAAGTGAACGGCATTACCAGCAACAGTCAAGGTTTCCAGAACCAATTTGAGTTTGCAAAAACAACGGGCAGCTATGATGTTATCGGTACTGAAATGCTCGTGCAGCGCCATTTTAAACGTTATCAAACCTGGATTAGTTATAGTTACAATGAAAATCGGTATTCATTTCAGTCATTGAATGCTCAGGAATTCCCGAATAATTTTGAACTGGCACACACCTTATCGGCCATGGCGGCTTACAATTGGAACCAAATTAAGGTAGCGATCGGTGGAAAATGGCATACCGGAAAGCCACTAACTGAGCCTTCCTCAACTACTTTAAATGTAACAAATCCGGCCCAGCCAACAATTGATTACAAAACCCCTAATAGCTCGCGTTTGCCGGAATATTTTCAGCTGAATTTCTCAGCGTCTAAAATTTGGAAATGGAACCAAAAGACGGAATTGCAAACCAGCTTTTCGGTGTTGAACTTACTCAACAAACAAAACACCATTCACCAGTATTACCGGGTCAATGCAACACAAACCGGAATAGAAAGTGTACGAATTTATTCCCTAGAACGCACTCCGAATTTAAGTGTGAAATTTCGTTTTTGATTACATCCGCTCAGGAACTTCTATTCCTAGAAGCTTAAAGGCAGTTTTTACCGTATCACCCACTTTTTTAGACAACTGTACGCGAAAAACTTTCATTTGCTGGTTTTCCTCGCCAAGAATAGAAACTGACTGGTAAAATGAATTGTATTCTTTGACCAATTCATATGTATAATTTGCAATTAAGGCAGGACTATGCTGTTGCGCCGCGTTTTGTATAGTTTCCGGAAACTGCTCGAGAACTTTAATTAGTTCCTTTTCTTTTGGATGGAGCTTGATGTGAAGTGGAGCGGTGACATCAAAATCTGCTTTGCGCAAAATCGATTGAATTCTCGCGTAGGTGTATTGAATGAACGGTCCGGTATTTCCTGCAAAATCAACCGATTCTTCCGGATTGAACAAAATGCGCTTCTTCGGATCTACCTTTAAAATGTAATACTTCAAAGCGCCTAAACCAATGGTTTGGTATAGCTTGCTTTTTTCAGCATCTGAATAGCCTTCTAATTTCCCTAATTCTTCAGCGAGTGCTTTCGCAGTTTGCGTCATGTCTTGCATCAAATCATCGGCATCGACAACGGTTCCTTCACGCGATTTCATTTTACCGGAAGGCAAATCCACCATCCCATAAGACAAATGGAATAGGTTCTCAGACCAATCAAACCCGAGCTTTTTCAGAATCAAGAACAATACTTTAAAGTGATAATCCTGTTCGTTGCCTACAGTATAAACCATACCGCCAACATCCGGAAAATCTTTAACCCGTTGTATTGCGGTGCCAATATCTTGGGTCATATAAACTGCGGTACCATCTGAGCGCAACACTATTTTACGGTCTAAACCTTCTGCGGTTAGATCAATCCAGACTGAACCGTCGGGATCTTTCTCGAACACGCCTTTCTCGAGGCCCATTTGCACCACTGCTTTTCCTAAAAGATAAGTGTCGCTTTCATAATAGTAGGCATCGAAATCAACACCAAGATTTTGGTATGTTTCAGCAAATCCGTCGTAAACCCATTGGTTCATGGTTTTCCAGAGCTCGACTACTTCAGGCTTTCCGGCTTCCCAATCGAGCAACATCTGTTGGGCTTGCAGCATGATTGGTGCTTCTTTCTTGGCATATTCCTCAGATTTTCCTTCGGCCACTAATGCGTTCACTTCTTGTTTATAGGTCTGATCGAATGCTACGTAATATTTCCCGACGAGTTTATCGCCTTTCATTCCAGAAGTTTGCGGCGTTTCTCCGTTGCCGAATTTTTGCCAAGCCAACATCGACTTACAAATATGGATACCGCGATCGTTAATGATTTGAACTTTATAAACTTTGTTTCCGGCTGCTTTGCAAATCTCGGCCACCGAATAACCCAACAAATTGTTGCGCACGTGACCCAAATGCAGCGGCTTATTGGTATTGGGCGACGAATATTCGACCATTATGGCTTTCTGCTCAGGCTTTGGTGCGACAATGCCAAAATGTTCGTCGTCTTTAATAACATTGAAAAAATTTGTGTAATAACCGTCGGTAATCACGATATTCAAAAATCCTGAAACGACATTAAAACTTGTAACTTCGTTGGTGTTCTGCACCAGATAATTCCCTAATTGTTCTCCGATAGCTGCCGGATTACCTTTAATGAACTTCAACAAAGGAAACAACACTAAAGTAATATCACCTTCAAAATCTTTTCGGGTAGCTTGAAACTCGATTTTATCAATACTCTGATTGAAAAGTTCTGTAATGGCTTTTTGAATTAAAGGTGTGAGCAACGCAGCTATAGACATGTCAAATGAATTTGAGTGGCCAAAGATAAGGATAACTCATACAATATGAAACCGTGCGAGGACACAGAAACTTTGGCAATCAATAGTGCAAATTCAATTTTACACAGAGTGCAAATCAATTTTTTTGTAAGTAATTTATATCAATTAAATTAAAAAAGATGCATTTCGTCGATTTTATTTGTATTTTATCGATTTAATAACAAATCTTTGGAGTGTCAAAAACATAATATAATTTAATAGTAAATCCCCAAATCTACTATGAAAAAATTACTACTCATTCTAGCTACGGCTATGACTGTGTCGTGCTTCTCGCAAGCCATATCAGTCAGCACCAACACTTACACCGTGCCTCAATTGGTTAATTCGGTGTTGATTAACTCACCTTGTGTTGCAGCCACCAACATTACTTGGAGAACCGGAACTAACTTTAATTCTTCGAACGGAATCGGATTCTTCCAGAACACCAACCCTAGATTTCCTATGCAATCGGGCGTAATGCTTAGCACCGGCGATGTCATGCACGGCGCAGGACCAAACAGTTCTGATTTGAACGACGGCGCTGCCAACTGGCCCGGCGATACCGATTTGGAACATACGCTATCACAATCAGGAATTGCGATGAGCTCGGTAAACGCTAGTGTGCTTGAATTCGATTTCACGCCGATTTCGCCTACGTTCAACTTCGAGTTCTTGTTCGCTTCTGAAGAATACGGTAATTTTCAATGCCAATTCTCTGATGCGTTTGCTTTCTTGTTGACTAATACCGCTACCGGAGTAACCACGAATTTGGCTGTAGTACCCAGTACGAACATTCCAATTTCGGTGGTAACCATTAGGGATTTCCTTTACAATTCGTCTTGTCCGTCGGCCAATGCCCAGTTTTTCGGCAGCTACAATGGCGGTTCTGCGGCTTCTAGCGCTGCGATTAATTTCAACGGGCAAACCAAGCTTATGAATGCTTCGGCTGTTTTAACTCCGAATACACTATACCATATTAAATTGGTCATTGCTGATCGTTCAGATTCGGGATCAGATTCTGCGATTTTTATCTCCTCGGATACATTCAATATCGGTCAAGATGTTTTAGGCTTAGATATAACTACGGCAGCCAACACCGCTTTGTGCTATGGAAGTTCACACACATTAAATTCTAATTTAAATGCTGCGAATTACACTTTTTCTTGGACAAAAGACGGATCAATTGTGCCTGGTGAAAACGGACCAAGTTTAACCATTACTGAACCCGGATTTTACGGTATTACTTATCAGCAAACCACTAGTGGATGCCAGCCGATTACCGACTATATTACGGTTCAATACTTGCCTGAAATCATCACTCCAGACCCAATTAATTTATACCGTTGCGATACAGGTGCAGCCACTTATACTTATGATCTTTCACTAAATACAACTGTGGTAAAAGCCGGATTAAACCCTTTAACGCAAGTGAGTTATTATGGGTCGCTGGCCAATGCCAATGCGGGAATTAGCCCACTACCCAACTCATACACAGCTGCACCGGGAACTACCATTTATGTTAGAATCAAAAGCCACAACAGCGCTTGCTTTATTGTAAAGTCATTTCAACTGCTGACTTCTGCGCCTCCGGTAGCCAACGCTGCACCCAACATGACTAAATGCTCAGGCTCTTCATTTAACAATGCCGCTTTCGATTTGAACCAGCAAAATGCCGTCATCTTAGGAAGCCAGTCCGCTTCAGAGTATGTGGTGAGCTACTATACTTCGCAAGCCAACGCCAACAGCGGAACCAACCCTATTGCCAACAACTTTACATTCGCTACGAACAATACCACCATATACGTTCGCGTGCAAAGTGCTTTTGACAGTACTTGCTTCACTACCGGCACCAGCTTCACTTTGTTTGTAAGCCCATTGCCTGCGGTGGATACTCTGCAAGCTGTTTTTGTTTGCGAAAACTATCCACTACCTACTTTAACTAACGGAAACTATTTCACTGGGCCAAACGGAACTGGAACCGCTTTGTTTGCAGGAGATTTAGTCGATACTACTTCAACCATCTACATTTTTAACCAACCTAACGGACCGGGAACTTGCTCCAACAGTAGTACTTTTCAGGTAACCATTTTAGATCCTGAAACGATTGTTCCTGAAGACCAAAGTGTTTGCGGCAGTTATACTTTGACAGCGCCTGCGGTTGGCGGCTATTTCACAGGTCCAAGCGGAACCGGAACGGAACTTCTTCCGGGCACCGTGATTTCATCTACACAAACTATTAACTTTTACTACGCAGCTACCGAACCTCCGTTTTGTGTGATTGATGACAACTTCACCGTGACGATTCTATCAACCGTTACGCTCGGAACTTTTGAAAATGCTTTTGATTGTACTTCTTATACGTTACCTGCTTTAAGCGAAGGAAATTATTACACACAACCCAACGGCGGCGGAACTCAAATCGCTGCGGGAACAATCTTAACCAGCTCACAAACCGTATATGTTCATGCAGAAACACCAGACCATTGTACGGCTGATGCTTCATTTGAGGTCATCATCGGACTGACGATTCCTGCCGATGTTGCCCAATGTAACCCTTATACTTTGCCTGTGTTACCGGTTGGAAAATATTATACTGCTCCTCAAGGTGGCGGAACAGAAATCCAACCAGGAACTGTGATTAACTTATCGCAAACGGTTTATGTTTATGTTGCCAATGCAGGTGGAAATAACTGTACAGATAATGCGCATTTTAATATTGCTATCGCACAACCAATTATCGATACTTTGGCAGATGTAACAGTATGTGAAAGCTACACGCTACCTGTTTTGAGCAGCGGAGAATATTATACCGGTTCGAACGCTACTGGAACCCATTTATTTGCAGGTGATTTAATTGTATCGACACAAACCGTATACATTTTCAAACAATCAGTTTCAAGTGCAACTTGCAACAACGAATCTAGCTTCGTAGTCACCATTAGCGCCAAACCAGTGATTGACTCAAGGTCGGATATCGATATTTGTAATTCTTATACCTTGACCAATCTGAGCGTCGGAAATTACTATACCGGCCCTAACGGAACAGGAACCATGTTACCCGGCGGAACTGTAATCACAACTTCACAGAGAATTTACATCTATGCAGTCGCAACTACGGCTCCATTTTGCACCAACGAGAATAGTTTTTACATCAGTGTATTTTCTATAGAGGCAGATGCTCCGTCAAACGTTACTGCTTGCGACAGATATGTATTGCCCGCTTTGACTGTCGGAAATTACTACAAACTTCCTGGCGGACCTCATAGTGGCGAAGGTAATTTAATGCTGGCCGGCGATGTGATTACCACTTCTCAAACCATTTATGTTTATACCGAATCTGGCGAGCGTATCAATTGTATTGACGAGAATACTTTTACGGTAACCATCAACGTATCACCAGTGATTGCGCCAATTGCTGATGTTTTTGCTGCCAATGCATATGTTCTGCCAGCGTTACCGGTTGGTAATTACTTTACCGGAACTAACGGAACCGGAACCCCGTTAAACGCGGGTGATTCAATTACTTCGAACCAAACGATTTATGTATATGCCGAAACTGGAACCACTCCAAATTGTACCGATGAGAAAAGTTTCTATGCTACCATATACAACGTGGATGAAGTGGCCGATGTGACTACTTGTGAAAGCTATATACTGCCTACTTTAACTATTGGAGGTTATTATACTGGCCCTTTAGGCACCGGAACCCATTTATTGGCCGGACAAAGAGTAAATACTTCGCAAACCATTTATATATACGGAACAGCTCCATTTGATGCTACACAATACGATGAAAGTTCCTTTGATGTAACTATTATCGATACGCCTGTGGTATATCCGGTTCCTGCAAATTTACTGCGCACTTGCGATACCGATGGCACCAACGATGGTTTGTTCAACTTTGATTTGACCACTTTAGATAGCTCGGCTTTAGGCAACCAAACTGGTTCTGAATTCACAGTTACTTATTACACTTCATTCAATGATGCCGTAACCGGAACCAATGCTGTGACTGTTACTGATGCGAAAACCATCTATGTCAAAGTAACCAACAATTTGACAGCAACTTGTTTTGATGTCAAGAGCTTACAAATCAAAGTAAACAAATTGCCGGAACCAACACCACAAGGCGGTATCATGTGTTATGATTCTGTAAACAATGTAGTACTAAACCCTTACACCATTTCCAGCGGATTGAGCGCTTCGGCCTACATGTTCAAATGGTATAATGAAGATGGAGCACTAGTGGGAAGCGGCAGTACTTATCAAGCGATGTTGCCCGGTGTTTATTCCGTAGTAGCTACAGATATTTTAACGGGATGCGATTCTGAGCCGATGCCTGCAACAGTAGGTTCGTCTGAGCCAGCAGTGGTTAGTTATGCGGTGACTGAAGCCTTCGATGACAATCAAGTAATTACTATTCAGACTATCGGAGCCGGAGATTACGAGTATCAGTTAGACCATGGTTTGTTCCAAGACAGCCCTATATTTGAGAACGTTTCATCGGGAATTCATACAGTTACTGTTAGAGATAAAAACGGTTGCGGCATGACTTCGACCCAAGCATTGATTGTAAATTATCCTAAATTCTTCACGCCAAATGGTGACGGATTCAATGATACTTGGAACATCAAAGCTTTAGAAAACCAAGCAAAATCAGTGATTTATATCTTTGATCGCTATGGAAAAATCATGACGCAAATCAAGCCTGATGGCAATGGTTGGGATGGAACTTTCAGCGGACAAATGATGCCTTCAGACGATTATTGGTTTACAATTACCTATCAAGAAGACAACGTAGAGAAAGAATTCAAATCGCATTTTTCGATGAAGCGATAAGAATGTCCAACAAATTATTTTGAGATTCTTTGTAACAGTAAAGGCATTTGGAAGTCTATAGTTACATCAATCAAAAAGTAAAATTCCTTTAGAATTTATAATTGGGTTTTATATAAATTGAGTTTTAGTTAGAGAGAAAGAACCGGAGTGTGCACTCTGGTTTTTTTTTTGCTTTAAATCGAAAAAATACTACCATCTAATCATTGCACTCGCCCAAGTAAAACCACTACCAAAAGCAGCCAGAACCACTAAATCACCAGATTTGATTTTACCCAATTCCCATGCTTCGGTAAGCGCAATCGGAATCGACGCCGCCGTAGTATTGCCAAATTTCTGAATGTTATTGAACACCTGATCGTCACTTAGTCCAAACTTCTTTTGAATGAATTGCGAGATTCTCAAATTGGCTTGATGTGGAATCAGCATATCGATATCGGTTACCGTCAAATTGTTCGCGAGCAAACCTTCGTTAATTACTTCACTAAAACGTACTACCGCATTCTTGAATACAAATTGCCCGTTCATGTATGGAAAATAACTTTCATCATCCGGATCATGGTCTTTCAAAATATCGGTTACCCAACGACCGCCCATGCCCGGAGCCAAAACAGCGAGTTCTTTAGCATGCTCTCCTTCAGAATGCAAATGTGTGGAAAGTATGCCTTTAGTCAAATCCGTTTCACGAGTAATTACGGCCGCTCCTGCTCCATCACCAAAAATTACCGAAACACCACGACCTCTGGTAGTCATATCAAGCCCAATAGATTGCAATTCCGAACCCACAATCAGAATATTGCGATACATGCCAGTTTTGATGTACTGATCAGCAATCGACAAGGCATAAACAAACCCTGAACATTGGTTGCGAATATCGAGCGCGCCAACGGTTTTTAAACCCAGTTCTTTCTGAAGCGCCACGCCCGGCCCCGGAAAATAATAATCCGGAGAAATGGTCGCAAACACAATAAAATCGATATCATCTTTGTTGATACCTGAACGTTCTATGGCAATTTTTGCGGCTTTGATGCCCATCGTAGTTGTGGTTTCGCCGCTGCCTTTAACAACATGACGTCGCTCTTGAATGCCAGTTCTTTCTTGAATCCAGTCGTCGTTGGTATCCATTATTTTTGAAAGATCGTCGTTGGTGACTACTTGTTCCGGAACAAAATAGCCCAGCCCAGCAATTTTTGAATGATACGTCATCGGGTTTGCTTTAAAAGTTAACAGTCAAATTTAAACATTTCAGCTTCAAATCAATATTACTTGACAAATTTCACCGATTGTCTTCCAGTATCGTTATGAAGATTTAAAAAATAAGTTCCCGACGGATACGGAAAATCGAAAGTATACTTCTTGGTACCGGCACTCACTGATTCGCCTTTCAGTACTTTGAGTAATTTGCCTGTGGCATCATAAAGTCGCATCACGATATGGTCGGGTTCAGGAAAATCTATAGACACACTGAGCTTGTCTTTGACCGGATTCGGTGCTACAGTAACTTTTAACGGAACGCGGTTGGTATCCACAAAATTCGGATCAGACAATAAGCTTTCACTGTACTTATAAATTGTCGCGCCTGAAGCATAGGCCAAATGATCTGAAAGGAAAAAAATACGGTTCAAATTACCTCCAACCCCAGCATCGGTCCAGGTATCGCCGCCATCGTTGGTTTCCATAAACGGAAAATTGGTGCCAATACTAGAAGTATATCCGCCCACCCAACCGTGATTTTCAGTTAAAAAACCAATGGCCTGCACACTAGTAAACGGTACTTCCTTGGCAATCCAATTCACGCCGCCATCCAGCGAACGAACCATTCTGCCATTGTTGGGCTCAGAAGCTTCGACCGAACCAAAAAGCACATTGTTGTTTGAAGACAATATTTGCAACTTCCAAACATATTCGCCCGGAATTCCCGAATTGTAAATCGAAGCCCAAGTCGCGCCGCCATCGGTAGTTTTTAGAATCACACCGCCATTGCTGTCTGCGCCAGATGCATAACCCACATTTTCATCCTGAAACAAAATTTCTACTAAAGCCGTGGCATAAGGCGTCATATCAATGTGTTGCCAAGTCGCACCACTGTCGGTCGATTTGATGATGTATGCCGGTGTTCCGCTGGCCGGAGAAAAATAAGCTCCACAACCATACACCGTAGATTCGCCTACAGCATCCAGACCGCATACGGCTCTTGGGGCGTTGGGCAAATTGGTCACCGGAATCCAAGTAGTGCCGCCATCAATGGTTTTAAAGAAAACATTATCTAGTGTGCCTAAAAACCCAATATTTTCGTTCAAAAATTCAATGTTGCGGAAGTAGTAGTTGCCGCCTAGAGATTGCTCGGTAATTTGCGTAGTCCAAGTAGCACCGCCATCTGTGGTTTTATATACTGCGGCATAAGCTCCGTTGGCTGCCCAACCCAAATTTTCGTTCAAAAAAAATACATCGTCAAAACGCTGGTTGTCGATATTGGTAATCGCTGTAGGCAAAGGCCGCCATTGCAATTGAGCCTGTAAATTCAGTGATATTGCCCAGCAAAATAAAAAGAGTTTTTTCATGGTTCAAGAGTTTTTACAAAATTAGTCAAATCATGGGTTGGTGATCGATTATTTTTCAAATTTGAGGTACAGAAATGTGCCTTTTTCTATTGGAGTTTTATTTTCAAAAAAAACAGTCGAACCTTCAAAATCGGCCTCAATCAAATATCCGTTACCCTTGAAATAATTCGCTTGGGTTTGAACTTTCACCGGAGATTTTTCGACCACTTTCAATTGGTGTGGATAAGCACAAATCATATTGCCATTTTCCCCCAAAGGCAATTCGCTAATATCATCAAAAAGACTCGCTATGTATGGATTGAAGTTGTTTTCATACACTGATTTTGAGTCGGCGTGTGAGAGCATTTTGCCTTCACGGATAACAAGGGTTTCATCGCTGTAACCCAAAATATCTTTGCTGTCATGTGAGGCAATGATACAAGTAATTCCTTTATCCTTCAAGTGCCTAAAGACTTTTCTGCGCAAGGCATTTTTTCGGAAATTATCAATATGGCTGAATGGCTCGTCTAGTAAAATAAGTTCAGGCTCTAAGGCTAAAACTCTAGCCAAAGCCACTCGTTGCATTTGTCCGCCACTAAGAAACTGCACTTTGGTTTGGGCAAATTCAGTCATTTCGACCAGTTCGAGCAATTCGGCAATGCGCTCCTTCTTTTGTTTCGGATATCGGTTAGAAAGAAATTTACCTATATTTTCTGCGACGGTAATGTAAGGCATCAAATCGAAATCTTGAGCCAAATATTTCATGGTATCGACACCAGGAATCAAGTTGAACTTCGGCCCAAAAACCTGATCACCATTCCAGAAAATTTCGCCTTGATTCAAATCGTGCAAACCATAAATCAGTTGCAGTAAAGTACTTTTCCCGCAACCACTTTCCCCAATCACCGCAAGGCATTTCCCGCGTTCTAAAGTAAACGAAACCGATTCAAGCGTGGGCTTGTTGGCATAAGAAAAAGAAATGTTGTTGACACTAAGCATGACAAAGATTGAAGCACAAAATTGAACATTCTCTCAGGAAATAAAAAATTTCAATGTGAGAAACTGCGAGTAATCGGCAATTGCTTAACACTCATCGATTTTACTTGTACCGTGCCAAATTGGTTTTACCTTTGTCCTACCCTAATTTACAAACTACCTCGAATGAAATATAAGTTACACTTAGTTGTCATTTTGTTTTTTATGTTGCAATCGGTACTGGCTCAAGTCGGAATCGGAACCACGACGCCTAATGCTACTTTCGATGTGCGTTCGTCCAATCAAGCAGCTCCAGCCCATACTGACGGTATTCTGATTCCTCGTGTTGATGCTTTTCCGGCGACCAATCCGACGGCTTCACAAAATGGGATGTTGGTTTTTCTCACCACAACTTCAGGAGCAAATGCGCCCGGTTTTTATTATTGGAACCAAGCGACCACCAGTTGGATTGGAATTAATTCGACAATGAACTCCGATGCTGATTGGCATAAAGTAGGAACATCAACTGCACCGACGCTCATTACCGATAATATGTTTCATACCGGAAATGTCGCAATCGGAAAAAACACCGCCAATTTTCCGCTTGAAATTCAAGGTGGCACCACAGACAGATTGGTCAATTCGAGCGCGACCAACAATACATCCAACACAATTGACAACATTAGCATCAGTAATACAGTCAACGGTTCATCGACAGACAATACTTACGGCATACTCAATACACTTTCGGGAACGGGAACAACCGGAGTGCAATTCGGAACGGCCAATTGGGTGTCTAATTCCGGAAACAGCAACCAACACGGCACTTACAACGGAATGTCTGGTTCAGGAAGCGGCAATCACTACGGAGTTTACAGCGATATTACCGGAACAGGAACCGGCAAACAATATGGCAGCAGCATCAATATTTCGAATTCGAGCAATGCGATTCATTATGGCACCAACAATAATTTATCGGGTAGCGGAAGTGGCATTCATTATGGCGTATTCACAGATATGTCAGGCACCGGAAGTGGCGAACAATACGGCAGTTACATCAGTGTAAGCAACTCTGGAAATGCGGTTCATTACGGTAACTATAACGACATTGGCGGAACAGGAAATGGCAATCAGTTCGGCAGCAGTATCAATATCAATAATTCAGGAACCGGTGTTCATTATGGCAATTTCACCAACCTTAGCGGTGCAGGAACTGGTATTCAATATGGCAGTTCCAATACCATCAGTAATACCGGAAGTGGCATTCATTTCGGGAATTTCAACCTGCTATCAGGAACAGGAACTGGCTTGCAATACGGCACTTACAACAGCATTACCAATTCGGCAAACGTAACACATTACGGCACTTTCAATACACTCGACGGCGCTGGAACCGGTCTTAAATACGGCAGCTATAATTACATCAACCCTTCGGCAGGCGGCACTCATTATGGTATTTATTCCGAAGTATTAAAATCAGGAACGAATTACGCCGGTTATTTCCTTGGAAACGTTTCGATCGGAACCACTACACTCAACAATTATTTGCTTCCACCTTCTCGCGGTACCAACGGGCAAATCATGCAAACCGACGGTGCGGGCAATGTAACGTGGCAAAACCTCAACAGCTCGGCTTGGCTCACCACTGGTAATAGCGGAACGACTCCGGCGAGTAACTTTATCGGAACCACCGACAATCAAGACATTGTTTTTAAAAGATTCAACATCCGTGCGGGTTATATTGGCGATGCTAGTTACGACGGCGGTTTTAATTACAATAATGGAAATACTGCTTTTGGGGCAAATTCCTTAGTGAATCCAACGATTAGTTTTGCTTCTCAATATGGCGTTCGGAATTCTGCCTTTGGGGCGAATGTACTCACAGCAAATACCACAGGACAACGCAACACGGCCATGGGCGACTTTGCCCTTTTCAGCAACACCAGCGGTTCGGAAAATACTGCCATTGGTTCTGGAGCGATGTTCTCCAACACTACTTCTAATTTCAATGTAGCCATCGGACGACAAGCCATGACCAGTTACAATGCGCCTTTTTTGGCCAATACCGGAAATACAGCAGTCGGTTTTGCGGCTTTGCGAAATTCCGTTACCGGGACCAACAATGTGGCCTTGGGTTATGAAGCATTGCGTAATACAACCGGAAATGGAAACATTGGTATCGGTTTTCAAGCGGGTCGAACCGAAACCGGAAGCGACAAACTGTATATCGAAAACTCGAATGCCGATGCCAACAACGCCTTAATTTACGGCGATTTCAGCACGAACATTTTACGCATCAACGGGCAAGTTCAGGTAGGCAACCCTACAATTGCCGGATACGCTTTTCCAACTTCGCGAGGCAGTAATACACAAGTGCTCCAAACCGATGGTGCTGGTGCTACTACTTGGGTAAATACCTCGAGCTTGGCGATTACTGAAACTGATCCGAAGGTGAACTCAGCTGGATTGAATAGTATCCCGAAATGGAACGGCACCAAACTCGTTGACGGCGTGGCAATAGATGACGGAACCAATATCGGAATTGGCATTACACCATCTGCCGGCAATAAACTTGAAGTGAACGGAAAAACCAAAACCACTAATTTCCAAATGACTTCAGGTGCTACTAATAATGCGGTTTTACAAAGTGATGCTGTCGGAAATGCTTCATGGGTAACGCCTGCATCCATGTCGATGGTGCGCACGAATTTAAGTGCTAACCAAAGCTTGAACACTAGCGGCTGGCAATTGCTGAATTTCAACACGATTGTTTTTGATGTCAATAGTGAATTTAATACCGGAACCAATCGCTTTATAGCCCTGAAAACAGGATATTATGAAGTGAACGCTGGTTTCCATACCGATAATCAAAGCAACACGCAGTTCTATTCCATCGGGATTTATAAAAATGGCAGTTTGTATCAGCAGACTTCTGGTAATCATTCTAATTTGGGGCCGGTTTCCAGAACAATTCATGCGCTGGTTTATTTGACCGCAGGAGAATATGTAGAGATTTTCGCAGAAAATTACCAATCAGGAGTGAACCTCGATGCTTATGCTGGAAAAACGTATTTTGAAGTGCGTCAACTGCGTTAAAAGAAAAAGAGCAAACCTTTTAAGGGCTTACTCTTTCTCACTAACTAACCAAAAAAACAAATCATCAATGGATAAAGCGAAGGTAATTTTGGGTATTTACTGCCGCTTTAAGATCGTGCATTAGATTATAAAGTCCGAAAAAAGTTCGGTTGATGTATAAAAAGTGTTTCGAACCGCGATTGCCATTCATCTTGCGCAATTGGGTGTCTTTAGTGAATTCTTCGCCCATGGTAGCAATGGCTCCGAAAAATTCCTCATCCGAAAAATCGAAATAATCGCCATGAAAAGGTTGGGTGAACAAGCTCAACAAGCGGTGAAAAATACCCGTGAAATATTGGATTTCTTCCGGAGAATCATCGGTGCGCAAAATCTCGAGTTCATACAGTTTGGCTTCAAACAAAACCGGAGTGTTAATGATTTTCGGGTTAGCCAATTCAAAATACGGTACATAAAAATCATTCGGTACTTTCTTGATGCAACCAAAATCAATCGGAATCAAATGGGTTTCATCTACCAAGAAATTCCCCGGATGCGGATCGGCGTGCACTTGGCGCAAATGGTGCATCTGATACATGTAAAAATCCCACAAAGCTTGCCCAATGCGGTTGGCTTTTACCTGATCTTTATTCTTAGACGCAAATTCAGATAGATGTTCGCCATCAATCCAATCCATAGTGAGGATTTTCTCTGAAGACCAAGCCGGATAATAATTCGGGAAACGCAAATGGTCAATATGACCGCAAGCCTGAACCATATCAAGACTTTGCTTGAGTTCTAGTATATAATCCGTTTCTTCTAAAAGTTTGTGTTCTACTTCGAGGAAATACTTTTCAGAATCTTTTCCTTTAAGATTGAACATTCTTGTGGCAAAAGGTTTCACCAACGCCAAATCTGAGCTGATGCTATCGGCCACACCTGGATATTGAATTTTCACCGCGAGTTTTTTACCGTCTTTGTATGCTTGATGCACTTGACCGATACTGGCTGCATTAACTGCATCTGGTGTAAATGAATCATATAGTTCCTCGGGGTATTTGCCAAGGTATTTTTTGAAAGTTTTCCGAACCAAAGGCGCCGATAGTGGCGGAACCGAAAATTGTGACAACGAGAACTTCTCAACATAAGCTTGCGGCATGATACTTTTGTCCATGCTCAGCATTTGGGCTACTTTGAGTGCGCTGCCTTTGAGGTTTTGCAAGCCTTCGTATATGTCTTCGGCGTTGTTTTGATTTAAGGTTTCTTTAGACAAATCCGGATTGACCATTTTCTTGCCATAATAAGCCACATAATTTCCGCCTACTTTGATGCCGGTTTTGAGCAATTCACCGGCTCGCTCGATTTTATTGGTCGGAATTTTGTCTAAAGTCTTCATAAATTCTTACTAAAGATTATGTGATTAAATCGCTCTTTCTTTCCAGAGGAATTTTCCTAAATCAATCAGATTTTCCAAGGGTTTAGTATCGAGCAAATCGACTACAGTATTGACAGATTTTTCGATTAGAACATCTGTTTTTTCAAAACCTTTTGAGCTGTCGTGCAACCAATATTTGAGCAAAAACAGAAATTGGATCCAAGCACCTTCAGAGAAAAACGGCTGGGAGAATTTATCCAGTTTTTTTAATTCTGTTTCTTGATTTTCCTTTATGATTTGGCCCACAAAGGCTTTAAATTCCTGACGAAACAATTTTAAATCCATGAGATTTTCTAAACCTTTTCCGTTTTCTTTCAGCGAATGCAACACATAAGAACGGTTGAGTGTGAGCAATTCAAAAAGCGAAAAATACAAAGTCAGTAATTTGTTCTTATCGGTGTAAGTTGAATATGACGAATCTTGTGCAATGGTTTGCTGCACATTTTCAAAGAACTGCACCCAAATCATTTGTCGAAGATGCTCCATCGAACTGAAAAAACTGTAGAAATCACTTTCTTCAATTCCAACAGTTTTGCAGAAAGTGTAGACATTTCTGTTGGCATCCGGATTTTCAAGAACATCATCCATATAGACTGTGATGATATGAAGATCGTTGATTTGCTTTTTCTTGGTGGTGGTTTTCTTGCTAGCGGCCATGATTTACAATACTTTTATTCGCGAAGGTAAAAGTAGATATTGTTTAACAATTTATCAAAATAATTAAACAAAATATTGTGTTAAATGTTGGGGATAAAAAAAGCCGCCCGAATGGACAGCTTTTATTTTATGAATTCTTGAGATTATTTCCCGCCTTCTTTCTTGGCATCTTCAACCATTTTCTCGTTCGCTGTAATGGCAAATTCCACGCGGCGGTTTTTACTTCTACCGGCATCGGTATCGTTAGATTCAATCGGATCTGATTCACCCAAACCTTTGGTAGTAAATCTCGAAGCTGCCAACCCTTTTTTGGATAAGTAAGCCTTTACCGCTGCTGCTCTTTGCTCTGAAAGTTTCAAGTTGTAATCATCGGCACCTGAACTGTCAGTATAACCGTAAATGATGATATCAGTGTCTGGATATTCGGTAAATACTTTCACCAATTTATCAAGATTGGCTTTAGCTGCCGCAGTCAAGGTCGACTTATTGAAATCAAAACGAACCGCATTTTCACCCAAAACCAATTTAATGCCTTCGCCTACACGAACTACGTCTGCACCGGGCAAAGCATTGTCGATTTCACGCGCCTGTTTGTCCATTTTGTTTCCGATGACACCACCAGCAACACCTCCGATGACACCACCAAGCACAGCACCCAAGGCACCATTGCCGCCTTTGCCGATATTGTTCCCCAAAACACCTCCGAGAATTGCACCACCAGCAGCACCAATAGCTACACCTCGTTGAGTTTTATTCGTATTCTTCACTGATTCACAACTGCTTAAGATACTGCCTGAGAAAATGGCCAAAGCCAATCCGGTTACTATAATTTTTCTGCTCATACTGTTAGATTTTATTGGGATTCACCCAGTTTTAATTCGTTTTTTGAAATTGATACACCACATCGGTCGGTTTGTTGCCTACGTTGATTTTATCAATAAGTTGGAAGTTATTTTCATCTTGAACGTTAACCGTCAAAACATAACCATCTCGAACTTTCTTGGCTTTTTCACCGGCACTGAGTATTTTCAAAATAAACTGACCTTCTTTGTTGATAAACCATTTAATGGGTGAAGAAAATGCGGCACAATTGGATTTGGTGAGCGACATTTCGCCAGAATTGTTATTGGAAACGAATTTCCAAGCACTACCTTCAAAACATTTAGAATCAGCCAATCCGAAAGAATTGATTTTGATATAATCTGAACCTGGATAAGTTACCGAACTAACGGTCCAATTGCCTTTGATGGCCACTTGAGATTTTGAATCTACTTTGGTACTGGTGGCTGACGAAGTTTTGCAGGCAGCCATCGCCAAAACCATACAACTCAATAAAAATAATTTCTTCATATACATTGATGTTAGGCTGCAAATATACAACCGCAGCCTTGAATAAGAATTCATTTAAGATTTTTTTTTTGATGGTCATTGCGCCAATTTGTCATTTTTGATGACGCTGGTATTCTATTTGAAAAGCGGGCCAACAAATTTTTCAATCTAAAAACACACGAAATATGACAACAGGAAAAATCAATGTATCGGTAGAAAACATCTTTCCCTTAATCAAAAAATTTCTTTACAGCGACCATGAGATTTTCTTGCGCGAATTGGTTTCCAACGGAACCGACGCCACGTTAAAACTCAAACACCTCACCAGCATCGGTGAGGCCAAGGTTGAATACGGCAACCCAATGATCGAAATCAAAATAGACAAGGATGCCAAAAAAATTCATATCATCGACCAAGGTATCGGAATGACTGCCGAAGAAGTGGAGAAATACATCAATCAAGTCGCGTTTTCAGGTGCTGAGGAATTTCTCGAAAAATATAAAGATTCTGCCAAAGATTCAGGCATCATCGGGCATTTCGGACTCGGCTTCTACTCTGCTTTTATGGTGGCCGAAAAAGTCGAAATCATCACCAAATCCTACAAAGACGAACCGGCAGCGCATTGGACTTGCGATGGTAGCCCAGAATTCACTTTAGAACCGGCTGAGAAAACCACACGCGGAACTGAAATCATTCTCCACGTAGCTGAAGATTCTCTGGAATTTTTAGAAGAAAGCCGCATCAAGAATTTGCTTGACAAATACAACAAGTTCATGCCGATTCCGATCAAGTTCGGCACCAAAAAAGAAGCTTTACCCAAACCTGAAGATGCAGGCGATGATTACAAAACGGAGTTCATCGAGGTAGACAACATCATCAACAATCCAAATCCAGCTTGGACCAAGCAACCTAGCGATTTGAAAGATGAGGATTACGCCTCGTTCTACCGCGAATTGTATCCGATGCAATTTGAAGAACCGTTGTTCAATATTCACCTCAACGTAGATTATCCGTTTAACTTGACCGGAATTCTGTATTTCCCGAAACTCGATTCAAACCTTCAGGTACAAAAAGATAAAATTCAATTGTATCAAAACCAAGTGTTTGTAACCGATAACGTTGAAGGTATTGTTCCTGAATTTTTGGTCATGCTCCGCGGTGTAATTGACTCGCCGGATATTCCGCTGAATGTATCGCGATCTTATTTACAAGCTGATGGCAATGTGAAGAAAATCTCGAATTACATCACCAGAAAAGTAGCCGACAAACTCAAATCGCTCTTTAACGAAAACCGTGAAGATTTCGAGCAAAAATGGAACGACATTAAAATCGTGCTCGAATACGGCATGCTTTCCGAGCCAAAGTTCTACGAAAAAGCCGGAGATTTTGTGCTGTATCCGACCGTCGATGGAAAATTTTACACTTTAGCCGAACTCAAAGAAACGCTCAAAGAAAGCCAAACTGACAAAGACGGAAACTTGGTCGTGTTGTACGCATCCAACAAAGACGCGCAACACAGCTATATAGACATTGCCAAAGAAAAAGGGTATCAAGTGTTGTTGCTCGATTCGCCAATTGTATCGCATTTGATTCAAAAACTCGAAGCCGATAATGAGAAACTGACTTTTGCCCGCGTCGATGCCGATCATATCGATAAGCTCATCCAAAAAGACGATGCGCAAATCTCCAAACTTTCTGAAGAAGAATCAACCCAGCTCAAAACCGTGCTGGAAGGCATTGTTCCCAAGACCACTTATTCGGTTCAATTGGAAGCCATGGACAGTCAGGCAGCGCCATTCATTATTACCCAACCTGAATTCATGCGCCGTATGAAAGAAATGAGCCAAACCGGCGGCGGCGGAATGTTCGGCATGGGCAACTTCCCAGAAATGTATAATTTGGTTGTCAATACCAACTCTGATTTGGCCACAACCATTCTCAAAGCCGACAGTTCTGCTCAAGAAAGTTTGGTCAAACAGGCACTTGATTTGGCCAAAATCTCTCAAGGACTTTTAAAAGGGGAAGAACTTACTGCCTTTGTCAAGAGAAGTTTTGAACTCATTAAGTAAATATTTTAGCTTTTCAAATAAAAACCCGCAAGTCTTGAATTTGCGGGTTTTTTGTTTTATCGTTTGAGTGAAAAATGCGAGCGGAAAGTCTTCGTCACTCCAGAGAGCGTTTGATAGTCAATGACGAACCAATAATCGGTACCTGGTAACGGTCTGCCATTGTAGATTCCATTCCATCCATCAGCAGTGGTTCTGAATTGTTTGAGCAATTTTCCGTAGCGGTCAAAAATGGTAATGACGCCGTTTTGTGAAGGTTGCAATCCTTGCACATTCCAAGTGTCGTGATAACCGTCATCATTCGGTGTGAAATATTTCGGGTAATTCAAAGCCGTTACCTGCAATTCAAAATTGTGGCAGCCACTAATGTCTTTCACCCGAATCGTATAATCGCCACCTTTGTCAATCGGAAAAATATTCCCGGGTTGGTAAGGGCCATCATTCAACTGATACATAAAATCGCCAGAGCCACCAGTTACTTTCACAATAATTTGTTGTTGGTCGGCGAAGTCTTCATTCACATAAGCAATAGCAGTAGCCGTTGGTATGGCCAGCACGGTTGTAGTAATGGTGATCGTGCAACCGGTAACCCGATGCGTCGCAAGAACTTCGTATACTCCGATTTGCAAGGCTTGAATCGATGGCGTTACACTAGTTAATGGATTTCCGTCTTGCGTCCAGGTGAAAGTATAATCGCTGGCCAAAAGATGACTATCGACCGTAGCGGGACGAATCACTTGATTGTTAACGTCGAGACAGATATAAGCAGTTTCAGCGTATGCCGGATTGGGTGCCACATCAATACGCAAACTACCGCTGATGGCACACTGCCCGGGATTGGGTGTAAAAGTATAATTCTGCGACGATACATTATCGAACGACGGTGACCAACTTCCCGAGATTCCATTGACCGAAACTGATGGCAACGGGTTCAAAAGCGTTCCGGCACAAACCGGCGCAACAAAACCAAACACAGGCAAAATTGCCGAGCTAATGGTTTGAGTTAGTGTGGTAGTGGAAGCGCATTGTCCGGCGTTGGGTGTAAAAGTATAAGTGGTTGTTTGCGTATTGTCGAGTGCTGGCGACCAAGTTCCGGTAAAGCCATTTAAAGAAGTCGTTGGTAGTGGCGATAAAATTGTTCCCACACAAACGGCTGCCAGCGAACTGAAAGTGGGCACTGTTTTTTGAGTGACATTGATTGCGAACGATGCGTTGCGTGCACATTGGCCTGCGTTTGGGGTAAATGTATAGGTCTGGTTTTGCGTATTGCTGAGTGCCGGCGACCAAACGCCGATAATGCCATTGGTCGATGTGGTCGGTAAAGGAGACAAACTATCTCCACTACAAATCGTTAGAGAAGTTGTGGCAAAAGTCGGCACCACTGTTGGCGGATTGACCGTAACAGTCAATGATGTATTCAAAGCACATTGGCCAATATTGGGTGTAAAAGTGTAGGTTTGAGTTTGTGTATTGTCTAGAGCCGGCGACCAAGTTCCTGTAATTCCGTTGGTGGAAGTTGTTGGTAACGGAAGTAACGCATCGCCCACACAAATCGCTGCCACAGGATTAAAAGTTGGTAAAATTGATGGCGGTGTAATATTGACCGCAATAGTAAGTATCGTACCACATTGCCCGGAAACAGGTGTGAAAATATAATTATTGCTAACCGTATTATTAATAGTTGCCGGAGACCAAGCCCCAGTAATTCCGTTCGGAGAAGTGGTATTTAAAACCGGTGGAGCAGTTCCTGAACAAACATTAATAAGGGTTGCAAAATCAGGAACAATGCTGGCACTAGTTATCGTTACCGCCAAGGTAAAATTGGTCGCACATTGCCCCGGATTCGGAGTAAAAACATAATTACCACTTGCAGTATTGCTAATTACCGATGGCGACCAAACTCCAGAAATTCCGTTGGGTGAAGTGGCATTCAAAGTTGGTGCTGTATTGCCGGAACATAAAGTCAGCGTCGGTGAAAAATCGGGAACTATGTTCGCGCTGGTCACCGTTACAGACAACGTAAAATTGGTCGCACATTGCCCCGGATTCGGTGTAAAAACATAATTACCACTAGCCGTATTGCTAATTACCGATGGAGACCAAACCCCGGAAATTCCGTTGGGTGAAGTGGCATTCAAAGTTGGTGCTGGATTGCCGGAACATAAGGTCAGCGTCGGTGAAAAATCAGGAACTATGTTCGCGCTGGTCACCGTTACAGACAACGTAAAATTGGTCGCACATTGCCCCGGATTCGGTGTAAAAACATAATTACCACTAGCCGTATTGCTAATTACCGATGGCGACCAAACCCCGGAAATTCCATTGGGCGAAGTGGCATTCAAAGTTGGTGCTGTATTGCCGGAACATAAAGTCAGCGTCGGTGAAAAATCGGGAACGATACTCGCGCTAGTAACGGTTACTGACAAGGTAAAATTGGTCGCACATTGTCCTGGATTTGGCGTAAAAACATAATTACCACTAGCAGTATTGCTAATTACCGATGGCAACCAAACTCCAGAAATTCCGTTGGGTGAAGTGGCATTCAAAGTTGGTGCTGTATTGCCGGAACATAAGGTCTGCGTCGGTGAAAAATCGGGAACGATACTCGCGCTGGTCACCGTTACAGACAACGTAAAATTGGTCGCACATTGCCCCGGATTCGGTGTAAAAACATAATTACCACTAGCCGTATTGCTAATTACCGATGGAGACCAAACTCCGGAAATTCCATTGGGCGAAGTGGCATTCAAAGTTGGTGCTGTATTGCCGGAACAAAGCGTCAAACTCGGAGCAAAATCGGGGTTTACTGTGGGAGTCACGTTGATTGTCATCGTTGTTCCCGAAGCACATTGTCCGATGGTCGGAGAAAAATTATAGGTTTGGGTTTGCGTGTTATCAATCGGTGGCGACCAAGTTCCCGTGATGCCATTGTTTGAAAGCGTGGGCAAGGCCGATAAAGGGGCACCACTACAAATTCCGGGTACTTGCGTAAAAGCTGGAATTACTGCACTATTGACCGTAATCACAACCGTATCAGAGATCGAATTTCCGCAAGAATTGGTAGCAGTTAGTGTTAGTGTTACGGAACCCGAGGCTGAAAAAGGCAAAGTATAATTGGTAGCCAATGATGCGTTGTTTACAAAACTTCCGCTAGCTGCCGTCCAAGAAACTGAAGATTGTCCTTGTGCTGTTCCGGCTAAACTTATTGTGGCTCCCGGGCAAGCAGAAATCGGTGTTCCAGCCTCTACACTAAAAACTTCCACCGGAGCCACACATCCTTCGTTAGTATAAGTTGCTGCACCAGCACTTGTAAAATGAACTGTAGCGCCATTTGCCGCACCCGGCAGTCCATTAGCATCCACAAGTAAAGCCTTATCATAACTGACAGTATCACTACAAGAACCGAAAGAAATAGTCAACGTTCTGATTCCGCTCGCAGCTCCGTAATTTCCGAAATGTCCACCGCCAACCGTAGTATTGTCTTGAAACAAAATATAAACATCTTGAGTCAACGCTCCAAAAGCATTGGCATTGATGCTAAAATCCTGACTGGTAATTAAGATTACTTTAGAATTAGCGGGAATAGTTCCACTTGTGGGTTCAAGCAAACGACCGCATCCACCAAGAGCTGCAATTTGAGCATTTAAAGTGGCCACTTTAGAAGCTGTAAAGGAATCTTGAGCCAAACCTTGCCAAGACTGGGCTGGCCAATTGACATTCATAGTTGCTGTGTTCAAAGCAGTCGGACCGGTATGAAAAGTAACCATCTCATTATATCCTTCGCCTCCGGAACCATCGCAAGCATCCACTAAAATTGTGTCAATATCCAAACATTGAGAAAACGCTGAAGCCGTCGACAAAGTCAAGAGAAGGCATGAAAAAATCAATCTGAAACCCAAGCGAAATCCCATCTGAAAAGCAAAATTTTAACTGCGCAATTTACCACTAATTTAGAATTTTCAACCATGTGAAACTTTATTTAACGATTACGTTTTTCTTTAGAGAATGTAAAAATACTGTGCTTAAAAAAAGTTAAATTTACACCTCTAAAAACCAAACTCATGACGCTAACTATCGAAACACCTGCGCTATTATTTTCGGCTACTTCACTTATTTTGCTGGCTTACACCAACCGGTTTTTGACCATTGCTTCAATCATTCGCGGATTAAAAAAGAATTATGAAGAAAAACAAAGTGCTTCGATTTTACTCGAAATCAAGAACCTTAATTTAAGACTTACTTTAATCAGGTACATGCAGATGTTTGGAGTGCTGAGTTTGTTCTTGTCTGTTTTTGCAATGCTTTTGTTGTTCTTGCAATACCCGATTTTTGGAATTTATTTGTTTGGCTTGAGTTTGCTCTGCTTGTTAATATCACTCGGAATTTCATTTTGGGAAATTAGTATTTCCGTCACTGCCTTGCGTCTGCATTTGAAAGGCTTAATCAATGATTGATATGGATTCGTTGTTTTCTGATGCTCCAATTGTGCTGGATTTGCCCGATGCCGAGATTACCTACTTTCCGGCATTTTTCAGTCGAGAAATTGCCGACGAACTTTATGCCGATTTGCTTCAATCGATTCCTTGGCAGCAAGATCAAATCAAAGTGTATGGAAAACAGCACGACCAACCGCGATTGACTGCTTTGTTCGGAAACGATGGCAAGCCTTACTCTTACTCTAACATCATCATGCAACCGCATCCGTGGAATTTGCTTTTACTGAAAATTAAAGCTATGGCAGAAACGGTTTCGGAAACCCAATTCACTTCAGTTTTACTAAATTATTACCGCGACGGCAAAGACAGTAACGGTTGGCACGCCGACAACGAAAAAGAACTAGGAAAAAATCCTGTGATTGCCTCGGTGAGCTTGGGTGCAGCGAGAGTTTTCCAACTTCGGCACAACGAAAATTCAGACTTGAAACGAAATATTTTACTTGAGCACGGCAGCCTATTACTCATGAAAGGTCCAACGCAGCACCATTGGAAACACCAAATTCCAAAAACGGCTAAACCGATTGGCGGCAGAATCAATCTTACTTTTAGGGTCATTCAATAACACTGAAACAAAAAACATGAACGAAATCATTGCTTATTTCTCAACAATCCCTTCTTCGCACCGAAGTTTGATTTTGGTGGGCGGAATTACGATTTTCTGGCTAATTGAAAACGCTTTCCCGCTTTTTCAGTTTCAATATCGAAAATGGCAGCACGCCAGCATTAATTTCTTCTTTACGTTCACGACGATTGTCATAAATTTCCTGATGGCTTTTATTCTGATAAAAACTGCCCATTGGACCCAAGTTAATCATTTTGGTCTTTTGCAATGGCTTCCGAAAATGAATTCGTGGCTGTATGCAATAATCGGTTTGTTGCTGTTAGACTTGATTGGCGCTTATCTCGTGCATTGGGTAGAACACAAAATGCCGCTGCTTTGGCGTTTTCATTTGATCCATCACACCGATACTTGGATTGATACTACTTCGGCCAATCGGCACCATCCCGGAGAAAGTGTCATCCGGTTTGCTTTTACCACTTTTGGTGTTTTACTAGTAGGCAGCCCGATGTGGCTTGTTTTTCTGTACCAAACCTTGTCTATTGTTGCCACGCAATTCAACCATGCTAATATTCGCTTTCCTAAAAAAATTGATACGTTGCTGAGTTGGATTATTGTTTCGCCTGATATGCATAAAGTGCATCACCATTACAAACTGCCTTACACAGATAGCAATTACGGCAATATCTTTTCGGTTTGGGACCACCTTTTCGGCACTTTCAAAACCATGAAAAATGAAGAAATTGTTTACGGTGTCGATACGCATCCAAAGCCAGAAGAACATAACCAACTCGGCAATCTGCTTCAAATCCCGTTTCAACCCAAAAGAAAAGGACTGCAAGATTAACCCAAAAATATTTTTCGAAAATTGAAAATAATCGGATTTTTTATTAATATTGGTTTACAAATAACCCATAAAACACCGTTGAATTAATTTTCACCACATGAAAAAGAACAAGCGTATCGAACTGACTTGGGAGCAAAACGAACGATTAATTTCCTTAGCATTAGAAGAACGTAACCCGTTTGAGATTATTAAAAAAGAGCTCGGTATTGATGAGAAAGACGTGCTCGAGATTATGAAAAAGAAGCTCACTGCAGACAAATTTGAAATCTGGAAAAAGAAAGCCAATGCGGCCAAACCCAAACCCAAGCCCATGAAGATTGACGATTTCGACGACGATTTGGACGGAAAATACTACATCAAAAATAAATTTGACTGAACCATAAACTCTTGTACTGCAAGGGTTTTTTTTTGCCTTAACAATAAAGTTGCTTGAGACTTGCGCTATGAAACTATTTTATACATTTGGCAACAGATTCGCAATTTTGAAATTCCACTTATGAAAAAAATACTCGTTACCTTGACATTTTGCCTTGGGTTTAATGTTTTTACCAGTTCGGCACAAACAAAAACCAAAGAACAAATTCAAGCTACCATCAACCTTGACGGCATTGAAAAAGACCGCGTTCCGGTGACGGTTTACGCCCCTAAAATTAAATCATCGGAAATTGTTTATCACATTCCTAAAATGGTTCCTGGCACTTATTCTGAAGACGATTTCGGGCGGTTCATAGACGATTTTAAAGCTTATAATAAAAAAGGCGCCTACCTGAATGTCAGTAAAGTCGATACCAATTCTTGGAAAATTTCAGGCGCAGACCAATTGGCTTCTGTTTCTTACTGGGTGAATGACACCTACGATATCGAATCGACCCACCAAATTTTCTCGCCAGTAGGCAGCAACATCGACGCAGGGAAAAACATCTTACTCAATACCCATTGTTTTGTGGGTTATTTCGACGGATTCAAAGACCTCAATTACAAAATGACCGTGCAACATCCGGCAACACTTTGGGGTGCTACCTCCATGACCGATTCTGATGCCAGCAACACCAATGACGTTTTCAACACCAGCCGATATGCCGAACTGGTAGAAAATCCAGTCATGTACAGCAAACCGGATTATTCGACTTTCAAGGTTAATGACATGGAAATTCTCATTGCGGTTTATTCTCCAAACAGTACGCACAATGCCAACGAAATTGCTCCGGCGATGAAAACTATGATGACTGCGCAAAAGAACTTCTTGGGTAAATTCAATAGTACTAAGAAATATAGTGTGCTGATATATCTCTCGGATATGCAAGTGGAAAATGACGCGCATGGTTTCGGTGCGCTGGAACATCCGACGGCGACTACTGTTGTTATGCCAGAAATGATGGGCGTTGATGAATTAAACGAGCAACTCAAAGATGTGGTTTCGCATGAGTTTTTTCATATCGTAACGCCGCTGACGATTCACTCAGAAGAAATTCAGAATTTTGATTATGCCGACCCGAAAATGTCGCAGCACTTGTGGATGTATGAAGGCGTGACCGAATATTTTGCCAACCTATTTCAAGTGAATCAAGGTTTAATTTCTGAAAACGATTTCCTGATGCGAATGGCCGGAAAAATTAGCAATGCCTCTGCAATGAATGATACATTGCCTTTTACGGTCATGAGCGCCAATGTGCTGAAAAAACCTTTCAAAGACCAGTACCTCAACGTTTATGAAAAAGGAGCGCTCATCGGAATGTGCCTTGATATTATCATCCGTGAGAAAAGTAATGGTTCGCGTGGCATTCTAGATTTGATGCAGCAACTCTCGCTCGAATACGGTATTCACAAATCTTTTAAAGACCAAGAACTTTTTACCAAGATTGTTTCCTTGACCTATCCTGAAGTGGGCGAATTTTTAACCACTCATGTTTCGGGCGGCACACCAATTCCATATGAAACTTATTTTGCGAAAATGGGTGTCACCTCTAAAGTAATAAAAAGCCCAGGCAATCCTTTTATTAAAGATGCGGTTCCGTTTATTGCTGTAGACCAAAACACCAAAGCTATTTTTGTTAGACCTGACACAGAACTCAATGTTTTTTACACCGAACTTGGCATTCAAGGCGGCGATATTATTAAAGAGGTCAATATGAAACCCTATAATCTGGACAACATATACGAACTGATTCAGTCGAGCCAAATCTGGCAAGAAAACGAACCAATTTCAGTAAAAATAAGTCGCGATGGTAAAGAACAGGTCATCAACGGAAAAACTAAAATCCCATCTGATGACAAAGTCGGTTATCAAGCCACTGATGACTCCAAGAAAACTTTGAGAGAAGCTTGGCTGAAAGGCTAAATTTAAAGACGCTGTTTTATGGATTGCAACGAGCCCTAGCCCCGATGGTAGCGGCATCCTTTTTTGCTGGAAGATTTTCTACAAATAACCGGTTGTTCATGCAAAAAAGATAGAGCGGACAGCGGGAAAAAGCTTCAAAAAAAATAGAAAAGAATAGAAACCGTGAGTGAATGCTTGCGGCTTTTTTATTTCTTAGAATGGATACTCAAAAAAAAAAACCACCACTAAAAAAGTGATGGTTTTCAGGAGCCGGCAGAGGGACTCGAACCCACGACCTGCTGATTACAAATCAGCTGCTCTAGCCAACTGAGCTATGCTGGCGGTATTGTTGCTGCAAATATAAAAGTGAATTTTAAATATGCAAAATAAAACACACTTTTTTTACTGCAATTTATTACTGTAAATCGTTGATTTTAGCAACTAACTGATTGGCAGCTTGTTCCAATTCTGTGTTGATTTGCTTAAAATGTGCCTTTTTGTTTTCAACGTTTTTGGCGTTCACTTTGGTGATTAGCGCGTCAAAAGTATTGATTGCTTCGTCAATTACTGCATTGGAAGCATCGGTTGGTTTTCCTGTGGTGGAAAGCTCGAACAAATAAACCGCTTCGATAATATCGCCCAAAACGTAATTGATGTCTTTCTTTAAATTCCTAACATTGGCCATAATGATGTTTTTTTATTTTGATGCGGCAAAAGTACGCCTATTTTACAGATTACAAACAATTAATGGATATAAATTTCCAGCAGTGAAGCCGAACCTGAAAGACTGTAATGTTTCAAACCAGCAGGAACCAAAACCGTATCGCCGGTACGATAATGATAATCTTTCTCGCCGAGAGTCAATTTGAATTCACCGTCGGTACACATGTACACCGTGAATGAATCACCGTTTTTTGACACCGCCATCTCACCTTGCAACGCAATAAAATTCGTCGTAAAATAAGGACAATCGACCATATTATTGGAAACGTTCTGGGTTTTAGAATAGCCCTTCTTTGCTTCGACTTTATTGTAGTTGATAGCCTCCAAAGCCAAATCAATGTGCAACTCGCGTTGGTTTCCTTGGGCATCGGTACGGTCGAAATCATACAAGCGATAAGTAATGTCTGAGGTTTGCTGAATTTCGGCGATTAAAAGCCCGGCACCTATGGCGTGAACCGTTCCGGTTTCCAGAAAAAAAACATCACCAACACTTACCGGAACTTGATCGAGAATATTGAGCAAGGTTTTATTTTCTAGATGGGCAACATATTCTTGGGCATTCGAATCTTCTTTAAAACCAACAATCAATCTGGAATTCGGATCGGCTTGCATTACGTACCACATTTCGGTTTTTCCGAAAGAGTTGTGGCGGGCTTTGGCTAATGCATCGTTTGGATGTACTTGTATCGACAAATCTTCGCGTGCGTCAAGGTATTTGAAAAGCAGTGGAAACTGTTTGCCGAATTTTTGATGCACTTGGGTTCCTAAGATTTCGTTCGGATATGCATCGATCAACTCAAGCAATGATTTTCCTTCAAATGCGCCATTGGCTATCATGCTGACATCGCCGTCAACTGTTGATAATTCCCAACTTTCGCCTGTGATTTCCGAAGTAATCGGTTTATTTAAAACGGTTTTGAGTTTGGTGCCGCCCCAAATGCGTTCTTTGAGAATGGGCTTGAATTGTAACGGATATAAGTTGGGTGTGGTCATTTTAATTTATTTTTTTTAATGCCTCAAGTGCTTTCTGAATGTGGATTTCGCCTGAGGTGCTGTCGAAAACCATGATAATTGTTCCGTGTTGGTCTACTACAAATGTTTCGCGTCCGGGAATCATACCGAACCAATCCCGACGGACACCAAATAGTTTCTGTATTTTTTGATTGGTATCGGCTAAAAGTAAAAAAGGCAATCGATGGTTTTGTGCAAATTTCCGGTGCGAAGTAACGCTGTCGCTACTGATTCCGATAACTTCGGCACCCAACTCTTTGAAAACCTCGTATTGGTCTCGAAAACTACATGCCTGAGCCGTACAAACCCTAGTTTCATCTTTCGGGTAGAAATAAATTACTAGTGCTTTTCGACCAACATAATCGTTGCTGTTGAACTGATTTCCCAGAGCATCCACCGAGGTAAAGTGCGGAATTGTATCGCCTACTCTTATCGCCATTAGTTACCTTTGTAGGTTACGAAATTCCGTGGGGTTTCATACAAAACCACTTCGAGTTCGAGAGTTTCATTAATTCGTTTTCGGATTTTATTCCAAATCACGACCGCAATATTCTCGGCAGTAGGGTTCAAATCTATAAATTCAGCCACATCGAGATTCAAATTCTTATGATCAAAAGCGTCTTCTACTTCGGCTTTGATAATCTCTGCCAGAAATTTAGCATCTATCACATAACCAGTTTCGGCATCAATTTCACCCGTCACGCTGACTATGAGTTCGTAGTTGTGCCCGTGAAAATTTGGGTTGTTGCATTTGCCAAAAACTGCGTCGTTTTTATCGGCAGTCCAGTCTTTGCGATACAAACGATGCGCAGCGTTGAAATGGGCTTTTCTGCTAAAGGTGGCTTTCATCGTTTAGATTTTATGGTCTTCTAAAAAATGGTAAAACTCGTCGAAAATAATCTTGAACCAAACGGTATAGATTTCTGGATTGGCAATCATATCGGATTTGATGTCTTCAATCTTCATCCACTTCCAATCCTCGACTTCTTCTGGGTTGATTTTTGGCACACCATTATAACGCCCAATCATCACGTGGTCGAGTTCGTGCTCGGTCAGACCATTGTCAAACGGTGCTTTATAAATAAAATGGAACAATTCTTTAAGTTCGGTAGCAAAACCCATTTCTTCCTGAAGCCTGCGGTTGCCTGCCTCGATGTTACTTTCTCCGGCGCGTTGGTGGCTGCAACAAGTGTTCGTCCAGAGCAAAGGCGAATGGTATTTTTCCTGCGCACGTTGCTGTAACATGATTTCGTTTTGGTCATTGACGATAAAAACGGAAAAAGCCCGGTGCAACACCGCCTTCTGGTGTGCTTCAAGCTTGGGCATCAAACCTATCGGCTCGTCGTTGGTATTGACTAAAATTACGTGTTCTTCTTTCATGGCAAATTTGAGTTTCAAAAGTACAAAAAAACCTATTGCATTTGCCGCTAGAAGTAAATTGTGATAAGTTTAACGAGTGTTTTATAAGGGTTTAACAAGCCCTGACGTTAATTTTGTGCGAGTCTGTGTACTCGGAAAAATGTTAAGTTTTCGGTAAAAATAAGCCTTTTGTCAACTAGCCGACAAAGCCCGCTTCATGACACCAACTAATTTTACCAAAAATTAAAAACCACTACGTATGAAAACTGATTTCAGACTCTTAACCCTGTTGGTTTTATCGATTTGTTGCGTGGCTTGCGGACAATCCAAAACTGAAAAAACCAACAACCACCAAAACACCGCCATGCCCAATCCTTATTATTCCAGAACCAGCAAAGAAAAACTGAGTGTTTCAAACCAAGAATGGAAAAAAGTGCTGCCCGAAGATTTGTATCTCGTCTCGCGTGAAGCCAACACCGAGCGCGCTTTTACCGGAAAATACTGGAACACCGACGAAAAAGGAACATACTACTGCGCGGCTTGCGGCAACAAACTTTTCCGTTCCGATGCCAAATTTGCCAGCAGTTGTGGTTGGCCGAGTTTCTTTGAACAAGAAAACAAAAACAGTGTCGTTTACAAAAAAGACAACTCTTTCGGAATGCAGCGTATTGAAGCGCTCTGCGGCCGTTGCGATGGGCATCTCGGGCATTTGTTCGACGACGGGCCCGCGCCTACCGGAAAACGCTATTGCATGAATTCCATCGCGCTGGATTTTGAACCTGATGCCCAATAATCATGAAAAAGCTATTATTCATCTTGGCGATTATTACCCAAAGTACGTTCGCACAAAAACAAACCAAAATCATCAAAAATATGTCAAACTTAGAAACCATAACTCTTGGCGGCGGCTGCTACTGGTGCGTGGAAGCTGTTTATGAAAAACTCAACGGCGTACAAAAAGTTGTCTCCGGATTTGCCGGCGGGAAAAATCCCAACCCGACTTACAAAGAAGTTTGTTCCGGAAGTTCTGGTCATGCCGAAGTCGTTCAAATCACTTACGACAAAACCGTCACTAACCTCGACGAAATTTTTCGGGTGTTTTTTACCGTTCATGACCCGACCACGCTCAATCGCCAGGGCGCCGATGTGGGCACGCAATACCGCTCGGTGATTTTCTACAAAGACGAATTCCAGAAACAAGCCGCGCTGAATATTATCGCCGCGCTCAAAAAGGCTAAGGTGTATGACCGCCCGATTGTGACTACTTTAGAGCCACTCACGCAGTTTTACAAAGCCGAAGATTACCATCAGAATTATTACCAGAACAACAAAGAGCAGCCGTATTGCCAAATGGTCATTCAGCCCAAACTAGAGAAGTTTGAGAAAGTCTTTAAAGACCGATTGAAAAAGAAATAAATCAAGCCGGGAAGTAATTTCCGGTTTTTTTATGGCGTGACCACAAGGGTCGGGTTTTCCGCACTCGCTTTTTTACGCTGAACCCCAGCGCAAAAAGAGCTCAAACAAATACTCCAACCCCTCACGCGAAAGACCGTCGGAATGCATGACGTTTTGCTATTGGATATGAGACCGCTTCGCTGTAGGATATTAGGAATGAGTAATAGATTCTGCGATTTTCAAGGCGCATTTTTCCCCGTCAATCGCTGCCGAGACGATTCCACCGGCATAACCAGCACCTTCTCCGCACGGATACAAGCCTTTAATCTGCAAGTGTTCCAGCGTTTCAGCATCACGCGGAATCCGCACCGGCGATGACGTTCTACTTTCAGGCGCATGTAAAATCGAGTCGTTGGTCAAGTAACCTTTCATGGTTTTGCCAAATTCTCTGAAACCTTCACGCAAAATCTGGGTCAAAAACCCCGGAAATACTTGCCCAAGTTCAACCGAAGTCGTACCTGGAACATAAGAAGTTTTCGGAATGGCTGTAGAAACTTTCGATTGGGTAAAATCTACCATGCGCTGTGCCGGAACTTTTTGTGTTGCACCGGCCAAGTGCCAAGCTTTTTGTTCGATGCTTTTCTGGAATTCCATTCCTGCCAACGGACCAAATTTCTGGTAAGGCTTGAAATCTTCGAGTTTCAATTCGACCACAATCCCCGAATTGGCCGTAGCCTGATCGCGTTTCGATGGCGACCAACCGTTGGTAACTACTTCGCCCGGAGCCGTAGCACAAGGCGCAATGACTCCGCCGGGGCACATACAAAACGAATACATGCCGCGTCCGTTAACTTGCTTGACAATCGAGTACGGTGCCGGTGGCAAAAGCTCGCCACGGTAATCACAACTGTACTGAATTTTGTCAATCAAAGACTGCGGATGCTCTGCGCGAACACCGAGCGCAAAGGCTTTGGCTTCGATGAGCACTTGCTTACGGTGCAGCAATTCAAAAATATCGCGCGCAGAATGACCCGTGGCAAGAATAATTTTTTGCGCAGCAATCGAAGTACCGTCTTGAGTAACGATTCCTTCGACCTGGTTGTTTTTGATTAGAATATCGGTGACACGAGTTTCAAACAAAACCTGCCCGCCGCAAGCTTTTATTTTCTCGCGAATGTCTTGAATAATCTGTGGCAATTTATTGGTGCCAATATGCGGATGGGCTTCGATAAGAATGTCTTCTGAAGCGCCGAAAGCGACGAGCAACTCAAGAATGCGTGTTACATCGCCACGCTTTTTGGAACGAGTATACAACTTTCCATCAGAATAAGTGCCCGCTCCGCCTTCGCCAAAACAATAATTCGAATCTTCGTTAACGATATGGTCTTGGTTGATGGCTTTCAAATCCCGACGCCGACCGCGAACGTCTTTACCGCGCTCTACGACAATCGGCTTAAGGCCTAATTCTATGAGCTGCAATGCCGCGAAAAGCCCGGCCGGCCCTGCGCCAACGACAATTACTTCTTGTTTTTGAGAAACATCTGGATAATCGGGAAGCTCGATTTTCTGCGGAATATAATTTTCTCCTTCAGTATAAACCAGCAGCTTTAAATTGATTTTGATGGCTTTCTGCCGCGCATCGATCGAACGCTTGAGAATGGCGATGTGCTGGATTTCTGGCGTTTTTACCTGCATCCACTTGCCTACGTGCTCTCGCAGTAAAACCGAATCAGCAGCTACTTCCGGGGCTACTTGTATGAGCAATTCTCTAGGCATCGTGATTTTTTTGGCAAACTTATGACAATTTATCGCGTAAGCTCAAACAAATACAAGTCGATTATTTGGCTTTCTTGTACTCGTCTTCGATTTCTTTGATGACATCTTTGATTTTCTCGACACTGATTCGTTTGGCCCTGATTTTCTTATCTTTATCGAGCACATAAATCACCGGTGTGGAATAAATATCATACTTTTCTGTGACGTTATTGTAGAACGAACCATCGTAAACATTGATCCAATCGAGTTGGTGCTCGTCAATATATTTGAGGTATTTGTCTCCTTCTTGTTGGGTGTAGACGCTGTAAACTTTGACGTCTTTGTTTTCTTTAAGCCATTTGTGGTATTCTTGCTGTAACACCGGAATTTCTTTCTGGCAATGCCCGCAATCGACATCCCAAAATACCAAAATCAGAAAATCCGCTTTCACTTCATACAACCTATAAAACATACTGGTAATTTGCTGTTGGTTAGCATAAAAAAGCTTGGTGACCTCATCGCTGCTTTTGGCATTTTCAAATCCCATGGCCACCATTTTAGGTCGATCAGCAGCCCTAATCATGTACAATTCCGGCGCTGGTGCTCCGACAAGCAACGGTTTTAATTTATCTCCTCGTTTGATGATGCGCTGGATCACATCATCTTCATATACGCCGGCTGCTTTTCCGGTTTTAAAATAATGATCGACCATGTGAACAAAAACTTTGTCAAAACCCATGAGGTTGTAGGTTTCGTAAGTCGAGGTAAAATGCGCCAAAAGCAAGCTGTAAACATTACTTCCCAAATTCGGCTTGAGCATCATTTTGTCAATTTCTACGTTTACAGAATCCGGATGCATCGGCACCACCGTTTCGAAATACTTACGCAATTTGTTGACGAAAAACGGATTGCGAATAATCGATTCGTCTTTGAAATTCGCACCATCCCAATAGTGTGTGCGGTAATATTTGTAGACTTTCAAACTATCCGGACGACCATTAGAAGCTAGCGGAATGTCTTTTAAGGTGCGCTCCATTTTTAGGTTCATAAAATCGCCAAGGTAAGTGCCTTTGTACTTTTCGGCGGCGCGGCTTTCGTATTCTTCGATGTTTTTGTCAAAGGCTTTTTGCAAGGAAACCAATTTGGCAATCGAATCTTTTTTGGCCAAGCCTTTGACTTGTTGTTTATCTGCGATGAATTTTTCGTTCTGTGCAGTCAGGAATTTGATGTACGAAAAAAACTCGTTCTGCTGCTCTGAGTTTTCCGCATGGGCTTCTCGCCTAAGGTTATTTGAATCACCGGTAAGTTTGAGGTTTTGGGATTTCTCGTCGATAAAAAAATCAAACACAATCGCTTTTTGTTGATTTACAATAGAGTAAATACCTCGCTCGAGCGGCTTTTTGCCTTGAAACACAATCTTGCCGTTTTTAACTTTGGTACAAGTGTCTTTGATGTAAGTTTTGTCCATCTGATAAAAAGTAAGATACGCTAGAGAATCTGTACTGTTTTTCAGGTTCACGGTAATATTATAACCCGATTGGGCCTTAGCATAAAAAGAAAAAACAAGGATAAAAAGAAGTGATAACTTTCGGGCCATCTGATTTTTCATAGGTTTGAATTTTGCGCTAACAAAAATAATTTTTCCGCGCTTTCAACGAAATATTTTAGCAAAAAAAAGGTCTAGTATTGCTACTAAACCTTTGTATGGTTTGAAATTTCAATTTATTTCTTAACGAACTTGAAATTCACTACTTGTCCTTTTAGTTCGACTTTTACGAAATAAACGCCGCTGTTAAGTTCAGCCACCGGAATGGTTTGCAAAGCTGCTTGGCTCGACTTAATTTCTTTCACCACGGCGCCATTGAGATTATAAATCGCGATACTTGAAATAGCTTCGGTAGATTTATTCTCAATATTCAAGACCGAACTTGCCGGATTCGGGAAAATAGTAACTTGGCTTTTGATAAATTGGTCGATTGCTAAAGCTGTGAATTCTAGGTAATCAGGAACATTATTTCCGTTCACATCATCATCAGCCGGATTGTTGTTTTGATTGGCATCTTCCATGATGGTCAAAATTCCATCACCGTCATCATCATTATCCAAATAGTTCAAAATGCCATCATTATCGGTATCTAGATAAGCTAAAGCTGCATTAGCACTTCTTTGGAAAACATACTCCACAGCAGTTAAAATTAAATCGCCATCGTCATCGTTATCAATGAAATTTGGAATTCCGTCTGCATCGGTGTCGTCGTTGGCCAAATTGGTATCGGCATTCAAATCTTCATCGGCAGTGGCTACTGAATCAAGATCGTAATCTGCAGCGCAATCAACCACGCGCAATACAACCGTTTTGATTTCGCCATTTACATTGGCATAAATAGTTTCGTTGTTGGCAGTGTTGGTATAATTCAAGCTAACAAAAGCATTGGTCTGCGAAATGGCATCTTGCTCGTTGCTGTAAAAACTTACCAGCAAAGGATCGGCTGCAGACAAATCATTCTGCACTACTTGAAGATTGAAACTCACCAATCCGTCTGTGTCATCATCACATTTTGCGAACAAATAGGTATTGGTAGATATCGGTCTTTGGAATCGCCATCCTTCTTGTGTAGCCGCCCATTGACCTGTGTTTCTTCCCGGAGGCGTTACAGCTTGCAACCCGGTTTGATCGATGATTCCGGTAACTGAATTTCCTGAATTCCATGTACTGCACAACCCTTTATCGATGATTTGTACATCCATAATATTTAATGTTTCATACAAAACCATTTGAAAACTACTCTTGGTTTGTGTACAAGAAAAATGAGATTGATTGTTGAAAAGAACCACTAATCTTCTGTATGGAGCCGTGCCAATAATAGAGTAAGTAATCGTTCCTTCTGCATTACTGTTGTTGAGATCATGAAAACAACCTAAAAGTGAATTTTTAGCAGGAAAATTGGCATTAGGAATGGCTTGATTAAATGTCCAGGGAGAAAAGCTACCTTGTGTTTGCGGTGTAAAACTGATGTAACCGTTGGTGCTAACGTTGACTGAACTGTACAAAGTGCCATAAAAGTCAAAATTAAAACCTAATGGAATTGGTGCCGAAAAAGTGTCGTCCATGGTGCCTTGCACTGCTGAAGTAGCGGTGTAAATTTGATAAGGAATTGGCGTTACGGAATAATCTGATTGCCCTTGCGCATTGTTGGAAAAAAAGGTCAAGCACAGCAATGAAAACGCGCCTTTCAAAACAGCTTGAATGCTTAAGTAATTATTTTTCATGTGTTTAAGTTTTTTTCAAATGTAGAAAAACAAATCGAATGCAGTTTATCTTTGCACTAAAAAAATGGGCCAACACATCAAACTTATTTGGGACTTTCGGGGAACGGTCGCCATACAAACCGCAATCCACCATGAAAAACACCTTCGGGAGTACATTCGTATTGAAAAATTACCGCTGGAAATTACCGGCCATAAAATCGTTGACGATAGTTATGCTTACGCTTTCATGGTTGTGGAAGAAAAAGACATGATTGCTGTTCGCGACGTTTTAAAACCGCATCGGGGCGAGATTTATCAAGAATAATTAATTCGCTACTTCACTAATAAACTTAATTCGCATCAAACGCAGTTCATCAATATCATAGTCTCCGTCGAATTCACGCAACGCATCTTCAATTCGGTCGGTTTCAGATTCCATGAAATACTCGTGAATTTCTTCCTGTTGTTCGTCGTCGAGCATTTCATCAATCCAGTATTTGATGTTGAGCTTGGTGCCGGAATAAACAATTTGTTCCATTTCCTTAATCAGTGCATCCATGTTCAAACCTTTGGCTGAGGCGATATCGGTTAAAGCTAATTTTCTATCAATATTCTGGATAATGTAAAGTTTATTGGCTGAATTAGCTCCGGTAGATTTCACGACCAAATCGTCCGGACGAACAACATCATTTTCCTGAACGTAACGATTGATGAGTTCTGCGAATTCTTTACCGTATTTCTTGGCTTTACCTTCACCCACACCGTGAATATTGGTGAGTTCTTCGATACTGATTGGGTATTTGAGCGCCATGTCTTCAAGCGACGGATCTTGGAAAACTACAAAAGGTGGCACTCCTAATTTCTTGGCAACTTTCTTTCTTAAGTCGCGGAGCATTGCCATAAGCATTTCATCGGCGGTTCCTGAAGATTTACCTGCCGTGATAATCGCATCGTCTTCAGATTCTGAGTATTCATGGTCTTCAGACATCATAAACGAGGTCGGATTATCAATGAAATCCATTCCTTTTTCGGTTACTTTTAAAACGCCATAGGTTTCGATATCTTTCATCAATAAACCTTCGACAAGCACCTGACGAATTAAGGCCATCCAATGACGTTCTTCAAAATCTTTTCCAGAACCAAAGAATTGCTGGGTATCGGTTTTGTGGGCATTGATTACTGCATTCACCCGACCAATAAGTGTATAAATCACTTCTTTGGATTTATATAAATGCTTGGTGTCGCGAACTACTTTGAGCAACTTGAGCACTTGGTCTTTGGCCTCGACTTTGGTTTTCGGGTTGCGCACGTTGTCGTCCATATCCGCGCCATCGCCATTCTCGCTATCGAATTCTTCGCCGAAATAATGCAGTAGAAATTTTCTTCTGGAAATCGATGTTTCGGCATAGGCTACGACTTCTTGCAATAATGCAAAACCGATTTCTTGTTCCGCCACTGGCTTGCCTGCCATAAATTTTTCTAGCTTTTCAACATCTTTATAAGAATAATAAGCCAAACAATAACCTTCGCCTCCATCTCGCCCGGCGCGGCCTGTTTCCTGATAATAACTCTCGAGTGATTTTGGAATATCATGATGGATAACAAAGCGCACATCCGGCTTGTCGATTCCCATTCCGAATGCGATGGTAGCGACCACTACATCAACGTCTTCCATCAAGAACATGTCTTGGTGCTTGGCTCGAGTTTTCGCGTCAAGGCCAGCGTGGTATGGAACAGCACTGATTCCATTGACTTGCAATACTTCTGCAATAGCTTCAACTTTTTTGCGACTCAGGCAATAAATGATACCCGATTTGCCCTTATTTTGTTTAATGAACCGAATGATATCGGCTTCTATATTCTTGGTTTTGGTTCTTACTTCATAAAAAAGATTCGGGCGGTTGAATGAGGCCTTGAAAGTTTTTGCATCAGACATATCCAGATTCTTGAGAATGTCTTCTTGCACTTTTGGCGTGGCCGTGGCCGTAAGCCCAATAACCGGTACATTGCCTAGTTGCTTGATGATGTGCCTTAAATTGCGGTATTCTGGACGAAAGTCGTGTCCCCATTCAGAAATGCAATGCGCTTCGTCAATGGCAACAAATGAAATCGGAACCGATTGTAAAAAGCTGACATACTCTTCTTTAGTGAGCGATTCCGGCGCTACGTATAATAATTTTGTAATGCCGCTAGTGATATCTTTTTTGACCTGATTGATTTCGGTCTTGGTCAATGAGGAATTCAAAACGTGTGCGATGCCATTTTCTGAGGAAACACTGCGGATAGCATCGACTTGATTTTTCATGAGTGCAATCAGTGGCGAAACCACGATGGCAGTACCTTCCTGAATAAGCGAAGGCAATTGATAGCATAGTGATTTTCCGCCGCCGGTAGGCATAATCACGAAAGTGTTCTGCTTGGCTAATATACTTTTGATGACTTGTTCTTGTAGACCTTTGAATTGGTTGAAACCAAAATACTTCTTGAGTTCTTTGTGGATGTCAATTTCGTTGGAATTCATTCTGTGCTAAATGGTATTTTTATATAAATTTGCAACACCTAAAGATACTACTTTCTTTTACACACACAAATTTTATAAATACAGTTTTGATTAATTCAGAAAATATCTTAGCAGCGGCAAGAAAGGCCATTCTCTCGGAAAGCGAATCGATAAAAAAGCTAGCCGATTTTCTTGATAGACAATTTGCCGAAGCAGTAGAAACCATTTTCAAATCAAACGGAAGACTTGTGGTTACGGGAATTGGCAAAAGCGCCATCATTGCACAGAAAATTGTTGCAACAATGAATTCTACCGGAACGCCGTCACTTTTCCTTCATGCCTCAGAAGCCATTCACGGCGATTTGGGTATGATCCAACCCGACGATGTAGTCATTTGTATTTCCAAAAGTGGCAACAGCCCTGAAATTAAAGTTTTGGTTCCTTACCTGAAAAGTTATGGTCAGACATTGATAGCCATCACCGGCAACATGACCTCTTTTTTAGCCAAATCTTCTGATTTAGTACTCAATACTACCGTTGACGCTGAAGCTTGCCCGAACAACCTCGCTCCTACCAATTCTACTACTGCGCAACTCGTAATAGGCGATGCGCTTGCAGTTTGCCTGATGGAACTTCGCGATTTCAAAGCTGAGGATTTCGCAAAATATCATCCCGGAGGAGCACTTGGAAAAAAACTGCTCTTGCGCGTCAAAGACATGCTCGACCGAACGCACAAACCCATTGTTTCGCCAGATACAGCCATTAAAAAAGCTATTTTTGAAATCTCTGAAAAACGTCTCGGAGTAACTGCGGTAATCGATAACAATCAAATCGTAGGCATTATTACCGATGGCGATATCCGAAGAATGCTGGCCGAAAGAGATTCACTCACCGGTGTTATTGCTAGTGATATCATGACTAAAAATCCAAAGATGATCACTTCAGATGCTTTGGTTTCCGATGCGCTAAATTTGCTTGAAGACAATTCCATAACACAAGTTGTTGTTGCCGACAACGGCCAATACCAAGGAATTTTACATTTGCATGATATTTTAAAAGAAGGTATTGTGTAATGGCAAAAAAAGACCTCAAAGAAATGTCATTTCTAGACCATCTCGAAGAATTGCGATGGTTGCTCGTGCGAAGTACCATTGCCATTATTGTTATGGCGTTCTTGACCTATTTTGTCAGTGATTATCTTTTTGATGTAATTATTTTCGGCCCGACCAGAGCCAGTTTTTTTACCTACCAATATTTGTGTGAACTCTCTCATAGTTTGGGTTTTGCGGAAAGTATTTGTATCACTGAGTTGCCCTTCATCATCCAAAATACCGAAATGGAAGGCCAAGTGAATATGTTTGTCTGGATGTGTTTGCTTTCAGGTTTCGTGCTAAGTTTCCCATTTATTTTATGGCAAGTCTGGAATTTCATTAGTCCGGCTTTGTATGAAAAGGAACGCAAAGGCGCGCGGGTATTCATCTTTTTTTCATCGCTATTGTTTTTTATCGGGGTGTTATTTGGCTATTTTGTCGTGATTCCGATGTCGGTCAATTTTGTGGCGACTTTCTCGGTGAGTAGCGTGGTGAAAAACCAATTCACCCTTGATTCTTATATCGGCATGTTCAAAACCAGTATTTTGGCTGGCGGATTATTTTTTGAATTGCCTATCATCATTTATTTCCTGACCAAACTCGGTATAGTAACGCCGCAATTCTTGAGAAAATATTGGAAATACGCGGTGGTTTTGATTTTGATTATTGCTGCAATAGTGACGCCGCCCGATGTGGTAAGCCAACTGATTGTGGCGATTCCGATGTTATTAATCTATGAAGTCAGCATTTTCCTATCGGTGCTGGTACATAAAAAACGACTCCAAGAAAATGGCTGATTTAGTACAAGAATTCAATGATTACAGGGCGAAGATGAACGAAAAACTCCTCGCCGATGACAACAAAGTCATCAAACGCATATTCAACCTCGACACGAACGCTTATGCTGCTGGCGCGCTTGATGTGAAGACAAAAGAGCTTCTAGGTCTGGTCGCCTCGACGGTTTTGCGCTGTGACGATTGCATCAAATACCACTTGGAAACGGCCTACAAAGAAGGTGTAACCAAAACTGAAATGATGGAAGCCATGAGCATTGCCACGCTAGTCGGCGGAACGATTGTTATTCCTCATCTTAGAAGAGCATACGAATTCTGGGAAGAAGTCGAAAAACAATAACAATTAAATATTGGTTAAACGCAAAGTTGATTGTAGTGAATATTGTTTAATTTGCACCTCACAAACTAAGGCACTCAGGAACTCCAAAACTCAGGCACTCCAAAATGATATTAAGAGCAGATAATTTAGTCAAGACATACAAAGGCCGTAGCGTGGTTAAAGGGATTTCCGTGGAAGTGAACCAAGGCGAGATTGTCGGTTTACTTGGCCCTAATGGTGCCGGAAAAACCACTTCATTTTATATGATTGTTGGACTTGTGAAACCCAACGCAGGTAATATTCACTTGGATGATATCGACATCACGCATTTCCCGATGTACAAGCGTGCGCAATATGGCATTGGCTATCTGGCGCAGGAAGCATCGGTTTTCCGAAAACTCAGCATCGAAGACAATATACTAAGTGTGTTGCAACTCACTCAACTTTCCAAAGCCGAACAAGAAGCCAAAATGGAATCGCTTATTGACGAATTCGGATTGCAGCACATTCGCACCAATCGCGGCGATTTGCTCTCCGGAGGTGAACGCCGTCGTACTGAAATTGCGCGCTGTTTGGCTACTGACCCAAAATTTATTCTGCTTGACGAACCTTTTGCAGGCGTTGATCCGGTGGCTGTTGAAGACATTCAGCGCATCGTGGCCCAACTTAAAGACAAAAACATCGGTATCCTGATTACCGACCACAACGTTCAGGAAACCCTCGCTATTACTGATAAAACTTACCTCATGTTTGAAGGCGGAATCTTAAAAGCAGGAATTCCTGAAGAACTGGTTGAAGACGAAATGGTGCGCCGCGTTTACCTCGGGCAAAACTTCGAATTACGCAAAAAGAAACTGACTTTTTAATTTTTTGCTATGGGAAATCCAAATCAAGAAACGCTTGAAAAATGGCATCAGGATCCCAATAACTGGAAATGGTCGATGTTTTACTATAATCCTAAAGACCGGCGGGTATTGGTTCCAAAACGCAATAAATGGATGGGCTGGACGACCAATTTTGCTTACCTGCCTTCAGTGTTGCTGTTGGTGATTGTATTGGCATCTGCTATTTTAGCGATTTACTTCGGCGTATCAAGCCTCTAATCAGTTTCTGCTAGCGGCTAAATGTTGTAGCATTTCAGGCGTTCCATTGAATAGATTCACATCGACATTGCCATCAATGCCCGAAACTGTTCCCTTTTCAGTGAATTGCCATAATAACCAATCGTCCTGCATTTCTTCAACAAAGAAATTATAATTGGCTATCCAAAATGGATACTCACCAAATTCCTCTTTTAGAAAAGCTTCATAGAATTTCTCGTTGGTATAAATGATGGGTTTGGTTTTATAATGTAAAGTCACTTTCTGCAGCCACCGTTTGAGCCCGACTTTTAATCGATCCATGGATTGTTCTCTGGGAACTACTTCAATATCAAGCACTGGCGGCAGATCGCCGGGTTTGAGCTTTACATTTCGAATGAAAAGCTCTGCTTGCTTCAGCGAATTTTCGTTCGGCCGATAATAGTGATAAGCGCCTCGAATTAAGTTTTCATTGGCTGCTTTCCAATTGGTTTCGAACTGATGATCTACTTTGTCTTTGCCAACTGTAGCGCGAATAAAAGTAAAATGAATCGGAAAATTATTCTCTACAAAACGCACTTGTTTCCAATCGATTTCGCCTTGGTATTCTGACACATCGATTCCGACAGCTTTATCTTGGTAAACACTTAACACATTGAAATTTCTAACGCCGGAAAGCTGTTTGGTTTCTTTATTTTTAAGGACTTTATCGGTTTTGAAACTGAAATAATAAGCCAATCCATTTCGATAATGATAGCCTATAGCCAGAAGCAAAGCCACGCATAAAGTAGCAACAAAGAATTGGGTCAGCGGATTCGAAACCGTCTTTTTTTTCCTAGACCGGCGGCGCGATTTCATTTAGGATTTAGATTTCAAAACGGTATTGTTAATGACTGAAAGAAGCACATACATCACAATAATCAGTGAAATTCCAAGAAACCGAAAAACCACCAAAAGCAATAAAGACAAAGTTAAAAACACAATCTGCAGCAGGTTATCTTTGAAGTTGAATTTCTTGATTTTGAGAGAAAATAGCGGAATTTCAGCATTCATAACAAAAGCACTCAGCAAGGATAAAACAACCAAAAAAGGAATACTCTGCAACAATTCAAACTCAGGAACCAAAGGCAAACTCAGGAAAAAAAGCGCATTGGCCGGTGTAGGTAAACCGATGAAAGAGTCGCTCTGACGGGTATCGATATTAAAATTGGCCAACCGATAGCAAGCACCCAAAGTAATGGCAAAACCCACAAAAGGCAAATACGGATTATCGGTCAATCTGTCGAGCATCAAATACATCACATAACCTGGAACCACACCGCTGGTGACCATATCAGCTAACGAATCTAACTGCAAACCTAAGGGGCTCGATACTTTGAACAAACGTGCAAAAAAACCGTCGAAAAAATCGAGAAAAATCCCCAAACAAACAAACGCAAAACCGCTCATGAAATCGGCTTTTGAAACAAAAACCAGCGCAATGCAACCGCATAAAAGGTTCAACAAAGTAATCGTATTGGGCACGTGCTTCTGAATCTGCATTTTAAGTTATTTTGAATCGCAAATTTAGTACAATAACTTCAAGAGAAGTGCGTTTTTTAGCAGAGATTTCTCATGGGCTTTCCTATTTTTAAAAACGCTCGGGTCAGCTCAATAAAATTCTATATTTTTGACAACGAACAAACCTCGGTTTGAAAACAAAATTGCTTTGAAAAGAAAAAGTTTGCTATTTTTTTTGCTCGTGGGCTGGGCACTTTCGGCACAAACCACTCGAAAATACTCGAATGAGTTCATGAACATCGGGGTTGATGCTGCCGCGCTCGGAATGGCCAATGCAGTGACGGCTTCTACGCACGATGTGAATTCCGGCTATTGGAATCCTGCGGGCTTGCTCAACATGGAACAAGACGGGCAAGTGGCACTGATGCATGCGAGTTATTTTGCCAACATCGCTCAGTATGATTACGCCGCATATGCCAAACCCATTGACGACCGCAGTGCTTGGGGCATCTCACTGATTCGTTTTGGGGTCGATGACATTTTGAACACCACAGAACTTATTGATGATCAGGGCAATATCGATTACAATCGCATCAGTAAATTTTCAACGGCAGATTACGGCTTTACATTTTCCTATGCCCGAAAACTGCCTTTGGATGGTTTGCAATACGGTGTAAATGCCAAAGTGATTCGCCGCGTGATTGGAAAGTTTGCCAATTCTTGGGGCTTTGGGGTAGATGTGGGTTTCAAATTCGAGAAAAACAACTGGGATATTGGCTTGATGCTGCGCGATATCACGACGACTTACAACATTTGGAACATCGACGAAGACGAATATGCTAAAGTGCAAAATGCTGTCGAAGGTCAAAACCAAGATTTGCCAGAAAGCACTGAAATTACTTTACCTAAAGCCCAATTCGGGGTTTCCAGAAAGTTTGAATACGACCACGATTATACTTTTTTGCCCGCAGTAAACCTAAACATGGAATTCTACAGAACCAACGACATTATCGCTTCGGATATAGTGAGCGTTGCACCTGCTGTGGGTTTTGAATTTGGTTATACCGATTTGGTGTTTCTGCGCACTGGTTTCGGAAATTTCCAAAATATTACCCAACTCGACAATACTAAAAAGCTTAGTTTTCAACCTAATGTCGGGCTGGGATTTAAATACAAAGGCATCGAAGTAGATTATGCGCTGACCGACTTGGGCAACCAAAGTGCGGCTTTGTATTCGAATATTTTCTCGTTAAAAGTGGATTTAAGCATTTTCAAATAAAATGAAAAACGGCTTATCCAATCCTTATGTGCTGGCCTTAATTTCGGGGCTTTCATTGGCGGCAAGCTGGCCGGTATATGGTGTGCCGTCCTTGATTTTCTTTGCGTTTGTTCCGCTTTTGTTTGCTGAAAAATTTCTGCGCGAATCGTACTATAAGGTCAAATTAAAAGTCTGGATAACTGCCTATTTGACTTTTGTAACTTGGAATGCCATCACGACTTGGTGGTTGTATTATGCCTCAGGTTTCGGGATGTTTTTTGCCGTGCTTGTCAATGCGCTGTTGATGAGCATTCTGTTTCTATTGTACCATGTAGTGGCTAAGAGAATTGCAACCAAATGGAGTTTGTTGTTTTTGGTTTGCTTGTGGATTAGCTTTGAGAAGTTTCATCTTTATTGGGATTTGTCTTGGCCGTGGCTCAATCTCGGTCACGTATTTGCCAACCATCCGAAATGGATCCAATGGTATGAGTATACTGGAAGTTTTGGTGGCTCACTTTGGGTTTTGCTGGTCAATGTCGTTACTTTCTATATGTTATCGACCGCCGAAAACTGGCGCGAAGGTTTGAAAAAAGTACTGCCAAGAACGGTTTTGATGATTGCCGTTCCGATAGTTTTTTCACTCTGGATTTACCACATCTATCAAATCAAAGGAGAGACGAAAGAAGTGATTGTTTTGCAGCCCAACGTCGATCCTTACACTGAAAAATACGATACGCCAAACTTTATTATAACCAAAGGTTTGCTCGCACAAGCCGATTCTTTGATTTCCCCAAAAACCGAATTCATCATCGCGCCGGAAACCGTGTTGGCAGAAAGTGCACCGTTTGATGTTTTTTATAACTCGCCCAGCCGCGCCTTAATGACCAATTATATTTCGCAGCATCCGAAAGCACAATTACTTTGGGGCATCGATACTTATCATTTTTTATACGATCCGAAAGATGTTACCGTATCGTCAAACGTTTTTCGCCAAGGCATGTGGGTGGATTTTTACAACGCCGCTTTGTTTATTGATAGCCAGCCTGGTTTTCAGAAATATTATAAATCAAAGTTGGTGGTAGGCATTGAAAATCTTCCTTATAAAAGTTTTCTCGAACCGCTTTTAGGAAATGTCATGCTCGATTTAGGCGGAACAATCTCAACCAAAACCACACAAAAACTGCGGCTGCCTTTCATCGCTAAAGATGGAACTAAGGTAGCTCCGATCATTTGTTACGAATCGGTATATGGCGAATATGTGACAGGCTTTGTTAAGAACGGTGCGCAATTTCTAGCCATCATTACTAATGATGCTTGGTGGAATGAAACCCAAGGCCACAAACAACACCTGACTTTCGCTTCGTTGCGCGCTATTGAAACCCGGCGTGATATTGCCCGCAGCGCCAATACCGGAATATCGGCATTCATTAATCAGAAAGGCGAGATTGTTTCTAGAACCAAATACGGCGATAAAACCGCGCTTAAAGGTGTAGTCCATTTAAATTCAGACCTGACTTTTTACACGTTCAGCGGAGATTATATTGCCTACATAACTACTTTTACACTAGTGCTGATGGTGCTTTATATTTTGGTCAGAAAAAGAAAAGTGCTGGAGTAATTATTGCCCTCGGTAGAATAAAACCGTGCTAAAGGTTTTTAGGACAATATTGATATCGAGGAAGATGCTTCGGTGCTTAATGTAGTACAAGTCATATTGCAATTTAATCAAGCTGTCTTCGATGGTTTCGCCGTAAGAATAATTCACTTGTGCCCAGCCAGTTAATCCGGGTTTAATCACATGACGAGTTTCATAGAAAGGCATCACTTCTGCAATTTCATTTACAAAAACCTGCCGCTCGGGTCTGGGGCCAATTACTGCCATATCGCCTTTGAGAATGTTCAGAAACTGTGGCATCTCATCGATTCTGGATTTTCTGAGTATTTTTCCAAAAGTGGTAATGCGAGAATCATTTGATGTGGTAAACACTGCTCCGTTGGATTCTGCATTTTTTATCATGGTGCGCAATTTCAAAATCTTGAAAGGAACACCATTTTTGCCGATGCGTTCTTGTGTATAAAACAGGCTGCCACGATTACCCAAAAGATTTCCTATGAGAATGATTGGCAAGAGTAAAATACCGAAACTGAGGCCAATTAACGAAACTACTATTTCTAGAATTCGAACAACCAACAAATAAAGTTGGTTTTGGTTGCTTCGGCTGAACGGAAAATAACGATAAAAATCTCGGGCCACATACTGCACCGGAATACGCTGGGTAATATTTTCATAAACCTGAGTGTATTCTCGGATGATAAACCCATTCTCAAGCAGATGAATCAATTGGTTGTATAGGTTTACGGTAATTCCGTCTGTTTTTTGGGACGCGATAACCACTTCGGAAACAGAGTTACGCACCACAAAACTTTCTAATTTGTCAATCGCGATATTCTTAACAAAGTCTTTCTTCTTCTTCGGATCCTCTGCAGCACTGCTGTCTGAATTTACATAGCCAATGACTCTATAATGCGGGTCGACGTTTTGCAAGCCTTTGACCAATTCCTCGGCCTGATCTTTATCGCAAATTAGAATGACTTTTTTCTCGAATCGGCTCGAAGCCAGATAATTTACATACAACAAACGCCAAAGTAGTAGCGACAATAAAATGGCCACGTAGAAAAAGATAATCTGCATCCTGTTGGTGGGCAAATTCGGAGTATAAATCGGGGTAAGTAAATAGATTAGTACCGTAGAAGAAGAAGTCAGGACGATACTCTTGACCACCTGATATTGGTTACTGGCTACCTGCAAACTGTACATCTCGAAAACGGTTCCGATGACATTCAGGTAAATACCCAGTACAATGGCCCAATAATAATTGGTTGTTGAAAGATTGAAGTAATTGAAGTTGAATATAATGCCGACTACATAAAGAGCCAGCAAGACGCTGAGCACGTCAAAAATACGCAATAGTATCTTGCGTTCGGAAATCTCGAAATGTATTTTCCTGTTGACATCCATCAATGCTATGTATCGAATTAAAGCGGTGCAATTTAATCAAAAAATAAAGATGTCAGTGCATTATTTTCAGCACATCTTCCCATTTTTCACGCACTTTAATCCAATCGAATTCCTGCACTAACTGATGTCCGTTGGCTACCAAATGATTCTTAAGTTCTGGATTGTCGATAATTTCGTATATCGCCTGAACCATACCTTCAATATCGCTATCATTCACTAGCAGCGCGGTTTTATGGTCTTCGAGCAAATAGGTAATTCCGCCCACATTGGTAGATACAATGGGCAAACCTAACGCCATGGCTTCAATGACACTGACCGGTGTGTTGTCAAAATGGGTAGTGTTGATAAATATATCGTATTGTTCAGAACGTTTGATCCAATCTTGTTTGGATAATCTTCCTGTAAAATCCACCGGAAGCCCGATGCTCTTGGCCAAAGACTTGATTTTTTCGAGCGTTCCGTCTTTATCCGGACCAACCATGCAAAGTTCTGCTTCGGGATACTTTTGCTTGATTTTTTCAAAAACCCGAATCGCCATCTCCGGATTGTATATCGAGGTAAAGGAACGTACCCACAATAATTTAGGGGCGATTTTCTCACGCACTTTAAAGGGATAATTTTGAAGTTCTATGGTGTTGGGAATGTAATTAATAAAAGCATATCCTCTACTATTGAAAGCTTCCAGTAAGTAAAACGAAGGTGCGATGTTGATATAAGCATACTTGAAAATCATATCGCAAAGTTGGGGTGAACGCTTAAGCCTGTTGGGTAAATCACCACCATGAAGTTTGGGTATATACTTCATTTTCAATAACCTACAAAGCTGACTTACAAAAAAAGCATACCAGAAATTCTTGGTGCTATAGGTATCAATTAAAACAAAATCAACTTGCTTTCGAACGCGAAAAGTGGTCAGGAGCATGTCGAGCAAACGCAGCAGTTTAATTTTTTGAGTAGAGGCATAAATGACTTCGTATTGCTCTTTCTCTAACAAAGCGCCCAAGGTTTCAATGGAAGTCACTGTAAGCCCGTGCTGGGAAAGCTTGTTGCCTATATACAAGAGTTTAGTCTTCATCAGGCATGACTTTTAAAAGAGAGAGCGAATACATAAAAGCAGGTGCAGCCAAACGCATCGCCGCATGATTGATAGTGAGCAACCAAAAAGTCAGAAAGCACAGCAAATAAATGTTGTATTTATTGTCTAGGTATAAAATCAATGGTGTCATAAAAAGTACCATTAGTCCTAAAATTCCCAATGAGCCATGTTCGGCAATCATTCGGGTAATTTCGTTGTGCGACACGACCATTTCGCCGGTTTGCTCATATCTTTTCTCCATGTTTCGTCCGACACCAATCCCTAAAATGGGGTATTTCAAGAAAGTCTCAAACTCATCGGTAGCCAATTCGCCTCTTCCTGAAAGATTATCTTCTTTTTCCCTACCGGCAGCATCTTGATTGGCATAGCGCTTATTAATCATCCCGTTGGTTTGCTCCGAAGAATAACTCCAAGCAATAGAGAAAGCAGCAATAATGAGCGAAATCATGATGGCAATTCGAAGTTTTTGGTTTTTGCTCGCAAAGAAAAATGAGACCACAATCATGACGAAAATCATCACAAAACCAGTAATCATACCGCCACGTGAAAAAGTAATAAAGCCGCGATAAGTAATCACGATGGTCAAAAATAAATTAATCAGGAACAAATATTTTGAGGGCGACAACAACATCAACCGGGAGACAAAAATGAACATTCCCAAACCCAACATCGTCGATACTTGATTCGGGCCAAAACCGCCGGAAGTTAATCCGTTGGAGTCTGTTCCGGTAATCACATCGCGAATATTGGGTGTATATAAAATCAGATAAACAATACAACTCAATATAGGCAAGCCAATACAAAGCAAAACATTGTTTAATTGGTGCAAGGTAATTTTTCTGCTATAGGTATAAATGGAGCACAATGCCAAACAAACTGGTCCTGAAACGTTGAAAGAAATCTCCTTTCTAAGACTGATGGCATAATTGAGCTCTGTACTGGTGGTAATGACACTTGGAATCAGTAGCAGTAGAAAAATCCAATAAGGAACTGCATTCTTTGATACTCCAGTAAAATAAACCCCAATCAATACAAAAATCATGACTCCATATTTCGAGAATTCATACACCGGATTCCCGTCGGTCATACGCAGAATAATTTCACTTCCGACCATATAAGCAATGGCATAGAGTACTTGGTGGTTTCTGTTTTTAGAATTGATGATATAGAAAATACCACCAAAAATAATACTGTAACCATAAATTTTAGGAGTCAAAGCATTGTTATAAAGCAACCCTCCAATAATCAGATGGAGTACTACTAAAAAAAGATATTTTCTTTCAGAAAGCTGCATACTATAAGCAATTTAACCAAGAAGTATACTTTTGGAGCACACTGTCTTGGGAATGATTTTCAGCCAAATTCTCATGTAGAGCTAAACCAAATTTTGCAATAAGACTGTCATTTACTATCAGTTGTTTTATAGCTTGAAGAAAAGCGTCACTATCTCCCGAAGCTACTACATAACCATTTGCACCATGGATAATCATTTTTGGAATCTCACCTACATCGGTCGAGACCACTGCCTTTTTATACAACGCGTACTCCAACAACGCTACGGGCAATCCTTCTGAGGACGAAGCGATTACAGCAATAGAAGCCTGATTAAGTATGTGTCCGATGTCCTCTTTCAAGCCGTAAATATAAACGGATGCTTGCAATTTCTTCTGTTGAATTTGCGCTTTTAACGTTTCAGAATAGGAATCGTTTTTGTCTTGTCCGATAAAATGAAAAGTCCAATCCGGAGCTGTTTCTTTTAATTTTGAAGCCACATCAAGGAGCAAACCGTGATTTTTTGGATGTCTGAGATTGGCCAGATACACAATTCGTTTTGAAGCCGTTCCATGCAAATAGGTCGTAGGTTGTTCGTTGGGATTGACGCTGGTGAAATTCGGCAAGTAAATCACTTTTTCAAAATGAAGCACTGCTTTACACCAAGATTCGAGTTCCTGATTCACGACAATGATTCCGTGAAAAAAACGTACGCAAATCCATAGAAAAATATTGTTGAGTGTTTGCTCTGAACTTCTTGCTCCAGCATGTTCGTGCCAAACAATTTTAAGCTTGGGATAAATTAACTTTACCAGAAAAGCCGTGAAATAAGAAGTGCCGTGTGCATGAATCCAATCAATTTGATGCTGCTTGCAAAAACGACGTAGTTTGAAAGCGGCTAGCGGATCAAATGCATACTTTTTATACAAACAAACAAACGGAACATCCTTAACGAGCTGGCTTTCCAACGGTCCTGAATTTCTCGAGGTAACCAAAGCAGCGAATCCGGTTTGTGCTCTCAAGGCATTGGCAAAATTTACCGCCATGCGTTCGGCACCGCCCACTTGTAAAGTATCAATTAGTTGGAGTACTCTCATGATTGCAGCAAGTTTTTAATTTCCTGCTCAAACCAATCCAAGGTATACTTTCTAGACCAATCCATGGCCTTCAATGCGGTTTCTCGGTAGCGATTTTGATCTTCAATCATTTGGCTGATTTGCTCAAAATCTTTTGCTAAGTGCATCTCCAACAGTACACCTCTAGTACCTTGACCTAGCATATCCGGAACACACGAAACCCTTGTAGATATTGGAACACAAGCCCAAAACATGGCTTCGGCTACCACTTTTGGCCAGCCTTCGCTCTGTGACGGTAAAATCATAAAATGAGCTGACTGATACACCGCTTTCATCTCTTGTTGCGAGAAATTGCCCCTGAGTGATACAAAATCTGACAATTGATGTTCATCTATATATGCTTGCAAATTTTCTTTTTCTTTGCCATGCCCATACAACGAGAATTTAAATCTCGGGTATTGAGCATTCAATTGTTGGGCTAGTTCAATAGCATACAATGGGCGCTTGCCTTTTGAAAGTGTACCCACATAAATCATCTCAATATTGCCATCTAAACTTCTGGGTTGCACCGAAATTTTATCGGCTTCGGTATATGTAGCAGTAAAAAATGGATAAATATTAGCGCTGCTTCCAGGCCAATTGCCGTAAACTAGTACCTTGATATTGCGCGTTAAAAAAGTATTACTTAAGATTTTCTGTTGCCATTTGTAAGTGCGCGGTTGATCGGATTTCGGATCCCAATTGCCCGCATATTTAGCAGTTTTGAGTTTGCTGGGGAAAAAAATTTGCACCCAACAACCCATGAGTCCAACATTTCCTGGGCAACGTAAATGAATATGATCTGCCCAAAACATAATTTTAAACAACTGCATCAAATTGCCAAACGAAAACAGAAAAGCTTTGATAAAATTCAACGGATTTTTAATGTTGAACTCTTTTATCGGATACATGACAAATGGGAAATCAATGGGCGCAATAAGCAGGCCTTTATCTTCTTCCCAAATCGGGCAACAAAAAGCCATTTCATCGGCATGTTTGGCCCAAACTTTAAGTTCTTTCACATACGGACTGTAGGCATAGAAAGTTCCTGATTGTCTGACAAATGGCGAAGATGAAATAACGGCAACTTTCATTAAATATAGGTTTTGGAACCGTTTTGAGAAATGACTTGTGCCGGAACACCCAATACCGTTGTGTTTGAAGAAACATCAGAAGTTACCAATGAACAAGCGCCAATCAGAGCATCATCGCCAACATGGATTTTTCCCGCTACGATACTGTTCGCGGCAATATATACGCGATTCCCAATGACGGGAACACCCCGTTTTTGCCCCTGACCTGAAACACCAATAGTTACATTCTGTGAGAGATTACAATCATCACCTATAATCACCTCTTGGTTAAGAAAGATACCTCCAAAATGACCGATGTAAAAAGAATGACCAATTTGCACCGAGGCTGGAATTGAAATGCCTGTACTGATTTCAATGGCTTTTTGCCAAAGAAACATCATGCCTTTTAAAATAAATCGAAACGGTTGAATTTTGATTTCTCGATACACCCAATGTGCCCATCGGTACTGAAAAATAGCCCAAAAACCTTGGGTAAAAAAAACAATTCCTATAAAACTTCCACCGTATTTTCGGTACTTTTTGTAATCGGAATGTATGAATTGCCAAAGGGTCATGATTTAATTTTAGGCTTAGAAAAAAACAAAACCAACCAAGCGCTCATCCGACCTGCAAACTCGGTAAAAGATGATTGGCGTTTTGTTGTGGTAAAAGTATTACTAAATCGGATAAATGCCAAAAGCAAAGTAATCGCATGCCATTTGAATTTTGATTTAATCGAAGGCTTCGGATGTTTAACACGCCAAACATACCAGCCATTGCGCACGACCATTTTCCCGTATTTAAATTGATTCGGACGGCCTGAACTGTCGTGATAATGCCCCAATTGGGCGGCTGTGTTCACGTATAACTTGCCGGTTTTGGACAGGCGCAGGGTAAAATCGGCATCTTCATATAAACCATAACCCTCAAAAAAAGTAGAAAATTGAAACGTCTGAAATACCGTTTTCTTGAATGAAGAAACACCGCCCATTAACTGCTCTACAGGATATGTTTTTCCAGATGGAGGCAAAAACCCAATACTTCGACCGTGAGAAAACTCAGGTAAAAATCCAGGTTGGGTGTCGCTATCTAGGCCCAGTTTTTTGCGCAAAACGAATCGGCTGCCGTCTTTCTTTTTCCAGCCATCGTAATAGTACTCATCAATAGCAGGTAGATAGTCCTGACCTACGAATTCCCAATCATCTTCATTAAAAATATAACCGCCGACACCCAATGCCTCGGGAAACAACACATAGGTTTTCAAGATTTCCTCGAAGTATTGCGGTTCTAGAATCGTATCATCATCTAAAAAACAAACTACTTCAATATCTTGGGCTGTTTTCGAGATGCCAAAATTCCGTTGTCTGGTCAAGCCGCGATCAGTTGCTGAGACCATAAAATAATGAAGGTTGCGAAACGAATTTGCTGCAATAAAATCTTGTGTTTGATTGTTTGTGGAACCATCAATAATCAAAATCTCATCCGGATAACAGGTCTGCAACTGTACCGAGGCCAGCAAATCTGACAATGGTTTGGGCCGCATGTAAGTGCAAATAATCAGCGAGAATTTCATAGACCTATTTGGTTCTTACTCCTAAAGCCAATAACTTCTTGGCATAAAAAATCGAACGATTGAACTGTAGCTGCCTGTAAGGAATATTCAACAAACGGAGCAAAATAGAAGCTTTCGGACCTTTGAATAAATATAGGAAAAAGTACTTATGCCGAAATTCTGTAAGCTGCTCCGGTAAAAATTGCTTGTGAAATTGGTACATTAAGGTCGGGCTGGGCACGGGTCGAATCCATTTGACCGGTGTATCGAGTTCCCAAGGTTGGGTTTTGCGCTTTTTGCCCATCATCTTGGCTTGAGCACCCCAAAAACGATAACCGCCGCTGGGTGGCTTCAAGTGTAAATTGGTTGAAAACGGGTTGTGCAAAACCGGGATTCCCAATTTAATCAGTGACAATCCGAAATCGCCGTCTTCGCCATAACCGCCATCGTAATTGATGTCATTGCCGATAAGCCTGTCGACATATTTTTTCTTTACGCAAGAGTTGGCATTGCTAAACATTTGCGTACTTCCGGCATACCATCGAGATTCTCCCAATGACACTAATCGTAGTTTTAAATCCTCTAGATTTTGAGTAGGTGCCGTAGCCATTATGTCTAATCCGTTGCAACCACCGGCTTGATAGGTTTGTAAAAATCGAAGATGGTTCTCAATAAAATCAGCCGGTATGCGAATGTCATCATCGCCGAAAACAATATACTCACCGGTGCATAGTTCGATGCCTTCATTTCTGGCGCGACAACTGCCCTTAGATTGTTGCCAAATCACCTTAAGTTCGAAATCGAAATTCTTCGGATCGTATAAGGATTCATCCCGCTTGTCTTGCGGTGTCGCATCCACTACGACAACTTGAGTCGGCGGATAAGTTTGTAGCGATAAATCGTCTAACAAGCGTAAAGTGAAATCTTGGCGCAACATCGTCGGGATAATATAACTCACCGTGGGTCGGCCTTCAAGCGGATTCAATTTTCGAGGGGCCAAAATCGGTCGATTGCCAATTTGTTTGAAATTATTTTTGGCGTAGAGAAAGGCACGCCATTCACTGATTTTGTATAATCCTTTGCGATACAACATGAACAGGGCATGGTCAATCTTGAAGTTTTTAATGTAAAAAACATAGCGGTCACGAGCCGAAATCCGGATTTGCTCTTGCTGTTGGCTTTGAAAAAGTCCTTTCACATAAAGTGGTACAGCGCCTTGAACCCGCAACGCCACATAGCCAAAATCAAGGGCTTGCATTTGGATACTCTCGTAATCTGAGTCAAAACCGCCCAGGGTTTCCCAAACGTGTTTCCGGATAGCAAAATGATTCGGGTTGATGCGCCAACTCACACATTGATCGAGGTTGTCAAAATCGTTGATATACCAAAACAACACCGAACTCTGGTGCTGTAAATCCATAAAAGCGTTTTTATAACCTTGTTCAAACGAACTGTGCCAAATGTCTCCATAGCCCTTTGCCAAAGCATCGAGTTGTTCTAAATCAGGACGGCCGTTGTAAAGGATAATTTCTCCCGAGGCCGTTTTATGTTCCTGTAAAATCATTATTTCTTTTCTATAATCTCTTGATAAAAGGAAACGTTTTCCTTCACTTTTTGTTCGATATCAAACTGCTGTTCTACTTTCAGGCGCGCCGCTTTTCCTATGGTATGGCACAAATCGGGCTGTCGAAGTAACTCTAAAATTCTCTCGGCATATAAATCATGGTTTTGCGGATGCACCAGAAATCCATTCACGCGGTCTTCAATCAACTCTTTAGACCAACCCATATCGCTGTTCACTACGGCTTTCTGCATGGCCATAGATTCAATGGTGACCATGCCCAAAGTTTCGGCAAAAGTAGGAAAAACACAGACATTGGCATTCTTGATGTGCTGCTGAATTTCCTGATATGGCACCTGCCCTAAATACTCGATTTTATCTTTAACAGCGCGACTTAACCCTTTTTCCAATAGGTTCCAAGTGGAGTTCGAGTTTGTTTTTATATCAGCGGTATCTCGGCCAATCATTACGAGTTTCGCCTGCGGATATTGCGCAACTACTTTCTCCAAAATACCCGGAAGTTCGAAAACGCCTTTCTTGCGAATAATGGTTCCGATGTATAAAATTAAACCGGGTGTATATTGCTCCGGCGTCGGATTATGGAACTGTCCTAGCAACAATCCATTATGGAGAGTGCGAATTGGCTTGTTCTTGATTCCAAAGATTTCACGGGTGATTGCTCCGGCGTAGGTAGTAGGTGCAGCATAAGCCGCGGCGCCTTGAATAGCCAATTTCTCAAGTATGAAATTTTTGACCTTTTGTTTTCTGCCTTCCAATTGGCAAAAATACGCATCGGTTCCGTGGAGCCTCAAGACAATTGGAGCTTTGAGTTTCATGAAAGCGGTAATTCCGGTCCAGTCGGGTGCTTCAATTATTTTAATCTGGTCGGCAGTAATGTATTGATTGAGATAAGACTGCAAATGCTTCCGATAACGGTACCATGAAAAAAACCGAAACGGCTTTTGTTTAATTAGATGGATTTTAACACCATTCTCCAACAAAACTTCGTCGTATTGCTGACCGTATATGAAGACCGATACACGATGCCCTTGGCGCGCCAATTCCTCGGCCATGAGCTGAATACTGGTTCCAATTCCAGCGGCATGTGCTACTTTTTTGTGCGGATATTCAGGTGTTAAAAACGCTATATTCATTGCCATTTCTGAATAAAATCGTTCACCGGCAAATAAAAATCAGCTAAGTTTTGCTCTACTTTCTCAGGGTTCCAATCCCACCATGCAATTTGATTGAGTTTTTCAATTTCCTGTGGAGCGTGCTTCATTCTAATGATTTTTGCTGGAACACCTCCAACCACAGCGTAATCCGGAATTTGGCCTGAAACCACAGCACCGGCCATGACCGTAACGCCATTGCCAATGGAGGTTTCCGGAAGAACAACCGCATTCATTCCAATCCAGACGTCGTTTCCTATTTTGATGTGCGCTTTTTTAGGACGAATCGTTTGCTTGAATTCGTTCATGGTTTGGCTTCCAACACCTAATGTCTTGTTGTGCATATGGTTGAAAAGCGGAAAGCTGGTCACTTCACTGAGCAGGTGATAACCGTCATCGAGGATAAAATTCACGTCATTGGCAATAGAACAATAAGCGCCTATTTCGAGCGAAGATTCTTCATGCCAACGCCAGATAAAAGCACCATTATGATAGGTTTTTACCCCGATGGAAATATTTTTAGAAGGCTTCAAATATTGTTTGCGTTGCCCTTTGAGATAATCGTAGTAATTCATCCCGAGCAACTTCCAGAAAAAAAGGCGAATTCTGTTTTTCATAATTTATTCGATGATGCCCAAATAGCCTTCCGAGCCTTTATCTGAAACGATACTCGCCAAGGGTGAAGCCACGACAGCTTGGTCTGGAACGTCGAAAGTCACAATTGCGTTGGTGCCGATTAAAGCATCATTTCCTACACTAATTCCGCCCAAAATAACAGCGCCCGGGCCAATAAACACGCGGTTGCCGATTTTGGGAACTCCTACATTTTTGCCCCGATTCGAAATACCGATTGTAATACCTTGGGAGAGATTACAAAATTCTCCGATTTCAGTATCGCCGTGGATGACGATGCCGCCGAAATGACCAATGTACAACCCTTTGCCGATTTTGGTTCGGTAAGAAATATCAATACCGTAGCGCACCCTAAGCCTTCTGAGCCACAAATAGAAAATATAGAATAAGAACCGGTTGGTTTTTCTGAAGTACTGACAATAGCGCAGCACCATCGTGAATTTGAGTCCGGGAATGACTTCGACGTAAAAATACCGTATGAAGGTTTTCAACGTCAAGGGTTTCCGCAAACCGTAACGCAACATGTCTTGGGCTATAAAGTGTTTCAGCTCGTGCGGTTCCATTAGCGCATTAACGATTTAATTTTATTGAGAACCCTAGCGGATTGCTTGCGAATTTGTTTTCTCAGGGCAAAGGTCGGATCTTTGAAAACAACAGGTTCAGTCCATTTGGCATGGTCAAAACTCACTTGATCGAAAATACGGTCGATGCGTTGGGTATGCTTCTCGCTGTTGCCGTATGCGCGCGCGTACCATGTATGATATAACAGTTCTTTACCTTGCGAATCCTTGACCAAGTTGGCAATAGAATCGTCTTTAAAAGGTACTTCGGCATCGAGAAATAAAATTTTCTTCCCTTTTCTTCTGAGCCAGAAATAAAAACAGTAGTAAGGTTCGAAAGTACTTTCGGTATTGTAATCAAAAGGCAACTCACTCAAATCGTCTTTGAACTCGCCATCCTTGACGTATTGATTCTTGAGTACTTCATTGGCATCCCAAATAGAAAGTACTTCTTTAAAATTCAAGATCGAAAAAAAAGTATTGATGGCATAGGGGTTTTGTGTCCTGTGCGGAATTACACCACCATCGCGAACGCCACAAACTGTTATTTGTTCTTGCACCATTTTATCGATGAGTCCGAAAACCAAATCGCGGTCAATAAACAACACATCTTCATCGGCCATAATCAACCAATCGATATTGTGGTTTCGCAGCTTTTTAAACATATAAACAATTGTGTCGATGCTGTGCATCCCGTTGCGACCATCGATGACATACTTTGGAACGTCAGGAAAAAGCAAGGCCGATTTCCGATACAAATCGAAATTGACTACTGTGGATAGGATGGCGATATTCTTACTCATGGGTTGACCTCTGATTGACAATCTGTTGAATCGATTTCAAAATTCTCGTCGATGCTTCCTGCGGCGGATGCTGATTAATTTTCTCAAACCACAACTGTGCATTTTTCAACACGGTTTGGCTGTCGGTTAATCCTTTTGAAATGGTCTCGGCAATCGCCTGCGGACTATCGATCCAAAATACGGAATCTTTGGAAGGCATGGAGCGGAAATGCACGAAATCGTATATTTTTCTGACCGGAACCGCTTTTAAGCCAGAATCGACATCGTAATTCAAATAGGCACAAGGTTTATTGAAAGAGATATAATCAAACACCATCGACGAGCCTAAATTAATGACCATTTCAGTATGGGCGATGGTATTCATTTGCAAACCTAAATCTTCGGGTGTGGGCAGCACAGCGTTCCAAAGCCCGCCAACCTTCTCCCATTTTGGAGCAATCGGAGTGATTAAATCGGCGTTAACAGCCAATACCTGATCGTAACGATCTGAAAAATCAACCGGACATCTTCGGAAAATAATGCCTAGTTGATGCCCTTCACGATTGAGTTTTCTCACCGCATCAGCAGTATCTTGAAGGTATTGCGGGTCGTTGGGTGAAGTCGTGACGTCGTCGCCGGAATAACAAATGTACTTTTTATTCAAATCGAGTTGGTGCTGGGTGAAAAAAGCTTCCCGCGAATCAATTTTACCCAAATCCGTATGCGTTTCGAATTGCGGCGTTCCGGTGATTATGACTTGATTTTCTTTGATATAAGGATAATAGTGCAACAATTCGTTTTTCATGTGTTGGCTCCAAACAAAATAAAAATCAGGTTCTAACACCAAAGTAGCTTTTGGAAGATTGTCCCACGAAAAAATAAAAGTGGCTGTCGGAATTCCTAAATCTTGGGCCGCTAGAATGGCTCCAATAGCTGAAACCGTGCGCTGGTTGGTGCAAAAAACCATGGCCGGGCGTTCCTGCTGTAAAGTGTTTAGGCAATGCTGGTAATAAGCCGTTTTGCGTTCGAGTTTATTAATCTTCGAGCGAATTTTCTCGATACCACTAGCGGAAGAATACCATTTCGAAAGCACTTTCACCATCAGCATTTTAACGGTATTGTTGATTCCTTTATAAACATACGGAAATCGATAACTCTCATATACCGAATCTTGGTCGCGCTGGATATTAAGGTTCAAATCGATCTGAACCCGCGCCTTTTTAAGCACATCGGTAATTGGATGGCTTTTGGCTTGGCTGATTTTGATTTCTGGGAAACCCAACTTTGATAAATCAAAAGGCGTATTGTTCCAAAAAACCATTTCAAATCCTTGCTGCTGCCCTTTCTTATAAAAGTCAGTATAGGCGTAATTGCGCAGGCCAACACCATCAGGAAGCAGTATAAAAACCTTGTTGCTCTTCATTATAAATCCCTGAATTGTTTTTGGTGATTGATATTCCAAATCGAGGTTTGCTGCAACGATTCCAGAAATAAATCGGCGCTGTTACCACTACCAAAATCCGATTGATGCGGCTGTACTTGGTGTGAATCTATCGATTGTAAAGCGTTCAAGATACTAGTTCGGTCGTAATCGGTATTGATGATATCAGCGTGAAGTGCCCGGTTTTGCTGCCGCGTTCCGATATTGACAATTGGAATCCCGTAATAAGGTGCCTCGCGAATTCCCGCACTGCTGTTGCCAATGATGAACTGGCTGTGTTTGAGCAGCGTCAGGAAATATTCAAATCGCAACGACGGGAAAATTCTGAAGCGCGGATGGTCTTGTAAGGATTGATAAGCATCAATGATGTATTGGCTTCCCAAATCGTTGTTCGGAAAAATAACGACATATTGATGACTGTCATTGAGTAACGCACTAACGAATTCTTGAGCGTAGTGCTGCATGTCTTTGGCTTCGGTGGTTACTGGGTGGAACATCGCCACGGCATAGTTGTCAAAACCAATTTCGTAGTAGCTTTTCACCTTTTCCAGTTCAGGTAAATCTTCGGAGAACATAATATCGAGATCGGGCGAGCCAATGGTGTAGATTGACGACTGCATTTCGCCCATTTGTTGTAATCTTTTTTTGGCATCTGCGTTCGACACAAAGTGGATGTGACTCAATTTGCTGACGCTGTGTCGAATAAGCTCGTCAACGGTTCCAGAAAGTTCGCCGCCTTCAATGTGCGCGACGAGTATGTTATTGAGCGAACCGACAATAGCTCCGGCCAAAGTCTCTACGCGGTCGCCGTGTACCACAATCATGTCGGGATGAATGGTTTTCACGTAAGCCGAAAGTCCTTCGATGGTTTTGGCTAGCGTCAAATCCATGGTGGTTTCGTGTGTGTGGTTGTGAAAGGTATGGATGTGCTGAAATCCGCAACGATCAATCTCTAGTAACGTATATCCGTATTCTTTTTGCAAATGCATTCCGGTCACGAAAACGTAAACCTGAAAACCATCTGAGGCTTCCAGTTTCTGGATGAGCGATTTGATTTTTCCGAAATCAGCGCGTGTACCGGTAAGAAAAAGGATTTTTTTCAAAACAATTATTTTACGATGTACGAAATAGCGTGCGAATACGGCAGCTTTTTCACTTCGATATTGTGGTTAAAAAAGTCGTCTACCGCTTTGTTGGTTCCGGCAAACGCCCCATAATCGTCAAAAATAATGATGCCGCCTTTGGTTACTTTATCGTAGAGTTTTTCGAGGATATACTTCGATGGCTCGTACAAATCGACATCAATGTGCAACAGCGAAATTTTCAAATGCGGATTCTTCTCTAAATAGTCATCTAGCGTTACTAAAATATCGCCTTTGACAATATCGACATTCTTGTTCAAGCCTTGCTGGGAGAGCAGTTCATTGATTTCTTCAAACGAGATGCTTTTGCCGCCATTGGTTTCGGCCACAAAGGCATCGCGCTTTTGTTTGTCTTCTTCAAAGTGGGCTTCGGGAAAATCACCGAAGATATCAAAGCCAATTACTTTTCGGCTGTTGGTTTGTTCGAGCAAATCGCGGAATTTAATCCAACGGAAAAACGAATTCCCTTTAAAAATGCCAAACTCTACAATTTCGCCGCGCACGGTCGAGGTTTGTTTAAAAAATTCTAAATGCGTGATGAATTTGCTAAAACGCGACGGATCGGCTGTGGCGTAAAATCCGTTTTCGTATTCAAATCGGCGGTTTAAATCGTAAAGTTTGTCCATTATTCGATGTCTTCAAAAGTTAGTTGTTGGTCGTTGCTCAAATCGCAGGTGGCTTTTTTCCCGAGCAAACTTTCATAATGTTCCGCTAGAATTTTCCCAGTTCCCGGGCGTTTGACCCAAATATTTTCTTTGGTAAATGTTTCGCCTTGGGCTATCGGCTTTATAGTGCAAACTGTTGCAAAAGCAAAATCGATGGTGACTTGTTCTTCTTGTGCCGGGCGTTTTTCTCCGCCGCGCATTTGCCAAATTTCGTTGCTGCTGATGATGAGTTCGCGACAGGCTTGCTGGTCCATACTGCAAACGATATCCGGGCCGGTTCGGTTCATGTGATCGGTAAAATGGCGCTCTAAAATACTCGCACCTAGAGCTACCGCACCCAAACAAGCATTGTTGTTTAACGTATGGTCGGAAAGGCCAAAAACCAAGTCCGGGAATGCTTCATGCATTTGGGTCATTGCTCCGTAACGCACCAAATGAATGGGTGTCGGGTATAAATTTGTGGTATGCAAAATCGCGACGGGAATTTGGTGTTTTTCAAAAATTGCAACGGCTTTGCGTACACTCTCAATCGTGTTCATGCCCGTACTAAGAATCACTGGTTTACCAAAGCTGGCTATATGCTCGAGCAGCGGGTAATTGTTGCACTCACCCGAACCAATTTTATAAGCTGGTACTTGCATCTGCTGCAAACGATTAGCGGCTGCACGTGAAAAAGGCGTCGATATAAAAATCATGCCTTGGCTTTCTACGTAATTTTTGAGTTTGATTTCGTCTTGCTCGCTCAAAGCGCAACGCTCCATAATCTCGTAAATCGAAACATCTGCGTTGCCCGGAATGACTTTTTTGGCTACTGCGCTCATTTCGTCTTCCACGATATGGGTTTGGTGTTTGACTACTTCGACACCGGCTCTTTTAGCGGCATCGACCATTTCAAAAGCGGTTTGCAACGAGCCTTCGTGGTTGATTCCGATTTCGGCAATAACTAGCGGCGGGTAATCTGGGCCGATTCTGCGACCGGCTATTTCTATATAAGGATTCATTTCTTTAACGGGAATTGGTTTAATAAATAAGCGGCATAATCAAAATCGTCTTGAGTATCAATATCGACACTAGCAAACGGATGGTTGACAATCATAGCAAAATTAGGCACTCCGAGGATTTTCTCTTCAAGGATGAGTTTGGGTTTGATTAGATAGAGTAAACCGTTTTCAAAATACAGCGGTTCCAAATCTTGGCTTCTTTGCCCGATTTCGTAATTGAAGGGCACAAACTGATGGTCAATGATTTTGCCGAATTTCTGATGATTCCGAGTCACGGTCATCAAACTCTGCGGTTGGTGTTGCTCATACAATTCGTAAGCTTCAGCGATTAGGTTTTTAGGCCGCAATGGATTGGTGGGTTGCAACAAAAACACACAACCAACTTCATGCTCTATATTCTGCAATACGTGTTTTAAAGCGCTCACCGTCGGGGCTTCGTCGCCAGATAGTGCGGCGGGACGATCAATTACTTTAGCACCGTAAACCAGTGCTACTTCTTTGATACTATTATCGTCGGTGCTTACATAAACTTCATCAATAATCGCAGGAAACTCCTTGGCTTGCTTGATACTATGGGCAATTAACGGCAAACCGCCCAAGGGCATCGTGTTTTTTCCGGGAAGCCTTTTAGATCCGCCGCGTGCAGGAATAATCGCGATATTCTTCATTGATGGTTTTAAAATCGGGTCGTAAAAATACTATTTTTCAGGTTGCCAATACAATCTGATGTTGGGTAATTTTTCGTATGACCGATATTCTTCAAGTGTTAACCGATTGCTGTTTTTTACAATTTTCGGAAAGAAAATAACCAAATCAAACAAGGCCAAAACAATGGCCTGAAGTGCTTTGAAATCGCCTTTGAATACTTTGAGTTTGAGTTGCATCCAAATAGAATAGGCCAACAATCGCGGAATCTTGATCAGCGGGAAAAACAGAAAATATAAAAACCAGCCTGAACGCAACGAGCGTTTGAGCCTAATCGTGTAATCAGACTGCTTTTTACGGGCTTTTAAATCGACGCGATGGTGAACCAATACTGCCGGCAAATAATGGATTTCGATGTTTTTCTTAAACAGTTCGTACGAAGCAAAATCTTCTTCGCCGTGAAAAATGAACCAAGCCGGATAATCGGGAATTTGACGCCAAGCTTCCATACGCCAAACGTTGGCACCTCCGGGGAAACTCTTCATCCGGTGTGGTTGTTGAGAAGTTTGCGTCGATGAAGGCTCATCTTTACTCCAAAAAATCCGGAAGCCAATTAGGCCACACTTCGGATGAGCATTGAAATAATCTTCAATAAGTTCCAACGGGTTTTCGGTGATGAAATGCAAATCATCGTCAATAGAAATAGCGTAATCCGATTGCACTAAAGACAACAATTTGTTGCGGCTATAAATCAATCCGCGACTCTTTTCATTTCGAATCAAGTGAATCGCCGGGTAATTCGCTTTGATAAAATCCGAAGTGCCATCGGTAGAACCATCATCGCAAAGCACGCAAGAAACATCCTGACGTTGGAGCAAATGGTCAATCTTGGTTAGGGTAAAACGCAAGTCATCCAAGCGGTTTTTGGTAGTAATAAGAATGGTAAACTTCCTCGTAGTCATTCTAATATTTCTCGATCATCGCTGCAGGCAATCCTTTGAAACGATAAAACAAACGTCTGAACTTGCGGCTCTTTATAAATTTTCGAAAGATGCTGTGGCGCAGATGGTAATGCCATTTACTCGAATTTCCGTAAGTTTTGAAATTACTTTGAAACTCATAGTCACGTTTGGTATTAAAAGTGATTTCGCCCATCCAATCTTCGTAAACATTGCCCATGTGGTAAGCATGATTGTCATAAGTAGTCAAGCGCCAATAGTCTTTTTTGAGCGGGATTTCGTCTAGGTAGGTTTCGCTGTCTCCGCCCATTTTGAATCCGATGTAACTTGTTACCTGATCGAAAATCTGCTTTTTGTACGTTGCTACGAAATGACCTGAACCCACATAGGCAAGCAAACCGTTGTCTGCTTCATAGCCCAAAGAAAATTTCAGATAATCGGGATTGGCATTGTCGTCCCAACCGAGGCTTTTATAGAACATTTTAAGTGCCTGCGGATTCTTGACCGGAATGAACTTCAATTTACTGCTGCGAAATTGATCAAAAAGCAAATTATAAGAAAACGACAAAAAAGTGCGGTACTGCGGAACAATACCTACCACGCCTACTTTAGGGAATGCTGCGAAAACACGGTTGGTTTCTACTTGCCAATCCGAGAGAAATAGAACGTCGCTGTCGCTGATGGTGACCAACTCGATATCATTTCCGACGACGCCTTTGAGTATCGCGTTGAGTTTGCCGATGTTCTGAGTGTGAATCAACTCGTGGATTTTCCCTGCTTTTAGCAAACCGTCTAGATAATCAACTATAGCGCTTTCGCTGCCGTTATTGACAATGGTGATGAAAGTACGCTCGTGGCAAGTGGCAAAAAGCGACTCCAAACACAGCTTAAAAATCTTGAAGCTGTCTTTAAAATAGCCTTGTTGGTGCGGAATAAAAACCGGAATGACCACCTGATGCAAATAGGCAGATGCTTCTTGAGGCTGGTCTTTGTGCGGATTGTATCCTACTCGCATGTGATTGGGCTAGGCTTCCAAAAGTTGGATGGTGTCGGCTCCTTTGAGGCAAACATAGTCGGCGCTGCCTTCGAATTGATTTACCGGAACCAACTGATTGTCGTTGGTTATTTTATAAATTCTTTCGAATTGGTACGACTGCAAACTGGCGATAATTTCCTGACAAGTTTCGGCTCCGTTGATTTCGGTAACAAGTTCCATGATGAGCGCTAAATCTGGCGTTTGTTGCAGGATTTGTGAAGCACCTTGAACGACTTCTTTTTCAAAACCTTCTACATCGATTTTCATCAGCAGGCGGTTTCCAAATCCAAATTCTTGGAATTCATCGAGCCGGCTTACCGGAATGAGTAGCTTTTTCTGGCTGTTCTCAAATTGCATTTTCAGCGAATGTTTGCCTTTGTTCCAGCCGTCGTTAATGTTCATTGTTGTGGTACCTTTGAAATTGCCCAAACCCATTTTAAAAGGGCGGATATTCTCGAAACCATTAAGAGTAATGTTATGGAGCAAACCCATGAAATTTACCGATTCGGGTTCAAACGAAAAAATCTCGATAGCCGCATTGCTACTGGCTGCTTTGAGTGAATGAACACCAATATTGGCACCGATATCAACAAAATTGTATCCTTGAGAAGCATATTGTTGAATGACTTTTAGCACCGCAACTTCATTGTAATGATCGAAAATGATTGCAGATTCTATAGCCGATGAAGTCCCGGCCTGCAAGCGAAAATCTTGGTATTTAACAATGATAGTATCTTGGCCTATCAGTTTTTTGATGGCATTGCGCAAGGCCGTGCTCTTTTTAAAACGATGGTAACTGAAAAGTAAAAACTGAATAAAATATTGTTTCATCGGTATACTAGCTGCTAAAGGTCATGTTAAAATCCATCAAAATCTTGCTTTGCCTATTGGGAACCAGCCTACCGTTGTTAAAGAAATCTCCCGATTCAACGATAATCTGGAACGCATTGTCAATCCAGTCGGCTACTTCACCATCGACAGTAAGGAATAACGTCGCGAAATAAATACCGTTATTGAAGTTGTTGCGCGGATAGAAAATACGAATTTGTTGCGGCACAATAGCATCATCAATATCGACCAAACTAGAACTCACCCAAGAGAGTCTTTGCCCAAAATCATCTTCAACCCTTACATCCAATCGGATTCTGTCGCTAGTAATATTCTCTAGGTTCAGCAACTTTAAATCGATATGCAACTGCTGACCTGATATCACACTTTCCTGAAGCTGATTGCCATAAACATTTACGCTTTGAAATTTAATTTTGCCATTTCCTTTTCTACCTCTAACTTGTGAGAGATCGTCAAGGAACGAATTGCCCTGTAAGTATCTAGTAATGGTTCCGTTGATGTCGCCTTGATGCACCATGCTGCCATTTTCAATCAGCAATCCGCGGTTGCAAAGATTTTGTACTGCGGCCATGTTGTGGCTTACAAACAATACGGTTCTGCCCTCGCCTTTACTGATATCGCCCATCTTGCCCAAACATTTCTTTTGAAACTCGGCGTCGCCCACGGCCAAAACCTCATCGACAATTAGAATTTCACTTTCCAAATGCGCTGCTACTGCAAACGCTAAACGAACATACATTCCGCTGCTGTAGCGCTTTACCGGCGTATCTACATAACGCTCTACTCCGGAAAAGTCTATAATCTCGTCGAGTTTTCTGCTAATTTCACTTTTGCGCATGCCCAATATTGCACCGTTGAGAAAAATATTCTCGCGCCCTGATAATTCCGGATGGAAACCTGTTCCTACCTCGAGCAAACTTGCTATTCGCCCTTTGATTCTAATTTCGCCAGTGGTTGGACTAGTCACTCTGGAAAGCAATTTGAGCAAAGTACTTTTGCCAGCACCATTTTTACCGATAATCCCGATGGCATCGCCTTGATTGATTTCGAAATTCACATCGCGCAATGACCAAACGATATCGCTTTCGCCTTTGACACTGCGGTCGTTGGCTTCTCCGATTTTCAGAAACGGATCGGGGTTGCCCATCACTTTGGTTGTCCAGAAACGCTCCAAATCTCGGGATATGGTTCCGGTACCGATTTGTCCAATCTGGTAGGCTTTAGATAAATCCTCAACTTTTATAACAATGTCTGACATTAGATGGTATCTACGAAATTTTTTTCGGTTTTATTGAAGATGATGATGCCGAAGAACAACACAATTACAGTAACAATAATCGAATAGCCGATGCTCCAAGGTGTGAATTCGCCACGACCCAAAAAGGCAAAACGAAACGCTTCAATAATTCCGGTCATGGGATTTAAAGCAATAATGGCCTTGTATTTTTCGGGTGCGGAACTCAGCGGATATATGACTGTTGTGCCATACATTAAAAGTTGCACTCCAAAAGTGACTAGAAAACTCAAATCGCGGTATTTGGTGGTCATTGCCGTGATAATCAACCCTAAACCCAAACCCAACAGCGCCATCAAAACGACCAGCAATGGAAAAAAGAAGATGGCATAAGTCATGTGAAAATCTGCGCCTTCGAAAGCAAAATACGCCATCATGATAAACAGCAAAATCAATTGTACTACAAAACGTACTAGGTTACTCACCACAATGCTCAAAGGCATAATCAATCTCGGGAAATATACCTTGCCGAAAATAGAAACGTTATCGCGAAAAACAGTGCTGGTTTTGGTCAAACAATCGGCGAAATAATTCCAGGCCGTAATTCCGGACAAATAAAACAATTGCTGTGGCAGGCCATCTGTACTAATGTTGGCCAAATTCCCGAACACAAAAGTAAAAACCAAAGTGGTGAACAAAGGCTGGATGAAAAACCAAAGTGGCCCAAGTACTGTTTGTTTATAAAAACTGATGAAGTCACGCTTGACGAACAAAAACAATAAATCGCGGTAGTGCCAAAGGTCTTTAAATTTAACATCAAAAAGCGAAGTATGCCCTTTGATAATCAAGCTCCAATGGTCTGAATGGCTTTTATCGTTCATAGTTTATGCTAAGGTATTCTTTGACAGCGAGTGATTGTTTCGGCTGGCAAGCGTGCAAATATAACAATTCAACTCTTTTTTGTACGGCTTTTTTTGAGATTGTTTCTGACTGATTTGCTGAGATAAAAGTCGAACATTGAATCAACTATTTGCTTACATTCGTAGGCGAAAACAAGATTTGGTTTATGTTTCATTTTCTCCAAAAGAAGCCCTTTTTAAGCGATTTGATTCCTTCGGGTCATATCGACATTCACAGCCATTTGCTTCCCGGAATAGATGATGGTGCTGCTACGGTTGAAGACACCTTGTTTTTAACTCGCGAACTACACCAATTGGGTTTTGAGCAATGCATCACAACGCCTCACATTATGAGTAGTGTTTGGGAAAATACGCCTAAAACAATCGATAACGCTTTTCAATCGGCACAAACTGCTTTGGAAAACCGCCGGAATATTTTATCGGGTTTTGCGGCAGAATATCTAATTGACCCAACTTTTGTAAAACTGTTTCAGCAAGGCCAGTTGCTTACTTTGAAAGACAATTTGGTGCTGGTAGAAATTTCCTATCTCAATCCGCCGATTCAGCTTTATGACATTCTTTTTGATTTGCAGATTGCGGGCTACAAACCCGTATTGGCGCATCCGGAACGCTATCCGTATTACCATCAAAAATTCAATGAATACTACAAACTGAAAAATGCCGGTTGTTTGTTTCAACTCAACTTGCTTTCAACCGTCGGCTACTATGGCGTTGAAGTTGCTAAAACCGCAGAAACGCTACTCGAAAAAGGATTGATTGACTTTGTTGGCTCAGATGTACATCATGAGAACCATCTCAAGGCGTTTTCGAACAGAATTTTGTTCCGAAATACGACTTTATTGAAAAAGGCCATAGATAACAATCAGTTCTTCAGGAAATAATTACTTTTTGAACCATTTTAAGTACCAAGGCTTCTTGGCTTCTTCCTGAATGTAATTATAGCCGTAACCATAACCATAGCCATAACCGTAACCATAGGTTTTTCTCCATTTGGTGTCGTTGAGTAAAACAGCCATATTAGGCAGTTTTTTCTCGCGGTATACATTCTCGATTACTTTCACCATGCGCTTATCCAGGAAGTTCGCACGAATGACGTAAATGAAAATATCGGCATTTTTGGCTACCAATAAAGTATCGGTAACCAAGTTCACCGGCGCAGTATCTACTATAATATAGTCGTATTGGCCTTTGAGTTCGGTGAACATCTCATCGACGCGGTCATTCATTAATAAATCTACCGGATTCGGCGGTACAACTCCTGAAGGTAGTACGTAGAAGTTGTCAAACCCATCCAACTTAACAATGTAATCATTGATGTCTTCGTTGTTTTTTGACAAATAATTAGTGAGGCCTTTGGAAGGCAATTTCACGTAACGGTCAATTTTTGGGTTGCGGATATCTAGCCCTATGAGCAATACTTTTTTGCCGGAAAGTGCAATGGTACTGGCCAAATTAATCGCCACAAAGGTTTTGCCTTCTTTAGGTACGGTCGAGGTAATAAAAACCGTTTTGGATTTGTGTTCTGCAATTTTGTTAAGCATGAACTCCATGTTGGTTCGAATGATGCGAATGGCTTCGGCCGAACTGGATTTGCTGTTGGTGTTGATGATCTCGTCTTGACTTTCAGATTCTGGGATATCGCCAAGGAACGGCGCGGATATCTTACCGTCAATGTCTTGCCTGCTGGTAATTTTATTGTCGAACAAACTCTTCACATAAATCACCGAGAACGGAATTAAAATTCCTAGGGCGAAAGCGATGAAATAAATCACATTGCGTTTGGGAGAAACCGGTGCAGACGAAGAATAAGCGGCATCGACTAATTTAGATATTGGAGCGGTTACCGCTAAAGTAATGGCCGTTTCCTCTCGCTTTTGCAATAAATACAAGTACAGCGATTCTTTAACTTTTTGTTGACGATCTAGTACCCGACCTTCCAGTTCTTGGGTTGGAATCTGTGAGATTTTGCCTTTGAGTAATCGATTTTGCTTTTCTTTGATTGCTTTGTTGATTTCAAGTGAAGACTTGGTACGCTCCAGATTGGCAATAATATTATCGTTGAGTTCTTCAATTTTGCTTTCCAGATTCACCAAATAAGCATTCTTAGGTGTACCTTCTTTGTGAATCCGATTTCTTTGAATCACCAAATCATTGTATTGTGATATGAAATCAGTATTAATCTTAGAATCTGCGGTTTGCAAGATATTGTTAGGCACCAATTCCCATTTTCCTTTAGTTTTGATATAGTCAATCAATACCTCAGCAACTTTGATTTGGGTTTCGGTATCAATAAGTTCTTTTTCAAAATCTACCGAAGTGCTCAGATATACTTCGGCCTGCGAGGCGATGTCGGTAATATTATTGCTTTTCTTGAATCCTTCTACATCTTTCTCAACATCACCAAGCTCAGTTGAAATGATTTTGAGTCGGTTCTGTATAAACTCCAAAGTGTTTTCTGAAATGAACTTCTTGTCGGCTATTGCATCTTCGTTGTAGACTGATATGAGCATGTTCAAAAAATCAACCGCTTTGTCTTTGATGGGATCTTGCAAAGTCAAAGCAACCACGCTAGCATTTTTATTTAAAGCTGATACTTCGAGCCTGCCCCGATAACTTTCTGCAACATTCTCGACACTATTGATATTAACATTGATTGCAAAGCCATCTTTAGAATTGAGCCCAGCCACGGTTTGATTGACCACGAGCTTACCTTCGTTAAGGCTAATAATTTCTCCATAAGCGTACTTACCGATAAGGGTTTGTCCGGCGGAAAGCTCGAAATGATTCTTATCAATCGAAGTTACAGTGAAAGATTTAGACGATTTATTAAAGTTTTCCGAAGTATTATAAAATGAAAACTCAATTGGCTTGTCTTTGTATTGCTCAAAAGCTTTGACTCTTCCTTCTGTGACGTAAGTAACATTAAACCCTAACTTTTCAATCGCTTTACGAATAATGCGGCGCGATTTGATGACTTCAATCTCATTGTCAACGTTGTTCTTCACACCGGCAGCAATTCCCAAATCAGAAAACGCAGCCATCTCCGAAGCCAATCCGCCTTTCTTTTCGTCTTTGACCAAAATGGTGGCCGTAGCACTATAAATCGGAATCACATATCTCAGGTACAAGGTCGCAAAAACGAAACAAACAAATATTCCGAAAACAAACCACTTCCATTGAACGAGATACGATTCGACCATTTCACGAAAATCAAACGAATCTTGGTGATCGGGGTGGTTATATGAATGATTTTCCTGCATTTTGAGGGGTTTGTATTTTAGTAATTTTTCAAAAATATCATCAGCGAGAGCATCACCGAAATACTGGTGAGCCATAACCCTATGTTAGGTCCAACGATGGAACTATTGAGTTTGGGTTTATTCGGCTCAACGATAAGAATGTCATTCTGAGCTAAATAGAAATTGGAAGAATTTAGTAGTTGTGAATCGGTTAAATCAATTCGGGTGTAGGTTTTCTTTCCTTCATCATCGCGAATTAAAAGGATATTTTTTCGCTTTCCATAAATAGTCAAATCTCCGGCTAAACTTAAGGCCTCCAAAACCGTAATCCTTTCACCAGGAATATTGAAACTACCTGGTTTAGCTACTTCGCCTAACACCGATACTTTATAATTCATAATCCGTACGGTAATAACAGGATTATTAATGTAATTCGAAACCATTTGAGTTAATTTTGCAGTAGCCTCGGTTCGGGTAAGTCCTCCAAGTTTTATTCTGCCTAGAACCGGATATTCAATATACCCATCATTATCAATCAAGAAAGTACGACCGGTCTGTGAATTGGTGGTCACATTTCCTTGAATCAAAGGTAAGTTAAAAGGAGTAGTCACTTCTGGATTTTCCGCAGTAACAACAATACTTAATAAATCATCAGGCTGTAACTTGATTTCATATCGCAGTGAATTGTCATAATTTTTCTGATTGTCAATTCCCTGAAGGTAAACCAGCTTCTTCTTATCGGCGCATCCTGACAAAATCAGCAGGAGTGAAACCATAAAAATATAGCTGCTTTTTGTAAATAATTTCATAGTGGTCAGTTAGGTTTTGCAAATATAGTATTTACCGTTTAAAATACTAACTAAAACAAGGGTAGAATATACTCCAATTACACATCTAAGGTTTGGAAAACGGAATTCATGCTCTTGAACTCGGGAACAATTTTTTTCATCGAAGCCACAATTTCCTCGTTCGAAATCTGCTCAAGTGAATTCAAAAGTTCGAGAGTATCGTGGTGAATTTTCTCGTAGTTGTCCTCGAGCTCTTGGGCAATTAGAATTTTCTCATTATGTGTAGCTAAAGTTTTGGAAGTATCGTTAAGCAATTCCTCGTATAACTTTTCCCCAGGTCGCAAACCGATGATTTTAATGTCAATTTCTTTATACGGTATGAAGCCCGCCAAACGAATCATCTTTTTAGCTAAGTCGATAATTTTGACCGGTTCGCCCATATCGAAAATAAAAATCTCGCCTCCTTTGCCCATAGCTCCAGCTTCTAAGACCAACTGACAAGCTTCAGGAATGGTCATGAAATAACGGATGATGTCCGGATGGGTAATCGTGAGCGGGCCGCCTTCTTGAATTTGCTTGGAAAACAGTGGAACTATGGAACCATTAGACCCTAAAACGTTGCCAAAACGTGTTGTGATAAATTTGGTCGGGAAATCGATGTTGAGATCGCGGTATTTTTCGTGCAAAGTCTGGACGTATTTTTCTGCTATGCGCTTGCTAGCACCCATAACACTACTTGGATTCACAGCCTTATCTGTAGAGACCATCACAAAACGTTCAACCCCATAGTTTACTGATAAATCTGCCAGATTTTTGGATCCGAGCACATTGGTGTATACTGCTTGGGCTGGGTTTTCTTCCATGAGCGGAACGTGTTTGTAAGCCGCGGCATGATATACTACATTGGGCTTGTACTTCTCGAAAACTTTTTCCAAAGCTGTTTTATTTCGAACATCAGCCAAGACCGAACGAATCAACACTTTCTCGTTGATGCCATTAATTGATAAGCGCAAACTGTGCAACGGCGTTTCGGCCTGATCTAAAACAATGACTTTTTTCGGATTGAAAGAGAGTACTTGCCTGGTAATTTCACTACCTATAGATCCTGCGGCTCCGGTAATCAGAATCGTTTTGCCGTCTAGTTGGTTAGAAATCGAACGGGTATCGAGCACAATCGGTTTCCTGCCCAGTAAATCTTCAATTTCAAAATTCTTGACTTTGTTGGAAATTTGCTTTTCATCTTCCCAGTCAGTAATCAGAGGAACCGTGTAAACCTTAAAATTGAACTCCAAACATTCCTCAACAATCGCAATTGTCTCGTCTTTGCTTAAGCTTTTTTCGGCGATAATCAAGGCATCCGCTTTTAAGGATCGCAGAATCACATGAATTTTTTTGTTCTGGTTGATAATCGGCAGATTCAGAATGCTCTTCGAGGTCTTGTTCTGGTTGAACTTATCAATGAATCCACGGAGTTTGAACCTACTTGGGGTTTCTGTCTTTAAAGCGTTGGCTACGGAAATCGCATTAGCATCGGCGCCGTAAATGACTGCATTAATCAGTTTCTTTCGATCTTCGATATGCATGTAGCGTTCGAAGAGATACTTCACCATAATGCGGAATAAGAACAATAACAAAAACGAGATGACGTAGTTGATGAACAGCCCTGTGGTGACAAAAATTTTCTTGTCGAAAAGATGGTAACAAGAAAAATCAATCACCAACAAGCTAAGGTAAGCGGTGGTCGTTGAAATCAAAAGCTTGACTCCATCAATGAAGGTAGAATGCCTAATAATGCCTGAGTATGTCCTGTAAACTAAAAAGAAAACCGAATTGATCAGAATAATCAATCCGTAACGTGTGGCCATTCCGAAATAATTGTATCGCAACTGGGTGAGCGTGTAAATAATCAGATAAGTGATGACACACGCCACAAAAACGATAAAAACATCAATCGCAAAAATAATCCACCGAGGCAAATAACCTATATTGCGAAATCTCGTTCCTAAAACGCTATTTTTCAACCAATTAAAAACAGAATCCGTCATCTCAGATCAAAATTTTAAGATAAAAATAACATTTTTAGACAAAGTACTCTGTTTTTAACACAAAAAATTATTTAAAAAAAGCATCTAATGCCTCTTGTATTCTAGCTTTTTCAGCAGCCGTTAAATTCGATCCGGAAGGCAAACACAAACCGTTATCGAACAATGATTCGGCTACTTTTCCTCCATAATAAGGGCTTTCCGCAAAAATCGGCTGTAAATGCATCGGCTTCCAAAGCGGGCGACACTCGATATTGACTTGCTCTAAGGCGATTCTCAAATCTTCACGGGTTTTACCTCCAGTTAGATTGGGGTCAATAGTAATAGCACTGAGCCAATGGTTGGAGTAGAAGTCTGAACTGGGTTCGTGAAAAATCTTTACTCCATCAATATTGGCAAAATAATCCACATAAAAATCATGCATTTTACGACGCAGGGCGATATGATCATCAAGTACTTCCATCTGACCGCGGCCAATTCCCGCACAAATATTGCTGAGTCGGTAATTGAACCCTATTTCAGAATGTTGGTAATGTGGGGCTTGGTCTCTGGATTGCGTCGCAAAAAACACGGCTCGGTCTTTCAAAGCCTTAGTTCGGGTAACCAATGCGCCACCACCTGAGGTAGTGATGATTTTATTTCCGTTAAACGACAACACACCAAAATCCCCGAAAGTACCGCATTTACGGCCTTTATAAGTGCTTCCTAAAGCTTCTGCACTGTCTTCCAAAAGCGGAATTTCATATTGCTTGGCAAGGGCTTGAATGGCATCCACCTGAAATGGCATTCCGTAAAGATGCACGCCAATTATGGCTTTGGGTTTCTTTCCTTTGGCAATGCGGTCTTGAATCGCCTCTTCTAAAGCTATAGGGCACAAATTCCAAGTATCAGGTTCGCTGTCGATAAAAACCGGTTTCGCACCCAAATACAAAATCGGATTTGCCGAAGCCGAAAAAGTAAAACTTTGGCAAAGCACCTCATCGCCTGCTCCAACACCGAGCAGCATCAAGCCCAAATGAATCGCGGCTGTTCCCGAACTTAAAGCCGCCACATGAGAATCACTAGCTATGTATGCTTCTAAATCATTTTCAAAACCCGTGACGTTCGGCCCTAAAGGTGCTACCCAATTGGTATCAAACGCTTCCTTAATGTAATCTTGTTCGGTGCCTCCCATGTGCGGTGAGGAAAGCCAAATTTTGGTATTGTTCATAAGTTTATTTATTTCCGGCGCAAAGATAATAGGCTCTTGCGGCCGCTAAAATGGTTGAGTGTTAAAAAATGGTCCGCCAAATAATGTTCAAATCCAAACCGAAACTGCGGCGGTAATAATATTCTAAATTCAATTTAACTTTATCGGGAAACAAGACCGTGTCGTTGTATTCCTGCGGATGGGCTTGCTGGGCCAAAAGTGCATCTTCGTTGTAATACTTAAGTGAAGCTTCACTGGTGATTCCGGGTTTGAGCTCAAGGATTTTGCGCTCTTCGCCTACCAATTGGTCATAATATCCCGGCACATCCGGACGTGGCCCAACGACCGACATTTCTCCGATGAGCACATTATAAAATTGCGGTAGTTCATCCAATTTATATCGTCGAAAATACTTCCCCAAAAAAGTGACTGCTTCGGTTTTCGGATGCATCGTTCGAAGCTTATAGATCGTGAACAATTTCCCGAATTGGCCTACTCGAGGTTGGACAAATAATCCATTTGATTGGGTTTCAATACTGGCAATCAGATAGCAAATCAGAATCAACCAACCAGTTAAAATCAACGCTATGATTGAAAAAACAATATCGAAAATCCGTTTCAATTAAGAGAACTTTTGGAGCAACTCTGCCTCTTTCATCAAAATCGGAAGCGAATCCACATCGCGCAGGAAAATCAAATCTTTCTCGAATTCGTACATCTTGTAGTTGCGGTCGAATGTGACATCGTCATTCAAAAGACGAACCGTGTCTGAGGCAAAATTCGCCCCGCCGGCTGCGAAACACTGCGTAAAAGCCACGTGGCGCACATTAATCTCGGTGATGTAAGGTTTGCCGTTTTCGTCTTCCTTGAAATCGACCGTGAAAAAACCGTGTTGCGCCGCTCCGGTATATTGGAATAGGAAATCCATCGCGCGTTTGGCTTCGGCTACCAATTTCGGTTCGTTGAGCAACCTTCCGAAAGACGTGTTTCCGGTAATGCCCGATGGAGCGACCTTTGCCATAATGTAGTTGACTCTTTCCGCACAAGCTGTTCTTAATAATTCACCATTGTGATAGAGCATTTTGCAGGCGAGATTTCTTCCGGGTAAAAATTTGCTGGCAATGAATTGCGTCACGTTCGGATTGATTTGGATCCAATTCCTGAGCGAATCTTCATCTTCCACTTTGAGCGAACCCAAACCGCTGGTGCCGCTGGTGCTGCGAACCCAAAAGTTACCTTTGAGCACATTGAATACTTCCTGCAGGTTTTCGGTATCGCGCGAGAAGGTTACCGATGGAGGAACGATATCCAAATCCTTTAAAATTTCGGTCATTTTAGATTTATCGACCAGCAAATCAGCCATTGAAAAATCAGGAATCAGTGCTTTACAAGGAAGCGGCTGCGTTTCTTTTCTTTTGCTCCAAGCCATGACTTCTAGTTCGGGCAAAATGATCGCAATATCAATTTTGTTTTCTGTTAATATCGATTGCATCACGTTCCAGTATTCTGGGTGCGACGCTGGCGGAACCACATAACTCTTGTTGAACAACTCGTTCTGGTAAAGTCCGATGGCCAAAGGGTTGATGTCGGTTCCAATGAGTTCGAAACGCTTGTAAAAAGAGTATTTTTTGAGCGCGATGGCAAAGCTTCTCGGGGTTGGTCCGCCCACGCCGGTAATAAGTATTTTCATAGTTAGATGATTTCTCGGATGAGCATGAAACATTCTACATTCTTTTTCCCTACGGTTGCGCCTCTAAAATTCGATAAAGTCTCGATATTGCGCAGCGAACGCGGATGCGGAAACTCTTTGATTTGTGTCGAAAAGCACTTGAAAGCTTCCATTTTTGGTTCTAGATAACCTTCAATATTCTCGAAAACTGTCGGGATAAAAGCGTCATCTCCAAACGGTGGTGCCCATTCGGTTTCCGACAAAGTTTCGTAGGAAAGAATTCGCTTCACTGTACAGTTATTAATAGGACGTGCCGCTACCAAAGCTGCTTCGTATGTAATGCGATGGTCTTTGTGAATGTCTCCGCGATGGGGCAAATACAACACTTCGATTTCTTTTTCCTTGATGATTTTGGCAATCACGTTCGAGAGCTGATAAGACGGAATCGTGTCCAGCCTCGGAGCCGGAAAATCGAGGAAAAAAGTATCTTTTACGCCTAAAATCTTATGAGCTGCCAAAGCTTCCGAACGCACTTTTTCAGTACCTTCTTTGGAGAACAATTCTGGTGCGCCAATGTGTCCGTTGGTGACAATCGCGACGTACACGTGGTTTCCGTTGGCAATGTGTTTGGCCATTGTTCCGCCGCAGCCCAGAATCTCGTCGTCGCAATGCGGAGCAACGACCAATATGTTTTTACTTTCCATGATTTAATTGGTTTTCAATCTTTGTTATGCGGTCTGCTAATTTGAAGTATTCTTTCTCGAAATTGATTCCGAGCGTCTGCCCTACTTTCAAATCTTCTGTAGCAATTTCTTCGGTGTTTTCTATTTTGAGCAAGCCTTCGCCGGTTTGGATATGAACGCCGTTTTCATCAGCAATGACAATCCTTCCTACAACACCCAAATGGTTTTTGATTTCCGATACCGAAGCTTTCCAAATGATGAGCTTTTGGGTGCCGAGATAAGAGTAAGCGCCCGGAAGCGGTTTAGTTGTGGCGCGAATCAGTCTGTGGATTTCAGTGGCCGGTTGGTTCCAATCGATTAAGCCGTCTTCAGGATTTCTCTTTCCTAAATAAGTCGCCTGGGATTCGTCTTGCGGTGTCGTGTTGAAAATGCCATTCTTCAAATCGGGCAATACTTTATCGAGCGCTTTATCTATAGCTTTCAGGATTTGATTTACTACCGAAGTCGCGTCATCATCTTCATCCACATCGTAATTCACTTGCGACCAGATTGAACCCGAATCCATGCCTTCGTCCATTTTGAAAAATGAAGCAGCACCTTGTACTTTTCCTAAAATAATCCAGGCAATCGCGCCTCTTCCACGGCCTTGTGGCAATCGTGTCGGATGATAACCGATTAGTCCGTGTTTTGGAATCGACAGCAATTCCTCACGAATCATTTGCGACAAACCGACCACAAAAACCAAATCAGGATTTTTAGATTGTACAAATTCGACAATCTCAGGTTCATTGACTTTGGTAAAATACTGAAACGGAATGTCGTTACTTTCCGCCAAATTCCTCAAATCGACATAACCCGAAACATTCTTCGCCGCCTCAGGATGCAAGCCCAAAACCGCCACTACATCCAGTTGGTGCTCAATGAGTTTCTCGAGTGTCCGACGGCTGCTGTTGACGCTGCCAATCAGGATGACTTTCGGGTTTTCGGTGATATTATTTTTCATCCGTCAAAGGTTTGTTCAGAAATTTCTGCTCGCCTAAAATAACAATAAAAACAGTTTTGAAAATAATTTTGAGATCATTCCAAAAACTCACCTTCTTCACGTAATTCAAATCGTACACGAAACGTTCTTTCCAACTTAAATGAATATTCCCGTTAATCTGAGCCAAACCGGTCAATCCCGGGCGCACCGAATAGCGCTGTTTTTCGGCTTCGGTCATTTGTTTGAGTTGTTCGGGCACACTCGGACGCGGCCCAATCAGGCTCATATCGCCAAACAAAACGTTGAGCAGTTGCGGCAATTCGTCAATTTTATAGCGTCTTAGATAATAGCCTACTTTAGTCACACCTTCCGCTTTTCCGATAATTGGTGTGTTGCCAACGGTTCGTTTTTCGTGGGTCATCGTGCGGAATTTGAACACCTGGAACAACCGTAAATCTTTACCAACGCGTTCTTGTTTAAAGAACAATGGGCCTTTAGATTCAGCCAGAATCAACATTGCAATCACTAGAAGCGGAACCAACGCCATCAACAAAATCACGAGCGCAATTAGAAAGTCGATTAAAGGTTTGAAAAAATTACGATACATATTCTTTTTTATAAGCTTCGAGAACTGATTTCATGCCTTTTTTTTCGGGTAATTGCCACAAGAGTTTGCACCAATCGTGGTTGCCTTCAATGAAACCGGGGCCGTTTTCGGTGATGACGATATCCCAACCAATCGAGCGGTTCTGCGGATGCGACAAAGCGGCTTCTTTGACCATTTTCATGGTTTCATTCCAGAAAGGCACTTGGAAACCGACAATTTCTTTACCGGTGATTGGGTGAATGGCTTGGTCGGTTTTAGTAATGTCACTATAAACCGCCAGACCACTGACTATTCCGGTTTTTTCATCAATCGGCGCTGCGAGATTACCCGCTGCCATATTATCGACTGAAGAATTGACTGAAATGCGTTGGCGGCAACCCAGAATTTCAACTTGGTTACTTTTGTTGAGTTGGGTGAAAATCCTAACTGTGTTCACAGCCGATGGCGAAAGCGCGTTCAAATCCGGATGTTGAATAATAAATTCCTCGACCAAATCGAAGCTATTTTTTTCCATGAATTCAATCAAGGTATTTTCGTTGAATTCAGTTGCTTTTTTAATTTCGACTCCAACGCCGCATTTTCCGTCGGCTGCTTTGAAGACGAGTTTTCCGGATGGCACATTGAGCAGTTTTTCTACTAAGTTCTTATCACTTTGCAAATCGATTAAATCAGCCACAGTGTGCACAAAATAAGGGCGATACTCTTTGTAGAAAAGCGTTTTGTCGTCGAGAATATTCCGTGCCGATTTCGGATTCATCACCAACTGATATTCATACATATAACCCGTTCCGGCCCACTGGTTGCGCTCGTGAGGCGTTTTCTCGAAGAAGCGAAATTGGAAATATTCCAAAATCGAAATGTTGTACTTAAAAACACAACTTACCGCATCGGCCAGAATGCTGATTTTATTGCGGTGAGTTTGCTTAGCGGTATAACTAAGGAACAGGCGGAACTTCATCCAGTCCATTTGCTTGAGATAGTAGCCCAGATATAAAATTCTACTAATCATTTCTTAGATTTTGAAAGGGTTTCGGCCATTTCGTCGGCTGACATGAATTCCACATCAGGCCATTTTTTGACGATTTCCTGCAGCAACTTTTTCAGCGTTGACAAGCCTTTTTCACGATTTTTCGGATCGATGTGTCCGCAGAAATTCACGCGGTGCGAAGAAATAATCGCAGGTTTGTTCCAGCGGAAAGCGGTTTCAATTTGCTTCATCGTAAAATCAACCCAATCCATGCCGCGCTCTTCGGTCGGTTCGAAGACAATGTTGCGCACCATGACCGACAGGCCGTCGATATTTTTACCTATATAATTGAACGACTTTTTGTATTGATTCAAACCTTGATGCTCATTTCTAACCAAGCCCAAATCGATAAACCGAACGCCATTTTCGCGCAAGGTTTTAAACAACGAACGATGGATGTTATATACCGGCGGCGTGCAATAGTTGCTTTTGTAGCCGTAGACTTTTTCGAACAGTTGCAAGCCTTCTGCAATCATCGGCGCTAAAGTTTCATTCTCTTTGACATCCCAAAAATCGAAAGCCGCAAACGCAGACATCGTCGGATACTGCTCGTCGGAAATGCTCGCGTAAGATTTATTTTTTAAAGCCGTCAGCAATTCGGAATCTCGCTTTTGCAACTTGTCGTTGAAGACGTGTAAGTTCAAATGTTCGCGCCCGTGGAATTGTGGCTTCAGGTAACCTTTAGAAATTCCTTCTTGCCATAAACTCCATGCTCCGGTGTAGGCTTCGGGTTGTTGTTGCGCTAATTTTTGATAAGTTTCAGGCAAAGTCTCAAAGCGGAATTGTTTGAAATTTTCGCTTTCCATTTGCTCGAAGTTGATGTTGCATGGCAAAGCGAACGGCGTGAAAACGGCACTTCTTCCATTTTTATCTTGAACCGACGAAAGTACCCCGAACAGTTGTTCCAAATCTTGCTTGGTTTCTAAGGTATCGAGCGCATCGAAACGCGAATAGATTTTCATTCCGGCAGCATCCATATTGGCGCGCGCTTCTTTAGAATTTAATCTCACGTTGCCATAATCATCCACCGAAAAAACCACAATCTTCCGGCTGGTTTTCCAACCGATGCTGTTTTTCAGGTTCATGAAAATGGTCGCTAGTAGCTTTCGAATCATCGGTTTAGTTCAAGTAAGCAGTAATGAATTTATCAGCGTTATCGCGTCGGAACAATTTCGAAGTATTCACCGCATTTCCTGACATGGTTTGCCACTTTTGTGGATTTTGACTCAACTCGAGAATAAAATCTTTGGCTTGCAAAAGTTGTCTTTCGGTATAACAAGCAGCAGCATTGTATTTCAAAGCGTAATCATGCAACTCAGAATCTTCTCCAGCGATGTATAAAGACGGAATCCCATAGCTCATCAAATTGTACGATTTGCTAGGCACGCTGCCTTTGGAAGTGAGTTCGTCGAGAATAACAATGCCCAAATCAGTAGCCGAAAGCGAATACGGAAACATCGCGTCGGTTTGGAACGGCAGAAAGAAACAATTCGGCAACTGTTTTTCCTCGACCATTTTTTGCAAAGCCGGAACTCGCGGGCCACGGCCAATGATTTGAAAAACGATATTCTGATGGTCTTTTAAAAGTTCGGCCAATTCCACCACGACTTCAACTTTGTGCGTGAGCCCGATATTGCCCGAATACTGCACAATAAACTTTCCTTGCAGTTGGTGCTCGGCAATAAACGGATTTTCGGTTTTGGAAACCCTTTCGTTCTGCTGGAAAATCGACCAGATCGGTTGCACGATGATTTTTTTTCTCTCCACGTAAACCTCAATCAAATCGGCCATTTTCTCGCTGATTGTGAAGAGTTTGAAAGCTTTCTTAAATGATTTTCTGTTCGCCCAAGACCAAATTCGGTACAGCGGATGGCTTTCTTTCATACCGGTAATTTTGAAAATATCCGGATACACATCCCAAATCACCATGCTGAAACGGTGCGGTAAGAGCAGGTTCAGCAAATAACCCATCGGCGGAATCGAAACAAAAAACACTTCATAACCGCGGTATTTGGTTATCAAAAGCCAATAAATCTTGAAACAGGCTTTGAGGTACGAAATCATTTTGGCGCGCGCCGGCCGTTCGACCCATTTGTTGATTGGTGTGACCTCAATCGACGGGTTCAATTCTTCGCCTTGCACGTGAACGCTTCCGGTAACCAAAGCGACAGTTTCAAATTGCGCGGCAAAAGCGTTGCAAAAACCAACAGTCAGATAATTCGAAGCTTGGTTCACCACGACAATCTTTCTGTTTTGTATTTTACTCATGAATGGTTTTAGTTTTTAAAGTTTTTGGGCGTGACCACAAGGGTCGGGCTATACGCAGTACGCGGTACTTGCTGCTATCCCTCACGCAGCTCGCGGTAACGAGAACTTGTTTTTTACCCTGAAGCCCTAGCCCTGATGGCAGCGGCAGCCCGCAGCCCAGCGAGGACTATAGCGTACAGCAGGTTCCCGGCTCCTAAAAAAAGTTACTCGGCTTGTCTTAAAATCTTGTGTCCGCCTTTGACCAAATGAATGTCTTTCTGGAACAGCGAAACGTCTGAAGCTACCATTTCCTCGACGAGCATTTTCAGGTCGTATTTAGGCTGCCAGCCCAATTTGGTTTTCGATTTCGACGGATCGCCGATGAGCAAATCTACTTCGGTTGGCCTGAAATAAGCCGGATCGACTTTCACAAGCACCGAACCAATCGCCGGAGCAGAACACGCATCTTCACCCAAAGCCGCTTGGTAAACCGTCTGGTCAATCGACTCCAAAACGCCTACTTCGTTCACGCCTTCACCTTCAAAACGAACGTTGAAACCAACTTGTCCGAAAGCCATTTTGATGAAATCGCGCACGCGGGTTGTAATTCCGGTAGCAATCACGTAATCTTCTGGTTTGTCTTGTTGCAAAATTCTCCACATGGCCTCGACATAATCTTTCGCGTGGCCCCAATCGCGCTGTGCATCAAGGTTACCCATGTAAAGATCGCTTTGTAAACCTAGCGCAATTTTGGCAACCGCGCGTGTGATTTTTCTGGTCACGAAAGTTTCTCCGCGCAACGGCGATTCGTGGTTGAACAAAATCCCGTTGCAAGCGAAAATATCATAAGCTTCGCGGTAGTTCACCGTAATCCAGTAAGCATAAATCTTAGCCACAGCATAAGGCGAACGCGGATAGAAAGGCGTGGTTTCCGATTGCGGAACCGCTTGCACCAAACCGTACAATTCTGAAGTAGAGGCTTGGTAAATCTTGGTTTTCTTCTGCAATCCTAGTAAACGAACCGCTTCGAGCAAACGCAAAGTTCCGATTCCGTCGGCGTTGGCAGTATATTCGGGCGTATCAAAACTCACTTTTACGTGCGACATCGCCGCTAAGTTGTAGATTTCGTCTGGCTGTACTTCTTGGATGATTCTGGTCAAATTCATCGAATCGGTCATGTCGCCGTAATGCAATTTCAAACGGATTTCTTTCGCGTGCGGATCTTGGTACAAATGGTCGATACGATCGGTGTTGAACAATGACGAACGCCTTTTAATACCGTGAACCATGTATCCTTTTTCGAGAAGCAGTTCTGCCAAATAAGCGCCGTCTTGCCCTGTAATTCCTGTAATTAATGCTACTTTCATATTCTTACTATTTATATCTTCAAATTAAATTTTTACTTCTTTGTACGAATGCGCGTGCTGCAAAAACCAGTCGTAGGTTTCGCGAATGCCGTCTTCGAGTTTGATTTTGGCTTTCCAGCCTTGCGTGGCCATTTTGCTGACATCCATGAGTTTTCTGGGAGTGCCATCTGGTTTGGTGCTGTCCCAAATGATCTCACCTTGATGACCGACGGTTTTCTGGATCAGTTCTGCAAGTGCTTTAATGGTCAAATCTACGCCGGTTCCGACGTTGTATAAGTTGTCTTCGAATTTGTTTTCCACAGCAAAAACAACGGCTTCTGCCAAATCGCTCACATGCAGGAATTCGCGCATCGGCGTGCCCGAACCCCAAAGCGTCACCGGTGCGTTGTTGTTGAGTTTCGCCTCGTGGAATTTACGCATCATCGCGGGCAGCACGTGTGAAGTCTGCAAATCGAAATTGTCGTTCGGCCCGTAGAGGTTCGTCGGCATCAGGCTCACGAAATCTTTACCGTATTGTTTTCGAATGGCTTCACAAGCTTTGACACCCGAAATTTTAGCAATCGCATACCATTCGTTAGTCGGCTCGAGCGAAGAAGTCAAAAGACAATCTTCATGCAAAGGTTGCGGCGCGAGTTTCGGGTAAATGCAAGAACTTCCCAAAAAGATGAATTTCTCCACATTCTGTTGCAAAGCGGTATCAATCAGGTTGTTCTGAATTTGCATGTTTTCCATCAAAAACGTAAACGGATAGTTGTTGTTGGCTAAAATCCCGCCAACTCTGGCCGCAGCATCGATGACGATTTCAGGTTGCTCGGTTTCGAAAAATTCGCGAACGGCTTGTTGGTCTCTCAGGTCGAGCTCCTTGCTGGATTTCCCAACGAGATTCTCGTAACCTTTGTCTTTTAACGCTTTAAATATTGCGCCTCCGACCATGCCTTTGTGTCCAGCAACGTATATTTTGCTTTTGTTGTTCATGGTAATTTATTTGAAAACAGCCAGAAATTCGTAAGCTGCTTTTTTCATTCTTTCTGAGTAAGGTTCATATAACACTTTGGCGAAATCCCGTGAAGGATAATTGGCTAAAATGCTGGCTAATTGCCCAAAATTATGTGGTTCGAAGTAGGTTCCTGTTTCCTGTAACTGCTCGATATTGACATTCAGGTTCGCGGCAATTACCGGAACTTGAAGTGATTTCGCGTCTTCGATTACCGTGCTCCAGCCTTCAAACAAACTCGGTTGGATGATGGCTTTGGCGTATTTCATCAGTAACAGTTGGTCGCCGCGCGGAATCAATCCTAAAAATGAAATTGAGGTTTTAAGTTCATTCTGATTCACGATATCGTGCAACTGCTGCAAATATTCCGAATTCGTTTCTTCCGGGAAACGGCCAGTAACGGCAATGTGCGTACTGATGCCTTTCTTTTTGAGTTCAGCTACGGCTTCAAAAGCGACTTTGTGGTTCTTGTGCTTGTGAAACTGGTTGCTGATCATGTAATATTCTTGCGGCAAGTTGTATTTTTCCCTGAGTTGCTCGAAAGTCAAATCGGGCAAATTATCGATAATCGAAACGAAATGATAGATGCTGATTTTTAGACTTTTCGGAATCTTGTAGAACTTCTCAAAATCGTCTTTCACCGCTTGGCTGGAAACCACCAAATCCTTAGAATTTCTCAAGATCATTTTAATCCTAGCGTTGCGTTCGAAGATTTTCAACTTAGAAAAAAACTGCGGGTAATATTGATGTTGCAGATCGGCGTACCAAGAAACCAATTTGATTTTAAGTTTGCTTTTGACCGGATAATCGTGCATCGGAAACACCGCATCGAGTTGGTGTTGAATTGCTAAATCATCTACAAACAAATTTTTGTTCTTCAAAATCGATAACGCATAACCTTTGTAAATCGACGGAAACTGGTTCGGAACCAACTCTAAATACGGATAATTAATCTCGTCGACGTATTTCTTTAAAGCCGGATTGAATAGCACTACTACAGTTGGCTTGTCTTTTTCATCCAAAAAATCCAGAATTCTGACTACGTTTAATAGGTAAATCAAACCGCCGGTCCATTTCGGATTGAAATTAAAAAGAATGCCCAATCGGAATCTGCCTGTTGCCATACTATTGATTCGAAACTATGAATTGTTCAAACGCGCTGCAAATATAGTTCAATTCGAATTGCGCCATGGCCTCTTTTGCTTTTTTACCCATCGATTCGCGCTGCTGCGGATGGTCGATTAAGAATTGTAGCTTCTCGGCGAACCTTTCTTGATTGTTGAGCGGAATCAAAAAGCCGTTTTCGTTATCAGTAATCAAGTCGCTCGGGCCGGCCACACAGTCGAAAGAAACCACCGGAAGCCCAGCAGACATGGCTTCTCCGACCACATTAGGAAAACCTTCCGATGCCGATGAAAAAGCGAAAATCTTACTCGTGTTATAATAATGCTCAACGTTTTCCTGCTTTCCGGCGAAAACCACACGCTCTTCAACATTCAGTCTTTGAGCCAAAGCTTCCCATTGGTGTTGGTTTTTCTGTTTGAGGTGATCGTAACCGACCAAAACCAGTTTCCAATCAGGCGCGTTGAGTTTGGCGAAAATCTCAATCAGTACATTTTGCTGTTTGGATTGGATATAACGACCGACCATCAAGATTACATTTTCGCGGGTTTCGCCAGTGTTTTCAATCGGACGAATCGGATTGCCGATGACTTTGAAATTCTCGTGGCCATACATTTTTCTGAAAATCGCCTCGGCTTTTTGGGTTTGTGCAATGATGCCTTTCGCTTTCGGATAAAGGAAAATCCGCAATTTGTCGTGCAGTTTCCCTAAACTTTTATCAGGTTGCGCGCGGTCGGAAACGTAAACCGGAATCTTTGTGCCGTACATCGCCAGCAAGACCATACTGTTCCAACGCTCGCCGAATGACAAAACTGAAATCGGATTGATTTGTTTGATGGTTTTTCTGAGGAAAAAATGCGTTTTAATTGTTGAGAGCAACCGTTTGGAATTATCGAAAACAAAGTCCGGACGATAGATTTTGATGTTCTCAGGAATTGTGTAAAACACATCACGCTTAATTCCGTATAGAACCAAATGCACGCGGTATTCATTTTTGGCTGCAAAATAATTCAACAGTTCCGACATCACGCGTTCCATACCGCCGGCTTGCAGCGAATGGATCACAAAACACAAATCTTTATTTTTTTCTAGGTTCAAATTATTACGTAATCTTAAAATCTTACAGCGAAGCGGTCTTACAGTCTTTTCCTCACAATCCTTTAATCCAATCGATATAACGGCCGATACCTGTTTCAATGGAAATGGTTTGCCGATAACCCAAATTTTTCAGAAACGAAATATCGGCGCGCCAATTCAACGGATCACCGGCTTTGACTTGGTTATTGAAACTGATGGTTTTGCCGCCCGCGAAATTCTGATGAAACAACTCCGAAACATATTTAATGGTAAATTCTTCTCCGTTGGCAATGTTGATTTCCTCGCCGTGAAACGCTGCATTTTTAATGACCAGTTCTATAGCGCGAACGATATCATCCACGTGAATAAAATCGCGCGATTCGTTGCCGGTGCCGAAAAGTTCAATCTGATTATTGTGCAAAAACTTCTGGTACAAATCCCAGAACAATTGCTTTTTCAAACCTTCGCCATAAGCCGAGAAAATCCTAAGTGAACAAGTCGCAACTTGGTAATATTGAAAAAACTCTCTGCAAATCTGTTCCGCCTGAAGTTTGTGTAAACCGTAGGGAGACAAAGGTTTCGGTGTAGCTTTTTCGTTAATAGGTAACAATTCCGGATTGCCGTAAACCGCAGCGCTCGAAAGGTTGATGAACTTGCAACTCGGTTGATAAACGCGAATGGCTTCGAGAATTTTAAATACGTTTAATGTATTCAGATTGAAATCCTTGAACGGAAATTGCAACGACAACGGAACACTCGCCGCGCCAGAGCAATTTAGACAAACGTCTATTTGATGCTGCTCAAAAATCGCGTGGTAATCGGAATTCGTCGCGTCGATTTGAATGTAATCTTCACTTACGTAATCAGTCACGACATCGCAGCCAAAAACCTGAAAACCGGCGGCTTTGAAATAATCAAAAGCGTGCTGGCCGATAAACCCTTTGGAACCTATAATGAGAATTTTCATATTGTTTGTTTAGTTCTCACAAAGGCGCGGAGACACAAAGTTTTATTAATATTTTTTTTTGCGTGTCTGCGTCTTTGCGAGCCATTTTACTTTCCATTTTTTAGTATCAAATCAATCATCCAGCCGTAAGGATTGAAAGCGCCCGGATGCCAGTTCATTTGTTCGTCCCAGTAACCCGTACACGGATCGTAAACTTTGTTGGCAAATCCATAACTGATTTCGACCAATTTTGGATTATTTTCCGCATCAAAAACATAATCGTAAGCGACACATTGGGCGTTCATTTTTCGGGTGTATTCGAACGACATCGAAACGCAACGTTCATCGAAAACTTCTCTTTCGTAACGGAAATCGCCACTGCCCGAAGCCCTGAAATCGTTGGCCCGGACCATTCTTTTGAGCGCGAAAGCTTTTCCATCGATTACGATAATACGCGTATCTGAATCATTGTTTGGCAGAAACTCCTGAAAGTAAATGTAGTTGATTTCGTTGCCCATGACTTTCGCATACTTGGGCGGATTCACCAATCGGATGAAACCTTTCAAAACATCGAACGCATCGGTTTTGCCCAAACGCCATTTGCGGATTCTTTCTTTCACGCTGCCCCAAGCATCATAAGCCGGAAAACCTTTGCCGAATGCCTTATTCACTAGCGATTCCGCCACCGATTTAGAGCGCACCAGTTTTACGTTTTGAGAACCTGCGCCACCGCGAAGCTTGAATACTTTAGGGAAAGTCGTTTCGTTGATCCAATTTAAAGCAGACGATTTGTCGTAGAAAACCCAAGTCTTGACCAAATCAAAACCGAGTGCTTCGAGCAAATACTTCTGCCCCACTTTGTCGTCAAAATGCCAAGCTGTGTTGAAATCGGGAAACACTTTCATGCCGCTTTGTTCGAGTGAATACAAAAGCGGTTTGGCCATCACGATGTCTTTGAAGTTGGCCTGATGATAATGCCACATCAGCGCCGAACAACCTTTGAGTTGCTCAATGATATCGTCGTCATAGCAATTGACGAGTTTGTACGGAATATTGTTTTTCTCGCAGTAATCGATCCAGCGGTAATGGAAAACAACTTCGCTCGGATTATTGTGAATGGCTATCATTTAATCTAAATATTGTTGCGCCCAAAGCTCGAAACCGACCATGAGCCAAATCGCGTCAAGCTGTTCAGGAGTTGCATTGGCGATATTATTCACCCAATTATTTACCGCTTTCGATTCGAAAACGCCTCTTTTGGTGATGCCGGGCTGAATCTGGTTTTTCCATTTCTGTTGGAAAACTTCCGAAGCCATGAAAGCACGCAAAGGAATCCCGAAGCCCATTTTGTCGCGATACGCAAAAGCTTCCCCGAATTTGTCGGCACAGATGTCTTTGAGCAAAACTTTGGCTTCGTCTTTATTGTGATGTTGGGCAATCAGCAAATCGTCTGGAATGTTCAATGAGGTGGCGACCATTTCGTTATCCAAGAAAGGTACGCGGTTCTCAATCGAATGGGCCATCGACATTTTGTCTTGGCGCATCAACAAATCAGGCAAATAAGTCAAAAGTTCGTATTTGCGCTGTCTTAAATTGGTGCCGCCTTTGAGTTTTTTAAAAGTTCGTACGCGATCTTTCAAAGCGTTGCCCAGTTTGAAATCAGGCTTTAAGGATTTTGCCGTGGCGATGGTTCCGAAAGCGGTTTCCATGATCATGCGCTGGTCGGCGTTGGTATAATAACCAAGAAATTCGCCGATGTTCCCGAGATTTTTCTTGACTGCACCGAGGAAAGATTTATTGAAATACGCTGATTGTTTCGCGCGGATAAAACGGCTATAACCAGCGAGTGATTCATCAGCGCCTTCTCCACTAAGCAAAACCGTCACGTGCTTTTTGGCTTGCTGGCTCAGCAGGTAAATCCCGATGGTGTTCGGATGGTTCAACGGTTGTTCGAAATGCCAGATTGCTTTTTCAAGTACATCAAAATAATACTCAGCCTGCATTTCGTATTTGTGTGCTTTAAGCGAAAGTTTTTCAGCTACTTGGTCGATATATTTTTCCTCTGAGAATTTCGGATCTTTGAACGTGATGGAAATCGTTTCCAGATTGCCTTCATCTAAAGACTTGGCCGCATAATAACTCACCAATGAAGAATCCACGCCGCCTGAAAGCTGACAACCCAATTTCACATCGGAAATCATTTGCGAGGCAACACTTTTTTTGAGCGCGTTTTCCAGTTCGGCTTTGGCTGAATTTTTAGCGATGGATTGTCCGCCTTCCTGATTGATATCATAAAAAACATGCTCGTCAATCGTAGCGTTTTTGATGCTCAAATAAGTGCCCGGCGTACAATTACGAATATTCTTGAACAAAGTTTGGTTCACTACATTGCGGAACAACAAAAACTCGTCGAGGTTGGTAAAATCGGCTTCGAATTTAAAATCAGGCAAAGCTTTGAAACTCTTCATTTCTGAGGCAAACGCGAGCCGGCCTTCTTCTTTTAAAATATATAAAGGCTTGATGCCGAAACGGTCGCGCGCCAAAAACAAAGTATCGAGATTGAAATCGTAAATTGCGAGTGCAAACATGCCGTTGAGCATCCGAATCATTTTTTCCATGCCGTATTCGAGGTACAAATGCAGCACGACTTCGGTATCGGAAGTACTTTTGAACGTATGCCCTTTTTGTTCAAGCTCGGGTTTGAAGTCGAAAGCATTGTAAATCTCGCCGTTCATAATCAAGACGACTTTGCCGTCAGGACTAATCATAGGCTGGTGGCCATTGGGCGAAAGGTCGAGAATACTTAACCTGTTGAATCCAAAAATCAGATCGTTCGGGTGTTGGAAGTTTTCCGTTTTTTCGAAACCGATGACTTCAAAGGTTCGGTTTTCAGTATTAATGCCCACCACGCCTGAATCATCCGGGCCGCGGTGTTTCTGCACGTTGAGCATTCCGCAGATGCCTTGGTTAGTGGTTTCTCGTCGGGAATCTAAATAGTGGTATCCGGTAAATCCGCACATCTTAAGATTTTGGTTTTATGGAGTTGAGTAAAATATCACGGTGCGCTTCACAACGGATCAGGTTGGTGAAAAGCAACTTCTTGTTCTTGTTGATAATCGAAGGAAGCAAGCCTTTTTTATACAAACTGGGTAAATATTTTCCTTGGTAAGGTTGGATCCAAGTGTTCATGACTGGGCTCCAGGTTTCGATGTATTGGTCGAATTCGGCTTGGAGTTTTTCGTCGTCGAGGATGATTTCATTGAGCTTTGACAGATGATCGAGCATCGCTTTTTTCTCGGATTCGTCCATCAGAAAAACACCTACTTCTTCATTATTGTGCGAAGTGAATTCCATTTCGAAAGTCACGGGTTGGGATTTCTCGAAGTGCAAACGGACAATCATTCCTTTGTTCCAAGGTTGGTTTCTTTGGCCTTCCCAATCGAAGCAGAAATTCCCGAGGCTGTAAAAAATCGGGGCATTCTTATAAGTTTCGTAACCCGAAATAATGTGCGTATGATGCGTAACTACAGCGCTCGCTCCGGCATCGACGAAGAAACGGTACCATTTTTTCATTCTCGGACTCGGCAACTCGTAATGTTCGTGGCCGCCATGGGCAATGACCACAACAAAATCAGCTTTCGTTTTGGCTTCTTGGATTTGATTGAAAACATTGGGTAAATCCATCGGATGACAACCGGGTTCTTTGCCGAAAGTCGTCGTCCATTCATTTTCTGCCACGTTAATGAAAGCTATTTTAGTCTGTTCTTTTTCCCAGTAGAAAATCTTTGAAGCTTCGTTTAAATTCGCGCCGCTTCCGAGCCATTGAATATCGTGATTGCGCAAAGTTTCGTAAGTTTCCTGCATACCTTCCCAGCCGTAATCCTTGAAATGATTGTTGGCTGTCGCGACCAATTGGCAATTCAGATCATTCAGCATCGCCGCGGTTTCGGGCTTGGCTTTAATATGCGGGCCGGTCTTTTTGATTTTGGCATTAGAAGTCGTGAGCGGACATTCGAGATCGAAAACATTCAAATCATTTTCCAGAAAAAACGGACGAACGGAATCGAACATCGGTTGCCAATTGCCATTCTCAAAAGCTTTCTCCACACGCAACCACGGGCAAAAATCACCGGTAAAACCTATCTTAATCATGCTCTGCGATTTGAGGTTTTAAAATATTTTCATAGACGAACGCTGTCAGTTTCGCGCCGCCTTTCTGGTTCAAATGGTCGGGTGCCAACCAGTCGTTTTTGGGGTCGATGAATTGACTGGAAACCTCGTAGTTATTGAGATTGTACAATTTCAACTGCGATTGGTCTGCGAGTTCGATGGGATAATTATAGGGCAATGAATTGCGGTTGGCGTTGCTGCCGGGCATTTCGATCGGAATCACTTGGATGCCTTCGTTTTTGCAAATACTGATGAATTCCTGAAAGTCTGCGTTGTCGTAATAGAACTCGGTTTTCTTGTTCTGGAACGAAGTTTCGTCGGCGATGACTTTGGGCGATTTCCATTGGCCGCGGACGATTTTAGATTCGCGGTGCGCTTTAGAAACAACAATCTTCAACGATTCTACATACAGCCAACGCAAATTTACCGGCGGCGGATTCAAAACGCAATTCTTCAGGTTCGGTTCATAGAAGAAATCTACAAGCGGATTCGGGTAAGGCACCGGATTGAGCAAAGATTTCCCGGTAGCAGAAGGCAATCCGATAATCACTATTTTAGGTTTGGCGTTGTTTTTCAAATAAGCTTTGAGTTGCAATAACGACGAGCACATGTGACTGCCGTTGGTGGCAAGGTTGTAACTGTTGATTCCTTTTTTGGAAAGATAATCGCAATCGATTCCATCTACGGTCATGCTGTTTCCGAAAACCAACAAATCGAATTTCTGGTTTTTGAAATTCGCCGATTCCTGCACTTTTTTGAGCATCGGATTCACTGCCATCAACACAAAGAAAGCGATAACGTTCACCAAAATCAGCAATAAAACTGCAAGCGCGCACTTTTGTATAAACTTTTTCATGCGATCAGAATTGGAAATAAATAAATTGGTTCTCGCCGAAAGCACCGAAGAACAACAAGCTCAGCATCAGCAACAAATAAAAACCCCAACGTTTCAAATCCATTGGTTCGCTCAAAACTAAACCGTGATCTTGGTAACGGTGTTTCCATTCAGTGCCGAACATCAACAGTGAAAACAAGAGTACAATCGCTACTGAAGCAAAATCAATTACTGGTATTGAAAAAATTGAAGTCGAAACCATGTGTTTATAGTAACCAAAAGCATGCGCCATCGAATCGGCTTTGAAAATCACGAAAGTCAGCATAATGACGAAAAACGTGCGCGCCATGTTGAAACTCTCGGTTAGTGTGGGCCAAAGTTTGGTTTTATCGGTTTTGATTTTTTTGTTCATTGTGCCATTGAGAATCGACGGAATAAAATACAAACCGTGGAAAAGCCCAAAGAAAACATAAGTCCAATTCGCGCCGTGCCAAATCCCGACAATTACAAAATTCCCGACAATCGCTAGAATCAATCCCAATTTATCGTAATCTCGGAACGTAATACTCAGCGGCGTGAACACATATTCAGTAAGCCAAGCCGTGAGTGAAATGTGCCATTTTCTCCAATATTCGGGAATGCTCTGAGCGAAAAACGGATTGTCGAAATTCTTGGTGATGTTGAAGCCAAGCAACTTCGAGAAGCCAATCGCCATATCGGAATAACCCGAAAAATCGGCGTAAATCTGGAAAGCATATAGCACTGCACCGAGCCAAAGCGAACTCGCGGGCAAGGTTTGGTAGTTGGTAAAAATCTCGTTGGTCAGCGGCGCGATGTTGTTGGCCACGACTATTTTCTTGAAAAATCCCCAGAGAATCTGTCGCGAACCGTCGGCGGCCATGTCGTAATTGAACACTCTGAGTTTTTCTAGTTGCGGAATGAATGTTCGGGCTTTGTCTATCGGCCCAGACAATAACGACGGAAAAAACGAAACATAAGTGAAAAACGAAATCCAGTCGGTGATTGGTTTTACTTTGCCTTTCTCGACATCGAGCAGGTAACTCAAAGTTCGGAACGTGAAGAAACTGATTCCAAGTGGTACAATAATATTCAAGGTTTGCAACGAAACCTGCACACCAATCAAAGCGAACGCATCGGCAATCGAAGTGACAAAAAAGTTGTAATATTTAAAAAACGCCAATCCGCCAATGCCTTGAAGCAACCCTATGTTCAGCAAGATTTTCCGTGTCATTGGTTTTTCCGATCGATTGATGTAAATCCCGAGAAAATAATTCAAGATGGTGACACCGAGCAGCAAAAACGAAAAACGCCAATCGGCCCAAGCGTAGAAAAAGTAACTCGCGGCCAAAACCACGAAGTTCTGCGCCTTGACATTTTTATTGAAAACCCACCAGTACAGCCCGAAGACTACGGCGAAGAAAACAAAAAACGGATACGAATTAAAAAGCATGTTTTATTTTAAGTTAGTTCCGGCGTTGAGTACGATATCGAGGCCGTTCATGTGTGGCGTGGCGCTGGCCATAAACAAAATCGTGTCGGCGGTTTCTTGTAGGGTCAGTAATTTTTTGAGCGGATGGCTCTCGGTCATTTGTTCAATGATGCGCTCGTCAGTGTCATGGGTAAAACCAGAAAGCATAAACGATGGCGAAATAGCATTCGAACTGATGTTGAACTTACCGTTTTCAGTTGCCCAGGTTTTCACCAGCGAGGCCAAGTAAGCTTTGTTGGCTACATAAACCGCAGCACCTGTTGGTGGCGTGTTGAGCAGGAACGAAGTCAAAACCGTGATAATTTTACCGCTTTTCTTCTTGCGGAAACTGTTAATTGCGGCTTGCGTGATTTGAATTGTCGGAATTAAGTTTTCGTTGAATTCCTTCGCATAATCTTCTGCTGGAATTTTATGGAAATAAGTCTTGATGGGTTCGCCCGAATAAGCGTTGTTGATTAGAACATCTAAATCAAGTTCGCTTATTTTCTGTTGCAACTGAGCGATATCTTCTGCGTTTTTGAAATTGCAGCGTAGGGCTTTGGTGTTCGGAAATTCGCTTTCGATGGCCTTGGCTTTTTCGTCCGAAGCATTGAAAGTGAAATACACTTGATTGTCGCTGCTCTTCGCAAAAGTTCTGGTAATTGCTGCTCCCAAACCTGAAGCGCCGCCGGTGATCAGTATGTTCATTGCAGTAATCCGATTTGAATTTTACCTTTTGCAACCACTTTCGAAGCTGCATTCTTGAAACTGAATTTGAATTCAACAGCGTTAACCGATTCGTAGAAACCTTCAACCGTTGCGCTAAAATCGAGCACATCGCCCATGTAAACCGCGTTCTTGAACTGAATTTCCTGAGAATGAATAATCACGTCTTTGGTCGGCATACATTCGCCAATGAAATAAGACAAGAAGCCATTGAGGATATTACCATGCATCACGCAGCCTTGAAAACCTTTAGCCTTTGCAAAAACTTCGTCGGTGTGCAGCGGATTTTCATCTCCGAACAAAGCCACAAAATCGCGGTGAACTGCTTCGGAAACCGTGAATTGCTGTGAATAAGAATCGCCTTGAGTGAACATTAAGCGGTTTTTTCTTGAATGGTATCCATCATTTCTCCTACGTTGCCCCAGCTTTGGATTTCCTTAGAGGTGAAGCGGATTTTAAAGTGTTTTTCGATGGCCACTACTAATTGAATGTGGTTCAAAGAATCCCAATCGTCTACGTCTGCGGCGGTGGTGGATTCGTTGAGTTCGATGTCTTCGTTGTCTAAAACGTCGATAAAAATGTCTGTGATTTGAGAGATAATTTCGCTGCGGTTCATAAGTTTATTTTTTAGTAATATAAGTTGTTTTTTGTTCGTATTGGTTCACGTCAAGTTCCCAAAAACCATTAGCTTCTTGAAAACCTAAACCTTTATAATGGTCTTTCACCATTTCGTTTTTTGCGGTCTGGATGTATTCGCCTTTGAGGTATTGGAAACCATTTTCTTTGGCGAAATTTACAATGGTGTTGAGCACAAAATTTTCCATGCCTCTTTTGAGCACGCGGCAACTCATGAACCAAGTGTCGATGAATAAAGTTTCGGCAGATTCCGTTTTGAGAATAATCACGCAGATTAGGCCGTTGTCGCCATATTTGTCTTCAAGTGTAAACGAAAAAGTATGCGCGTCTGGATCTACAATCAACTTATCGATATCGTCGTCTGTATAACGTACCGTTCTAAGGTTAAACTGGTTCGATCGCTGGGAAAGCTGAGCTACTCTGGGTTTGTTGAACTTGTTAAATGGCTCGACCACTGAAAGCATGTCTAAACTTTTCAGGAAATCTTCCTCGTTGGTGAACTTCTGCTGCAAGCTGGCCCGTTGCGCTTCGATTTGATATAGTTTGGTGCGTTCGGTATCTTCATTCGAATAAGAAATGGTTTCGAATAAATTCAAAGTGTACAGATATTCCAGGTATTCCGACGGATCTTCGGGCAATTCCGGGACCGTGATTTCAGGAATGTTCTCGCGGACGATGTTGCGTTCGAACGGATTGTCGTCGAGGAACACCATCGAATCAAAACCAATATTGAGAATGCTTTGAATCTGACGGATATTGTCGGCTTTGTTTTCCCAGTTGGCGATGAATACAGAAATGTCTTCTAATCTTAAAACCATTTCTGGATGCTTTTCAAAAGGCTCGCGCGCCACCGAATCGGTGTTTTTGCTACAAACCGCTACGATGATACCGCGATTCTTGAGTTTCTTAATCCAGTACTGAAATTCTGAAAATGCCTTTCCAATGCCTAAAGTTCCGATTTGGATATTTTCGATGCCGTCGTCGCCGATGATGCCGCCCCAAGTGGTATTGTCGAGGTCTAGAATCACGCATTTTTTGAATTTTCCTTGCAAGGCCGCAATGACATCGACCGTTCTCGAAGCTACGTAAGGTAATGCATCAATGCTCAAAACCATTTCGGTATTGATGTATACCGAAGTCTGAAAAAAGTTCGGTTTGCCCAATTGGTTCTGGATGCTCGAAAGATCGCACAAATAAAAATTAGCCGTTTGCGAGGCGAAATTCATCAACTCGACGTTGAGTTTGCGAAGTTGGTACAAAAATGACATTTGGATTTTCCCGGAATAATTTCCGAACACCGTGTCATCGATTTCTGTGTAATTGTAATAGATGATTTTGGCTTTGGTTTGGCTCGAAATGGTATCGGTAATGCGGCTGATAAAGTTCAATTCATTTTCCGCCAACTGGCTGTGCTGCTCGACTTTCATCTTGTTGAACTTGCCCAAAAGCTTGTGCGCCGACTGAAAAATGACAATGACTTCGGGTTCAAATTCGTAGAGCTCTGAGTTGGGGTCGGTGACCTGAAGTTCGATTTGGTTGAAATCGGCTTCCCAAATCTGCAAATCGAAACCGCGGTCGTAACCCATCCCGCGAATGGCGATGTTCAAAAACTGAGTAGCTGAATCGCCAAGTAGCGCTACTTTGACCTTTTTCAGGTTCGAAAAATCTTGTTTTAAATTCTTTTTGAGTTGTGAAAAAGCTTTCATTTATTACTTGTTTGTTCTGCTTATTTTTTGATCTCGCAAAGACGCAGAGACGCAAAGTTATCTATTCTTATCTCAGCGCTTAGCGAGAGATTTTCTTTGATTTAATTTAAAAATGCATCCAACTGATCGGTTGAAATGAATCGGGCATCTGGCCATTTCTTGGTGATGGAACGCAGTAATACATCCAAATCTTTCAATCCTCGGTCGCGGTTTTTCGGATCGATATAACCCACGAAATTAATGCGGTGCGCACAAATCACAGCGGGCTTGTTCCAATGAAAAGCACTGGCTACTTGCGCCAAACAACTGTTGACCCAATCGCGTTGCTGATTCATTGAAGGTTCAAAAATACAATTCCGCACATTATAACGAAGCCCTAAATGATTTTCCTCGGCAAACCTGTGGCGAATCGGATCATACCGATCAAAAACACCTGTTGGAACCAATTGCGATGAAATGCCTTGCAGCCAAGTGACGCCTTGGTTTTTTAGAGCCGGTTCAATCATCGGATCCCAATTGTAGCAAGGTGCGATGAACGATTTTGACGTTTCGCCGAAGGTATCTTTAAAGATGCGAAAACCGTCTTCAATGACTTGTATTTGCTCAGGAATATCGTCTTTAGAATCCCAGTCGTAAGCTTCCATAAAACTGTAATCTTCTTTACCGGAATAAGTGGCGTTGTGATCGAAACAAAATAGAGCGGCTTCATTTTTCTGTTGCAAAACCCTTAGCCATCGTTTGTAATTCAGATGCTCGCGGCCATGAAACTGCGGTTGGAAAATATTCTCTGATTGGCCTTGCTTCCACAAGGTTAAATTATTGCCGTGATTCGGATATTTCTGGAAAGTATCGGTAAATTTTTCGTAATGAAATTCGGTATAACCCGATGCTTTAATCTTATCAAAATCTGGATTGGCCATGATGGCATTGGCCGTCATTTTTGCAGGTTGCCCATCGGAACCTTTGTGTTTAGAAAGCACTTCAAAAAGCAGTTCCAAATCGTCTTGTGATTCTAAGGCATCATTTCTATAGATACTTTGAGCGATCTCCAATCCTTTCTGCTCGAAAGCTTTTACCGCTGCTGCAGATGGCGTACGAATAGCACCCCAATCGTCGGATTCAATGAGCACGATTTTTTCTTTGACCGATTTCCCTTTGGTATTGATTTTTGAAGCCGCGAGATACGATTTAAGGCTTTGTATGAGCTGGTTTTTCGTTTTCATGATTATTTGACTAAATCAATGAGCGGAATCGGTAAATCAATCAATGTAGCCAGTATCGGATTGGTCAAGACAGTCATCAAACTAATTGTATCAAACGACATCCGAATCGAAACAATAATAAAAAAGAACAACAGCGGCGAGAAAAGCATCGCCCATTTTTTGAACTCACGATTATCGTAAATAGCATAGTAAAAAAACAAAAAGGCCGTCGCAAAAAGCTGGGCCACGAGCAAGTATCTGTTTCCTGAAGGCAAAAGCGCGGTGATATTTCCGATGGAGAGAAACAACAACGAAAAGCCGAACAGGTTAAAAAACGATTGGTTATAACTCCCAAATTTGTTTCTAGAAAAATAAATCACCGTAAACAAAATCATGATATACCAGTTAATACTCGTACTGTAGTAAGTAATATACCAATTTCCGGTAGCGTTCAAATCTGAAATGGTCTCTACGTATTCCTCGCTGGTATAACTCTTAACGCGCGGCAAAAGAAAATCCGGAGCAATACTTTCCAATCGGGTTCGGATTGATTCAATGTTGAGACTTGAAATGAAAAAACTCGATACAAAGAAAAAATACAAAATGCGCCAAGGCAGTCTTGCAAAATAAAACAACAGCAAAAGCCCAACAGGCAAAACAAAAGAGAAATGCACCAAAATACTTAGTACTGCGATAACGATGCCTTTTTTCTTTGCATCAGCCAGCAATATATATGCGCCATAGAAAAACATGTGCGCTGCGGTCCACATTCGAACACCATTGAGGTTCCAGAAACCGATCACGCAAGCAAAGGCCAGAAGAATCGCTATCATGGTGGTGTTCATTTTCTGGCTTTTGGTCAAATCGAGCAGCATCCAGATATTGCGCGAATAAAAGTAGCCGAACAGAATACCAAAAACTGCAAAAAGGACATTGCCGTTATCAGTGACCATCGAGAGTAAATAAGTCACCAGCGGTTGGTATATATCAACAGTTCCGGAATCGTCTGAATAGAAATTAGCAATAAAAACTTCCCAATTCAGCGGTGTGTTATAAAGCTGCTTGAGTTTGGTTACGTAGCGGCTCGAATCCATAATCTCCGGACGGTACATCGTATAGCCGTAAAAGATGACAAACAACCAAATGCTGTTTTTAGCCCAACGTTCGCGATAGTGCTTGATGGCTTGGATAAAACCCAAAAAGGGAGAAAAAATAAAGAAGATAAAATTGTTCTTCAACGGATGCGGTCTTTTTTTATACAAGCTAATTTCAAATTAACCTACCAGTTCCATAAACCTTGAGGCAACCTGCTCAATGCGGTATTGGTCTGGATTTTCAATGACCATACTTTGCTGATAATTTCCGCTCAGAAATTCGAGCCAATGGTCTTTTTTTATCTCACCAAAACGCACCGACAATATTGGCTTTTTCAAGATAGCGTAATCGATAAGTTTGCTAGGAGTTTGTGCGGTTCCGGCATTTTCAAAGTTGACAAGAAAATCCATTTTACTCATTTCGTACATTAATGAATTTCGGTCGAGCAAGCCCTTGAGTTGAATTCTTCCTTTGGATGCGCCGATGAAACTCTCTACAAACTGTGGCGTTGTGGTGTATATATGAAATTCAAAACGATGCGAATCATCTAGCGAATTCAGAAAATTCAGGAACTCTGACGGATCTCTGCGCCCGGGAATAAACATTCCGCCGTAACCAAAAATGATTTTGTCTGATGGCTTTTCTCCGCTGTAAAGCTTCACATCTTCGAAACGGAAACCTTGAGGAATGACTTTAATTTTGGAATGAAATTCAGGATAGTAGCCTTTAATTGATGCTTGCGTCGGAACAGTAAGATAAGTAGCTTTTCGACAGAACTTCTTTTCGAAATATTTGAAATAAAACGGCGGCTTGAATGTGTCGTTTTCTTGACCCATATACGGATCGCCGCAGTCTGCAATCCAGTTTTTGGCGATCTTATCAGACCAAGCTGAGGCAACACCCCAATGGATTGGATAAGGAACAGCAATCGAAATGAGTGCATCGTAACCCGATTCGTCTTTGAGTGCTTTCTTCACCAACGGAATGAGTTGGATCATCGGGTATTCGAACAACAGTATGCTGAACCGCACTACAATTCTCCAAAATAATAAGACCAAACCACTGCCTTTCACTTTGGGCACCGGCCAAGTAAGTGAGCCAAGATTTTTGTATGTTATTCCGTGGTCTTGGCAAAATTGCTCCACACCTTCGCGCGGATGTGTAATCACTTTCACATTATGTCCTTGCCGCACAAGCTCTTTGGCCAATTCCGTTGCTCGGAACGACCTCGGAGAATTCTCAGGGTAAAAAGCATTACTGACCAGCAATATTTTTTTGCTCATAAAATCGAAGCGTTTTATAAATTTTCCAGAACAGTTACAATCCGTTCAGCTGCTTTTCCGTCCCACAGTTCAGGAATTGAACCTTTCTTCCACTGCTGATCGAACAAAGTCTTCAACGCCGGAGCAATCGCTTGCGGATTTGTCCCTAGCAATTCATTAGTACCAAGTTCTATGGTTTCTGGGCGTTCGGTATTGTCACGCAAAGTCATACACGGAATGCCCATTACGGTCGTTTCTTCGGTAATCCCACCAGAATCGGTAATCACACATAGTGCATTCTCTACCAAATAATTGAACTCTAGATAACCCAAAGGTTCAATAATTCTGAGGTTGTTGCTGGTAAAATGCGACTCCATCAGTACTTTGGCTGTACGCGGATGAATCGGAAACAAAACAGGCAATCCGTTGACATTGCTAGTAATCTCCTTGAGTAACACCAATAAATTTTCGGCACTGTCTACATTTGCCGGACGATGCAAAGTGAGGACAAAATATTTTTTAGGTTCGAGGTTGAAATCATTCCAAAAGCCCGGCTGAACAAATTGTTCGCGTTTACTCAGTAAAGTATCGATCATCACGTTACCGACAAAGAAAATCTGGTCGTCGAACACGCCTGCCTTTTTGAGGTTTTCTGATGCCCAAGTGGTCGTGGTGAAAAAATAATCGGTGATAGCATCGGTCACCAAACGGTTGATTTCTTCGGGCATTGCCATGTCATACGAACGAATTCCGGCCTCGACGTGTGCCACTTTGATATTGAGCTTTTTCGCCACAATACTGCAAGCCATTGTGCTGGTTACATCGCCAACGACCAATACCAAATCAGTCGGGTTCGCCAGTAGTTCCTTTTCGAAAGCCACCATGATTGCCGCAGTTTGTTCTGCTTGCGAGCCGCCACCACAATTCAGGTTCACATCGGGCTCCGGAATGTGGAGCTGCGTGAAGAAAGTATGACTCATCTTCTCGTCAAAATGTTGGCCGGTATGCACCAATCTATAGGCAATCTTTCCCGACTTTTTCAAAGCGTGGACAATCGGTGCAATCTTGATGAAGTTCGGCCTTGCCCCGGCGATCAGCGTTATTTTCTTAATCATAAACTAGTAGATTCTTAAAATCGCATGCGGGTCAAAAACGCCCGAAAACTCGATACTCATCGGCAACTCTTTTTCCCATTCTTGAATCATGAGTTGTTCGTCTTCGCGGATAGTATCATCGACCAAAATAATCGCTCCGGTTTTCAAGTACTCGCGGAACAAATACAAAAAACCACGTCGCCCGCCTTTGGTGTTGCCCGGAGGCGCATCGCAAATGCACAAACCGATGGGTTCGCACTGAAATCCGTCGATGTCATACCATGCAAAAGCGCCATAATCTTTCAAACCGCGAGTATAAATCGTATTTGCTGTCATTTGGTTTTTGTCGAGTTCCTTCTGGATGCGCGCCGCCCAAAAATCAATATGTTCGAACGAAACCATCTTGCGCCCTTGTTTTTGTGCAATAATACCCAAAAGAATAGTAGACAACCCGCTACCACATTCGAAAATCAAGCCTTCGGATTTCATCGTTTTGTCGATACAGGTTTTGATGTAATCAATTTGGGCCGAAAACCCTTGATTGCCCCAACCGTAAACGAGTTTCTTAATCAGTTCTTCTGATGGCATTTGGTTGGCTGCGATGCACTCTTTATAAGCTTTCAACGCTTTGGGCCACACTGTAGATTGATGGATTTTAAGTAGTGATTTTCTAATCGAAATTGGGATAATGTCTTGTACTCTCATCTTTTATAAGTTTTTAGTTTGCAACTGATTGGGTAATATAAGTAGAATAATAATGCGCTTTGATTATAAATTCTGGCCATCTGGCCATAGTCGAAACGTAAGCCTTCATTCAGAATTTTGTGAATTTTTTTTGTTTTGAGTCTTTCAATAAATGCGTAATAATTTTTCAAGCTTTTCTGCCCAATCAAAGAAGTTAAAGGCAACAAAGTGAATTTGGCAACTACATGATTAATCAATAATTTCTGTTGGTGTTCAAACGAATGTTTTTCTCCAAAAGATTTGATATCTTCTATGGCTTTAATAAAACCTTGCAACGCCTTTTCGGAATAGAACAATCTGGAATTGGTAGCCGAACCTGCGCGTGTGGTTCGTTGGTAAAACCGCTCGTTATCGAAACCTACTTTTTGGGCAACTGCGAAAAATTTGGCTAAGAACAATCCGTCTTCTAAATAAGGAACATCTTTCGGATAATCAATCTGGAACTGCTCTAGAATCTCTCTTTTGAAGAACATTCCCACCGAACGATCCGGATCAATTACACCAGAACCGCGCGAGGCAAAATAGCCTTCAACACCGTCGAGTTTTTTATCTTGTAGTAGCTCGTAATTGGTGTGCCAGATGCTTTTTCCTGCTGCGTCGAAGATTTCAAAACCGAGATAAAACACATCCAAATTGTCGTTTTCTGCGATGGTCAACAATCGATTCAGGGTGTTCGGCAAAACGTAATCATCAGGATCAATCGGCAAAATATATTTTCCTTTGGCCTTGGCGATTGCATTGTTGCGCGCCATCGAAACGCCTTGATTTTCTTGGTCGATTAAAGTGAGGTTAGAGAATTCGGTTTGCAACTTTCTAACAATTTCGCTGCTATTATCTGGTGAACCGTCGTTGGTTACAATGATTTCAAAGTCGGCAGCAGGCAGGTCTTGTTGTTCCAAACTTCGGATGCATTTCTCGATATAATCCGCCACTTTATATGCCGGAATGATGATACTCAGGCGCATTTAATGGTAGAAAAAATTGGTTTTATTCTCAGGCAAACGCTTCTTCAAACTAAAAATGTAATAAAACGGGTTCAAATAAAAACAGCTCAATCGGTATAATGACCGATAGAAACCTTTGTTTTTGTTCCATCCCAGACTTTGGAAAAATTTCGAAACACCGTAAACCAACTGCTCCGATTTCCCGATTTCAAAAGGTAAAAATGGATGGGCTATCTTCTTTCGAATCAGATAAGAATTCAACACAGAAGGCTTAAACAATACCTCATCGCCGACATTATTAGCTGCATTCTGATGGATACGATAACCTACGGTTTCATGGTGATGGTAATAAAGTTTTTCGCCAGAAGCCGTTAGTTGGAGCCACATCGGATAGTCTTCTATCAAACGATTGGCCTCGTCGTAGCCGCCTACTTTTAAAACCGCTTTCTTGTTGAAAAAATAAGATGGTGTATAGTTAATTCGGTCTGAAACCAGCAATAGTTTATATTGGTCTTGGGCCGTAAAATCAGGGTGCATCAAATTGTTCGGAAATTCCAGCGGCAAAGTTTTGATATAACACTCTGGATTAAAATGGTCTTGATACAAACGAACTTGACTAAAAATTACTTTGGCCTTGGGATTTTCTTGAGCAAAAGCCATATTGTCGGTGATGCAATTCGGCAGTAGAATATCGTCGCCGGCTAAAAATTTAATCCAGTCTGACGGCGCGGCGGCAATACAACGATTGCTGTTGGCGGAAATTCCGGTATTCTCTGCCACGGTAATCAGTTGGATGCTCTCAAAACGCTGAACCACACGCTCTTGCAAAAGCCATTGCTGAACAATAGCAACAGTGCTGTCTTTAGAGCAATCATCTGAGACTACCAACGCAATAGGCCGATAACTCTGGTTGAAAATGCTCTCGAGCGTTTCTTCAACAAAAACTGCCGAATTATAAGTCGCGACTGCTACAGTTACTAATGTTCCCATTTTACTGCTGTATTCGGATGTTCTTTAAAATATTGCATGAGTTTCCACTCTTGTCTTTTGTCGGTAACATAATCCATTTCGCCTCTGACAAAACGCGCCGGAACTCCTGCCAGCAGAGCTGATTCGCCATGCTTTTCGCAATAATTTCCGGAACAAACCGCTCCAGCTGCTACAACAGTTTTATGGGCTATTCGCGTTCCTTTCAAAATAGTGGCTCTGGTGCCAATCCAAACTTGATTGCCTATATCTACTGCAGCACAATTGTCTTTAATGACTTGATTTTTGTCTTGAAGATAATGAAAATCCGTATCGAAAAACTGGGTTTCCCATGATACCAACACTTGGTCACCGAAAGTCATGTTCCTAAAAACGATAATTCGAGATAAGCTGCCTATTGAGAAATTCCTTCCGATGGTTAAGACCGAATCTTCAAGCAGCGTTAGATTGATTCCTCTGGCGAACATTGCTGGCCCTTTGAAAATAACCGTTCCTGCATTGAAAATTCGACTGGGTGTGTTCGGACAGATTACGACTTCATGTTTGGCTCCAAAGACAATCATCCCAAACTTGATTTGAGTGTTTTCGATTAAAAATTTACCAGACTTATTCGCCCAATTTAGTTTTCCGTATATGTGAACCGGCAGTCGGTAAGCTTGTCTGAAAGGCAACCATTTAAAGTTGAAATACAAAGTCTGGAACAAATTCAGACGCAACAAAGTTGTAAGAACAAAACCAATAATTTTCAGAGGATTTCTGGCCACAACATTCAAAATTTAGATCTTACTTTTTGTGCAATGCTTTTCAGGTTTACCCGCTTGTTCAATTCATGCATCGAAAAGGTTATAGTCAGCAATACCACGATAAATTGAGCAACGTAAACAATTGGTGATGACAGTGTTTTGATGATGAGTAAAGAAGCAATCAATGAAACCATAGAGATGGTGGCCAGTTTGAATACTTCTTTATTGAATGTAAATTCATACTTCGCTTGGATAACCCAAAAAATCATGATTGCAGTCAGGATAAACGCCACCAAAAAAGAAATTCCCAAACCATTTAAACCATACAATCGATAACATAAAATATTCAAGATCAAGAGTAAGAGGTTGGCGACAATCTCAACAGTCATAAAGAGCTTGTTGTTGTTTTTAGCTAAAATGATGAATCCAGACACCCAAACCAAACCTTTGAATGGAATAGCCAAAACTGCCAAAAAGATAAAATCTTGAGCTGGAAGAAAGGACTTACTCAAAAGGATTCTAATCAGTAGTGGTGTGGTCGAAATAAGCAAAACCAAAACGATGGCCAGAACGATTAAAACCAACTCTGCTTGTTGGTTGACTACTTGTCTCCATTGCTTCTCATCGTTGATCAGCGCAGAAAGTCGAGGAAAATAATCCGTTGACATGGCTGTGAAAACCATCCCGACATAACCGTCAACGATGGCCAAACCAGCATTATAAAGACCAACATCTGAAAGGGTTCCGGTTTTGGAAATATAACCGTTCAAAGCAAACGCCACCGCTGAGGCAAGTAAATTCACCACCGTCAAGCTCAATCCTAACTTAACCATCGGCATTCCCAGATCAATGGTCTCTTTCCAACTTACAGCGACGGTTTGCACCTGTACTTTTCTTTTAAAATAGAGTGAGACCAAATAAGCAGCAAAAGCCGATGCAATAATAGCAGGCACTACGCCAGCCATTCCCCAAACATAAAATATCGGCAAGGCAATCAACAATCCTGCGACACCGCCTAAAACATTAGCTTGGGCAAGGTATTTCAGTTGTCGGGTTGCGCGTAAGATGGTGTATATTCCGCCCATCAATGCGCCAAAAATAAAGGTACAACTCAAAGCAATATAAGACCATGTATGCGAAGTATCGTTGAATGAGAAACGGCTCAACAACGGAGAAAGACCTATTGTAACAAGAATTCCCAACAAAGCAGTCAACCAGATCCAGCGACCGAAAACCGTAAAGGTCAGACGCATTTTATGCTCATCACCTGATGCGTGTGCCTTAGATAAATCGCGCACAGCACTCTCTGCTAGCCCCAGTGAAGAAATCGTTTTGATTAAATTCAAGCCCGAGAGAAACAAACCGTTGAGCCCCATCCCTGCAGTTCCTATAAGCAGGGCTACTGCCTTACCACGGATCAGTGTGATGAGTATATTGAATACTTGAACGCCTCCGAAAATCGAAGTGGCTTTGAAAATAGATTTGTAATGTGTGCTTTTCTCGCTCATTTTTATACTTTGAAGTCATTGACTAAGCTATCGCCTTGTCGTACTTCATTTGAAAGTCAATCAACCAAATCCAAAGAAAATCGAGTACCTTTTTCTACATCGAATTTAACTTTCCTGCCCAAAGATTCGTGATAATATTTCGGATGCAAACCAAAACCCGGACGCACCGAACGCAAGTTTTTCTCGGTGAGAATTTCTCCGGCTTTTACATCTTCGGCAATATATAAGGAACGACTAAATTGCTTGCCGCTGGCTTGTTTTTCGGTTAAAGTATAATCAACTTTTCCGATGGCTTTCTCGGCTTCACGCACGGCTTTGACCATATCGGCAAATTCTTGCTCGTTCATCGAAAAGGAAGCATCCGGACCGCCAATGGCACGATCGATTATAAAGTGTTTTTCGATAATCTTTGCTCCAAAAACCGTGGCCACAATCGGAACCGTGCTGCCCATCGTATGATCGGAAAGTCCTGAAATGACTTGATATCTTTCGGCTAAATCTTTTACCATACACATATTGGCTTCTTCAATCGGCGCCGGATAACTCGAGGTACATTTCAATAGTGCCACATCGTAGTTGCCCATTCTATGACAAGCCTCAAGCGCGAGTTCAATATCTGCTTCTTGTGCAATTCCCGTAGAGAGAATCACCGGTTTTCCTTTAGAAGCCACGTATTCAATCAGCGGAATATCTGTAATTTCAAACGAAGCAATTTTATAGGCAGGTGCATTCAACGATTCAAGAAAGTCTACCGCAGTTTTATCGAATGGTGATGAAAAACAAATCAAACCTTCTTCCTGCGCAGCTTTGAATAATGCTTCATGCCACTGCCAAGGCGTGTAAGCTTCTTGGTAAAGTTCGTGGTATTTTTTGCCTTCCCAAATGGTTCCTTGAATGACAAAATCTTCCTTGTTAGAATCGAGTGTTAACGTATCGGCTGTGTACGTTTGCAATTTGATGCAATTGGCTCCTGCCCTTTTCGCAGATTTTATCGTAGCCAGCGCATTGTCGAGGCTTCCGTTATGGTTAGCAGAAAGCTCGGCTATAATAAATACCGGGCTATTTTGGTCGATGGTAAAATTTCCTATTTTCATGTCAATTTGAGGGCTTACACCAATATCGATCCGACAGTAATTTCGAAATCGAAGGTTCTGTATTTAGTGATTTCAACGACTCCATTGGGCGTTTTTATTGCTAACGGATTTACTGACAACACCAATCCGTTGGGCATTTCCCAATCGAAACCCAAGGGAGAAAACTGAATTGCATCTATGGTGATTTTTTGTCCGTTGAGTTGCGAGAATGCGCCCGGATAAGGATCAGCTTGCGCCCGCACCCAATTGTAGATGCGCTCTTTTTGCCAATTCCAATCAATCGCGCCATCTTCCGGACTGCGTTTGCCGAAGTAAGTCGCCTCAGCGTTGTTTTGCTTTTTTGTCTTTAATGTGTTGTTTTCAATATCAGACAATACCTGATCAATCAATGGAATGTATTGCTCATTGTATTTCTGGAGAATCATGGCTCCGGTATCTTTCGGGCCAATGTTTACGATTACTTGCTCGATGATATCGCCTGTGTCACAACCCGAATCAATCAGATGCGCTGTGATGCCCGTTTGGGTTTCGTTGTTGATGATGGCCCAGACGTGCGGAGTTCTTCCTCGGTATTTTGGCAGTAACGAGCCGTGGATATTAAAGGCTAAAATTGATGGATGTGCAATCAAATCTTCTTCAATCAAGAACAGATAATTGACCGAAACCAATACCTCGATGGCTTTGTCATGATAAAAATCTTTTGCTTTACCATTTCTCGGATTGCCAGCGAAAACTGCTATTTGGTTCGCTTGGCAGAACTCAATGATGCTGTCGGATTTTGAATCGGTGCATACGAAGTCAATCTCGTGCCTCGCATACAAATGCTTCAAGACAATTTTTCCTAAATTCCCGCTGACTAAAACGCCTAACTTCATTTGCTGGAAATTTTAGAGTGAATCACTACATCGATAAACTTTCCGTTGAAAAAGCAATGTTCTTTGAGTCGGGCTTCTTGGTAATATCCGGCCACTTCGACCGCTTGGTATAAATGCGGGCGCAAATCGAAAGCGTACACAAATAGTTTGTGAAACTGCAATTCCTGAAAGGCTACTTGCTCAATTAAATTCAAATAATTCACCCAGTACTTTTGAAAATGATTGGCTTCAAGCTCGGTTTTCATCACGAAAGAAATCTCGGCGTTCTTGTCGATCCAATTCATATGAACCAAACCGCCATAACCCACAAATTTGCCATTTTCAAAAAAGGAAAACAAAATCTGAGCAGGCTTCTCTTGATTAAACAAACTAGCGACAACTGTAGCAAAATAATTTTCTTGATCCTCTGCCGTGAGCGGTTGGGCTTGGCGCAAATGGTAAATCTGCTCGTTGCGGATATGCATGATGGCATATTTATCTTCATCGCGAATCGGCTCGATTGAAAACCCTTCGGCGGTGAAAATTTGTTGGTTGAGGCAACGATAATTTCTCATTTGAAGAACAGTTGGTATTTCATTTCAGCGAGCTTCCAGTCGTTTTCGTTGTCGATGTCCTGCGCGAGCAAATCATCCACTTCGATGGTAAAAGTATTTTGGGTCCTTAGACTTTTGGTCTGCTTCAATTTGGAAACGTCGAAGGTGTAAAACATACCGGCGTCGAAATAAGCTCTTTCTAGATCTTGGGTTCTGGTGTTGGAACTCAACGGATCGAAAAGTTCAATTTTCCCATTGGATGCCACTTTCAAAGCCCGTTGTATCGGATGCGAGTAAGCCAAACTCGGGAAAACACAATCGCCATTTTCTTTCTCCAGCAGCGCGAATGAATCGGTCAACAACCTTGAACTCACAAACGGCGCGCACGCATAAATGCAAGTTCCTTGATGGAATTCTTGGCCCTGAGAGGCATACCAATCGAGTACTTCCAAGAGCACGTCGACAGTGGTGGCGAAATCGTTACTGTTTTCATCCGAACGCATAAACGGAACCTGAGCTCCGTACTGGCGGGCAATAGCGGCAATTTCTTCATCGTCTGTGGAAACCATGACCTCATCGTACAAACCACTATTTATAGCGGCTTGAATGGAATAGGCCACAATCGGCTTTCCGAAGAAAAGTTTGGTGTTTTTTCTCGGAATTCGTTTGCTGCCACCGCGCGCAGGAATGATTGCAATTCTTCTCAAGAGTTTATCGGTTTAAAAAAGCCTCCACTTTTTGAATCACAAAATCCTGCTGCTGCTCGGTCAGTGTAGGAAACATTGGTAAACTGATACAATGTTTGTAATAGTTTTCGGCATTCGGCATATCGCCTTCCTTCCAACCAAACTGACGGTAATAAGGCATCAGATGGCAAGGAATATAATGGATTTGGGCAAAAATCTGGTCTTCGCGCAAAGCATTGTATAAACCCAAACGATCTTCTACTTCAATCACATACAAGTGGTAAGCGTGGCCTTCCACAAAGCCAGAATGACCTTCAATTTTGGAATGGCTTGAGAAACGCTCGTTGTATTTTTTTGCAATTTGCTTTCTGCGTTGCAAACCTTCATCTGCGCGCGAGAGTTGGCTAATACCCAAAGCGGCTTGAAAATCGGTGAAACGGTAATTGTAACCCAAAGTCTGCATTTCCATGTACCAGCCCGGATAAGCGCTATCGTATGGAACTTCTTGGCCTGCCGCAAATGATGGCGAATTCTGGAAAATAGCCGCATCACGCGTTATACCATGCGTTCTTAGCTCTAAGAGTTTTTTGTAGAGTTTTTCGTCGTTAGTGGTAATCATTCCGCCCTCGCCTGTGGCAATATGCTTCACGGGATGAAACGAAAAAATCGCTAGGTCGGCAAAATTTCCGTTGCCGCAGTTTTGTTTTTGTCCTTTGCTATCGATGAAATACCCGCCGGGCGAATGACACGAATCTTGAATAATCCATAAGCCATATTCGTCCGCGAGTTTTCGGAAAGCTTCTAAATCAACGGCACGTCCAGCAAAATCTACAGGAACGATGCCTTGGTAAGTACCTTTTGGCGACGCTTTTAGTAGGGCTTCTACTTTGTTGATGTCGAGCAAATAAGTTTTCGGGTCGATGTCGGCAAAAACCACCTCGCCACCACAATAGCGGATACAATTGGCTGAAGCCGCAAAAGTAATGGGTGTCGTAATCACTTTATCGCCGGGCTTTACGTTCAAAGCCAGCGCATTCAAGTGCAAAGCTGCCGTTCCGTTGGCTACAGCTACGGCAAACTTGCATCCGATATACTGTGCAAATTGCTTTTCAAACTCAAGAATTGTTGGGCCTTGTGTCAGAAAGTCACCTTTGAGCGCTTGGGCTACAGCGGCAATATCTTGCTCGGTTATATTTTGTCTTCCGTAAGGTATCATATTTTAAACGGTAAAATCCGGGTATAAATGCTCTTTAATCAAAGCCCGTAAAGAATCGACAGTTTCCCATTCGGTATTTTCACCGGAAGTATAATTAAATCCTTGCGGAACCAGTTTGGCATTGAACTTCTCGATGTAAGCATTCAAATTCCAAGTGGTGACTTGTGGCAAAATGACGTAGTATTTTCCTAAATCATAAGTGGTGAAAGAATCTGATGAGGTAATCATTTCTTCGTGGATTTTCTCGCCCGGACGAATACCACTAATGCGGTGTTCACAATCCGGTCCGATAGCCTGCGCCACATCAAGAATTCTGTATGATGGGATTTTCGGCACAAACAATTCGCCGCCCCAAGCAGTTTCAAGCGCGTGTAAAACCATATCGACTCCACCTTCTAACGATATGTTGAAACGCGTCATGTTTGGGTCGGTAATGGGCAAAACGCCTTCTTTTCTTTTCTCCATAAAAAACGGAATCACCGAACCGTTGGAACCCATCACATTACCATAACGCACCACCGAAAATTTAATGTCCTGCGCGCCTTTGATGTTGTTGGCTGCAATGAATAACTTGTCTGAAGTTAGTTTGGTTGCTCCGTAAAGATTGATTGGCGCACATGCTTTATCGGTAGAAAGGGCAACGACTTTAGAAACGGTTGAGGACAAACTTGCCTTAATCACGTTCTCAGCTCCGCCAATGTTAGTTTTTACGCACTCATCCGGATTGTACTCTGCGATATGGACATGCTTCATCGCTGCCGCATGGATAACATAATCAATACCATTGAACGCTCTTTTGAGTCGTTCCAAGTCGCGTACATCGCCAATAAAATAACGAATAGCCGGATATTTCGATTCTGGAAATTCCTGTGCCATCTGAAATTGCTTTTGCTCGTCTCGGGAGTAAATGACCAGTTTTCGGATGTTCGGCCATTTTTTCAATATGGTCTTGGTAAGTTCTTTTCCCAAAGAACCCGTTCCGCCTGTGATGAGTATTGATTTGTTGTCTAACATTTATTCTGAATTAATTAACTGTTTGTTTTTAAGTTCCCTTTTTACTTTCCTAAATCGGTTGTCATTGAAACGGGCACATTTATTTAGGATTTATAGGATTAGCTTTAGTGCTGTTGCCTTTGCATTCATTGGAAACGGTTTAATGCTTCGATAATAGTAGCTACTTCTGTTTCTGTAAGCACCGGACTGATGGGCAAACTCAAAACCGTCTCGTGGATTTCATTGGTAATTGGATAGTCAATACCATTCATTTCTTTGTAAGCCAACTGCTTATTAGGCGGAATTGGGTAATGAATCAAAGTTTGTATGCCGTTATCGGTAAGGTATTGTTGTAATTCATTTCTTCTTGGGTGACGAATAACAAACAAATGCCAAACGTGTTCTGTATTTTCCTCAGGTTTGAAGTTCTTGTTCGAAGGCACCGGCAACTGGATTTCCGGATGTTTGATTCCATTGAGATAAGCTGAGGCCAATGTTCTTCGGTATTGGTTCTCGGCATCGATATGCGCGAGTTTGACCTTTAGAAAAGCAGCCTGAACTTCATCGAGCCTACTATTCAAACCCAAAAACTCATTGACGTATTTCTGTTTGCTCCCGTAATTGCCTAGTGCGCGAACTTGTGCTGCCAAAACTGAATCATTAGTGGTTACTGCTCCAGCATCGCCTAAAGCACCGAGATTTTTCCCAGGATAAAAACTGAAACCCGCAGCATCACCGAGATTCCCGGTTTTGATGCCGTTCCACTGTGCACCGATAGCTTGAGCGTTGTCTTCAATAATCTTGAGGCTATATTTTTTAGCTAAAGTTTGCAAATCGTCGCTCCAACAAACTTGTCCGTACAAATGCACCACCATAATGGCTTTGGTTTTGGCGGTAATGCTTTTCTCGATTAAATCAATGTCGAGGTTATACGAATGGATACTTGGCTCAACCAAAACCGGCTTTAACTGATTGTCTGAAATGGCCAACAAGGAAGCAATGTAAGTATTGGCTGGAACGATGACCTCGTCGCCGGCTGCCATTACACCCAAATCGATGTACGCTTTAAGAATCAGACGCAAGGCGTCCAACCCATTTGCTACGCCAATAGCATGCGAAGCACCGATATACTTGGCCAGTTTTTCCTCGAAACTATTGAGTTGGTTTCCCATTAAGAACCAACCTGAATCGATGACTTGGGCTGCGGCCTCTTTCAGCTCCTTGGCGTGTAAAGCATTGATTTTCTGAAGATCTAAAAATTTGATCATAATCTTTGTCCGATTTTAAATAGTGCTGACGGCAAAATGACATTTCCGTCTTGAGTAAGACTTTCGATAGCAATGGCCGTATCTGCGGTTTTGATCCAAGCGGCTCCTTCGGAAGTAAGTAATACGACCGCTCCGGGAATTCCTTTGGATGATAAAAACCCTGGCACTTCCGAAAGTTGATTGATTTCGTATAAAGTATTGTTGTATTCTAATTGAAGCCCTGTGCCTAATGGTCTGGCAAAAACCATATACCGCCTGATGAAATCCTGCGTGGGTTGGTTCCAATCGGTAATAATTCCATCTTGCGGCACGAGCGGGCAAGCATATAGGAACGAAGCGTCTTTCTGGCTTTGCGCAGTCACTTTGCCCTGTAGGATTTGGACAATTTGTGCGGAAAGATTTTGCTGCATGTCGGCTTTCATGGCTTGCTTGGCGTGAAAATAGGTCTCATTGGCTTGAATAGTATAACCGAATTTGTAATAGATATCGCCTTGGTCGAGTTTTTCATTGACCTCGTGAAGCGTATAACCCACCGTGTAATCTCCGTTAAGAATCGCCCAAGAATTCGCATTATTTCCTCTATAAATTGGCAGTAAACCCATGTGAATGTTGAGCAAATAAGGAACTTGTATATTAGCAACCGAAATAATCTTGTTGTAATTATATACCACAATGGCTTGAGCTTGTAGTTTTTGGGCGCTTTCAAAATCCAGAATCGACAACTGGTTGCTTTCTAGAAATTCATAAAAGTTGGGGAATTTAGCCCGACGATGATAATCTACAATGATACCCAAAATATCAAAATCGCTCGCTAACCATTGGTAGAGATCAATAATCGGCTGACCAAAACCGGCCAAAACAATCTTTGCTTTACCCATGAATCGTTTGTTGTTTAAAAGCAGTAATCACCTCAACGAAATAATCGATATCCGCTCTGCATAAGTTCTGATGGCAAGGAATGAAGAATGCATCTTCACCATAAAACACGCTACTTTGGATGCCGTGTTGGGCTAAATAATCTTTGAGCAAAGGCAAATCTAGAATTTGTTGGTGGTTGTTCAAAAGCAAGGCAGACGGCACCACATGGTCATATTTGGGAAATCTCAAACTAAAACCTAACGATTGAAAGGCTTGGTGAGCGTAGTCAAAATTGGCTTTTCGTTGGCTCAGCAAATCGCTGCTTTGCATTAAGTAATACGACATGACTTTCTCAAGATACTGTTTTTCAATAGGGCTCATTTGAGAAGTTAACGAAGTTGAATAACCTGAATTGGCCACGATCAAACCTCCAATTTGAATTGGGAAAAACTTAGGAAAACTATAGGTTGAAAAATCGCCGTATTGACCTACTTTATTCTGAACATCCTGACTGAAAAACGTGGTACAACAATCTTCAATAATAGGCAAACCGGAAGCTTTGAGCTTTTCCATTTCGGGATGCGGATAACCGAATTCGTGGTTCACCAAAATCAACTTGGTAGCGCTACTCAAGGTTCGGTTCCATTGGCAAAAGGCCTCGATGGTTTTAGTCACGCAAGAACTAATATAAAAATTCTCCGACGTGGTTAGTATCGTTACTAAATCAGTAGGTTGCAAATTATAATTTTGAAGTGCCAACCGAATCGCCTCGCGGCCGTTCAAGGTATACTGCCATTGGTTTTTTCCGAAACGTTGGTCAAAATAGGCAGAGGCAAAATCGTTGGTTTCCAATGCTGCGTTCTGAGCCAGATGCATAGTCTGAAAAGGGCTGATGCGGTAAGCGGGCAACAAAAACGGATCCGGATGCAGTACAAACATCAGTTCAGCGGTTTATAAAATTCGGTTTTGATACTGATCTCGCAGCCAATACTTTCTTTGAACTCACACAAGCCATAATTCGGGACAGAATCTTCGGTAGATGGACCGATGTCAATGATTTGAATTCCTTGCTGCTTGTAGTATTTGAAAACCTCGAATGACAAGAAATTCATCGTCTTATGTTCGGCGTAAGCAGGCAAATCGCCCCAGTAAATTACTTGTACAATGGCTTCAGCAACATGAAAAACGACGGCTGCAGCGGTAGCCATTTGCTCTCTTTTGACTAGAAAAAAATCGGCTTTAACTACTTGTAATGTTTCTTGAACTTGCTCCCAAGTCATGCGCAGTGGGAAACCGCGTTCGCTTCGGTTTTGGGCAATGACATCGTAAGCTAATTTAGCATTTTCTGATGTCAATTCCTCGAAGACCAATCCCGCTTGCTGGGCTCGTTTGAGGTTTTTCTTGGCGTTATACCAGATCTCCGATGCATAATTTTCAGTAAATTTTCGAGTAGGAAATTGGTAATTTAGTTCAATGTTGCTGGTTTGAAAACCGCTTCTGTATAAGCAATTGTATATTTTGTTCAGGAAATTTTCTCGATAAAAAAACGAGGGCGATACAATGCGAATTCCTTCAAATTTTTTCTCTGTGGCCCATTGGATTAGAGTCTCAATTGCGGCATCAATTTGTTGCAAACGCACCTCATCATTGGCGGCTTCAAAACCTCCGAAAGGTGCAGAAAATGGCGAAACGATTTTATTGGCGCGCAATCCGAAAATAATTCCTAGCCTAACTTTGGTGTCTTTAAAAACTAAGTAAAATACCTGCTCGCATTTGTAACTATTGAGTGCATTAAAGGCTGCCGAATTGAAAACCTGCTTCGGATTCGGGAAATAGTCGGCGTATTGCGCAGCGTTTACTTCGAGGATTTCCATGCTTTGAATTGGTCGTAATTGCGGAAATAGTCTTTTTCGTCATATTCAATCGAAGCCAAAACAAAACAGATTGATCCGCTGGAAAAATTGTCAAGTTCACGCCAAAGCCCAGAAGGCATATACAAACCCATGTTCGGACGCGAGAGGTGAAAAGTTCTTTTGACTTGACCGTCGTCGACAATAATATCGAAACTGCCGCTGAGTGCAACAATGAGTTGCTGCAATTCCAGATGTCCGTGCCCGCCGCGACTGAATCCGCCCGGAACGTCGTACAAATAATAAACCCGCTTGATGTCGAACGGAACTTGATTGCTATTGCTCACGGCGGTCAAATTGCCATTGGCTTGGTGATTAATCGGTAACTCGACCATGGTGCAATCAAAAACAGTGGTGGTTTTCATCTTATGGTTTTGTGAGGAATTCGTTGTAATTGCGGATATAATCGGCTTCAGAAAAATCAGAACTTGACAAATGCACCGACACCGAATTGGTAGAGAAATTCTCTAAATGGCGCCAATGCATCGGTGGGATATAGAGCCCGTAATAGGAACGATTCAGACAGAATTTGCTTTGATTTCCGTGAACATCCACTACAATAATGTCAAGGCTGCCGCTGATGACAATGATAATTTCTTGTTGGGTTTTATACGCATGCCCTCCACGGGTTTCGCCACCGGGTACATCATATATCCAAAACACACGTTTGATATCGAACGGAATCTGATCTTGGTTCTGCAAAAACGACAAATTGCCGCGAACATCCATAATTTTTGGAAGTTCGATAATATGCGGCTGAGTAAGATCTTGTTTAGATTCCATTGAAAATGCGTTTATTGGTATTGCTTTTCGTAGTATTTCTGGTAGCTGCCACTGGTGACATTCTCGAGCCAAGTTTTATTCTGCAGATACCAATCGATGGTTTGCTCCAAGCCTTCTTCAAAAGTAACCGATGGCTTCCAACCGAGTTCTCGATTGATTTTCGTCGCATCGATGGCATAACGCAAATCATGACCTGGGCGGTCTTTCACAAAAGTGATGAGCTGCTCAGCTGTGCCTTCAGTTTGGTTTAGTTTACTATCCATTTTCCGACAAAGCAAACGTACCAAATCGATGTTCTGCCATTCGTTAAAACCACCAATGTTGTAGGTTTCATGATTTTTTCCCTCGTGAAAAACCAAGTCAATCGCTACGGCATGATCTTTCACAAATAGCCAATCTCGGGTATATTTTCCGTCACCATAAACAGGCAAAGGCTTATTTTGAAGGATGTTGTTGATTAATAGCGGAATGAGTTTTTCCGGAAAATGGTTCGGACCATAATTGTTTGAGCAGTTCGTAATCACGTAGGGCAAACCGTAAGTTTCTCCGTAAGCGCGTACAAAATGATCGGAACTAGCTTTAGATGCGGAATAAGGCGAATTAGGGTCGTAAGGCGTAGTTTCAGTAAACAAACCTGTAGCTCCTAAAGTTCCGTATACTTCATCTGTGCTAATATGGTAAAAACGCTTTCCTTCGAAGTTGCCTTTCCAAATTTCTTTGGCTGCATTAAGCAAATTCATCGTTCCGATTACATTCGTTTTCACAAAAGCCAAAGGATCAGTAATGGAGCGATCCACATGTGATTCAGCAGCCAAATGTATCACTCCATCGAATTGGTGCGTTCTGAAAAGTGCCGAGATAAAATCAGCATCTACGATATCTCCTTTCACAAAAGTGTAATTGGGTTCGTGCTCAATATCCGCGATATTCTCTAGATTGCCCGCATAAGTCAACGCATCTAGATTGACAATTTGATAGTTAGGATATTTTTGAACCATGCGACGAACCACATGCGAACCGATAAATCCTGCGCCTCCAGTGATGAGTATTTTTTTCATTTTACAGTTGCTTTTTGCTACGGCTTCGCCCCATCAGTCCCATTTTCAGGGCTAATTCATTTAAAACGTGAACTTTATTTTTTTACAATTTGTCTTCTTTATGAAGCGTAATCAGTACGCCTAGTTCAGTCAGCACCAATTGTAAACTATTCTTGTTGATTTGTTTGATAATTCCTTCCTTGCCTTGGAATGGGCCACTAGGAATTGGCAACAAATCGCCTACTTTTATGTCTTTGACTTCGAAAGAAGCCATCGTGTCTTTGAGTCCGTTCTTGAGCGCGTCAATTTCATCTTCACGAACCACAGCGGGCTTTCCTAGCCAGAACAAGTACCGAACAACACCACTGATTTGGAATACTGCCTCGCGGTTTTTTTCTTCCAACTGCACGAAAACATACGAATTCAGCAATGGCACTTGTACTTTCTTTTTGCGATCTGACCACTGTTTGACCATGTTAATCATCGGGCAAAAAGCGGTAATTCCGGCCAATTTCAATCGTTCGGCTACTTTCTTTTCATTTCTGGGTTTCGTGTAAATGACATACCAAGGCATAACTTCTAAGCTCCGTATACAATCAGGCCTTCGCCGTTGTGCTCTTCTGTGATATGAAAACGAACCCTACGCTTAATTTCATGTTCAATCTTCACCATCAATTGTTCGATATACTCTGAATTCAAATCTTTTCCAACCAGTACTACTTCTATGGTTCCGCTATCGATGCCTTTGGCGTAATCACCAATTAAAACTACTAACTCCACTTGTCCCATTCGTTGCAAAATCAGTTCAATCATGGCATCAAGACCAATATGCTGACGCACAATTTTCTGCAGAATAGAAAAAAGTGGATGCTTAGTGTTGGCCTTGTAAATGATTTTATTCTGAATGGATTCCTTCTCGAGATAACCCGCATCGAGCAGGTTGTTGAGTTCTTTGCGGATGGAATTGGTCGATTCGTTGAGTTCTTCTGCCAATCCTCTCAAGTAACCGTTGTTGGCCACATTGATAAAAAATTTAACTAATATGCGAATCCTGGTTTTGGAAGTAATGAGGGTTTCTAACATTAGAAATTACTTAATAACGAGTAACAAAAGTACTCGTTTTATTTTGAACTATAAAATTTTGTTAAAAATAAAAATTTTAATTGGAGTAAGCACAAAAAAAGACTGCAAAACCGACACTATTTCATATCGATTTTACAGTCTATTGATGTTTTGATAATGAGGTCTAGCGAGCGCTTCCTACTGCAGAAAATATAAAGCCGATAGCCCGCATTTTTTCTGGATCAAGTAGGTTTCGGCCATCAAAAATAAAAGCTGGTTTTTGCATGTTATCGTAGATTTTTTTCCAGTCATAGTTCTTGAACTCGTCCCATTCGGTCATGATGGCAATCGCATGCGCTTTCTCGCAAGCCTGATAAGGGTCTTCAAATACTGCTACAGATTTTTCAAGTTCTGACAACTCCATTTCATTGAGATACTGCAAATCTGAGATGACTTGTTTGCTTCTAACCTTAGGATCGAAAACAGCAATATTCGCTTTTTCGTGTAAAAGATGATCGGCAACATTAATAGCGGCAGATTCTCTAGAATCATTAGTGTCTTTCTTGAAAGCCCAACCTAAAAAAGTAATCTTTTTGTCAGCGACCGTGTTATATAATGTTTGAATGATGTTATTGGCAAAACGGCGCTTTTGATGGTCGTTCATAATCACGACTTGTTCCCAATAGTCAGCCACTTCATTCAAACCATAAGATTTGGCGATGTACACCAAATTCAAAATGTCTTTTTGAAAGCAGGAACCACCGAAGCCAACAGATGCTTTAAGGAACTTTGGTCCGATTCGGCTATCCATACCGATGGCTCGGGCTACTTCGTTAACGTCAGCACCGGTTCTTTCACACAATTCAGACAAGGCATTAATAGACGAAACACGCTGTGCCAAATAGGCATTTGCTGTTAACTTGGATAATTCTGACGACCATAAATTAGTCGTTAAAATTCTGTCTTTGGGCACCCAGTTGGCATAAATTTCTACAAGTGCGTTGATGGCTTGCGTGCCTCTTGGGGTAGGGTTTCCTCCTATTAGTACACGATCAGGATTGTGCAAATCTTCTACAGCAGTGCCTTCTGCTAAAAACTCCGGATTGGAAAGAATTTGAAATTGTACGCCATTACCCGTATTATCTAAAATATTTTGGATAGCCTCGGCCGTTCTTACCGGTAAAGTAGATTTCTCAACTACAATTTTATCATCTTTGGCTACCATCGCGATTTGACGTGCACAAAGTTCTATGTATTTTAAATCGGCTGCCATTCCTTTGCCTAGACCATAAGTTTTGGTTGGTGTATTGACCGATATAAAAATCATTTGGGATTCATCAATACCTTTTTCTACCTCGGTAGTAAAAAATAAATTACGCCCTCTGGTTTCGGCAACCAACGCACTTAGGCCTGGCTCGTAAATGGGAATATTATTGACGTCCGGATCGTTCCAAGCATTGATTCGATCTTCGTTTAAATCTACCACTGTCACTTTAATATGTGGACATTTCTGTGCAATCATCGCCATGGTGGGCCCACCAACATAGCCTGCCCCGATGCAACAAATGGAAGTAATTTTCATGATTATATTAGTTTATAATTTAGCATCTGCAATAGCGCCAAGGATGCCTTTAACATCATACAATACGGCATTTTCTTTTTTCAAGGAATCGAAATTTAGCGGCTTGAATTTGTCATGAGCCACGCCTAAAACAATCGCGTCAAATTTTTCGTCTGGCAGGCTGGTGGTAGTTTTGAGTTGGTATTCATGCGCGACTTCGTCAGGGTTTGCCCATGGGTCATAAATATTAACTTGAATCCCGTAATCAGCTAGAGCGGCAATCACATCGACAATTTTTGTGTTTCTAACATCGGGGCAATTTTCTTTGAAAGTAATTCCAAGCATCAATAGTTTAGCCCCATTAACTACTACCCCTTTTTTGATCATGAGCTTGACCACTTGCGAAGCCACATATTCACCCATACTGTCGTTGAGTCTTCTTCCAGCTAAAATAATTTCGGGATGATAGCCCATTTCTTGCGCTTTTTGAGCCAGATAATATGGATCGACACCAATACAATGACCACCGACCAAACCGGGTTTGAACGGAAGGAAATTCCACTTTGTACCTGCCGCTTCTAACACAGAATGGGTGTCGATACCGAGAATATTAAAGATTTTCGACAATTCGTTGACAAAGGCGATATTAATGTCGCGCTGCGAATTTTCGATGACTTTTGCCGCTTCTGCCACTTTGATGGTGGGTGCTAAGTGCGTACCGGCAGTAATTACCGATTTATAAAGTTCGTTGACCTTCAATCCTATTTCGGGCGTTGAACCCGCCGTCACTTTCAAGATTTTCTCTACTGTATGAAGTTTGTCTCCTGGATTGATTCGTTCTGGAGAATAGCCCGCAAAGAAATCGACGTTGAATTTCAAACCACTGATTTTCTCCAAAACCGGAACACATTCCTCTTCGGTAACTCCGGGATACACCGTTGATTCGTAAATCACAATATCACCTTTTTTCAGTACTTTCCCAACCGTCTCACTAGACTTATATAATGGAGTCAAATCTGGACGATTGTTTTTATCGACCGGCGTAGGCACTGTCACTATGTAATAATTGCAATCACGGATATCGTCTAGCTGAGTAGAACAATACAACCCTACTGCATTTTCTTTTGGATTTTTGAGCAATACCGATTGAAGCAATTCCGGTTCGACTTCTAAAGTAAAGTCTGTTCCGGCATTCAATTGGTCTACCCGTGATTGGTTAATATCGAAACCGACTACCGGATATTTGGTCGCAAAAAGGCGGGCCAATGGCAATCCTACATATCCTAAACCTACTACAGCTATTTTCATGTTTGTTTTATTTCAATTTATTTTAAATGCGACCAATACCATTTGACTGCTTCGGCCAAACCTTCACGCATGGAAAATTTTGGAGCATAGCCTAAAAATTGCTTGGCTTTGTCAATGCTGGCCAAAGAATGCGGAATATCGCCTGCTCGATTCGGGCCGTGAATAACTGGAACTTCACCTATGGTTGCATCGAACTCAGCAAGCAATTCTTTAAGATAAAAAACCAAATCGTTGAGCGTGGTGCGATCTCCGAAAGCTGCATTATAAACTGTATTGACCGCCTCAGGATTTTGCGTAAGCATCGCCAATTCGTTGATTTGAATGATGTTATCAATATAGGTAAAATCGCGCGAATAATTTCCGTCTCCGTTGATGGTCGGGCTTTCGTGCTTCATGAATTGCATTACAAATTTCGGGATGACCGCTGCATAAGCTCCGTTTGGATCCTGCTTGCGCCCAAATACGTTAAAATATCTGAGTCCTATGGTTTCTATCGCGTATATTTTGCTGAAATTCTCTGCGTACAACTCATTCACATATTTCGTAATCGCATACGGAGACAATGGCTTACCGATGTTGGGTTCTACTTTGGGTAATTTCTCTGAATCGCCATAGGTAGAAGAACTGGCCGCATATACAAACCGCTTGACTTGAGCATCTCGGGAAGCAATCAACATATTGACAAAACCCGAAATATTGACTTCATTGGTCGTAACCGGATCTTTAATCGACCTTGGAACTGAACCCAAAGCCGCTTGATGCAAGACATAATCACAACCTTGAACGGCCTTCTGGCAATCTTCGGGATTTCTGATATCGCCCTCAATCAAAGTAAAGTTCGGATGACTGATTATAGCCTCGAGATTGTGCCGATGACCCGTAGCAAAATTATCCAAGCAAACTACTTGATGTCCTTTGTTTATAAAGTATTCGCAGAGATTAGAACCGATAAATCCGGCGCCTCCAGTAATCAATATTTTACAACTAGGATTTGTCATTCGGGTACCATTAATTTTTGTTCAAAAAAGAAATCAATTTCTGGAAGATATTCTTCGGTTTATCTACTTCATGATAACCGTTTCCATAGGTTCCGTAGCCGTAACCGTAGCCATAGCCATAGCCGTAACCATAACCTGTTCCGTATTTGGCTTTGTTCTCGAAACCGTTTAGAATGATACTGATATTGTCAAGTTCACCTCGTTTAAGCCTGTTGTTGAGCAAAGTTACCATGTCTTTTTTGGTGTAATTCTGACGCATGATATATAAGGTCAGATCTACATATTCTGCAAGTTCAAGTGCATCGGAAACCAATCCAACCGGTGGCGTATCAAGAATAATATAATCATAGCGCGATTTGAGTTGCCGCATAAATTCTTTCATGCTTTCACCAATGATAATCTCTGATGGGTTTGGCGGAATCGGCCCTGAGGTAATTACGTCAAGATAGGGAACGTGCGTGCTTTGAATCACTTCATCGATGTTTTTTTGGCCAATAAGATAATTTACCACACCGATATCGTTCTTGATATTGAAATCTTCAAAAATCTTTGGCTTTCTTAAATCCAGACCAACAATAACGGTCTTTTTTTCACTCATCGCAAAAACAGTGGCCAAATTTAGTGAACAGAAAGTTTTTCCTTCACCACTAATAGACGAAGTGAGCATCAAGGTTTTAGAACCAGTAATGTCGTATTTTTTATACAGAAACTGCAACGAGGAACGAATTGCTCGAAAGGATTCTGAAAGTGCTGATTTTGGTTTTTCAAATACCGAAAGGTTAGAGCTCGAATGCTTAACTCCAACCACACCAATAAGCGGAATTGAAGTAAGTTTACTAATATCTTCGGTATTGAGAATTGAGTTTTCAAGGAAAAACAACACAAAAACAATCATCAGCGGAATCAGCAAGCCCAAGAAAGTTGCCAATACGTAATTCACACTGGTGTTAGGCCCGATAAGCCCACCACCGGTATCTTTGGCCGGATCAATAAAATGGATATCCGATAAGTTGGCGGCTCTGACGATTTCCGCTTCGTTACGCTTTTGCAAAAACGCATTGTAAATGTTGTCGCTCAAATCATATTTGCGCATGATTTTGAGGTATTCCTGTTTGTCTTCAGGCAGTTTGCGAATATTGCTTTCAAGTTGATTGATTTTGTTGTTGGTAAGGTTCAAATCGTATTTCAGCGAGTTGGTTGCCGAGGCTATATTTTCAAGCAATACGCTCTTGATAGCTTCCATCTGCACATCAAAATCCCTGAAAATTTTCTCGCTTTTCACCGAATAGGCCAATTGTGATCTTTGGGCCGAAAGCTCAATAAGTTTAGCTACATTGGTTAGAATGTTTGGATCTTCAATCCCGGCTACTGTTGGCGCTGGTAATTTAGAATAATCCAGACTGTTTTTGAGGTAGGTTTTGAGCGTGTTGTAATAATTAATTTTTCGCGTAAGCACATCTTTTTGCACTTCATAATCAAACAATTGTGCAGAAATCGAATTGCCTTCGTCTTGAATGGCCATCATGTCTTTGTCTTGATTGAAAGCCTTTAGCGCATTACCAGTTTCTTTGAGTTGCTTGCCCATAGAAACTAAGGTACTGTCAATAAATTCGATGGTATTGGTTGCAAATTGGTTCTTTCGGTTTAGCTGGGTATCAATAAGCATCTTGACAGTCGAATTTAAGTAATCGACCATTCTGGCTTTGTTGGTGCCTTGCAACGACAAACGCAAAATCGAAGGCGCCTTGGGGTCAATATCAACTTTAATGCCTTGATAACGCGCCACAACTTCATCAAATTCGTTGAAGCGGAAATAATATTCATTGCCTTTGTAAAAACCAGGCTTGTCTTTGATGAGCAATTTCGCATTTAAAAACGGAAGGGAAATCTGTTGTCCGACTCTGTACCTTTTAATAAATTCGCCATGCTCGACCGAAATTTCACTTTTGCTGTTATCAGTATAATTAACCAGTGGAGCTGTGGTTCCATCGAAATTGATGCGCAATTGAAATTCGTTCTCCGAGAGGAATTTCACCGAAATCATGGTGTAATAAAGCTGGCTCTTGCTTTTGTCAATCGCAACGGTAAAAGGAACGGCGCCATAAACATCTTGAAAGTTATACTCGCCTTTTCTGAGATAATCGATATAATATTGTAACCGCTCTACCACCAACTCATTGTGCGAACGCGACTTCAGGGTGTTGGAAATGTTCTGAACCTGATCAGAAGTGCCGCCCCAATTAAAAACCAAGCTAGTATTGGAAGTGAAGAACGGGTTATTTTCTTCCTTGATGGCCATGGAAGTTTCCATTTCATACACTTTTTCTTTTCGGATGTTAACCTGATGCGCAATGGCAAATGTAATCATCAAACTGAGTACGAACCATTTCCAGTAACTCGTGATTTTTATCAGAAAACCTTTGAAATCAAAGCTGTTCTGGCTTTCAAAAAACGAAAAATCTTTAGTATCAATCATGCTTTAGTTTCTTAAAAGGAGAATGGTTGTAGCCACTAAAGTGAGCATAGTGAATACTGTTGTCAAGGATTCTATACCGGTTTTTCCGGTGCCCCAAGACTTTTGTTTCAGCGGTTTGATGTAGATATAATCGTTCGATTGAACGTAATAGTATGGTGACTGCATGGCTTTGGCATCCGTGAGGTCGATCGTATGAATTTCAGTTCCGGCCGGAGTTTGTCGTAAGATAGTGACGTTTTTACGATCTCCAACAACTGTAATATCACCCGCATTGGCAATAGCCTCTAATATCGTAAGCTTTTCCTGAAACAACAATTTGGTCCCGGGAGAAACAATTTCGCCATTAACGGTGTAGCGCAATCCGGAGAGTTTGACTTTTACAAATATTCGGGCTTCTTTGTTGAAATACTCCTCAAGCAAACGCTTTTCAATCATGAGCCGAACTTCATCTAAAGTGTAACCCACCACATTGATTTCCTCAAGCACAGGCATACGAATATTGCCATGGTCATTTACCGTATAACCTTCAAAATAAAGCGAACTCTCGTTTCGATATGTTTCACTTTGTTGGTTGGAGGTTGAAAAAATTTGCACCAACTTAGGGTCATTAGCACTAATTGAAATACTGATGATATCATTGATTTGCAGTCGATAGGGCTTCATCGAAACCGACTGTACCGCTGTTGTGTCTGCTTGATTCTTATTTTGAAGGTAAACTAGGTCTTTGATAGGAACGCACGAGGTCAGTATCAGCCCCAATGTGAGCATCAAAAACAATATTTTTTGATTCATTTTGATTTTTGAAAATTTAGCAAACAAAGATAGTTTTTCATTTATAAAAACAAAATAAAGTACCGCTACAAAATGGTTAATTGTTTTTGAATGAAATTTCGAGCGGAATTCGCTGTAAAATACTACGCCCGAGGGTAACTTCATCAGCATATTCGAGTTCGTCACCAACGGCAATTCCGCGTGCGATGGTAGTGGTAACGAGCTGAAAATCTTTGACTTGTTTATAAATAAAGAAATTGGTGGTATCGCCTTCCATGGTGGAACTTAATGCGAAAATCAGTTCTCGGATGTTGCCTGTTTTGGCTTTCTCGACCAAAGTGGAGATATGGAGTTGACCCGGACCGACGCCATCCATAGGTGAAATTTTTCCGCCCAATACGTGATAAATCCCTTTGAATTGGCGTGTATTTTCAATGGCCATCACATCGCGAATGTCTTCCACCACGCAAATGATACCGTGGTCGCGGTTGGGATTAGCGCAAATTTCACAAAGCGCGACATCAGAAATATTATGGCAACTGTTACAATATTTGATTTCCTCGCGCATTTGAGTCAGGGCTTGGCTCAGGAATTGGGTTTGTTCCTTGGGTTGTTTGAGCAAATGTAGCACCAATCGGAGTGCCGTGCGTTTGCCAATTCCGGGCAATTGCGACATTTCGTGTACTGCCTTTTCGAGAAGTTTCGATGAGAATTCCATGCGCCAAAGATAGTTATTATTGGATTGTAAGACTGTAGGATCCTAAGATTTTAGGATTTCCCATGGGCAGCGATTTCAAGTCTCAGCCACAAGGTTTCACGGTCCTAAAATCCTACCGCCCTAAAATCCTACCGTCTTACCATCTGATTTTTTCGTATTTTGGCGTCGATTAAAAAACCCACTATGACTCCATTTGCCATTTTATTGCTGATTGTAGTTTACTTCGGTATGCTGTTTTTGATTTCGCACCTGACCAGTAAAAAGAACAGCGACAATGAGGCTTTTTTCAAAGCAAATAAAAATTCAAAATGGTACCTCGTAGCTTTCGGAATGATTGGAACAGCACTCTCTGGCGTGACTTTTATTTCGGTTCCGGGCGAAGTTGGAAACCCCGAAAACCAGTTCAAGTATTTTCAGTTCGTGCTGGGCAACGCTATTGGGTTTTTGATTATTGCCAAAGTACTTTTGCCGCTCTATTACCGGATGAACCTGACTTCGATTTACGGTTATATCGAGAAACGGCTCGGCACGGTCAGCTACAAAACAGCCGCATTTATTTTCTTGTTGAGCCGAACAATTGGCTCGTCATTCCGGTTGTATTTGGTAGTGATTGTTTTGCAACGTTATGTATTTGATTTTTATCATGTGCCATTTGCTTTGACGGTATTGATTTCGCTCGGATTGATTTTCGCTTATACTTATCGCGGCGGTTTGAAAACTATCATTATTACCGATACTTTGCAGACGTTCTTTTTAGTTTCTTCGGTGTTCCTGACGATTTTCTTTGTGTGCGAGAGTTTGAACTTGTCGGTTTTTGAAGCGTTTGAACAAGTTAAAAACAGTAATTATTCGAAGGTGTTTTTCTTTGAAGATTATCTCAAAGGCACTTATTTCTGGAAGCAGATTCTGGGCGGAATTTTCGTCACGATTGCCATGGTCGGGCTCGATCAGGATTTGATGCAGAAGAACCTCAGCTGTAAAAATATCGGCGATGCACAGAAAAACATGTATACGTTTACCGGTATTTTTGTACTGATCAATATTTTCTTTTTGAGCGTCGGCGCGCTATTATATATGTATGCCGCGAAAAACAACATTGAAGTTCCCGCAGATTTGGTGACCGGAAAGCCCAGAACCGATTTGCTGTTTCCGGAAATTGCGTTTCATCATTTGAGTTTGATTCCGTCGGTGGTGTTCTTGCTCGGATTGACCGCTGCTACTTTCGCGACGACCGATTCAGCGCTCACGGCTTTAACTACTTCGTTTTGCGTGGATTTTCTGGGTATGGACAAAACCGAAAACCAAAACAAACCCAATATTGTTAGAACCAGACACAGCGTTCACATCGCTTTTTCGTTTTTGATGTTTTTGGTGATTGTGGCTTTCAACGCGATTAATGACGCTTCGGTGGTGAGCATGATTTTCAAAATTGCTTCCTATACTTACGGACCGCTTTTAGGATTGTACGCATTCGGGCTGTTTGTGAAAACGAAAACGGTGCATGACAAACTGGTTCCTTATATCTGCGTGCTTTCTCCGGCGATTTGTTTTCTAATCAGCAAAAATTCGGCGTTGCTTTTCGGAGATTATGTTTTCGACAACGAACTGATTATCGTCAACGGATTGATTACCTTTTTAGGATTGATGGCCATTAGCAAGCCGGCGGTTTCGCAGACGAAGTTTTGAGAAAGTGCCTGAGTACCTCATTTGATACTGAAAAGTTCCAATCACTACTACTGCCCTAGCCCGGATGGCAGCGGCATCCTTTTATGGCGCAGCCTCGGCGAAGACAGAAAAGATATAGCGGACAGCCGGAAACAGCTTCTTATAAAAAAACTCAGGCACTAAGGAACTAAGGAACTCAGGCACTCTAATACTGATTCGTGGCCAAAAGCACCAAAGTACAAGCTACTTCGACTTCGATATTGTTGCTTTTGAGTAGTTGGTAGAGTTCCGGATTTTCGGTGCCCGGATTGAAAACCACGCGTTTGGGTTTTGCTTCGATGATATAATTGTAGTAATCGCGTTGGTTGCGCGGATTCAGGTATAGCGTGACAGTATCGATGTTCTTGACCGGAACCATTTTGGTCTGGATTTTCACACCGGCTACTTCACCGGTTTGCTGACCAATAGCCACTACCGGATGATGATGATTGACAAGCGAATGAATGGCACGGTTGGAGTAACGGTCTGCTTTGGTCGTGGCCCCGAGGACGAGTGTTTTTTTCTTTTCCATGGCGCGAAGTTACGAACATCAAGGGTTTTGGCGCGTTAAATTTAACTTTAGATTAATTTATAGTTTAACTTTGCAGGCAGCGGCAGCGGTAACTTTACCCAAAAACTATGGAAATTTTCGTTTATCTGTTTTTCGCTTTGTTCTCGGTTTTGAACCCGATTGGAACCGTTCCGATTTTCGTCGGGCTCACGCAAGACGACACCAAAAGAGAACGTTCGCGCATTTCGCTCTGGACTTCGATTGATGTTTTTATTATTCTGATGATTTCGTTTTTTGTCGGGAAATATGTGCTGGATTTCTTCGGAATTACCATCACGGCTTTGCGCATTACCGGCGGAATCATTATTGCGAGTTCGGGTTTTTCGCTGCTCAACGGGCGGTTCAACAAAAACAAAGGAATCAATAAAAAAGTCGAGGAAGAAATACAAGTGCGCAATGATATCGCCTTAACACCACTGGCGATGCCGATGTTGGCCGGCCCGGGTTCGATGTCATTGCTGATTACTTATTACCAAGACCACAATACAACCGCAGAGATTATTCCTTCGTGTTTAGCGATCTTGGCCACTTCATTGGTGATTTTCATCATTTTGAGAAGCGCACATTATTTGTCTAAAATGCTCGGTACTTCAGGTATTGTTGCTATTTCAAGGATTGTCGGATTTTTGACCATTGCCATCGGAATCCAGTATATCATCAGTGCGGTGTTGAGTATTATTCGCGGGATTTGATTAGAAGGTAGACCGCTACGCTGTAAGATTCAAGACCGCTTCGCTGCAAGACTATTCTTTGGGAAGAAAAACTTCCGCTATCATGCAACGGGCTTGAAGTTCTGAGGCTATAGAAGAATCTGTTGCTTTATAATATGGTCTCGCAAAGACGCTAAGGCGCGAAGTTGTTATTTTTTTGCGGCTCTGCGGCTTTGCGAGAAATATTACTTTATTCCTTAGGCAGGAAAACCTCAGCCATCATGCAACGCGCGCTGCCCCCACCACAAGCTTCAATAGTGTCGAGGCTTGAACTTAGAATCGTCGCGTGTTTTTCGATTTGGGCAATTTGTTGCGGAGTCAAACTTTGATGCGCTGATTGGCTCATCACCAAATACCTTTTATCGTCGGTGCCTTTTACTTCGAGCATATTGCCAGCGAAATTGTTGACTTGGTCTTCCGAAATAAGAATAATTTCCTTGCCGTCTTCGCGAAGGCTGTCTAAAACGGCTTTGCGTTCTTTTCTGTCGTCGATGCAGTCTGCACAGATGACCGCGAAAGTTTCTCCAAGGCACATCATCACGTTGGTGTGGTAAATCAGTTTGCGCTCGCCACCCGCGGTTTGAAAGGCTTCGAAAATAATCGGCGTGAATTCAAAATCCTCACAGAATTCTATGAATAATTCCTCATCAGCTCTGGGTGATAAAGCGCAATAGGCCTTTGCGTTCTGGCGGTCGAGCAACAAACTTCCGGTGCCTTCTAGGAAAATATTGTCTGCTTCGGCCGAGGTATAATCCATGATTTCATTGATTACAAAACCTTTTTCTTCGAGAATATCGAGCACGTCTTCGCGGCGTTCGTGGCGGCGGTTTTCGGCAAACATTGGGTATAAAGCCACATCGCCGTTCTCGTGGAAAGAAATCCAGTTGTTCGGGAAAATCGAATCGGGCGTGTCTGGATCAAGCGTATCTTCTACGACGGTTACGTCGATGCCGACCATGCGGAGTTTGCTCACAAAAGCATCGAATTCTTCCTGCGCTTTGGCATTAACCGTTTGAGGCGAAAGCCCGTCGAGCACTTTCTGGTAATAATTATTAACGGCGGTCTGCTCGTTCATACGGAACGCGACCGGGCGAATCATGAGGATGGCGTTGGTGGTTTGTTTCATTTTATTTTTTGTTATGGCGTTCCCTGCGGGCCGGGCTTTTCGCTGTAGTCCTCGCAAGGCTGCGGGCTGCCGCTTCAATCCCTAACGCGGGCATTAGTCTCTGATCAGCGGAAGCGTCGAGCAACGCAACAATCCTTCCTGTTTGGCGATTTCGGCGTACGGAATCTCTTCTACGGTAAAACCGTTGTTGCGCAACCAAGTGTTGAGCCGGGTGAAATTCTTCTCCGAAACTACCACATCAGGCGCAATGGAAAAGACGTTCGAGTTCATCTGGTACATTTCATCGCGCGTGATTTGGAACAGGTTTTCTTCACCGAACAAATCAACGAGTTGTTGGTATTCTGCTTCATTTCTGAAACCGCCTTTATAAATAATCGCTTTGTTAGCGCCAACAGGTTGGAAGCAGCAATCGAGATGTAATGCATTGTCGCGGGCGTCTTCCCAGGATTTTACTAAATCAAAAGTGAGTACTTTTTTATGCGGAAATAATTCCTTAATCAAATCAATACCGGCTTGATTGGTGCGCGCCGTTTTGACTTGTTTGTAATCTTCGCCGCGGTAAGTGCCGATGAAAATGTAGTCGTTCCAAAGGATCACATCGCCGCCTTCGATATGCACTTTGTCTTTGTCTTGAATTTGGATGAATTTGGCCGGATCAATCTGGTCGATGATGTATTGGATGGCCGGAAATTCCTTGTCGCGTTCGGGTAAAATGCCGGCTTCGATAATGATATCGTCAATGACAAAAGCAATGTCGCGAGTAAAAATTTGGTTTTCGTTGGCTACCAATTCAGGGCGATACACCTTTACATCATACTTCTCGAACACTTTGTTGAAGGCTTCCATTTCGGCTACCATATCGGCTTCTGTAGGATAAGTTCCGGCTAAAATATGTTCTAAAGATTTCGGATCGTAAGCGTCTTGGGCTTTAGGCGTTGGGCCATTACTGACGGCGGTTCCGAGCACTACAGCGCGCAGTCGGGAAGTTTCGTTCTTGACATTCAATGCTAGCATAAAAATTCTTTGGATTTGGGCAAAGATAGCCAAACAGCCCTAAATTTTATTGCTTTGTGGATAATCGTTGATAAGTTGTTGTTGCTGCCCAACAAAAAAGCCACCCTTTTCAGAATGGCTTCTTTAATTATGAAAAAATGTGAATTTTATCTTTGGTCTGCTGGTTTGAAATCACGCAGCGGATAACCGGTGTAAATTTGTCTCGGACGACCGATTGGCTCTTTGTTGATACGCATTTCTTTCCATTGGGCAATCCATCCCGGAAGACGACCGATGGCGAACATTACCGTAAACATATCCGTTGGAATGCCTAAAGCGCGGTAGATAATGCCTGAATAGAAATCTACGTTCGGATAGAGTTTTCTTGACACGAAATAATCATCTACTAAAGCGGCTTCCTCTAATTTTTTAGCGATGTCGAGAATCGGGTCGTTCACACCTAAGGTTTGCAAAACTTCATCGGCAGCTTTCTTGATGATCCGCGCTCTCGGATCGAAGTTTTTGTATACGCGGTGACCGAAGCCCATGAGTCGGAACGGATCGTCTTTATCTTTGGCTTTGGCCATATACTTATCGCAGTCGCCTCCGTTTTTGTGAATTTCCTCTAGCATTTCTAAAACTGCTTGGTTCGCACCTCCGTGAAGTGGTCCCCAAAGTGCCGATACACCAGCAGAAATAGAGGCGAATAAACCTGCGTGTGAAGAGCCTACTATACGTACCGTAGAAGTAGAACAATTTTGCTCGTGGTCGGCGTGTAAGATGAATAATTTGTCTAAAGCATCAACGACAACTTTGTTAGCCGAATAAGGACCAGTTGGCAACTCAAACATCAAATGCATGAAGTTCTCTACGTAGCCTTTGGTATTGTCATAATAGTTCAGAGGATAACCCATCATTTTGCGGTAAGTCCAGGTGGCAATTACTAAGAATTTACCCATGGTTTTACAAACCGCTTCGTACATTTCCTTTTCATTGTCTACGTTAACTACTTTCGGGTTGAAAGCGGTCAGCGCGCTGGTCAGTGAAGAAAGAACACCCATCGGGTGCGCTGTTTTTGGAAAACCGTCGATGATGTTTTTCATTTCCTCATTCACTAAGGTATACTTGCGAATATCTGTTTCGAATTGTTGCAATTGGGCTTTGGTAGGCAATTCGCCAAAAATGACCAAATAAGCGACTTCGAGAAAATCGGCTTTGTCGGCTAAATCTTCGATAGCGTAACCCCGATAACGCAAAATGCCTTCTTCGCCATCTAAGAAAGTAATTTCGCTGGTGCATGAACCGGAATTTTTGTAACCCGGATCCATCGTAATGGCACCTGTTAAATCGCGAAGTTTGTTGATATCGATTCCTACTTCGTTCTCGCTTCCGACGATGACCGGAAACTCATACTTCTTGCCATCTAATTCTAATATTGCAGTTTTTGACATAGTGTGATTGGAAATTTGTCTGTTGAAATAATAATTTAACAAATCTATGGAATTCCCTATGAATTAAAAAAACAATTTCGCAAGCAAATCGTTAATTAAATTATAAAAGTTGCAAATTAGATATAGCTACCTGTAACAGCAAAAAACGCACTGCTTTTGGGCAATGCGTTCTCGGAAAAAACAACCGGTATAATTACCTTTTCACTAACTTCTCGATTAGAACCCCTTTAGACGTTACTACTTTGACTAAGTAAACTCCTGAAGGATATTGATTTAGGTTGATTTTTACTTCTTTGCCGTTGGTGACATTTTTGCCTATTTGACTTCCCTGAAGATTATAAAGGGTGATGCTTTCGATTGAATGCTTGGCCAAAACGTTGATTTCATTCGAAGCAGGGTTCGGGAAAAGCACCACCGAAGCTTCATTGAGAAAATCTACACTAGACAATGTCTGGAAAACCGTATTGACCGTCGGTGTATCTAATGGCGCATTTAAATCGTAGTAGACACTGGCCCGATTGGAAACCACAGTTGATTCTGGTAAGTTCTCCAAGGTTTTCATCTTGAGCAGAATATGGCCGTGACCGCCAATTTCAAGATTGATGTTCTGAAAAATAAATTCGACTACATTGCCCGTGATCTGTGTCTCCACGTTATTAGAAGCATCCAAAAGTTGCAGCGTGCTGAGGTCGAAAATATTTGTATCGACTTCAAACCGAATCACGGTATTTGTAGCTGCCAATGTACCGACATTCTCAAAATTAATCATATAATGAAGGTATTGGCCGATGTAACTCGGATCGAGCACAGTACCTTCCAAACAAATAATATCGTTCAAGATATCGGCATCGACCACGGTTTGGCTAAACGCAAAAGTGTTGTCTTGCGGTATTTCGTCATCGGCAACGGGAAGTATCGCAGCAGAAAAATTCAACACGTCGCCAATATTGACAGCAGGCGTATCCGAAGCAGCGTTGAGACTGAAAGCCAAATCAATCCTTCTACTTTCGAAAGGTTGCAGATTGGTGTAATTCCAGGTCAAAATTCCCGGTTGCACTTGCGCTGGGGTGTCTGAAGAAAAGATAAGGTTAAGCACGTCGTCATTGAAATTGAAATCGATAGCACCCGAAAGCAACTGATTGCCATTGTTGGTATAAACAATCTGATAACTCGCCGTATCGCCCGGACGCGCGTGGTTAGCCGGAGCCAAAACGACTGATACATCACGATGAACGCCCAGCGGAGCCAGACAAAAATCAACAGTTTGCTGGTTATTTTCATTATCTGAAAAATTCACTACGGCTGAAGGCGGCGAAAAAATAAACCACTCCGGATGCTGAATACTCGGACTAACAGTAAACGAACCGGTTTGGGTAACAAACGAATAATTCCCTTGGGCATCGATAAAGTTGGCCCCTGAATTCGTTCCGTCTGTAAGGTTCACTCTCAAATTTGGAAAAATCGAATCTGAAGCATCACAACCGTCTGCAAAGGCGTCGTAAGTAATCTTTCCTTTAATCAGATTGTAATCGCCTGATGGAGAAAAAGAACAATAAGAATTCACTACCACATTGCTCGCTCCCGAAGTAAACTGTAGTTGATTATTGACATAGCCAATACCTTCTTCTTGCACACAAACATATTCGATGTTTGGGCAATTGGCCACTCCCAAATAACCCGGAACTGCACCTTGGTTGAACGTACCATTATTCATGAAAATAGACGCCAAGGTATTGTTCTCAGACACATCAATGTAATACAAACCTGAATTGGCATTGAAATTCAAACTGGAAAACGAATTGTTGGTGGCAAAAAACTCAAACAACAACGGATTCTGACTCAAATCGATTTGCGTCAGTGCATTGCTCGAAATGTTAAGTCGGGTCAAATTGGGCAACATAGAAACATCGATAGCGGTGAGTGGGTTGTGGTCGCAAATAATGTTGGCCAGCGCCGTGTTGCCACTAAAGTCAAGTGATGCAAAATCGTTAAATGAACCTTCGAAATACAAAAGCCCAGTCAAAGCAGAAAGGTCAATCGAAGTGAGCGCGTTGTCCGAACAAATCAAAGACATCAAACCAGTCAAACTAGAAACATCTAGCGACACTAAGTTATTTCCGCTGTAGTTCAAATACTGAAGTGCTGTGAGCCCCGTAAAATTGATACTGCTGATGGTGTTGTAAGAGCAATCCAACTGCGACAACTGGCTCAAATTGTTTAAACCCGGCAAAGCACTAATCGAGTTGTAAGAACAATCCAACTGTAACAACTGAGTTAAACTAGCAATATCGAGTTGGGTCAACAAATTGTGATTCAAATACAAGCCTTGAAGCGCCGTCAAGCCCGACAAGTCAATCGAGGGCAACTGATTGTAGTTCAGTTTCAAGATTTGCAGATTGGTCAATCCGTTCAAATTGATGGCCGTTAAAGAATTGTTGTTCAAATCGATGTGTTTCAAATTCGCATTCGGTGCCGTTGCGAAACTAGCAATCAAATTGGCCGACGCATACAGTTCCTGGAGATTAGCCAAAGAAGAAACATCCAACGACGAAAGCTGGTTGTTGTTGATTTTCAGCTTACTAAGTAATGAAAGCCCCGTCAAATCGACGGTGTTTATTTGATTACCTTCACAGTTCAGTGATTTCAGATTGACAAAACTTCCTAAACCGTTCAGCGAGGAAATTTGTGAGGAAAAAATACTCAAAGAATCCACCGCAGCGGCCTCTGTTTCTTGAATCTCTCCATCACTGTTTGCATCTATCCTAATCAGCGAACCATTAGCGTAGGCAATCTCATTGTCGGTATTGGCCGCTAAAAGTATCGATTTAAAATTCGCATCGGGAATATCCACAACCTGCGCTTGGCTCATAAAGCCGACTAATAACAAGGGTAAAAAAACATTTTTCATAGCGTTTGAATTTTTGTTTTTATTTCTTTTTGATTGATTTTTTGCTCTGAGCCTAATCTTTAGCGATTCGCTGCACGTTGACACCTCTTTCTGTACTTATTTTCAGCAAATAGATTCCGGAAGGCAGTTGAGCAGTATTTAATTTCGATTCTTTATTGTTCGGAAGATTTGTCATGATGATTCTTCCCTGAAGGTCGTACATTTCTACCGATTTGATTGCATTATCCGCGCTGATGAACACAACATCTGAAGCCGGATTAGGAGCTACCGACACGCTGTTGTCTGTTTCAAAACCTGTGTTCGATAACAACTGGAATACCGTGGTTTCGGTTCCTGTATCTATCGGGAAATTATAATCGAAGAAAATATCGGCGCGGTTGGTTACTGTGCTTCCGACCGCTAAAGCACCATCTGTTTTGATTTTCAGCAGAATATGGCCGTGCCCACCAATGCCTAAATCGATGTTTCTGAAGATGAACTCTACCACATTGCCGGTTAGTCTGGCCATCACCGGATGCGAGGCATACATGAGTTGCAAAGTATCTATGTTGAACTGCGCCGGATCTATAACAGTTTTCACCACAACATTCTCGGCAGGAAAAGTTCCTGTGTTCTCGAAATTGATGGCGTAATGCAAGTAATTCCCTATTTCTGTGGGCGCAACAACATCGCCTTCTAGACAAGTAATGTCGTTCGGATCATAAGAACCAACTACGGTTTGGTCCAAAGTAAAGGCATTATCGTTCCAGTTGTCGTCGGTAATGATATCGACAAATGAGGTAAAAGTCAAAACATCGCCTATATTCACAGCCGGAGTTTCGGTAGGTGAATTCACATTTAAAGTAATATCGACACTGCCACTTTCAAACGGACGAACCGCCGGAATCATCACCTGTACCGATCCGCCAGTATGATTGACCGGAATGCTCGAAGACACAAAATCCAGCACGTTGTCGTTGAAGGTAAAGTTCAGCCAAAGGTCGTCGGTTAGGTTGCCTTTGTTTTTGTAAACCAATTTGTAAACTGCATCGAAACCCGGGCGCGCCGGTGTGTAGGGCGATATTACCATTTCAGCATCGTGGTGTACGCCGTTGGCGGTGATACAAAAATCTTGGGTTGCCGTATTGTTGTTATTATCTACAAACGGAATCATGGCTGTTACAGGTGAAAAGCTAAACCAATCTGGGTGCTCTACCGATGGTGTCACCTCAAAATTACCTTCTTGTGTGTAAGTGGTATACAATCCGGATGAATTAGTAAAAACGGCGCTTAAATTTGATTCGTCATTCACGTTTACTCTGATATTCTTCGGCTTATTATCCTCCGGACCACAACCATCTTGATTGTTATCAACAGTCAAAGTGCCAGAAATGGTGTTGTAATCTCCGCCTGGTGTGAAAGTGCAATAGGTGTTTACAACGCAATTGGTATAACCATAAGTGATTAAAAGCAAGTCAACCCCAACCAATTCCGCTTCGTCTACACAGATAAATGCGATATTGGGATTGCCATCGAAGTACAGTTGATTGCCGTTTCCAGTTCCGTTTTTTATAAAAAGGGAATTCAGATTGTTCAAACGACAACTCAAAAGCACCAATGATGTCTGCTGGCTAACATCTAAACTTGTCAATTGATTTCCGTTGCAAGACAGCGATTCAAGCGCCGATAATCCTGACAAATTCAATGATGTTAGTAGATTTTCATCACAATTTAGGCCTTTCAAATTGATCAACGGACTTAAATCTAGATTCGCGATTTGATTAAAACCGCATCTCAACTCCAAGAGGTTGGTTTGATCTGACAAGTCTAAATTTGTTAGAGCATTATCCCCGACTTCAAGTACTTTCAATTGAGTTAATCCTGAAAGGTCAATTGTAGAGAGGTTAATATTGTAGGAATAAAGCGATTCAAGATTTACCAATCCTGAAAGATTTAGTTCGCCAAGTGGATTGCTGGCACAAAACAATGATCGCAACTCAATTAAACCATTTACGTTTAAGTCGCTGAGTTGATTATTGGCACATTGCAAACCCTTAAGATTAGAAAATTCAGCTATGCCACTCAAATCCATAATCGATGAGTTGTTTACATCGAGCGAATCGATCACTTGAGCCTCTGATACCTGAATTTCGCCATCATTATTTAAGTCGATTTTTTGATAACCACCATTCGAATAAGCAATAGTATTGCTCACATCAGCTGCTAACAGTTTGGCTTTAAAATTCGCATCTGGAATATTCACAATCTGCGCATTCACCATTCCGGTAAAAAGCATTAAAAAAAGTAAAATTTTTTTCATGATGTCAGTGTTTTGTTTTGGTTAAAGTGCTTTTATTAGTTCCTGCAACCGGTCTTTCTTTCGAGGTGAAATCGGCAGTTGTGCGTTATCGGCCATGATGATGTATCCGCCGTCTTTCTTGACATAAGATTTCAAATAAGCCAGATTAATCAAATGCGATTGATGGATGCGCTCAAAACCATATTCAGCCAATAAATCTTCATATTCTTTCAGCGTTTTAGAAATCACAATCGGCTTGTTATTCTTGATATAAAAAGTCGTGTAGTTGTCTTCGCTTTCACATCGGATGATATCGCTCACTTCAAAAAGATGAATGCCGTCGGCGGTGGTCAGTGCGATGCGTTTGAAATTATCGACCTTCTTACGAATGTTCTCCAACAACAAATCGATGTGTGCATAACTGTTGTTCTTTTGCAGTACTTCGCGGATTTTGCCCACTACGATTTCGAGTTCGTCTGGATCGACCGGTTTGAGTAGAAAATCCAGTGCGCTGAACCTAAAAGCTTTTATGGCATACTGCTCGTGCGCGGTAATGAACACAATATGCGAGGTGGTTTTCCCATTTTTCTTGGCGTGTTGCTCCAGCACATCGAATCCGGTTCCGTCATTGAGCTGAATATCGAGAAACACGACTTGTGGTTTGAGTTTTTCCATTGCGGCCACACCGGTTTCTACGTCTTCGGCTTCTCCAATGATGGTGATGTCTGGCGCATAAAAAGCCAGCAATTCACGCATGCCGTTTCTTAGGTTGGGATCGTCGTCTATTAAAATCGCTGTTATCATTATTCGGCTAGTGGTTAGTTGTTGGCTGACTGGTGTTTTTCTGTGTGTTCGATGTACTGCAAAGGCAAGTGCAAAGTGACTTTTGTGCCTTTGGAGTCATCGGTTTCTGTAGTCATTTCTTCGATATTGACCTCAGCTTTTTTTGCGGTAGAAGTAGAAATCATTTGCAAACGTTTTTTAGTAATATCAAGCGCCATCGATTGGTGTACCGAAACCGATTTTTCTTTGATGGCTTTCGAGGCCGAATAACCAATGCCTGTGTCTTTAATGACGCACACCAACTGCCGGTCTTCAATGGCGAACGAAATCGAAATCATGCCTACTTCCTTGCTCGGAATAATGCCGTGAATAATCGCATTCTCTACGAAAGGCTGTAACAATAAAGGCGGTAGCGCGATATCGTCTTCAATGGTTTTGTCTTTTGATATGGTATAATTGAACTTGTGGTTGAAGCGCAATTGTTCCAGCTCAAGATAATTTTCCAGACTTTGGATTTCTTTGTCGATCGGAATCAGCGATTGTTTCGAATACTCTAAAGTGAGCCGCATCAACTTAGAGAACTTGGCCAAATACTTGACCGCCGAATGGGTTCCGTTCTGTACGATAAAACTCGAAATTGATCCCAAGCAATTGAATACAAAATGCGGATTCATCTGCAAATGCAAGGCTTTCTGCTCGTACTCGGCCAATTCTTTTTGCAAGGTGAGCGTTTTCTTGAGCTGCATGCGGTTGTAATACAAAAACGCGATTCCGGCGAGCATCAAGGCAAATAGGGCCGCGAAAATCAATTGTAGTTTGTTTTGCTTGGCTTGTTGTTGGAGCAGCAACTCTTTTTTCTGAAGTTCTTCACGCTGGATGACTTCGCGCTTTTCGAATTCAAAATTCATCGCCGACTCGACACTTTTGCGAATGGTTTCTGCGTTGGTCAAGCTGTCTTTGGCTTTGCTGTACAATTTAAAATGCAACAACGATTGTTTGCTGTTGTGTTGTTGGTCGTAAATGGCACTGAGCAATTTTTCGGCTTCGACAATTTGTTCGAGCACCCCAATTTGTTTGCCGAGTTGCAAAGCCTGATTGGCGCTCTCCATTGCTGCGGTGGGATTCTTCTGTTCCAGGTACAATTGTCCTAAATAAAGGTAAGTGTTCGCCACGCCGAATTTGTCTTCGATCTGACCGAATGTGGTAATGGCTGCGTTCCAATTTTCGATGGCTTGGGAAGGTTTTTTGGCGGCTAGATGATACAAGCCCATGTTGTTGTACCATTCGCCCAAAGCCCGCGGATCTTGGTTTGCATCAATTTTAGTCTTGGCTTTTGTGTAATAGTCGAGTGCTTTGACCAGATCATTTTCCTTGAGGTAACCATTGGCAATATTGGTGAGCGTAATACCGATTTGCGGATCGCTAAGTTGCTCTTGAATTTTCTGTGCTTTGAGGAAGTATTCGAGCGCTTTAAAAGTTTCGCCTTGTGACTGATAGGCTACACCGATATTGTTGTATACTTGGCCACACTTCTTTTTCTCACCGATGCTTTCGTAAATGCGAACAGATTTCAGATGGTACAAAAGCGCTTTGGCGTAATTGCTCTGTTCGGCAAACACAATTCCGATGCTGCCATAAGCCTTTGCCAATCCTTTTTTGATGGTCAGGCTGGTTTTGGGATTGCCTTGCGATTCGGCTTCGAAAATATTTTGGGCAGTGGCAAAATACTGGAGCGCTTTTGAATAATTCCCTAAGATGATATGAACGTTTCCGAGGTTCAGGTTGGCTTGTCCGGCTTCAATGCTATAGCCTATTTTTTCAGACAAAGCCAACGCTTTTGTAGCATAAGCAAGCATTTGTTTCGGATCGGAAGTTTTGTAGGCATCGGCCAGTGCGTTGTAGGTTTGGGTTTTATCGATGTCGTTTTTAGAAGCTTGTAAAGCCGCTTTTAAACTGTCTATCTTATTTTGGCTATGAACCAGACCAAACAAACTGCAACAAACATAAATCAAAAAGGAGGTTTTCATATTCCTGTGAATTGGTAAACAAATGTAATGTTTAGAATTACACCGCACAGGGCCGATGAAGATACCCTCCATTTGAATGAGTATACACCCGATTTTGACGAGAATTTTTAAATCGGGCCAAAAACAAAAAAACCTTTCCTACTGAAAATCCAGCGGAAAGGCTTTAAAACACTAACTAAAATACTTTTATTCTTTGATGATTTTCTCGATGGCGGCACCTTTTTCGGTAGTGATTTTCAGAAAATAAACACCGCTAGCTTGGTCTGAAATATCCAGTAATTTGGTATTGCCCAAAAACGTCACTAAAATCCGGCCTTGCAAATCATACAACTCAACTGATTTCAGGTGGTACTTCGAACTGATATTTATTTCCGAACTAGTCGGGTTCGGTGCAATCGAAATACTGTTGTCTTTTTCAAAAACCGATTGACTTAACGTAGAGAAAGTAGTAATTGCATCATTAGTGATAATTGGAAAATTATAATCGAAGTATATTCCGGCGCGTTGCAATACGGCATCTTGCGGAACCAAATCTGCTTTGGTTTTTATCTTGAACAATATATCGCCATGACCGCCCACCGGTGGATCGCCTTGTGCCGGATCGAGCTCGATATTCTGAAAAACAAACTCTACGCGATTGCCCTCAATTCGGGTGTACGATGGATGTGAGGAACTCATCACTTGTAAAGTATTGACATCGTACTTGGTTGGATCGATATCGGTTCTAACGACTATATTCTGAGCGAAGTAAGTTCCGGTATTTTCAAAGTTCACTACATAATGAAGGTACTTTCCGATATAGGAAGCATCAACGGTAGCACCTTCTACGCAACTGATGTCATTCGGATCGAAACTGCCCACAACGAGTTGGTGATAATCAAAAGTGTTGTCTTGCGGAAGCTCGTCAGCAATTACCGGCGTAATACTGGCTGTAAAATCTAGAACATCGCCATTGTTTACCGGTGGGGTTTCTGTCGGGGAATTGGTGTTGAAAACAAGTTCAATACTGCGGCTTTCAAACGGCATCAGATTTTCATAATTCCAAGTAATCAGACCATTATTGGCTGCATCTGCTGTGGGAAGCGCCGAAAGAAAATCGGTTCTGCTGTCGTCAAAAGTTAACGTCACGGTTCCGGAATGCATTTGGTTGCCTTTGTTCTTGTAAACGATTTTGTACGTAGAATCAAATCCCGGGCGCGCTACTTCGGTTTGGTGGAACACGACTTCAATATCGCCGTGAACGCCCACTGCATTAATGCAAAAGTGCTGCGGTGCTACATTGTTATTATTATTCGGAAACGAAATGTTAGCCGAAGCAGGCGAGAAATCGTACCAAGACGGATTTTCCACATTCGGCGCCACGGTATAATTGCCCGCATTGACGTAGAATTTATAAGTGCCGTCGAGGTTGGTTACTGTGGCTCCGGTTTGAGTGCCGTCGGTAATGTTAAAACGAACAAACGGATTGACTTCATCGGTCACATCGCAGCCATCGTTATTGTCATCATAAATAGCAATACCTGTAATCGTATTGTGGTTGCCACCCGGAGAAAAAGTACAATACGAATTGGAAACCGTTGCATTCATACCTAAACTATTCAATTGGGTTTGTATGGATTCTAGTTGGCTGTCATCGGCACAGATGTATTGCAGATTGGGGTTATTGGAAAAATCGACATACGCTTCCCGGTAACCGTTCTTCAAAAATAAAGTAGTGAGTTGGTTGCTGCCACAAAATAAAGAATTTAAGAAGCGGCATTGGCTCACATCTAAGGTGGTAAGCTGGTTCGAACCGCAACTCAAATTGTTGAGAAATGCTAAATTACCCAGTTGAAGCTGAGCGGTTTGCGTGTTGATACAGCTCAACATAGTCAGGTTGACCAACTGGCTCAAATCGACAGTCGGCAGTGAATTAAACGAATAATCCAACACATTGAGAAGCGTATTTTGGCTTACATCGAGACTGCTCAACTGATTTAAAGAACAATTCAAACTGGCCAGATTAACCAGAGCCGTTACATCAATACTGGTCAAAAGATTGCTACCGGCATCCAAAGAGACTAAATTGGTTAGTGGTGCCAAATCAATTGTGGCAATGCTGTTGTTGGAAAAGTCCAGGTACTGCAATTGGGTTAAATGACTTACTTCTAATGCACTGATTTGATTATAGTCGCAGTACAAATACACCAAACCCGAAAGCCCGGTAAGATCCAAACTACTCAAATTATTTTGAGAACAGTTCAAGGAAACCAATTGAGTTGACAAACCGCTCACGTTAGAAAGCGCCAACTGATTACTAGAATAGTCTAAGTATTTAAGACTGTTCAAGCCGGTCAGATTCAGTGCTGTCAATTGGTTGAAAGCACAGTTTAGATTCTCGAGTTGGGTCAGATTTTGTACGTTCAACGTGGTGAGTTGGTTGTTGGAACACGTTAGATTGACCAAACTGGGCAAGTTAATCAAACTCAGATTCGCGAGCTGGTTGTAATCGTAATTGAGTGTTCTCAGATTGATTAAGCCATTCAGATTCAAGCTAGAAATCAGGTTGTGGGCACAACTCAAATCTGTCAAATTGGCTAGATTACTCACGTTTAAACTGGTCAGTTGTTGGTAACTGCAATCCAAAGATTTAAGTTGGCTCAAACCCGCAACATCTATGGAAGTAATATTACCGAAGGCGCCAGGCATTCCGCTACAAATTAGTGACTCAAGATGCGTTAAACCCGACAAATTCAAGCTGGTCAACAAATTAACAGAGCAATTTAGATTAATCAAGTTGGAAAGCCCTACCACATTCAAGGTTTGCAGTTTCGGAATGATTTGTCCATCAACAATGTAACCGCCACCACAAGACAAATCAGTCAAATTGGGCAATTGGGAAGCATCCAAGTCGGTCATCATGTTGTTGGTACAAGTGAGTTTTTTAAGATTGGGCAAATTGGTCAAATTCAAATTGACGATCTGGTTCCAAGAACAATCCAGTTCTTCTAGTTGGTCCAATCCGGAAAGGTTTAAAGTAGAGAGCATGCCATAATTACAGAACAATTTTTTGAGCTGGGGCAAATTGCTGAACGTTAAACTAGTGAGTTGGCTCAAAATACTCGAATTGCTACTGATACCGCCAAAAACCCTTAAATCTTCCAAACTTGGCAAATCTGCAAAAGTCGCCGTAGTTAGCAAATAATTATTGCTGCAATTCAGTGTAATCAAACTCGGAAGATTATTAATATTTAAACTGGTAATATCCAGATAACTACAATCCAGTAGCTTCAAATTGGAAAGGTTGCTCACATCGAGGCTGCTCAACTGGTTATAACTACAAACCAACTCTTCCAAATTGACCAAGCCATTGAAGTTGATATTGGTCAAGAGGTTATTACTGAAATTTAATTTGGTAATCGTCGGACTGATTCCGTTGAGATTGGTCAGTCGGTTACTACTACAGTTTAGCTCAGTCAATTGGGTAACTCCTATTAGTGTTAAGGTATTCAAAGCATTCATAGAGCAGTTAATACGCTGTAACAACCCATATCCACTCAGGTTTAAACTGGCCAACTGTGGGTTGCCCATGACTGTAAGTTGGGTCAAGGTTGCTGGTGCGTTCAGATTGAGCGAAGTGAGATTGGTCGAGTATACAAAGAGACTTTCGAGTTGGTTGAGATTACTCATATTGACCGAAGAAAGGTTGGGCAATGAAATAAGTTGCAATTGGTCCAAATCGGTCAAACTATTCATGTTGAGTGAGCTCAGTTGAAATAAATTATTCAAGGCAAGAAACTTCAGTTGTGTCATTGCATTAAGATCGAGCGAAGTCACTGGAACAGTCCCCACACTCAAGCTGAACAAATTGCTAAAAGCTTCCAGACCAGTAAGGTCGCTGATTCCGATTCCTGAAACGTTCAAAAACCGAATCGCTAGGGCTTCGCTGACTTGAATTTCACCATCATTGTTGGTGTCAATCACCACCCAACTATTGTTATTATCCTGAGCAATCAAAAACTGCGATTGATTCAGGTCGTTCGAGGCTGACAATAACCTGGCTTTGAAAGCAGCATCGGGAATATTGACAATCTGTGCATTTACCATCCCGGTAAAGAGCAACAATAATCCTACTATTTTTTTCATCTGTTTGTTTTGTATCGGTTGTTTTAAAGGGCTTTGATTAGTTCCTGTAGTTTTTCTTTTTTGCTTTGTGCGATCGGAAGCCTTGTATTTTCAGACATCACCACGTAACCACCATCGGTTTTGATATACGATTTCAGGTAAGAAAGATTAATCAGGTGCGACTGATGGATACGTTCAAATCCTTGCTCGGTAAGCATTTCTTCGTACTCTTTGAGTGTTTTGGAAATGAGTACCGGTTTGTGGTTCTTGATAAAAAACTCGGTATAATTGCCTTTGGCTTCCAGTCGAATGATATCGGCCACCTCAAAAAGATGGATACCGTCGCTGGTCGAAAGGGCAATGCGTTTGAAATTATCTACTTTTCGTCGGATATTCTCCAGCAATAAATCGATATGGTCAAACGATTTGGTAGAAGAAGCAATCGACTTAATCTTTCCAATAGTATCCTGCAATTCCTCAGGATCTATTGGTTTGAGAATAAAATCTAATGCACTGAACTTGAAAGCCTTCACCGCATATTTCTCATGAGCCGTAATAAAAACAATGTGCGAGAGGATTTTTCCGCTCTTGGCTTTGAGGCGTTCCAGAATGTCGAAACCAGTGCCGTCACTCAGATGAATATCTAGAAAAACTACCTGTGGCTGGAGCTTTTCAATAGCCAAAATACCGGTCTTGACACTTTCGGCTTCTCCAATAATATGAATGTCGTTGGTGTATCGTTCCAGCAAAGCTTTAAGTCCTTCGCGCAAATGTTTGTCGTCGTCGATGAGAATGGCTGTAATCATGCGTTTTGGTTGTTGGTTATTGAATGTATTGGATGGGCAATCTTAGAATGACTTGCGTGCCGATGACTTGGCCATTATCTTCGCGCTCACGGATATCAATCTGTGCCGATTTTAAAGTAGTAGCTTCCATGATTTCAAGGCGTTTTTTGGTAATCTCCAGCGCCATCGATTTGTGGGCAGCCACTGAATCTTCCTTGAGCAGTCGCGATTGTGTAAGTCCGATGCCATCGTCTGAAATACTACACAAGAACTGCCCATTCTGAACATCGAAAAACACATCGATTTTGCCGTTTCCTTTCTTCGGGACCATACCGTGAAGAATAGCATTCTCTACAAAAGGTTGAATTAAAAGTGGTGGAATTCCCATATTAAACTCTACCTTATCGCTCGATTGAATTTCAAATTCGAACTTGTTGTGAAAGCGCAATTGTTCTAATTCGAGGTAATTTTTCAAACTCTCGATTTCTTTATCAATCGGGATTAATGAGCCTTTGGAATATTCTAGGGTAAGACGCATCAGTTTGGAAAATTTAGCCAAATATTTCAAGGCCGAATCGGTTCCGTTCTGCACGATGAAACTCGATATTGATCCCAAACAATTGAACACAAAATGCGGATTCATCTGTAAGTGCAAGGCCTTTTGTTCGTATTCGGCTACTTCTTTCTGTAAGGTCAGCCGGCGTTTGATTTGGCGTCGGTTGTAAGTCACGAAAATTAACCCCGCGAGCAAAAACAAACCTACCGCCGTAAAAATCCCAAGTTGCGTATTGCGTTTGGACTGTTCTGCCAGCACAGCAGCCCTGCGTTTGTACTCCGATTCCATTTCCGAGCGCAGCATTTTCTTGCTGTTTTCCTGATTGGTAATACTGTCGCGTGCCACAATATAATTGCGATAATGCGCAAACGAAAGTTCGGTGTTGTGTTGTATGCCATACAAATCGCTGAGCAATTTCTCAGAATGATAAATCTGATCGAGAATACCGATAGCCTTAGCATCAGCCAAAGATTTTTCAGCATAGTCAATCGCTTGGTCATAATTTTTTAGATCTGCATGCAATCGACCCAGATTGTAGCGTGCCAACGAAGCGCCAAATTTGTTCTGCATAGCTTCGTAAAGCGCCAAAGCTTTGTTGTAATATACTTCAGCCTGCGTGTAATTTTTCTCAGACTTGTAGTAATCACCAAAATAATTATTCAGCAAAGCAAAACCGCGTTGGTTATTGGTGGTTGCAAATAACTTTTCGGCTTTTTTATAACAATCGAAAGCCTGATTTTTGTTGCCTTGCTCGGCGTAAATTACTCCGATATTGGTTAAAGTTACTGCAGCAGTAGGTTCGGTAATGGCTTGCTGGACTTGAAAAGCCTTTTTGAAATACGCAAGTGCCAGGTTGTTTTTTTGTTGCGATTTGTAAACGATTCCGATGTTGTTGTATGCCTTTGCTGTACTGACTTGATCGCCGATTTTCAAATAGACCTTCAACGCCTTCTGGTACATTTCCAGCGCCATGTAGTAATTGCTTTGCTGCGAGAAAACGATGCCTTGACTGGCGAAAGCCTTGGCCAATCCGTTTTGGATGCGTTTGATTTCTGGCTCTTTAGCGTCATGCAACAATGATTCAAATAAAGATTGTGCTTTAGAAAAGTATTGGTTGGCTTGGCGATAATTTCCTAGGATAATATTCGCATTCCCAGAATTGATATAAGCACTTGCCACACCGAAATCATAACGAGCCTGCTTCGCCAGCGCTTCGGCCTTTAGCGCATAAAAACTAGTGGAATCTGGATTGGATTCTTTGAAAGCATCGGCCATTTTGTTCAGGATATTGACCTTAGCTGTATCTGTTTTAGCTATTAGAAATACTCGCTTGAGGCTATCCGCCGGATTTTTCGAAACTTGTCCTACTGCACCGAACCCGTAAAACAGCAACGAAAATAATATGTAGTAACAGTTTTTCACAATACTGATTTTTATCTAAACCAAAGATAGCGCAAGGACTTGGCATAAAAATAAGCGATTTAGCAATATATCAGTTTGGTTTATTATTCTAGGGATTTGACCGATTATTCAGTTTTGGAAATAAAAAAACCTGACCGGTTGCCCAATCAGGTTTTATCTTGAAAATTAAAAATCTTACTTAAACGCCTTCAATCCGGGGAAATAAGCTGTATCGCCGAGTTCTTCCTCGATGCGCAGCAATTGGTTGTATTTCGCCATACGATCTGAGCGCGATGCGGAACCTGTTTTGATTTGTCCACAATTTAAAGCGACTGCTAAATCAGCAATGGTGTTGTCTTCAGTTTCGCCCGAACGGTGCGACATTACTGATGTGTAACCCGCATTCTTGGCCATGTTCACAGCCGCAATCGTTTCGGTTAAAGTTCCGATTTGGTTGACTTTTACCAAGATGGAGTTCGCGGTGTTCTCTGCAATTCCTCTGGAAAGCCTTTCGACATTGGTCACGAATAAATCATCTCCGACCAACTGTACTTTGTTGCCGATTTTCTCGGTCAGGTATTTCCAACCGCTCCAGTCGTCTTCGTGCATACCGTCTTCGATGGAAATAATCGGGTATTTGGTAGCCAATTCGGCTAAGTAATCGGCTTGTTCTTGTGAAGTGCGGACTTTTCCCGTAGCGCCTTCGAACTTAGTGTAATCGTATTTTCCGTCTTTGTAGAATTCTGAAGCGGCACAATCCAGGGCAATCATAATCTCATCCCCAAATTTATAGCCTGCATTTTCAACCGCTTTTTTGATGGTATCAAGTGCGTCTTCAGTACCGCCAGCCAAGTTGGGAGCAAAACCGCCTTCATCGCCTACTGCGGTTGATAAACCACGGTCGTGTAGTACTTTTTTGAGGTGGTGAAAAACTTCTGTTCCCATTTGTAAGGCTTGAGTGAAAGAAGTTGCCTTTACCGGCATAATCATAAATTCCTGAAAGGCAATCGGCGCATCAGAATGTGAACCGCCATTGATAATGTTCATCATCGGCACCGGAAGCGTGTTGGCAGAAACACCACCTACGTAACGGTACAATGGCATGCCTAATTCATTTGCGGCAGCTTTGGCTACAGCCATCGAAACACCCAAAATGGCATTAGCGCCGAGATTGGATTTATTGGAAGTGCCGTCAAGATCAATCATCGTTTGGTCAATCAGGTTTTGCTCGAAAACAGAAGTGCCGACGAGTTCCTCAGCAATTTTAGTATTGACATTTTCCACTGCTTTTAACACACCTTTGCCCATATAAGCTTTTCCACCGTCGCGTAATTCTACGGCTTCATGTTCTCCGGTTGAAGCTCCGGATGGAACAGCTGCGCGGCCCAGTACGCCATTTTCAGTAACTACATCTACTTCTACGGTAGGATTTCCTCTGGAATCAAAAATTTGTCTTGCGTGGATTTTGATGATCATGCTCATGTTTTTAGGTTTTTAGGTTATTTAGCTGTCAGCTTTTAGCTTTTAGCGGTCAGCGGTTAGCTGAAGTATTTATAAAATTAGCTTTAAGCTGAGAGCTGACCGCTGATAGCTGATAGCTGATAGCTGATAGCTTACATAGTACAAATATATTCTATCTTAAATTTTGACAATCTTTAAAATGTTGAATTTATCAACGATAACGATTTAGTTCTGGCTGGCTTTGATGTTCTCTATAAACTGGTCAAACAGATACGAAGAATCGTGTGGCCCTGGACTGGCTTCAGGATGGTATTGCACCGAGAAGCAATTTTTATTTTTCAGGCGCATTCCGGCCACCGTATTATCATTGAGATGGATGTGCGTAATTTCAATTTCGGGATGGTTTTCGGCTTCTTCGCGATGGATGGCAAAACCGTGGTTCTGCGAAGTGATTTCGCCCTTTCCAGTAATTAAATTCTTCACCGGATGATTGATCCCGCGGTGTCCGCCAAACATTTTAAATGTCGAAACCCCATTGGCCAATCCGATGATTTGGTGTCCGAGACAAATGCCGAACAGCGGTTGGTTATTCTCTAGTATTTCTTTGGCTACTTGAATGGCTCCTCTTAGGGGCTCCGGGTCGCCCGGGCCGTTGGAAAGAAAATAACCGTCAGGATTAAAATCAGCTAAATCCTTGTAAGTCGCGTCGTAAGGAAACACTTTGATGTAGCAGTTGCGCTTGGCTAGGTTACGCAGGATGTTGGTTTTGATACCTAAATCGAGTGCGGAGATTTTGTATTTGGCGTTTTCGTTGCCAAAGAAATAAGGTTGTTTCGTCGATACTTTTGAAGCGAGTTCTAAACCTTTCATATCGGGCACGTTGGCGAGTTGCTTTTTAAGTTCTTCCACTGAAGTGCCGTCGGTACAGATGACAGCGTTTTGGGCGCCGTGATCTCGAACGTAAGCCGTTAAAGCGCGCGTGTCGACATCGGAAATGCAGACCAGGTTGTGTTTTTTGAAATAGTCCTCGAGACTACCCGAAGCATTGTCGCGCGAATAATTGAAACTGAAATTCTTGCAGACCAAGCCAGCGATTTTGACCGAATCGGATTCGACTTCTTCTGCGTTCACACCGTAGTTCCCGATGTGCGGATTGGTCGTAATCATGATCTGCCCGAAATAAGACGGATCGGTGAAGATTTCCTGATAGCCGGTCATTCCGGTGTTGAAGCAAAGTTCTCCGAAAGTCGTTCCCGAAATACCGATCGATTTGCCGTGAAAAATGGTGCCGTCGCTGAGTAAGAGGATGGCGGGTTGTTGTGTTTTGTAGTTCATGTAGTTGTTGGTGTTGTGTTAGCTGTTAGCTGTTAGCTGTTAGCTGTTAGCTGTTAGCTGTTAGCTGTTAGCTGTTAGCTGTTAGCTGTTAGCTGTTAGCTGTTAGCTAGTGCAAATTTATTTTTTTTATTTTCTCGCAAAGACGCAAAGACGCAAAGGTTTTCAGAATTTTTGAACAGTAGCCGTTGCCCTAGCCCTGATGATTTGATATTAAGAGGAGACTCGAGACCAAAGGTCGAACTGTATGTAGCGATAGCGAAATAAAAGTCCAGTGGACTTCAGGTATAAGGCTGGATTTAGATTTTAAAATTAGGCGTCCTTTATTTACACTGCAGCCCTAGCCCTGATGGAAGTGTAAATCCTTTTGTTCTGGGGTTCAGAACAAAAGATTGCAACGTACAGCAGGTTCCCGGCTCCTGAAAAAAATCCAAAAAAAAAGGACAAACTTTAAAAGTTCATCCTTTATTTTTATGGAGTGCTGATTTTCATTACTCAGCTTTCTCTTCGGTATCTTCAGCGGCTGGGGCTTCTGGAGCTTCTGCTGATGGTTCTTCCACTGCTGGGGTTTCAACCACCGGAGTAGTTTCCTCAACTTGTGCTTCTGCAGCCGGAGCTTCTTCGATTTTAGCCTCAGGCGCTTCTGCCTTTGGAGCTTCTGCTTTTGGAGCCGCTGGCGCAGTAGTAGCTCCGCCTTTTCCTTTTCCGCCACGACGGCTTTTCGCTTTTTTCTCCTCTTTTTTACCTCCGTTGTATAGTTCGTTAAAATCTACCAGTTCGATCATCGCCATATCGGCGTTATCCCCTAAACGATTTCCAACCTTGATGATACGAGTGTAACCACCTGGACGGTCGCCTACTTTGGCAGCTACGTCGCGGAACAAATCTGTAACTGCGTATTTGCTTTTGAGGTATGCGAAAACGATACGACGGTTGTGCGTAGTATCTTCTTTTGATTTGGTAATCAGCGGTTCAACGAATTGTTTTAACGCTTTAGCCTTAGCAACAGTAGTGTTGATGCGTTTGTGCTCGATCAACGAACAAGCCATGTTAGCCAACATAGCCGTTCTGTGGCCTTTCTGTCTGCTTAAGTGATTGAATTTTTTTCCGTGTCTCATGACATTTTTTTTAAACCTTCCTCTTGCTCAATCCGCTCTGGAGAGCAAAATAGGAAAGCGATTTATTCTTTATCTAATTTGTATTTGCTTAAGTCCATTCCGAAAGTCAGGTTTTTCACAGCGACAAGCTCATCAAGCTCCGTAAGTGATTTTTTTCCGAAGTTGCGGAATTTCATTAAATCGTTTTTGTTGAATGACACCAAGTCTCCAAGGGTATCTACTTCTGCTGCTTTCAAGCAATTGAGCGCACGAACGGATAAGTCCATATCAACCAACTTGGTTTTGAGCAACTGGCGCATATGCAATGATTCTTCGTCGTATGACTCAGTTTGTGCAATTTCATCCGCCTCGAGAGTGATTCTTTCGTCAGAAAACAACATGAAGTGGTGGATCAACACTTTTGCTGCCTCAGTAAGGGCGTCTTTAGGGTTGATGGAACCATCGGTTTTGATTTCGAAAATCAACTTTTCGTAATCGGTTTTCTGCTCCACACGGAAGTTTTCAATGGCATATTTTACGTTTTTAACCGGCGTAAAAATAGAATCCGTGAAAATGGTTCCGATGGCAGCATTCTGTTTTTTGTTTTCCTCAGCTGGAACATAACCGCGCCCTTTTTCGATGGTTAGTTCGAGATTAAGCTTGATTTTGCTATCTAAGTTACAGATAACCAGTTCTGGGTTCAGTACTTGGAAACCTGAAATAAACTTCTGGAAATCACCGGCAGTCAATTGGTCTTTACCGGTTACAGAAATCGTTACAGACTCGTTGTCAACGTCTTCAATCTGACGCTTGAAACGCACTTGTTTCAAATTCAGGATGATTTCGGTAACGTCTTCCACCACACCTGAGATCGTTGAGAATTCGTGGTCTACACCTTCGATGCGAACCGAAGTAATTGCGTAGCCTTCCAAAGCGGAAAGCATCACTCTTCTAAGTGCATTCCCCACGGTCAATCCGTAGCCCGGTTCCAAAGGACGAAATTCAAATTTCCCTTCGAAATCGTTCGAATCGATCATGATCACTTTATCGGGTTTCTGAAAATTAAATATTGCCATAATTTCGACTAAGTCTTTATTATTTGTTGTACAATTCGACGATCAGCTGTTCTTTGATGTTTTCAGGGATTTGCAAACGTGCAGGTACCGATACGAAAACACCTTCTTTGGTGTCGTTGTTCCAAGTAATCCACTCATATACGTGAGAAGAATTTGCCAAAGAACGCTCGATAGCTTCCACTGATTTTGATTTTTCACGAACGGCTACTTTATCGCCAGGTTTTAAATGGTAAGAAGGAATGTTCACTACCTCACCATTTACGGTAATATGTCTGTGTGATACGATTTGACGGGCAGCACGACGAGAAGGAGCGATACCCATTCTGTATACTACGTTGTCCAGTCTTGCCTCACAAAGTTGGATTAATACTTCACCTGTTACTCCACGAGCAGCAGATGCTTTTTCAAAAAGGCCTCTGAATTGCTTCTCTAAGATTCCGTAGGTGTACTTCGCTTTTTGCTTTTCCATCAACTGAACTGCGTATTCAGATTTTTTACCTCTTTTCTTTGCCATCCCGTGTTGTCCGGGTGGGTAATTTCTCTTCTCGAAAGACTTGTCTTCTCCGAAGATTGCTTCGCCAAATTTACGGGCGATTCTTGTACTTGGACCAGTATATCTTGCCATTTCTAATTGTTTGAGACAGCGGTTATGAATTCAGGTCTTATCCTTCGATAACCGGAAACCTGTCTAGGTTATACTATAATTTTTGAGCGTTATACTCTACGTCTTTTAGGAGGACGACATCCGTTGTGCGGCATTGGAGTAACGTCGATGATCTCGGTTACTTCTACCCCGCTGTTATGAATCGAGCGGATTGCAGACTCACGTCCGTTTCCTGGCCCTTTTACATAGACTTTTACTTTTTTCAAACCAGCTTCCATTGCTACTTTGCTGCAATCTTCAGCTGCCATCTGTGCGGCGTAAGGCGTGTTCTTCTTAGAACCACGGAATCCCATTTTACCGGCAGAAGACCATGAAATCACTTCTCCTTTTTTGTTGGTGAGTGAAATAATGATGTTGTTGAAAGTAGCGCTGATGTGCGCTTCACCAGTCGATTCTACGACTACTTTACGCTTTTTAGTTGTTGCTTTAGCCATTACTACTTATTATTTAGTTGCTTTTTTCTTGTTAGCAACAGTTTTACGCTTACCTTTTCTAGTTCTCGAGTTGTTTTTGGTTCTTTGACCACGCAAAGGAAGACCGGCTCTGTGGCGGATACCTCTGTAACAACCGATGTCCATCAAACGCTTGATGTTCAAAGATGTTTCAGAACGCAATTCACCTTCAATCTTGTAGTAAGAAACCGCATCACGGATTGCTCCGATCTGGTCATCATTCCAATCTTGAACTTTAATGTCTTCGCTTACATTAGCTTTAGCCAATATTTCGCTTGCACGGCTTTTACCAATTCCGAAGATGTAGGTCAAAGCGATAACTCCTCTTTTGTTTTTTGGGATGTCTACCCCTGCTATTCTTGCCATAATTATCCTTGTCTTTGTTTAAATCTAGGATTCTTTTTGTTGATTACGTATAATCTTCCTTTTCTGCGAACGATGATGCACTCGGCACTACGTTTCTTTACTGATGCTCTTACTTTCATTTTAGTTTAGCTTTAAGCTTTCAGCCTTTAGCTTTCAGCGTTTGTTTTGAAGCGCTGATAGCTGACTGCTGACCGCTATTTAATATCTATAAGTAATTCTTGCTTTTGACAAATCGTAAGGACTCATTTCCAGCTTCACTTTGTCACCAGGTAACAACTTGATGTAGTGCATACGCATTTTGCCAGAAATGTGAGCGATTACGATGTGTCCGTTTTCTAACTCTACACGGAACATCGCATTCGAAAGTGCTTCGATGATGGATCCGTCTTGTTCTATTGCTGATTGTTTTGCCATAAAATTAAGCTACCGCTTTTCTGTTTTTACCGCTTTTCATCAAACCATCGTAGTGCTTATTCAATAAATAGGAGTTGATTTGTTGGATTGTATCAATCGCAACACCTACCATAATTATTAAAGAAGTACCACCGAAGAACATCGCCCATGATTGTTGCACACCAAGGCTTACGATAATGGCTGGGAACACAGCAATCAAAGCAAGGAATAATGAGCCTGGAAAAGTAATGAGCGACATAATGTGATCCAGATAGTCTGAAGTTTCTACTCCTGGTCTGATACCTGGAATGAAACCGCCGCTTCTCTTAAGATCATCAGCCATTTTGTTGGTTGGAACCGTGATTGCAGTATAGAAAAATGTAAAGACAACAATCAAGGTCGCGAATACAAAATTATACCAGAATCCGAACATATTACTGAACGCTCCTGCAATAGACTGAGAAGTTTCCGTTTGCGACAAACCTGCTAATGCAGCCGGTATGAACATGATGGCTTGAGCAAAGATGATTGGCATTACACCAGAAGCGTTCAACTTCAATGGAATCCATTGTCTGTTTCCGCCCATCATGTCTTGTTCGAAATCACCAGTTGTAGTACGACGAGCGTATTGTACCGGAATTTTTCTCACCGCCATAACCAAAAGCACACAAGCAATAATAACTAATAACCAAACAATTACTTCAATAACCAATATCATTGGTCCTCCGTTGTTGTTGGTGATTGTAGAAGTAAATTCTTGAATGAAAGCCTGTGGCAATCTTGCAAGAATCCCGACCATGATCAATAAGGAAATTCCGTTTCCGATTCCTTTGTCAGTGATTTTCTCTCCGAGCCACATCGCGAAGATGGTTCCTGTAGTTAAAATCAATACTGACGAGAACAAGAAACTAAAAGAATCAAATCCTAACATGAAAGCGCTGCTTGGTAGAGTTCTGTATAAGTTGTAAATATAACCAGGGCCTTGTACCAAAGTGATTAGGATGGTCAACCAGCGGGTAATCTGATTGAGTTTTTTTCTGCCGCTTTCACCATCTTTTTGCAATTTTTGAAGATAAGGAATCGCGATTCCCATCAACTGAACTACAATCGATGCCGAAATGTAAGGCATAATTCCTAGCGCGAACACAGAGGCTTTTGAAAAGGCTCCTCCGGTGAACATATCGAGAATTGAACCAATACCATCTTTAGTCTGGCCTGCTAAACTGTTTAACTGAGTAGCATCAATACCTGGAAGAGTCACGTGTGCTCCGAAACGATAAACCAAAAGCAATCCTAATGTGAGTAGGATTCTGTTTTTAAGTTCCTCGATTTTCCAAACATTGGCTAATGATTCAAAAAATTTCTTCATCGTCTTAGAATAATTATAGGGTTACAGCTTCACCACCAGCTGCCTCGATAGCGGCTTTTGCAGTTGCAGTAAATTTGTGAGCAGATACTTTCAATTTGGCTTTTAGTTCACCTCTACCCAAAACCTTAACGATTTCGTTTTTGGTGGCCAAACGGTTGGTCACGAAAGTGGTCATGTCGACAGCACCATCGGTCACAATTCCGTTATCAACTAAAGCTTGTAAAGTATCTAAGTTTACACCTTGGTATTCTACACGATTCACGTTTTTGAAACCAAACTTAGGCACACGTCTTTGAAGTGGCATCTGACCTCCTTCAAAACCAATCTTTTTAGAATAACCTGAACGAGATTTTGCTCCTTTGTGACCTCTTGCGGAAGTACCACCTTTACCGGAACCTTCTCCACGTCCTACTCTTTTATTCTGATTGTGTGTTGAACCTTCAGCAGGTTGTAAGTTACTTAAATTCATAACTGTGGATTGTTATTTAACTTCCTCAACGGAAACTAAGTGTTTAACTTTATTTATCATTCCAAGGATCGCAGGATTAGAATCGTGCTCTACAACTTGGCCCATTTTGCGAAGACCCAAAGCCTCTAAACCTCTCTTTTGAGTAAGCGGGCAGTTGATTTTGCTTCTAACTTGTTTTACTAATAATTTAGCCATAATTTCCTTGAATTAACCTTTAAAAACTTTCTCTAAAGAAACACCTCTTTGCTTGGCAACAGTATGTGCACTTCTCATTTGCAATAAAGCATCAAAAGTTGCTTTTACCACGTTGTGTGGGTTAGATGAACCTTGAGATTTTGACAATACGTCATGAATCCCTACTGATTCCAAAACCGAACGTACAGCACCACCCGCAATTACTCCGGTACCGTGAGAAGCTGGCATCAAAAATACACGCGCTCCACCGAACTTACCTTTTTGCTCGTGCGGTACAGACTGCCCGCTAAGTGGGATTCTTACAAGGTTTTTCTTAGCATCTTCTACTGCTTTAGCAATAGCCTCAGACACGTCTTTAGATTTTCCAAGACCGTGACCTACTACACCGTTCTCGTCTCCTACCACTACAATTGCAGAGAAACCGAATGCTCGACCTCCTTTTGTAACTTTGGTAACACGATTTACACTCACCAAACGATCTTTTAGTTCAAGTCCGCTTGGTTTTACCGATTCTATATTTCTACTTTTAGACATACGATTAGAATTTAAGTCCGGCTGCTCTCGCGCCTTCAGCTAATGATTGGATACGGCCGTGGTACAAATAACCTCCTCTATCGAAAGTTACTGTGTCGATTCCGGCTTTCAACGCTTTCTCAGCTACAAGTTTTCCAACATTGTTCGCCGTTTCTACGTTCGTTCCTTTAGTTACTCCTTTTTCTCTAGATGATGCAGCCAATAAAGTTACTCCGTTCACATCGTCAATGAGTTGTGCGTAGATTTCTTTATTGCTTCTGAATACAGAAAGTCTTGGTTTAGCAGCAGTTCCGCTAACAATCTTTCTGATTCTATATCTAATTCTCTGTCTTCTTTCCGATTTCGTTAATGACATAATCTTATCTTTTATTAAGCGGATTTACCAGCTTTTCTTCTTAATACTTCACCTACGAATTTCACCCCTTTACCTTTGTAAGGCTCTGGTTTGCGGAAACTTCTAATCTTCGCTGAAACTGCTCCCAACAATTGCTTGTCATAAGAAGTCAATTTTACGATTGGGTTTTTCCCTTTTTCAGAAATGGTCTCCACTTTCACTTCTGGAGCTACATCTAAGATAATGTTGTGAGAGAAACCTAGTGCTAAGTCTAGTTTTTGACCTTGATTGGAAGCTCTATAACCTACCCCAACCAATTCTAACTCTTTAGTGAAACCTTCAGAAACACCAACAATCATGTTGTTGATTAAGGCTCTGTATAAACCATGCTTGGCTCTTTGATCTTTATAATCAGAGGATCTTTCTACAGTGATTTGACCCTCTTCAACTTTTACTGTTACGTCTTCGTAATTTTGAGAAAGTTGACCTAATTTTCCTTTAACGGTAACCATGTTGTTGTTTACGTCAACAGTTACACCTGCAGGAATCGAAATTGGATTTTTACCTATTCTTGACATGTTGTACTGTTTTTTAGTATACGTAACAAATTACTTCTCCACCTACATTGAGTTGCTTGGCTTGTTTCCCGGTCATCAAACCTTTAGAAGTGGAAACAATGGCAATTCCTAACCCATTAAGGATTCTAGGCAATTTTGCAGCGCCGGCATACTTACGCAAACCTGGCTTGCTGATTCTTTGAATATCTTTAATTACAGGCTCTTTGGTATCTTTATCGTACTTCAAAGCAATTTTGATAGAACCCTGAACCGTGTTCTGCTCAAACTTGTAACTCAAGATATAACCTTGATCGAATAAGATCTTGGTAATTTCTTTTTTCAGATTAGAAGCCGGAATTTCGACAACTTTGTGGTTTGCAGCCACAGCGTTTCTTACCCTGGTCAAATAATCCGCGATTGGATCTGTGTACATATTTATTAAATTGCGGCAACGGTTTTCAAAAAGACTATCTTATTGAACCTGAAGCCATTAGACTCTATTTTAAAGCAGATAATCGCACGTTTGCGGCTAAAAGCGGGCAAATGTACAATTATCTGCTGAAATAAACTAGCTTACCAGCTGGCTTTTTTTACACCCGGAATTAATCCTTGGTTGGCCATCTCACGGAAAGTAACACGAGAAATACCGAACTGACGGATGTAACCTCTTGGTCTGCCTGTCAATTTGCAACGATTGTGCAAACGGATCGGTGAAGCATTTTTTGGCAGTCTTTGCAAGCCTTCGTAATCTCCGGCTTCTAATAAAGCCTTTCTTTTCTCAGCGTATTTTGCTACCGTTTTTTCTCTTTTCACCTCACGGGCTTTCATTGATTCTTTAGCCATATCTTAGTTCTTTTTAAAAGGTAATCCTAATTCAGCCAATAAAGATTTTGCTTCTTTATCAGTCTTAGCGTTGGTCACGAAGGTAATATCCATACCTGAAATCTTGTTCACTTTATCGATGTCAATTTCAGGGAAAATGATTTGCTCCAAAACACCCAAGTTATAATTTCCCCTTCCATCAAAACCGGTAGCTTTGATTCCGTTGAAATCTCTTACTCGTGGCAAGGATGAAGTTACCAAACGATCTAGAAATTCGTACATTCTATCTCCGCGCAAAGTCACTTTGGCACCGATAGGCATTCCTTTTCTCAATTTGAACGACGCAACGTCTTTCTTTGACATGGTAGCTACCGCCTTTTGACCAGTGATTTTAGTCAATTCCTCTACTGCATAATCGATGAGTTTCTTGTCTGATACCGCAGCACCAACACCTTTGCTCAATACGATTTTCTCCAATTTTGGAACCTGCATTACATTCTTGTAACCGAATTCTTCCTTAAGAGCAGCAATGACTCTACTCTTGTATTCTTCTTTTAATCTAGGTGTATATGCCATGACTATAATACTTGATTAGATTTCTTTGACACTCTTACTTTTTTGTCTCCTTCCACTTTGATTCCAACGCGGGTTGCTTTTTTCGATTTTGGATCGATCAAAGAAATGTTTGAAATATGGATAGGAGCTTCTTTTTTAACGATTCCGCCTTGAGGATTTTTCGCAGATGGTTTCGTGTGTTTCGACACCATGTTTACGCCTTCAACGATCGCTTTGTTTTTCTCGCGGTCAACACTGACTACTTTACCTTCAGAACCTTTGTGGTCTCCAGCAATCACGCGGACAGTATCTCCGGTTTTAATTTTTAGCTTTATCATCTCAGTAAATAATTAAAGCACCTCAGGCGCTAATGATACAATTTTCATGAATTGTTTTTCACGCAATTCTCTAGCTACCGGACCAAAAACACGAGTTCCTCTCATTTCGCCAGCCGCGTTCAAAAGAACACAAGCATTGTCATCGAAACGGATGTAAGAACCATCGGCTCTTCTCACTTCTTTTTTGGTACGTACCACAACTGCAGTAGAAACAGCCCCTTTCTTCACGTTTCCGTTTGGAGTGGCATCTTTGATTGATACTACAATTTTATCTCCGACAGAGGCGTAACGACGTTTGGTTCCGCCTAACACACGGATAGTCAAAACTTCTTTGGCTCCGGTGTTGTCTGCTACTTTTAATCTTGATTCCTGTTGTACCATAATTATTTAGCTCTTTCTAAGATTTCAACTAATCTCCAACATTTGGTTTTAGACAATGGACGTGTTTCAGAAATACGTACAGTGTCGCCAATGTTGCAATCATTTTTCTCGTCGTGTGCATGAAACTTTTTAGTTTTCAAAACGAACTTACCGTATAATGGGTGTTTTACTCTGGTTACTTGCGAAACAACTATAGACTTGTCCATTTTGTTTGAAGTCACTACACCAATTCTCTCTTTTCTTAAATTTCTTTTTTCCATCTTTAGCAGATTACAATTATTGTAACTCTCTTTTGGTTAATTCAGTAGCCAGTCTTGCAACGGTTCTGCGAACAGTTCTAATTTGTAACGGATTCTCAATTGGAGAAATCGCATGGGCCATTTTCAGCTCTGCATACGTTTTTTGGGTCTGGCTCAATTTTTCCTGCAATTCTGCTACGGAAAGATCTTTAATTTCTTTTTGCTTCATAATAGTTTGAATTATGCTTCGAAATCTCTAGCGACGATGAACTTAGTTTTCACAGGAAGTTTCTGAGCTGCAAGACGTAACGCCTCTTTGGCAACTGACAAAGGAACTCCTCCTACTTCAAACATGATTCTTCCAGGTTTAACAACAGCTGCCCAATATTCAACGGCACCTTTACCTTTACCCATACGTACCTCAAGAGGCTTCTTGGTGATTGGTTTGTCTGGAAAAATTTTGATCCACAATTGACCTTCTCTCTTCATGTAACGGGTTGCAGCAATACGCGCAGCCTCGATTTGACGTGAAGTAAGGAACATCCCTGTTTCGTGAACCGATTTAATTCCGAACATACCGTTTGAAAGTTCGTGTCCTCTTCCGGCATTTCCTTTCATTCTACCTTTCTGTACCTTGCGGTATTTTGTTCTTTTAGGCTGTAACATTTTTCTTTACTTTAAAAGTTCTTACTTTCTTTTACGGTCTCCGGCTGGTTTTCTGTCTTTACCAAAACCACCTTTACGCTCTCCGCGTGGTGAGTCGCTCTTTCCTCCTGCTCCGGCTTGTTTTTTGTCCATGCCTACTAGCGGAGAAAGATCTCTCTTTCCGTAAACTTCACCTTTCATGATCCATACTTTGATTCCCATTCTACCGTAAGTAGTATGTGCTTCAGCCAAAGCATAATCGATATCGGCTCTGAAAGTTGATAGAGGAATACGTCCTTCTTTGAAACCTTCCGAACGCGCCATCTCAGCTCCATTCAAACGACCAGAAATCAAAACTTTAATCCCTTCTGCGTTCATACGCATTGAGGCGGCAATAGCCATTTTGATTGCTCTTCTGTATGAAATACGGCTCTCGATCTGACGGGCGATGCTAGTCGCAACTAGAAAAGCATCCAGTTCAGGTCTTTTGATTTCAAAGATGTTGATTTGAACCTCTTTGTCAGTAATTTTCTTAAGCTCTTCTTTCAACTTGTCTACCTCCTGGCCGCCTTTCCCGATAATGATACCCGGACGAGCAGTGGTGATAGTAACGGTTACAAGTTTCAAAGTTCTCTCGATGATTACTTTCGATACACTAGCTTTTGATAAACGAGCATGGATGTACTTTCTGATTTTGTAGTCTTCGGCGATTTTATCTCCGTAGTCGTTACCACCATACCAGTTAGAATCCCATCCTCTGATGATCCCAAGTCTGTTTCCAATTGGATTTGTCTTTTGTCCCATCTTTATTAATTGCTTTGTGTGTTATTGTTATCTCCTAACACGATTGTAACGTGGTTAGAACGTTTTCTGATTCTGTGTGCTCTTCCTTGTGGCGCAGGACGAAGTCTCTTCAACATCATTCCTCCGTCTACGCGGATTTCTTTAACGAATAAGCCTGCTTCCGCCACATTGCCTTCTGCATTTTTCTGCTCCCAATTGTTGATAGCAGATAACAAAAGTTTCTCTAGTTTGCGTGAAGCTTCTTTAGTGCTGAACCTTAAGATGTTCAACGCTCTTTCCACTTTCTGACCTCTTACCAAGTCTGCTACTAAGCGCATTTTTCTAGGTGAAGTAGGGCAGTTATTCAATTTCGCGAAAGCAATCGACTTATTAGCCTCTTTTCTCGCATCTGCTGTTTCTCTTTTACGAACTCCCATTGCTTCTTATTTTTTACCTTTATTTTTAGCTCCAGCATGACCTCTAAAAGATCTAGTTGGCGAAAACTCTCCTAATTTGTGACCTACCATGTTTTCTGTAACATAAACAGGTACGAACTGACGACCGTTGTGAACTGCAATCGTTTGTCCAACAAAGTCAGGTGTAATCATAGAAGCTCTAGACCAAGTCTTTACAACTCCCTTATTACCTTTTTCAATGTTCTCCTGAACTTTCTTGTCTAACTTATAGTGAACGTAAGGTCCTTTTTTTAATGAACGTGCCATATCTGATTATTTCTTTCTACGTTCTACAATATACTTGTTACTCGGGTTTTGTTTTGCACGGGTTCTGTATCCTTTCGCCGGCAAACCTTTTCTTGAACGTGGATGACCTCCTGAAGAACGTCCTTCTCCACCACCCATTGGGTGATCGACAGGGTTCATGGCAACTGGTCTTGTTCTAGGTCTTCTTCCTAACCATCTTGTTCTACCTGCTTTACCAGATACAATCAATTGGTGGTCTGAATTGGAAACCGCTCCGATTGTAGCCGAGCAAGTAAGCAAGATCAATCTTGTTTCTCCTGATGGCATTTTAATCGTAGCATATTTTCCATCTCTTGCCATTAATTGAGCGAAGGTACCAGCCGAACGAGCGATAACCGCTCCTTGACCTGGACGCAACTCAATACAAGAGATCACAGTTCCCAAAGGAATTTTGCTCAATGGCAACGTGTTACCAATTTCTGGTTGCGCGTCTTCGCCGGAAACTAATTTCTGACCTACTTGCAAACCATTTTGAGCAATGATATAAGTTTTCTCTCCATCAGCATAAGCCAATAAAGCAATAAAAGCAGTTCTGTTCGGATCGTACTCGATTGATTTTACCGTAGCAGGAATTCCGGCTTTGGTTCTTTTGAAATCGATAATACGGTAACGCTGCTTGTGACCACCGCCGGTATAACGCATGGTCATTTTTCCTTGACTATTTCTACCGCCTGAGCTTTTTATCGGTGCGATCAATGAACGCTCCGGCTTATCAGTTGTAATAGCGTCAAAACTATTGACAACTCTAAATCGCTGGCCCGGGGTAATAGGTTTTAATTTTCTAACTGACATAATGCTGCCTTACTGTTTAGATATTGTTATAAAAGTCTATTGTTTCTCCTTCTTGTACTTGAACAATCGCTTTTTTGTAAGCGTTGGTCTTTCCGCTGATTAGTCCGCTTTTGGTGTATTTTACCGAACGGTCCGGTCTAACATTCATGGTGTTCACAGCAACAATAGTAACGCCATAAGCAGCTTCAACAGCTTTCTTAATCTGTACTTTGTTAGCTTTTCTGTCTACCACGAAACCGAACTGGTTCAAAACCTCACCTTGTTTGGTAACTTTCTCAGTGACGATAGGTTTAATTATGATACTCATCTCCTATTTATTTACTTAGGTTTTCTTCAATTCCTTCCAGAGACGACTCTAAAAGAACCAAATTATTTGCATTTAAAATAGCGTAAGTACTTAATTCTGAGTTAGTTACAACGCTAGAAGCCTTTAAATTGCGTGAGGACAAATATACATTTTTATTTGTATCGCCCAACACGAATAAAGATTTTTTATTCTCTAACCCTAAAGCTTTCAAAACGTTGATGAAATTCTTAGTGCTTGGCGTGTCAAAATCGAAGTCTTCTACGACTACCAAATTAGATTCTTTCGCTTTAATTGAGAAAGCTGATTTTCTAGCCAAACGCTTCAAGTTTTTATTCAATTTGAATGAATAGCTTCTTGGACGTGGTCCGAAAACAGTACCTCCACCCTTGAACAATGGGCTCTTTTTAGATCCTGCACGAGCAGTACCAGTCCCTTTTTGTTTCTTGATCTTACGAGTACTTCCGATAACTTCAGCTCTTTCTTTAGCTTTGTGAGTACCTTGTCTTTGATTGGCCAAATATTGTTTTACATCTAAGTAAACAGCATGGTTGTTTGGCTCGATTGCGAATACTGAATCAGAAAGTTGTACTTTTCTGCCAGTTTCTTTTCCGGTTTTATCTAAAACTTTTACTTCCATTACTTCTGAATGATTACATAAGAGTTTTTGTGACCAGGAACACATCCTTTGACAACAAGCAAATTCTTGTCGGCAACCACTTTTAAAACTCTAAGGTTTTGAACTTTTACATTATCTCCACCCATTCTTCCAGCCATGCGCATTCCTTTGAATACACGTGATGGATAAGAGGATGCTCCTACAGAACCTGGTGCTCTCAAACGGTTGTGCTGACCGTGTGTCGATTGACCAACACCGCCAAATCCGTGGCGCTTTACAACACCTTGGAAACCTTTTCCTTTTGAAACACCTTGTACATCTACAAATTCTCCTTCAGCGAAAACATCTACTGTTAACACTTCTCCTAATTTGTACTCATTGTCAAACTGGAATTCAACGACTTTTTTCTTAGCAACAGTTCCTGCTTTTTTAAAGTGGCCAATAGCCGCAGCTGAGGAATGTTTCTCGTTTTTGTCATCGAAACCAAGTTGCAACGCTTCATACCCGTCGACCTCTTTGGTTCTGACTTGGGTAACAACGCATGGTCCTGCTTCAATTACGGTACAAGGAATGTTTTTCCCGTTCTCGTCAAAGATGCTGGTCATGCCGATTTTTCTTCCGATTAACCCAGACATAAAAAAATAATTAATAATGAATAATGAATAATTAACAATGACTGTTAATTGATTTTAAACTCTTTTGGTTCCGCTAGACAAAATAAGAAGTACCGGAACCGAAATCCCGGCACTTTTTTATCCTTTTGGAATTTACTTATACTTTGATTTCTACTTCAACACCGCTTGGCAACTCTAATTTCATAAGAGCGTCAATGGTTTTTGAAGACGAAGAGTAAATGTCGATCAATCGCTTGTATGACATTACTTCGAATTGCTCTCTCGCTTTTTTGTTAACGTGCGGAGAACGCAATACGGTGAACAATTTTTTGTGCGTTGGCAATGGAATAGGCCCAGTTACCACAGCTCCGGTACTTTTTACCGTTTTTACGATCTTCTCAGACGATTTGTCTACAAGCATGTGATCGTAAGACTTCAATTTTATTCTGATTTTTTGACTCATCTTGTTAAGAATTAAGCGTTACCTTTTGCTTTTTTGATTACCTCGTCTGAAATGTTAGAAGGCGTTTGCTCGTAGTGAGAAAACTCCATTGTTGATGTAGCTCTACCTGAAGACAAAGTTCTCAAAGTAGTTACGTAACCGAACATTTCCGATAGTGGCACATGTGCTTTGATGGTTTTCGCACCCGCTCTGTCACCCATATCATTCACTTGGCCTCTTCTTCTGTTCAAATCTCCGACGATATCTCCCATGTTTTCTTCAGGGGTAATCACTTCGATTTTCATGATTGGCTCAAGGATCACAGCACCAGCAGCTTTTGCTACTTCTTTGTAACCCATTCTGGCTGCCAATTCAAAAGAAAGAGCATCAGAATCCACAGGGTGATAAGAACCGTCCAACAAAGTTACTTTCAAACTATCTACTTGGTAACCTGCCAAAGGACCAGTTTTCATTGCTTCACGGAAACCTTTCTCTACAGCAGGGATGAATTCTTTAGGAACGTTACCTCCTTTTACTTCATTGACAAACTGCAATCCGATTGGTGTTTTTCCGTCCACTTCGTCAGCAGGCTCCAAACGGAATACGATATCCCCGAACTTACCACGACCTCCAGATTGTTTTTTGTAAACTTCTCTGTGTTGTGCCGATTTGGTAAACGCTTCTTTGTACTCAACTTGTGGCTCACCTTGGTTGACTTCCACTTTGAACTCACGCTTCATACGATCTACAAGAATATCTAAGTGAAGCTCACCCATTCCCGAGATAATCGTTTGTCCTGAAGCTTCGTCTGTACGAACAGTAAAAGTTGGATCTTCTTCAGCCAATTTTGCCAAAGCCATACCCATTTTATCTACGTCAGCCTTGGTTTTAGGCTCGATCGCTATACCGATTACCGGATCAGGGAATTTCATTGATTCAAGGATGATTGGATTTTTCTCATCACACATGGTATCACCAGTCTTGATGTCTTTAAATCCTACAGCCGCACCAATGTCACCTGCCTCGATGTACTCGATTGGGTTCTGTTTGTTCGCGTGCATTTGGTAGATACGAGAGATACGCTCTTTGTTTCCTGAACGCGTGTTCAAGATGTAAGAACCAGCATCCAAACGACCTGAGTAAGCACGGAAGAAAGCCAAACGACCTACGTAAGGGTCAGTAGCGATCTTAAATGCCAAAGCAGCGAAAGGCTCTTTCACGTCTGGACGACGCAAGATTTTGGTTTGGTCTTCTTCCAAAAGATCGGCATCATCAGGGTGGATTCCTTCGATACCTTCTTTGTCAAGCGGAGAAGGCAAATATTTACAAACAGCGTCCAACATGAACTGAACCCCTTTGTTTTTAAATGACGAACCAGCAATCATTGGGATGATAGCCATATCGATAGTAGCTGCTCTAAGCGCCGTGTTGATTTCGTCCTCTGTGATTGAGTTCTCATCTTCCATGTATTTGTCAAGAAGCGTTTCATCGTATGTAGCTATTTCTTCGATCAAGATAGAACGATAGTGCTTCACCTCATCTACCATATCAGCCGGAATCGGCACGATATCGAAAGTAGCACCTTGAGTTTCATCATGCCATACGATAGCCTGATTTTTCACCAAGTCAACTACTCCTTTGAAATCTGCCTCGTCACCGATTGGCAATGTAATGGCCACAGCGTTCGATTTCAACATATCTTTTACCTGCTGACATACGCCCAAGAAGTTAGAACCTTGACGGTCCATCTTGTTAACAAATCCCATACGTGGCACACGGTATTGGTCTGCCAAACGCCAGTTGGTTTCTGACTGCGGCTCTACACCGTCTACAGCAGAAAACAAGAATACCAATCCATCCAATACACGCAAAGAACGATTTACCTCTACGGTAAAGTCAACGTGTCCGGGAGTGTCGATAATGTTGAAGTGATATGATTGTGAATCTGGTAATAATTTACCTTGTTCAGTTGGGAAATTCCACTCACAGGTTGTTGCTGCAGAGGTAATGGTAATACCACGCTCTTGCTCTTGTGCCATCCAGTCCATCGTTGCAGCACCATCGTGCACCTCACCGATTTTGTGTGATTTTCCGGTATAAAAAAGAATACGCTCAGTGGTGGTGGTTTTTCCAGCATCAATGTGAGCCGCGATTCCGATATTTCTCGTGAATTTTAAATCTCTTGCCATTTCTTATGATTAAAATCTAAAGTGAGAGAATGCTTTGTTTGCTTCAGCCATTTTGTGAGTATCCATTCTCTTTTTCACTGCAGCACCTTCTTCTTTAGCAGCAGCTAAAACTTCAGAAGCTAGTTTTTGAGCCATAGATTTCTCGTTTCTTCTTCTGGCGTATAGGATTAACCATTTCATTGCCATAGAAATTTTACGGTCTGGTCTGATTTGCATCGGGATTTGGAAAGTAGCTCCACCCACACGACGGCTACGTACTTCTACGTGCGGCATTACGTTGGTCAAGGCATCTTTCCAGATTTCTAATGCTGATTTTTCAGCATCTTGCTTTTTAGATTCTACGATGTCAATAGCATCGTAAAACACTTTGAAAGCGGTTGATTTTTTACCATCCCACATTAAGTTGTTCACAAAACGGGTTACCAATTGGTCATTAAACCTTGGATCTGGTAAAAGAGGTCTTTTTTTGGCCTGTCTTTTTCTCATGTCTTTTTCTTAAAAGTTTTTAATTACTTTTTCGCTTCTTTAGGGCGTTTTGCTCCGTACTTAGATCTTCTTTGCGTTCTTCCTGCTACACCCGATGTATCAAGCGCACCACGAACGATGTGATACCTAACTCCTGGCAAATCTTTCACCCTTCCGCCCCTAACTAATACTATCGAGTGCTCTTGAAGGTTGTGTCCTTCTCCTGGAATGTATGCATTCACCTCATTCCCGTTTGTCAAACGTACACGCGCTACTTTACGCATCGCAGAGTTTGGCTTTTTAGGTGTAGTGGTGTAAACACGCGTACAAACGCCACGTCTTTGAGGACATGAATCCAAAGCAACCGATTTACTCTTCTTAGTTATCTGGGTTCTTCCAGTTCTTACTAATTGTTGAATTGTTGGCATAATTAATACTAAAAATAAATTACGTTATAAATTTCCCGCTTTTTACGGGGTTGCAAATGTAGTAATATTTTTTAATGAAACAAATCATAATTAATTAATTTTCAAAGCAGTTATTCAACAATTTTAATTTTATAGTAAACTGTGTTTTTTTACGTTACTTTTATCCAAAGAAAGCTTGAGATTGAAACCCCTATTTTTCCTTTTATTGACGCTCTTCGGATGGCAGGTCGGCGCCCAAACGCAATACCTAGCCATTTTAAGCGAAACCCATTCAGAGCAGAAAACCATCGATTCGATTGGATATGTCAAGCAGCATCCCGAATTAAAATCCCTTCGAAAAGAAGCTTTGAATTTCTCAGAAAAACTCATCCAATGCGGCTACATCGAATCTGAATTGACTCACAGCAAAACCTTAAATGATTCTACATCTGAATACTACTTCCGGGTTGGAAAAAAAGTTTCCAGTATTCTTGTATATATAGGTAAAGATTCCCCGCTTCGAAGACTATCGCTTTTCGATTCTCAAAAAGACACGCTGACTTTGCCATACAATCAGATTGAAAATTTCCTCCAAAAAACCCTAAACCAACTCGAAAAAAAAGGATTCGCCTTATCGAAACTGCAATTGGTCAATATCCGCAAAAAAGACCAGCGACTCATTGCCGAACTTTCAACCCAAACTGAGATTGTTCGCCATCTCGATGATATAGTTATCAACGGCTATGATAAATTTCCTGACAGCCACAAACAAAACCTAAAACGTCTTTACAAAAAGAAAGTTTTCAACCAAGACAATCTTAAAAACATCTATTCGGATATCGAAAAATTTCGTTTCGTGAAGCAAACCAAATACCCGGAAATCCTTTTCAAGACCGATTCGACCAAGATATATGTGTATCTAGAAAAAGTCAAGTCAAACAATTTTGATGGCTTTATAGGATTTTCTAACGACGAAGAGAAAAAGAAAGTGACCATCAACGGATATCTCGATCTGACACTTAACAATCTAATGAATACCGGCGAGACCTTTTCTTTGTATTGGAAAAGCGATGGCAACGACCAAAAAACTTTCAATGCTAAAATTCAGTTGCCGTATATTTTCAAATCGCCTTTTGGTCTTAAGGCGCAACTCAACATTTTCAAACAAGACAGCACTTTTCAAAACACCCAGACCGCAATTGATTTAGGCTATTTCTTTAATTACAATACTCGTTTGTACTTGGGCTACCAATCTGCGGAGTCGAGCGATATTCAAAACCAGAATACTATAAGCATCAGTGATTACAACAACTCTTTTGTGACCACTCAGTTAGAATTCATCGATTTTAAACCCGAAGAGTATCTGTTTGCCGAAAAAACCAAAATCGATATTAAGCTAGGCGTAGGTTCCAGAAAATCTAAGTTCGAAAAGAATGACCAGTTGTTCCTAAACGTCAACCTGAAGCAGATTTTCTTCTTGAACAGCAAGAACAACATCAGCGTGCGTAGCCAAAATTATTACCTTAACAGTGATGCTTATATCGTTAATGAACTCTACAGATTTGGCGGCATTAACTCTATTAGAGGTTTCAATGAAAACAGTTTACAAGGAAATACATTTTCTTCTTTACTGACCGAATACCGCTATCTTGTCGCACAGAACCTCTACGTACATACCATTATGGATTATGGTTATTACACAGATAAAACTACCAATTCTTCAGGCAGTTTAATCGGACTAGGGCTTGGTTTTGGCCTTGCTACCAAAAATGGCCTTTTTAATATTGTCTATGCCAACGGAAGCACCAAAGAACAAGAAATTAAAGGAGCTAATTCGATAGTGCATGTCAGTTTTAAAACCACTTTCTAGAAACACAGAAGACACAGAAACTCTTCCTGAGATTTCTGTATTCGAAATACAAGCTTTCAATTCGCAACCTAATGAAAGTAAATCATTGTTCTAATAAGAAGTTTCCACTTTGAACCGATAGTTGTCACACAAATGAAAAACCCAAATCTAAGACAACCCTTCATTTTATTAAGACTATACTGTAATTAAAAGCGCATTGTTTGTGTAGAAATAATTCTAAATACCTAAATAAATGCTAACATAACAGAATTTAACACATGCTTTTAAGATAAATTTCAACAAAAAACTTGTTTTCTTAACAAATATTTTAGAATTTTATAAACTAATCTAAAATACTTACAAATGAAACTAAAGCTTAATGGAATTTTAACACTTCTATTGGTGTTAATGGCGCAACTCACCCATGCGCAAGACATTACGGCAAGCGGAACCGTGACCGATCCATCCGGACTCCCGATTCCTGGCGTCAATGTCATTGTAAAAGGAACAACAGGTGGTACCCAAACTGACTTCGACGGAAAATTTAAAATCTCCGCAAAGCAAGGTGACAAGCTGGTATTTACATTCCTTGGAATGAAAACGCAAGAACTGACCGCTGCTGCCAACATGGCCGTAAAGATGACGGACAACTCGGTGCAATTGGAAGGGGTAGTAGTTACTTCTCAAGGAATTAAAAAAGAGAAAAAGAAATTAGGTTATGCGGTGAGTGAAATTAAAGCTTCCCAAATAGAAGAAAGACCAGACAGCGATGTAGCACGTATTCTAAGCGGCAAAGCTTCTGGGGTCAATATCATCTCTCAAAACGGTCTGTCGGGTTCAGGAACAAATGTTATCATTAGAGGATATAAAAGTTTCAGCTCAACTAACCAAGCTTTATTTATAGTAGATGGTGTGCCATTTAGTTCCGATACCAATTCAGTCGGTCGTCAAGGAGAGCGAAACGATTTTGTAAACGGAAACAACGGATCTAGTAGGTTTTTAGACCTTGACCCTAACAACATTGAAAGTGTCAACGTGTTGAAAGGTTTAGCTGCTTCAACCTTATATGGATCGGCAGGAAGAAACGGTGTTATTTTGATTACCACTAAAGCCGGGTCGAATAAAAAAGGAAGCAAAAAAGGAAATATAACGCTTACATCTTCTTTGTTTTTTAATGACATCGCCTCACTGCCTGATTATCAAAATGTTTATGGAAATGGATTCGATCAAGCTTTTGGTTGGTTCTTCAGTAACTGGGGTCCAAAATTCGAAAAAGGAGGCACAGCAGGCTGGGGAAACAGTAGCGCTTTTGATGCTAACGGCACCCTTCCTCACCCATACTCTACTGCAAGTTTTTCAGGTGTTTTCCCAGAATATCAAGGAGTACGCTATCAATGGAAGCCCTACAATTCTGTAAAAGACTTCTTTAAAACAGGAATCGTTTCTACCAATTCTATCAACTTCAAAGGGCAATCTGATGATGGAGACTTACTATACAGCTTGAACTACGGACATACCGAAGACCAAGGATTCACACCTGGTAATAAAGTCGTTCGTAACAATTTATCAGTAGGTGGTAGCGCCAAAGTGTCTAAAAAAATCACTGTGAATGGTACGTTAAATTATGCCAAAACGGATTTTGTATCACCTCCTGTGGCTCTAAGTCAAGGAAATGGAGCAACCGGAACAGGGTCATCAATTTTTGGAGATTTGTGGTTTACTCCGCGAAGCATTGACATCCAAGGATTGCCATACCAAAATCCTTTAACTGGCGGAAGTGTATACTACAGACAAGACAATAGCATCCAACATCCACTTTGGACTTTGAATAATTCAGGTACTGAACAAAATACAAATCGTTTCTTTGGAAATGCTTCAATTTCATATGAAATCAATTCTCATTTTAATTTACTTTATCGTGTCGGTTTAGACAACTACAACGAAGCCAACTTGAACTACCAAAATAAAGGCGGGGTCAACACCAACAGCGGTAATGCCAGAACAGCCAGCGGTTTCTATGAAACATGGAATAATACCAATACTATTTGGGATCATAACTTGATGCTCAACGGAAAATACGCGTTGACCGAAAAACTTAATCTCAATTTTAACCTTGGAGCAACTACCAGAAACGAAACCTTTGAACAGAATGGGGTAGCCAGTGATGGGCAACAGATATTTGGAGTACTAAGACATTATAATTTTGCTAACTCCTTGCCTATCGAAAACTTTGCTGATCGTAATATAGTTGGAGTATATTCTCAAGTAGACTTAGATTATAACAGTTATCTATTTTTGAATCTGTCAGCCAGAAAAGATTGGGTTTCAAATTTTGCCTCAAAAAATAACTCCAAGATGTATCCTAGTGCGAGCCTATCGTTTTTACCGACCACAGCCTTTGAGAGTTTATCTTCAGAGAAAGGCTTAAACTTTTTAAAATTTAGATTCGGTATAGGAACCTCGGCTAACTTCGGCGATTTTGGCAGTTATCCAGCCACCAACACATTACTGTTGAATGTTCGCGACAGTCAATCAGGAACACAAAATGTCGTGACCAATTCGGTGGGGGCTACCTTGGGAAATCCGGACCTAAAGCCTGAATTACTTACCGAGTATGAGTTTGGAATTGAAACCAAATTCTATAAAAATCGTTTCGGAATTGATTTATCACTCTACCAAAGAGTTACAAAAGATTTGATTATCAACCGTCCGCTAGACGCTTCAACTTTTTATACTCAGACCCTGACCAATATTGGAGAAATTAAAGGACACGGAATTGAACTAGATTTGAGCGCTACAATCATTAAACCTGCTCTTGACAATGGTTTCAAATGGGAAGCCAATGTGAATTTTACCCAAAGTGATACCGAAGTCACCGATTTGGGTCAAGATACCGATAGAATTGTTTACAGTGGTTTTTCTAACTTAGGAAACGTTGCTGAAGTAGGCGCACCTTTGACCTCTATCTTTGGAAGCCGAGTACTTCGCGACGCCAACGGAAATCTAGTTGTAGGTGCTGACGGAAATTACATCCAAGACCCCAACGACGGAATTATTGGTGATGCCAACCCAGATTGGGTAATGAACGTCAACAATACCTTCTCTTACAAGAATTTCGATTTTAGTTTTCTAGTTAACTACACAAAAGGCGGCGATGTATATTCCAACACGATTTCAACTTTACTAGGCCGTGGATTGATTGAAGAGACTGTAGATCGTGAAAGAACTTTTATCTTGCCCGGTGTAAACGAGGCTGGTCAAACCAACAACGTTCAGATTAATAATTCGGATTACTATTTTACCAACTTTGCTTTCGGACCAAGCGAATTGCAGGTATATGACGCTACAACTATCCGTTTACAGGAAGTATCGCTAGGATACAATTTCCCAGCTAAATTGTTGGAAAAAACAGCTTTTAGCGCGGTGTCATTCAAGGTTTCTGGAACCAATTTGTATTACAGAGCCATCAACACTCCCAAAGGTGCCAACTTTGATCCCAATACTTCCGGAACAGGAGTCGGAAATGGTATTGGCTTTGACTTCCTCAACGGTCCAAGTTCTAAAAGATACGGCTTCTCTCTAAAAATAAGCTTCTAACCTTCTAATACGATTTAAAAATGAAAAAATTCAATCTCTATATTATACTTATATTATTTACAAGTTTAATAGTAGGCGTTTCTTGTGAATCTTTAGAGTTAGATAAGTCTAAAGATCCTTTCAACCTTTCTCCTGATCAGGCAGATGTAGAATATCTATTCAATGCCATAGAGGAAGATTTCGTCAGACAAATTGATGGCGATGCTGACTACGACTCCAACGACAATTGGTCTTCTGGTGGATCTACAAACGGTGACGGGTTATCATTATTTGGTGCAGAATTAACTCGTATGTATTCTATGTCAAATACCAATTCACGGAATTACAATGCAGTATATCAGGCCACAGATTCTGACGACGAATGGATTAATGCTTATGCGGGTATCATGAATAATATCAGACTAATGACCCCATTGGCAGAAGCTGCCGGAAAAACCAGACACATTGGTATTGCCCAATTTATAGAGGCTTATACCATTACAGCAATGGTCGATTTCTACGGAGACATTCCTTACAGTGAAATGGGACAAGGGCTCAATAATGCCAATCCAAAAACTGATTCTGGTGCTTCCATATACGCTGCCGCTATTTCTTTACTAGATCAGGCAATCGTGAATTTCTCGAACGATGCTACTGCAGATCCAAATGTAGAGGTTTTCTACAATAACGACTACGACAAATGGATTAAGGCTGCCAATACCCTAAAAATGAAACTATATCTTCAAACACGATTAGTTGATAATACTGCCACCACTAAATTCAATGATATAGTGGCAAGTGGGAATTACATTACTGATTCTGCTGACGACTTGGTTTATCGTTGGGGCGGAACCAGTACTTCTAATCCGGATAACCGCCATCCAAGATATGGTCTAAATTATACCCCAACAGGTGCTGCTGATTACATGTCTAACTGGCTGATGGGCACTATGGATAGTGAGAATGATCCTAGAATTCGTTACTATTTCTACAGACAAGTTCCTGCAGTACCAGGCCAAGAAATTCCTGCGGATGAAGAAGATTTAAAATGTTCATTACAATCTGCACCTGCACATTATACAGCCGGTGGATTCACGTTTTGCAGTTTGCCTAATGGTTACTGGGGAAGAGATCATGGCGATAGCGACGGGCTTCCTCCAGACGGCTTTCTAAAAACTACTTTCGGCGTTTATCCAGCCGGTGGAAAATTTGACGGTGACAACTTCGTAAAGGTATATACCGATGCCAATCCAACCAGAGGAGCTAAAGGAAATGGTATCACTCCAATTTTGTTAGCATCTTGGGTAAATTTCATGAAAGCTGAAATGGCCTTGGCTAATAACAACTCTGGCTTAGCGCGGAGCGAAATGTTAGAGGGGATTCAGAAATCTATCGCCAAAGTAATGTCTTTTGGACCTAATGATCCAGAATACGATCCGGGTTTTGCTCCCAGCGGTTCCGACATTACTGACTTTACCGATGCAGTGGCTGCCAGTTGGGATGCCGCCGATCTTACAGGAAAATGGAATGTATTGGGTGTACAACAATTCAGGGCCGTGTTTGGTAACGGTATAGAATCTTATAATTTCTACAGAAGAACCGGTTATCCAACTACTTTACAGCCTAACAGAGCGCCCTCTCCAGGCAATTTCATCCGTTCTTTCTACTATCCGGCCAATGCGGTAAACAATAATGCCAACATTTCCCAAAAAGCAAATCAAAGCCAACCTGTGTTTTGGGACAACAATGCCTCAGGCCCAATTGCTAACTAAAAAAATATAAAAATGAAAACATATATCAAGAAATTCAGCCATTGCCTTCTTATAGCTGGTTTGGTATTGATGGGTGCCTGCGAATCTGATGATGATAGCAGCCTAGCCAATCAAGTAAATGCAGATACCACAAGTGGTGTAATTTTAAGAACAATAACTATTAATAGCGGTACTTTTGATTTTACAAATCCTGCTGCTGAGTGGTCGGCGACCCTTGAGGTACAAGGCGCCGGAAATGGTTCAGGGCTATCGGAAATCAAACTTTACGCATCATTTTCTGATAGTAACGGTACTTCTGAAGAAGCTCTAGTAAAAAGCTATTCTCCGTCAATATTAGACTCAGGCCCAAATGGATATCCTAGAGGAGATTTCAATGTAAGCCTCACTGAGGTATTAACTGCATTGGGCATGAGTGCCGGCGAATACACTGCTTCTGATAAATTCAATTTAAGATTTGAAGCGGTGACCCGAGATGGCAGGTCGTTCTCGGCTACCAATGCTAGTGCAACGGTAACCGGAGGATCTTATTTGTCTTCACCTTTCCAGTATTCGGCTCAGTTTTTCTGCCCACTAGCCGATGCCTCTATTTTTGACGGCAGTTATACAGTAGTTGCCGATGCTTGGGCTGACTATGCTGCTGGAGATACTGTTCCTGTTCAATATGTAGCCTCAGACGGACCATATACATTCAGAATCTTAAGCGCGAACAATCCATACATTGCTAATGCTGCAACGAGTTACATGCTGGTCACGATCAATCCGGAAGACGGAACTGCTACAGTAACTTCCAACGAAGACTTTGATTATCCAGGGTTTGCAGTACTGCCAGTAACCGGAGCTGGAACTGTAGGCACATGCACTGGTGATATTAACCTAGTTTTAAATTTTGGTCCATACGAAGACAACACTTTTACATTGACCAAAAATTAACATACAAGAAGCTCTTTTAAAACCACCTCATTCCGGGGTGGTTTTTTTATATCTTTGCGCCATGGAAAAAGAACATTTGATATTTGGGATTCGCGCCATTATTGAGGCCATTCAGTCTGGGAAAGAAGTCGATAAGGTTTTTATTCAGAAGGAAGCCTCGGGCGAGCTCATGAAAGATTTGATGAAGGTGCTCAAACGCGGCAATATCAATTTCTCTTATGTACCGGTGGAAAAACTAAACCGACTCACACCCAATAATCATCAGGGCGCAGTAGCCAGTATTTCGCCTATTGGTTTCATGGATTTGGAACAAATGGTGGAAGCGGCAAAAAATGCAAGCCAAACTCCTTTGCTGTTAATACTCGACCAAATTTCAGATGCGCGCAACTTTGGAGCAATCATCAGAACTGCCGAATGCACAGGTGTTAGCGGCATCATTGTTCAGAAAGCAGGCTCGGCTCCGGTCAACGGCGATACAGTAAAAACTTCAGCCGGAGCAGTTTTCAATGTACCGATTTGTAAAGTCGAACATATTAAAGATGCAATTTTCTATCTGCAAGGTTCTGGCATCAAAACGGTGGCAGCAACCGAAAAAACAGACCAAAACATTTATGACATTTCATTGAACGAACCCGTAGCCATTATCATGGGAAGTGAAGACCGCGGCATCAATCCTTCGGTATTGAAAATCGTCGATGAAAAAGCCAAACTGCCCATGTTCGGGAGTATTGGTTCGTTGAATGTTTCGGTAGCTTGTGGCGCTTTTCTTTACGAAGCCGTTCGTCAAAGAGGTTAATTGTTTTCCTTACGCCGAATAATGTATTTGTTCTCGGCTGCGTCGTAAACCACATCGTATTCCGGAGTACTTGTACTGAAAGTAATAAGTGGCTCGGGCTCGGGTGGCGGCAGGTTCACAAAGTTTCCGTTTTCGTCAAAGCGTTGCATGAACTTGTCCTGCGACGGATCATAATCTGGACGTTCCCAATCGTAACGGATGGGCTTTTTGTATTCGGGGGTTTTGAACGAAACGGCAAACGCGAAACCGGTGATTAAACCGGCTAGATGGCCTTCCCAGGAAATACCGTCTTGGATGTTCGGAAAAACATACCAAACCAAACCACCATAAACCATAATAATAGTAAGAGACAAAGCTACCAAGCGATAATATTTGGTGCGAATGCCTTTGAAGAAAATAAAACTCACCAGCAAATAGACCAAGCCGCTGGCGCCGATGTGATAAGATTCGCGACCGATAACCCAAGTAATCAATCCGGTGAGCAAAAGCCCGTAACCCAATACCGCAAAAGTTTGTTTGCGATAAAAAAAGCGCAAAGCGGCAATCAGCACAAAAAGTGGAATAGAGTTGTTGTAAAGGTGTTCGATATTGCCATGGATGAAAGGGCTGAACAACACCCCGCGCAAGCCTTCTAAATCCCTAGGGTAAATCCCGTAATCTTCGAGGTCAAGGTGAAACCTCACGCCCAGCCAGAACACAACCCACAAAGATAGCACCGATAGAAACGGCAAGAGCACCACTGAGGCAGAGAATTTAAAATGTTGTTCTTCCATGAAGTTTGACTGGTTTGCAGGCGCGCTTGTCAAAAATGTGTCCAAAGAAAAAGTTGCGCAATTTTGTCAGTTCGCGATAGTCACCCTGTTGCCCTAGCCCGGATGGGAACGGCATCCTTTTTTGCCCCTCGTATTTTAGTTTCCCGCTATGGCTTCACGGCAAAAAAGATAGAGTGGACAGCCGGAACAGCTTCTGAAAATCATCCAAATTTTAACGGCTAGCTTTGTGAATAATCGCTAAATTTACCGCTCTCGAATTCTAACTATGGAAGCACCACTTGCCGAGCGCATTCGCCCGCAACGACTTGAAGATTACATCAGCCAATCGCATTTGGTGGGCCCTGGCGGTTCGCTGACTTTGCAGATTGAGAAAGGTATTGTTCCGTCGCTTATTTTTTGGGGGCCGCCCGGAACCGGAAAAACCACTTTGGCGCAAATTATCGCCGAGCAGTCGAAGCGACCGTTTTATGTGCTCAGCGCAATCAATTCGGGGGTAAAAGACATTCGCGAAGTAATTGACAAAGCCAAGCAAAGTGGTGGTTTGTTTACGTCGAAGAACCCGATTTTGTTTATTGATGAGATCCACCGGTTTAGTAAATCGCAACAAGATTCTTTACTCGCTGCGGTTGAAAAAGGCTGGGTCACACTCATTGGCGCTACTACTGAAAATCCGAGTTTTGAAGTGATTCCGGCCTTACTGTCGCGTTGTCAGGTGTATATTTTAAATCCGTTTACTAAAGCCGATTTGGAAGCTTTGCTGCAACGTGCCATGAAAGCCGATGTTGTGTTGCAAACTAAAAAAATCAACCTTAAAGAAACTGAGGCTTTACTCAGATTGTCTGGCGGCGACGGAAGAAAATTGCTCAATATTTTCGAGTTGGTTATCAATGCTTCAAGCGAAGATAAAATCACCGTTACCAACGAGCGGGTGTTGCAAATTGTTCAACAAAACACGGTGTTGTATGACAAAACCGGCGAACAGCATTACGATATTGTTTCGGCTTTTATCAAATCGATTCGAGGAAGCGACCCGAATGCCGCAGTATATTGGTTAGCACGGATGATTGAAGGCGGCGAAGACGTGAAATTCATTGCCCGAAGAATGCTGATTTTAGCCAGTGAAGACATTGGAAATGCCAACCCAACCGCACTGATTTTAGCCAACAATACTTTCCAAGCCGTGACTACTATCGGTTACCCGGAAAGCCGGATTATTTTGAGCCAATGTGCGGTTTATTTAGCGACTTCACCTAAAAGCAATGCTTCGTATATGGCGATCAATAATGCCCAACAAACCGTGAAGCAGACCGGTGATTTGCCGGTTCCGATGCCGCTTCGAAACGCGCCGACCAAACTCATGAAAGAACTCGGCTATGGCGATGAGTATAAATATTCGCACGATTTCGCGAACAATTTTGCCGAGCAGGAATTTTTGCCCGAAGCGATTTCGGGAACTGCTTTTTATGAACCTGGAAATAATAGCCGTGAAAACAGTACGCGTGAGTTTCTAAAAAATCGCTGGAAAGAAAAATATGGTTATTGAACCAAAAGAGAGAAAATGGCTTATTTAGTATTGGCGTATCCGGAATTGTCAAACGAGGATTGGAACCGGATCCAAAATTACCGCAAAGACCACGATGCCCTTTTTTATGAAGTGGTCCAGCCGCATTTCACCTTGGTTTTTCCGTTGACGAATTTACCTGAGAAAGTCTTCATCGATGAAATAAAGCAATTGTCGGCTTCATTCAAAAAAATAGATTTCACGCTGCGTTGCGCGACTATCAATAAAGATGCGTTCAGTGATTATTACCATACTTTTTTGGTTCCCGATGAAGGCTACAGCAAGATTATAAAACTACATGACCTGCTATACCGCGGAAAACTGAAAAACCACTTGAGGCTGGACATCGATTACATCCCGCACATTGGCATCGGCAACTCTAAAGACGCGTCTGTTTGTAAAGAAATGGTGGACCAATGGAATTGCCGGGAATTTTCGATCACAGGTAAAATCAATCAACTGACCATCGTGAAGTACGAAAATAAAACGGTCACTAAAATTCAGGAAATCATACTGCAGTAAATAGGGAATCGCGAGTGGTTCGGATAAATTCCAAATGGTAAATTAAAATTTGATATTCAGTTTTTCAGAAACCAGTTGGTCGTTTTCGTAATGCTCAAAAAACCATTGACTATTTTTAGAAATCAACACGCCTTGAACCGTTCCTTTGACGGCCGTAAAAGTGGAAGGGTCTGAAGTCTTGTAAATTTTCATCACTACTTTCGGTGATGCGTCTACCAATTGATAACCGTTGGAAATGACTTGAGCATAGAGTGTCTCTGGAACCGCAGTTGGAAGGTTTTCACTTTGAATGACCTTGGTCTGAGTGATTTCGGTTTTTATTACATTATTTTTAGGTTGGTACTGATAATGTAGTGACTCGAACGATTCAAAAGCCTGACGCAAACTTTGGGTATAAGCCACGCGGTATTCTTTTTCTTTGCTGGTTCCGATGGCTGATTGGTATAGCGTCTTACCCTGACAGTCTTTTAATAAGACTTGTAATTTAGTCCATACAAAATTGCCCGATTTCTCTACATTAGCATACAAATTTTCACAATTAGCCTGCGCGATTTGATTTGGAATGGAATCCGTATCGAAGTAAGTTTTGAAGCCGTATTTTTCTAACAGCAACTTAGTGAGTGTATTGAGCCGGTATTGATCTACATCGTTGGTAAAACCAAATTTTGAAGGCACAATTACATATTGAAATTCATTCACCGAACGTTGGGCCAACAAAGTCAGACTAAAACAACAGCAAACCAGAACAAGTATCTTTTTCATTTAAAAAATCGTTTTGAGTTCCGCTAAATTACAGATTTGAACCACATCTTCGGCAACAGTGAGCTGGCTCGGATTGAAAAAAATCGCCTGCATACCAAAATCGAGCGCACCGATAATATCTGCTTGCATCGAATCGCCAATCATGACGCTTTCTTCTTTTTGGGCTTGGGCCAAATTCAGCGCATGTTGAAAAATCAGCGGATGGGGCTTTTTCGCGCCTGCCATTTCAGAATTGGTCACGGTTTGAAAGTACTGCGACAAATTTGAATTCGAAATTTTCCGAAACTGCACCTGAGCAAAACCGTTAGTGATGATGTGCAAAACGTAACGCTCTTTGAGGTAATTTAATGTGTCAATCGCATCGTCAAAAAGATGATTGAACTCGGGCAGCAAGCGTATGTAATCCACGGCAATCTGATCAATTTGCTGATCGGAAATCTCAAACCCAATGGCATCGAAAGATTGTTTGAGCCGCTGATAACGCAACTGTTCATGGGTCATTTTATCGACTTGGAACAAAGCCCAACACGCCTGATTGATGGGAATATACTTTTCTAAAAAAAAATCAGTAGGCACCGAAGGAAAATCCTTTTGGAAAATCTCGTCAAAGGCCAAGGCAGAATTGGTGTCGAAATCCCAAAGCGTGTGATCGAGGTCGAAGAAAATATGGCGGATCTGATCTTTCAATCTAAAAGTTTTGTTGACAAAAGTCGTAAAGTTTTTGGTTCTACTGAAGTGGGTTTACAAAAATCCGGCGTCGGCAAAGCTGAAATATTCTTTTTCGGTCACAATGACATGGTCGAGCACTTTGATATCGAGCATTTCGCCACCTGATTTGAGTTTTCGCGTGATTTGCTTGTCGGGTTCGCTAGGTTGCAAAGTGCCCGAAGGATGGTTGTGCGCCAGAATAATCGACACCGCACCTACTTCTAAAGCAGTTTTAAAAACCAGCCTAACATCGACAACGGTTCCGGTAATGCCACCTTTACTAAGTTGTGAACGGTTAATGATTTTATTGGCATTGTTGAGATAAATAATCCAGAACTCTTCATAAGGCAATTCGCCTATGAGCGGTTGCATCAAATCGAACACACTTTGGCTTGATGTAATTTTCTGAGGTTCTGCTACGGTTTGGGCTTTCCTGCGCCGGCCGAGTTCTAGAGCCGCTTGGATGGTGATGGCTTTTACATTGCCAATTCCTTTGAAATGGTTGAGTTGGTTCACCGATAATTTCCCTAGTGCATTCAGGTTGTAATCTACGCTGGCCAAAATACGTCGGCTCAAACTTACGGCAGTTTCGTTGCGGCTACCCGAGCCAATTAAAATGGCTATGAGTTCGGCATCAGAAAGTGAAGTTTTACCTTTTTGGAGTAGTTTTTCTCGAGGCTGGTCGTCTTCAGACCAACTACGGATAGGGAAGAAAGTGTTTTCAGACATGATGGTATGGCGTATAAGTTGACAGTTTTCAGCTAACCGTTTAAAGTTAACTATCGTAAAAATAAGAACTTTATCGTAACTTACAAGCTATTTTTATTTCTACAACCTACAACCATCAACCTACCAAATCTTTCACCTCGTCGAAATTCAATCCGCCGTAGTTGCCCGAACTCATTAATAAAAGTGCTGAATTTTCGAGATTCAAATGGAACAGATAATCTTTGAAATCTTTCGGATTGGTATAAATAATCAAGTCATTCCTTTGAAATGATTGGGCAATTTGTTCATAAGTGACCTCTTCAAGTTGTTTGATTTTCACGGCATCGGGCGAATAAAATACTATAGCCACGTCAGCGGCATCAAGCGCGCCTTGGTATTCTTTGAGAAACGCTGCGTTCAAACTACTATAAGTATGCAATTCCAAACAAGCGATTAGCTTTCTATCTGGATACTGCTCTTTGACTGCTTTGGTGGTTGCCGCTACTTTGCTGGGCGAATGGGCAAAATCTTTGTAAGCCACCGCAGTTTTTCCTTCGGCGATTTTTTCTAATCGTTTTGAGGCGCCTTTGAATGAAGCAATCGCTTGGTAAAAATCCGCTTCGTCTACGCCCATACACTGGCAAATCCATTTGGCGCCTGCTAGGTTATTTAAGTTGTGCGCACCGAAAACCTCAATTGGCATCAAGCCTTCGGGTGTTTCAAGCAACGTAATTCCGTTCTCAACTTTGTATTCAGGCGTGGTATAAGGCAATTTTCGGATCGGATTAGATGCTGCCAAAGAAATACGATTCACTTCCGCATCGTCTTGATTGTATACCAAAATTCCTCCGTTGGTAATCAAGTTGATAAACGTTTCAAACTGCGCAACATAGTTCTCATACGTCGGAAATACGTTAATATGATCCCAAGCAATTCCTGAAACCAGTGCAATATTCGGTTGATACAAATGAAACTTTGGACGGCGGTCTGTTGGTGATGACAAATATTCGTCGCCTTCAAGCACTATAAAATCGTTGGTTTCGGTCAGGTGCACCATTGTATCAAACCCTTCGAGTTGTGCGCCCACCATATAATCGACCTCGATGTTGTGAAAATGCATGACGTGCAAAATCATTGAAGTAATCGTGGTCTTTCCGTGTGACCCTCCAATTACTACGCGGGTTTTATTCTTCGATTGTTCGTAAAGAAACTCCGGATAGGAATAAATCTTAAGCCCTAGTTCTTGAGCGCGAAGCAATTCAGGATTGTCTGCTTTGGCGTGCATTCCGAGGATGATTGCTTGAATATCTTCAGTGATTTTCTCAGTAAACCAACCCATTTGCGTGGGCAATAAACCTTTCTTTTCAAGACGGGTTTTAGAAGGTTCGAAAATCGCATCATCACTTCCTGTGACTTGATAACCTTTTTGGTGCAAAGCCAAGGCAAGATTGTGCATGGCGCTACCGCCAATGGCAATAAAATGGGTACGCATCTATGATTTATTTTTTTCGTTATACACCGACATTAGCAAACGGGCTTTTTCGGGTTGATTCATTTTCTTTCGGTAAAGGTCGGCGAGTTTCTGATATGTTGTAAGCGAATCGCCAATTTCAATGGCCTTTTTATAGTACTTCTCAGCCATCGTATATCGCTTAAAATATTCCTCGATATGGCCTTTGGCAAGATAACCATCAACTGGAGATAGCCGTAACAATTCATTGGCATAACTCACCGCTTTTTTTTCGCTACCACCGACAATTCCGGGCAATTGGATATAAATTTCAAGTAAAGCCCAACGGGCACCGAGGTGCTTGGCATCGAGCGAAATGGTTTTTTCGAAGGCAGCTTTAACCTCACCAATAAGCGACAAAGCTTTGAATTTATTAGACTCTTTGGCTTGCATGCCGAGTGCGCCACCAAACTTATAAAAATACTCAGCCTGAGCAGGTTTGAGTTGGGTGAGCTTCTGATAATAAGGTACGGCGGTTTCCCACTTTTTGTAGTGACATTGGATATCGCCCAAATATTCTAAAGTTTTTAAATCGTTGGGATTTTGCTTTAATGAAAGCTCCAATTGCGCTTTGGCCTCGCTGAATTGATTCAAACGATAGCATCGCTCGCCTTTTTCAAAAGCAGTTTGACCGAGCACCAACACTGGTAAAATTGTAATAAGAAATGCAATAAACCGCATCGTTGAAATTTGATTTCCAAAAGTAATAAAATTAGGTTCACTTTGAAGATTGCGGCTGAATCATTTTATAGTTAACCGACCGTGAACTACACAAAAAATCGATGAAAAACACCATACGTTTATTTCGTAATTATTTATTTAACAATGATTTACAATTCAATTCTTTCACAAACCGTATTTCAACGAGTTTTAAGGTTAGTTGTCTGAAAAATTGAGCCAAGTCAAAGTGGCGGAATAATTTTGTGAGGCCAAATCATAAGTCTTAAACCCATGGAAAAGAATTACCCCAATTCTCGATCATTACTATTATACCCTATCCGACCGATTCAAAAACGGACTTGGATGTTATTGTTGTTTCTATTTTCATTAGGACAATACGTGAATTCACAAACAGTAACCTTCAACACTCCTGGCGCTGGAAATTGGATAGTGCCTTGCGATGTCACGTCAATCACAGTTCAAGCATGGGGCGGTGGTGGTGCCGGCGGCGCAGCAGACAACAACCCTAATGGTGGTTCTGGCGGTGGTGGCGGTGGCTATAGCTCTTATACTGTAACAGTAACTCCTAACCAAACCATTAACTTTACTGTCGGAGCCGGTGGCAATGGAGGAAACGGAAACGGAGCAAACGGAACGGCCACAACCATTCTAGCATTAACGGCCAATGGAGGAACCGGTGGAGGCCAAAACCAAGGCACAGCAGGAATTGGCGGCACAGCTACTGGTGGAAGTACCAACATAACTGGTTCAAACGGAAGCACAGGTACTACAACTTTAGGCGCGGCTGGCGGTTTCTCAAACGGTTTGGCTGGCGGAACTTCAAGAAACACCTACGGAAACGGTAATGATGCGACCAACCCAGGTAGTGGCGGTGGTGGCGGATTGCGAAATTGCGGCGGCGGATGCTCTGGCCGTACCGGTGGTGATGGCGCTAATGGGCAAATCGTGATTACCTATACCTCTGTTTTGCAAAATTATTGTAATCCGAGTTTTACCACTGGCGTTCGCCCGATTTCGAATGTGACTTTTGCCGGAATCAATAATACTACTTCCAATGTAGTCGGCGTTGGGCCGGAATATATAAAATACTGCAACACAGCTACGGTAATTCAAGGTTCGGCTACCAATGCCATCTCTCTGAAGGGAAACACTAATGGAAACAATCAATACTTTTTCAGAGTATACATCGATTGGGATCAAAATGGTACTTTCGGGAACAATGCCAACGAAATCTACAATATCGGCAGTTTAACCAATTCGGTTGGTGATGCGTTAGCCACTCCTTTAACTGGAAATATTGCCGTTCCTGCTACGGCCAATTTAGGCTTAACTACCATGCGTGTAATGTTTAAAGGTGCTGCCTACTCGGCAACGCCATGTGAAGATGGTGTTCGAGGACAAGCCGAAGATTATCTGGTGAATGTCTCGGCAGCAGTTCCCACGATCACCGGATTGGGAACAACAAATGGTTGTCCGGGAAATTCACTCACCATTACCGGTACAAACTTTATCGGAATCACAGCAGCTAATGTTCAGATTGGTGGCACTGCCGTAAGTTCGATTACTTCATTTACTAGCACGCAAATCATCGCAGTAATCGGAACGGGAACTACTGGAACTGTTACCGTAACAACCGCATCAGGAACCGCCACCAGTGCAGCCACATATACTGTAAACTCACTATCGGTTGCTCCGACCAATATCCTAGGCACCACAACCATCTGTAACGGCGATACAACAACCCTATCCCTCAGTGGAGGTTCGGCCGGAACTGGAGCAACTTTACAATGGTTTTCAGGTTCATGTGGCGGTACTTTAATTGGAACAGGTAATAGCATCACGGTATCACCAATAGCGAACACCAATTATTTTGTTCGTTATACCGGCACTTGTAATACAACCCTTTGCGCATCGACTACTGTTATCGTGAACCAACCCCATTCCATTACCGCCCAACCGACAGCTACACAAACCGTTTGCTCGGATAATTCAGTGAGCTTTTCAGTAAGCACTTCCGGAGCAGTCGGTGGTTATCAATGGTATAAAGGAGCAACTCCTTTGAGCAACGGCGGAAATATCTCTGGTGCGAATTCAGCTACTTTAACAATTAATCCGGTGGTCTTGAGTGACGCGGCTTCCGATTATTATTGTGCTGTTAGCGGAACTTGTGCCCCAACAGTTAATTCTAACAATGCCGAATTAGTAGTCATTGAAAAAGTGTCAATTACTAGTCAACCTACAACAACACAAACTCTATGTACGGGAAACACGGCAACTTTTTCAGTAGTGGCTACCGGAGCTGGACTTTCATACCAATGGTATAATGGCGCTACACCACTTAGTGATAATGCTACCGTTTCAGGTAGTACAACACCTACGCTTTCTATCAGTTCGCTCACTTTGGGTGATGCGTCGAACTTCTATCGTTGCGTGGTTAGCGGCACCAGTCCTTGTAATTTATTATCTAGTGATGATGCGATTTTGATAGTCAACCAAAATGTCCAAATTGACATTCAACCAGAAGCTACCCAAACGGTTTGCGCCGGTTCGTTTGCGAATTTCTTTTTGTTGGCCAGTGGTGGCGGATTGAGCTATCAATGGTACAAAGGCACGACAATGCTTGTTGACGGAGGAACTATTAGCGGAGCAACAACCAGTTCGCTTACAATCAATCCGATAGATTTTTCAGATGCCGGTACTGATTACTATTGTGTAGTGAGCAACAGTTGTAACTCTGGATTGGCTTCTATTCAATGTTCGCTTTCAGTAAATCAAACGCCTTTTATTCCAGACCAAACCTTGACCGTTTGCAGCGAAGATCCATTCGATTTTTCGATCCTCAACGGAATTCCAACAAGTGCTACTGTGGTTCCTTTGGGCACTACTTACTCATGGCCTGCACCGATTGTCACCGGCGGATTAACCGGAGGTTCGATCGGATTTGCAAAATCATCTGTTGCACAGACTTTGGTCAACCCAACCAATACGCCGCAAACTGCTACTTATTATATTGTTCCGACTTCTGGCACGTCTGGTTCGTGTATCGGAACACCATTCGCTTTGACAGTAACCGTGAATCCGAAACCAGAGATTAATAATATCTCATCAGCCTTTTGTAGCGACGAGAATTTCTCTTTTACCCCAACCAACGGCAGCGGAAATATTGTTCCCATTGGAACTACTTATTCATGGAGTGCACCGATTGTTACCGGCGGCATGACAGGCGGATCTGCAGCTACCGGACAAGCGTCAATTAGCCAAACACTGAGCAATCCGACCAATGTAGACCAAACGGCCTCTTATACTGTTACAGCTACTTCGGGTAGTTGTTCTGCGAGTACTTTCTCGGTGACGGTGACTATTCATCCTAAACCAACAGTAACAGGTAGTGTTTTATCCCAAAACATCTGCTCTCCATCAGCTATCACACCGATTGTAATGAGCAATCCGAACGGTATTTTGGGGGCTATTGATTACAACTGGACCCGCGACAATGTAATAAACGCTACAGGAATAGCCACTAGTGGAACAGGAACCACCATCTCTGGTACCCTGACCAACACCACTAATGTGACACAAACCGTCAACTTTTCATTGAATGCTGTTTCTGAAGACGGTTGTGTATCGAATCCTGTGATTGCTTCGGTATTGGTAGATCCGAAACCGACAGTAGCGGCTTCACCGGCTAGCCAAACAGTTTGTTCAGATAGTCCTATCAGTTCCATCAGCCTCACCAATCCAAATTCGGTTTTAGGAACCACTTACAGTTGGACGCGTGACAATATTACCAACCTTACCGGTATTGCTGCATCAGGAACTACTTCGAGTATCTCCGGCACTTTGACCAATAATACCAATGTTCCGCAAACTACCACTTTTACAATTATTGCTACCGCTGCAGGATGTGACTCTTCGAGCACGACAATTACCATTACCGTAAACCCAAAACCAACAGTGGTTGCTTTGCCGCTTTCGCAAACCCTTTGTGGCAGTTCGCCGTTTGGTTCGATTGCGATTTCTAACCCAAATAATATTGCGGGAACAACTTTCAACTGGACTAGAAACAATACTATAAATGTGACCGGATTGCCCAATTCAGGCAGCGGCTCCTCTATCTCAGGAACACTGACCAACAATACCAACAGCTCACAAACTGTAGACTTTACTATCACAGCACAATCGGGCAGTTGCATTTCTGACCCTGATATCATTAGCATCACCGTATTGCCTACACCACTGGTTACTGTAGCTCCGACGAACCAAACACGTTGCCATCTTCAAGCGATTACTACTTTGAATTTTAGTAACTCTAATGCTGTGGCGGGAACTACATATAGCTGGACACGCGACAATACAACTAACCTTACCGGGATTCCTGCCTCGGGAAGCGGTGCTACTTTAGACGGAAGTTTTACCAACAATACTACCTCGACACAAACGACAATTTTCACTATAACAGCCTTGGCTCCTAACGGATGTAGCAGCAGCACAACAGCCTCTGTAACAGTTTATGCGCCACTAGTCGCACCAGTAATTAATTCGCCCCAGACGGTTTGTGTGCTATCAAACCCATCACTATTAACCATTACAACTCCTGCCAGCGGCGGTTCTGGTTTATACACTTACCAATGGCAAAGCAGTAACAATAACGTAACTTATAATAACATTGCAGGAGCTACCAACAACACTTATCAGCCTCCATTTGTAAACGGGGCCACGGCAAATACTTATTACCGTCTGATTACCACCAACATTTGTGGCAATGTGACCAGCAATGTCATTTTTGTGGAAGTAGTAAGCAGCGTAGGTTTCTCTTTCGGGTTTGATGACGACCTTACCGGACCAATATGTTCAGGCAGCAGTTTTACTCCGGACATTAACTCTTTGCACTTCTCCACTTCTTCGGTGCGCTTCAACTGGACAGCCGATTCAAACTATATCAGTCCAGCCAGCGGAGGCCCGGTAGGAACAACTGGTGGGGCAGTTTTCGGGTTCCGTACTTCTTCGGCAAACATCGGCCCTTTGACTGCAGTGAATAACACCAACGCTACTGTAGTAACTTCGGTAACAATTGTTCCTAATGTTTATAATTTTCCTGGGCCGCCATCGGGTTCTTTTATCTGTAGTACTTCGCCACAAACTTTCAACGTAACGATACGTCCGATACCTGTAGCTACTGCAACTGGAGACAACAGTACCATTTGCAACGGAACATCACCCAACATTGGCGTTAGCGGAAATATTACAGATGCAACCATGACTTTCAGTTGGACCAGAAACAACACGACCAACGTGAGCGGAACTACCAATGCTACTTCAGGGAATATTAGTTTTGGAAGTACATATACCATCAATCCAGTGTTGACCAATAACACCGCCGTAAGCCAAATTGTTCAGTTTACCATCACGCCGCGTTCTAATGGTTGCAACGGAAGTCCGATTGTAATTTCCATAACGGTGGCTCCGAATGTTACTTCCGGAACCATTGCTGCCAACCAAACGATTTGTAGTGGCGGCGATCCTGTGGCTTTTACGCAATTGACTCCGGCAACCGGTATTAACCTTTCTTACCAATGGCAAAGCAGCACGGATAATTTTGTATCGGTGATTAATAATATCCCTTTAGCGACAGGAACCACATATGATTCTGGTGTTTTGACTCAAAATACTTGGTTCAGAAGAGTCGTGACCTCAACGGTGAATGGCACAACCTGCACGGCGAATTCTGCTGTAGTTCTAGTAACTATCAACAACATCAATCCGGGATCAATTTCTGGGAATCAAACCATTTGTAGTGGTGCGAACCCAACCATTCTTGGCAGTGTAGCGGCTACCGGAACCGGAAGTATTACTTACCAATGGCAAAGCAATACCAGTGGATGTGGCGGTTCATTTACCAATATCGTTGGAGCCACGGCTGCTACTTATTCGCCGCCAGCCGGATTATCTGTAACGACTTATTACAGAAGGATTGCATTTTCCACTTTTAGCAGTGTGAGTTGTTCGGATTTTAGTAACTGTGTCGAGATCACTATTAATGATGTAACGGCTGGAACCGTTGGAAATGATCAGACTTTATGTGGTAACAACCCTTCTGCGTTTACGGAAATTACTCCAGCTACCGCTTCAGGAACTATTACTTACCAATGGCAAAGCAATACCAGCGGATGTGGCGGTTCATTTACCAATATCGTTGGGGCCACGGCTGCTACTTATGATCCGCCAGCAGGTTTATTAGTAACTACTTACTATCGCCGGGTAGTGACTTCAACCTTAAATAGTGTTGTTTGTTCAGCTATAAGCAATTGTATTACGGTAACAGCCAACTCTATTACTCCGGGAACCATTAGCGGAAACAGAACAGTTTGCAACGGCGGTGATCCAAATGGATTTACAACCACGGTAGCTGCTACCGGATTAAACTTGACTTATCAGTGGCAAATCAGTACCGCTTCAAGTGCTGGCCCTTGGACTGATATTGCTGGAGCAACTTCAGCCGATTACGACGCACCTGGGCCTGTTACGCAAACTTCTTATTTCAGAAGAGTGGCCACCGCAACGGTCAATAGCACGAATTGTTCAGCTCCCTCGAATTTTGTAACTGTATTTGTGAATTCGGTAACCGCTGCTACTATTAGCGGAGACCAAAGCATCTGCGGAAGCACTGACGACCCAACCGCTTTTACGATCAGCACACCAGCAAGCGGAAACGGCGTACTGTCTTACCAATGGCAAAGCAGCATCAGCGGTTGTAGTGGCCCATGGACAAATATCACTGGAGCTACTAGTGCCACTTACGACGCGCCAAATGTGTCGCAAACTACTTATTATCATGTGGTTGTAACCTCTACTTTAAATAGTGTACTATGCATCGATATTAGCAACTGCGTAACCATTACAAGCTTAGCTAAAACTTGGACAGGGCTGACTAGTACTGACTGGAACGTTGCTACAAATTGGCAACCTAATGGTGTTCCTGCCCAAACAGATTGTGTGATAATTCCGAATGTGGTGAATGATCCGGTGGTGATTGGCACAAATTATAATGCAACGGCTAAAACTTTGTCTTTACTCGCTGGTGCTTCGTTAGAAGTAACTTCAAACAACGCGATTACGGTGAACGACGGGGTGAATGTAAATGTTACGGCGAATTTCACCATCCGCAACAATGCTAGTTTGGTTCAAGTTAGTAATGCCATCAACATCGGAAAGATAACCGTCGAGAGAATTACCCAACCAATGTACCGTTTCGATTATACTTATTGGGGAAGTCCGGTGACTTTAGCTTCAAACTTTACGTTGGGCATGCTTTCGCCGAACACTTTGAGCGACAAGTTCTTCAGTTGGATTCCGAGCGTTAGTAATGGTTTTGGCAATTGGGCTTTTGAAACCCCAGCCACAGCAATGAACCCTACTAAAGGATATATAGCAAGAGCGCCGCAAAATTTCTCTTTCACGCCCGATGTCAAAGTGCCTTATACAGCGAATTTCATAGGAACACCAAACAACGGAGATATTTATTGTCCGATTTATTTCGGAGCCTTACCGCTGAGTAACAATAATGATAAATACAACTTATTAGGAAATCCTTACGCCTCGGCGGTGGATGCAGAACTATTCCTGAGTGATCCGGCTAACCTACCAATCATTGACGGTACAATTTATTTTTGGACACACAATTCGCAACCAAGTGCGAGCCATGTTGATCCTTTTTATGGCGATTTCATCATTAATTATGCAGCCAATGATTATGCATCATGGAACCGTTTGGGTGGAACCGGAACAACCGCCGCTGCAGGTTCTGGCGGTGCAGTTCCAAATGGTTATATAGCTTCTGGTCAAGGTTTTTTCGCCAAAAGTACCGGCACAGCAAACAATGGCGACCCAGTGGTTTTCAGGAATTCGATGCGTGTGGCTTTCAATAACGATCAGTTTTTCAGAAGCAGTATCGTGGATGCCAATGCAAATCGTTCCCAAACAATAGTGCCCGAGAAACACAGGCTTTGGTTGAATTTGGTAAACCAAGGCGGATCGTTCAATCAAATTCTTTTGGGTTATGCTGAAGCGGCTTCCAATGGCTTTGATCGCGATTTTGATGGTGTAAAATTTACCGACAACAACAGCATTAGTATGTATTCAATCTTGCAAGAGAAAAATCTGGTAATTCAAGGCCGCGGTTTGCCTTTCAGCGCAGAAGATCAAATTCCGTTGGGTTACAAATCGACGGTGAATGATACTTTTGCAATTCGAATCGATCACTTCGACGGTTTGTTTGAAACGCAGAATATTTATATCGAAGACCGTTTGCTCAATGTGATTCACAACTTGAAACAAAGCCCGTATTCTTTCACCTCGAGCATTGGTACTTTTAATGATCGCTTTGTGTTAAGATATACGAATGCTGCTTTGGGGAATGTTTCCCAAGAGGCTGCAACAGACTTAATCGCTTATTTGAATCAGGAAAAACTATTTGTACAATCTCAGTGGATGATTGATGAAGTTACGATTTATGATATCGCTGGGAAATTAATCTTCACCGAAAAAGTGAAGGTTTTAAAATCAAGCTTCGAAAGAGATTTCTATGGTACTGACGGAGTGTACTTAGCTAAAATAAAATTGCAAAACGGAATCGTGCTTTCAAGAAAATTGATTCAAAAACAATAAAGATGATTTCGCATCGGACAGCTTACCATTGCATATGATTTCAATTTTTGTAGGATAAAATTTCATAATATTTACAGTTTTTACCAATAGACTACTATATTTTGAAAACTGCGCCTTAAAAAGTAACTTTTTTATACAACTTTAGCGTAATTTATCAACATAATTCAAAATAAACTTGTGAAATGCCTTATCTTTATAGCCCGTTTTTCAAGACATGCTGCTTATGAAAATAAATTACTCCGCCAGAAACAGTTTTGGTTTGCTAGATTGTAAATATCTAAAACATCAAAATTTATATAGTTTAATCAAGATTGTGTTATTGTTGTTTGTTTCTATCAACAGCAATAAGACCGTTGCTCAATGTTTGAACTACCAAGTTTACGAAAGTTTTAGCACCGCCATTCCCACTTCGGGAGGCACCTGGACAGACAACTCGATGACATACACCACAGTGGCAGCAGCATACTCTGGTTTCAATGAATTGGAGTTCAACGCAGTCGGAGATTACATTCAAACTCCCATGATTGCTACACCGGGTAGTTTTTCTTTTTATCACAAACGAAATGGGGTAAGTGCAGGAGCTCCGAAATTTACCGTATTGACTTCTCCTGATGGCACCACTTGGACTGCCAGAGGTTCGGTCACTCCAGGAATTGCTTGGGTAAAATATACTGTCAATCTTTCCGCCTTAGGTTTAACCAATGTCTATGTTAGAATTTTGGATGAAAGAACCTCAGGCACCGATGCCCGCTGGGTAGATGATGTTGCATGGACTTCAACAGTTAGCTCAGAAAACACCATCATTCCGTTAATAGCAAACACTTGTGCTCAGACTATCAATTGCGGCACCACTTACAGCTTTACAGACCAAGGTGGCTTCAATGATGCCTACAACATCTCTAAAGATTACACCATTACTTTTACTCCTTCAGTAGGAACCAATAAAGTCGAGCTTACTTTCAACACTTTTGATTTGCAGTCAGGTGAAGACGGCATGGTCATTTACAATGGTCCTACTACTGCTTCGCCGGTCATATCCTCAGGGCTTCCAGTAGGTACAAATGCTACCAACTGCCCAGCCGGATCATTTTACGGAACCAACAGTCCTGGAACCATTACCTCGACTGATGCCAGTGGCGCGATTACTATTCGCTTTCGCTCTAGTGGAGCAATTAATAATTCTGGTTGGCTCGCTGGGGTTACTTGTATTTCACCATCGGGTTGCCAAAAACCGACTTTAACCCCTACAACAGCCATCACTTCTACTACAGCAACGCTCAATTGGGCAGCACCTAGCCCAGCACCAGCAAGCGGATACGAATATGTATATTCAACTGCTAACCTGACGCCTTCCGGATCGGGAACTTTTACTGCTGGAACTTCTGCTAGCATTAGTGGTTTGACTCCAAATACCGTTTATTATGTTTTCGTTAGAAGTGATTGTGGCAGCGGAGTATACAGCGGATGGACAAGCTCAGGCACCTTCACTACTTTGTATCCGCCTTGTGTCGCTCCTGTAGCCCAAGCCAATACTTTTGTATCTGGTACGATTACCGCTACCTCCATAGCAGCTAGCTTTTCTGGTAGTGCCAACGGCTATTTAGTAGTACAATCTACCAGCGCAACACCACCTTCACAACCTGTAGACGGAACCATTTATACTGCTGGTAATATAGCCACTTTAGGTGCTGGACTGACTTTTATACAGAGTAATGCTACTACAACTTTTACAGCTACAGCTTTACAAGGTAACACCAATTATTATTATTTTATTTATGCTTATAACAACACGACTTGTTCAGGCGGACCAACATACAACGTAAGTGGGCCATTGAATGGATCAGGCGTTACTTGTACAGCGATACCCAATACGGTTGGTACTGCTAGCGTTACCTCGAGCGGATTTGTTTTAAACTGGACTGCACCCACTGGCGGCTCGGCTTTACCTTTAAGTTATACCGTTCAAATTACCACCGATGCCGGATATACAGCTAATATCGCCGGTTCTCCGTTCACGATTAATGCACCAACCACCACTTTAAGCTTGACCGGATTAAACTCAAACACCACCTATTATTACAGAATATTAGCTAGTAATGGTTGTGCAAGTGCGTATGTTACTGGAAACGTGGTTACTTTACTTCCCAACTGTGTGGCACCCGTAAGTCAGGCAAGCGCATTTGTATTGGGAACACCAACATCTTCTACACTTCCTGCCTCTTTTTCGGGCAGTGCCAATGGCTACTTGGTTGTGAGTTCATTAACCAACACGCCGCCTTCACAACCAGTGAATGGTACAACTTACAGCGGAGCTAATGTTGGGACGTTAGGGGCCGGCTTTACTTTTGTGCAAAGCAGCGCAAGTACTGCTATAGCCGGAACTGGACTCGCGGCAAACACACAATACTATTATTTTATTTATGCTTTCAACAATACGGCTTGTCTTGGAGGTCCGGTATATAATTCCCTTGGGCCATTAGTTGGCTCAGGAACGACTTTACCTCCTTTTAATGATGAGTGCACTACAGCTATTACACTCACGGTAGGTTCTAGTTGTACTTATACAACTTATTCGAATGCTACTGCGACTACTAGTTCAACAACAGGAACTCCGGCTCCGGGTTGTGCGAGTTATTTAGGTAATGACGTTTGGTTTAAAGCTGTGGTACCAGCCAACGGAACTTTGATTCTAGATATGCAAACCGGCAGCATGCTCGATTCAGGAATGGCCATTTATTCTGGCAGTTGTGGTGGGCTCACTTTAATTGAGTGCGACGACGACGATAGTAACAACGGTGCTATGTCATACATCAATAGAAGTGGTCTTACTCCAGGCTCGACAATCTATATTCGAGTTTGGGAATTTAGCAATGACAATAACGGAACTTTTGGCATTTGCGCCTCAACTCCATCTCCTTGTGTAGCTCCAGCGAGTCAGGCATCGGGTTTTACTCTGGGAACTCCTACAGCCACAGCATTACCCTTTACTTTTTCGGGAACAGCTGACCAGTTTTTGGTGGTTCGTTCCTTAACCAACACTCCACCAGCGCAACCCACCAATGGAACCATCTATAATGCCGGGAATATTGCATCATTAGGTGGCGGACTGACTTTCATTCAAAACAGTGCAACTCCAAGTGTAAATGACACCAGTGTGAATGGAAATACCCGTTATTACTATTTCATCTATGCATACAACAATGCTCCATGTACCGGCGGCCCAATTTATAATGCTTCGGGTGCGCTCTCTGGAAACGGATTGACTTGTGTAGGCGTGCCAAATTCTGTAACAACCAGCAATTTAACTGCAACCAGTTTTACTTTGAATTGGGTACAACCTGTTGGTGGTGTTTCGGCAGCTATCAACTATACTGTTCAAATTACTACCGATGCTGGTTACTCGGCAAATATTCCCGGATCGCCATTTTCTGTGGCCAATCCTACGGTGCTATTAAATGTAACTGGCCTGACAACTGCAACTACTTATTATTACAGAATTCTCGCATCAAACGGTTGCAACAGTGCCTATGTAAACGGAAACATCACCACGAGTTGTACTGCGGCCAACATTCCCTATACTCAAAATTTTGATAGCGTCACCCAGCCGGCCATTCCCGCTTGTTTGGCGACTGAAAATACCAACGGGGATACTAAATTTTGGAAAACCTGCAACAGCACCTCACTAGGTAACGCAACGGCCATCAACCCTGTATCAGGAACCAACCAAATGGGAATACAATACGATACAGCTAATGCAATGAACGATTGGTTTTATCTGCGCGGATTAAACCTCACCGGAGGAACGGCCTATCGTTTGACTTTCTATACCAGAGCTTACACATACACTGGTGAAAACGAATTACTCGAAATAAAGTATGGCACCTCGCCCTCTTCGTCTTCCATGACCACCACCTTGATGCCTACATTTGCTGTTCTTGGAAATGATCCTTACATACAGAAAACGGTAGATTTTATGCCTAGCAGTAGCGGTATATATTATATTGGTTTTCACGGCGTATCTCCTGCCGATGTTTGGTATTTATTTGTAGATGATGTAACAGTTACATTAAGCCCTTCTTGCTTAACACCAACTTTGACAGATACTACTAATATTACGACTTCTTCGGCAACCATTAACTGGTCGGCTCCGCTTATTTTGCCAAGTAATGGTTATCAATATTATGTTTCAACTAGCAGTACTACACCAACAGTTCCCGGAATAGCAACTACTGCACTCACAGCAAATCTAACAGGCCTAACAGCCAGCACCACTTATTATGTTTTTGTCAGAAGTGATTGTGGTGGCACCTTCAGCTCTTGGACTGCAGCGGGAAGTTTTTATACCGGATACTGTATCGCTACTTCAACTTCAACAGGTTATTACATTAATAATTTCTCTACAACAGGAGGCATAGCCAATATTACTAATAATAGTTCCGGACTTTCTGCCAGTGGCTATGGGAATTTTACCGCACAAACCGTTAGTCAACAACCTTACGGAGTGGTTAATTTCTCTTCTGCTTATGTTGGAGGTACTTTTGGCTTTAATATTTGGATTGATTGGAATAACGATCTCGATTTTAGTGATCCGGGTGAAAAGGTATATGGATCGGGTAATTTCAATACTGCCAATACTGGAAGTTTTACGGTTCCGGCGAGCGCAACTGTGGGTAGTCACAGAATGAGAATCAGAGCAAATTACTACGATACCAATCCGCAACAATGTGGATCTATTACCTACGGAGAAACCGAAGATTATACCTTCACTGTAGTTGCTTTACCTTGTGCAGGAAACCCTACGCTTCAGCCGGCCACCGGAATCGGTTTTACTACTGCTACCCTTAACTGGACAGCAGCCAGCCCAGCTCCGGCTAGCGGATATGAATATATTTATTCTACCTCAGCTACTGATCCGGTTCCAGCTACTACTCCTACAGGCAGTACTGGTGCTGGAGTAACGACAGTGAATTTAACAGGGCTTACTTCAGGTATGATATACTATGTTTGGGTACGCTCCAATTGTGGTGCAAACAAAGGGGTTTGGACAGGTCCGATTTCATTTATCACTAATGCCGCTCCACCGGTGACCACTAATGGTTCAACTTGTGCTGGCGGGACAGCCACACTAACCGCTACTGGCTCTTGTACCAATCTCACGAATTTGGGTAATACCATCAATGGCGCTTGGGATGCAACTGGTGATCCGAGAGCCATTCGACCCATCATTTTTATGGCCAACTCGAGCATTTGCGAATTTGACGGCAATGGGCTCACTGCCAATTATACTTCAATGGATTTTCAGGTAAGCGCAACTGGGTTCTATACTTTTACCATGGCAGCTACTACGGCTTATGATGGAATGGGTTATATTGTTATCAACCCTTTCAATCCGGGATACTGTGGTAGCGGTACCTGGATTGTGGGTGACGATGATAGCGGACCTACGACCTACGAACCCATGATGAGTGCGACGCTAAATGCCGGAGTAACCTATACTTTAATCTCTACGTTATACTCAGGATCCAGCATCACACTAACCAATACGTTCCAATGGAATGTAACAGGACCAGGAACCATATCAGGGGTTGTAGGAGGAACTGTAGAATGGTATACGGCAGCCAGCGGCGGTATTCCAATTGGTACCGGAACTCCATTCAATCCGGTTGGTGTTTCTGGCTCAGGGCTAACCAACACCAATTCACCGGGTACTTATCCTTTTTATGCGGCATGCCCGAATAATCCGACGGTAAGGTCCTTAGGGAATTTTGTTGTCAATGGCCCGACCGCTGTGATTTCTGGCTCAGGTTCAACTTGCACCGGCAGTGTTCCGATGAGCATTACTTTCACCGGTACCGGACCATGGAATTTCACCTATACAGATGGAACTACTCCAGTTACTGTGAATGGAAACACAACCAATCCTTATTTGTTTTCTGTAGCTCCATCTACTCCTAGAACCTATACTTTAACAGCTTTAAGCGATGCCAATTGTTCGGCTTTGTCTAGCAACATGACTGGTTCAGGAACAGTAACCGCCTCTAAAAGTTGGAACGGAACGACCTCAGATTGGAATACTGCCAGCAATTGGAACCCTGTGGGTATTCCAACAGCGACAGATTGTGTGGTCATTCCGAACACAACTATTGACCCTATTATTTCCGGTTCTTCTTATAATGCTTATGCCTACAGTTTAACAATATTGAATGGTGGTATTTTACAAGTCAATTCCGGAAACAATATTACCGTAACAGATATCGTCAATGTAGCCACAGGAGGACAATTCAATCTTAGTAATTCCGCCAGTTTAGTTCAGATTAATAACGTGGCCAACATTGGCACCATCAATGTCGAACGCATTACACAACCGATGTATCGTTTTGATTATACTTATTGGGGATGCCCAGTGACTTTTGCCTCGAACTTTACCTTGGGTATGCTCTCTCCCAATACCCTAAGTGATAAGTTCTATAGCTGGACTCCTACTGTAGGCAATAGCTTTGGAAACTGGTTTTCTGAAAGTACTGCAACGATCATGAACCCAATAAAAGGTTATATTGTTCGGGCGCCACAGAGTTTCTCTTTTACCCCGACGGTATTTACCCCTTACACAGCTAATTTCATAGGAACTCCAAACAACGGTGACATTCTTTGTCCGATTTATCACGGAACGCTTGGCCCAAGCAACAACAATGATAAATATAATTTGTTAGGAAACCCCTATCCGTCAGCGGTCGATGCACAAGCATTTTTAACAGACCCTGCTAATACGCCCATCATTGACGGAACCATTTATTTCTGGACCCACAATTCAGCACCAAGTACTGCTTATGTGGATCCTTTCTATGGTGATTTCGTGATTAATTATACCGATAGTGATTATGCCTCATGGAATAGCTTAGGCCCAGTAGGATCCCGTGGCTCAGCAGCTTTATCCGGTGGCGCTACCCCAAATGGATTCATCGGAACCGGACAAGGTTTTTTCACCAAAAGCACTGGCACAGCGCCGAGTGGTAATCCGGTTACTTTCAAAAACTCCATGCGTGTTACGGGCAATAATGGTCAGTTCTTTAGGCTAACCAATCAACCTGAAAAGCATAGAGTATGGTTGAATTTATTGAGTCATAGCGGTACTTTCAATCAAATTTTGATTGGTTATATTAATGATGCTACTGAAGGCTGGGACAGAAATTACGATGGTGTTCGTTTTACAGATAACAGTAGTTCTACTTTTTATTCTGTAATTCCTGATCGAGAGCTAGTGATACAAGGACGACCTTTGCCTTTTAATGATACAGACCAAGTACCTCTTGGTTTCAAAGCTACTGCTCAGGATATGTTCTCTTTGCGTTTGGATCATTTTGATGGTTTGTTTGAGAATCAGGCCATTTATGTAGAAGATACTTACCTAAATACCATTCACAATTTGAAAGATAGCCCTTATATATTCTCATCAGAAATTGGCAACTTCAATAATCGTTTGGTATTGCGCTATACCAATTCCACACTTGCCACAAATCTTAACCAAGCGCCTCAAGAAGTAATAGCTTTCATAAATAAAAAGCAGTTAGTTATTGAAGCCGCGAGAGATATCAGTCAAGTAGAAGTACACGATTTGGCCGGCAAGCTGGTATATCGTTTTAATCCGCGAACTAGAACCTCAAAAATCAACGAGCCTTTCGATTTTGCGCAAGGAGTTTATATGGTGAAAATCTATTTGGAAAACCAGATTCAAGTTTCAAAAAAATTGATGAATCACTATAGTCAATAAATGTTTCCCTGTAGTGAGCGATACAAACTCTTAATATTTTGCAAAATATTATAATAAACCTCTTTAATTTAAGAGGTTTTTTTGCTTATAAACAACTGTTTTTTAGAATAATATAATAATGCAGTTTTTGAAGTAAAGTTAAAGTTATTAAAAAATTAAATTTGTAATTTTGTTCGGTTTGACCGCCTTTAAATCAGGCTGCAAATGCTTTTTTTTAATAAGAATATTATGGGGAAATATTTATACTTTAAGCTCGTTTTTGGGTTCGTTTTATTGTTCAGTGCTTCGCAAGTTCAAGCGCAAAACAACTGGGACGGAGACAATGCATTGGGTGAATTCATACTTTGCAACAACTGGTTTGGCGATGTATGCCCTGTGACTTGGAATGCTACAACCGATTTAAACATTCAATTAAGAAATGGCCCACAAACCACAATGTACCTCAATTATGGCGGATGGATAGACATCAACAACCTGACTTATTTCGCTAGTTACACTCCGTCAGTGAATCAATTTGATGCTGATGGACCATTCGGCAGTGAAAACGGAATTAATTTTTACGGTAAAATTGAAAACTATTCCCCTAACCATACCCAAGTTTTTAATCTGCCTTTTCACGGGCGAAATGCCACAGTTATAGAAATCAATCCAATTAACGGTGGATTTACTTTCAATCGCCCAATTTACAATTCCGGTAACCGAAACTTTCATGTGTATGGTCCGAATTCCAGAAAAATTACCCTCAACAGTTATCCCGAAGGTAATGGTTCTGTAGGATTTTATCTCAAACAATACTCTATTGTAGAGGTGAATTATAACAATGTAGCTTCTTTATCTGGTGGCTATTTTGTTGAAGAAGGCGAACTTTGGGTCGAATCGAATGGCGTTATTCAGGGCGGAATCCAAGTTGGAAACGGCAATGCTCTGGTAAACAAACTCTACATCAGCAATCCAACTACACCTACTACAGTGGCCAACAACATCGTAGTCCCTGCGAATTCTACCAATGCCACAATTGGTTCTTTGAACACTTCCAATACCCACACTTATTCAGGAACAATTAACCTGAACAACAATACAGTCAACTTTGATGTAGTCAGCGCTGGTGGTAGCGTGAATTTTACCAATACGATTTCTGGAAGCGGTGGGTTGCGTAAAATCAGCCCAGGATTGGTGCGGTTATCTGGCTCAAATTCTTATACTGGAAATACTACCATTAACGCAGGAACATTACAATATGGAGCAGCCAACGCAATCGCAAATACAAGTAATGTTATTCTTAATGGAGGTAAATTCAGTACCGGAGCTGCTGTAGGTTTTAGCGACACCGTTGGTACTTTGGCCTTGACCGACAATTCAACAATCGAACTCGGTTCAGGCAACCATATCTTGACTTTCGCTGCCAGTAATGCCGTTGCCTGGACCGCCGGAAGAACACTAACCATTACCGGTTGGACCAACAGTTGTACGGGAGCCAAAATTTTTGTTGGCACTAACAACACCGGACTCACAGCGGGCCAATTGGCTCAAATTACTTTTCAAGGTTATTTACCCGGAGCGAGTATCAGCACTACCGGCGAATTGATTCCGGGAAATGTAACTCTCACGGCCACCGGCGGCACACTATTAGGAAATTACAATACCCTCAGCGCGGCCTTTACTGCCATCAATGCAGGAACGCATACAGGGGTTTTGGTGATGTCAGTTTTGAATGATATTAATGAAGGAGCCAATACCGCCACTTTGAATCATAACGCCGCGATGACTTCTCTTCTAATTCAACCTGATGGGTGTGCTGCTAGAACCATCACTGGTACAGGAACTGGTAGTGCAGGAACTCCTTTGATTGATTTTAGCGGTGCTGATTTTGTGACCATTGACGGCTTAAATGCTGGTGGAAACAGTTTAACCATCAGTAACACCAGTACTTCAAATACTTCAGGAACTTGTACTATTCGTTTTATTACTGATGCCTCCAACAACCATATTTATCGGACCTCCATTTTGGGCTCAGCTACGATGACTGCCGGAACTAATGGCGGTAATATTTGGTTTGCTACTAGAGGTTTACCAACCAATACTGGTAACGATAATAATAGTGTTGAATTTTGTAATATCGGACCGGCTGGCTCCAATTTGCCGTCCAAAGGAATTTATTTCTCAGGAACCCCTGGCTTTGAAAACAACAACATTACAATTGACAATAATAATATCTATGACTATTTCAGTGCTGCAGTAGAATCTGCCGGTGTTTACATCACTACTGGGTCTACTTTAGTGACTATTACTAACAACAAGTTCTACCAAAGCGCTACCCGAACCCAAACCACCGGTGTCGTTCATTCAGGAATTAAAATAGCCAATGCTTCCGGGAATGGCTTTTCTATAGCTTCCAACACTATTGGTTATGCCAATTCATCCGGAACCGGAACTTATAATTTCGTAGGGATTGCGAATTCGATTTTTACGCCAATTACCTTGTCTGTAGCATCAGCTAGTGTACAAGGAAATACAATCGCAGGAATTGCACACAATACCTCAACAGCAACTTTTTCCGGGGTCAATATGTTTGCCGGAATCAACGTGACTGCAGGAAATGTCAATATCGGAAACGCTTCAGGAAACACTATTGGTTTACCAGCAGCACCCATCACTTTCAATGCGACTGCTGGAGTTGGAGGAACTTTATGCGGTATCAACATGACCGGAACTGGTGCAGTCAGTATTCAGAACAACACTATACAATCCATTACTACAACAGGTGTTGCAGCCGCGGCTTTTAATTTTACCGGAATCAACACTGCAGGTGCTGGAGTTTACACCATTACAAACAACACCATAGGACATACTCTTGCTGCCAATAGTATCAATATTGGAGCGTTGGGGGTAACCACTACTGCCAGCACATTTACAGGAATTAACTCCACCGCCACGGGTTCGCCACTTACTATTGGAGCTTCTGGAGCTTCGAACATCATCCAAAATATTACCTTGAATGCTGTAGCTGCCAACAACTTTAATGGTATCAGTACTTCAGGGGCTATCAGTGGGAATCTCACAAACACTTATAATAGTATCCGAGGAATTCGTTTTGCCGCTGCCAGCACAACAGCTTCGAATTTCACAGGAATCATCAATTCGGGAGCAGTAACGGGTACTATCAACATCAGCAATAATAATTTGGGAATTGCTGGTACTGATTTGGTTACTTATGTTGCAGGAAATTCAGGCTTATTTCGCGGGATTGTAAATACCGGCGGAACGGCCGCTGCGGCACTTTCCATCTTGAGCAATGATTTCAGAGGTATTGTTCACACGGCTGCTGCTACTGCTGCAACAAGTCATAACTTGATTATCAATTCGGCGGCAACTTTATCTCAGGATATTAGCTCAAATACTTTTACCAATTTGAATATCAATTCTACTGGCGGTATAGTCATGCTATCTGATGGTGTTTCATTAACTGCTACCGGAACCAAAAACATCAACTCCAACAGTATTGTCGGTACGTTTACCAAGTCTGGTGCCTCAGGTTCCTTGACTATTTATAATGATGCCGCTAGTTCGGTGAGCGGGGCAGTGATTAACAACAACAATAACAATTTTTCTAACATTACGATTTCTGGCACCTCAACATTTACAGGATGGTCAAATACAGATGGTGTAACTCCATTCCCTACCAAAACCATCAACGGAAATACGTTCAATACTTTAGCATTAGCCTCTGCACCAGTCACTATTTTAAATACCAATGCCTTTGGAGGTGCAGTATCATCACTTTCTAACAATATCATATCTGGTGTAAACGCTGGCTCAATTACCGGAATTATAATCGCAAGCAATGGTGCCGCAACGACCTTTAATGCTACAGGCAATAGTGTTAGCAATCTCACTTCTTCGTTGGCAGTGACGGGAATCAATTCTAGTCAACCCGCGGGTACAGCTACATTCAATTTGAACAACAATACCCTATCGACTTTTTCCGGCACCGGAATTTATGGTATTTTAGATGCTACCGTATCTACGAACAAATCGATATCTAATAACAATATCAACTCTTTAAACGGCAGTAGTTTGGTTTCGGCTATCAGTATTAGCGCGGGTGCTGCAGGGTTAATTAACAACAATACCATCACTTCGATTTCCTCTACTGGAACTGTAGCGGGATCAATTGTTAGCGGGATTTCAGTTACTGGCGGATCGGCCATTACAATTTCAGGTAATGCGATTACTACTTTGTCTTCGGCCAATGACGGTTCTTTCAGAGGAATATACGTGAATCCGCTCGGTGCCACCTCAAACACCATCACTAGTAATACAATTAATGGAATGACGAGCACTTCGGCTACTACTGGTTTTTCTGTTCGGGCGATTGAAGTACAAGGAACCGGTAATGCCAATATCAGCTCCAACACCATTTCAAATATTACCGCTCCAACGACCAATGTTTCGACGGGTTCAGGTATCCCGATTGTGGGAATCTATTATGGCTCTTCAGGTGCTGCATCCACCATTAGCGGAAATACCATCAACAGCATCAATGCCTCGGCTGTAACTGCCATTAATGTGCAATTAGCTGGAATTGTGACAGCAAATACTGCTGGCGGAGGTACGATCTCCAAAAACCGCATTTACGGATTAACCAATACCACCACAGGTACCACCAATTCCACCATAGGATGTCAGCCCAACGGCGGTAGCTGGACCTTTGCCAACAACATGATTTCGATTACCAACAATAATACAGTTCGGGCGATTGGGATTTTTGATACCGGAGCCACCGGAGCAAGAAACTACTACTACAACAGTATTTACATTGGCGGAACACACGCTGGGTCTCAGGTTTCAACTGCTTTTCAATTCAATGCGGCAGCCGGAACCGGAGATATTAAGAACAATATTTTTATGATGGCCAGAACGAGTTCCGGTAAGAATTATGCTTTCGTGAATACGAGTTCAACTTTTACGGGCATTACTACCAACTATAACGTTTTGAATTGTTCAGTAGCCACCACTGTGGGATTGAGTAATGCTACTGATACTACTTTTTCTGCCTGGAAAACCGTTTCTGGCGGCGATGCCAATAGCTATACTGCTCTGGTTATTCCTTTTGCGGATGTGACTACAGCAGATTTGCATATTTCACCTATATGTACTGATATCGAATCTGGCGGAACACCGGTTTCCATTTTGGATGATTATGATAGTACGGCTAGAAATGTAACCACACCCGATATAGGAGCAGACGAATTCAGCGGTTCCAGACCTGCCGATATTACTTTAACTCCGAGTACCTCAATCTGTATTGGAAGCGGCACCACACTCACGGCAAGCAGCACCGATTTAACCTATGTGTATACATGGAGCCCGGCTACTGGTTTAAGTGCTACAACCGGTGCCTCGGTAACTGCCACGCCAATAGTGAACACGACTTACACCGTAACAGGTACTTCACCAGCATCCTGTGTCAAAACCAAAGACGTGACTATTACAGTAAATGCACTTCCTGCTCCTATAACCGTAGCGCCAAGTTCTGTAAATATTTGCCCGAATACGATTCAAACTTTTACCGCAGCACCAAATACAGGAACAGCAACTGTTGGTGTGGCCTCTGGTACATCGGTAGCCGCCAACACCCCTTACCGTCAAGGAACCACCACAGAGGTAAGAGTGCAATATCTATTCACCAAAGCAGAACTCAATGCTGCCGGAATTACAGGCGGTAACATTACTTCAATTGCATTTAATGTTACCACCGCCGGAACGATTGCCATGGGAACTTACACAATCAGTATGGGCCATACCGCATCAACCGTTTTGACCACCACATATTTGACACCCGCTTTTACAACAGTATTCACCACAGTAAATCTATTACCTGTTTTAGGCATAAATACCCATACTTTTAGCACTCCTTTCAACTGGGACGGCACTTCTAATGTGGTAATTAACATTTGTCATACAGGAACAGCCGGTGTGGCAAGTACCGTTTCTATTTCGACACCCCCAGTGGTCAGTACGATTTCAAGAACAGGAGGAAGTTCTTGTTCATCGCTTACTGGAACAACCAATGCCAACAGACCCGTGACTACTTTCGGTTTCGAATTACCTATCACTTGGTCACCTACTGCTGATTTATATATCGATGCCGCTGCTACTACAGCTTACAATCCTGCAACCCATTTAAACCAGCCTACAATTTATGCCAAAGCACCGGCACCAGTAGTTTATACAGCCACAGTAACAACGCCTGTGACTAGTTGTACCCAAACCAGCACCGGAACCATCTTGATGAGTGGATCAACATGGAATGGTAGTGCCTGGAGCCCTGCTCCGCCAACGGGAACGACCAGCCTTACTTTTACGGGAAATTATTCTTCAACGGGAAGTTTGAGTGGCTGTAGTTGTACTGTTAATTCAGGAACGGTGGTTTTCAATAGCCCTGATGCGCTAAATTTAAACGGCGGATTGACCGTAAATGCTCCCGGAACTTTGAAATTCAATGACGGCGCTAGTTTGGTTCAAACCGATGACTCGGCTACCAATTCCGGCATTATTACCGTAGAGCGTCTTACCCAACCGATGTACCGATTTGATTTCACTTATTGGGGTTCACCGGTTACTTTAGCTTCTAATTTTGCTTTAGGCGGCGCAGGTGGTTTATCGCCGGATACTTTGTCTGATAAATATTTTAGCTGGACACCCACCATTGCCAACCTAGGCGGCAACTGGGCGAACGAATCAGCAGCAACCATTATGGATCCGCGAAAAGGTTATTGTGTTCGCGCACCGCAGACTTTTTCGTTCACACCGGCAACCAAAATTGCTTACACGGCCAATTTTATAGGAACACCCAATAACGGAATTATCTCAACCCCAATTTACCATGGAACGATGGCCTTGGCTACCAATGACGACAAGTATAACTTAATTGGCAACCCTTATCCGTCGGCACTTGATGCACAAATGTTCCTGACCGATCCGGCCAACACACCGATTATTGACGGCACTATTTATTTCTGGACACACAACTCACCTATTAGTAGTGCCTACTCCAACCCGTTCTATGGTACGTTTGCGCTTAACTACAACTCCAACGACTACGCGGCTTGGAACAGTTTGGGTGCCGTAGGGCTACGCGGGATTCAAGCGGGAAGCGGTGGCGCGGTACCCAACGGTTATATTGCTTCGGGTCAAGGGTTTTTCGCCAAAAGCACCGGTACAGCAGCTACGGGTGCTACAGTGACTTTCCGTAATGCTATGCGGGTAGCCGGCAACAACAACCAGTTCTTCAGACAAAGTATTGTTGCTCAAAACGAGCGAACTATCCAAAGTGCCGCTTCTGATAAAAACCGTATTTGGTTAGACTTGATTAGCGAAAGCGGTAGTTTCAGTCAAATTCTCGTAGGCTATTTGCCCGATGCAACTATTGATTATGATCGCTCTTATGACGGAGTGCCTATTGACGAATCTGGAATGCTGCTCTATTCGATTATTCCAGAGCGCAAACTCGTGATTCAAGGCAGGCCCATGCCTTTTGACCAAACCGATCAAGTGATTTTAGGTTTTAAATCGATAGTTCAAGATACTTACTCTATTGGGCTAGATGGTGTGGATGGTTTGTTTGAAAACCAGCAAATTTATCTTGAAGACCGTAATTTAAACATCATTCACGATTTGAAACACAGCCCTTATAGTTTTACTTCGCCCGCCGGTACTTTCAATGACCGATTTGTATTGCGCTACAACAATAGTGCGTTAGGCAATGACACTTTCGATACGCAAGTTGCTGTGACGGCTTTTGTTCAAAATCAGGAGTTGAATATCAACAGTGCCAAGAATATCGTTGAGGCGACGCTTTATGACATTTCAGGAAAGCTTATTGAGACCTACAAAGCGAATACCGCCGAATTTAAAACCCGATTTGGTTTCGCCCAAGGGGTTTACTTAGTGAAGATTAAACTAGACAACGGCCTCGAAGTGAGTAAGAAAATAATTCATTAATTTCTTTTCCTTTCAGAACAAAAATCCGCTTCAAATGTTGAAGCGGATTTTTTTTAACTGCAATATTTGAAAACGCATAAGACTCTTCAAAAGCCACTTTCCTTAAATCACCTTCAAATCCTCACACGGCAATTGTAGCAAAATTTTCCTTGATGTTTTTTTTGCTACAACTTTTGTAGCAAATTTTAAAAAGACAATTGTTTTGCTACAAAAAGTGTAGCAATTCTAATTGAACCAAAATAAATGCTACAAAAAAAAGACCTGAACCCTGATGAATCAGCAGCGAGTTAATGATTTTCTTAATATCAAATGTCTAGGGGTTGACAAACGTATAGCGAACTGGCGGAGCATATTGAGATAAGACCCGAGTCCAACAGGCAAACTGTATGAAATGTAATGGAATAAAAGTCCGGTGGACTTAAGATTTAGCTACGCTCAGTTCGGCTAAAGCCTCGGGTGACACGAGCATCGCGAACTGGCGAAGCATATTAAGAGAAGACCCGAGACCGAAGGTTGAACGGTATGGAGCGAAAGCGGAATAAAAGTCCAGTGGACTTCAGATTTGAAATTAAAAGGAGGAAGTCCGGTGGACTTCAGGTACTAGGCCTAATTTTCATTTAAAAAATAATGTCCTTGATTTTTACTAAAGCCCTAGCCCTGATGATTTAGCTTCGCTCTGTTCGGCTAAAGCCTCGGGTGACACGAGTATTGCGAACTGGCGGAGCATATTAAGAGGAGACCCGAGCCCAACGGGCGAATTGTATGGAACGTAGTGGAATAAAAGTCCTGTGGACTTCAGATTTGAAATTAAAAGGAGGAAGTCCGGTGGACTTCAGGTACTAGGCCTAATTTTCATTTAAAAAATAATGTCCTTGATTTTTACTAAAGCCCTAGCCCTGATGATTTAGCTTCGCT